>JAEYZG010000017.1 GCA_023428135.1 Bacteroidota bacterium | reverse complement strand
GAGGTACTTTTACCTGGTCGACGGAATCAAAAGACAATCCTTTGACTGTCACTACTCCTGGAGTTTACACAGTGACCTTTGAGTCTGAAAAGCTTTGTTCATCTGATACATCTGACAGTATTACAGTAATTGTGAATCCTAAACCTCCTAAACCAGTAATTTCGGCAAGTGGTCCCCTGACTTTCTGTGATGGTGATTCAGTTAAGCTTACTGCCAGCTCCAAGGACTTTACCGGAGGTACTTTTACCTGGTCGACGAAATCAAAAGAAAATCCTTTGACTGTTACTACTACTGGAATTTACACAGTGACCTTTGAGTCAGAAAAACTTTGTTCTTCTGATACTTCTGATACTATTACTGTAATTGTGAATCCTATACCTCCTAAACCAGTAATTTCGGCAAGTGGTCCCCTGACTTTCTGTGATGGTGATTCTGTTAAGCTTACTGCCAGCTCCAAGGATTTTACCGGAGGTACTTTTACCTGGTCGACGAAATCAAAAGAAAATCCTTTGACTGTTACTACTACTGGAATTTACACAGTGACCTTTGAGTCTGAAAAACTTTGTTCTTCTGATACTTCTGATACTATTAATGTAATTGTGAATCCTATACCTCCTAAACCAGTAATTTCGGCAAGTGGTCCCCTGACTTTCTGTGATGGTGATTCTGTTAAGCTTACTGCCAGCTCCAAGGACTTTACCGGAGGTACTTTTACCTGGTCGACGAAATCAAAAGAAAATCCTTTGACTGTCACTACTCCTGGAATTTACACAGTGACCTTTGAGTCTGAAAAACTTTGTTCTTCTGATACTTCTGATACTATTACTGTAATTGTGAATCCTATACCACCTCAACCATCATTTACGAGTGGTCCTTTAACATTTTGTCCTGGTGATTCTGTTCTTGTAGAAGCTCAGACCGAAAACTTTTCCGGAATATTTAAATGGTTTAAGGAAAATAAAGAAATAGGTAGTGCACCTTCACTTACTTTAAAAGAAGCAGGAAATTATCACATATATTTTACTTCAGATTCGGGTTGTGCTTCAAATCTTTCAAGAGATTTTGCGATCATCCATTTACCGGATAATTCTCCGGTAGATCTAGGAAAGGATATAATAACCTGTAATTCTTATCTGGATTTATATACTTTAAGCCCTGGTGTTGGCAATGGTGTCTGGTCGGCATACAATGCCAATGATGCCATAATTATTGGTGATCCTGATTCTGACAGTATCCGTGTATCAGGCCTAATTGCCGGACTAACATATTCTTATATTTATACCGTTTCCGGAGGTTGTGGCCCAGATAAATCTGATACCATCCAAATTACCGCCGGTTTGCCCGGATTTGATATAACATCCTTAGAAACCCCAATGGACACATTGTGTGTTGGTGTTTCAAGAAGAGTAACGGTTTTCGCCAAGGGTGGATCTAATCATTATAGTTATGAATGGATCAATACTGCAAATATGGATACAATATCTACGGAACATAATTATTTAGATATTACTCCGAATGGTCTTAATAATTTCTACTTAGTATATGTAAAAGACTTAGATCAGCCTGGTTGCCAAACCTATCCGGATACAATAAACATTCATGCAGTCGATAAACAAGCTCTTTTTATTCCAAATTTAATTACACCTAACGGTGATGGACGGAATGATACATTTGAAATTGTAGAAGAAAAGAACTACGATAATAAAATGTTTCCGGCAGGATCTTTTATTGAAATATATAATCGTTGGGGAACTCGGGTATATCAAGCTAAAAATTATGATGGTACCTGGAAAGCTGAGAACACTGTAGATGGGATTTATTACTATTATTTAAAGACAGGCTGTGGGAATGATGAATATAAAGGCTGGCTTCAGATTCTATCCAATACTGATTCAGATTCCAGGTAGTGCTGAAAACATCGGGCTTAATACAAGTATAGTTGTCCTAAATAGTTAATTTACGGGAAGGGAGCTTAAGAATCCCTTCCTTTTTTTGTGCTTATCTGTTCCGTAAGACCCAATTAATTCGATATAAAAGATATCTACCCAAACCTCCACTTAGTACCAATCATCAATTTGGTCATCCTGTCCCTGTGAAAGATCTGATAGTCACAAAATAATTTGTATACTTAAATCACCATCCTGCCAATTAGCTTAATTTTATTCATTTTAAAAGCTCCGATGCTTCACAAGTTACGATGATAAAATAAAAACTCTACAAGTTGACGTCCATTGTTCCGGGGGAAGGCGATTTTTATTAATACAGCTAAGTCATGAAAGTCTGAGAAAAGTTCCAGACCTCGAAAAGGTCAAATGTTTATAGATAAGAGCAGACAAATAACATATGACCCTGTAGGGTTTGCTCCAAGGCAATGTCCTGCTATCTATACTCAAATGCTTCACAAGTTACGATGGCAAAATGAAAATTCTTCAAGTTGACGGCCATTGTCCGGGGACGGCAGGCGATTTTTTTATCAATACAGCTAGGCCATAAAGTTTGAAAGAAGTTCCTGACCTCGAAGAGGTCAAATGTTTATAGATAAAAGCAGACAAAAACATACGACCCTGTAGGGGTCGCACCAAGACAATACACAGCTATCTATAAATATTCAATCCCTTCAGGATTGTTAAGGTGATGAATTACCAAAAGAATCACCAAGAACATGATATAAACAAAATTGCCACTAAAGATCCTTTAGTGGCAATTTTATATCTGTCTCTAGCTTTTCAAATCAATATTTAATCAGCCTTTCAAAAGTTTCCGTTTTGTCCTTATTGGTAATTCGTATTAAGAAAACTCCTTTTTCAATACTGGAAATATCGAGAGCTTCAGTACCATCAAAAGACCTGATAAGTTTTCCAGACAAATCGTATAAGTTTGCTTGTTCAACATTTAATGTGTTTTTTAAATAGATGTAGTCGACTGCAGGATTAGGGTAAAAGCCTGAAGCCTTTTCATGGGCAGGATGATCAATACTAGTTGGTCTATCAAAGTCTGAAAGCGACCGTCTGAATAAGCCTTGAAATTTAACGATAGTATAAAGATCATTATCAAGAATCATCAAGTGCCTTATATCTCCAAAAGGTAATGTTTGGTTAAATGAAGTCCATTGATCAGAAGCATGACGAAGAACATAAATAACATTCTCAATACTTGTGACAGCAAATTCCTTATTGACTGTTAATTCATAAATATTGGCATTGCTTGTATTTAATCCTTTAAAGATTTTTTCCCAGGTTGAACCTCCGTTAAAAGATCTGTAAAGATAGTCTCCTGCTGTTGACAAATACATAGTATCTCCTTCCTGCACGAGTTTTGTAAGATTTTTGCTGAAAGTAACAGTATCCCAATCTACATATGGAAATGGTGCTTTTAATAATTTCTGACCACTGGTAAACAGAATTTCACCTTTTGAATTTCTGACTATACTATTTGAAGATGAAGGCAAAAACTGAGACCAGTTATCACCTTGATCCAGAGACAAGTATAAACCAGCACTGTTACAGACCCACAAAGAATCGTTAAATGTTTTAAAATCAGATATTCTAACGGAAGGTAACCCTTGTTGGGCTAAAGTCCAGGTTTTACAAGAATCTTGTGAACGAAAGGTATTCATATAATTACTCACAAACCAACTCTTATTATTTATATGCAAATTGCTTATAGTAGCACCGGCATCTGCAGGAGGACTTTTCATTTCCCAGGAGATTCCAAAATCCTTGCTCAGATAAACTCCACCAACTTCTGCTCCAGCAATTAAATGCTTTCCATCAGAGGCCAGTGTTGCAAGCTCTCTTTTATCTCCTAAATTATTCTGAAGTTTGGCCGTCTTCCATTCTTCTCCATCATTTTTAGATACAATCCCTAATATTGAACTCAGAAATATGGTACTGCCAACACGAATCATAGAATTGACCTCATCAGGAAGCCCAGGATACTGTTCCTCCCAATTTCCATTTATTTTCTTAAAAATATGATAACCTGACGTAAGCCACAGATCAGACTGATCTACAAAAATTTTATTGACTTCTTTATTCTCGAAGTAAGGAACGGAAGTCCAGTTTTTACCTTCATCAGTTGAAAAAAATAAGCCAGCTTTAGCACCTGAATAGATAGTGTCATTTAAACCTTCCACACTGTTAACTTTTTTCCGAGGAAAAGCAAGTAGTTTCCAGTTATCTCCTGAATTTTCTGATACATATAGTCCGGAATCAGAAGCTGCATATATTTTGTCATTGATGATCCGGATCTGTCTGGTTTTAACCTCTGGAATACCTGCTGTTATTCTTTGTGCAGTATTCAATACATCATCCGAAATATAGATACCTGTGGCTGTTGCAAATAAAACTCTTTCGTCTTTGATTTCTATGTTGTAAATTTCTCCACTACCAATTGACTTTGTGAAAAGACGCTCAGCATTTGAAATATCTCCATATAAGGCAACAAATCCGTTTGTACTTCCTGTTACTACATGCTTATTCCATTTACTTGCGCATGAATACCTGTAGTTTGAAAACTCCAGATTATAAAACCTGTAATGACCTTCTTCTTCATTTCCCACTGTGATTGCCCCTCCGATACTGGCAAAAACCTTATCCCCTTGGTTAATCAGAAAAGTTGCTTCATAGGTGGTTGGATTCGTAAGCTTCATCCATTGGCCTGAAACCGATAATGATAAAAACGATGTAATTACAGTTAATAGTAATACTCTCATAAAAACTAAAAAAAACAGATAAAAAACAATTATGGAGCAAAGGTATAAAATGTACTTCAAATTTGAATCGGGATTTATCAGATTTACAGATTAATGGGATTTTTTTTTATCTCACCATTAGCAAGAAATTTGTTGTGTTGAGAATTGTAAACAACTGTAAACCTATTTTAGGACGAGGCACCTAATGCCTTACTATTTTAATTACTTTTATATGTACTGACAGATGCTGCAGACAAGAGAAATTGTAAACAGACTTAAAATGATTTACAAAAAATTAACTTTACTTGCATTACTCCTATTTAGTACAACCTGGACAAATGCGCAATCAAACGAATCTCTAAGGCGGGAAATTGAAACAATTTTTTCAACGAAAAAGGCAAAGGTTGGAGTCTCAATTATGGGAGACAATGGAATGGATACTTTATCTATAAATGGGGACAAGCATTTCCCTATGCAAAGTCTCTTTAAGTTTCATATTGCATTGACGGTTTTAACCCAAATTCAACAAGGCAAATTCTCTTTAGAACAAATAATAAAAATTGATAAGAATCAAATGTTGCCTGGGCTTTATAGTCCTATTCGGGAAAAGTATCCCAAAGGTGCATCCTTGAAAATTGCAGAAATATTAGAATACACTGTTTCTCTAAGTGACAATGTCGGGTGTGATGTTCTTTTGAGACTTATCGGAGGTCCTCAGGTAGTTGAGAATTTTATAACGGAAAGAGGATTTAAGGACTTTTCTGTAAAAATCAATGAAGAAGTGATGCAGAGCAATTGGGATTTGCAATTTAAGAATTGGACAACACCCAAAACATCCACTCAGATACTTGCTTTTTTTTACGACAATGACAAAAAAAAACTGTCTGATGAGCATCATGATTTTATATGGGCAATCATGAAAAAAACAGAAACGGGAAAAAACAGATTAAAAGGACAACTTCCCAAAGGAACAGTAGTCGCTCATAAAACAGGCTGGTCTGGTACAAACAAAGAAGGTATTACTGCAGCAGTAAATGACATTGGTATTATCTTTCTGCCGAACGGACGTTATTATTATATAAGTGTTTTTATAACAGATTCAAAAGAGGACACAGCTGCCAGTGAAAAAATTATTGCAGATATATCAAAAGTTGTATATGACTATTTTAGCAAAAGGATGAAATAAAAGGCGTCCTTTTTCTGTTTATGTCTTTGTTATTTTACACCATAATTAACCTTTCTACAAGACATCTCTTTATACTTATCTTTTTTAAAACTTAAGATTTATAACTAAAACTTATCAGCTTCTGCCTTTCCTTATTACTTGAACATCTAATAGATAAGAAATTGATTCAATAGACATATACAATTTTCCGGAATACTCTTTCAGACTTAAATAAGGGCAAAAGTAAATCCCAAAACTAAGACAAACCAATTGCGTACTAATGACAAAATTTAATAATCCTCACTTAATTAGAAGAGCCAATATAATTAGTATCAATGGCTTGAAAATTTCCATTGACCATAATTCTGACCAATAATCTTTTATTCAAATCAAGGAGATTAATGCCAAAACCATAATCAAGAATTTGATGAATAGGAACAATAATTAAAAACGTTCTTTCAAAAGTTAAATTGAGATAATATCTAGTCAACGTGAAGCCACAAACACTTGAAGAAAAAATCAGAAACCTTGATATCATCGCCAAAGAGATACCAGCAGTAATAATTATCCATCAACTTGAAAATTTAGTTGTAAAGTACATGTCACCCTGGGGATTATCCATTCTGAAAACTACCAAAGATGATTTATTTGATCTTCCAGGCAATGAATATTATGACCGCTATTTTACAAAAGACTATGGAGATGATTATTCTTCAAAAATAGTGGCACTTATGGAAAAAGGAAATGAAAATGAAGTTGTTACCTATTTTCAACAGGTCCGTTCTTCTCCTCAGGAAAACTATAAATTGTATTTAAGTACGACTAAAATTTTTATGAAAGATACAAATGGAAATACCAGTCATTTAATCACAACTTCAGTTCCTGTAGATCCGGAACATCATATTACCTCTAAAGTAAATCGATTGTTAGAAGAGAATATATTCCTTAAAAAGAATTCGAGTATTTTTTCTTCTCTTACTAGACGAGAAAAAGAAATTCTGAAAGGAATGGCTTTAGGAATAAACTCAGATGAAATAGCAAACACACTTCACATATCAGAAACAACTGTCAACACCCACAGAAGAAATATCAGAACAAAGTTAAATGTGACTAACAACTATGAATTGGTGCAGTTCGCACAGGCTTATAATCTGATATAAAAAAAATGAAGCATTAATAGAAATTTATTCAAGCTATTTCCTTCACACAAATCCTTTCCTACAAGGGAACAGACAGCGATTTCAAGTCTTTTATAACTTATCTTTCTGCCTTGCTTCTAACCTGACAATAAGTTTGTTAACCTTCAGATTTAAGGAAGACAACTAACTATCACCAGTCATCTTTTTTTGAATATAACTCTGATCATGGGTGCTAAATACGGAGATCTTTTTGTTATTCCTTTAAAATTCAGAAATTGTAGATGTATAAAATAACTGAACATTAATAGCTGTTAGATGCTTTATTAGTTATTTTATTGATAATCAAATAATGTTTTTATACAGACCTTTCAGGTAACTTATTGAATAAGAAGATATAATGTTGGAGAGATGGAGAAACAAGTTTATAAGCCTTTGGATGAATTTTCAAAATTAGGAAAAATGGGAGCTTTAATTGCTTCCAAAGACTGGCAAAGGACCTCTTTGGGTCCTATTGAACTTTGGCCCTCAAGTCTGAAATCCTACCTGAAACTCATGCTTGGCTCGAAATATCCTATGTGGTTGGGCTGGGGCAATGATTATATCAAATTTTACAATGAAGCATACGCTCCTACGCTAGGCATAAAACATCCAGAGTCTTTAGGTAAACCTGCTAAAATTATCTGGAAAGAAGTCTGGGATGTAGTTGGCCCTATGTGGAACAGGGTAATGACTTCCGGAGATTCTCTTTATTATGAAAACCTACTCCTTTTTCTTGAGCGGCATGGATTCAAAGAAGAAACCTATCATACATTTTCATATAGTCCACTACCAGATGATGAAGGAGGTATCGGAGGCTTCTTTTGTGCTGTAAGTGAAGAAACCAAAAAAATAATCAGTCAACGAAGGCTTACAACCCTGCATGACCTCTCTGATGCTTTTACCAAAGTAAAATCAGAAAAAGAGGTTTATGATAGCTCTTCCGAAATATTGAAAAGAAATCCTAATGATATTCCATTTGCACTTATTTATCATTTTGATAAAGAGTATAAGCGTGCTATTTTAAAAGAAGTTATAGGAGGTGAAAAAGGTCAAAGTTATTCACCTTTGGTAATTGACCTTCAATCAGAAAACCAGAATATCTGGAAGTTTTCAGAAGCATTGTCTTCTCCTCAGAATTTGCTATTGGAGGATTTATCTGAATTCACTTACATTCCTCAAGGCCCATGGGATGAATGTCCCACAAAAGCAATGGTCCTGCCCCTGCTAAAATCAGGACAAGATCAAATTGCAGGATTTCTGGTAGCAGGAATAAGTTCCAGGCTTATAGCAGATGATGAATATATAAAATTTCTGGGGCTGGTAACAGGCCAGCTTTCTATCGCTCTTGCCAACATAAGAGCCATGGAAGAAGAACGTAAAAGAGTTGAAGCATTAGCCGAAATAGATAAAGCCAAAACCTTATTTTTTAGTAATATAAGCCATGAATTCAGGACTCCTTTAACTTTAATCCTTGGACCAGTAAAGGAGCTGATTTCGAATAATTCTCAGGTAAATCAGGAAGACAAAGAACAGCTCCATATTGTACACAGAAATAGTCTCAGGCTTCTGAAACTGGTCAATACCCTTCTGGACTTTTCCCGCCTTGAAGCAGGAAGGGTTCAGGCAGTATTCCGCCAAATTGATCTGGCTAAGTTTACCCGTGAACTGAGTAGTTCTTTCCAGTCAGTTGTAGAAAATGCTGGTTTGAAATTCACTGTCAGAACAGAGAATATTTCAGAGCCTGTTTATATTGATCCTACTATGTGGGAAAGGATTGTATTTAATCTCATTTCCAATGCATTCAAGTTTACTTTTAATGGAGCCATCAATGTTTCCCTTGAGCAGGTAGATCAACAAGTTGAATTAAGAGTAAGAGATACCGGCACAGGAATCCCCGAATCCGAGCTCCCCAACCTTTTCTCAAGGTTTCACAGAATAGAAAATTCCATAGGTCGAACTCATGAAGGATCAGGTATTGGATTAGCAATGGTATATGAACTGGTGAAAATGCATCATGGAGCTGTTAAAGTGGAAAGTGAATCCGGTAAAGGCACTACTTTTATCGTATCCATTCCAGTGGGCAATGCACACCTTCCCAAAGACCGAATTGCCGGTCCGGATGCTAAAATAACAATAACCCTGAATGCTTTGCCTAACATAGAAGAGGAATGGGATAACTTTAACCGTAATACTTCTGAATACTCTCATAAAACTCCTTTCGGTTCAAGTCCGTTTGAAAAGAAAACAGAAAGAATCCTCATAGCTGATGATAATCCGGATATGAGAGAATATATTTCAAGGCTATTAAGAGAGCATTATGAGGTTATTGAGGCAAGTGACGGAGAAGCAGCGCTGAAAGCAATAAAAACAGAAAACCCATCTCTGGTTCTTTCAGATGTCATGATGCCGAATCTGGATGGAATAGGGCTGGTCAAAAAATTAAGATCCTCACGCAAAACCAGTACTTTGCCAGTAATCCTGATTTCAGCAAGAGCCAATGAAGAAGCGACTATTGAAGGGATTGAAGCAGGTGCGGATGATTACCTGGTCAAACCATTCAGTTCAAAAGAACTTTTTGCCAGAGTTCAGACTCATCTGGAAATGGCCGAACTCAGGAAAGAAGCCCAAGAGGCTCTGAACACAGAGCGGCAGCAGCTGTATGATCTGTTCATGCAGGCTCCGGCTATCATAGCTGTATTGAAGGGGCCAGAGCACACCTTTGAGCTGGCAAATCCCAGGTATATGCAGTTGGTCGGCATCAATCGGGAAATTATCGGAAGACCTATCCGAGAGGCCTTGCCAGAATTATCCAACCAGGGTTTTTATGATATTTTAGATGATGTATATCAATCCGGTAAATCTTTTACAGGAAATGAAGTATACGTAAAGTTAGACAGTAACAATGATGGACAATTAGATGAAGCATTTGTCAATTTTGTGTACCAGCCCATGGTTAATACAAAAGGGATCATTTATGGCATTCTGGTGTATGCGGATGAGGTAACAGAACAGGTTAAATCAAGGAAGCAGGTAGAAGAGCAGAATAAGGTGCTGGAAATGATCACAAAAGGTTATTCTCTTTCCGACTCACTTAGCCAGCTCTTATTAAATGTCGAAAAGTGGTCGGATCATGAAATGATAGGCTCCGTACTTTTGGTGGATGAAGATGGTAAACATTTGAGACATGGCGCTTCCCCCAGTTTGCCCAAAGAATATAGCGATTCGATTGATGGAATTTTTATTGGTGAATCAGCAGGTTTATGCGAAACAGCCGAATTTCTGAAAAAAGAAATTATTGTACCTGATGTTGCTAATAGTCATCTCTGTAAAGATTTTAAAGACCTGGCATTGCAGCATGGATTAAGGACATGCTGGTCAACACCGATTCTTTCAGACGATAAATTACTCGGTACTTTTGCGATATACTACCAAGCGCCACATATACCAAGCAGCGAAGATAAAAAGAATGTTGAGTTTGCATTAAGAACTATTACTATAGCAATAGAGCGAAAGCGTGCAGAAGAAAAGTTACAGATTTCAAAAGATAAATCAGAGAGGCAGAAACGGCTTTATGAAACGATTACAGGAAACACGCCTGACCTGATATATGTATTTGATCTTAATTACAGATTTACCTATGCAAATGAGGCTTTGCTCAGAATGTGGGGAAGTACCTTTGAGCAATCTATTGGCAAAAGTTTGTTGGAAAATGGGTATGAGCCATGGCATGCAGAAATGCATGAAAGAGAAATAGACCAGATCGTGGCTACCCAAAAGCCAGTCCGGGGTGTGGTCTCATTTCCTCATGCTACACTTGGAGAAAGGGTTTACGATTATATATTTGTTCCTGTTATGAATGAGTCTGGAGAAGTGGAAGCAGTGGCAGGGACTTCACGTGATATCACAGATATTAAAAAAGCAGAGAATTCTCTGGCTGAAAAAAACAAGGAGCTGATCAACATCAATAATGACCTGGACAATTTTATTTATACTGCTTCTCATGATCTCAAAGCACCCATTTCCAATATAGAAGGTTTGGTTGACTCTATGTTAGAAAATATAGATGAAAAGGTAAAGGCCAACGAGGAGTTTAGATATATCCTGAGTTTGATTAATACATCTATCCAGAGATTTAAAACAACCATTCATGATCTTACGGAAATTACCAAAGTCCAGAAACAGATTCAGGACATTGTTGAAGAACTGAACTGCAGAGAGGTAATTGAAGACGTTAAATTTATTATTCAAGATCAGATAAAAGCTTCCGGTGCCCTTGTAACAATTGATGATTCCGATTGCAGCCATATCCGGTTCTCGAGGAAGAACTTTCAAAGTATAGTTTACAATCTTATAAGCAATGCGGTTAAGTACAGGCATCCCTCCCGCTCCGCTGAGGTCCTTGTCAGTATGGAATATAAAGATGGATTCAATATATTAACAGTGAAAGATAACGGAATGGGTATTGGAGAATCAAATATCAATAAATTGTTTACCATGTTCAAACGCTTCCACGACCATGTGGAAGGTTCCGGAGTTGGCTTATATATTGTAAAAAGAATTATAGATAATGCAGGAGGCAAAATTGAAGTAGAAAGTCAGGTAGACATTGGCACTACATTCAGGGTATACTTGCCGCTAGCTCAATAGTATGTATTGATTATCCCGGGGCAAGTATAGTCGAAATCTAATCGTTCAGTAAAACTAAGTTCAGCAAGACAAAAGACAAAGTTTACTAAGAAATCATTCTCAGAACCACGATCCCGACACTTAACTACTTTTACATTTAAAAAACTACTAAAAAATGTCATTTCTCCTTCCATTATTCTGATACTCATGTATTTTTTCTGCCATTTGATTAAATTCTTCAGCCAGTTCTCCCAACTCATCTTTCCTTACTACTATAATCTTTTGTTTGAAGTTTCCCTTCGCTATTTCTCTCATCTTCTCCTTAAGTTCATTTATAGGATTGGCAATTAAAGCTGGTAATATAAAAAGTAATGGTAAAACCCATAATACGGTGAGTACTTCTACAATAGAAATGTATAAAAATGCTTGCTTGTTCGTATATTCAGCTACTTTATTCTTATGATTGATAGCTTTCATATTAATGCTTAATATGGCCACAAGATATTCCTTTATCTTTACATAGTGATCTATTAGTCGATGGTTGCTCTTATTTAGTTCAGAATTTGTATACTTTAACTCATTTCTAAAATCATGGTACATTTTCCCTAAATTTTCAACAATCTCCTTTTCTCCTTCTTCGGTAATATTATTTTTTTCAAATAGCAAGTTTTTTTCAAATGATTTAAACAAGTCTTCTTCAGATTTATTAGCTTTTACATTATCCTTCTTCCTCATATAAATTTCAAATATCTGGTCTACTGCTGACATCATCTCTTTGGTATATTCAATAGAAGCACCGTTGTCTTGTAAAATTTTTCCGGAAGCTTCAGAAGCCTTCATGAGAAAAATATTACAAACAATGCCTTGAGCAAGTGCAAAAATTACCAGAACCCCTATTCCTATTGTGATTTTTGTTTTGATTTTCATAAACTAAAATCTCCTGAAAATGGAGAACCACTATTTTAGTTAAAAGTTAGAATTTGCTAACTCCACGGTAATGTAAATATGAATTTGGTACAGATTTCTGGTTTACTTTTTACCCAGATGTTAAATCTCATCCAGCTGTATCTACTGTATAGGATTAAAAGGTGAATTCATAATTGTATACAGGCCAATAACAATTCCTTATTTCCCTATAAATACACTCATCTTCCTTTAATTGCCTTTCTTTAAATTCACCTTATATATTTAATGTTTTTTATAGGCAAGATTTACAATGTTTTATAAAAAACATGCCAAATATGCCTAAAACCTCGATTTATAAAACCCTCATATAGAAAGGGCGTATAAAATGTAAAATTAAACAACTAAAATGTTATGATTAAATTTAACATCTATTCTTTATTTTTTATTTGTTCTTTATTTGTTAGCCAGCTAGCTAAAGCACAAGTTTATGAAAAAGGTAATGTAATTGTAGACGCATATTATGGCGGTCCTAATTTATATACCGGTGTTGTAAAGACTTTTTATAAAGCTGATCAGGCTTTAGGTAATTTTGCAGACTTAAAATATAATTCTGTAGGCCCTGTAGGACTTAAGTTTGAATATTTAGTAGGTGCTAAGATTGGCTTAGGTATTCATGCCAACTACGCCTTGACTGCGGTGGAGGGCCAATCTGTGGACGGCGGTAAAACTTACACTTACGAAGCATCTTATTCAAGATTGAGAATTATGCCAACATTGAATATCCACATGGGAAATTCTAAAAGGTTTGATCCATATTTTTCTTTTGGAGTCGGATATGCCAACCGTAAGTTTAAGGAAACAACAGATAATCCTAACATCCCGGAACTTTCAATCAAAAATGCATCTCCATTAGCTTTCCGCGCTGAATTCGGAATGAGATATTTCTTTACAGATCATATTGGTCTGAATGTCCTTGTAGGTGTCGGAGGTGGCCCACTAGTTGGCGGAGGTTTGTCCTTTAAATTTTAAAAAGCGTTGTTAATATTTACTTACTATAAATCCGGAAAGATCTTTTCCGGATTTATTATTTTTATAGATTCATAAACTTTTTGATTCAATTGAAAAACTACATCAATTAGTATTTCTTTTTACTATCAGCAATCAAAAGTAACCAGTCCCCCATTTCTATTTTCCTTACCCCCTATCAGAAGGCTCCCATTATTCTGTTTTATTTGCTCTCTTAAAAAGTTTATAGCATTCCAACCATAAAACACTTACAAATGCCACAATAACGCAGATTATAAATTGGTACATAGAAATAGAGTCAAAGAGAAACAAATCTCTCGTAAAAGAAAAGGAAAGGAAAAAAATAAGCAGAAATATAGTAAGACCAATAATAAAAGGAATCAAAGGATTTTTATATCTGAATGTCTTAAATATACTTTCCTTAAATGACCTATTTTCCAAAGTCAGGAATATATTAGCCATAACTATATTGGTAAAAACTATAGTTCTTACCTGTCGCTCTGAAAAACCTTCTTTCATGGCATAATAATAAAGCAATAGCACGCCGGCAGAAATAACTAATCCTTGAACAATGCTTAATGCCAACTCATTCAGACTCAAAAAACCTTTTGATTCCGATCGAGGCATTGAGACAGACGCTTGCTTTTCAATTGGCTCACGCTCATATATAATAGAGCATGTTGGACCCATAATAAGCTCAAAAAATATTATATGAATTGGAGAAAAGATATTTACTATATCCCATCCGAGCAACAAGGGGCCGGTTACTGTTGTAATAATGGCAATATGTATGGATAAAATATATCTAATTGCCTTTTTGAGGTTTTCATAAATTTTGCGCCCGGACACTATGGCAAAAAACAATTTTTCCAGATCATTGTCTAATAAAATTATTGATGAAGCTCTTTTCGCAATTTCTGTTCCCTTTGAACCCATAGCTACGCCTATATCAGCCATCTTCAATGCTGGCCCATCATTTACTCCATCTCCGATCATTGCGACAATTTCTCCTTCTTCTTTTAAGGTTTGAATGACCTTCAACTTCGCATCAGGAAACATTCTTGCAAAAACTTTCTTTTCCTTAATTATATTAGAGAGCTCTCCAGGTTTAATAGTTTCCAATTCCTTTCCTGTTATAAGATCATTTGCACCTTTAAATTTTATTTCCCTGGCTATAGTCTGTATTGTTTCAGGATAATCTCCAGATATAATTTTTACTTTAATTCCTGCATCATAGAATTTTTTTAAAACAGCTTTGATATTGCGCTTTGGAGGATCATACAAGGCAATGAGTCCAAGTATAGTCCATTGAAAATCTTTTTGTTCAATCGGAAAATGATCACCATTAAACTCTGACTTTGCCACTCCTAATACCCTGTATCCATCTTTCGCAAACGCTTTTGCTTTCTCTAATATTTGATCTGATTCACTTTCAGAGAGTCTTGAAAATTGAATTACAGACTCTACTCCACCTTTACATGCAATAATTCTATTCCCTTTATCATTTTCATAAATATGCGTCATCACAGGTGGTGATCCCGAAAGTGGGTATTCATGTATCATTTTGAATTTATGTCGATCATCGATAGGAATTGAAAGACTATAGGCTTCATGAATAGCTATTTCCATAGGGTCAAAAGGCTTAGGTTCACTTGACCACATTGCATAAGCAAGAACATTAATTCCTTCAGGGCTTAAACTTCCGGGTGCACTGACTAAACCTTCAGCATAAGTATATATTTTGGCTACAGACATCTTGTTTTCAGTTATTGTGCCCGTCTTATCAATACATATTATAGTGGAGGAACCCAGCGTTTCAACTATTAAAGGATCCTTTGCAAGAACATCCTCTTTTAATAGTCTCCATGAGCCTAAGGCCATAAAAGTCGAAAAGGCAACCGGTATTTCTTCTGGTAAAATAGACATCGCCAAGGCTAATGCAAAAAGTAGTGAATTCAATATTTCTCCCGATTGGAAATAATTAATACCTAATACCAATAAAAATGCAGCTATTCCGGCAAGAGCCATTCGTCGGACAAATACTCTCAATTCTTCCTGAAATCTACTTCTTTTAAGCGGCATACCCTCTATTGTTTTGCCCAACTTCCCCAACATAGTATTATTGCCAACTAATTCGACCTTCAGAATTGCATTACCTGTCTTGACCGTAGAACCAAAATATACTTTGTTATTTTCTGAATGTTCATTCTTCTCAATGGCAAAAGATTCCCCTGTAATAATAGATTCATCTACAGTAAAATCATGTGCCTCTAAAATTACACCATCAATTGGGATTTGTTCCCCCTCTTCTATAAGAAGAATGTCTCCGACTACCAATTCTTCGGATAAAATTTCAGTTTCTTTACCATATCTAAAAACTTTAACCTTAGGCTGGCTCAACTCCTTGACTGCGTCTAATGCAGCTTTACTTTTTTTCTCTTGAAAAAAAGAAATTGAAGCAACCAGCACCATAGCAACCAGCATAAGAATGCCTTCAGGATATTGTCCAACTAGAAAATAAACTATACAAGCTGCAATGAGTAACAAAAACATGGGTTCTGTCAGTACTTCTTTTAACAATTTAAAAGCTCCGCCTTTTTCCTTTTGTATTTTATTTGCTCCATACCTGGACCTGCTTTCAATTATTTTGTCTTCTGATAGTCCTGAATAACGAGGGGTTTCACCTTTCATTGATTTGCTAATTCAAAAAGCCTACAAATGTTTTAGCTGAATGAAGATTAATAGCTATTCCTGCTAACAATAAATAAGGATGTGTCAGAACCAACTAAAGTCAGATTCCTTTCAATAGCTATCTTCAACTATAAAGTTAATTTTTATAAAAGTCTTGATAAAAAGCAATGGTATCATAGGCGTAGCCGATGATACCATATTTCGAGGGATACTGAACCTGGTCATTAATGTTGGTAATAGTTCCCTTTGCAGTGAAGAGATTAAATTGAAAAAATAAAAAAGACAGGGTTTTACTTTATTTTCTTCTAAACTTTAATCATACTTTAACTTAAAAAAAACATCGATTACAATTTAAAAATTATCTTCTTTCATTTTATTATCTATGAAAGATATCCATCCAGCAGTTAACGGTAAGAAACATATGGTAATATCAATACTTCACAAACTTATATACCTTGCTTTGAACTTTAGCTAAGTATAATCCTGGTTTTAAATCATTACCAAATTCAAGTTCTGTGACATTATCAAATGTTTTTATTGTCTTACCTTCGATATCAGTTATCTCAATTTTCTGGGGAGCTGAAACCTTAATATGAAAGCTACTCTGACTTGGATTGGGAAATATAACAATAGATTGAGCATCACTTTCACTGGCAATAGAAGTAACAATTTCTTCACAGCTAGCTTTGCTCATATCGGCACTTACATATCCTATCTGATCAATATTTGCTAGTCCATCAGCTGTTGCAGAAGTAAGTTCAAGGAAATGAGAACCGGAACTTAGATTTATAGTAAGATCTACAGCTTTATAAGTAGTAAATTCCCCGGTACTTGGAAAACTTAATACAGAAGTTAAAGCAATACCATCAACTTTAATTGTAGCTAACCTGTCTGTAGCCCCTCCATTTGCGTACCTGAAACTGATAGTTTTATTTCCTGAAGTGATAGCATTGATAGAAAATACAATCCTTGTTCCGATTGCATTGTCAACATTGATATACCCTGTTCCTTTGAAGCCGGAATTTTTCGCTTCAAGAACTCCATCAAAACTACAGGCTTCATCTTCTGCTTCACCTACTGATGAGCAGGCAATTTTACCTGTTGTTCCTCCTATGCATCGACCGCAAATATCGAGGGTTGCGGTTCCGTTTGCTATACCGTTGCAATCTTTAATGCATACTGTTTTACCCGTAGTGCCGCCAACGCAAATACCACAATCATCTTTAAAGGCTGAACCTCCGGTAACTCCTGCACAATCTTTAACACCATAAGCGGGAACAACAGGAATCCACCCATTAAAAAACCAGTTCAGATCTCTGTACTGAGCTGCCTGACTTGCAGTAAGCTGTTTTGATTTAGGATTTCTTCCAGAAGTATTTATCAAAGCTCCCGATTCATTTACACTTTTGTATTCTGCGAAAATAATATTGGAAGCATCTATAGAACTATTTAAGCTCCAACCTACTGCTGGAATATGAGGACCCAAAGTGCAATTGAGATAAACAATTTCTGCATATGGATAACTCGCTCCTGCATCTCTACCCAAATAATGTGTAGTTGTAGCTGATGAGGTACGCGTAAGTTTACAATCCGCAAAAGCATAACCATGAACTGAGTTATTGTTTCTGGCCATTACATTATAACCTCCATTATCATTGGCTCTGATCTCACATGACTGGAAAAACACTGCTCCAGTTCCCCAGATAAAATCTACATCCCCTTCCAGAATACAGTCTTTAACATAGACTTTTCCATCCAGTAAAACAGTATCCTGATAACTGTAGAAATCACAGTTCGCAATTACAATCCTCGCTCCGCTTGCTTTTAATGCTTCTGCCTGGCTTCCCCCATTCGGAGTTGTATTGATAAAAGTCAGACTTATCAGATTGATATCATCGCCTTGAATATTAACAACAGATCTCCAATGCGTACTTGCATTTAAATTAGAGTTGTTATATCCTTTGATGATTACTCCTGTTTTGCTCTCACCTTCTATGGTATATTTATTTTTACCCTTGACATAAGCTAGTCCGATATAGGTTCCGTTTTTTACCAATATTTTAGCGTTGGCATTACCGGTAGGCAGGAAATTCAAAACTCCCTGAAGAGTTGCAAAGTCTCCGGTTCCATCGGCTGATACAGTGTATTCTAAATCTGCAGCAGGTTTTGATCTTGTTGTAAAACTCCAATTGTTTGCAGTGATCCCATTGAAACCAAACGAGGACGCATTTGAGAAAATAGATTTATCGACAGTTATATAATAACCGGCATTAAAGTCCATCGCACCAATTGAGAATCGTATATAGACCGATTTGCCATCTACAGTTACTGGAATAACTCTTATAGTTGTTCCATTAAGCGTCTCTGTCCAGGGCCAGCTTGCGGACATGGGCGTTCCGGAAGGCATTTTGGAAAGGTCAATGGTTTCTACTATAGTGCCATTTGATTTATACAAACTTATTTTGCCTGAACTTTGCAAGGAAGGTGTAGCAGGAAAGGTGAGCTTAAACTGCATATCATTGCTCACATTTACGGAATTATCGGCAGGAACCAATGTTTGTGCAGTATTGCTGAATGTTAAGTTAAAAAAAAGTCCCAGAATCAGAACTAACTTCACCATTCTGATTTGGATGTACTTTTTATTTTTTAAATATTTCATTTAAAGTGATTTATTCGTTCCAAAGGTATTTTCAGGAAGAATACCCAGGCCAAAACGAAAAGTAACACTTTGATAAAAAAAATGAAATGATTTTTGAGTGATTACCAAAAATGTCTGAATCAGGATTTACTGAATATAAAGATGACAGGATCAATAACAGGAATTTAATAATCCTCTAAATTCAAATTCAGCTCAGAGTAATTTCAATTTGGTTCCAGTTAACAGCTCAATCCTCTTCTATATTAGCTTTTATTCTGAAATCAGAATTTTCACAAACTTTAAGAAGGAAAGCTCTTCTGCTTTTGTTATAAGACAAAAGAGAAAGATATGAAAGACTGGGAAGACGAAACTCATTTATTAAAAAATGAAAAATTCAGTAAAGGGATTGGCAAAGATCTTGAAGCCAAACTTAACAAACGATATTTTCCATCATCAAGGATTGATGATGTGTTTCGTGGAAATGATATAACCTTTTTCACCAATGAATACGGAGAACCAGTTACTTTATTTATCGGTTCCAGAAAAGACAATGGGAATATTGTTGGTGAATGTTATGTGAGGAGGATTAAAGAACGAGAAGAAACAAAAATTAAAAAGAGCCACTGGGATAACAAAGGAAAAATTAAAGGGAATATGAGGAGGTAATTACATTTATTAAATTGCCTCCTATTTTTCTGATATTATAATTATTGTTACTATTATTTGCTTAAGGATTAAGGCAAAATTTAAAGTTTACCAACCCCATATTTCGCTTATGGCCTCAGGAATAGTCTGGAGTTCTTATCTCATTCTGATATACTTTTCCTATGTGATGATAGATTTATTGATCAACTACCCCAAATAAGATAATATGATCACCATTTCCTTACGTTAAGCCTCATGCTTTCGCATTAATCAATAAACTTTCATCTTTTGACTTTAAGCTTTCAACTTTTTCATTTGCCAATTCAACGTCACACACCAAATCGGTCCTACATAATTACTCTTAGCTCCAAATTCTATTATGTAACGAAATGTAAGTCCGCCTTTTAATACAACCAGCTCCGGACCTAACCCATAAATATGGGCATATGGACCATCGATGGGACCTAAGTCTAAATCATACTTTGTTCTTACTGTAATCCATTGTGCAAATCCTGCGACTCCGAGCCAGCCACTTAATAGCTTGTCCGGATTACCATAGTTAGTTCCCAGCCCCCCCTGTAATGTCAGGGGCCAACCGGTTCGATAAGAAACTCCCCTCTTTTTACTATTGATGTCATAATTGGCTTCTATTGCAAAATGAATATTTTTTTTATGATTCAGGTAAACAGTTGTACCAATATTGAACTCCTGTGTCCACATTCCCAAACCATAATTGTGTTGGCCTCGCCAGACCCATTTACCTGTAGGAAGATAAACCGCATAACCTGCAATAAAGTCTGCCCATGATGTTCTCCAGCCAAGACTAATGGGCTGAATATAGGTAGAAGTAATTCCATAAGGATATGATTTACTAGCACTGATAGTATTGGGAATTTCGAGTCGAGAATTACAAATCGCTCCAGTCAAAGAAAAACCGTAATTCCCACCAAGTATTTTCATCCTGGTAACAACAGCTAAACTCAAGGATGGAGCTTTTAAATGTAGTATGTCACCATTAGGAAAAGAATGTATTTTACCGTTTCTGTCTGCGACTTTTTTAACATCCATTCCCCAACCATATGCCACAGCATAAATACCAGGATCCGATTGACTACCGCACATAAGTCCAGCAAAACCTGGCAAAAAATTTTGTTGGCCTATTGCTGAAATTGCGAATTCGAAAACCAATACACCAATAATAAAAACGGTTCTTAAAACCTTTCTCATGCATGTTGCAAACCATCAGAAAAGACTATTGTTATGTTATCTTTATTTAAAACTATGGAAGGCATAGTCAATTTTCTTTCCGTTTAACCACTTCGTAATGTTCTTATATTCAGTTTTTTATAATTATAATTCTTTTTATTTTTAACCAATCAATAAAACTAATCATTATGCTTTATATGATTATCGAACGCTTCCATCCTGGAAAAGCAAAAGAAATATATCAGGACCTTGATAATGCCGGACGAAAAATTCCTGAAGGAGTCCATTATATTAACAGCTGGATTGATGAAGATTTAACGACCTGTTATCAGGTAAGGAAAGTGTTTCTGATAAAAAAATGCAGGAATGGGTGAATAAGAACCAAGGCCCTGTTGATTATGAAGTTATAAAGGTTATAACCTCGGCACAGGCTAAAGAAAAAGCTTTGAGAAGCTAAGTTTAATTTTGGATTCTCATTGGCTCAAACACTAGATTGGATTTATTATCTTTTTTATTATATAATTACTCTCAATACTACTTTTACATTACCTTCGACTCTTCAACCATTTGGTATTCTGGAGAAGGCAGCTCAAACTTTCTGTAAAGTACTTTTTTGCCTGATTTAATGTTTAATGTGTTTCATCTTTCTTACTTTAGTTATCCTTATAAATAGCCTATTCAAAATATATATATAAGTATATGTATCATATTAACATAATTTATCTCAATGGCAAGTAAGAATAACATCATAAAAATTAAAGAACCTCCCCTCTTCAGTTTTGCAGAATGTCTTTGGTTTCTGGACCGTAACTATGATGATTGTGCTCATACAGTGCGGCAGGATGCCGTTTGGAAGGCTTTACAACTGGGAGAAGAGGTTTATCTACTCAAAATCTATGAAAAAGATAAGATCATAAACACTGAAGTGCTTGTTGGGTCAGTAAATACTAAAAGTAAAATGCTTATAGAAGCCTTTGTAATAGAATGGTTTGATCTGAATAATGATCTGGAGCCCTTTTACAATGCGCTTAAAAAAGACAAACAATTGGTTTACATGTATAAAGACTTTTACGGACTTCGTCTTATGGGCATTACGGATCTTTTTGAGTCTCTTTGCTGGTGCATTATCGGCCAGCAGATCAATCTTTCTTTTGCATATAAATTAAAACGAAGACTGGTGGAGCGGTATGGAACAAAGGTGGAATATGAAGGGTCATCTTTTTATATTTTCCCTGACTATAACATACTTACACATGCTTCAACAGATGAATTGAAAGAGATGCAATTCTCTTCCGCAAAGGCATCCTATTTGATCAATATAGCTAAGGCCTTTTCCGAAGGAAAGTTAAGTAAAAATATCCTCAAGGCTTTGCCTGATATAGAAAGCAGACATAAGCTTCTGACAAGCTTTCGTGGAATTGGAACATGGACTGCAAATTACGTCCTAATGAAAACAATCAGAGATCCGAACAGCATTCCGCATGGAGATGCAGGATTGTTAAAAGCCCTTCTAAATCATGATATTATAGAAGATAAAAAGGATTACAAAAGTATCAAACTCTTTTTTGAAAGATATAAAAATATGGAGAGTTATATCGTTATCTATTTATGGAGAAGTTTGGCTATCCATTAAATTCAGCAAGATTCGGATTGAAATATGCCAATTAATATTTCATCTTTGATGTTCTTTAATAAAGAAGATTCAATATATGGACAACAATAATTTTGATTTTGACAGAATTTCCAAAGCAATTGATTTCATCTCAAAAAATATAAAAGCCCAGCCTTCACTGGAAGAGGTTGCAGAAGTAGTCCATTTAAGTCCTTACCATTTTCAGCGTATGTTTACTGAATGGGCGGGAGTTAGTCCTAAAAAATTTCTGCAGTTCCTTACAATCGAATATGCTAAAAAAGTTCTTGAAACATCTTCTTCAAGAACATTAGCAGATGCAGCAGAGCTGACTGGTTTGTCAACAACCAGCCGTCTTCATGATCTTTTTGTAAACATAGAAGGAATGACTCCCGGAGAATATAAAAACGGAGGTGAAAATCTTACGATCAGATATAGTATTAGAAATAGCCAGTTTGGTGATTATTTAATTGCTTCTACTGGGAAAGGTATCAGCAATCTTTATTTCTTTGACGGTGAAGAAAAAAATGTGATAGAAGAGCTGAAAGCTTCATGGATCAATGCTTCTATAAAAGAAGGTACTGATGAGGATCAGTCAAAAGTAGCTCGCTTTTTTGCTAATGACTTTGCCGATTCGGAAAAAATAAAGCTTCACTTAAAAGGTACAGCGTTTCAGATAAAAGTCTGGGAGGCATTATTAAAAATACCTCAGGGTGTCCTTACCTCCTATGGACAAATTGCTGGAAGTATGAATCAGGCCAATGCATCAAGAGCTGTAGGAACTGCTATCGGTAGTAATCCAGTAGGTTTTATCATTCCATGTCATCGGGTAATCAAGAGTGTTGGGGGTATAGGTGAATTTCGTTGGGGAAGTCACAGAAAGAAGGCTATGATTGGATGGGAAGCAAGTCGGTTGACATCGCATTAAAAGTGTATAAACCTCTCAATTCTCTTTAATAATTTTTTTTTTCTATAAAAGAGTATTGACAACCAAAGGAACACAAAAAAAAATACAAACCTTATATCAGGTCAGATCTGAAAGTGTGAGAACTCCCTTCGTTTAATTTCTTGATATTTATTTTTCAGACTTAAACAAATACACTTTTTATTAAAAGAGGTTCTGGTTAGAATTACCTTAAAGGCCCACTGTATCGGCCTTAATTATGTTTCTCACCCCCGTTTCCGGAGTAGTTGGTTTAAAGTTAAAATACTTTTCAAACTTGCTGCTATTAAAAAAGTAGTCACTTTCATTCTGATAGTTCATTTCCTTTAACTCCTTCATAAGCGGAATAAATATTCCAAGAATACTTATCAGCCATGATGGTAGCACGATATACTTAGGGGAAATTCTCATTTCTTTGGCAAAAAGTTCTATCCATTCCTTACCGGTCATTTTGGTAGCATCAGTTGGCAGGTGCCACACCTGGTTGTAACAGTCCGGCGTGTTGCCTAACATAGCTGTTGCCTTTGCTGCATCAGGTGTATATGTGAAATTGTGTATTTTATTTACACTGGCCATCCAGTTTGCAGCTTTACCTTTTTTTAAGTTTTTATATACCAGCTCATTCATTATGCTATTTTTGATAGAAGGGCCATAAAAGTCTGCTGACCTTGCTATAAGCGCTGTAAGGCCATTTCGGGTCTCATTCATAATCTGACTGGCAATAGCAGCACGAATCTTACCTTTTTGGCTAGAGGGTTTTACGGGAGTTTCTTCGGTCATATTTCCAATAAAATTCGCATCATACATATATACATTGTCAAAGAAGACCAACTTTGCATTGTATTTCTTACAAGCTTCAATTACATGAGTGATCAACGGAGGCCATTTTTGTTTCCACACGCTAAGTTTATATTCGAATCCGATGGTAAGATAAACAACATCTGATCCCTGTATTGCTTTGTTTACAGAAGATGGATCGGATAAGTCAGCAGAGAACAGCTGATCGTCAGGATTTACTTTCTTAGGATTACGGCTTACAAGTCTGATATCTTTTGTGTACGACGTAAGTTCTTTTGCGAGATCTACTCCAATTGCACCGCCGGAGCCAAGAATTGTTTGCATATTTCAGTGTATCTTTTTTAATAATAATTCAATTATATTATAACCCTCAAAATACCAATCTTAACATTAAATAAGATAAGATAAAGAGTTCTGAAATCCTATAGTTATGAAATATTATAGGCTCTTCCCTTAGTTAATCATGTAGTCAAAATACGACGAAGGGCAGAAATTACTATTAATAGTAAAGGGAAAAAAATATACTTGGGTATCAATATCTTACTTTGAGTAAAAAATAAAATAATAAATTTTCTTTATCAAGGTACTTACCTTATTGCTAGTTTAGGGTATTAATAGGTTATTAAGATTTCTAACACATTATAATAATTTGAATATGGTCAGATTTACAAGGCTTTTTATAAGTTTAGCAATTTTATTTTTTTCACAAGTAATTAAAGCACAAGATCTATTGGTTTCAGGCGGAAACACTGTCTCAACCATTATTTGTGCAAATGGCTTTGTATTTACATGGGGGAATAATTCGGGTGGACCAAATCATGCTCCGGTATTAGGTGTTTTAGGTGTAGGATCGACCAATGCAATAGAACCACTTCCTTTAAAAGTTCTTTTCCCTACTAATGATCCATATTTCTTATCATTAGCTTCTGGTATAACTGTTCAGGCAGTAGATGCAGGGTCTGGTGCCCACTTTATTGCTGTTGATTGTCATGGAGGAGCATGGTCCTGGGGAAATAACGGGGGAGCAACAGGAATAACAGGTACAGGTAGTACCGCTGCTGCTACAACTGCTCCAGCCCGAGTAGTCAGAGGAGAAGCTCCTGCTTCTTCAAATGCGGATCTAGCTCCTTATCTCGTGGATGTCAAGTATGTTTCCGGAGGAAATGATAATAGTTACGTTATCTTAAATGATGGAAGAGCGCTTGGCTGGGGAAGAAATGATAAAGGGCAGTTGGGGAATGGATCCTATGTCGACAATCCCTCGCCTGTATTTATCAGAACTCCGGATGGATCTCCTTTAACAAATGTAATTCAGATAGAAGCAGGTGATGAAACAGCTTATGCCCTTGTTGATCCTGATGGAGATGGATTAGGAACAGTATATTCATGGGGAGCCGGTACCGGTCAATATGGAGGTTCAGGAATGCTTGGAAGAAATGAAACAGGAACTGCAAATAGCGGTACAGAAAATAAAAATGACAATTATGCCCGTCCTGTATTAAAAAAAGACGGTACTCCTTTAGACGGAATCATTTCAATTTCTGCAGCAGATGTTATGTGTCTTGCGCTGGATGCAACAGGATATGTCTGGGCTTGGGGAAATGATGGTTGGGGTTCTATGACGGGACAAGGCGCTACTGTGGGTAACTTTTCTGATCCAAGAAGAGTTGTCGCTGGTGAATGGGGTACTACTCCAGGTGTTGGCGATGGAGAAACATACCTTAAAGCAAAAGCAATTTCCGGAGGTCAGGGATATGGTATGGCCGTTACAATAGACGGAAAACCTGTTGCCTGGGGGAACGATGGTGCATGTACCGCGAACTCAGGTGGACACTTGGGGAATGGAGCAACTGGTACCGCCCAGTCTGCTTTTCCAGTTTTTATCAGAAGAAATGCGACCACTGTTGACGAAAACGTTGTAAGTATATCGGATGGAGACACATGGGGTTTTTATACTACCAGTGATAATAAAATTTATACATGGGGAAATAACATGTTTGGACAATTAGGAATTAACAATACTGTTTGTCAGACTTATGCAACAGAATTTACACTACCGCCATGTGACTTCCCCGCTCCAAAACCGAAAGCAACAATATCTCCCAGAGATTTTTCAGTATGTCTTTCCCAATGGACAGGAACTACTTTAAACTCCGGGTTTGTCATTAGCCCTTCTCTGGCTCCGGATTATGAAATTACCTGGTACAGAAACGGTGTAGTGGTTGCTGTGGGAGACGGGTCTGATGTCACATATGATGCTAACCAGGAAGGTACTTATAAAGTAGTTGTGAAATATGTGGGAGGCGATGTTCCTTGTATTACTTACGAACTTGCAATTGATGAAATTACCATATCCGTATATCCGCTCGATTTTACCGTACCTAACGATCTGGTTTATTGTGGGAATACGGTTTATGTCCGCACCGAAACCGGCAATGGTTTATACGACTGGTACACAGCTCCGACCGGAGGTACTAAACTCGGAACAAGCTATAGAACTGATAGTATTGCCGTAGCCAAAAGTGCAATCACTGAAACAGATGGAACGGACCTTATAGTGTATGTAGAGCAAAAGGGTTATGTCAGTGGCAATACAGGAGAAATTGACCCAACCGTGTGCACTTCGGCAAGTCAAAGCACTATGAACCCTCCTACGACCTCTAATACGATGATTAGAGTGTTTTCTGAATCAGTGACTATAGATACTGTAACTGTATATCAAAATTCGGAATATCAAGGGTCTACTAAAAGTTATACCTGGGAGGTTTGTGTTTACGGGACTAAATTGACTAATGGAAAACCTATTGCCGACAGGAACAATGTCATAGCATGTGGGACTTCTGTCGTTCGTCCCGGGATTGATCAACCTGGAATTGGCCAACTTAAACTTCCAGTGGAAATTACTTTACCTGGATCTGAAACAGGTATAGATTATTGGTTAGGATTTAGTGCAACCACAACCGGAGCAGGTATATATTTTAAATGTAATCCTAACTGGCCTGTATTAGATGATGTCCCAGGAGGTGAATACCTGAACATGATTAATGTTGATAATTATGGTAATCCACCAAATGATCCGGAATGGGGATTATTTGCAAACATCAAGTTTCACACTGAACAAAGATATTGTGACAGGTTAAAAGTTGTGCTTGAGGAGAACTGTATAACTCCTGTTACTTACCTGAGTTTTTATGGCGATAATCAAGGAGCAGATAATAAATTGTACTGGTCTACATCAATGGAAAAAGACAGTAAAAGGTTCTTTATTCAAAGAAGTGCAGATGGCAAAAACTATACTAATGTAGGTATTGTGGCAGCTACAAATAATGCTAATGGATCGGAATACTCATTCAATGATAAAAATGTATTTGGAAATTTCTATTACAGACTAGCTCAGGAAGATTTTGACGGAACAATAAATTATTCTAAAGTAATTTATATTGATATTTTATCTGAAGGCAAATTTACTGTAAGGGTCAATCAAAATAATGAACTTGAAGTATACGCTTCAGATATCTCTCTGAATCCTGCGGCATTCTCTGTATTTACACCAGATGGCCGACTCATTCTTAATGAGAATATTACAAGTGAAGACCGTTCATTTACAAAAAATTATACTTTACCGAATGCGTCTAAAGGTATTTATTATTATCAACTGCTGAATACTGAAAGACAATTCTCTGGAAAATTCCTTTGGTTGAAATAAATACTAATTGAAACATCATAAACAAATGCCGGTCAATTCGCCGGCATTTGTTTTTATATCCAGAATTATTCAAAAGGATTAGATCTGAATAAACTTTCAACAGAAGTAATTAAAGTGTCACGACTATCTTTCCTCTTGTTTTTCCTGTCTCTATTTGTTTGTGTGCAGACTGGATATCATCAAAAGAATATGTTTGGGAGATATGAGATTTTATAATCCCTTTTTCTAGAAGTTTGGCAAGTTCTTCCATGTCTTTTCCATTTGAAGTTACAAGGAAATTATAAGCATTTATTCCCAGCTCTTCTGCTTTTTCCTTTAGTCCCTCCTGCAGACCCGAAGGTATACTAATGACAGTCCCTCCTTTTTTGGTTGACAGCAAGGATCTCAAGGCATTATCTCCGCCCATGGTGTCTAATACAAAATCAGCGTCTTTTACAATATCCTCAAATCTTTGAGACTTATAATCTATATGTTCATCAGCGCCAAGCCCAAGAACAAAATTTTTGTTTTCTACGGATGATGTCCCTATAACATATGCTCCCAGGTATTTTGCAATCTGAACAGCATAATGCCCGACGCCACCGGCAGCAGAGTGTATAAGAACCTTTTGTCCTTGCTTTACTTTAGCATTTGTCACAAGTCCCTGCCAGGCAGTTAATAAAGCCAAAGTAGCACCTGCTGCTTCTTCATGAGTAATATTGGATGGTTTTTTAGTGATATGATCTTCTGGGGCTATGATGTATTGCGCATATGCAGATGCTAGTCCGGGGAAATTGACCATTCCGAATACGGCATCACCTTTCGTAAATCTTGTAACCTCATCCCCAACCTCCCTTACTATCCCTGATATATCCCATCCCAGTATTAGCGGAAGCTTATCTTTGAATCTCCCTGCAAGTCCCTTTCCAGATCTGGTTTTTACGTCAACCGGATTTATGCTGAAGGCTTTTACCTCAATTAGTACTTCTTTTTTTCCTGGTGATGGCACTTTTATATTGGTAGGAATAAGTTTTTCAGGACCACCGAATTCGTTAATTATAACTGCTTTCATTTTTTTTGTAGTTGAATTTATATCACAAAAGAACAAGGAATTTTAAAATTTCATTTTGTATTATCTAAGGTTTACCCTGTAAATATAAAAGGTATATGGTTATGGAAAATATCAATCAGCCTTTCAAAATTTCCTTTCAGGAATTGGAAGGAGATCCTGTACCCGAGAATTCTTATAACTTTTTTG
The DNA here is from genome assembly GCA_023428135.1 of Bacteroidota bacterium. Taxonomy (GTDB): domain Bacteria; phylum Bacteroidota; class Bacteroidia; order Cytophagales; family Cytophagaceae; genus Sporocytophaga. Next base: position 214,087 of record JAEYZG010000017.1, on the reverse strand, counting down.
AGCTCTTCTGCATAATCCATGCTTCCGGCAAGCAATGCATTAATATAATGCAATTTAATTACTCAAAGGAACACTTTTTCTTACTAACCCTAAAGACTGTCAATCTTTTGAAATTGAAAAGACAACTCAATTCTTTTATCTAAGGTTTGGAGAGATTCCTTTTGCAATCAAAGGAAATAACTGCAAATGCCTGATAATCCCCTGATAATATAACATGACTAGCCACCTTTGAAAACCTTTGAATATTTTCAAAAGTTAATTACAAAAGATGTTATGAAAAATTTTCTATATAAGAGTTCAAATAATATTCTAATATCCGAAAGGGAAAATCCATGGCCACCATTGGTTTTGGATGATTGGATAAAAACCTACAAAACGCTTCATCTGTGGATGCAGATTGTAGGTAAAATAAAACTTAGCTTCTCTCCTAAGCTCAACCACTGGTGGCATATTACCTTTACTCCAACTGCAGAAGGTCTTACAACAGGACTTATCCCTTATCACAATTCATACTTTCAGATTGACTTTGATTTTATTGACCATAAACTTTATATAAAAACGAATGAGGGGAAATTTGACAGCTTGGATCTTTACTCTAGATCTGTAGCGGATTTTTACATAGAAACAAAAGAGAAACTCAGACATCTTGGTATTGAAATAAATATCTGGACAACTCCTGTTGAAATGGAAGAAAGAATTCCCTTTGAAAGAGATTTTACACATAAGACATATGACAAAAAGTATGTGGAGACATTTCATAAAATTCTCTTATGTGCAGATCATGTAATGAGGGTTTTCAGATCTGAATTTACGGGAAAGAGCAGTCCTGTGCATTTCTTCTGGGGAGCAATGGATCTTGCAGTAACCTTCTTTTCAGGGAAAGATGCTCCTGCACATCCGGGAGTACCTAATGTAAGTAAAGAGGTAATGGTAGAGGCGTATTCAAAAGAGTTAAGCAGTTATGGTTTCTGGCCTGGTCTTGGACTTGGAGAGCCTGCATTTTACGCTTATGCCTATCCTCAGCCAGATAAATTTAATACATCAAAGATGTCTGAGGGCGCTTATTATAATGATACACTTGGGGAGTTTATATTACCTTATGAGAAGGTAAGAACATCTGAATCTCCTAAAGAAATGATATTATCCTTCTTTAAAGCTGTGTTCATAGCGTCTGCTAAATTAAATAAATGGGACGAAGGTTTGATCTGTTACAAATAATAAAGTGAGATTGTAAACCAAGGGACTAAAACTTACTTCAGATGCACTAAAAACCTTATATATATATGAAAGATTCAATATACAACGCTCCTCAACTCTAATAAGCCTTTAGCTCGTTGGTTGCCTTCTTGTAAAATTTCATATATGTATAATCCTTCCCTTAGGTCGACAAGGTTCACTTGCTGTATATTCTCACCATTTAATTGAATTGTTTTTTGGAGAACTCCAATTGTGGAGTATATTATTAATTTATCATTCTTACTTCCTTCTAGTGTTTCGATTGTTATTATACCAGTTGATGGATTAGGATAAATTTTAAACATTGACTGTGATTTTATTGGAATTTCCCCCAAAATCATCTGGTCTTCTTGTACCAGGCTGCCTTTCGCTAAATTTATGAATACAGTAGTATCAACTGTATGAAATGTTTCATTGGTAACTACTGGTTTATTATAATCAAAATATATAGACGCTTTATTTTTTATTATTGTACCAATTGGTGTATTAGAAGGTATGGCAACTCTAAATGAGATTAGTCCATTGCTCCCAGCCTGATCAACAGTGCTGTCAGGCAAATTAATACCAACAAAGGAATAAGTGAGGACTGCATTTCCTTTTCCACTTATATCGAGCGTAAAGGGATGAGAGCTTACTCCATGCTTAAAGGAAGAAACATCCAGAGAAACATCAAGTGTATCTACAATTCTGACGTAATATGCTGTATCTGTCCCTGTATTCTGAAAACGTATCGTATATTCGATTTCTTCACCTGGGAAAATATTATGAGCAGATCCGGCACCAACAGGAGTAGCAATTTTGTCGTTGGGGTCATAGCTATCTCTGATCATATAACAACCAATTGAAGTCTGTTCATCCAGGTCATTCTTTCCATAGGATGAAGGAAAGAACTTCCTTGGTACAGGTAGTGCACAGCCTTCCACAATAGTTCGAGGTTGCCTTTTCGAAGGGTGGTAAGGTGATTGATCAGCCTCTAACCTGATAGCTGAAGTTTCTGCAGGATAACTTATATTCAGCTCTTCTCCGGATTTAAGTTGATACTGTCCAGTGTGAATTAATGTATCATTTAAATAAACTTTGTAAAACCTCTTACTATCCATATCTCCATTACCTTCATTTATAACACTGAAACGTGCAGAAGCTCCGATACACTTTCCTGTTACATTTATGGAAGAATTGTCCCAAGCAGGATCAGTGGCTGTACAGGTGTTAAGCGGCGAAATCGTAGCTTTTATACATTGTGTAAGTCCTGTAATATCATCAACACAAAGAACGGAATCTAACAATTTAATAGTGCCTCCACTCAGTGCATCAACCTTTCCAAGGTCAAATATAACCAATGAGTCCTGGATTGAAGTCCATGGAGGATCTGAGCTTACGGGTCTCATATAGGTCGGATAAATAACCTTGATCTGCACTCCTGTAGCTGCATGATTACCATAATTGCCATAGTAGATATATCCGAACCCCTTGTGGCATCTTTTTATTTTGCATCGCTCCATACTTATACTGAGAAGAGCACATTGCTTTACGGAATCTGCAAAATTAACACAGCAGGTATCTTTGCCTGTGGAATGAAGCGAAATTTTGTGAGAAGGAGCACATTGATTTAATAAAAGCTCTGAATTTATTGAGTTGAACTCCTGAGTAAGAGTGTATTGTACATTGCCTGAATCTACTTTTAATGCATAATTTCCTGCCGCATCTGTTCCTCCATAATATGGACCTGGCAAAGCTTTAATCACTACCGAAGATATAGGATTTTCATTTATTTCGGGAATACAATTCCTATTAAGATCTGAATATACTTTTCCATGAACAGTATTGGAGTATATAGGATCACCTCCAAGTCTGGTAATGGAGTTGATTACATAATTTTGATACATTGTAAAGTTTCCACCTATTAGTATCTTTCCATTATTCAGAAATACAATGGAGTTGACACCAATGTTATCATATATCCCGGAAAATGAATCATCTATAGAACCATCAATATTTATTCGGGCAAATAGATTATATCCTGCAATTAATATTTTATTATTATCCTTTTGTAGACATATTTTCAGAATTGCCCTTGAGATAGCAGAAGAAGGAACAAAACTCCCATCATTTGATCCATTAGGATTCAGACGGACTAAATATTTTCTCTTTAAGCCTCCAAGCGCAGTAAAGGATCCCCCTACTAATATTCTACCATCCGGCTGTACTGCAAAGTCATAAATAGTACTATTAGCATTGCCTTTTAATCCAAATGTATAATCGATAGACCCATCCTGATGAAGCCTTATCAAGCGATATGAACCATTACCGTTAAATGTTGAGAAATTGCCTCCAATAATTATCTTTCCATTTTCCAATAGAACTATCTTATAAACAATATCATTGGCACCGTTACCGATCATAAAAGTGTTATCGATAGAGCCGTTTGAATTCAAACGAACAAGGTAACTTTTCCCTGAGCCATTGAAAGAGTAGAAATTGCCACCCACGAGGATTTTTCCATCAGGCTGCACAACAATACTGTAAATATTACTATTCGTACCCGAACCTGAATTAAATGAATTGTCCACAGACCCATCAGGATTTAAGCGTATGATGCTATTACAGGTAACTCCATTGAAAGATGTGAAGGTTCCTGCAGCAAGTATTTTACCATCAGGTTGAATTGTAATTATATGTATAGTGCCATTCGCTCCGGTTCCTATATTAAAATCTGAATCAATCGAATGATCATCTTTAAGACGAACCATATAATTCTTTGGAACTCCATTAAATATTGTAAAACTTCCACCAATCAAAATTTTTCCGTCATTTTGTAATACTATCGTATTAACAGAGTTGTTAGCCCCCATACCGATATTGAATTCAGTATCGGATGAGCCGTCAGTGTTTAGTCTGGATACAGATGATTTAGGATAACCATTCGTAAATTGAAATGATCCTCCAATTAAAATTTTATCGTCAGATTGTATAATAATTGATCTCACACCATGTGTCCCTGTTACTTTATTAAAAGATAGGTCAATAGTACCATCATCATTTACCCTTGAAAGACCATCCTGAATATTTTCTGTTCCTCCGTAAGTAGTAAAATCTCCTCCTATCAATATTTTACCATCTCCTTGCACAGCAATTGATCTTACTGAATTATTGGCTCCATTTCCTGAAAAGGAAAAATCAATCAAACCATTGGGTTCAATCCTGGCTATATTAGCACCCTTTCTAAATGTTCCTCCTATTAAGATCCTTTCTGATGAATCAATGGCTATAGCCAAAATTTCAAAACCAGAAGAATAAGAACCAAAATCTAATGAATTATCAGAAGAACCATCTGAATTCAATCTTGCAAATCCATATTTGCTAACCGCAACAGGAGACTGCAATAAAAAACTAAACGATCCGCCAACCAATATTTTTCCATCGATTTGAATCTTGATAGTATTAACCTTGTTATTAAAGCCACCTCCAATATTAAAAGTACTATCTGTTGAACCGTTCTGATTAAGTCGAATGATACGTCCTGCCGGAGTTCCATTTAAAGTCAGAAACGCCCCACCTATTAAGATTTTTCCATCTTGTTGTAAAGCAATTGTATTAACTTCCGAATTTGGGCCTGTCCCTATGTTAAAAGTATTGTCTATAGATCCATCATTATTAAGACGTACCAGGTAATTGCAATTAAAGCCGTTGTATGTGGTAAAACTTCCACCTAATAAAATTTTATCATTTTTATCAATAGCAATGGTTTTTACAGAATTATCAAAACCAAATCCTATTTTAAAAGTATTATCCAGTGTGCCATCAGCATTAAGACGAGCAATTCGATTTAGTGAAATATCTTTATAAGTGATAAAATCCCCCACGACAATAACTTTTCCATCCGATTGAATTGCTATGTCATTTATTGTTTTATTAAAAGTTCCTAATCCTAATGCCAGATCTGACACTGCAGGATTCTGTCCCTGAATAATGTGACTTATCAATAATATAACAAGTAAGAAAAAACATTTTTTACTAGAGAAAAAAGTGTGTACCATAAAAATCGATAAATAAGCAAATATTTCTTTTACCAAATGTACATTTAACTTTAAGACTTCTGGATCGAATCACTAAAGAGTCTTAAGTAAATTAATATATCTAAAAATACGAAAAACCAGCAAAAGGTAACCTATTCAAGCGATTTTACCTAAAAATGATACTTCCGATTGATTGACAAATACATATCGCACTACCTCAGGTAAGTAAATGAATCTATCATGTGGAATTGCAAAAGCTATTCGGGAGGGAGGAAAAATACCTGATAGTACTGATAGATAATAATTGTATTAGAAGGGCTCTCTTTCATGTAAGACTTTTATAGGTCATACTATAATAAGACCTTCGTGCCAATTTCTTGCTGCCTATCTTCTAAGATCCTTTATAAACATACAGATCACCTTATCATTGTTTTGCTTCAGATAAGCTACATCTTCAGGATCAAATTCTGCCAGAGCTTTATATTTAATTCGAATCAGTCTCAGGCCTTGAAGTATATTCATCAACAATAAAGCATATTCTTCTTTATTCACTTCACGAAACTCCTGCTTATCAATACCAGTCTGAATTATGCTGGCTACAAGCTCTATTTCAAGTTTGTAAAAATCTTCTACTACTTTGCCAAATATAGGCTTTGAATTAAAGAATGATTCTGTTTTAAGTTTAGAAAGGTTAAGTAGATTCTGAAAATAGTCAAGACGATATTTCACATATAGTTTTAGCTGAGAAGAAGCATCTGTTTCGGCATTCATGTGTTTTTTCATTTCAGACAGAAACTCTTCCTGTTCTTTTTTTATTACAGCCTGGAAAACCGCTTCTTTGTCGGGGAAATAATAGTAAAGAGATGCCTTACCCATTCCCACATCTGCAGCTATTTCATTCATGGTTGTTTTGCATAAACCATAGTGTCCAAATCTTTTCTGGGCGGCATTCAGAATGATATCAAGTTTTGAAGAGTCTTCCGTTTTTGTTTTTTCTGTCATTCAAAAATATTTTCAAACCATAAATCTATCATATTTTTTTGATCTTTTTACAAAAAAAACTTACACTACCAAGTGGCAGGAAATTCAGAATGTAATGACCATTTTTCTGCAGCTTCCTTACTCGTCTGGGACTCGTTCTCCAGTTGTTCCTGAATATATTTTAAGGGAAGTTTTATATCATAAAGATCCAATAGTATTTTAAAACTTTTTGCAAAGTCTTCTTTTGCTTCTTTCTTGTTATTGCCCCACGAAAGAGCGCCTATTTTGGAATTAAGAAATACTGTGTAATCATCAATAGGTTTAGTGTTGAAATAAGAATACTGAGATGCGCCGAAAAACATACGGGACAACCACGATGTTTTTACCTGAATTGTGATTTCTCTTTTCATAATCGGATTCAATTCGTTAACAAAACATTTCCCTCTGCATAAGCAGAGGGAAATCACAATAAACACAAATTAACCAGGTACAATCTTCTGAAAACAAAAGACCGTAGCAGGCTCTAATTTTCAGATATCAATTCTTTGTTTAACTGAAATTCATCTTGGATACCAGAAATAGTTTTTCTATTTCTGTATGCAATTTTTGAAATCACAACAAACAACACTGGTACTATAAATATTGCCAGGCCTGTTGCTGCAAGCATTCCTCCAAATACAGTCCAGCCAATAGTTTGCCTGGATACCGCTCCTGCGCCTGACGCAAATACTAAAGGCAATACTCCTAATATAAATGCAAAAGATGTCATTAGTATCGGACGTAAACGAAGCCTCACAGCTTCCAGCGTTGCTGCAACGATCTCCATTCCATGGTCTACCCTTTCTTTTGCAAATTCCACTATAAGGATCGCATTTTTAGCTGCAAGTCCTATCAGCGTAATTAAACCAATCTGTGCATACACGTTATTGCTCAGCTTAGGAAGCAAAGTAAGTGTAAGTATAGCACCAAAAGCTCCAAGAGGCACTGCCAGCATTACAGAAAATGGTACAGACCAGCTTTCATAAAGGGCAGCAAGAAACAGGAATACAAATAATACAGAGAGTGCAAATATATACACCGTAGTTGATCCTGATTTAATTTCCTCTCTGCTCAATCCTGAAAACTCGTATCCATAGCCTGCTGGTAATACCTGTTCGGCTACTTGTTTCAAAGCTTCAATAGCTTCACCGCTACTATAGCCTTCTTTGGGTACTCCATTTATTTCGGCAGATCTGAAAAGGTTATAGTGTGACACAACCGGTGCACTTTCAATAACTGTATACGAAACAATTGTACTTAAAGGTATCATCTGACCTATATTATTTCTCACATAATACTGATCAAGATTATTCATGTCTTTTCTATACAAAGTATCTGCCTGCGCCACCACTCTGAAAGTACGTCCATATGCTGTGAAATCATTGATATACTTCCCTCCCATATAAGTCTGAATGGTACTGAAGACCTCAGTCACTGGTACTCCCATCAATTCGCATTTTGCTCTGTCAACATTTATTTTATAACCTGGAGCTTTTGCTGTAAAGAAAGTAAAGGCCCTTGCAATTTCAGGTCTCTTATTGGCTTCCATCACAAATGACTGAACCACTCTTTCAAAACCTTTAATATCATCGTTACTTTCCTTCTGTTCCAAAACAAAACTAAAACCGGATGCATTGCCTAAACCTGGAATTGGTGGTGGAGGGATCACAATGATGTTTGCTTCTTTGATTTCTGAAAACCCTTTTTGAAGCTGATTGATAATGGCGTCTACCTGCATGGATTTATCCTTTCGGTCTTTCCATGGTTTTAATTGACAGAATAAAGTACCACTGTTGGACTTTGATGCGAATGTGATTGCATTTAATCCTCCAAGTGCAGCATAGTGTTCAATGGCTGGAATACCGTCAATAATAGTCATCATCTTTTTCAGAACAGCAACAGTCCTTGTTGTAGAAGATGCTTCAGGAAGTTCAAATGTAATCATTAAACGCCCCTCGTCTTCCGTTGGAATAAAGCCTGTTGGTTTGGCTTTAAACATTCCTACTGTTCCTACAAAAATACATACTAGTAATACAAGCACTAAAGGTGCTTTCTTGATTGTTTTCTGAACACCTGAAGAGTAAGAAGCAGTAACTCGTGCAAACCAGTTATTGAATCTAAAGAAGAACTTGTTCAATCCTTTTGAATGCTCATCTAAATGCATTGGCCTTAGCAGCATTGCGCATAATGCCGGTGTCAGCGACAAAGCCACAAAAGCAGAAATCAATACTGAAACTGCAATGGTAATGGCAAACTGCTGATACAAGCGCCCTACAATACCAGGAACAAACGCTACAGGCACGAACACCGCAGCAAGTATAAGTGCAATGGCAATTACCGGCCCGGAAATATCTTTCATGGCTTTAATGGTTGCCGCTTTAGGGGAAAGTCCTTCATGATCGATATAATGCTGGACAGCCTCCACTACCACAATGGCATCATCCACAACAATTCCAATGGCAAGTACGAATCCAAACAAGGTAAGCGTATTTATTGTAAACCCTAACGGTATAAAGAAAATGAATGTTCCAATAATCGATACTGGTATTGCCAGTATAGGAATCAATGTCGCTCTCCAGCTTTGTAAAAAGAGGAATACCACAATAACAACTAATATCAGGGCTTCAACAAGCGTATGTAATACTTCATTAATTGAAACATCCACTACCGAAACAGCTTCAAACGGAACTACATATTGTACATCTGAAGGAAATGATTTTTTCAGTTCTTCCATTGCTTTGGTAACTCCTTCAGCCACTTCCATTGCATTACTTCCGGGAGCCTGATAAATAAGCAGATATGAAGATCTCAGGCCGTCTACAAAGTTATTGTTGGCATAATTGTATTTTCCAAGTTCTATTCTTGCTACATCTTTCAGATACACAATAGCTCCATCCTGAGGTTTGGTGCGGACTACTATATTCTCAAAATCCGCTTCTTTCTCCAACATTCCATTGATCTGGATGGTATATTCAAATGCCTGATCATTGGCTTGGGGAGCGGCTCCGGTAGAACCAGCCGCTACCTGCATATTCTGCTGCTGTAGCTTGGTAATCACTTCACTTGCAGTGATTCCATACTGAGCCAGTTTATCCGGTTTTAACCAGACCCGCATACTGAAATTATCAGCTCTGCTAAAGATATCTCCAACTCCCTTCACTCTCAAAAGAGCGTCTTTTATATAAATATTTACATAATTGTCAAGGAATTTTATATCGTGTGTACCTTTAGGTGAATACAGAGCAACGAGCATCAGAATGGAAGGATTACGTTTCCTTACAGTAAGTCCGACTCTTTTAACATCGTCGGGAAGCTGTGGTGTAGCAACGCTCACACGGTTCTGAACGTCCAGGGTTGCAATATCTACATTTGTACCAACATCAAAGGTTACGTTCATTGTCATGCTTCCATCACTCGTAGCATTGGTCTGAATGTATGACATACCTGGAACACCGTTAACCTGCGACTCAATTGGTGTTGTCATAGTACGTTCCACAGTCTGGGCATCAGCTCCTGAAAACGCCCCAGTTACCTGAACCAATGGCGGAGTTATTTCAGGATACTGACTCACCGGAAGATTTATTAGTGTTAGTATCCCAACGATGGTGATAACAACCGAAATAACAATTGCTGTTACTGGCCTTTTAATAAATATATCTGCTATCATAAATTAGCCTTTTAAACCCTGAAATTATTTAGTTGAAGCTGTCGACTTCTCTGTGTTGCTTACCACAGCAGAACCATCACGCAGTTTTTGAACTCCGTCAACAACAATTTCTTCGCCTTCTGACAAGCCCTCGTAAATAACTATATTATGACCAATGACCGGACCCGGTTTGATTTTACGCTGTCTTGCAGTATCCTGATTAACGACATACACAAAGAACTCACCCATTTGCTCCGTCACTGATTTTTGAGGAATGACAGGCAGCTTTGAGGCATTCTTGTTTTGAACTCTGATATTACAGCTCATGCCTGCTCTCAGACTTCTCTGACCATTGGGGAAAGTAAGTCTTACTTTCAAGGTTCCTGTTTGTCTGTCTACAGCTCTGTCGAGAAAGAGAATTTTTCCAGGATAGCTATAAAGACTACCATCTGGCAATACTATCGTAAATAAGGAATCAGTTTTGGATATCTTCCTTCTCTCCAGTTCAAGAAATCTGTTGATCTCTTTTTCACTGATTACAAAGTCTATTGCAATAGGGTCATTGGACGAAATAGTATTTAGCTTGGTTTGACCACCTGTAACAAAGGTTCCCCTTTTTACAAGCGAAATACCAATTGTTCCATCAAAGGGAGCATAAATAGTTGCATGTCTCAAATCGGTTTTAGCTCTCAATAATTCTGCTTCAGCAACTGCAAGTTGATTCTCGGCATTTTCAAGATCTGTTGCAGAATATTCAAGTTTCTGCTGAGTCGCCATCCCTCTTTGTCCAAGTTCACTATAGCGTTTAGCATCACTTCTAGCTTTTTCTAGGTTTGCTTTGGCAATCTTCACATTGGCTTCAGCCTGTGCGTGGGAAGCTGCATATTTACTCTGTTCAATTTCATATAGCTTCTGGCCTTTTCTTACCAACTGTCCTTCCTGAAAAGAGATGCCTGTTATAAATCCGCTTACCTCACTGCTTATTTCTACTTCATCCAGCGCAACTACATTTCCCGGGTAAAAATTATGATAAACGGCATCTTCAAAATTTACTTTCTGCAGGTTTACTGGAACGTTTATGGCCTGCATATTGGGAGCCGGACCTTTACAGGAAAAAGTCAGTATTGTCAGTCCGATTAACAAAAAAGCACCTGATAATAGATTTCTATTCATATCCATTGGAGTATATTCTCTTTATTTGTGTTTTCTTAATTCAACTTTATATTTAATTGGTATATAAGGAGTGATTCCTTCTTATTTAGTAATATTCCCCATTGCCTTGTCATAATCTGCTTTTGAAAGCAAGGCTCCATATAAGGCGTTATAATAACTTGTCTGAGCATCTATCAAAGAAGCCTCTGCTGTGGTTACCTCTATGTTGAGTGCGATCCCCTGCTCATACTCAGCTCTTAGCACCTGTAAGTTTTCTTGTGCAAGATCAAGATTCCTTTTCTGAAGTTTTAATGATTGCATACTGTTTTCCAGATTGATCAGAGCCTGATCAACTTCCAGGTTAATACCTTTCTCCAAAGCCACTTTGTTATTATCAATCACTTCTTCTTCTATTCTCTTCTGCTGTACTTTATAGTTTGTTGCAAAACCTGAGAATATAGGTACCTGGAGCCTCATTCCAACAGAAGAGTATCGATGCCAGCGGCTGCTTTGTGTAAGGTTTTCAATCTTGGATGCAGAAGGAGTAAATCCTGTGGAAGCAACTGCCAGAAGCCTTGGATAATGGCCTGCTCTGGTGGCCTGTAGATCTAACTTGCTTAATCTCTTTTGAGACTCAATAATCGAATATTCAATTCTGTTAGAATAATTTACTTTTTGTCTTGTATTCAGAATCTGTTCTACTTCCGACAGTACTTTTTCTGACAATGAATCTGTCAGAACCAATGGGTTTTCCTCAGGTAAATTCATCTGATACCTCAATACTGATCGGCTTAATGCAACTGCTCTGATTGTCTTTTCCTTCTCTTCTTTCATGTTATTAAGGCTTACTTCAATTCTGCTCACGTCTATCTTTCTGGCAAGGCCTGTTTCATAACGGGCAATAGTTTCCTTGTATAAAGAATCCATTCTTTCAAGATTCTTATGGATAGCCTTCAATTGTTTCTCATTTACCAGCACTCCATAATATGCTTTGGTAACATTTACAGTCATGTCAATCTGGGACTTTTTTATTGCCTGATCGGCTATCACTTCTGAAACATTTGCTGCCTTCAAACCTGAGAAATGAGACATATCAAACAAAACCTGTGATGCAGAAATTGAGGGCACAAGTTGATTTGGCAAGGATAGCTGCAATGGAATCACACTTCCTGGAGCAGCAGTTGTCATCAGGCCAATTCCTCCTTCAAGTATATTTTTCTGTACCTGAAAAAAGTGACTATAATCCGCGTTCCCACTCACTTGGGGAAGTAATAATGATCTAACCTCACCTTTTTTAGCTGAAGTCATATTTCTTTGTAAAACTGAACTTTTTACTGTAAAACTATTGTCCATAGAATAGTCAATTGCCTCTTTTAATGTAAAAGAAGTTGGACCTTCTGGCAAAGTTTGAGAAATGACACTTGTGGAAATACCAATAAAAAATAGTAAACAATAAATAACTCTCATAAAACATTAAAGTGTAATACACTAATTTTCAATAATACCATCACTATGGCCGAATTTTGGAACAATTGACTAATTTGGTTAAGTGAATGACAAAACAAATGTAGTTTAACTTTTCGACTAAATTGATAGTTTGTTCGAAAAATTTTATGCGATAAAATTTTAAATAATAGAGAGAGAAAATGTATCCGGAATTTAAAATTGACTTGATAAAAAAAATGAATGGTATTTGCTTTTGGGAAATTAGAATTTGAATATCTTAATCAAAAATAAAATAATACTTATAGGTAATAATAGACTAAAATTATAGTTTTGGCCTATCAATATAATTAGCATATGTCAGAGGAGTCTCCGTTCAGAAAGGACAAGAAACAAGATCTTGAAAATCAATTAATATATAGAAAATCTTTATTAAAAGGGCAGACAAAAAAGATAGCTCAGGATAATATAAAGCTTAAGGAAAACCTTAGACAGGTCGTGAGAAATTTTCTAAAAAAAGAAGAGGAATAGCAGTAATAAAGTGGGAGTCCCAGTTTCCAGATGACTCCCTATTGGCAACCTTGGATATATTGATTTTTTAAGAAACCATTTTAATATAATGCTCTTTCTCTCCTTCACAAACAGGGCAGCAATAGGTTTCAGGAAGAAGATTGAATGGCACTCCGGGACTTATACCGGCAACTATATCACCTATGGTCTGATTGTAAATAGTAAAGCAAATCGTGCATTGAAAGAGATCAATTTCAGGCTTAAGCATTCTTGTTTTAACTGGAGCATCATCTTCTTTCTTGTTATTTAACTGAGAATAAAAAATCAGACATAAACTTTGGAGTTTTTCGGCCAGTTCACTTTCAGTTATACTCTCTTCAAATAAAATCAATTCAGAATTTGTGGGATCAAAATCCTCCGTATGAAAAATGGAGTATGTGTTCGGAGATTCATTGAACCTTATGATAATATTTCCAAAACTAATTGCTTCTGGAGTGCTGATTCCAAAGCATATCCCATATGTCCGGATATCTTTTCTGTCAAAAATATTTACAAGTTTATTTTTAAGCTCAAGAGCTTTGGGGTTCAGGTCTGGCAGTTGCCAGTGTAACTCAAGCGAAGAATGTCTGATATTGATCCCATGCTTGCCTAAAAGAACCTCCCATTTTATCCGCTCTTCATCTTTGATATCTTTTATAAGCAAGGACTTCCATGTTGTGAGGTTAATTTTACCAATTCTACTCTCATTACATATTTCACAAACATCTAGTATAAACTCGATGGGATATTCATAGTTTCTCCTGTAAATACCAAGCCAGTATACGCCTCCCATAGGATTAAGACCTTCATAGTATGGGATTGATCCTTTTGCAATATTACAATTGCCGTCTATCGCTCTGCTGTTGCTGATAACATCGGTTGTTATCATATTGAAGAATTCATTAAGATCAGCAGGCTTATTTTTATAATATAATTCCTCAATGTTCTTTGAAAGAGGAGCTACATCATCTATATAAATCAATGCGGGCCAAAGTTCTCTTTGTGCAAAACCCGGAAGCCGAACGTACAAAAACCAGTAGTTGCGATGGTGTGAAGCGATAAAGTTCAGGTGTCCGGTAAAATGAGGAATCAACCTCTGTGCCGGATCCGTTATATTAATTTTAAGCTTAGGTTGATAATCAAATTCCTCCAGGACATCAAAGAAAGTATCGGCAGTTACCCATATTGTAGAGGGATATAATCCGACGCTTGCTGATGAGGTAACTATATTGCTGTGTTGTCCGGAAGATGACTCACATAAAAAGCTTAATGATTTAAGATTATCTTTAAGTTTATTGACTTCTTTAACCGGACAGGTTAAATATATTTCCTGCCTTGAACCGAAATTAATGCCTGAACACTTATGTTCTTTGGCACAAAGAGCAATTTTCTCTAGCTCTCCCGGAGATATGATCCCACCGGTTGTTAATATTCTGATTACCTCTTCCATAGTACTTTATTTGACAGGATTAAGTATAAATTAATGAGTCATTGCCAACCTATATTAAAATATAAAATCAGTAGACATAAAGTTAGATTTGTGGTCTTTGATAATGTCTCTAAACATTTCCTTATTGGCAGGGATTTCTTTTGCCGCTACCATAGCACGAATACTGAAGGTTCTCAAGGCATCCACTACAGAAAGAGTACCCTCTCCGGAATCTTTCCTTCCATTAAAGGGATATACATCCGGACTTCTCTGGCACTGACTGTTTATATTTACTCTGCAAACCTGATTGACAAACTTATCGATGAGGTCTGCCATCTCTTCACTGTCCGTTCCAAACAGGCTGACTTGCTGACCATAATTAGACTCTACCATGTATTGAATGACTTCTTCAATCTTTTCAAAGGAAACGATTGGCACAACAGGGCCAAACTGTTCTTCATGATATAGTTTCATATCTTTGGTAACAGGATACACGGCAGCAGGGGCATAAAAGGTCTGGTGGATCGTTGCTCCTCCTTCATTGATTATTGAAGCACCTTTTGAAATTGCATCTTCAATCAGTTCATTTAAAAATCCTGGTTTTTCAGGCTCAGGCAGTGGAGTAATCTGTACATCTTTTTCCCACGGCATTCCCCATTTTAGTTTTCCAAGGGCTTCAGTAAATTTATAATTAAACTCATCTACAATTGACTTTTGAACAAATAGGATTTTCAAGGCCGTACATCTTTGTCCATTATAGGATAAAGATCCTAGGATACATTCCTTAACTGCCAGATCTAAATCCGCATGATCTAAAACTATAGCAGGATTTTTGGCTTCCAACGCAAGAACTGAGCGTAGTCTGTTCGGCTTTGGATGCTGCATTTTCAGGATATTGGCAGATTTGCTGGTACCAATAAATGCAAGCACATTGATTTTTCCTGTTTGCATCAATGGCCCCACTGTTTCACGACCTCTTCCGAAAACGATATTGATAACTCCTTTAGGGAATGAATTCTTAAAGGCTTCAAGGAGTGGCCTGTGTAACAAGACACCTATTTTGGCAGGTTTGAATAAAACTGTATTGCCCATTAGTAACGCAGGAATCAGAGTGGTGAATGTTTCATTTAATGGATAATTAAATGGCCCCATGCACAATACTACACCAAGGGGACACCTTCTGATTTTGCCAATGATTCCCTGTTCAAATTCATATTGGGCAGAATCTCTGTCAAGATTTTTGTATGCATCAATTGTATCGATGATGTATTCTACAGTCCGGTCGAATTCTTTTTCCGAATCCTTTAAAGTCTTGCCGATTTCCCACATAAGGGTTTTTACAACAAGATCTCTTTGTCCTTTCATCGCAACCACGAATTTTTCCATGGCTTTGATTCTATCTTCAACCGCCATAGTAGGCCATTCTCCGGTGCCGTTACTGTATGCAGAGTATGCAGCATCAAGGGCTTCCAGGGCCTCCTTTTTAGTCAGTAACGGGGATGTACCCAAAAGTTTTTTTAAAGGACCATTATCAGTATCAAGACATACGGGAGAAAAAATATCCTGCATTTTTCCATTCCAATGACGGATCTCTCCATTTATGAGGTACTCTGTATGGGATACTGGTGATCCATAAGAGTAATCAGCAGGGATTTCTTCTTCAATTGGAAATAAGGTTTCCAGATTCCACCAAATCAGATCTTTTGTAGTCATAGAATATTGCTGTTTGTTCCTGACAATGTCTTTAAACAAACATAAATAAAAAAATCAAAAATAAGTATTATTACTTATAGTTTTTTATAGGTATTTATTGATAAACATAAAAATTAACCATTATTACTAAAAATTATACTAAAAACACTTTTGTTGGCTTTAAATCACATCGATTTGTTTGTAATGTCAATAAAAAAAATAACTATTAGTTTGGGTTTTGATAAATAATAAAAGCAATTAAGGAAATTACTACATTTTGTTATTGTAGGTAAATTGCTAATAAACAGATGTTTAATAATTAATGGAGGTGTGGTAATCTTTGAAAATAATTACGTATAATTACGTATGAATACGTGTTAAATAAGAGTGTCCATAAAACAAAAAAGCTACCCAAATTCAGGTAGCTTTTTAAAACTAACAACTAAACAATTTAAACTTTCACAAGTGAACCTTCCAGGATAGCTTTTACTTCAGGCTTGCAGCTGCCGCATCCCATGCCAGCGCCAGTAGTTTTACATAAGTCAGAAAAGTCTTTGCAACCTTTTTTTATTGCAGACTCAATATTACCTTCTCCTACGTTATTGCAAGAACAAACAAGCTTACCGGTAACAGGCTCAGTTCCTCCTCCTTTTCCTCTGAGTAATTCAGTTCTTTTATCTGATAATTCAGTTTGGTTTTGGATAAGCTCTTTAAATTCCAGAAACTCAGATTTGTCTCCAAGCAAAATAGCTCCTACTAGCTTATCGTCATGGACAATACATTTCTTGTAATATCTCTGAGCCTGATCGAGGAAGGTTATTTCCTCGTACTCTTCTTTTCTATCATGTGGCACATCAGATAATCCAAGAGAACAAAGTGACAATCCTTCCATTTTTAATATATTCATTGAAAGTGTCCCTTTGTAATAACTCAGCATATCTCCATTGAGATATCTTGCAATCACTTCGGCTTGCTCTTCCGCAGCAGCAGTGATTCCATAAAGGTTATTATTAAATTCTGCAAGTTCTCCCATTGCAAAAATATTAGGATCGCTGGTCTGAAGGTATTCATTAACCACTACCCCTCTTTTAGCTTCCAAACCTGCTTGTCTGGGTATTTCAATGTTCGGAGTCGTTCCAATGGCAAACACAACAGCTTTACACTCAAGTGTACGTCCACTTACAAGTTTTATACCGGTTAGTTTTTCTTTTCCCGTAAAATATTTAACCTGGTCATTATAGAGAATCTCTACTCCTCTGTCTGTTACTTCTTCATGTAATAGTTCACTGGCCGTTTCGTCCAGTTGTCTGTCCATAAGTCTGGATGAACGTTGCAATACAGTCACTTCAATACCGATATCTCTAAGAGACGCAGACAGTTCCAGGCCAAGAAGACCAGCACCGACAATTACAACATGATCTCCAAAAGATGTATACTCTTTCAGCTTATCAGCATCATGACGGGTTCTCATAGAAAATATCCCTTCAAAGCTCAGGTCAATATCTTTTGGAAGGAATGGTCTGCTACCCATTCCGAGTATAAGAACATCGTAGTTGTGAGTTTCACCTTTTTCATCCGTGACTGTTTTGTTTTCCTTATCAATGGAAACAATGCCATTACCTTGATGTAGTTTTATTCCAAGACCTTCACTCTCAGCTGAGGTAAGCTTTACAAGTTTATGCCATGGCAAAGCTCCACTGATATAGTCAGGAAGCATCACTCTGTTATAAAACGGAAATACCTCTTTACTGAAAACATGAATTTCATCTGTGGTATTGATTTCCCTATAATAACTTACAAATTTACATGCTCCTGCTCCTGCGCCAATTATTACAATTTTCTGTTTAGGCTTTTGATATTTTGTTATCTCTACCGCTGAAAATTTAAAATCAGGTTCTTTAGATATCGGATCTATTAATGAACCTGTAAGGTTATTGGCTCTGGCAAAGCTCCTATTAAGAATACGCCCCCAATGCATTGGCAGAAACACAACTCCTGATTTTATATCATTCGTTATCCTGGCATTGACTCTAACGCTACCTCTGTCATTCTTGATTATGACAGGATCTCCGTTTTTAATACCCCTGATTTCTGCATCAAGTGGGTGGATTTCTACAAAAGGACTATCAATATGTTTCTTGAGTTTATTGACCTTTCCGGTTTTGGTCATGGTATGCCACTGATCACGAATTCTTCCGGTGGTAAGGATTAGAGGCAATTCAGAAGAGACAGCTTCAGAGTTATTATCATCAGGTACCGAATGAATTTTCGCCCTTTTGTTGGGAGTGTAAAACTGCTTATCAGTAAACAATCTTGGAGTTCCTTCTGAATCCGTTGAAGGGACTGGCCATTGAATAGATCCTCTTTCTTTTAATCTTTCATGGCTCAATCCACTGATATCTATATTAGTACCTTTAGTTAATTTACAGTGTTCTGCGTAAATATCAGCGGGGCTATTATAGTTAAATGCATCTCCATATCCCATTTTTTGGGCAAGTCTGATAAGGATTTCGGAGTCAGGTATAGCTTCACCAGGAGCTTCCGAAATTTTATTAAGGTAACTTATCCGACGATCTGAGTTAGTCATCGTACCGCACTTTTCAGTCCAGCCTGCTGCAGGAAGAACAAGGTCAGCAAATTTTGCAGTATCTGATGTGTTAAAGACATCCTGAACTACTACAAATTTGGCGTTTTTTAAACCCTCTTCAACGATGTTTGAATTTGGAAGACTTACAAGTGGATTGGTGCACATGATCCAGACGGCTTTCATCTTTCCGCTTTTTAGAGATTCAAACATTTCAGTTGCAGAAAGCCCGGGCTTATCTGGAACAGAAGGTACGCTCCAGAAGTCTGCAATTTCTTTTCGATGCTCCGGGTTTTTCATATCCCTGTGAGCAGATAAAAGATTACTTAGCCCACCAACTTCACGACCTCCCATTGCATTTGGCTGTCCAGTAAGCGAAAACGGGCCAGAGCCAGGTTTTCCGATCTGACCGGTAATGAGGCTTAAGTTTAATAAACTTAAATTCTTGTTAACCCCAACAACACTTTGATTTAAGCCCATTGCCCACATAGTAATAAAACCTTCTGCCCTTCCGATATATTCAATAGCCCAGCGAATATCATCTAGTTTAACACCGCAAATATTAGCAGCTTCTTTAAGTGTGCGTTTCATTACCTGCTCTTTGTAAGCTTCGAATCCATCAGTGTGGTTGATAATAAAATCCACATCTATTCTTTCTCGTTCTATAAGTCCTCTTCCTATTGCATTATACAAAACGATATCAGTTCCGGGGTTGATCTGCAAATGAATGTCCGCCATAGATGCTGTCTGAGTCTTTCTTGGATCTACGACTATTATTTTAGTATTAGGATTTTGGGCTTTGTGAGCTTCCAATCTTCTGAAGATAATCGGGTGGCACCATGCAGGATTTGCACCTGTGATCAAAAAAGTATCAGCAAGTTCGATATCGTCATAGCTAACAGGTACAGAATCTTCACCAAGTGCCAGTTTATACCCGGCCACAGCTGAACTCATACACAATCTTGAGTTTGTGTCAATGTTATTGGTTCCCCAAAATCCTTTTACCAGTTTATTTGCTATATAATATTCTTCCGTCAGCATCTGGCCTGAGGCATATAGCCCTACTGAGTCAGGACCATATTTCTGGATAAAATTTTTAAATACAGCAGCTGCTCTGTCCAATGCATTATCCCAGGATACTCTCTGCATCTGATCCCCCCGGCTGTACCGCATCATAGGATACAATAATCTGTCACTTTTATCATTTACTGTGTAGTGAAGATTCATTCCTTTAGAACAAAGCATTCCTTTGTTTCCCGGATGATCAGGATTCCCCTTTACATTGATTTTTCCCTTTTTATCTTTTTCAACTATAATGCCGCAACCAACTCCACAATAGGAACAAGTAGATTTTAAACTTTCTTTAGGGTTTGATGACATAGCCTTATATATTAAATTGTAAAAACTCTACTTATTCTAAAATTTAGTTTATAATTAATTATAATTATAAATATTTATATGGTATTTGTGTTTATTGACATAAAATTTTAACCTATTTTAGTGAAAAATGTATGTTTTGTGATAAAATTGCCTTTAATGTCAAACATAATAAAAAATGAGTTAAAAAGTAAGTAAAACTACTTATTTTTTTTGGGTAAAAATAAGTAGTCTAAAAGTTATCTTATATTGAATTATTCTAATAAATAATGATTAATACCTTACTGTTGTGTAGGTAAAATTTGAATTTTAAGGCAATATGTAGTTGCTGCAATAGTGAACTTACTCTCTTGCTCTAAAAATGGAGAAGGTTTTTAGAGTTTAAAATGAAAAATGAGGTTTTGGACTCCAAAAATAAGGTGCTGTATAAAAACTATCAATTGTTATGATACAACACTTAAAAAAAGATACTGGTTTGAATTAGTAGAATAACTATTTTTTTAGAGCTAATCTAAAATTACGATGGAATTTCAGCTTTAATTTCCAGAATACTCCACCTTTATGAAGGTGAAGGTTTAGTGCAAAAAACTCACCTTTCCTTTAAAAATACAGTTCCCTTTCTTATTTTATCCTTTTCAACACCAGAAATGGTAAATGCGACAAAATCTCCTTTTATACCAGTCTCTGTTCCGTTAGGTTTTCCAAAAACTTCCATTTGTTGAATAACAAGGAGTTTATCAATATTATCAATCTTCACAACAAGTTTATCACTATTCTTTATGTTTCCGCTTTTAATTTGTCCACTTACTACAAGCCTTCCGTCTGAAAGCTGAAATACATCTTCTGCAATGAAGACAAATATTTCAGGTTTAGAATTTGTAACAGGAACAAAGGAAAATTGCAGGAAAATAATAACTGTTTTAAAAATCCCTTTCATAAGACGGGCTGTTATGATAATTAAAACTCAAGTTACAGAAGAAAAACTGAGTTAGAGGTGATTCTTCAGACTTTATCAAATCAAGTTTCCATTTTAATCCTTCAGTTCTTCACAAAAGAACTCAGCCTGCCTCATTCTAAGAATGATTTCTTCTGCAGATACTGAATTAGATTCTATTCTCAATACTTTATCTTGATCATCCATGTCAACTGTCCAACTGATCTTATCATTGTAGTCCTTTAAAGCTTCCTCTATCATTTCCTGATAGGTTAAAATTTTTTTCTCCGTTTTGAATACTAATACGTTTTCAAATTGCTTTCTCATATCTTAATCCGTCTACAGTTTATCTTTTTTAATTCACAGTGTTATATTCAAATCTTCATGTTACCGGCATCTCCAGAAAACTTTCAAGTCTTTTAACCTTATCCTTGATTGCAGTCTGCCTCATCTTATTAAGATTATCAAAGAGTTGAAAGTCCAGAATTGCTTTTCCTTTAGAAAGTGTTCTCTTCCATATTCCGACTACTTTTCCATTTACTATGATTGTAGGATAAAATAAGCCATTTGCAGTAATGACTTTCCTGTTGTGCTCAGTCTTCAGAAACAAATCTCTGTTTTTATATCCTAATATATATTCATCAAAGGCAGGAAGCAGATATACTTTATCTGGTAAAGGATTTTTCTCAAGATTACCAAAGTACCAATATTCGGATTGATTCAAAGTCTCTTTAGTCATCTCGGATTGTATAGATTCAAAAGCACTTTTTGCATCTACATTCGATAATCCTGACCAGTTAATAAAATCATCAAATGTTGCAGGTCCATGACTTTGAAAGTATCTTTTTGCCAGTTCATGTAAAGCATCTTTTCGCTCAAGGATTTGGGCATTAGGAGCCCATGAATCAAGTAATGTAAAGCTTATCTCTTTACCTTTCATCGGTCCCTGGCAAATGATCTTCTGAAGGGATGCTCGGTTAATCAGATATACACCTCTGTTTTCTTCAGGAGAAATTTTATGTTCATTCAGTAGTGAATAAAGCTCCTGTCTCGTAAGATATTTGCCATCCAACTCTTTGGAAAAGATTTTAAAAGCTTTGGAAAATGTTTTTTCATCCAAGCCTACACTATGATACTGTTTCTGCATTCGACCAATAACAACAGGACTTGCCAGGTCAAGTATCCATTTTATATCTTTGGAAGAAACAATATGCAAAGTTCCCCTTAATGCCGAAGTCCTTATAATTGTCCCATCATTAATGCTATTAATGATAGTCGATTCTGATGAATTGGGTAATCTTAAACCAATTGCCAATTTGGATGCCGGAAAATCCTGAGACTGAATGACACCTGATTTTTCCACTACTTCCTCACAAGATTTTTTACTGCTATTCGCCACCCCATGATTTATAAGTCTACAGTTTAAAATTCCCCGAAGGTGTCATGTTTAAAGTATTTATATAAAGCAATCTTTTCAATACAAATAAAAAGAGAATGACTGACAACAGTGTGTCAGTAGGAAATAAAAAAGCACCAGATTCATAAAGTGAAGAATCTGATGCTATCTTATTTTTTATGTAGTTTTTCTTTAGGCTTTGAATTTAACAAGTGTCACATGGTCTCCTCCTTTCTCACGGACTTCATCTGTTGCGCTTTCTACTTCTTTATATTTTCTCAGAAAAGATCTCACTGTATCTTTTAATACACCACTTCCCCTGCCATGTACAATTCTGGCTTCCGGCAAACCCAACAGAAGAGCATCATCAACCCAGTTTGTTAATAAGATAATTATATCTTCTTTAGCTTTTCCTCTGACATCAAGCTCAAACTGAAAGTGTAGTAACTTCTCTTTGGTGTCTATTTTTACATTCCCGGAATCATGCGGGGTAGATATGAATGTTTCAGGCGGTGGTTGTGAAAAGGTGACTTTATTTTTCTTAACAGTCATTTTCATAATGCCCATAGCAACTTCAAGGTCGTTGCCTTTAACGGAAAGAACTTCAACAACAGTATCCTGACCATTGATTTTTACAAAGTCTCCTGGTTTTATTTCGCTCATAGCTATAAAAATCTATTTTTAAGAATAGTCAAAAATAGAATTTCCGATTGTATTACCAAGGCCTGAAGTATGATTTTTTGAATTAATCTAGTCCCCTAAAA
Organism: Bacteroidota bacterium; assembly: GCA_023428135.1. Classification (GTDB taxonomy): domain Bacteria; phylum Bacteroidota; class Bacteroidia; order Cytophagales; family Cytophagaceae; genus Sporocytophaga. Next base: position 190,849 of record JAEYZG010000017.1, on the reverse strand, counting down.
ATATAAATTGCGCTACTTACCAGTAGATGATAATTTATTTGATTAATCCAAAAAATAAAATATGGTTCGGTAAAGCCGTTGAAGAATGTGCTTTGGATCTCTGATTTTCAAATATGAAGTTTAAAAAATAACTAGATGTTTTCCCACTTTATGAATTAAGCAGCACCAAGTCTTAATGGTCTAAACGTTTCGTAACAATTCCTGATTTTTCTGACAGTACTATTAAAGAAATGTTTCTGTACGATATATGTAAGAGCATTAACTGTAAAAGAAGAAAACAGGAAGTAATTTGCTCCCATTTTACTCGCTTTGCTCTTTTCTTCGTTTGAAAGGTATTCATTCATTATAACAATGATTACATTTTCCTTTTCAAGTTGAGAAGCATTGGCATAATCTTTCAGAAAATCCCATCCATCCACAATTGGTGTGTCCATATCAAGCAATACCAATACTTTAGATTCTTTTAACTTTCTGCCTAAATGAAGATGGTCAAGAAACAGGAATGCATGTCCCCCATTGAGAGCAAGTTTAATCTGTTCTGCCATTCCTGAGGATTCAATGGAAGATTTTATTCGGCTTGTGAAGTCGCTGTTTTTGCCTACAATTATTACCTGGTCAATTTTTTGCATAACGGTATAGGTAAGGTTTCAATGTATTTTTACGAAATAAACTAAAGTATAGTTACATAGGGAAATTCGATAAAGGGGTAAATTTAATGGATAAGACTTAAAATTTACAAGTTTTAATTTAGATTTAATGTGGAATTAATGTGATTTAAGCAAGAATCTTAACTCATAATCCTGTTTTTATTCAATTTTACTCCAGCAAGGTAAATTATTTAGAGGAAAAATGCAACTGAAGTTCAGGTTGTTACAAGAAGGTTTGGCTTATTTTTTTTGTCGAAATCACAAAAAAATACCTGAAAGAGACTTTCAGGTATTAATTACTGAGGATATAATTTTATCCTTATTTTTTAATAGATTTATTTAATTCTTTAATTAACACTTCAAGTTGTTGCTTGTCGCTTGGGTCTTCTGCTTTAGACATTGCCTTTTGTGCATGATCAAGAGATCTTCTGAATAAATCATCAATTTCAGCTTCAAGTGCTTTTCCTTCTTTTTGATATGCTCCTACGCTTAGGGTTCCAAGTTTCTGGTGTTTCTCTTTTCCTGTATTGTAATAAATAACAGCAGTGTTAAAATTGGCAATCAGTTCATTGGGTTCAATGGTTAATACCTTTCCATAGGTTTCCAAAGCTTTATCAGTATCAGTTTTGCCATACAATACTGCAAGCTGGTTAAGAAGATTTATATCATTAGGGTTATTCTTAATCAGATTTTCAATCGAAGCTGCCGCTTCTGAATCTTTACCTGTTTGCAAATAAAGATTTTTTTGAAGCTCCAGAAGCGTTTTATTGTTTGGGAAATCCACTAAACCTTTTTTAACTGTTGCAAGTGCCTTCTCCGGACTTTTTTCTATTTCATTTTCAATTGTTATCTGATAATAATATAGAATAGGACTTTTGTAGTTTAGGGAATTTAGTTTTACTACACTGTTTTTAATGACATTCATGTCTTGAATTTGTTCCGCTGCATAAATGGCATTGATATAAGCAAGTGTATCTGCCGGCTTGATTTTTTGGGCAATTTCAAAACTTGAGATAGCATGTTTATAGTTACTAGACTCATATTCTGTAAATCCTTTATTTATAAACAACCCCCAGATTTCCTGTAGTTTTGCGGAAGACATTTTTGAATATTCTCCTTTAGATGGCTCCAATTCTACAGCTTTGTTGTAGGATTCATAAGAAGTCTGAAGCGCTTCCGGTGCAGCAGCCTTTACTTCTGCCTTCTGATTCATAGCGATGTCCTGGTATATTAGCCCTTTATAATACCAGGTTTTTGCATTGGCTTTTGTTTTTTCGTGTTGACTGGCTTCGTCAATTTCCTGTTTGGCTTTTATCAAATCCCCATCTCTGTGATAAAGGATTGCATTGGTAACAGCAGAGTTCTGGGCAACCCCAATTAGACAATAGCCTGATAATATGATACTAAATATGATTCTTTTCATAGCTAAATCAATTCTTTAGATTAATATAGTTAAAAGTCTGTGTATGTTCTAATTATAAAAAAATGCCGAAATGTAATTTCGGCATTTTTTATTATTCATTATCTTTGTCATCTTCCTCCTCATCTTCAGATTGAGACTCTTCCGGAGCTTCAGCATTTGGAAGTTCAGAATCTACATCTGGAAGTTCGGATTCGATATCCAGAATTTCAGATACCGCAGGATCTATCGTTTCTGGCACAACTTCACTAGTACCCAGGTTTTCAATTTTCGCAACAGATGCTATTTCATCTGTTTCACTTAGTTTTATTAAACGAACTCCTTGAGTTGCTCTTCCTACAACTCTAAGGGCAGCAACCGGCATTCTTATTATAATTCCGGATTTATTGATGATCATCAGCTCATCTTTATCCGAAACGTCCATTATTGCTACTAATTTCCCTGTTTTTTCAGTAATATTTAGAGTTTTAACTCCTTTTCCTCCCCTGTTGGTAACCCTGTAGTCGTCTATATCAGAACGTTTTCCATATCCTTTTTCTGATACTACTAGAAGGTTATTATCAGAACAGCTCAGACAAACCATACCAATTACTTTGTCTTCGTCGTCAGCCAAAGTAACACCTCTTACTCCTGCTGCATTTCTACCCATCGGACGAACGTGTTCTTCATTAAATCTGATCGCTCTACCAGATTTAAGAGCTATAACGATTTCATTATTACCATTGGTAAGTCTTACATTTAAAAGTTTATCACCTTCGTTAATTGTAATAGCTTGAATACCATTGGATCTTGGACGAGAGAATGCTTCAAGTGATGTTTTCTTTATGGTTCCGTTTTCTGTAACCATAATGATGAAGTTATTATTAATATAGTCCACGTCAACCAACGTTTTTATATTAATTACAGCTCTCACCTTATCTTCTTTCTCTACATTGATAAGATTTTGAATTGGTCTACCTTTAGATATTTTACTTCCTTCTGGTATTCCATAAACTTTTTGCCAAAAGACTTTTCCTGAATCTGTGAAAATCAAAAGGTAATTATGCATCGTTGCAATGAAAAGATGTTCTGTAAAGTCATCTTCTTTTGAAACAGCTCCTCTTGATCCTACTCCGCCTCTGGCCTGAGAGCGATATTCTGTTAATGGTGTACGCTTAATATAACCTTCATGTGAAATGGTGATAACCATTTCTTCATCTGCAATAATATCTTCAATATCTATATCGTCAGCCGAATGTACGATTTGAGTTCTTCTCTCATCTCCGTAACGCTCTTTCATTTCAAGAGACTCATCTTTAATGATTTGCATTCTAAGCTCAACACTGTTAAGGATTTCATTTAACCTTGCAATCAAAGCCATAACTTCTTCGTATTCCTTAACGATTTTGTCACGCTCCATGCCTGTTAAACGCTGGAGTCTTAATTCCAGAACAGCCTTTGCCTGAATCTCAGACATTCCGAAGTTCTCTATTAAGCCTTTTTTAGCTTCTTCCGGATCTCGGGAATTTCTGATCAACTTTATAACTTCATCCAGGTGATCCAGGGCAATCAGATATCCTTGTAAGATGTGTGCACGTTTTTCAGCTTCTTCCAGCTCAAACTTAGTCCTTCTGACAATTACTTCATGACGATGATCCACAAAGTGTTTGATCATGTCTTTCAGATTTACTGTCATTGGCCTGCCATTGACAAGCGCAACATTGTTTACCCCGAAAGATGACTGAAGCTGAGTATATTTATATAGATTATTTAAAACGATGCTTGGAATGGCATCTTTTTTCAATTCATAGACTATGCGAAGACCTTCTCTATCCGATTCATCTCTGATATCAGAAATCCCTTCAATCTTCTTTTCATTGATCAATTGCGCCGTTTTTTCCACCATTGAGGCTTTGTTGACCATATAGGGAATATCATGGACAACAATCATATCTCTCCCTGTCGGAGTATTTTCAAATGTAGCATTTGCACGAACGACAACTCTTCCGCGTCCTGTTTCGAATGCCGATTTTACACCTTGGTATCCGTATATCGTTCCTCCTGTTGGAAAATCCGGAGCCTTTACAAACTCCATCAGCTCCTCAACAGTAATATCATTGTTGTCTATATATGCACAAACTCCGTCAACAACTTCACGTAGATTATGTGGTGCCATATTGGTAGCCATACCAACAGCAATACCAGAAGTTCCGTTAATTAGCAGATTTGGCACCTTTGAAGGAAGAACGGTTGGTTCTTCAAGGGAATCGTCAAAGTTAGGCTGAAAATCTACTGTATTTTTATTTATGTCAGAAAGCATTTCTTCAGCGATTCTCTTGAATCTTGCTTCTGTATACCTCATAGCTGCTGGAGAATCTCCGTCAATGGATCCAAAGTTTCCTTGTCCGTCGACCATCATATATCTCAATGACCATGGTTGAGCCATACGAACCATGGAATCATACACCGATGCGTCACCGTGTGGGTGGAACTTACCAAGAACCTCACCAACAATTCTCGCCGATTTTTTGTAAGGTTTGTTCCAGTTAACACCTAGTTCAGACATTCCGAAAAGCACCCTTCTGTGTACGGGTTTTAATCCGTCTCTTACGTCTGGTAATGCCCTTGAAATGATAACTGACATCGAATAATCGATGTAAGCCCCCCTCATTTCATCTTCAATGTTAATAGGAATAATGTTTTCGCCTTCCGCCATAGATATTATAAATGGAAATTAGGATTTTTTAATGTAGCAAGATAAGTATTTTTAGTGAATGGCCACAATTTGACCTCTTAAATTTGGCTTTTATTTATACACATTCAGACCTTCTCATGTCTGAATTTTTGACAATAGAACTAATATATAATCAGAACTTTAAGTTAACAGATGCTAATCCTTGTTAATTAACGCTATACCAATTGTGTTCAGTCTAACTATAATAAGTTAAAATATTACTGAGATTAAATAATGGGAAGCTCCTAAGATGGAACAAATACCTTGGGGTTTGTGCTTTTTAATATATGTAATGAGAATTAATCTGGAATTTCTGAACGACAGAATTTTACCGGGTTATGAGTTGAATGCAAAATATAATAATATGGAGACTCTGATTGATCTGGACAAGCATTTGTATGATCCTTCTATAGAGGAAGTTAGACTGGTAGAAGTACCTGATTTTAATTATTTCACACTTTATGGAGAGGGTCCGGCTCAGTTTGACATGCATTTTTTGCAGGCAGCTTTAACCCTATTCAAAGTTGATGAATATGCTAAAAAAATTTTATCTACCAGGACTCCAATGATCAACATTTGTACGAATGGAATTACTCCTATTGAAGTTTTATGGTGGAAAGATGACGGGCCATTTGATTTTAACATGGATACCATATGGAAGTGGGCAATCATGATCAATGAACCATCCTTAATTAAGGAAGATGTTTTGAATATTTCACAGCAAATGGTTTTGGAGGAAAATCCTGATTGGTCTTTTACCAAGTCAATTACTTTAAGTCACCTTTCTGAAGGATTGAGTTTACAGACATCATTTAAAGGTGGAAGAGCCGAAGGAAAGAAATCACTGGAAAAGGTTCGTGCCTTTGCAAAAAGTAAGAATCTGGAGTTCATTGGAAAGTATCATGAAATTTATTTTGAAAACCCGGAAGACTTAAGATCCAGTCAATTAGTTACAATTTTAAGATTTCCTGTATCAGAAATTAAAATATCTCAAATAATATAATAGTTGCTATGACACAATTACTGGAATCCCCAAAAACCTCTTACCTTCTTGAAGGAAGCCTTGAGGTCTTGCATCAGCAGACCAGAGAATGGCTGAGTGAAATGGACTTGTGGAAGGATGAGATACGTTTTTTTAAAAATTTGATTAATAAGCAGCTTCTGAAAGTAAAGACTGAAGATGACAAAGAGGAGTTGAGAGATTATGAAAAAATTCTAAGTAAAATGCATAATGACTGGCTGGAGCATCTTTTCATGCAAACCCAGGCCCATGAAATGTACCTGGCTGGAATTATGCAAAACAGGCCAAAAGACTATGACGAAGTATACAGAGAAAGACATAGAGACCTGACAGAAAAGGTGGATGGTTTTCATAAGGAAATGAAAAGTATTAAAGGTGAATTATTTGAATTCATAGAAAAGCTTTAACTGAAAAGTTGAAAACATCTATAATATTTAGTGGTTCTAATAACAATTTGCCTGATCCTCAGTTTGGAGTTCCTGGCTGGACTGAGGATATTATTTTTTAAAATTCATCAGGCTAATTTATTTTTGTTAAACTATTTGGAACAAATTTTCCAGTAGCATATATTTGTAATGCGATCACCTACCGTGTGTAGTTGATTTATAAAGAAGAAGGGAGAGAATAGGCTCTGAGAACTTCTAGCAACCTGCCACCAAAAATGTAAGGTGCTAAATCCTAGTTTCGATTTTCGGAACAAATATAAATTGACATTATGAATACAGCCCAATTTAGAGATTTAAAAGAAAAAGTGACTAAAGGACAAGGTTCTTCGGTAAACTTTCGTTTTGCCATTACGTTAAATGCTTATATCAACAGTTATTGTTGTTGTATGCTTTAGTAGTTGGCTTTGGCTAATTTCCTGTAGTAACAGGTTTAAATCAATCCTTTAACACTTTAACCCTTAATGCCATGACAAAAACTATTTCTATTACTTTTAAGACGTTGGCACTCACAGCTGGAATTTCTAATTCTCAAAATAACGAAGTTTGCAATCCTGTTTACTCAGTTAATCTATATCATTTTAACGAAAATCCCGGATTGACATACGAAACATATCTGACAATTTCAGAAATGGTTAATTATAAATGTGACCAGGCTGTGGCTGGTCAATCTCCGCTAAAACAATGTACCTGGAATCTGAATTAATTCCCGGTTTTTAGATAAATTAGGGGGCTGCTTCAGAAATACTGAAGCAGCCCTTCGTTTTTAATTCTGTTTAACCTAAAATGAAAATTAGAGTATTGAGATCATTTAAAAATGACCCCAACATTAACCTTTCACGAAAATTCAGAATTGCCAAATATGTCATGTACCGGGAAACCATGTTGCATAAGAGTGATCTCTTGTGGACTTTCCTTGGGTCATTTTGTGGTATTGGACTTATTGGCCTCATTAATAGTCAGATTTTTGAAGTTCAGGATCATATCTTTTTGATCGGATCTTTTGGCGCTTCTGCAGTACTGTTATATGGAGTTTCAAACAGTCCATTGTCTCAGCCAAGAAACTTGTTTGGAGGGCATATCTTTTCAGCTATTGTAGGGGTAACGATTGCTCAGTTATTGCCAGATACACTATGGTTTGCATCTACCCTTTCAGTTTCAATTAGCATCATGGTTATGCAAATGACTAAAACTCTGCATCCTCCTGGAGGAGCTACAGCCCTTATTGCTAATATTGGCTCTGCTAAAATAAAAGAACTTGGATACTGGTATGTGGTCTCTCCTGTCGCAAGCGGAGTAATTATCTTATTCGTAATAGCGATGATTTTTAATAACCTCTCAGGGAGAAAATACCCTTTGAATAAAGGCAGAAAGCGGAAAGTTAAAAGTCAAAAACTGAAAGTTGAAAGTCTAAAGCCAGAAGTAGAAAGTCTAAAGTTAAAGGTAGATGTCCCTGAGGAAAAGTTTGAGACAGTTTAAGGGCGGAAAGCGGAAGGCAGAAAGCTTAAAGTGAAAAGTAGAAAGAGGCGAACGCCTCTTTTTTTATTAATACTTTATGCTTTATGCTAAGAAACAAAGCCCCCATCTATAGTAAGCACAGATCCGCTTATATATGAACTTTCTTCTGATGCCAAAAAAATATAGGCATTGGATATATCCTCAGGCTTACCAAGTCTTCCTACAGGAATTTTATCTTTAATACTTTTAACGATTTTCTCAGGTACATTTTTCAGGGATTCAGTTTCTATAAAGCCGGGCGTAACTGCATTTACGGTAATTCCATGCCTACTTAATTCTCTTGCCCATACTTTGGTTATTCCTACCAATCCGGATTTGGCTGCAGCATAGTTTGCCTGTCCGAAATTACTGTAAATTCCTACTAAGGATGAAGTATTGATAATACGGCCAAATTGCTTTTGAACCATATATGGGGCAATAGCTTTGGTACAGTTAAATACACCTGTAAGATTCAGATCTATTACTTGTTGCCATTGTTCCTTGCTCATATTCAAAGATGCAGCGTCCCTGGTAATACCAGCATTGTTTATGAGAATATCAATTTGCCCTTTTGATGCAAAAACACTTCTTGCAGCCTCCTCTACCTGAGCATAACGGGTTGTGTCTACTTCCATAAAGGTCACATCCTCCATTCCGTTTGCTTTTATTTCTTTAAGGGTTTCTTTACCCTTTTCAATATCAATGTCCCAAATAATAACAGATGAGCCTTCAGATGAAAATCTCTCTACTGTCTTTTTCCCAATTCCCTGAGCTCCTCCGGTAATAATACTGACTTTTCCTTCTAGCTTCTTCACACACCGAAAAATTTATAATAAGAATATAATGCTTAAGTACAGAAAAAATATGGGAAATAGAAAGAGGAAAACAATTTAGTTATTAACAGCATCAGGACAATAATAAGCCTAATCCAAACAAGATTACAAAAGCTAATGTAGAAAGTGCCATGAGCTTTAACTGAGGATCAATTTTTTCAGACTCATTTTCTCTGGTTACTTTTATTCCTGTAATGAATATCAAAGGAAAACTCAATAAGAACAACCACTTTCCGATTGAATGATTTTCATTTAAAAGAATATAAGTAACTGCAGAGCCAAAGCCTCCGATAAGAAGAAACCAGTGATAAATCTTAGCTTTACCTTTGCCTAACCTTACCGGGATAGAATATTTTCCGGCAAGTCTATCTGATTCAATATCCCGAATGTTGTTGATGTTTAATACTGCTGCAGAAAAAAAGCCACAGGCAAATGCTGGCAATAGTATTTTATAATCCAAAGTATGTGTATGCAGATAATAACATCCTCCCACGCCGACAAGACCAAAGAATAGAAATACGGAAATGTCGCCAAGACCTGCATAGCCGTATGGATTTTTTCCTGCTGTATATTTAATGGCTGCTACTATTGAAAGAATTCCCAATATCATGAAAAAGCCAAATGTGCCAAATGCAGAAAATGAAATAGCATTTACCAAAAGAATTATACCTGTCACCAATGAAAGAGCGCCAAAAATATACATTCCCATTTTCATTGCTTCAGGTGAAATTTTCCCTGACTGTACTGCTCTTTGAGGACCTTTCCTGAAGACGCTGTCAGCACCGTTTTGAGAGTCCCCATAATCATTAGCGAGGTTTGATAACACCTGAAGGAAAATTGTAGTTAAAATTGCTAAAAGGCAGATGATAAGTTTAAAACTTCCATCCTTAGCGGCTAAAAAGCTGCCCATGATAATACTGGAAAGTGCCAGAGGAAGTGTCCTTAACCTGAATGCCGATACCCAAGCTTTTGCTGAACCCATTATTTACTTTATCGCTTCTGTAATTTCAAAACCCATTGGTGCAGATCCGGAAGGGAAAAATTTCACCAATTCACCATTTTCATTAATTAAATATTTGCAAAAATTCCATTTAGGTGCCTGATCATTCCAGCCGTTTTTATCTGCTATAGATAACCATTCAAATACAGGATGTTGTCCTTTTCCTTTTACAGTTACCTTTTCCATCATTTGGAAGGTTACACCATAATTTGCTGTGCAGAATTCTCTGATTTGGACGCTATTGCCGGGCTCCTGATTAAAGAAATCGTTAGAAGGAAATCCGAGAATAACCACTTTATCACCATGTGTTTCATGAAGCTTCTGTAGTTCAGCATACTGATGGGTATAGCCACACTTGGAGGCAGTATTCACAATCAAAACCTTTTTCCCTTTGAATTTGGAGAAGTCAATTGAATCTCCTTCCAATGTATTGGCCTTAAGCGAATAGAATGAAAAAAATGCATCCTTTCCATCCGTAGGTTTGGACTTGATCTGTCCGCATCCAGGCAAGGCATATATCAATGTCAATGCAAAAACTACAACAGAAAATTTAAGTGACAATTTCATAAATTACATTTTTTCAGGTACTTCTATTCCTAATAACTGCATCCCTCTATTGATTATTTTAGCTACAGCGAAAGAAAATGCTATTCTGAAGCTCAATGCATCTTTATTTTCTTCTGAGAAAATAGCTACCTCTCCATAGAAATGATTGTACGCTTTTGCCAGATCAAAGATATATTGAGCAATTTCTGAAGGAGCATAATTTCTTGCAGCATCCTGAATTTTCTCCGGGAACTTTGTCATCAGGATAATTCCTTCCCTTTCAGAAGGATGAAGGTTGACAAGAGTGGCAAATGTTTCTTTATTAAAATCTACTCCAAGTTGTTTTGCTTTTCTTAAAATTGCAGAAATACGGGCATATGTATATTGAATGAAGGGGCCTGTATGCCCTTGGAATTCTATAGATTCTTCTGGGTTAAAAAGCATGCGCTTTTTAGGATCTACTTTCAGCAAGAAGTATTTTAAAGCGCCTAATCCAAGTTTTTTGTATAATACCTGAAGGTCTTCTTCACTAAATCCTTCAATTTTGCCTAACTCTTTGGTTCTGGTTTCAGCAGTTTCCAGCATCTCTCTAACCAGATCATCTGCATCTACAACAGTCCCTTCTCTTGACTTCATCTTGCCACTTGGTAGATCAACCATCCCGTAAGAAAGGTGGTAAACACCATCTGCATAGGATTTACCAAGCTTTTTCAGGATAAGCTTCAATACATTGAAATGATAATCCTGCTCATTTCCTACTACATAAACAGATTTCTCTGCATTGTATTCCTGGAATTTAAGGTCTGCAGTTCCTAAGTCCTGAGTTATATAGACAGATGTTCCATCTCCTCTTAACAAGAGCTTTTGGTCCAGTCCATCTGAAGTTAGGTCAACCCAAACAGAGCCATCAGGCTTCTTAAAGAATACCTCTTTCGCAAGTCCTTCTTCTACTATGTTTTTTCCTAAAAGGTATGTTTGAGATTCATAATAGAACTTATCAAAATCGACACCTATCATCTTGTATGTGGCATTAAAGCCATCATACACCCAGCCATTCATTTTTTCCCAAAGAGCAACGGTTTCTTTATCTCCTTCTTCCCATTTCAACAAAAGCTCTTGAGCTTGTTTCATTAAAGGTGCCTGCTTCTTTGCCTCATCTTCTTCGACATCCTGAGCTTTAAGGGTGTCTACTTCCTTCTTGTATTCTTTATCAAACAATACATAATACTTGCCTGCAAGGTGGTCGCCTTTTAAACCTGAGGTTTGAGGAGTTTCTCCATTTCCCCACAACTGATAAGCTAGCATGGATTTACAAATGTGAATTCCTCTGTCGTTAATAAGGTTGGCTTTTACAACATTATATCCACTGGCTTTAAGAATTTCGGAAACAGAATAACCGAGAAAATTATTTCTTAAGTGGCCAAGATGCAATGGCTTATTGGTATTTGGACTTGAATACTCGACCATTACCCTTTTCCCATTGGAAGGAAAAACAGCAAAGTCCTCACTTAATATACTATTGGAAAAAACTGAAAGCCAGGTTTTATCAGAAATTACAAGATTTAAAAATCCTTTTACAACATTGAAATCAGCAACTTCCTCCAGATTATCTTTCAAAAATTTCCCGATTGCTTCTCCTATCTGCTCAGGAGATTTCTTGGTTTTGGAGGTATATGGGAAAGTAACAAAAGTCAAAGCGCCTTCAAATTCTTTCTTAGTTGGTTGCAATTGAATTGTATCCTCCTGAGCATCCAGGCCAAACTGACTTTTTAAAGCTTCTGATATTCCTGATCTTACCTTTTTTTCTAAATTCATTTTAAAGTTATTTTTCAGCCATTGGACGAATTCTATATTTAGTTTTGTTGTTTGCTTCAATGGCAATTGCAAAGATTATAATTTTATAGCAATATTGCACAAATTTTAAAAAGCACTACCTTCAATTAAGAACAAATAATGGACAGATACATTGACCTGATTGAACAGACATTTTATTTTCCTACTGAAGAGTTTAAAGTAGTTGACAATAATTTGTATTTCAATGAAGTACCTTTAATGGACATCGTAAATAAATATGGTACTCCGTTAAAATTAACCTTTCTTCCAAAAATCAGCAGTCAGATTCAGAAGGCCAAGAAATTCTTCAATGAAGCGATTACAAACAATAACTATCAGGGCAATTATGTTTACTGTTATTGTACCAAATCTTCACATTTCCAGTTTGTTCTCGAAGAAGCTTTGAAAAATGATATTCATATCGAAACTTCAAGTGCATATGACATTCCCATTGTAAAGATTCTCTTTGAAAAAGGCAAAATCAGTAAAGATACTTTTGTAATCTGTAATGGATATAAAAGACCTGAATACACCCAATACATAAGTGATCTGATCAATGAAGGTTTCAAAAACTGTATTCCGATTCTTGACAACCTGCATGAAATTAATGCCTATGATGAACTGGTTACCAATCCATGTTTTGTAGGTATGAGATTAGCAGCAGATGAGGAGCCTAAGTTTGAATTTTACACAAGCAGACTGGGCATAAGATATAACGATGTATTACCTCTGTATGAGTCTAAAATAAAGGATAATCCGAAGTTTAAGCTTAAAATGCTTCATTTCTTTATTAATACCGGAATGAAGGATACTACTTATTATTGGAGTGAACTAAGCAGATTTGTTCACAAATACTGTGAATTGAGAAAAGTTTGCCCAGATCTGGATTCTATAGATATCGGTGGTGGCTGGCCAATTAAAACTTCTGTTCACTTTGATTATGACTATGGATACATGGCTGATCAGATTGTGAAGACTATCAAAAGAATCTGTACAGAGAATCAGGTACCTGTTCCAAATATTTTCACTGAATTCGGAAGTTTTACAGTAGGTGAAAGCGGGGCTGTTCTTTATTCAGTGCTTGGAAGCAAGCTTCAGAATGACAAAGAAGAGTGGTATATGATTGACAGTTCATTTATCACTACTCTGCCAGATGTTTGGGGCTTAAATCAAAAGTTTATCCTGCTTGCAGTTAATAACTGGAATCAGGCATATGACAAAGTAAAAATTGGTGGTATTACCTGTGACAGTATGGATTATTATAACTCTGAAGCTCACCTGAACATGGTATTTTTACCTAAGCTGCAAGAACAGAAGAAGCAGATCATTGGTTTTTTCCATACAGGAGCCTATCAGGAATCATTGGGTGGATATGGGGGCATTCAACATTGTCTTGTACCAGCTCCTAAGCATGTGCTAATTCAGAAAGATGAAAACGGCAATTTTACAGATACATTATTTGCTCCTGAACAAGATAAAAATATCATGCTGAAGATTCTCGGATACGCGAAATAAACAATCCCTTGGAGAATCAGGTTAAATTATTAATTATGGTTAGGCTATAAACTTGTGGGATTATGAGAAAGATACCATACTTATTCTTTGTTGCAGTTCTTTTTTTATCTGCATGCAGAAAAGAAGAAACCTGTGCTACGTATTCAAAAGATACGAAAGTTAAAAAAACGAAGGAATTTACTTCAGAAGAAGCTTCTATCTAAAGTAAAAGAGCCGCTCCTGTAGGAACGGCTCTTTTTTTAATTTTTCTACACCCCTTTTTAATGTCTCACCAGCGTTTTCATGATATAATCAGCATATCGCTCTATTAAGCTCTTTTACTAGATAAAACAAAATCTGAGGTTTGCACTAAAAATGTTTCAAGTACATTGTTAAACTCTTCCGGATGTTCCATCATAGGTACATGACCGCACTGATCTATTACATGTAATGTTACATCACCTGGTATCAGATCCTGAAATCTATAAGCAATATCTATAGGAGTTACTTTATCTTGTTTCCCCCAAATTAGAAGCACTGGTACATTTATTTTATCAAGTACGGATGCAACATTGTTTGTATTGGCAGAGCGGGCCATTTTAATTACCTTAATGGTTTTCCTGACATTATTGACCACCTCATATACCTCATCAACTAACTGGGGAGTTGCGACTCTTTCATTGTGAAAGATATTTCTCACTTTTTCTTCCACATACTTATATGATCCTCTTTTAGGATATGTTACACCAAGACTATTTTCATATAAACCGGAACTACCAGCCAATACAAGCCTTTCAACTTTTTCAGGGTGATTTACGGTGTATAAAATAGCCAGATGACCACCAAGGGAATTACCTATCAATGTTACTTTATCAAGATTCAGAGATTGAATAAAACTATCCAGAAATTCCACTAATCCGTCGAGTCCTTCTTTAGGTAATGATTTTTCGTATACTGGCAATTCAGGAATTATGACTCTGTATTTTTTAGAGAAATGCTTTATGGTTTCATGCCAGTTGCTTAACCTTCCGAACAGACCATGGAGCAGTAATATGGGCTCTCCTGAGCCCGCTTCAGTAAATTGAAATAAGCTGGTCTTTACAGATTTGTTATCCTTAAATAGTCTCATAATCAGACTTGATTGGTTAGTTTTTCTTTTATTAATGCAATAGGTACTCCAAAGCTCAAAAACTTTTGTAATGCTTGCTCAAGCTCCAGTTGTTTTGATAAATACAGTCTATAGTTTACTTCATTGTTGAGCTGAGTAAATACCTGCTGGAAATACTCAAGTACTATTTGCAGGTTGTTTACTTTTATTTCAATTAAAAACTCTCTGTTTGTACTATTAACTTCAATCACCAGTCCCTCAGGTTTGCCAGCGACAAAGAATCCCTTTAGTAAACCAAAGCTGAATTTATCATCCCATAAATTGAATTTAAGTCTGTTTCCATACCCGCCTTTAGAAAATCTTTCCGCGTTGAGATTGGATATAGAGGACTTAAGACCCGGATATCCGACTTCCATCACTGTTTCCAATTGATTGAGCCATTTTGCCAATTGAAAGGCAACGGCTGAATAATCCTTATATTTTTCCTCTTCCCGATTGAGCTGGTTTTCAATAAGCTCTTCGGTAATGTCAGTGATAAGAAATTGAGGAGTAATGTTTTTTTCTCGTTGCTCTTTAAGCTCTTCAAGCAACGATTTCTGAATAAGCATTTGAAATAAATCTTTTTTTGGCCAACTATTCAACCCTTGTACAACAAAGGCTCCAATAGCTGTATTGTTAAACATACTATAGTTCTTTACAGAAGTGATTACGTAATCAGCTCCTATTTCCAGAGGATTAAATATTTTGCCCAAACCTCCGGCTGAATTATCAATGACAACAGGAATCAAAGATTGATGTGCCTGCTCTATAATGTGTGATAAATCTTCAACTGCCAATGTCAAGCTGTCGATAGTTTCCAAATAAATCACACCAACATTATTAGATGTAATGATATCTTTTAGACTAGTTTCAGAATAATCATTTGCAAAAAATAAGCTGATGCTGTTTCGTTTGAAAGCTTCAATTTCCCATTTACCAAGATGAAATGTCAGAATGTTTTTTCTTTCTCCGACTATATTTTTTATAAGTGTATATCGCGCAGAGCGAATTGATTTGAAAGCTAAAGCCTCAATACCTGATTCAGAAATAGCAAATTTCTTTTCTATTTTTCTCAAAGTATCCCAGGTTGTATTAAAATGTATACTATCCTCGGCAGCATCGTTTAGATGGCTGTGTGTTATTTTTTCAATTTGGATGGATTTCATAGCTTTTTTGAATTACAGAGTTTAAAATATGGTTGAAAATTAATAAGTTGAAAAACCTTTTTGGTTTATCAAATCTCCTTCGCGGTTCTTCTACATCGTTTGTTCATAATCCTAAATATTTATAGTTCCCTTATTGGGCAGGAATTAGCGCCTTGCAAAATTACAGGTTGCTATAGGTTCATTGAGCCTCCTCTCTTCCCTATTCTATATAAATTAAATGCAGAGTAACCGCATGTAATTCTATACAAAGGTATTTTGAAATTTCTAAAATACAATAACTCTATAGGAAAAGTAGGGTATTTGTCTGGGATTTATGAATACCATACCACCTAGAAAGTTTAATAGGTTGATATTTATTATAATCAATGTGAGTTCAAAAAAGAAATTATTTATGGCGGTCAAAAAAATCCCGAGTGATTCAAGAATAATGAATTAGAGTAAATACAATTAATAAAATATCTAGGTCATAAATGCATACATTTTAATTAGTTAGGTCATACTTCTCATTAAGTCTCCATATTAATTTTTTTAATAACATAAACAAGATATTCTAACTCTTGTTCATTGTTTTATATCTCTATGAAATATAGATAATTAAGAGCTGTTTGATAGGTGGGTTTGCATAGTTTAAGTTTACATTAAGACAAATAACTTAGAACGTATAATCCCAATGTCTATTAGTTACGTATATGGAAAACTATGACGGAGCTTGAGTTAATTGATAAAATCCGTAATGGAGAAAAGAAACTTTTTGGTTTATTTATAGAACGATATAATCAAAGGCTCTTCCGTATTACAAGGTCAGTAACACGGCATGATGCAGATGTAGATGATATTTTAAAAGAAACTTTTCTTAAAGCTTTTTTAAGGCTACCTCAATACAAAGGAGATATTGAATTTTCGGTATGGCTTACAAAAATATTATTAAATATCATTTCGGTGAGGCTTAATAAATCGAGTTGGTTCAGCAAGGATTTTTTCAATGCATTCAGGAAACGTAGTATTCCCGATATAGGTGTATCTGACATTGGATTTAAAGCCATCCTTGAGACGGCTGTTGACGGTTTGCCCAGGACTTTGAGATCCGTTTATGTAATGATAGAAGTTGAAAGAGCATCCGCGGAGAATGTAGCCTTGTCATTGGAGATAACGGAAGTGGAAGTTAATGACAGGTTAATCAGGGCCAAAGCATTTCTGAATGACAGCTTATGCATTGATTGTCTAAATCTACCCGATTTGTTTATCTATCCAAAGGACCGCAGCGAAATTGTATATAGTGAGGTAATGGAAATGCTTGATATGATCAGGTAAATTCAACAATACATCACACACCTTTTAAGACTTTCCCCTGATTTATAATCCTTTTTTCAAATACTCAACCCCTACCTTTACTCCTGCATTAAATATCGGGCTCCAGGAAGTGCGGAATTCTTTCTTATAATCGTAGTAAACCTCATTGATTACTCCATTTTCAGTTATATATGTTGTTTCTTTATAAGAAGGCCCCATGCCTGCGTAAATTTCAAAAATCGGATGTGTTTTACAAGATTTTAAGATATATAAGGTAAAACCACACTGAAGCCTGAAGCCATATTGATTCTGCCATTCTGTTCGCGTTCCTTCAAAACTATATTTCCCTCCCATATCCTCAAACTTTACATACTTATTGTCAAACCAAAATCGTCGGTAAAAAAGGACACCTTCAACAAAAAAACTTCTTCCTTTTCCTGGATAAAACTTAGAGTTCAGCATTATTGTAAATGCGTTATACAAATCATTTCTCATATTATCAGATGAATAACCGCCAAACATTCCGCTTCCGGTAGCTCTGGCTTGTCCACCACTTTTCGTACTAGGCCTAAAAGAACCAGTTATTCCAAACGTATGTCTGTTATGAATCTTTTCAAAGGTTAATGGATAATCATTGAAGATATATTGTGTTGGTGTCGTAAGTATTCTGAACCCTTTAGAACCTGGTTGTTGCCCGAATGAAAAATGAAAGATCATAAAAAAAAGAAATAAAAAAATCAGTGGTTTATTCATACTTTTAAATTGTTTCGGATTTATTAAAAAAGTAAAAAGCCCAGGATTTTCATCCAAGGCTTTGCAATAATTTATCTTAAATATAAGAAATTAATACTTGATCAAAAAAATATTTTTTACTATGGTTTCATCCTCTATCTGAAGAATATAAAATCCAGTAGCAAGCCCTTCTGTATTTAACAGATTCTGACCAGTAGTTATATTAAACTCCTTAATTTCTTTAGCAGATACTACTTCAATCAATTTTGCTTTGCAATTATTTACCACATTACCGGCTTCTATAGTCAACACGTCATTAAATGGGTTTGGATAAGCCTGAATCGAATTGAAAATTGCTGATTTATTTCCTGTTACAGTTCCGACTTGAGTATCTATTTCAATAACTGTTGCTGATGAGCTCACATCAAACAGGTCAGTGTTTTTATATCCGATACCTTCAATAGGAATAAGCATATAATACTTTCCTGAAGCCAGATTATCAAATTTCAGTAAAGTGTTGTCAAAGAAATTGGCACCAACCAGTTCATTATTCTCATTAAACAACAATGCTGGGAATGTGGAAACCGGAACTCCATCCTTGATATCAATAGTTCCCTGAACATTATTAGTACCCATGTTCCATTGTTTTCTGGCAGCAAGTTTTATGTCTACACTGTATGTATTGCCAATTACCTGAATAGGATTTGCAGTTAATATACTTACTTTATTCACATAATATGTAGGCAGGTAGTAGTCATCAAGAATCGTTAAAGCAGAATCTTTATAAGGCAAAACGTATACTATGTATTCTCCTTTTTCAACTCCTGTAAATTTGTAGTAGCCATTTTTCACATGAACACTGCTGATCGGAACAGGCACGCTTTCATTCTGTTTTATAAGTAAAGCAAGACCAAAATTGTATAAATTTGCTTCTGCATAGACATTACCTTCAACACTATATATTTTTACCTCATTACAGTTGTCTGAGATCCTGACAGAATCTTTTACTTCACAACCTGACTGATCCTTTACTGAAACATAATAAGTACCTGATGGAAGATCTCCACGTACCCTCTCCTCGGATCCATTTTCCCACTGTATGTTATAGGCAGGATGCCCTCCCGTTGGAAGTACCTGGACCGATCCATCTCCTTTACCACAAGTTTCATTCTTTATATTAGGAAATATAACCTTAAGAGCATTGATAGTAAGTGTAAGGGTGTCTGCTGATGAAGATGTTCCGTTTGTTATTGTCCAAACCAATACCAGTTTGTCTGAATTGATATTAGTAACAGAAGTCTTAGGATTATTTTTTTGAGTAATGACAGCGGTACCGGAGATAAGCTTCCATTCACCTGTTTCACTGGAAGATGGCATGTTTGCATCCAGTGAACTATTATTACAATATACTGTTCTGTCAGGGCCAGCATTTGCCTGGGTTACAGAAGAGCATGTAGAGTTTAAAGTAATTGTTTTAGTAAAGGTATTTAACCCATCTGGAGAAGTTATAGTAACTGTTATTACAAAATTACCTGCGCTATTCAAAATCAATCCTGCACTTGAGCCTGAATTATAGTAAGGAATTATTCCAGGAAAATCCCATTGGAATTTATAAAGAGGGAAGTTTGGGATATTAAAAGAAATGTTTACAGTATCTCCGCATTTCGGTGCCAGGTGAGATACAAACGGTTCACAATTTAGCCCCATCCATGAATTTACATTTACAGTTAACGTATCAGTACTGATTTGGCTTCCATTGGTAATTGTGTATTTTAAACGAGTTCCGTTAAGGGCATCATTTAATATTGCATTTGGAATATTATCATTTGATAAATACGCTATACCACTTCCATGAATAACTTCCCATTTTACCGTTTCTCCTGCGCTGCCTGTATTTCCTAAAAGTGTGTAAGGAAACTGGCAAGGTGTTATATATATATCACTTCCTGCATTAGCCTTTGTTACAGAATTTGTCTGGGTACATGTTGCATTGATTAGTATTTTTTTGCTGAATGTATTATAGTTACTTTTTAATGAAACAAGTACTTCAAACTGACCTTCAGAATTTACCTTGAATCTGGCACTTGAAGCTGTCTGACTTATCGGAGAAAGCCCTGATGGAGCAGACCATTGTAATAGGTATTGTTGTTGAATATTCCATGTGAAGTTAATGGAAATTGTATCACCACATTTTGGATTTGTATTGCTAATGACCGGATTACAAATATTTGCAAGAGTAGATTCAGTAGATATAATGACATAATCACTACTGCTTGAATTCCCTTTGCTAATAGTATATTTCAACCTTGCCCCATTGCTTATATCCAGAATTTTTACATCTCTATTATTCTCATTTTGAAGATAAGCGCTGCCTTCAATAACTTCCCATTTTACTGTTTCTCCTGATGCGGGTGCATTACCAAATAAGGTATAGGGAAACTGACAAGGAGCCAGGTTTTGATCAGGACCTGCATCTGCTTGCGTGACTGTTGGTACATCGCAGAATACATGAGAAGAATACGTGTCAGATAAAGTATTATATCCAGATGGAGACAATGCATACACATTGATAGATAAAGGCCCTTCTCCAATTATCTTAATTTTAATGTCCCTAGATGCTGTACTATTAATAATTTCAACATTGGGTGACAACGTATTCCAACTGTGAAGATACCCCATTGGTAGCTTTGAATAAAGAGTGATAGTATCTCCACATTTTGCAATTGTAGGGAATGTCCTGTCAATAATAGAACATGGCAGATTGTTTGTTCTGAATAGCCAAAGGGTATCAATCAATCTGGCAATTTTATTCGGATCGTAAATAGTATAGGTAAGAATAGCAGTATCGCCCATAATGTCTCTTACCTCCATGTTAGCCCGTGTCTCCTGCATCATGTTAACAGTTCCTTTGATAACTTTCCACTGGACAGTTTCATTGTTTGCAGGAAGCGTATTGGAAACAGAATAAGGAAAACGACAGGGTGAAAAATATGCCGTATCTTTAAGTGATGCAATAATAGGTTCACTTTGATAAGGTATGGAAAATTGAGCTATGGCCCTGCTCACATGAAGAATCATACATAAAAAGAAGATAATGAATATCAAGGATGCATGAGTTCTAAAAACTTTGAATGAATAAAAATTGACTTTCATAGTTGTAGCTTTTTGGTTCTATAGACCAGACAGAAAAAAAAACAGGTGTTACAAAAAATTATAATGAAAATTTTAATCCACTTCTGATTCCTATAAAATTCCTTGAGTAAAAGGCAGATTTCTCTTTATTAAATGAAAATAAATATTTCTGAAAATAGGGTTCTACAAAAAGATGAGTCCTTGGAGAAAGATGATAACAAGTCTGGATATTTGCCTGAAAGTTTATAGTTGGACTACTAACTCTAACTTCTCTTGCAGAAATCTTATCTCCTTTTTCATTCAAAACATTCCCTCCTGAAGTGATCAATATATCCATTACAGGACCTGCGAGTACTATAAGGTCCCAGTTATTGATTTGCTTTTTATATGCTGGTTGTAAAACAATCTGTGTATAATAAAATTTTCCTACTGCTGAATTATCTTGTGTTTCTGTTTTAGTATCAATTCTTGTTTTCTCCTGAGGTTCTATTATATGAAAGTAGGTTATTTGATTATTATCATCTACTGCATAATATGTGTCAAGTGTATCATTTTCCAGATATTGAATGGTCTCTTTGGTAAATACATTTCTGTTACTTTTCAGAGAAACATCGAACCTGGAAAAATTTACTCCGAAACGGATATCCAATTTTTTTCCTATGCTATAAAAATTTAATCCAATAGATTGGCCTTTATACTTTTCTTCTCTGTTCAGGTTATTGATCTCTGGAGAACTGAAATAATATGATTTCAATCCGGAAGCTATTATAAAAGGATCTACATGTGTATCAATTGCCCACCTGTGCTTTTCAATACTGTCTACAACATAATACTTCTCATTAACGATAACCCTCTTATAGATTACTATCACTGAGTCCTTAATTCCGTTTTCATACGTCACCTGATATGTTGTATCATAGCGGATATCCTGACATATAGCCTCTGAGCAAAAGAATGAAATAACAAATAATAAAAAGAAATATTTCATAGGAAAGATATTTTTATTTGTTCTTTCCTTTCATCTTCTCCCATTTACGCTTTTTAATATTCAGAGAATCTGTTGTTTTAATTGTATCCACCTGCATGACGTATTTAATCCTTATGCTGTCTTTCAGGTGTTTGGATACAGTAGGAGGAGCAATTACATTAATTCCAGCAGTATCTTTTGTCTCTACTACAGGTTCTTCTATTTTGATCTGTGTAGTAGCCGGAGCTTCTTGAGTCTTGATATTTGGTGGTTGACTATTTATTCTATCAGGAGCTAATGGAGGCGACATTTCTTGAGTTACAGAACTTCCTGGATTAGGCTTATCGAACTTTTCCTCGTCATTTTGTTTACCAGTAGTTTCGACTGGTTTTGTTAAAGATGTGTCAGAAGATTTGACAGATGAGGATTCAATGGATTTTTGAATTTCCTTTTTAGATCCTAAAGTAAAATAGAATATTGATCCGCAAAGAATGACAAAAGCGAATAGGAAGATAAACAGAGGTCTTCTTTTGTTCTTATCAAAAAAATCGGTTTCTTCCAGTTTGCCTAAAAACTGATCAAAGTCTTTCTCTTCCACAGTCTCCTTGTGATCGCTAAAGACATCACGAAAGAGATCTTCTATTGGCAATTTTTCGTTATGTGATTTATCGTTACTCATTTGGCTAACCGTTCGATACTTTTTTGATGCAATACTTTTTTAATCATTTCTTTAGCTCTGAAAAGACGTGTTCGGCTGGAGTTTTCTTCTATACCAAGCATTTGTGCTATTTCAGGATGAGTATAATTTTCAATGACGAATAAATTAAAAATGATTCTGTAGCTTTCGGGAATCAGATAAATACTTTCAATGATTTCTTCTTTGCTGAAATCTGCTTTTATAACAAGATCTGCATTGGGGCTGGTGCCAGCATCTCTTTTATCAATACTATTGCCTGAAAATATATCCTCATCGTCACCAGAAGGACCGAAATGTTCCTCTTCAATTTCTATATGTTCGTTTTTACGTTTTCGTTTATAAAAATCAAGAGAAGCATTTACCATTATACGCTTCATCCATCCCTCGAAATTTCCCCTTCCGGAATATTTGCCTATTTGAGTAATGATTTTGATAAAGCACTCATGCATCACATCTTTTGCATCCTCTCTATTGCCACAATAGCGCACACAAATGCTTAGCATTACAGGAGAATATCGGAGGTACAATTCCTTGATCGCCGCTTTATCTTTATTTTGAATCTTTTTTATTAATTCTATCTCAGACATATCTGATTTCAGATAATAAGACTGGAGAATTACACTGTATTACAAAAAAGTATTATTCTTTACTTAATTATTAAACAGGTAAAACCAATACTAAAACAGTTTTGAAATTAATAAAAACTCCCTAATTGTCAAATAATTAAGATTGTCTAATGCCCAACCCGCTAATATTCAAGCGCCTTCACTTCTTATTTAGTAATGATTTCATTTTCAATATTAAAGTTAAGCTCTTTCCACTTATTAAAATTTTCAAAAGTCAATTCCCTATAAAATTTTAAAAAATGACATTGTTTTTAAATGTTTTACATTTCAAAAGTATCCCTGTTTCTCTTTCTTTTATGTCTTTCTTTATAACAATCTGAGTCAATTTCCTTGTTGGTTTCATTATCTAATAATCTTCCATTCTCTTGCATAGTATAGT
Source organism: Bacteroidota bacterium (assembly GCA_023428135.1). Taxonomy (GTDB): domain Bacteria; phylum Bacteroidota; class Bacteroidia; order Cytophagales; family Cytophagaceae; genus Sporocytophaga. The sequence continues at coordinate 167,266 of JAEYZG010000017.1, read as the reverse complement.
CAACATCAGGTTTCCAGCAGATAGCTTTCCTGCCCTTAAAACTAAACTTTCTGCTTCCTTGCCTTTTATCATTCATTACCACAGCCGGAAGTAACTTACCCTTTACCGATTCATCAAAACGGATCTTCTTTCCTTCTGGTACCAGAATATTCACGACGACTGTCTGTCCGCGCCACTTGTCGTCCTTAGATATTGAATAACCGTTTGCTAAATTTAAGATACTGTCTTTAACAACCACTTTATATTGCAGATTTTCAGCTCTATCAATAGCAGCATCTTCTGTGGAACCAAAGCAGTATGTTCTCACAGAAACATGATATAAGGAATCCAAACTTTTATTAATATTAAAATTTACCCAGGACAATTTTAAAGTATCAGAAGAAAGATCAAATCCTTGTCCTTCATAGTCGTTGTCATATTCATCCTCATCCATAACCCAACTGAAATTCCCCTCATAATATAATTTGGGATCTGAAACAGTCAGTGTTAATTTATCAACGCCTGGCTTTACAGTCGCAACAGAGGTTTCGGCTGTCCCTTCATACTCCCTAAATTCTTTTGCCATGCTGATTCCAAATAAAACCAGTGATACCCATCCTGCAATCCACAATATTCCGAATATCCAGCCTAAATATGAATGCCGTGAACGGACACCCATAATACGTCTTATAAGCCAGGTTATTAAACCTATGAGTGGTATGAGCACTAAGAAATTCAATGCTCCCAAAGCAAATAATTTCTGCCAGTCATCACTCCATAAGAAGTTATTTATAGGCCACCATGCGAATCCACCAATTGCGACTCCGGTAATTGATACAACTAAGCCTAGAACAATCATACTTAAAATAAACAACAGGAATACTTTTACAAGTGTACCAAACACATAAAAAAAACCTGAGCGGTTCTGTCTCATAGCCTGATTCACTTCTGAAGCAAATGCTTGTCCTCTTGTATCTGCATATTTCTTTGCTTTATCACGTAAGTCCTGTGCAGAGCCTTTCACTTCTTCTCCCCATTCTCGGACTCTCTCCTTCATATTTTGTGCTATCTTGTTAACATCAATCTTTTCACCACGCATTTCCATCTTTTCGTAATCTGTCTTTGCTTCAGGTAACACAATCCACAAGATGCAATAAGCCAGAATAAAAGTGCTCCCGGCAGAACCGAAAAAGAAACCGGGGAAAAATGGAAAACTCAGGCTCCAGAAAATCCCTCCAATAAGCGTTATGACAATTCCAATAATAAGCGGGGCTGAGAATATAAGTCGGAATATTTTTGTTTCTTGTCCGAAATAAGCAGCAAGTCCCCCGGCGACACCAGCAATCATTTTATCATCAGGATTTCTGTACAATCTTTTTGTTATTGGATTTTCAAGACTTTTAGATGGTAATATAATCCATAGCAGAATATATATAAATACTCCGAATCCAAACCCACTCAGGGAAACAATGACAAACAGAATTCTTACAATAGCGGGGTCCATACCAAAGTACTCAGCAATCCCGCTGCAAACTCCTCCAAGGAATTTATCATTCCTATCGCGATACAAACGTTCTTTTTTCCTGCCTGTTGAATCAGAAGCTTTGGTATAGGAATGTTCTGTGTTTTGTTTTGATACGGGTTCATACTCATTTGCTTCCTCTGCTGCCAGGTCTTCCGGCCTGCCCATATGCGTGGCTATCTCCTCTATATATTCATCTGTGATCGCAGCAGCCCCTTTGCGGATCTTATCATTCATCAGCTCCGCAATTCTGCTTTCTATATCATTGATTATTTCATCTACTCCTTCTTCTTTGGAGAAATATTGACGAAGACTATCAATGTAAGCTTTAAGTTTTTCATAAGCCGTATCTTCAATCATTATCACCCTTCCGCTGAGATTTATGTTGATGATCTTTTTCATATCTGACTTCTTTTGGTTGAACGCTTGTCCATAGTGGACTTTATTGATTTGATGATTTGTTAGTTTTATTCGTAAGAGCATTCACACCGTTTGACAATTCATTCCAGGTTTGCTCTAATTCCTTATAAAAATTTTCTCCCTTTTCAGTCAGTGAGAAGTATTTGCGAGGCGGTCCTGATGTGCTTTCTACCCATCTGTAGGTTAACATATCTGCATTTTTCAATCTTGTAAGCAAAGGATAAAGTGTCCCTTCCAGAATCTGCAAATCCGCAGCTTTCATTTCTTCTACTATATCACTGGGATAGGCTTCTCCTCTTCGAATTATTGAAAGAATGCAGAATTCTAAAATCCCTTTCCGCATCTGACTCTGCGTATTCTCAATATTCATAATATCCGTTTTGGTTTTATGACAACTATATTAAACTCAAAGGTAAAACTTATTAAGTACTATACAATACATAGTACCTTGTTTTTTAAGGTAGTGTTTAATGGAAGGTAATTTAAAAAACTGTAAAACGCTGAAATTTAATTAAATATTAAGCCTAAGAATTCAATCAATGAGTTAGGTTTTCATTTTTCATCCAAAAATATCCAGTAAAAAGATGATTTTGAGGAGAGGCCAAATGACAATGAAACCAGTCTTACTTTATATTTTAACCTGAAACTTAAAGGAGACTGAATTATGGTTAATCACACAGAATATCTCTCCCATTTTTTGTTCTTAAAATGTAATCACCTCAATTACAATAAAATTTAATTTTTCTTTCCTATCAGGCTACGTTTAAAAAATTCCTCCTGTCCACTTTATTGAAGAAGGACACATTTTGGCTTTAATAAATATTTAAAACCCGATAATTATAAACACTTTAGTATGGAAAAGACCGCATTTCCATATGCTTCATTTGATGCATATAAAAGGATATTCATTTGCGTATTTATACTAATTCATATCAAATCATTTGCTCAAAAAGATTTACCGGGTCCTTCACCTAATATTCAAACCGTACCTGCGGGAAGTTTTGTTATTCCCATGGACAATATATATCAATCTGTTGTACCAGCGGGACAGGCACCATTCAACCTAAAGGCTTACGGATTAATAAATGCATTTCTTCAGAATGGGATACCAGTTAAATGGGTTATCAAATCAGATAAACAGAGAGATGACATTGATTTTACTGCATTAGCAGAAAGGATAACACCTGGTTTCTTAGCTGCAACCACCATTGATTTCAGAGGAGGACCGTTTATAGTTCCTGATACAATATTACCTTGTGGTGAAACTACAACTCAAATTATAAATGCTTTTGGAAATAATGTTATTGTATACAAATTGATTAATAACGCTAGCGTAGATGTAAGATACACAATCACTCATCGACCTAAAATAGCAGTTTTTAACAATGGAGGTAATCAGCAAATACACACGAAGATACTTGATGCTGCTGGCATTGGTAATTACGATATCATGGATGCAGCAGATATTGAAGAGCTGAAAAATTGCTATACCTTTGCTTCAGAGCCACATGCAGATGATTCAGATATTAGTCAGGCAATGATTGATGGTGTACGAGCTTTTGTACTCAGCGGAGGAAACTTTCTTGCGCAATGCCACGCAATAGATGCCTATGAAAACAGAGGATTCTATCAAACTACCTCAGGAGTCACTATAGTCAATACAAAGGTTAGCCATCATTACCCAAATGCCAATATGGCGTTTGCTCAAATCCATGGTCCCACAATGCAAAACTCAGGAGGATCAGTGGACAACTGGATGCTACAACCAGGATCAGATTGGAGACCATATACTTATCCTTTGATAAATTACTTAGGTTCTGATACAGTTACGGCAACAGGGGCTCATCTTATTGCTCCCTCTGCTCCTGGCGGAAACGTATTTTATCTTGGAGGACATGATTATTCAAAAAGTGGAGGAAAGAATAATACAACTCCTAATCTGACCAATCTTGCTAATGTAAATGCTTTGCGATTATATCTCAATGCCGCTCTGATCCCCAGCGGAAACACACATGGAGTCTGGGCCAACGCTGGTCCTGCGAGCCATGTACTAAGCTGTAAAGGAGATGTTCAGTTAGGCTGTACTCAATCAGGCCCTCCTGGTTCCACTTTTCTATGGTCTCCTCCGATGGGATTAAGTTGTACAACATGTCCAAATCCTATTGCAAGTCCAACTGTTACAACAACATATACATTGAAAGTTTCTAATACCTGCATAGCTATTGATACTGTAAGAGTTATTGTAGGCCCAAAGCCAGTTGCACAATTTTTAAGCACTGCTGTTTGCGCTGGACAAGCCACCAGTTTTACGAATCAGTCTTCCAATTCAACCTTTTGGCAATGGAATTTTGGAGATCCTGCGTCAGGCCTCAATAATATCTCTTCTCTACAAAATCCTTCTCACACTTTTACGGCCGCTGGTAATTACAGCGTCATGCTTATTTCCGGTACAGATCCAACCTGCGCTGATACCATAATAAAATTAGTAACCGTAAAGCCCCTTCCTGTTGTAAAAGTAAATTCAGATACTATTTGCCAGGGACAATCTCTTTTATTAACAGCTTCAGGAGCATCTGCTTACTCCTGGTCTACAGGTGCAACAAACAGTTCTATTACTGTTAAACCTTCAGTCAGTGAGAATTATATTGTCACAGGTACGTTAAATGGTTGTTCATCAAATGATACTGCAACAGTAATTATCAGTCCATCCATGATTCTTTCCACTGAAACCAGCAACGTAAATTGCTTTGGAGGCGCTGATGGATCTGCTGCTGTTAGTATTACCGGAGGGATTCCGGAATACTCCTATCATTGGAATACTAGTCCTGCACAAACAAAGGCTGAAGCATCTGGATTACCAGCCGGGAATTATACTGTGACAATTACAGATATTGCTGGTTGTTCAGCTGTTGTATCTGTAACAATCACCGAGCCGCCTGTACTTAATGCAACAGTGGTTGTCAATAAGGCAACCTGTAACAGCAATGATGGATCGGCTATAGTCAGCGTTTCCGGTGGAACTCCTTCTTATACCTATAGTTGGAATACGAATCCGGTACAAACTTCTGCCCAGGCAACAAATCTTTCTTCAGGAGACTATATCGCAACAATAACAGACACAAAAGGATGTACGACTTCAGTACCTGCATCTATCGAAGCTTTGCATCTGATGACCATAAGTACTACGTCCCAAAATGTAACATGTAACGGAGGTTCAGATGGCTATGCGGATGTAACTCCTACCGGCGGGACACCTTCGTACACCTACAGATGGAATACTACGCCTATCCAGAATACCCCTCAGGCTATAAACTTACATACAGGCTCCTATACAGTTACAGTAACTGATGCCAATGGCTGCAGTATATTAACGACCATCACAATTGAAGAGCCTGCTCCAATATCAGTTTCAATGCAGAGGTCTAATCCTACCTGCATTTCAAAAGGAAGTGCAACTGTTTCTGCAACAGGAGGCATTTCTCCCTATTCATATCAATGGAATACATTACCAGCACAAACAACAGAGACAGCAACTGGCTTATCTCCGGGAACCTATACTGTAACCGTTACAGATATACATAATTGTCAATATTCTGAAAGCATACTTTTGAACGACCCACCACAGCCTATTGCTGATTTTAATTTTAATAATACTTGTATTGGAAGTATTACTGAGTTTAAAGACAACTCAACTGTATCCTCAGGAGAAATTATAAGCAGAGAATGGAACTTTGGCAATTATATTGGCGGCAGTAAAAATGCTTCAACAGAAAAAGATCCTGTCCACCTCTACGATTCGACTGGTACATTCAATTCGCGACTAATTGTTACAACGGATCTTGGTTGTAAGGATACCATTATAAAATCGGTAGAGATTTATCCAAAACCTATTGTAAGGTTTGGTGAATTTAAACAAGGTTGTGAAGCTGTCTGCGTGGACTTTAAAGATTCTTCTTCTATTGCCAATGGCTTTATACAGAGCTGGTCATGGGATTTTGGAGATCCATCCAGCGCAGCTAATACATCATTTATACAAAATCCTACACACTGCTATAATCAACCAGGAAATTATAATGTTACGCTAAAAGTGACGTCCGATCATGGTTGTATAAATCAATTAAACATACCAGACATTGTCAAAGTGTATAAAGCTCCGACAGTGGACCTGGGGCCAGACCAGAAGATCTGCAGGGAAACAGAAATTAATGCACAAAGAATAATAAATGCTGGCGCAGGCAGAAAATATTTGTGGCAACCATCAGGAGATACTTCACAGTCCATATCTGTTAATGCACCGGGCATCTATAAAGTTACTGTAACAGACGAGAACAATTGTTCCGCAACAGAACTTGTAAACGTGAGAGAAGTATGTCCTCCAAGGCTTTTTATCGGGAATGCTTTTAGTCCTGATAGTGATGGAATAAACGACCGATATAATCTGTACAGTGCCCATGTTGGAAAATTTCAGATGCTCATTTTTAACAGATGGGGTGAAATCATATTCGAATCTAAAAGTCCGGATCACCACTGGGACGGAATTTACAGAGATGAACCAATGCCAGTCGGTGTTTATGCATGGATTATAACCTATGAGGGAGACTCTGAGGAATACAGAGGTCCTTATAAATTAGAAGGAAGTGTTACAGTTGTCAGATAGGAAATAATGTATCAGAGAGTAAGTTTTCCGCTAGTCCTTATTTTAATGGTAAGCCTCTCTTTGGGCTCCTCCTGCCAAAGAGAAAGGTATCGGAAAGACAGGAAAAACAGACTAAGCAGGCATACCATCAAAGCAAGTGATTATCTTGCTAAGCAGGCTATTGAGCTTACACAGGAAAACATTGATAACCGGGAAGGTACTGAAAAAAAAGACCGGAAACGACAAGAGAAACAACAAAAGGAACTGAATGAAGCTAATAAAAGAACAAGTAAGGTAGCGCCGGTTAAGAAACACAAGGGGAATTTTAAATTTTATTAAGTATATGGTATTGGGGGTATCTCTTCGTTCGCTAATTATTCTTTTGCTATGCTGGATGTTGAATCTTAATTACTGCATCTCTCAGGATATTCAATATTCTCAGTTTTATGCCAATGTATTGTATTTAAATCCGGCATTTGCAGGAAATGCGCATGCTCTCAGAGGTATCTTCCATCAGCGCATTCAATGGCCAGCTTTGAATGCTAAGTACATCACATCTCACTTCTCTGTAGATAACTATTTCAATAAGGTAAATAGCGGTGTTGGATTTATGGTTTACAAAGACTGGCAAGGAGCAAGTACAATAGCCTCCACTGAAGCAGCTTTTCAATATGCGTACGAATTGCACCTCACACAACAACATTCCTTCCGTGCAGGAATACAGGCAAGTTATGTTTCACGTTACATAGATTATTCAGGATTGTATTTTCCTGATCAATATGACTCTTATGGATATCTTGGAAAACATACTAATCAACCTTTTCAAAATGACCAGGTTCAATACCTGGATTTTAGTTCAGGTGGGATCTTCTACTCTGACCATTATTGGATTGGAGCTACCTATGCACATATGAACAGACCTAATCAATCCTTTTATGGTGAAAACAGCCGGCTTCCATACAAGCTTGATTTTATAGCAGGTTATCGTATAGATATTGAAACAAGAAATGTAAACAAGGAGATTAACCAGGGAAGAGACATTTACATCACTCCTACTGCACATTATAAATCTCAGGGGAAATCCGACCAGATAGATCTTGGAGTGTACTTTTTATACGATCACCTGATCACTGGGGTCTGGTATCGGGGAATACCACTTCTTAAACATTACAGATGGCAATTGCAAAATAATGAATCGATGGTAATACTTGCAGGATGGAGAGTAAACGGACTTAGTATAAGTTATAGCTTTGATCATACTGTCTCCAAGCTTGCCCCCGCCCGTACAGGAGGATCTCATGAGCTTAATATAACATATCTTTATGAATTGACCAGAAAAAAAAAGAAGATCATGAAGAAAATACCTTGTCCTCATTTCTATGAGTAAGGTCGTAATCATCTTTTACTTTTTTATAAAGGGAAACATTATTGTTATTGAAGAAAGAAATCAAACAATTGGATCAGACACCCTCTTATAATGTATTAAAGTTTAAATTTTGCTTTTTCATGAAACTTGCTTATATTCAATATTGGGTTACTTAAAATCTCTTGCATATTATGGCAAAGTGCATTTATGGATAGATCAATAATAACAGCTGCGGCTGGAGGTGATAAAAAAGCTTTCAGAACTATATTTGATTTTTTTGTGCCGAAGCTGAGGCCAGTTGCATTAAGGTATGCAAGAACGGACTTCGAAGCCGAAGACATCTTACAGGAAGCATTTGTAAAAATTTATCATAACCTTAACACTTATAAATTTCAGGGTTCCTTTGAAGGCTGGATTAAACGGATAGTGATCAATACTGCATTGAATCATTATGATAAACATAAGAAAGATTATCAGCTTGATAGCATTGAAAATGTAGAAGAAGAAGACCTTGGAATAGAAGAAGCAAAAGATATTGACGAAATAGAACCATCCTTACTTTTATCAATTTTTCAAAATCTTCCGGACGGATACAGACTTGTTATGAACCTATACGTACTGGAAGATTATTCTCACAAGGAAATAGCGCAAATGCTGGGAATTTCAGAAGGTAGTTCACGTTCCCAGTTTTCAAAGGCTCGTAAATACATAAAAAAAGTATTAGCCGGGCTTCGAAATAACAATAATACCAATCTTCTTAATAAAGACATTACTGTTAGCTAAATGAAAGAGCTTACGAATAAAGATTCTTTCAAGGATCGTATAAAAAATAAGATGGACGATAGTCCTGTGTACAAGAACCATGAAGAAGGATTATGGTCTAAAGTGATAAGTGATATAGAAGCAGATGAGGCTAAAGGAAAATCCGTAATTAGAAAAATTCATCCTGCATTATGGTGGACTGCAGCTGCATCATTGCTTATAGGCTTCCTGGTAAGTATCCTTTACTGGAAGGATCATCAAGCGGCTACTTCTGTTTTAGCAAACAATACCCAGCAAGTAAAAAGGGATTCACAAATGGTTGATAGTTTAAAAACCGTTAATAAAGTTGAAAATACTCCTACAGATAAAAAGACCCAAGCCAAATCAAATGTAACAAATAGTACATCATCAACAGAAGCTTCTTCTCTGATTGCCTCCGGAGAAAAAGTTCTTGAATATTCCTTGCCGGATGGATCTCAACTTACATTGAATAAATCAGCATCCGTAACATTAAAGGATAATTTTAAAAATGAGAGAAGCCTGTCTATGCAAGGAGAAGTGTATTTCGAAATTGAATCAGATAAATCCAGGCCATTTACCATTTACTTTGACAAGCATTATCTTCTTGTGATAGGTACCAAATTCAATGTTCGGAATATGAAGGATGAATATTATAAAGAAATTTCTGTTACAGAAGGTATTGTCAGAATATATCCCAAAAATGTGGGACAAGGGATAGAAGTAAAAGCAGGAGAACAGTTAAAAATTAATGATGAAGGAGAAACTGAATTAGCAAAGGTTGATCCTAATAATTTTATTTTCTGGAAGTTGGGAATCCTTGACTTTAAGAATTCGACAATGGAAGATGTAGCAGAGCTCATGTCAAGGCAATATAACCAGAAAATATCCATTGCTAAATCAATTTCAAAATGTACCTTTACGGGTGACTTTACTCAGCTTAGTCTGGATGAAGCTATTCAAATCCTAAAAATTACAACATCGTATAAGGTAGAAAAAAGAAAGGATGAGATTTATATTTCTGGAGAAGGTTGTAAATAAACTAAGTACCTTCCTGGCCATTTTTTTTATTTCTTTTGCTGCAGTTTGTCAAAATCATTCTGCTGATTCTCAATATCTAAATACATTGTCCGAATCCACCTTGGAAAGAACGGTTAGCTTTTCCTGGAATGGAGGCAGTTTATCCGATGCCTTGAATAAAATCAATGCGGAAAATTCCATAAAATTTTCATTTTCAAACAGCAGTATTGCAGACATCAGGATTTCTCCCTGCAATTATAATGATATAAAACTCTCTGATCTGTTTTCTATCATATTTAAAAACACAGGATTTAATTATGTCCTTATCGGGAAAATAGTTGCTGTATACAAAGATGAATCTAGCTCAAGCGAATCATCAATAGTCTCTGATTCCTCCGAAGGAAAAACAACTGACCAAAACGAAAATCATAAGCCTGTATATTCTTCATCATATCCATCATTGCTTTCCAGGAAAGATAGAATGATGCTTAATAAAATATACAGAAAAGAAATGAGATGGGCTGCCCGCTATCACAGGCAGAAAGAATCTATTGCTTCGGACACGTTAACTAAAAATAAAAAAAAAATTACTCCTTCTTATCAGCAAGAAGATTTCAGATATTTTGTATCATTTGACTTAGGTTTACAGAAAAATTATCTGAAATATAGAAGTAATTCACAGCTTCGTTGGAAAGAAGACCTATATTGGAATAACAAGTCGGAGAACCATATCCTTCCTACGTTCCTTTTTGGCATTAATGTAAAAGGATTTTTGTTCAGTACAGGATTTAGAATTCAAAAAGTTACTATTCAGAATTCATTCAGCGAATTAAAAAAAGGGCCGCCTAAGACACCACCATCTTCTCCTCCCCCCTTTGAAAATACTAATGTCTTTGTTACAGAAAGATATTCCTCATTTTCTATTCCGGTTTCTTTTATGTATAGCAAGTTCAGAAAGAACTTTTGGGGAGGTATTGGAGGTGGAGCCTGCTTTAATTTTATCAGTGGAAATCAGTCCATGAAAAATAAACTTAAAAAATATTACAACGACTCTACTGGAACAAAGGATTATTCTGACAATTTTAAGAACTTCACAACTTCATTATTCGCAGATATTTCAATTGGCTATAAATTGAAGAATAATATTATTCTCACAGGAGGGTTAACATATATGCACTCTTTCAATCCTGTCTATGAAAACTCACTTTTTAAATTAAATATTAATTCGATGGTTTACAGAGTTGGATTGTTTTATAGATTTAATATTTATGGAAAACGGTAAAAGGATAAATATGTAAAAAACTTTTTTCTACCCGTCTCCTCCTCTATAGTAAGGATCCTTATAGCTATTATTTCTTTCAAATCAATTAAGATGATTTCTTTGATAACTACTAAAAATAACTAATTAGCTATCTCTATTATTACTTTTTCATTTATGTTTTTAGAATATATAATCTGGAATCCTAATCCTGACATCTTTACTATTCTTGGAATTGACTGGCCCTTGAGATGGTATGGAGTCACCTGGTTATTAGGATTTCTTCTTAGCCAACAGTTTATGATCCATTTTTTCAGGAAGGATGACAAGCCTGTAGAGGATGTTGAATCATTGACCATATATATATATATTTATTTCTAGCATTATCGGTGCAAGATTCGGGCATTTCCTGTTTTATGAACCATATGCATTTATAGAAAATCCACTTCAGATTATCCTGCCTCCATATGCTGGACTTGCGAGTCATGGCGGTGCTGCTGGAATTTTAACTGGTCTGTACCTTTTCTGCAGGAACAAAAATTATAATTACCTCTGGATACTTGACAGACTTGTGATTGTAGGCACACTGACAAGAGGATTTATCCGTATAGGAAACCTTATCAATTCAGAAGTAATAGGTAAACCTACTGTTGTTCCATGGGCATTTATATTTCAGCAAGTAGATAACATACCCAGGCATCCTGGTCAGTTGTATGAAGCGATCTTTTGCTTTATCCTCTTTCTGATATTGTTTTTTATCTGGAAGAACAAACGTCGTGAAATGTACAATGGAATAATTTTTGGAATTTTTCTGACCACTCTATTTGTCAAAGGTTTCTGGTTGAATTTGTAAAAGAGAATCAGGAAACGTTTGAAGACAGTTTAAGTCTTAACATGGGACAAATACTAAGTATTCCTCTCATCCTGGCAGGGTTTTATGTTTTATACCATACCTTCAGAAAGAAGGAAAGAAGATCAACATTCAAAACTAAGGCTACTATAAACTAAAACTTCTTAAAGACAAACTATTTCAATAAACCCCATCCTTTTATATAATTAATTTCCCCCTTGCATCTCTAAACAATCCCTATACTCCTTCTGTTCTTTTTTAACATTCATAAGGTAAAACGATGGAGAAAAAGAAATTGTATTTGAAGATAGGTGTGATATTGCTGGGATTATTGATAGCATTCAGACTGGCGCTTCCTTACATTGTTTTAAGATATGTGAATAATATGCTCTCTGAACTTAATGGATATAAAGGGCATGTTGATGACATTGACATACATCTTATAAGGGGAGCATATACCATTCACCACCTCGATATAGAGAAAACTGAAGGCAAAACATTTGTACCTTTTTTTCTTGCTGAAAAAACTGATCTTTCAATTCAATGGAAAGCCCTGTTTAAAGGGGCATTAGTCGGAGAAATACTCATTTATAACAGTGCCCTCAATTTTGTAAATGGTGCCAAAGGAACAAGTCAGGACGGTGCAAACAATGACTGGAGAGAACCTGTAAAGAAATTATTTCCACTAAAAATTAACCGTCTGGAAGTATTAAATGGTGAAATCCACTATAGAGATTACTCCGCCAGTCCTGATATCAATTTATACCTGCAGTCTGTATATGCAGTTGCCAATAATCTTACCAACAGCGAGAAGCTTTCCAAGACAATGGTAGCAGATATAACGGCAACAGGGAAAGCAATGAAAACGGGTCATTTCAATTTTACTCTAGAGTTTGATCCCTACGCAGAAAGTCCGTATTTCAATATGGATGTAAAAATGGAAAAACTTCCTGCAACAGAATTGAACGATTTCTTTAAAGCCTATGGTAACTTTGACGTTCAGGAAGGAACAGTCGGTCTTTATATAGAAGCTGCAGGTAAAGACGGAGGTATTAAAGGATATGTAAAACCGCTTATTGAAAATCTGAATGTTCTGAAACCAAAAGAAGAAAAACCAGGACCTCTCCGATTTTTATATGAAGCCGCTATTGAGGGACTGGGAGAGATATTTAAAAACCATCCAAAAGATCGTATAGCAACCAAAGTCCCATTTTCCGGTCAGCTGGAAAACCCAAAGATTCAACTTTGGCCTGTTGTAAGCAATCTTATCAGAAATGCCTTTATAAAAGTGTTATTGCCGAATATAGACAATACCATTAATTTGAAAGATACAGAAAAACAGAAAAAATAAGAATCATGGTATTGGAACAAAACATTAATATCCCTTAGAAAAACAATAATTATTTAGTTCATGTTAAAAAGGATAGATGGAATATGTGAATTGATTAATTATTGGCTAAGGGAATTTATGAAAAGGAATAAAACTAGCTTTGGGACTAGGTGCAATAGCAGGAATGAGAGCTACATTTGCGCCCTCACTTGCCTCACAATTTTTGAATAAAAAATCATTCAATGGGTCTTTAAAATCTGGCCTGGCATTTCTTCAACTACCAGCCAGCAATGTTATTACCAAAATTATAAGCGCAGGAGAAATTGTAGGAGATAAATTACCATCAACACCCAATAGAACATCTGCCCCTCAAATAATAACAAGAATTATCTCCGGGGCATTAGTAGGCACTACAATATTTCAGGCATATAAACAAAAAAGATCAACCGGCTTCCTGCTTGGTGGACTATCAGCATTAGCAATGACCTACGCCAGCTTTTATGCGAGGAAATATTTTGCAGAAGCTTATAAAATTGATGATATCGTAATTGGAAGTATAGAAGATATGATTGCAATAGGCACGGGAGCAGGACTGATTAAAACTTAAGAATCAGTCCCTCATTCTCTTTTTATTATTGAGTTTTTTCAAAGTTTTTTAAATCTTATTTTTTTCAGAAATTCACAAATGAATTTGCAAACAGGCCATTTATTAATTCTTTTTTAATTTTAGTTAAATAATTTTATCGTTCCATTAAGATTTTCGTTACTGACTAAATAAAGAAATTCAATCGGTTAAAAAAGCATGAAAAAGTCATTACTCATCCCCTTACTATCACTGTTTTTATTAGCCTGTAAATCAGGGAATGGGCCAGAACAAAATTTATCGGCAAACAATGAAGGTAAAGTAAATGATGCTATAGGGACCTTGAATAGTCCCCAGACACCTTTTCAGAAGATTACTTCAGTGCCCATTCCGGAAGTCGTAACTTTTGCAGGAGAAACAATTCCGGTCCAAAGAACCGATGTAAGAGAAGCATTGGAGTATGAATTGATGGTAAATACATTTCGTCAGACTCACACTCTGCTCGTTATCAAGAATGTAGAACGATGGAGACCATTTGTAACTGAAATTCTTCAAAAATCCGGAGTACACCCTGATTTTCTGTACCTTGCTGTAATAGAAAGTGAGTTTAACAATAATGCTGCCTCCTATGCAGGAGCTATGGGAATGTGGCAGATTATGGAAAAAACAGCCAAAGATTATGATCTCAAAATGAATCAGGATGTTGATATGAGGCGAGATCCTAAACTTGCGACAGAAGCCGCCTGCAAATATTTAAAATGGGCCTATTCCAATCTTAACAACTGGGTACTTACGGCTGCTTCCTATAATGTAGGAATGAAAGGTATAAAAAACAGACTGGAAAACCAGAAAGTCGATAACTTTTTTGACCTGCACCTTAATTCTGAAACCGCCAGATATGTTTACCGGATACTTGCTTTAAAATTAATTCTGGAAAACCCTGAAACATATGGATATTTTGTTCCTCATACTGAAAAATATGAGCCATTTCAATTCACAACCATTACAGTTAATGATGATATAGATAACCTTGTAGATTTTGCCAAAAAGAACAACACAACCTATAAAGAACTGAGACAATTAAATCCATGGTTTAACAATACCGATAATTTTAAACTTAGGATTAAGAAAAAAGAAAGCTATGAAATAAGAATTCCTCAACAGAAGATAGTTCCAGGCAAGCAATAATATGATTGTTATTTTTGTTTTTGGGGATTTCTGAATACGAGGAATCCACAAAACCATTCTGTTAGTTTTCTTATTTATTTTTAGTCCGGTTGTCGGTATTTGCTCCTTCCAATTTCAATTTCTCCTAAAACCAAAGTTTGTATCAAATGCTGACAAAAATCATCTTTAAGAGTAACGCATGTCATTATTAATCTGATAGAGGCAGTATACATTTGTATCATAAACACAAACAAAAAAATTATGGGAGCTATAACAAAATCATATACCGGCCAGATTTTAACCAATGACACAAATGTTTCTACCTGGTCAAAAATAGAGAAATGGTGTGATTCTCTTGAAAATTACAGATTCCCCATTGCCGGGGCACTTATAATCATTCAGGGTTGTATTGTTGCGCCTCCGTTATTGTTATTAATATCTTATTTTAATGGTGCATTTTCTGACATAAGTGTGCTTTTTTTCGCTTTGTTTACATTTGCAGTGCTTGTAAGCAATATTTCAATCTTACCAATGCGGTATATAGTAGGAGTTTTTACTCTTAACCTCCTTGTAAGTATTGCCATTGCTGCAGTACATCTTATACCACTACTACAATAATCAGCAAGAGTGTTGAGCAACAGCAAGCGTATTTTAAGTCATAGTTTTGCTGCTACGTTAATTATAATTGTTGAGTAAATAAAAAAGAGACAGCCTTCTGGTAGTCTCTTTTTTTATTATTTGATTTTTAGCCAGTTTATTTAAAATAAAATATTAGCAACAGTTTGAGCAACAGCAAGAGTACCTGGAATATATTTTTGTTGCTCTTGCTATAGACTGTTGCTGATTTTCAGCTACCAGGAGAAGATAAATGTTGTCCCCTGCCCCATTTTACTTTGGATACGAATGCTTCCATTCAGTTCCTCTTCTATAATCTTCTTTACAATAGCAAGGCCAATACCTGTGCTGTCTTTTACCCTTTCATCTCTTAAAGTATTAAACAGGCCAAACACCCTTTCATGAAATTCTTCAGGAATACCAGGTCCGTTATCCTCTACCTCAAAATAACAATGTCCATCAGACAGTTTTCCTCTTATAGTTATTTTACATTTATCTTTATCATTGTATTTAACGGCATTGCTGATAAGGTTTGAAAAGATCTGTGTAAGTAGAATTTTAGATTCAAAAATTTCAAACTCTTCCATTATTATACGTTTGTCAGCTGGCTTTTCTACTGTGAGAAATTCTAACTGGTCTGATACCAGCTGTTTAACATTAATAAATTCTTTTCTCACAGCCTGATGACCAATTCTGGAAAAATCAAGTACTCCCTCAATGATTTCTGCCATCTTGCAAACACGCCCCATCAATAGTTTCACATATTCTAAAGCATTATTGCCTCCGGACTTAAGATCATCTTCTATGAAGTTAATCATTGCAGCAATACTCTTCAACGGAGCTTTGAGATCGTGAGAAACAACATATGCAAAGTTATCAAGAGCTTTATTGCTCTTCTCTAATGTTAGCAGAGTTCCCTCAAGTTCTCTCTTACTTTCGATTTCTTTGGTAATGTCCGCAACGATACCTACATATCCTAAAGATGGCTCATGTTCATTGATAAGTACCGCATTTACATCAACCCATTTGATCGTATTCGTAGATGATACCAGTTTTATTTTTTTATGAAAATTAGTATTGCTTGAGATCGCATTATCCCATAATTGTAGTATATCACTTTTTTCTTCTTCATGAGCAATTTTATTCCAGAAGAACCCAAAAGTTTCTGACAAGTTTAAACCTGTCAGACTTTGAAAAGCCCGGTTTGAATAAACGCATTCCCCATTGGCATCGGTAAGGAATATACCCAGGGGATTGGCATCATTCATAGCCTTGAATATAGTTTCACTATCCTTCAACCTTTTTTGTGCTGCTCTTTTTTGTGAAATATCACTTCCGATTATTAAATAACCCGAAATTTCATTATGGTCATCACGCACCGGAGACACTGACAAGTGCAAAGGAACCTGAGAACCGTCCTTTCTCCTCCAAAGCCACTCCTGCTCATTGACAATATTGTGTTGAGCGGATTTAAGGAAGTAATCAAATCCGTAATTTACCGGCTGTCCAATCTTTGTTTCCAGCTCACGGCTTCTTTCCTCCAGTTCTGATTTATTGAAAAATAATGTTGGTGTTATTTTTTCAGCAACATCTGTCGCTCTGTATCCAAGAGTATTTTCAGCAGCATTATTGAAAGTTCTGATGATACCGTTTTTCTCAAGTGAAATGACGAGGTATCTGGAATTTTCAAGCAGAGAATTTCTGTAGTTGTTGATTTTTTTATAATGAGCATCTTTTTCCTTATCCTGAGTAATCTCTTTTCCTATCCCAAGAATAAGTCCTGATTTAATAAAGGTCTTCCAGCTAATCCACTTATAAGAACCGTCTTTAGCGAGATATTTGTTTTCCACATAAACATCAATGCCGGTTTTATAAATTGCTTTTCCCACATGTAGGGCCATTTCTACATCATCTGGATGAATAAATTCTATTAATTGTCTGCCTTTAACTTCTTCGGGTGTCCAGCCCAAAATTTGTTTCCACGCAGAATTTGCCTGCATTAGTCGACCTTTTTTCATCACGATCATAAGATCGGAAGATAAATTAAAGAATTCGGCTTCAATGAGGGTGTCAATTTCTAATTCCATAGGGGTTTCCTGTTAGCTAATAGTACTGTACGAAGCATTTCGGTTTCAGTTTCTTACATTGTTCAAAAAAATGGATTTTTTCTGAAAGATAGGAATTTATCCCTTATCAAAATTATTGAACCCAATTCCCAATGAGACAAACAATTAGGATCATTTAAAAGAAAGAAACAATTCTGTTTTTTTAAAAAACATTTAAGACTTTTCAAATAAAAGATAAAATTTAAAATAAGATCTTTCAAGGCAAAAAAGTATTATCTGTTATAGAATTGCATGAATCATTCATGGGTTATTATATTTAAGTGAATTTAAATAATCATGAAAAAGCATGTCATTCTCCCATCTTTCATAATCCTGATAGTATTTTCCGGAGCAAGAGGTCCTGAATCGAAATGGATCACATTGCTGGATACCAACCTGTCAAAATGGGAAATGTATTTAAGCTTTCCTCACAAAGATGGCTATAAAGGACAAGCACCTGTAAATGATGCGGGAGAAATAATAAAGCCAATCGGTTATAATAAAAATATCAATGATGTATTTTCTGTTATTGAAGAAAATGGTGAACCAGTGCTAAAAATTTCAGGAGAGATCTATGGATGTGTTTATACTAAGGAATCATTTGAAAATTATCATCTCAAACTAAAAGTAAAATGGGGTACTAAAAAATGGGTACCAAGATTAAATGAAGCAAAGGATTCCGGAATTCTATATCATTCTCAGGGAGAATGCGGGGTTGATTACTGGAGATCGTGGATGGTGTCTCAGGAGTTTCAGATCATTGAAGAAAGTATGGGGGATTATTGGTGTATAGCCAATTCAAAAATAAAAATTAAAGCATTAAAAGAAAACGAAAACCAACCATATACCTATAATCAGAAAGGGACGTTAACTTCATTCGGAGAGAATACTACTGCCGGTAATTTTTGTAAAGCAGGAAGTAATAATGAGCTTGCTGGTAACAAGTGGAATGAGCTGGAGCTGATTACCTATGGTGACAAAAGTTTACACATCGTAAATGGTAAAGTTGTCATGGCCCTTTCGAATTCATCCTATTTGGATGGCATCCTTAAACCATTGACCAAAGGCAGAATACAGCTACAAAGCGAAGCTGCTGAAGTCTTTTTTAAAGATATCAGGATAAAACCAATAACAAAACTTCCTTCTGAATATGTTGGTTACTTTCAGGAAAAAGGTCAGTAACTTAGATTGCCTGCGTAATCAAGCTCAAAAGTTTTGAGTGCTTTATAGAATTCAAAATAGTTATTATTATAATTTATTTCTCCTTCAATAAGCTTTTCATTGGCAATTAAGAGATCATTAACCCGCAGTCTCCCGAGTGCAAATCGCTCTTTGTAGTTTACAAGAAGTTTATTAATCTCATTAACCTGTACCTGAGAAATTTTCAATTTCTTATATTTTACGTTTAATTCTTTCTTTGCCAAAGAATACTTTATGAAAATTTTTCTACCTGTTTGAGCTCCCTCTATTTTTGCCATGTTCTCTCCCACTCTGTTCTGACGCTCCAAAAGTTTGTTTCTCCTGTCAAAAACAGGAATATAGATATTTAAACTTGTAGAATTATATCTATTGCTTTCAAATTGCTTAAAGAAAACATATTTACCTTCAGAGTTCATATTAGCAGTTTCATGCCGGAGGTTGGAAGAATAACCTGTATTTACACCCGCCTCAAATTTAACTGAAGGTTTGAATTGTGTTTTCTGTAACTCAGTTGAATAACGTGCTTTTTCAATTTCCAAACTTTTAATCCTATAACTGATAGAAGAGTTTTTAAGGGCTGTCGTATCATCATAAATATTGTATTTTGATTCATTCGGATTAAATTGTTCAAAACTAAATTCAGGATTATTTTCAATATCACTAAGTAATAAACTTTCATTAGTAAGTAAACCAAGCTGATGAAGATCCAACTCCAGTTTGTATTTGAGCTGTAGTTGTTTATCTTCCGCGTCAATTCTCGTCAGTGCCACAACCGAAGTGTCCACTGCTGTTACTTTTTCAAGTAAGTAAAGTTCTTTTATCCTTGCCGTTTCAGCAGCATATAAATCTATTTTCTTCTGATAAATATTGATAAGATTATTCGCCTGAACAATGGCACTATACAAACCAATTACCTCCCGGCTTATCTCTCTTTTCTTCTTTTCAAGATTCAGGTATTGTATAGTTATCGAGATTCGGTCTATTGATAGTTTTGTATTTCTATAACCACCATTGTATATTCCCCATGTTGAGGTAAGACCCATATTGCCTACCATTGTAGGGTTATAGAAAAAATCATTTTTTAAAGGATCATAATATCTACCGTCGTAATAGCCGTTCCAGTTGTTGAAACTAACAGTTGGCAGAATACTGGACCTTGTTATCTTTTGCTCTATCTGAGCTTTATTAAGTTCCTGTTCAGTCAGCTGGACAGAGAAATCTTGTTTTATTGCCAGTGATATCAAAGCTTCAAGATTTAATTTTCCCTGAGCATAAGACTTAGTTCCGGCAATAAATAAAAAAAATATAACGAATATTTTTAACCTACTGTTCATTTACCTCACTCAACAACTTGCAGAAACTAAATATTAAGGTTACACTGGAGATTCAAGAAGCTCTTTTACTTTTAAAGTGTAATCATTGTCAAGGAGAGTCGACCTTCCTATAAACATCTGAAAGTGTGAATTTGTACAGGTATTTCTTTTGTGAAAGTTATAGATATACAACTCAGGATCATCCATAATTGCGAGTTGATTTCTATTGTAGAAATTAAGCAATAGCGGAGTATCTTCCTCTACATTGAGATTGCCATATTGACCCGCATCTTTCTTACTAAAAAGAAGAGAGTTTTCATGCCCTGTAGAACGTTCAAAGTTATAATATGCCCTTCCTGAATTATGGTCAAAAAAGATCTCATAAGCAAGAGAACAAGCCATTTTATCAGAAAACTGAAGAAAACTCATCTGATTGTAAATTCTGTTTTCAGAATAATAATCATCATCATCCCAGACGCAGATATAATCACCTTGAGATGCTCTTATAGAAAGGTTTCTTTTCATACCAAGAGACATCTTTTGTCTTGCGAATATTTTATAGAAAACAATATTACTATAATCAACAGGCCTTACTGATTTTTTCTCCCAACCATATCTTTCAAGGCTTCTGTTTTCAGGATCAAAGCAATCAAGATCCAGACGTACAGAAGTATCGACCAATTCTGTACTTCCGTAAACTTTAGCATCAGACTCACTTGAAGTTAATACAATCGATCCTTCTTTACTGATATTAACCCACAAATCATTCCATTGTATTTTAAAAGAATAATCATTTACTGGTATTAAGGTAAACTCAAATACCAAAGGACTTATATAAATATACTCCCACTTACTGTTAATGAAGGTTAAGACATGACCATCATTGTTTCTCAATAACGCCTTCTGTCTTAAATCAGAATTATAGGCCTCTCCATTTTCATCTTCAAACTGAATAATAATAAATGGAGAGGGCATAGGTAATTCACGAAGTTCATAATATGAATATTCAGAAGAATTTCTCACATGTTCTTCAGTAGCAGGATCATTTTCAAACAAAACCACTAATTCTTTATTTTCATAAGTCTGATTCAGGAAACATTTTTTTGCTCTCCTGAACATATCAACTCTATTATGAGTGATACATATACATGAAACTTCCGGCGTTTTATCCATGAATGAAATGATATTGAAAATATTCTGAACAATACTAAATAAATTTTATTAACCTCCTGCGGTTTTCAGGAACTGCATCTGCTCGACTTTCACGTCAGTCACAAAGCTCTTTACTTTGAATTCGGAAAGAGAAACCTTCTTTTTCTTTCCTTTTGGTTCTGAACCTTCATTTTCTTTAGGCACATCAGGTGTTTCGGATGCTTTTTCTTCTAAATTTTCCATAATAAAATAATTAAATATATTACTGTATAGGTATATTATTAATGTATAATCAGTTAAAATTAAAGCCTCCTTTGATAAGACATCTTTCTCCAAAAAAGGAATTTCTTCCATGCAATATGGTAGTATCATGAAAAAATAAGCCATCACCTATTTTTAGGGTTACAGGAGTTTGCAATCCTGCTGCTACAATTCTGTTTTCAAGAAAATTATGAAAATCCTCACACAATGCTTTAGCCTCATCCGTGTTTTCAGGAGATACTCTGTAATAATTCCAGTTTAACTTAAGGACCGAGTCTTCAGTATATATTATTTTTCTTGTCTTTCTTTGATCTTTTCCTTTTCCAAACTTCACTTCAATCTTCTGAATTCTATTAAACAATTCTGGCTCATACTTGGAAAGAATATAAATGATAGACTCTGCATCTACAAATGTAGTGGCCCCTCCTATTTCAGCGTTCTCAAGACAAAAGAAAAAATTTACATCAAGATCAAAGCTTGCATAAGCTGCATCCGTATGCAGTGGCTGCCTTGTATTACTATGTCTGAATGTAGTTTCCCTGGCTTTATCATACCGGATATCTGTCCATTGCTCCTGAGTAGCATTACCGGTCAATGCATCTTCTCCAATCCCAACAATATCTCCTAACTGAAGAACAAGATCCGAATAGAATTCTTTATAGTCAATATTTCCCGGAAGGTCTTTTAAATGTACAACCTTAGTCTCTTTTATCAATTTCTTTAATTGCTCAGGAAAATCTATTGATGTAGAATAGCTGATATCTTTTATAAAAGTATGAAACATGAATATCGATTTTAAAAATAAATTAACGTTTAAGTATAAGGCTAAATTAAATCTGAACTTGCTAAAAGTCTGTAACAAAAGTTACAAATGGATACAAAAACTTCTACTCTAACACCACTTTAAGATATTTCTCCATGTTGTCCATTTTTTCTATCATCTCATTTCTGGATTCGAATTTCATAATCATTGTACCTAGAGTATGATTCGACCCATTGAATTTGCTAACCTTGTCACCTTTCTTAATAAATATACTTTCTTCCAGAATATTGTTCCTTATCTCCTTACTATACCAGATATCTTTAACAACCCCATCTTCCAATGCGTGCAGCATATAAGATGAATGAAAACCTGCAGCTTCAACCTGCGACAATTCTGAACAATCTATTCCAAGGGCTGAATCTACTGTGTATTTTACAAGATCTACATCCGTAGAATATTTAATCACTTCAGGAATAAGATTTCCTCCATTTCTGGGCCCCAATTCAAGGAAAGAGAAATCTCCGTTTTTATCATAATGAAAATCGAAATTCAAAGCACCTTGTTGAATCTTTAATAAATCAAGCAGGCGTTGTGTCTCCCGATGAGCCTGTTCAAGTGTTTTCGCTGTCATGATTGAAGGAAAACTCTCCCCTATAGGAACAAAAGGATTGCAGAGCTTGTCAAAATGTTCATTGGCCCAGCAACGGAAGACGAGTTTACCATTTACAACAAAACCATCTCCTGCTACCTGATATCCGTCTCTGATAAAGAACTCTTCTATTGCCACCTTCTTCTCTCTGCTAAAAGAAAGTGCATAATTAAACGATTCTTCAAGCTGACTTTCATCATATATTTTGGTCACGCCTTTACTTCCGGATGAATCAACAGGCTTGACAATAACCGGTTTATTAATTTCTCTGAACCAGTTTAAAGAATCTTCCAAAGTGTAAAAGCTCTGGGATCTAGGAACATAAAAATTATTCTTTGATAAAAAGTCTCGGAATAAATCTTTCCTTGCAAGTATCTTTACAGATTCATAGGGATTAGACGGAAGTCCCAGCTCATTTGCCACATAAGCCTGAGTTGGGGCTGCAGGATCTGATGCATAAGCAACAATGCCATCTACATTTCTTTCCTTAGCCAGTTGTAAAACGGCATCAAAATCAGTAGTACTAAGATTGCAATATTCATCAGCAAATTTATGTCCTGGATTATCAGGAAGATAATCACACGTTATCACATGATGCCCTTGAGATTTGGCATACACGATTGGTGGAATCTGAAATTTAGAACCACCCAGGAATAATATTCTCTTTGATTTTTTCATGGCTTTTTTTGTAGTTCTTCTTCTCCGATATATTCTTTCCTCCCTAAAGATCTCATTTGATAGAATATTCTTTCGATAATACTCATATTTTCAGTAATGATTTCTCCAAGCCCTTTCATTTCATGCTTATAGGGGATATACTTCTTATAAGTTGTAATAAGTGTGTCGGGAAGATCGACATCTATTACATAGACATTATTTTTATTTACCTTTGATATATTACTTACTTTACCAAACAATAAACCATATTCAGACATTGGGTAACTATTCAGCTTAACCCTCACTTTTTGTCCTAATTTGACTTTACCGAATTTATTACCCTTTACCTGAAGCTTACCTAATATATCTTTGGAGTCCGTTACTATAAATGCTACCTGATCTCCTTTATTCACAAACTGATTGTTATTCCAGACATCAAAAAAAGTAACATTTCCATAAATGGGGGATGTCATAAAAAACTCTTCTTTAAAGGCTTTCAGTTCTGAAACCAGTATATTATAAGAAGCTTTTATTCCTACATTCAATGATTCCTTCTGCTCCTTATCATTCAAAGTAAGTTCATTGTTGTTATAGGTTAAATGCTGAAGATTTTGTCTGTTTTCAATCAATGCTTGTCTATTGGTCTGAATATTTTTTCTGGTCTGAAGAAAATTAGTTTTAGAAGCATCATAATCAAGTTTGGAAATATGACCTCTTTCATACAGTGACTGGTCCTTTTTAAAATTATCTTCAGCTAATTGTAGTTCCTGTTGAAGAACTTTATCCTTCTCATCCAACAGTATGGCTTTTCTTTCCAAAGTACCTACCTGTTCAAGGTTACTGGCTACAAGCTTTTTATTCTTTTCAAGAGTATAGGTAAGATCATAGGCAAACAACTTCGTGACGAAAGCATTGTAGGCATTCTGTACCTGACCAAGATTGGTAAGGTTAGGGATAGTGTCCATTTTAGACCTTATTTTAGTCGGATTATTAACAAGGTTTTCAAAAAATGGCATTAGTCTGTTGAGTACAACTACCTCTTCAAAAGAAGCAGGGTTTTTTATATAGGCAATGATCTGGTCTTTACTTACCTTATCATTATTAGCTACCAGGAGATTTATTCTCCCGTTTGCTTTTGCTACCAGTTCAGCAGGAGGCGTTTTGGTAGTGATGTTAATTGGCCCATCAAGAATTTCAGGATACTTGATTATAAAGCTTAGCGTCATTAAAATGCAGAACCATACAAAAAGCAAAATGCTTCCTGTCCTTGCAATCCATGGTGGAGTGCGGGCCATCATTTCATGAACTGCATCACTCCTTCTTATATTATCTTCTATCTCTACCATCAGCTTGCAAGTTCTAATTGATTTTTAACCAGATTAAAATAAGCTCCTTTGCTCTTAATTAAAGATTCATGATTACCAACCTCCACTATCTTTCCTTTCTCCAATACGACTATCTGATCGGCATCTTTCACAGTACTAAGCCTGTGCGCCACAACCACAACTGTCTTTCCCTTAAAGAATTCATTGAGGTTATTAATGATTACCCTCTCATTATTGGCGTCCAGTGAGTTTGTTGCTTCATCAAGCAATAGTATTTCAGGATTTTTATAAACAGCTCTGGCAAGCAATATCCTTTGTTTCTGTCCCTGACTAAGTCCCACACCATTTGCCCCTATTTTTGTATTATATTCAACAGGAAGCTCTTCAATAAAATCGCGGATATTAGCAGTTAAAGTTGCTTCTTTCATCCTTTTCTTATCAATGACCTCTTCACCGACTGCTATGTTTCTGGCAATGGTATCAGAGAAAATAAAGCTTTGCTGAGTCACACAGGCAAATTTTTTCCTCCAGGATTTAAAGCTAATATTATTGATATTCGACTTACCGAACTTAATAGCTCCATGCGTTACCTTGTATGATTTAAGTAACAAAGATAACATGGTAGTTTTGCCACTTCCGCTTGTACCAACAATGGCAGTTACTTTATTGTGAGGTATTCTCAAACTAATATCTTCCAACACCATTTTAGATCTCGGCCCCCCGTACTGAAAGGAAACGTTTTCAAATACTATATCCTGAACACGCTCCATATCAGCATCCAAAACGGATTCCTCTGTTTCTTCATTAGGCATTTCATGAATTTCTGATAACCTGTTTATACTTAACTGAGCATTCTGAGTATCATGAACAAATCTGATAATATCAACAGTCATCCAGTTGAGCTGACCGACAATATATTGAACAGCAAGCATCATACCCAGAGTCATTTCGCCTTGAATCACCAGCATTGCTGCATAAAAAGTCAGAAGGATATTTTTTACTTCATATAAAATGGAAGAACCTGTCTGTTCGATCTGACCAAGTCTTACTCCATCTATCCCCAGCTTAAATTTCTTTGCCTGAATCTTCTCCCACTCCCACCTTTTCTGCCTTTCACAATTCTGTAGTTTGATCTCCTGCATACCGGTAACCAGTTCAATAGTATTGTTTTCACTGAGAACTGCCTGATCAAAATTCCTGTAGTCAAGGACTTTCCTTTTCGCAAGCAACGAAAATATCCAGGTAAAATAAAGAAGACTACCTACTGCAAAAATCAGAAAGAGTCCGACACTATAGTATGCTAAGATTCCCCCGAAAATAACCATGCTCATGAGTGAGAAAGCAAAGTGTACCAGGGTGGTTGTTAAGAACAATTGTATCCTTTCATGGTCTTCAATTCTCTTGAGGATATCTCCAGGAGTCTTTCTGTCAAAGTAGGCAACAGGAAGCTTCATGAGTTTCACCAGAAAATCAGACAGGATTGTTACATTTACCTTGCTGATCATGTGAAACGAAATCCATCCCCTAACAAACTCTCCTGATTTGTTGCTGAGAAACAAAACAATCTGAGCGATCAAAACCACGTATACAAAGCCTACATCCTGATTGTTAATACCCACATCTACCATTGCTTGAGTCAGGAAGGGCAATAACAATGAGATTACTGTAGCAACAGTGAGGCTTAAAATAAGATGGAAATAATATTTTTTATAGGGTCTCAGGTATTTCAGATAATGTCGTATACCGGACTTTTTGGTTTCAACGTTATCTTCATCTTCATAGAAAGCCGGAGTCGGCTCTAGCATTAATGCGAATCCTTCTGGCGTTTCATTTGCCTTAGGAATAATCCATGCTTTTTTAAACTCCTCAGGTGTATAGGTAATTAAACCGATAGCAGGATCTGCTAAATACAATTTAGTTTTAGTTACCTTATAAAGTATCAGAAAGTGTTTTTCTCTCCAATATAATATACAAGGAAGAGGAGCTTCATTAGCAAGTACCTCGTAGGGCAGTCTTACGGCAAGGGTATGAAAGCCCAGACTCTCAGCACCATCACTAATGCCCAATAGCGACACCCCATCCCTTCCCACAAAACATTTCTCTCTGACCTTTTCGATGGCAAGATTTTTACCATAATACTTAGCAATCATTCTCAGGCATGTAGCCCCGCAATCCATCTGATCGAGCTGAAAATAGAAAGGAAATTTCTTCATGCGCAGTACCTATGATATATTTACCAAAGTCTCAAAATTGAAAGTGACATTACCTTTTCCAAATGAATTATTATTCACCACAAGGCTTTTCTCTCTTTTATTCTGAGCTAACTTATCGTTGTTTACAATAAATGAATAATTCTTAGCAACGTTCTGAAGGAAACGAACATCATCGATCATATAGAAATCTCCATCACTATTTCCTACCCTTGTTAAACGACCTTTATCTGAAATATAAGTCTTGTGATCATTTAACATGATAGTATTCCCGTATTCAGACCACGTACCTCTTTCGAAAGAGCCTTCCAATATAGTTGCAGGCAAATGTGTTTCTACGACTTCAGGTACGATCTTGCATTTTTCATAAGAATGGTCTTTAAATAAAAAAAGCAACTCCGAAGAATCATAAGAAAGGTATTTATTATAGAACCGATCAATATTTTTAAGAAAGAACTCATTCTCTATTCGCTCTTCATCAGCATGACTAATGGCTTTCAGGAGATTGGTATTTTTGATCACATATTCTTTCCTTCCAAGGTTGGCCAGTCTTTCATACAAATCAATCGTTTCAGAACCATAACTTTTCATTGTCTCATCCATTCCTCCTATTGCCATATAATCCTTTTTCTGACAAGCGAACCGTCCGAATGCATTTCTCAAAAAGTAATACCTCTTTTTTGTATCAGCGACAACATAAATATCCTTGTCCTCCGAAAACACTTCATTAAGATAGGAAGCATAACCTATACCGGTATAATTGTCAGCGTCAACATTTGATATGATGTCTCCAGTGGCAAGTTTAAATAATAAATTCCTGGAATGGGTCCTATCAAAGAAAACAGGCTCTTCTGTTCGGTAGTATTTAAGGATTCCGCTTTCTAAATATTGCCCCATAGTATTTTTAACCCATTCTTCCAAACCATCAGAAGAATTATAATCAAGCAATACAAATTCTACCTCAGGATAATCATTATTATTTTCAATATTTGCGGGAAGTGTCTGCATAATATGATGAAGTCTGTTCATGCAAACAGTACAAATAGAGATTTTTAATAGACCCATTGAATTTATTTTTCTATAAAAATAGGCCTCATATTTTTTATTGATTGTAACAAAAGATACAAACCACCAAAAAATATATACCTAATTTGAATCCACAATTTTCTGTAAACAGATCTAATACACATTTTTAAAACCATTAAAATGAAAGCATTGCGAAACCCATGGATATCTATTTCTCTATACCATAATGAAATAGAAAAAGTCATTCACGATGTAGCCTTACCCATCAAAGATGAACTATATGAAAAGGAGCTTACTAATAAGGTAATATTCAATCGTAGCTTCGATCGTGGGGAAAATGTAATTATAATGTGTGAGATCAGTGATGAAAATAACAGGGATCTGATAAAATCAATTGCCAGACATAGGGCAAATGAATTTTTCAAAAATAATCCTGCCCCAGCTAAAAAAATTGAACTGCCGGTGAACGACTGGTTTTTACCTTACCCAAATAATCATATACATATCAATGATTATTTCCTGTTTGATATCATGGAAACAGGGGGTCTGCAATCTTCAACCCTTGCAGAAGAGTTACTTTCAGAATCATCTTCAACCATACTTGATTTTGTCGAAGCTATGGAAGATGGGTGGAATATAGATACTGCTATAGGACTAGGCATTCAGCTACATGTCGTTCTCTTCCTTGCATTCGATAAAAACCTAGAAAATGTCTCTGACTTCTATGAAACCTTTTTTAATAACATATTGAATGTAACACAGGGAGGCCAAGACCAGGAAAAATTCAAAAATGAACTCCTGCAAGGTTTACAATCCACCTTTAGCGGCCAAAAGGTAAACCTAAGAGATTATGTATGCTATATTACCTCTACCATACTTGATAATGATGAATTTGAAGATGAATGGCTTAACGACTGGTACAAATTATGTTGTACAATAAGCAATAAACTTAATGCACTTCAAAATACAGGAGAGTTTATTGCACCTGAGGATTTTAAATTGGATTCCAGTATTGGTGCAAGCGAGGAAGAACAGCAAAAATGGCTTGTCATTCAGTATTATTTAAGATCAATCAATTCGCAACTGGGGATTTTGAATGCATATGAACTAAACCTTGTTTATACAATCAAAGAGTGCATTGCTCTGATAGCTGAGGAAGCCAATACTTAATACAGTCACTGAATAACAGACCTGGTCGATTTACTAATGAAACAAAAAATATCTTTCTGTACAGTCTGCATGAACAGACTGCATCACCTCAGACAGACTCTTCCTCTGAATATAAAAAACAACTTGTCTTATGGCAACCTGGAATTTATAGTAATGGATTATGGTTCTTCTGATGGCCTATCTGAATGGATCAAGTCTGAAATGTCAGAATATATCGAGAAAGGTATTCTTGTATATTATCGCTATGATGAAGCAGACTATTTCGACAGGAGTCATTCCAGAAACCTGATGTTTAAACTGGCCACAGGCGATATTATTTGTAACACAGATGCTGATAATTACCTGGGCAAAGGATTTGCAGAGTATATATCTAAAAAATTTCTGGAACAGGAAAATCTTTTCCTCGTCCCGGATACCAAAAGAAAATTTTATTATCTAAGAGATGCACTGGGAAGGTTTTGTGCATCAAAACAGGACTTCCTGGATGTTTCCGGATATGATGAAAGAATGAGTGGATACGGATTTGAAGATGACGATCTTTATGACAGACTCATCCACAATGGCAAAAAGGAAGTTATCATTATGGATTTTAACTACCTTCGAGCCATCAAGCATGGAAATGAAAACCGTGTTGAAAATGAATTTTACACCAATTATTTTCACAAGATTTATATCAATTATGAAAAGCCGGAATTGTCTAATGTGGTGGTGCTTTACAAAAACGGTTTAGCTCATAAAGGAATTTTATCCCCCAATACCCACAATACTCCTGCTCCTGCAATCCTTGAAAATAATCAATGGGAAGCTGCAAATTGGAAAAAAGAAGGTGATAAACTAGTTCTGACATCAACAGATAATAGGTCCTCTTATACATTCATTGAGATGAATGATCGGATAACTTATAACAATATCGTCTATTATAATATTTCCAACGAATTGTTTCTTCGAAAACTATCTTATGACCTCCCTCTTATTACAAACTTTGGACATTTTCTTTCCAATAAGGAAAAAAGAGCTGGAGTTAATCAAAACGGATTCGGGAAAGGAGCTGTGTACAAGAACTTTTCAACTGAAAAAACCATCGTTTCCTAGACAGTACAAAAATGGCCCAAAGCTATCCATTGAAGTTCAGTGTTGCAATGACAACTTATAATCATGAGTTATACATTGCTAAAGCTCTTGATAGTATTATATCTCAGAAGCATGAATACAATTATGAGATTGTAGTAAGTGATGATTGCAGTACAGATAATACAAGACAAATAATTAAAGATTACCAGAAGAAATACCCTCATATCATCAGGCCGATTTTAAATAACAAAAATTTAGGGGTTTCCAAAAACTGCATTCAGAATTTTAGGTCATGCAAAGGTGAATATATAGCAACTCTGGATGGAGATGACTATTGGACAGATCCTGATAAAATAAAAAAGCAAATTACATTTTTAGATGAAAATCCCCAATATGTAATCTCCTGTCACAGATACAAAAGGTTTTACACAGACACTCAGACTTATGAAGACGATCTTCATCCGGAACTTTTTACTGACAAACCGGATGGGTTTGAATTTGGACAGGAATACTATTTTGAAAAATGGCTGACACAAACGCTGACAATGGTATTCAGGAACAGTGCCATGCAAGATACTCCCCATTTTGAAAAAAACAGATACTGCTGGGATACACAAATCTTCTGGACTTTGTTAAACAAAGGAAAGGGATATGTACATAACTTCTTTGGTGGTGTATACCTGATTCATTCCAAAGGAGTCTGGAGCAAACACATAGATCAACAGAAATATTCATTGAATTATCTTAGTATCGAAGAACTGTACAGAGATTTTCATGAGAACAAACATCTGGAAAGAATATATAATTTATATAAAAAAAATCTCCCCTGGAT
Organism: Bacteroidota bacterium; assembly: GCA_023428135.1. Classification (GTDB taxonomy): domain Bacteria; phylum Bacteroidota; class Bacteroidia; order Cytophagales; family Cytophagaceae; genus Sporocytophaga. Next base: position 136,006 of record JAEYZG010000017.1, on the reverse strand, counting down.
AAAAAGTGAATTCAGAAAGCCTTTAAATCCTGAAATATTAATACACAAACACTTTACTATTGTAAGTGATGACAATTGGGGGGATGAACTGTACAAAGCCTTTAACCTTCCCAAGTTTACTCCTTTTATAGGAACTCATATTTACAATAAGGACTTCGTTAAATTAGCTGATAAATTTAATTATTACATTAACCAGAAAATCAAATTCATTGATCTTTCTGAAAGTAATCATATCAAGGAATTCAGGCATACTTACGGAGCTCAGTATCCGATTGGAAAACTAGATGACATTGAAATTCATTTTACAAAATTCCGATCAGAAGAAGATGCGTTAAACTCCTGGGAAGAAGGTAAAAACAAGATAGTATGGGATCATATATATTTCAAAATGGATGCCTCCCATGAAGGAGATAACATTCATGACATTAATAACTTCCAGAAATTGCCATTAAAAAATAAAGTTTGTTTTTTAAACTATCATGACAGAAACAGACTTAAAGAACTGGTAAATAAAGAAAGTTTAATCCTTATGGATTTCTGGAATCCTGAAAGTGATATTTTCTTTCCATATTCCCTAAGCACCTTTGATCTAATTAACTGGTTAAATACAGGAAAAGCACACTATTATCAAAGCTTTACAGAGCCCAATAAAATATTTTCACCGGTCAGAAAAAGATTCTTTTTTTTCACAGAGTTTGACAGCAATAATGTCGGACTTCTGGACGCTGATCTTTACGTAAATGCCTATCAGATAAGAACTGACAGTGATACTGAAGTTATCAAGGTATCCTATGATAAGCAAGGTGATGAATATTTTCGTCTTTCATTGCAGGAGCCTAAACACCCTTTAGATCTTGATTTATACATTGATCTGTCAGAGAGAGAAAACAGACACATCATGATCTTAATAAATGGAGATAAAGAGGCAAGTTTAACCATGGATATTGTTGCCAGGGATGAAAAGGAAAATGATTTCTCCATCAAAAGCCTTACAAAAGCTAATATAGATCAGGATTATCAATGGGTACACTTTGATTTCACCACTCTACCGGATGACCAACAATTCAACTACCTGTTATCACGAATAAAATCATTTTGCTTTTATATCAATGAAGGTGAAAAAGCTCAGGGAGAGTTAAATATACTGGCATTCTTTGCAGGATCCATGAATAAATTTCAGGAATTAATTGATTGAGTTGAATGGTAAACTTTTAATCATTCACATATAACTCCTGTAATGTTCTCTTGAGCCAGAACAGAATATTAAGCTCTGTATTAAAGTTAATGCCTAGTTGACCATTCAAAGAAGATACGATAAAATAAGCTATCTGCCAATTCTGATACGTTTTATTATCAATAGAAAAGCGAATAGTTGGATTGTCTTTTACATCATAAGGCATAGTTAGTTTTCCTGAATCACTTAATGCATCAAGAACTTCCTTATACTTGCGACAGGCAATTGTCCATGTATTCATCCAATCATCCTCAAACACTTCTTGAGATATTATGCTGTCTCCTATATAATCAACGTAAGCTGAAAGTTGTTCCTTCTGATCATAATAAGACACTTCCAGCTCTTTTAAGATGTCATTGGATTTATTATCAATCTGAGCTAACATAGTATCATTCACCCAGGACAAAAACTGATACTGATTAGTTTTGTCAGGAACAAAAAAACAAAGAAAAATAAGATTTAATGTCATAGCTTTTTCAATACATTCCTGACTTTGAAAAAACTGATCACTTGCGGAAAGTTCACTCAAATAAATTTCTGAAGAGACGGATAATAACTCAGATAAAGCTTTGCCTCCCTGTACACCGATTGAATAGGTAATCGGACTTGTATATAAATCTTCTGTCGAAAATAATCTGAGATTATTATGATCTATACCGTCAAGCCCTAGCTTATGTTCACACATAGTGCCATCTATAAATCCAACACCTATTTTTGTTTGAAGGTAATTTCTATCGAAATAATTGTTCAGCATCTGGATCAAAAGTGGCTTTACTTCTATTTGAAGATAATAAGGAGAAGTAACAAAATTTAACTGAATTACATTATTGTCAGATCCCATTCGGTGATAGAAATAAGAGATAAAAGATTTATCCAGTAAGTGCTTTCTAAAAGGTATAATAAACATTAAAACAAATCTGGAAAACTCATCATACCTTACAGCAATACTCCCCCATCTTTCTTTATAGATAGCTTTTATGTTGGTTCCAGATTTATTCTCTGAAGTGCTATTTGTATTTTTCATTATACATTGGAATGATCTCGAAAATTTACTTATTTTTTTGAAGATCAGTTATAGATTAATATAAAAAAATAATTTTTATATCTACCTTTGTCCTTTACTTTTACTCTTCCCAACAGACTATGACATTATCAAAAAAATATCCAGTGAAGTTCAGTGTTGCAATGACAACCTATAATCATGAAAAATATTTAGCTCATACACTCGATTGCATTTTTGCTCAGGTTCATGATTACGCTTTTGAAATTGTTATCAGTGACGATTGCAGTACTGATAGAACCCAGGAAATAATAAAAGAATACCATCAAAGATATCCTGATATTATAGTTCCGATTCTACATGACAAAAATATTGGTGTATCCAAAAACTGTCTGCACAACTTAAGATCGTGCAGAGGGGAATACATTGTTACGCTTGATGGAGATGACTATTTTACAGAACCATACAAATTAAAATGGCAGATTGATTTTTTAGATAAGAATCCGGACTTCGTAATCTCATGTCACAGATTCCAAAGATTCTATGAAGATACAGCAAGGTTCGATATTGATTTCTATCCCGAACTATTTATCAATAATCCTGATGGATTTGAGTTTGGCCCTGAAAAGTTTTTTGACCAATGGCTTACACAAACACTAACTGTAGTATTCAGAAGCAGTGCCCTTGACAATACCCCACAACTGGAAACCTTTAAATACTGTTGGGATCTTACCATCTTCTGGACAGTAATGGCAAAAGGAAGAGGATACATACATAATTTCTTTGGAGCAGTGTACAGAATTCACAGCGAAGGACACTGGAGCCAGAAAAATATTGATAAAAAGTATACACAGAACTACCTGATTTTTGATGAACTGCTTAAGTTTGACCCTGACGACATCCATATCAAACGAATATTTGAAATCCATCATAACAATCTCCTTTGGAGAGCATCAGAAAACAGAAAGCCACTTGATCTGACTAAACTCCACAACAATAGTTTCACAATCATTAGTGATGATAATTGGGGAGCTGAAGTTTATAAAGCCCTGGGTATTCCGTATCAAACGCCGTTTGTGGGAATCCTTATATTTAATAAAGACTTTATAAAACTTGTAAGTAATTTTAAGTATTATATTAACCAAAATATTCAATTTGTCCCCATATCACAATCCAGGTATGTTAAGGGATATCAGGAAAACTTTGGTAATCCTTATCCACTCGGGGTATTGGGAGATGCTATTGAGCTACATTTCATAGACTATACATCGGAAGAAGATGCTATCAATAAATGGAATGAAAGAAAAGAAAAAATAGATTATGATCGGTTATTCTTTAAAATGGATAGTACCAGAGAAACCGGCAATATTGAGGAAATAAAAGAGTTTACATCTCTAGAGATAAACAACAAAGTATGTTTTCTCGGATTTTATCAGTTAGGAAAAGTAAAAAATGATCCGGTAAAAGATGAACTGGTGATCATGGAAAACTGGGCTCCGGTAAGCGAAATATTTTTTCCAAGTTCACTTGCCTATTTTAACGTCATTGACTGGATAAACGGAGGGAAAGGTTATTACACAGAACTGACTCCCTATAGTGATACCATCTTTAAAACGATAACCGGCAGGTCCGAATTTTTCCTCACATTTGACAATAAAAATGAATCTGCCATAGATGCTTTAACATATCCGGATGCTTATGATTTAAAGATAGACCAAGAAACAGAATCTGTTAAAATCAAGTATAATAAAAAAGCTGAAGAGTTCTTTCACATACCCGCCCAATTAGCCAATCAGGAGTTGAATGAAAGTTTATTTCTCGATCTATCGGCACCTGAAAACAGAAATGTATTTATTCTTACAAGAGGCAGTCATGGTACAAAACTTGGCTTAAACCTTGGAGCAAGAGCCGAAGACAATTTATATGATTTTATATTTGAAACAGAAGGAATTGCCCAAAAGCTGAATGATGACTTTGAATGGATACATTTTGACTTTTCTTTATTCAAAGTAGATCTACCTACTGAGCAAATGTTCTCCAGAATAAAAAGTTTTTATCTATATGTCAATCCTAAAGAAGAAGCTGCAGGAGAAATAGAAATAATGGCTTTATTCAGTGGTTCGAAAGATAAATTCCAAGAGATACTGAGTTAAATGTAACATAAAAAATCCCCATTCTGATCTTTTAATGAAAGGTCAGAATGGGGTTTAAATTCAATAAGAGTATAAATTACCTGTAAATATTATCTTTACCAGCAAGTGTCTTTAAGGAGTTTTTCAAAGCATTAAACATATTTAATTCCGCATGGAAAGTTACCCCCAGCTGACTATTTAACATTTTCATTATATAATAAACATTCTGCCAGTGCCTGTAACGGTCTTCCCCCATTTTTATAAATATAGTTTCGTCTTCCAGGTAAAAATAAGGAAGAGTAGGCCATCTTCGTTTTCTATCCGGAACTAGTAACCGGTTCTTACATTCAATACAAGCTTCCACCCAATCATTCAACCATTTTTCTTCAAATTCATCCTTACTATCAAGATTTTCAAGGATGTACTGAGTAAGACCTAAAAACGTTTCCTTTTGCTCTTCAAAATACTGGTTGGCATCCAGGATCTTTTTTACTTTCCATTCCTGCAGATCATGAACGTCATCTATTTTTTTTACCTGATATAATGTCTTATAAACAAGCCAGGAAGAGAATTCATACATTTCTTCCAGATCATCAAAAAAGGAATGTATCACAGGAAAATACATCAACAGGCATTTATCTAGAATGTCTTGCTCTCGCCCATCCTCCTCGTTTCCGGATCTGAATACCTCATTTAAAATACAATTTGCTGATTTAACTGATAGATCTCTTGTGATTCCCACCTCTTCTTTACCTATAATATAAGTGAGGTCATCTATATAATAATCCTCTATACTAATAATACGAAGAGCCCACATATCAAAACCATCCAGATTAGTCTTAGGCTGAATAACCTCATCACATATTTCTTTTACTTTTAAAGTATCAAGAAATTCATGATCAAAATAATTATTTAACTTTTCATAAATCAAAGGCTTAAGGTACATTTTAAAGTTATAGGGAGAAACGCTGAAATCTAACTGAATTATATTACGAAAGGTTGCTCCCATCCAAAAGTCTGTTGCAAGCCTGTAATAAAAGCTGGAAGCGATATTTCTCGATTTAACTTCTTCGAATAACGGAATGATAACTTCCTTAGTAAATCTCCTATAATCATCTATTCTGATATTGATAGTGGTAAAGCGCTCTTTGAATAGTGCACTTGTCCACACCGTAGTTTCAAGGTGCTTGGATTGAATGGCCTCCATGTGACAAAAATTTAAAATGATATCAAACAGAATTGAATATGTCTGTAAATAAAATATAAAAAAATAAACACTAGTGTATCATTTGTTACAGACCTTCTTATTTCATCCAACTAAATTTCATCTGTCATTAATAATTTCATATATAAAATTGAATATGTCATTAACCTGCTTCTTAATTTTTAAAATAAAAAAGAGCTTACAATGACCAGCATTTAATATTTATAACAGTTTACTAACCTACACAAGCCATGAATCAGCCCCTATACGTTACTAAGCCTTATCTCCCACCACTAGATGAATTTAAAACTTATCTTGAAAAAATATGGGAGCGACAGATTCTTACAAATGGTGGTCCTTTTCATGAGCAATTAGAAGAAGAGCTTGCCAAATATCTTGGCGTTAAATATGTTTCTCTTTTTGCAAACGGAACACTGGCTTTAATGACTGCATTGCAAACATTAAGAATATCAGGAGATGTTATCACCACACCTTTCAGTTTTGCAGCTACAGCTCATTCCCTGCTTTGGAATGGGAGTAAACCTGTTTTCTGCGACATTGAACCCGGAACTTATAACCTCGATCCTTCAAAACTGGAAGCCTCTATTACTCCGGATACCAAAGCTATAATGCCTGTGCATGTTTATGGAACGCCATGCAATATAGAAGAGATACAAGAGATCGCAACTGCACATGGATTAAAGGTGATCTACGATGCCTGTCATAGCTTTGGTGTACGATATAAAGGACAGTCTATTCTTAATTATGGAGATCTGTCTGTGCTAAGTTTTCATGCAACCAAAATCTTCAATACCTTTGAAGGTGGGGCCATTATCAGTCATGATCCTATTACCAAAAGAAGAATTGACTTTCTGAAAAACTTCGGGTTCTCCGACGAAGTCACCGTTGTTACGCCAGGGATGAATGCCAAGATGAATGAGGTGCAGGCTGCAATGGGGTTAATTCAATTAAAAACAATTGACCAAAGAATAGAGCGTCTGAAAAATGTTTCATTGAATTACAAAAAAAGATTAAAAAATGTCGAGGGGATAACCTTCCTAGATGAAGTAGCGGATACTAAGCATAATTATTCCTACTTTCCTATTTTAATCGATGAGGAAAAGTTCGGGGTGAGCAGAGATAAGACTTATGAATTGCTCAAAACTTTTAACATCTATACCAGAAGGTACTTTTACCCTCTGATCAGTGAATTTCCTGTTTACAAATCATTGCCTTCATCAAATCCTGCTAACCTTCCAGTAGCAACAGAAATTTCAAGAAAAGTATTATGCCTGCCAAACTTTGCTGTACTTACACAGAGCGAAATTGAGCATGTATGTAATTCCATTATAGAAATTCAGAAAACAGTAAAAGAGGAAGTAAATCAGCATGCCAAACTGGTCTTTTAAATAAGTGTCTTTCATAAATGCCGGATCATATAAGACCTATAAAATTTAGTGTTGTAGTTGCTACACATAATCATGAACTTCATTTAATAAGGGCATTAAAAAGTGTCTTTTCTCAGGAGCATGAATATAATTTTGAGGTCATTATCACAGATGATTGCAGCAGAGATAAAACGAAGGAGATTATAGACCTCTTTCAACTCAGGTATCCGGACCATGTAGTTCCATTGTATCATAATAAAAAAGTCGGATCTTCTGAAAACATCCTACAGGCATTTCAAAAATGTAAAGGCCAATATACATTCCTTATTGACCCAAATGATTATTGGACAGATAATGAAAAAATAAAGAAACAGGTTTTATTTCTGGATGAAAACCCTGAGTATATTCTTTCCTGTCACAGATTTAACAGACTTATTGAAGATACCAATGAACTCCTGGAAGATTTTCATCCTGTTATATTTAACGATAAACCTTATGGCTTTGAGTTCGGTCAGGAACGCTATTTTGATTACTGGCTAACGCAGGCTTCAACCATGGCGATCAGAACAGAAGCTCTGAAAGATATTCCTAAACTTGAAACATTCAAATATTTCTGGGATACACAATTATTCTGGCTATTGCTGCTAAAAGGAAAAGGATTTGTTCTGCCGTTCTTTGGCAGTGTATACCGGATTAGAAGTGAAAATTCAGAAAATAAATTTGATCTGTTAAAACAAAATTCTTTAACATATCTGATTATAGAAGAACTCCGTCAGCTATATTCTTGCAATAAACATATTAAAAGAATATATGAGCTTTATCAGAAAAACCTGTCATGGAGTAAAAGCGCCAACAAAAGATTGTTAAACATCAACAAGATAAACAATAAAAACTTTACCATTGTAAGTGATGACAACTGGGGGAAAGAGGTCTATGATGCGTTCGATATTTCATACCAGTCTCCGTTTATAGGAATACATATATTTAATGCTGATTTTATAAAACTGGTAAATGATTTTGAACACTACATCGATAAACCTATAACCTTCATTCACCATTCTGATTCTAAACATCAGAAAACTTTCAGACATTGCTTCGGGATTGATTACCCTCTGGGACTCCTGAACAACGACATTGAGCTTCATTTTATTGATTATCAAACACCCGATGAAGCTCTGAGACATTGGAACGACAGAAGATCTAAGATAAACCTGGAAAATCTTTTCTTCAAAATGGATGCCTCAAGAGAGGAAAACAATGTGGCGACAATTGAGACATTTCAAAATATACAGAGAACTAATAAAGTTTGTTTTTTAAACTGTCATGACAAGGAAAAAAAGGTCAATACTATTTCAACATTACAACTCATAGATTACTGGAATCCAATCAGTGAGATATTTTTTCCTCAATCGCTTTGCTCCTTCGACTTGATAAGCTGGCTAAACGGAAAAGCGATTAAAAATAATGAAGTATATCAGCCTGATAAAAATATTTTCATTACACCAGCTAAACGAAAATACTTCTTTATTCAGTTTGGTCAGGACAACATAAATACTCTGGATGCGAAATTTCATCCTGAGACTCACGAGATATCCTATAATGAAATTTCGGAATCCGCAATTGTAAATTATAACAAGTATGATCTTGAATACTTCTGTTTATCAGCTCAGGAATGTCCACATCCAAAAACATCAGATCTGTTCGTAGATTTGTCAGAAAAAGAAAGCCGTCACATAATGGTTCTGGCAAAAGGAAATCCCTTACATCAGTTACGTATAGACTTCATAGGAAAAGAAGAAGACGAAAAGGATACCATCCTGCATATAGACGCAATTGTTCAACCATTGCAGGCGGACTTCCGATGGCTTCACTTTGACTTTTCTTTCATTGATGATTCTTCTACAAATTACCTTTTCTCAAGAATAAGAAGTTTCTATTTCTACCTGAACCCTAAAGACACCGCTCAGGGAACATTAGAATTAATGGCTTTCTATGCGGGCAGACTGGAAACCTTTGAAGAACTGCTAGGATACTAGATTCTTTAGGTTAAAATAAAGCTCTTGGCTATAAAATGTAAAAATCAAAGCTTTCAGAGGAGTTAGAAGGGTAACTTTTTTTCTTTTTAGACTTGCCAATATCTATGCTTAAAAAAAATATATCACTCCCCAGATTGTATAATTCATTCAAAAACTCTGAAAGAAATAGAATATGGACATTATTCTATTATAATAATAAAAAAAGACAAGCCCATATCAGACTGTCGACGCGCTCATATTTCTATGTTGGAAAAAATGTTATGTGACTTTTTCAAGTACAGATAAACGATTTTTTTTATATATCCGTGAGCATTCGATGGTCAACAGCACGGGCTTGTCACTTCAAATGTATGAAATTTATAAGTATTGAGAAGGATTTTCCTGAAAAAAAATCAATAAAAATTTATTCATAATACTTCTTTCTTTAAGGAAACTTCTTTCAACAAAAATTCGTTTGACCCAGAATTTTAATGCATTCTCAATTGACGAGTTCCTGATAGTAATTTACATTTTAGGTTAAATTAAACTAATCTAAAATTTACCCCTCAAAAAAAGTCCTAGCTTGCGATAATAACTATCTGTCCTATACCTCGATCACAGATTACACAGGCTAAAAGCAAATGTAATCCATTCCACTAAGGTTGTTTAGCCAAAGGCTAAAGTCTACCTGCTTCAACCCAAATAAGAATGCAGGTTAAGTAACTTGCTATCAGTTACGGAAAATAGTCTTCTATTAAAATAGCAGGAGCTTAATACGAACCTTTTATAATACATTAAATTATAATTTTTCTAAGATGCAAAAACCCATTCACTTATCTAAAGATATAAATATAATCCTACCATACTGTTGTTAATCTAACTAATAGATCAATATTATAGACTTTTGTACTGGTAGGATATCCAGATTATTTTTGGATATTTCTGATAAAACTTTACTTTTGAGGCATCATCCGGCCAAATGATACAACAATTGTACTAAAGTACAAACACGATAAGTCTTCAATGATTTAAATATAATCATTGCCCAGATTTTTATGGCTTGTTGTGGCTTCTGATCGATTTAGTTTGATTTAAAAATATACTTTCATGTCTGAGGAAAAAATTCCACAAACCGCATTAGGCGATGTGGCAGCTAGGCAGTTGGCTATAGCTACACGTACGGTGCCACAATTATCAACCATCACCCCACGTTGGTTAACTCACTTGTTGAACTGGATACCGGTAGAGTCTGGTATCTATAGAGTTAACAAAGTAAAGGATGCCAACAGCGTACAGGTAGACTGCTCTGCAAGAGATGAGCGAGAACTTCCTTCAACTTTTGTTGACTATATAGAAGATCCGAGAGAATATCTTTTAAGTGCTGTAAATACTGTATTAGATATACATACTCGTGTTTCTGATCTGTATAGCAGACCATACAACCAGATCAGTGAACAGTTAAGACTAGCAATTGAAACCATAAAAGAAAGGCAGGAAAGCGAGCTGATCAACAATAAAGAATATGGTCTTCTAAGCAGCATTGCTCCTTGCCAGAGAATAACACCACGCAAAGGAGCTCCAACTCCTGATGATCTGGATGAACTAATTACAAAAGTGTGGAAAGAACCTGGATTCTTCTTGCTTCATCCATTAGCTATTGCAGCTTTTGGCCGGGAGTGCACAAGAAGAGGAGTTCCCCCTCCTACAGTTTCTCTTTTCGGATCACAATTTATAACCTGGAGAGGCATTCCACTTATACCTTCAAACAAGGTTCCAATTGAAAATGGTAAAACCAAAATACTTCTGATCAGAACAGGAGAAAGTCGTCAGGGTGTTGTAGGTCTTTACCAGCCAAACCTTCCAGGAGAGCAGACACCTGGTCTCTCTGTAAGATTTATGGGAATAAATGATAAAGCTATAGCATCTTATCTGGTTTCTCTTTATTGCTCATTAGCTGTATTGGTAGATGATGCTATTGCAGTGCTTGATGATGTAGAAATTGGAAACTATTATGAGTACAACTACTAATCCAAATCTATTTCCTGACGAACACAGTTTGGAGAAACTAGCTAATGAATTCTTCGCCGCTTTACCGGGAGGTTTCTCTACTGATTTTCTCCAATCACTTCAAGCTAAGGATCCATTGACTCCGAAGGATAATCCTTTTGATTTGACTAATCCACAGACTAGTCTTCCCGATCCTCATTTTCCTGAAAAAACGGGAATTCCAAAGTCTGTAGCGGGAAGCGGAATATCTCCTACTGCAGTTGATAAAACTGCTCCAATAGATCTTCAGCAGTCGTTTAATAATACTCCTGATCCATATTTGTTAGGAGATGGTTTAAGTCCTAAATCAGTTGCAGGAAGCGGGGTATCTCCTTCATTATCAAATCAGGAAACAAGGAGTCTTGCTAACCCTGTTCAGGCGAATAATTCAGCTATTAAATCTTCATATCCTTTTCAATTGGATAGGATTCCTGATCCGAAAGGTGCTCTCAACCTATTACCATATGAACAGGAGCAGCCTTTTGAATCAGAGCTAAAAGAAGCTTTAAAAGGATTGCAATTATCTCTTCCTAAACAACAATTGCCAACGGACTTTTCCGGAATAAACAATAACTCCTATTACTTCATTTCAGTAAATGAGTCATTGCATTTTGGCAAAAAATCTGAAAATTCCATTCATCCTAATAAAGGTATCACGGACCTTGTAAGCCCTCCTTTTGATGTAAATCTTGTAAGGAAAGACTTTCCGATCTTAAAGGAGAAGGTAAACGGAAAACCTCTGATCTGGCTGGATAATGCAGCTACAACACAAAAGCCTCAGTCTGTAATTGATAGAATAGCTTATTTCTATCAGCATGAGAACTCAAATATTCACAGAGCAGCTCATGAGCTTGCAGCTCGTGCTACAGATGCTTATGAAGCTGCCCGTCAAAAGGTAAAATCCTTTCTAAACGCCTCTTCTCAGGATGAAATTATCTTTGTAAGAGGAGCCACAGAAGCTATTAATCTTGTTGCCAAAAGTTGGGGTGAGCAAAATTTAAATTCCGGTGATGAAATTATAGTAAGTCACCTGGAGCATCACGCAAACATAGTACCTTGGCAACAACTGGCAGAACGAAAAGGACTTAAACTCAAAGTTATTCCTGTAGACGAAGACGGACAGGTAATCTTGAGTGAATACGCCAAATTACTTGGACCTAAAACAAAATTAGTCTCATTTACTCAGGTGTCCAATGCGCTTGGTACTGTTACACCAGCTAAGCAGATTGTAGAAATGGCACATTTGGCAGGTGCTAAAGTATTAGTAGATGGGGCACAGTCTGTTTCTCACATGAAAGTTGATGTGCAGGCTCTGAACTGCGACTGGTTTGTTTTCTCTGGCCATAAAGTATTTGGCCCAACAGGAATAGGCGTAGTTTATGGCAAGCAGGAATTGCTCAACGATACGCAGCCATGGCAAGGTGGAGGAAATATGATCATGGATGTAACTTTTAAACATACCACTTATCATAATGCACCTGCCAGGTTTGAAGCAGGAACAGGTAACATCGCTGATGCAGTAGGTTTGGGAGCGGCTATTGACTATGTAACCAGGATTGGAATGGATCTTATTTATCAATATGAACATTACCTGCTAGTTTATGCTACCCGTTTACTGAAAGAAGTTCCGGGATTAAGACTTATTGGAACTGCACAGGATAAAGCCAGTGTACTTTCTTTTGTTTTAGAAGGATACCGTACTGAAGAGGTTGGTAAAGTATTAAATCAGGAAGGAATAGCGGTAAGATCAGGACATCATTGCGCTCAGCCTATCCTTAGAAGATTCGGAGTTGAAGCAACTGTAAGACCTTCTCTGGCATTTTACAATACCTGCGGAGAAATTGATACGCTGGTTGCAACACTGCATAAACTTCGTAGTGCTAAACCATTATCCTTCAGATAAGGACGGAATAAATAACAAAAACTGCGCACTTTTCTATGGAAAAGCTGTGCAGTTTTTTTTTCCTACACCTTCAAGGTTATTCTTTTTTTTTAACAGAAATTAGAAAGTGATGAAAAATACTAAAGTACATTCATTTCTTGAACTCCTGAATAAAACCCATAAAGCAGAATGGGAAGCCTCCCCTTCCATCCAGGGAGCTTCAGCCTGGCTTTTAGATTTAATAGAATTTCTATTTCCTAACAACAGACTCAACAGGTATTCTACCTATGAGGGCATTCTTAAAAAGAATCAGATTGACCTGGAAAATATGCTGCTCAGCTATCTCGATCCCAAGGATTATGATATAGAGCAAGCTGTTAATGCGTTCTACGACGACCTGGAAACGATTTATAATAACCTGCGTAGGGATGCAATAAAAATATTTGAAAGTGATCCTGCTGCTACCAGTGTGAATGAGGTGGTTGTTACTTACCCGGGGTTTTATGCCATTGCAGTATACAGAATAGCTAATAAACTTTCTTTATTGGGAATTCCGATTTTACCAAGAGTACTTACAGAACTGGCTCATGGCAGGACTGGTATAGATATCCATCCAAATGCAACCATTGGAGTACCGTTTTTTATAGATCATGGTACTGGGATTGTGATAGGTTCAACAGCAGTCATTGGTAATAACGTAAGCATATATCAGGGTGTCACACTCGGAGCACTCCAGGTTAGCAAACAGTTATCAAATATAAAGCGACATCCAACTGTTGAAGACAATGTAATTATCTATGCCCGAACAACCATTCTCGGAGGAAATACTATAATTGGACGGGACAGTATTATAGGTGGAAGCGTATTTTTAACAAGAAGTGTAAAAGCATATTCGAATGTATTTAATACTCATCAGCTTCGAATTGATTCAAAAGAACAGTTGGTGTAGTGAATATGATTAAAAATTTCCTAAAACATTTCTTGAATTATATTGTTTTAAATTGCTTATTTAAAATAATAAAAATTTAAACAACTTGTAAGAATGAAAATGAATCAGTTATTAAAAGTTTTTACCTTTATTCTCTTCGGAGTATTATTTTCCAGCAACGTATTTGCGCAAAAGCCAGAAAATCGTGTAAGTCCTCTTGACAGCGTGAGTGGAAAAATTGGTAAAGCTAATGTTTCTATTAAATATAGTAGTCCTTCTGTAAAAGGCAGAAAAGTTTGGGGGAGTCTTGTTCCATATGATCAGATATGGAGAGCTGGAGCAAATGAAGCTACCGTTTTTAATACAGATCAGGATCTTACAATAGGTGGCAAAATTCTTCCTGCAGGAAGTTACTCATTTTTTGTTATACCATCAGAAAAAGGTGACTGGACTGTAATCTTCAATAAAATAAGTAACCAATGGGGGGCTTATAAATATGATGAAAAGCAGGATGCCCTTAGGGCAAAAGTAAAGGTTCGTAAAACAAACCCCAACGAACGACTGACATATAAAATAACCCCGACAGGCTTTTCTTTACTCTGGGAGAATACAGAAATTCCGGTTGCTATAAAATAAATTTGAAGTTTAAAAACATTATACTAAAAAAAGGGCTGTTTCTAAGGAGACAGCCTTTTTTATGTTTTATTAATTGCCTGGATAACTATTAGCCCCGAATTTCAATTTGATTATATAATATCCGCGAGCATTTCCAACCGTTTTTCAAATATATCTTTTAGACAGAATTTAAACCTGTCCCCATTTTAGTATCTCTGATCTTGTTATTTATGATCTTAAAGCTGAAAAAACAATAGCCACCGAAACATTGAACAGTATAATATTATATCCTTGTAGTAAATCCAGTAAGAAGCTATAATCTTAAAAATCAGTTCAGTCTGATTGAAAACCAAATTAAACAGAGGAATATCATAACTGTTTTTCTACCTATTAATTCAAACCAATCAATAACTGTCGTAAATAACCCTTTTATTGGCAAAATTACACCCTGATATATTAAGTGAATCAACATAAATTTGTCTAAAGGATCTTATATACGATTTCGATAGATAAAATTATTTGAGTATATGATATAAGTTTTATTTAAATACTTTAAGTTGCAAGTTCAACCTGATAAATATTAAACCAATAAGAAATGGCAGCTATACATTCTTATCTTACCTTTAATGGTACCTGTGAAAATGCATTCAATTTTTATAAATCTGTCTTTGGTGGGGATTTTCCTTCTATAATGCGATTCTCAAGGATGTCCCTTCAGAACATCCCTTGCCTGAAGGTGCTAAAGAGCAGATTATGCATATGACCTTACCAATTGGAAAAAACAGCATCCTTATGGGAAGTGACAGCCCTGAAGTATTCGGAGGAAATCCTATCGTACAAGGAAATAACTTCTCGGTAGCTATAGTTGCAGAAAGTGAAGAGGAAGCAAGAAGATTATTCAATGGTTTATCTGTTGGAGGAAAGGTTACAATGCCCCTTGAAAAAGCCTTTTGGGGAGCTTATTTCGGTATGTTCACAGACAAATTCGGAATACATTGGATGGTGAATTTCGATCACGAAAACAATTAAATAACATAAACAAACAGCAAAAACATTTAACCAAACTTATACAAATCAACAATTATGAAAATAGCAACAATCACTGTACGCATTCTCCTTGGACTTTTAATGGCTGTTTCAGGGGCAGTTGTATTATTTAACCTTGTAGAACAACCGGAACTTCCTGCTGGACCACTTAAAACATTTACAGATGGCATGGCTGCTTCAGGATACCTTTTCTATCTTATAAAAATTGTTGAACTGGTATGCGGGTTAGCACTAATCACAGGCTTTTTCGTGCCTTTGGCAACAGTAATTTTATTCCCTGTTTCGGTGAATATTCTTCTTTGCCACTTATTCTTAGCTCCGGAAGGACTTCCTGTTGCAATAATAGTATTACTGGCCAATCTGTTCCTTGCTTATGCATACAGAAAAAATTACGAACCAATTTTGGCGATGAGATAACCCTCAGATTAATTAGGAATAATCTATTAATCTCTCCGGGATCATCAGAATGCCATATTCAAATTGAAAAAGAGATGATAGAAGTATTTAAAACGAATATATGTGATCAGGCTATGGCTGAAATTTTAGTCAGCCTGATCCACCAAAATTTTGACGGTTATCAGGCAAATTTTGACCTTGATGATGAAGAAAATATCCTTAGGATAAAAAGTGAAAGTGAGTTTAATACAGAATTTCTTATAAGCTTCCTAAGTAAACTTGGATGCAATGCGGAAGTTTTACCTGATTAGATAGCCTGAACGGTTATTGAACAAAAAAATAAGAATAGATTTTACCAGATGGAACAAACTTCTTAAAGGTGACTTTACCCATTAGAAAAAGAAAAAGCTATTAAACACCGATCCAGAAGGTTTAGAAAGCTATAACTGATAAGAATGATATGAAAAGCTGACACATGAAGGGCTGGAAACTTTTCCGGAAGACATCCCTGGTTTTGCCAGGAAAAACTCTGTACCAGGCTGGAATTACATTATAGGAACATCATTAAAAGAATATTTGGAAAAGTAAATATTACAGCTATGAGAAAATTGATATTTCAAATGATGATTTCTGTGGATGGTCTATATGAAGGTCCTAATAAAGAAATAGACTGGCACAATGTAGATGAGGAATTCAATGAATATGCTATTGACCTTCTTAAAAGCCTTGATATATTGCTTTTCGGAAGAATTACTTATGAACTGATGGCAAGCTACTGGCCTACTCAGGATGCGATTAAGAATGACCCTATAGTGGCAGAGAGAATGAACAACCTTTCAAAAATCGTATTCTCAAAAAAGCTAAAAAACGCTAACTGGCAAAATACCAGAATTGTAAATGAGAACATCAATGAAGTTGTGATGAACCTGAAAAAAGAACAGGGAAAGGACATGGCTATTTTCGGAAGCTCAGATCTTGCCCTTACATTTATTAAGCATAATCTGATAGATGAATATAGAATAATGGTAAATCCTCTTGTTTTAGGTAAAGGCAAAAGATTATTTGAAGGAATCAGTGATAAGCTTAATCTAAATCTTAAATCAGCTAAAACTTTTAAATCCGGGAATGTCATGCTTTGCTATGAACCTTTCTGATGGATAAAAAATAATTAATAGAATTTTTAAAATGATTACATTAAATAACTCCCGCAAAGTATTTGCAATCATTAGGCAATCTTTGAACGGAGAACACCAGGACTTTACCTCCGGCAATATTTCCAAAGCTGTTGTTTTATTGGCTATACCAATGATACTTGAACTTAGTCTGGAAAGCGTATTTGCAGTGGTGGATATGTTCTTTGTAAGTAAACTTGGTAAAAATGCAATTGCAACGGTCGGCCTTACGGAATCCTTTATCACTCTGATTTACTCACTGGCAATAGGCCTTAGTACTGCAGCAACTGCTATAGTAGCCAGAAGAATCGGAGAAAAGAATCCCAATGCAGCTGCACATTCAGGAGCACAATCAATTCTGATATCTACAATAATTACAATCCCTATTACTATCGCAGGTATTTTTTATGCAAGTGAAATACTGGCACTCATGGGAGCTGATAAAGATGTAATAGCAGAAGGCGCCATATTTACACAGATCATGCTGGGAGGAAGTCTTGCCATTATGTTACTATTTCTTATCAATGGAATATTCAGGGGAGCCGGTGATGCATCCATGGCAATGAAAAGCCTGTGGATTGCCAGCCTTACAAATATCATCCTCTGCCCTCTCCTGATTCATTTCTGGGGATTAAAGGGTGCAGCTATAGCTACGGTAATAGGAAGAAGTAGTGGAGTACTATATCAGGTATACCACCTTGTAAAAGGCAATGGGATAATTAAGTTTTGTAAAAAACATTTTGATTTTGATAAGGAAATTATAAAATCATTAACCAATGTTGCATGGCCTGCCACATTCCAATTTCTTGTAGCAAGCGGAAGCTGGATCGTCATCACCAGACTTGTGGCAGAACTGGAAGGTACTGCCGCATCTGCCGGCTATCAGATAGCATTACGCAATTTTATGTTCTTTATTTTACCAGCATGGGGATTAAGTAATGCGGCAGCTACCCTTGTCGGGCAAAATCTTGGAGCTAAGGAATTTGAAAGAGCAGAACAAAGCGTGCTGATTGCGACAAAATACAACAGCATCTTCACAGGTTTGGTTATGATTCTTTTCTTATTCTTTTCCGAACCAATTGTGAGATTATTCTCAACAGACGAACAAGTCATAAAATATGGAGTTGAATCTCTGCAGATCATTGGTGGCGGCTATATATTCTATGGAATAGGAATGGTAATGACATCAGCCCTGAACGGTGCAGGAGATACAAAAATACCAACAGTTATTAACATTATTTGCTTTTGGGTATTTCAGATTCCCTTGGCTTATTTTCTCGCAAAAGGATTAGATATGAAATCCTACGGAGCAATCATCGCAGTTCCGGCAGCACAAGCCCTTATAGCCCTGCTTTCCTGGTATTACTTTAATAAAGGGAGATGGAAAGAGATAAAAGTTTAAAGCAAATAAGTATATACATTACAAAAGTTCCGGAATACTAAAACCGGAGCTTTTGTTTTTTATATCCTGCCTATTTTTCATCAGAAAAAAATATTTAATCATTGTGATCTTAATGGAAATTAAACTTAAAATATTTCTAAAAATATTTATACTAGCCATTATATGCAGTTTCCCCGCTCAATGCCAGAATTCTATTGAAGTTGTTAAATCTGATCTCACTGAGAAATTAAAAAAGAGATTACCCGACAAATCGTGGAGTATTGAAACAGAATCTGATGAAATATTTATCCGGTTCTCGGAGACTTTTTTTATTAACACCTCCATCAGTCCCATCTATAACAGAAATGGCATTTACAACAAACCAGACACAATTGCGCTAGGAATAAAACTGGAAGAAAATTGGTCACAAAGAAAGGTCGATTCTATCAGGCAAAATAACAACATGATTCTAGAACCTCTTAAATATAAATTCATATCCCACTATGATAGTTTAAACTGGAAAAATGTAAAATTAAACCCTTATATGTTTTTAGAGCGCCCATATGCTTATATGAAAAATTGGCAAAAATTCAATGAAAGTGAAAAACAAGCCATTAAAAAAGTAATCATTGTACCTGATACCATAATTGAAGGTATTGGAATTTTCGTTCATTCAAATTATCTGCCCGGAGCAGGTATGGAATTGGAACCTTCAGAAATTAATCAAAAAGTCATTAAAGCAATCCAATCATTCGAAGAAATATTAGGCAAGCGTGCATTATTTAAAGCTGAAGAAAGATATTAGATAAGCCAAGTAACCTCAGCTCGAATTATATTATACAGACAATTGAGAAGGCTTTAATGATTTTTTGGGCTTTAATGCAAAAATGAGTGTAATAAGGGATGCTCCCCCTTGACTAAGCAGGATTGAATAATAGGAAAAATTATAAGAAACAATTTCTACATCCAGATGGAGATTCATAATGAGCCATAATAAAGCTGTTGAAAGTACTCCTGCACCACCCCCAAAAAATAACAGAACTTTACCATAAATCAAACCTGAAATATCCTTAAAGATTAAATATAGAATTAAAGATATTAAAGGATAAAAAGCTGTTAGTGCAATAAATGTTTCCTCTCGGTATTCCTCATTTACAATCAGGTATATCAATGAATTCTTTTGATTGATGCCATGATCAAAACTTACATAAGGCAAAATAAAATTCACACAAACCAATAAAAATACAAGAATAAATAATATGAATTTCTTCATGATGTGCTTTCTTTCTATTAACTACTGCTCGATTAAAGCCTTTTTACAGATTCAAATTTAATAAAAAAATCCAAGATGGGTAAAGAAAAACTGTACAGTACTGAAATTGGATAGAAATAAAGTGACCTCTCTTTCAGAATTAAATATTTTTTTATTCTTAATCAGTTACATTTACATAAGAAAGAAATTTACTGAATGAGTAACAACATTATACCCAATCATATACCTGAAGATTTTTTTATCGCAAAAAAAGAAATCTATGACCGATGTGGATTTGATTGCATTGCACCTCAGGCTGAGTCTGAAAGTGCTGAATACGGCGCCTGTCAATTAACCATTAACAAAAGAAAAATCATTTTCAGAGTGGCCAAAACAACTCCGACCAAAAGCGGACAATTTGTTACCATATGGAAGAGAATGGATAATGGGCCTATACAACCATTTGATATATCCGATGATTTTGACTTAATGGTAATCAGCACTCGCAAAGACAACCTTTTAGGACAGTTTGTGTTTCCCAAATCAGTTCTTTTGACTAAAGGTATAATATCCGGGAATAATAAAGATGGAAAAAGAGGAATCCGGGTATATCCCCCATGGGAAGCTGCTTTAAATAAACAAGCTGAAAAAACTAAAAAATGGCAGGCGGATTATTTCCTGAGAATTCAGGATGATGAAGAGCTTAATAAAGAAAGAGCTTTAATGTTATATCAAACTAAAAATGAAAAGTTGTAGGAACAATTTATGGTTTCGGTAATAGAACAAATCCAACTTTACCTTCGTGAGACCATTAATAATCTCCTTCATTGGGGTTATCAATAATCATGAACTATTACAAATTTCTTTCATTAACTTTTATCATTACATTAGCCGCTCCAGAACACCTTTGCGTTTTACAAGATTTTTATAATCCCATTGTATAACTTTTGATTTTTCAAGCCAGCGTTTCAAGTCTTTTTTATTGACTTGCTCCACAGATGTGTATCTTATTTCTGCTGCCTTAAAACCTCCTTCCACTTGCAGTCCCTCTTCATCAAAAGATTGTCCACTCCAGAACAATAAACGAACGCAATTTTTCAATTTACTATAACCTATAATAGGGTTACCATTTAAAAACCATACAGGATGCCTGTGCCATATCTTATTTTCAGCATCCACTAAATTGTCATTAATTTCCTTGGCCAATAAGTCACAGATCGCTTTATCTTCTTCAGACAAGGAAGCATTATATTCCTGAGTTTCTTTATTCATAATTCATTTTAGGGTTTAATTTTAATTTGGAACGATATGTTTTATTAATCGCTCTGACATCCGTATCCCTGGTAATTATGCAAATTAATAGACATAATAATTAATTAGACATCATTATATTCACTTACTTTTATTACTATTTTACCAATTGCCTTACCATCACCTAACCGTTGCAAAGCTATAGGGACATCCTTTAAAGTATATATAGAATCGATAACTGGTTTTACAAGCCCCTTTTTAATCATGTCCAACAAAAGATCTAAACCCTTATTTGGCTCATGTACCAGAATG
Organism: Bacteroidota bacterium; assembly: GCA_023428135.1. GTDB lineage: Bacteria > Bacteroidota > Bacteroidia > Cytophagales > Cytophagaceae > Sporocytophaga. Next base: position 114,751 of record JAEYZG010000017.1, on the reverse strand, counting down.
CCCAGCTTTCTATTATCATTAATAGAAAGTAAAGAACCCAAAATACCCACTTCTAACAAACATGGTATCGTTCCTCCTATTACAAAAAGCCTCCCATTAGGCAATAATGCTTTCTTATAAGCAAAAACTGAATGATTGGCTACAACATCAATAATCAGATTATATTGAGAATTTTTTTCTGCAAAATCCTCATGTTTATAATCGATAACGTGATCGGCTCCCAGATTGCATAACATATCCAGTTTTTGATAACGATCAACACAAGTAACCTCTGCTCCCATTGATTTTGCGATCTGAAGTGCAAAAGTTCCAACACCTCCTCCAGCTCCATTAATTAATACTTTATCACCAGCTTTAACTGTAATATTATTATGAAGAGATTGTAATGCAAGTACACCTGCCTGAAGTATTGCGGCGGCATGTTCAAATGACAATTCAGAAGGTTTTAATGTTAACAATGTTTCTGGAACGCAAACATATTCCGCAAAACCACCCCAACATTCTGATATATCGCCCATCACTGCATCTCCAGCTTTCAGGTGTTTAACATTCTTTCCAACAAACTCAACCCTTCCAGCTATATCACATCCGATGATCTTATGTTTAGGCTTAAACACTCCGAATAATAACCTGTACAAATATGGCTTCCCTCTTAACAAATCCCAATCCCATGAATTTACAGATGCAGTGTAAATTTTCACCAACACTTCATTATCACCAGGTATTGGCTTCTCCACATCTTTCAACTGAAGTACTTCAGGATTTCCATACTTTGAATAGGTTATTGCTTTCATTAAATTCATGAGGGCTTCAGAAAAATCACATAACTAATAATTGAAATTTAATAATATTCGCAAAATTGGTAAATTAATTAACAGAATTACAAGTAAAGATCTGGAGACATTATACTAAAAAGTAATAAAACAAATTTTCTTATTGAATTAAAACACTCGGTCAGCTAGCAACAGAAAAGATTTATTTTTCTTCTAATAGACTATTTTTTATTAAACATAGAAAAACGCTCCACTATAAACCTGATAGTGGAGCGTTTTTATAAATCTTAATCTACTATTCTACGATGACCTTTTCTGTCCAAGTAGTTTTCCCATTAGAAAACTTCAGGTAATATATACCTGAAGGAAGATCCGACATATCTAAAGTCTTTTGCAATTGGAGTCCGATATCAATCTTACGAACCAAAGATCCGTTTGCCTTTAAAAGATCTGCGGAAAGATATCCTACCTCATTAGAACTTTCAATTGTTAAGGAATCATCAGCAGGATTGGGATAGAATTTAACAAAAGTCTTTAATGCACCTACATTCAATCCGGATGTAACTGAAGTGAAATCCGCCTTTAACACTATTGGAGATCCTGTTAATGTTATTGAAGTACCAGAGACTGCTTGTCCCTTGTTAGTTGTGGAATAATCCCAGCTATATAACATAGCTCCGGATGCAGGAGTACCTGGAAGCGTATATTGAACGGTCGCAGTTTCACTTCTGTCAATCGATGTTTTAGCCCACAACACATAGTATGTTTCATTTCCTTTTGTAAAAGCTGCACCATCTGCTTTTGCAGGTAAGTTAAGTGCGGCTGTTTTATCCGGATCATAAACACTACCATGTATAAGAGAAGTAAGAGACTTTGTAGCAACTCCGGCAGGAGTAATTTTAGCAGTTGCTGGTGTCGCTTTATTCAGATTATAAAACATACCCATTAAATCCATACCTTGTTTTGGAGAAGTACTTGCGGATTCGTCAGTATCATCACCAAGTTTATAAGTATAAAGTTGCACAATCCGATTCATCTGTGCTTTTACAAATGCCTTAACAACAAAATTGCGCTGCGCCTCAGGGGAACCAATCCATGTTGCATCGGTGTAGGTCTTTCTTGGAATATTAGTCTCTGTAATAATCCAAATTTTCTCAGGAAAAGTAATTCCATTATATCCGAATTTATTAAGAACATTATCCAGTTTGGCTCTCTGATCCAACATAGCTTGAACAGCTTTGTCAGAATGCCTGAAGTAATCAAAATCACCTTTTGAAGTATTCCATATTCTCTGATTGTATTGCGGATATGAATGATAACTTAATACATCGAAATAAGCACCACCCTTTAATGGATATTCTGCTGAGACTTTACCTCCGTCAGGATTATCAGTTACTCGGAGCATAGCATCTAAAAAGCTAGCATATCCGATACCACCTGTTGTCACATATAGAGAGGGTTTTAATGCTTTTACAACTTCATAGGTAATCCTTAATAAACGAACATACTGAGGGATTGAAGCATTCAGATTTGGCAGATCGCAGGGATTAGGATCGTTATCAAACCAGTTTCCAGTCTCACCTTTGTTCTTATCACCAAGACCACTATAGGTAAAGTCAGGTTCATTCCATACTTCAACAAATTTGATGTAGTCACCGTAGGTCTGAATAACTTTATATACAAAATTGGCATAATAATTATTCTCATTTATAGGAGTTTTATTAGGGTCACTTGCATCCCATATTGGCAGGTACATATTCTTAAAAACCTTACTAGGCAAGGTTTTTGAAGAGCAGGTAATAGTTTCTGTTGACTGATGAGATGCCAAAATATCACCATCAAGAAAGAGGGCAATATCATGCATCTTTTTGTTTTCAACATAATATTTAAATTCATTTAGTCTCACATTTATTCCATAGTCTTCAACAAACTTATCGTTAAGCTTGGGACGCATGGAATATAAGCCTGCCTTTTCCATCAAATCCGACAACAATTTGTCAGTAGGTGCATTATTATTAAATCCGCTGTAATAACCCGGGTTTGTTCCATAAGCAAAAATACCTGAATATGGCTCAACAACGTCATTGGCGGTAAATGTCGGTTTCTGGGCATAAGATGTGATAGAAAAAATCACAAATATCCATCGTAGTGCTTTAATCATGCAATAATAGATTTAGAAGAAAAAAAAACTAATTCAACTTAATAATCAGAGGAATAATTACAAAAGTGGCAAGTACCTTTTATTGTAAACACTTTGTAGAGAGCTTGATACGCCTCTTGTATAAACTAAGTTGCCTTTGATATCATCAAAAAGGCATCTTAACTTAATATTTATTTGATTTTCTGGAACTTATAAATGTATATTTTTAATAGTGATTTTGCGGATAGTATCACCATCATTATTCATCAGTGTGTAAGTTGATTATTTTTTTACTATTCTCAAAATGATTAACATAAAGATTTTTAGAACATTACAATTGACTTTATCTACAAATTGGTATATAAAATAAATGCAACTTATACTCTAAAGAATATGGGCATCAATTCTCTTATATCTGAAAATAATTACAATGACTCATTATGCCATTTAACCAAAAGCAAGAAACATAGTTTCAATAGAAGACACATAGAATCAATATATTATTCTAATTAATGACCGATGAATTAAACTAATTGGTTTATTTATCAATATGAAAGGAGCTGCTAAAGACATACTATTTGGAGTTGCTATTGGAGAAGCAATTGGAGTTCCCTTTGAGTCATCAGAAAGAATTGACATGCTGAAATATCCCGATTCAGATATGGTTGGGTGTAAAGCATACAATCAACTTCAGGGTATATGGTCGCATTGCAGTGCTCTAACATTCTGCATGGCTGAATCGATTATTGATGGCTATAACCTTGAAACTACAGCTATTAATTTTATTGGTTGGAAAAATAAATCTCTGAAACGAGCTAAAGGATATATATTTAACCATAACAATACAACTGTTAAAGCTATATGCAGACTTGAAAAGATAATAAATCAAAGTCAGGACGAAAATCAAAGCATATTTTCTTATTCAGAAGACTTTGATATAAGTAATGGATCTTTGATAAGAATTCTTCCACTCCTCTATGTAATCAGGGACAAACCTACCAGATTTCAATTTGATATCATTTGGGAAAGTTCAGCTCTAACTCATAATCATATCAGATCAGCTATGTGTTGTATGATTTATTTGAAAGTCGCAGAGCACATTCTGAATGGCGATGAAAAGTCAGATGCTTATGAACAGACAAGGTTTGAAATTAAGCAGATATGGGATGTGATAGATTTTGATGTAAATGAAATAAGATACTTCGAAAAGGTAATTCTATCTGATATCCGAAATTATCCTATGGAAAGTTTAAGATCAGGAGAATACGTAATGGATTCTTTGGAAACCTCTCTGTGGTGTTTATTAAAGACTGATTCGTTCAAGGATGCTGTACACAAATCAATAAATATTGGAGGTAATACAAGTTCTACCGGAGCCATAACAGGTGGGCTAGCTGGCTTGTATTATGGTTATAACACTATTCCCGGTCACTGGATTAAAACGTTATCAAAGAGGAGTTATATTCTGGAACTGGCAAAGAGGCTGGATTTAGCCTTTTCAAAGAGGACTTAATTTCTTTTAAGTATATTGCTATTTAAGTTTTGAGAGATTTTTTAACTCATTCCAAAGTGAATCATTTTGCGCTCTTAATAACTGGTTTTCCTCTGTTAAATTCTTTATCACACCAAATGAAGTATTACGGGTGCTTTCTTTCTCTTTCATGCATTCCTCTGCTTTCAAATGCTCTGTTACAGCATAAGCAAAAACACCCAACACCGCAAAAATTATAATTATTAAAAGTGAATTCCTTTTCATGACTTTCAAATTTAATTCAAATGTATTTTAATTTTAACAAACCCCAAAAAAAGGTTACTTACCTTTAGCTAAAATGGTTATTTATTTATTGACTATCCATTCAAAACACCAGCCATTCCTCCACCAGGTGCCATCCATATCATAAGGGGTTTACCACTTGAAATACTGCCCTCTTCAATTGTAAGGTTTTCCTGGTTTACTTTAGTTTCAGGAATATCTTTATATAAAATATAATTGAATGATTTTTCTCCCAATACAGACAAATCAACTTCAACAAATCGCTCCTCCTCGTTAGTCATGGCTCCAATAAACCATTGCTTACCTTTTCTTCTTGCCAATATAATGTACTGACCAACCTCTCCTTTCAGAAAGATTGTTTCATCCCATGAAGCTGGGACAATCTTTAAAAACTCTGAACCTTTCTGACCATAATATGCATCAGGATGATCACATAAACTTTGCAAAGCACTTTCATATACAACATACATGGCCAGCTGGCTGCATCTTGTTCCAATAGCCATAGGCTCCTGCCATACCGTCTTATGACTTTCAGCTGACACATTACGAAATGCACCCGGAGTAAAATCCATAGGGCCTGCTAGCATTCTCGTATAAGGAATTGTTACATGATGGGCAGGTAACGTATAAGACCACTTATTATACTCCATCCCCCTAACTCCTTCATAAGTAAGCAGATTAGGATAGGTTCTGGACAATCCGCTTGGCTTATGAGCTCCATGCATATTTACAAACAAACAATTATCTGCAGCATACGCTGTCACTTCAACATAAAAACAAACCATTTCCTGATCATCCCTATCCATGTAATCCATTTTTATTCCCTTAATTCCCCACTGTTTGTATAAAGGAAAGGCCTCATACATTTGTCTTTTTACACAATTCCAGTTGAGCCATAAGAGGATACCCACATTTCTTTCTTTTCCGTATGCTATCAATTCAGAAAGATTGAGTTCGGGAATAGATTTGGTTATGTCTGCTTCAGGATCATCATGCTTTCCATACCAACCGGCATCTATAAGCATGTACTCAAGATTAAAAGAACTTGCAAAATCAATATAATATTTGAAAGTATCTGTGTTCATGCCTCCTGATAGACCTTCCTTTTTCACTACCGCATTCGACCACCAGTCCCAGGCGTATTTCCCCGGCTTAATCCAGCTTTCAGCATTAGTAATTTTTGAAGGAAGATTCAAATGATATAACAGGTTGGACTCTATTAATTTACCTGCATGATCTCCAGTCATCACGACTCTCCAGGGAGTTTTAAATGAACCGTTTTTTCTCACAGCTATTAGATCATCAGAGGAATGAGACAATGTACTATAAATCGATTTTATTTCTGCATCCCATTTCAGATAACTTCCGGCATATTCAATGAGAGAGGCTTCAGTAATAGCAAAAGCAAGTTCTTCATTCTGAATTAATAAAGGCATGGCGATTAATTGATCAGGTAACAATTCGGAAATGCTCTGATTCTGATACAACTCCTCATAATTAGTGGTAAAGGAGTCAAGGTACATAGGCCACCAAGTCAAATCTGAAGGAATCGCAGAATAGGAATTGTTCTCGTTAATAATGTGAAGCTCATTGGTTTCACTCTGAGGAATCTCATAGCAGAAGGCCAATCCTTCATTATATACTCGTATAATTATATCGATATGGCATCTGTTTCCCATTCGATCCTGACAATGCAAGGTAATTTGATTGTATGCAGCTACAGCCTTACTGGATTTACCCGAAAAAAGATTATAGTTTTCCCTTGATGAAACACGTTCCGTATTTCTGATCTTTAAATGCTCTCCAATTCTGCCTTCAGTTGTATCGAAGCCACCAAGGGAGCATTGAAGGAAACTCTTTCTTTGGAATTCACATAAAAGAATTATTCCGGTTTGCGATTCCTCAATATTTATAATTAATCGGGCGTCAGGAGCTTCCAGCTTCATAGGAGTTTTTTAGGTTAGGATTCCATTAACAGACTCATGCAGATTTTTTCCACACAAAATTTCCTGTCAGATATATAAGATCTTGAAACAGTAAATAAAACAGGAAATAAAATAATCTGACGATTCCTGAAACTATTAAAATAGTTCAAAACTAATATATAATTAAGTATATAGACCACGAAATCCACCTGTGTACAAAAATATTTCTATTTTTTCATCCTTTCACAATAAAGCAACGTATAAATTCGATGAAGACAAATTCCGGAATTATGAGGAAAATTTATACTCTTTTAATTGTAATCGCCGTGGCTCTTTCTTCCTGTATTACAGGTGGTAAAAATAAGATGAGCCATAAAAAAGCATCTTCCTCGGGTGCGGTAGCTTCTGAGAGTAAAAAATCGGATAAGAAAGTAAGGGCCAATTATCGCTCTAACAAATTCCATCCAAGTGCATCAACCTATGAAAAGGTTGAAGATCCTACACTTCGCGCGCATAAAGATTTAAAGGAATCTAGGAAATACAAAAAATATGAAGCTAAGAGAAAAAACTCTCAGGCCCAATACCTGAATACTTTAAATAAAACCAATAAATACAAGGATTCTAAAGTAAACAGTGGGAAGTTCAGTTTTTATTAATAGATAAATTGAATGAATAATTTATACAATATGAGAAATAAGGTAACAGTCAGCATTATTATGCTGGGCTTCTTATTTTTTACATATACAGGGGCGTTGGCTCAGGACATTCAGTTTAGTCAGTTTTATAATGTGCCCCTGTTTATAAGCCCCGCATTTGCAGGAAGTGTGCATCAGCCAAGAGCTACAGTCCATCAACGATTGCAGTGGCCGAAGCTCGATGGTAAATATATTACATCATTTGCATCATTCGATACCTACTCACCAAAATACAATAGTGGTTTTGGTGTATATGCATTAAAAGACTGGCAAGGTTCCAACACCATCAGCTCTACTGAAATTGGATTTCAATATAGCTATGAATTGCACATCAATAGTCAGTTAGTTTTCAGGCCAGGTTTGCAACTGGCAATGATTTCAAGGTATATAGACTATGCAGACCTAAGATTTCCTATTCAATTTAATGATGAGCAGGGTTTCTTTGACCCCAATAACAACTATGCAGGAGTTCCGCGAAAATCATTTGCAGACATCTCTGCAGGAGGTGTTTTTTATTCAAAAAACCTGTGGTTAGGTTTTTCAACCCATCACATAAATACTCCTAACCAAAGCTTTTATGGTGATGTAAGCAGGCTACCGGCTAAATTTGCTGTTCTTGGAGGTTATAAATTCCTCTTTAGCAATGATAAGAAAAAATATTATTCGGATGACGACAATGAAATAAGTCTTACTCCAACTTTCAATTATAAATCTCAGGGAAAATCTGATCAGTTTGACTTAGGTCTATATGGAGTTTATAATCAGTTTCTTGCTGGTGGATGGTATAGAGGTATACCCTTTAAAAGATATGAACACAGATTCCAGAATAATGAGTCCGTTGTAATATTCCTTGGATTTAAAACAGCTATCGGATTAAAGTTTGGTTATAGTTATGATTTTACTGTTTCTAAACTTGCTATTGCAAGAACGGGCGGATCTCATGAGTTTAATCTTACTTATGTATTCACCAAAAAATTAAAGAAGAAAAAACCGATGCGTCGTATGCCATGCCCAAGCTTCTAATCCTTGGGCATATTTATTTACTTTCAAATGAGTTTCAGTTTCGATTTTAAAAAGCTTTTACTTCTTAGTTGTTTTGTTGGCAATCTTTCAACTGGTATGGCGCAAAAAAATGAGCCTGCCATATCTGGAAAAGACTTACAAACATTCGAACACCAGGCCAGCAATTATTTTTCGCTGGAAAAATACAGTTTGGCAGAGCCTTTATACTATAAATTGGATTCCCTTAAGCCAAATATTCTGGACTATGGATATAAACTTGGAGTCTGTTATATCTATAACAACAAGGAAGATAAAGCTCTTCCTATATTTGAAGCAGGATTAAAAAAGGCTACATTATACCCTAAAGCTCTGCTTTATTATGCTGCAAGAGCCTATCATCTCAATCATAGGTTTGATGAAGCTATCAAATATTATGAACGTTATAAAGGGTTTGTAAATAAAGAAGGTGACAAAAACAAAGTGACAATAATTGCTAACCTCAACAGGCAAATTGAGATGTGCAGAAATGGGAAAGAGCTTATAAAAAACCCTCTTCCTCTGGAAGTTTTTAATTTAGGTCCGGAAATTAATTCTCCGTATCCTGATTATGGACCCGTAGTAACAGCAGACGAGGAGCAGGTTATTTTTACTTCTAACAGACCAAATACAACAGGCGGACAAAAAACTGAAGATGGGATTTTCTTTGAGGATATTTACATTTCCCAAAAGAATTCTAATGGATGGACTCCGGCAGTACAGATGTCAGACTTAAATACTACAGGCCATGATGCCAGTAAAGGTATTAACCCGAATGGAGAAAAGATGATTATATATCGTTATGGAAAAGATAAACTGTTATCTTCTGCTTCTGGAGATTTATATTTATCGGAGCATAAAAATGGTCAATGGCAGAAAGCGGAACGAATGGCAGATAAAATCAATTCTCCTGGGTGGGAGCCTTCTGCAAGTTTACCAGACGATGACAGGATCATATATTTTGTAAGTAACAGACAAGGTGGCTTTGGAGGTACTGATATTTATAGTATTAAAAAACTTCCAAACGGTGAATGGGCTGAGCCCTGGAATCTTGGCCCTGTAATTAATACACCGTATGATGAAGATTCACCATTTATTTCACCAGATGGTAAAACGTTATACTTTAGTTCTACAGGTCATCAGTCAATGGGCGGTTATGACATCTTTATAACAAGATTTGATGAAACAAAAAAGCAGTGGTCTTCTCCTGAAAATGTAGGCTATCCAATTAGCACAGCTCAGGATGATCTTTATTTTAGCTGGTCCGCCGATGGATCCAGAATATATTTCTCAAGTGTAAGACCGGGAGGTTATGGTGATAAGGATATTTATTATGCTTCCATTAAGAAAATTAATAATAATGTTCTGATTTTAAAGGGAAAAATTTTAGATGCCAAGGATCAGAAGCCGTTAGAAGCAATAATCAGAATAAGTGATCCGGAAACCAATGAAACAGTTACAAACGTAACCACCAACAGCACTACTGGCAAGTATCTTGCAGTACTGCAAACTGGGAAAAAGTACAGAATTACATTTGAATCTATTGATTTTCATGTAATTACAGAAAATATTGATTTGTCCGGATCAAATTACCCAACAGAACTCGAAAAAAATATAATACTTGAAAAGTATTAAGTTAATTATGTTAAATTTAAGGTATTAAAAGAAAAAACAATCGGAATTTAAGCAATGAAGTGCCGAAAATACATTCAGGGATTAAGCATTTATTTATTTTTATGGATCCCCTTTATTGCCAACGGGCAATTTAATCATGTCGGAGAAGAATATAAAGAAGTTGAAGCGCATGCTAAAGATCTAATGTTGAATGAGCAGTTTTATCTTGCCCTTCCCATTTATCATTATCTTGACAGCCTTCTTCCCAATAACCCTAAATACATCTATCCATTAGGAGTTTGTTATCTGAATAAAGTTGAAGAAGCAAAAGCTCTTAGCTATTTCGAGAAATGCCTGAAAGAACCATCTAAATATCCGGACAGACTTTATTATTATACAGGAAAGGCATATCATTTACAATTGGAATTTGATAAAGCCCTTGCCAATTATGAAATCTATAAGACACTTCTTGTTAAAGCAAAGAAAAAAAGCAATAAGGCTCTTTTAAAAGAAGTATATAGAGATATCGAGATGTGCCATAATGGTAAAGAACTCATTGCTAAACCTCTGGACATTACAATTAATAACCTTGGAAGTTCAATTAACTCACCATTTCCAGAACATGGCCCTATTCTATCTGCCGACGAAAGTGTATTGATTTTCACTTCCGGAAGGCCAACTACAACTGGTGGACATATCGATAAAGTAGATGGTCAGTATTTCGAAGATATTTACATTTCACACAAAACTGATACTGGATGGAGCACACCTTTAAGTATCGGGGACAGCATCAATACATCTGATCATGATGCCAGTATTTCGCTGTCAGCTGATGGGCAAAAACTATTACTATATAAATCTGAAAAAGAATATTTTGGTTTAAGCTCTCAGGGAAACCTGTATGTAAGTGAATTAAAAGGTATTCATTGGACTAAACCTGTAAAGCTACCTTCTCAAATCTGCACCAAAAACTGGGAACCAAGTGCGAGTATTTCCGCCGATGAAAAGTTTATGATTTTCTCCAGCAATCGTCCTGGTGGATTTGGAGGTCTTGACTTATACATCGTTAAAAAACTTCCTAACGGCCAGTGGGCCCTTCCAATGAACCTTGGAGGAGTAATCAATTCGCCTTATGATGAGGATGCCCCCTTTATTCACCATGACAGTAAAACATTATATTTCAGTTCCAATGGACATAAAAGTATGGGAGGATTTGACATCTTTATGTCAAAATTTGATTTATCGACCTTTAGTTGGAGTGAACCAGAAAATATTGGTTATCCTATAAGTACAGCTCATGATGATATGCATTTTTCCTGGACTGCTGATGGTAAAAAAATATACTTCTCCACCACTCGTCCAGAAGGCTTTGGAGACCGCGATATATATTACTCTGAAGTTTATAAAGAGGCAGCTAAATTGGTTGTTTTAAAAGGAATCATTTCAGACTCTTTAACAGCAATGCCTTTAGATGCAACAATAAAAGTATTAGATAGTAAAAACAATGAAGTAATTGGAATTTTCAATTCTAACAGTTCTACTGGCAAATATATCGTCATCCTTCCTGAAGGAAAAAACTATAACTTCTCAATCACAAGTCAAAACTACAACGTGTGTGTTGACGTTTTAAATTTTTCTAATCTTGAAAAATTCGAAGAAATAGAAAAAAATATAAAATTGTGTCCTAAATATAAGTAATTAGGGCACAATTTTCTTGAACATTTTTTTTGCCTTTTCCCCTCCTGAAATAAATTAGATTAATTAATTATTTTATTAGACAAAACAACTATGGATTCCGATTCCCGTAAAAGGCAGTAATAACTGTGTCGTAAATTATCTATACACATTATTAAAATGACTTAAGGATATTGAAGGATCTATAAATTGTCAAACAAAATACTACTAAAATGTTTCCGGGAGATTTTAAATCGAACAAATTGATCAGAAAGAGAATGAAATTCTCACTATTGATCTTGTTTTCGTTTATCTTCTTTTCTCAGGGTTTTTCGGAAGGTACAAAAGAGATAAGACCTGCATCTACGGATAATGGATATGTTATACTTGATCCGGGATGGTCGCCATTTGCAACTTACGGTTGCCCTGTCACCAGCAGATTAAATATAAGAATCTGTAATGTTGGTGAAAAAGTGTATTTCGGTTTTAACCAGCCGAACAGAGATGTCAGATTCAGAATTAAAGACTCCAGTGGAGTCATTGTTGTTCCTCAGACAACTGTGCCAAGCTCTGGCGCTGGTTACATATCATCGTACAACCGAGCAGTTGCTGGGCCATCCGCCATTATTGGGACAAGCGGATATGATGCAATGTCCTTTACAGCCACCCAAACCGGAGATTATTATATTGAATTTTTACTTCCTAACGGAAACCCTAGAAGGGAATTTGATCTGTTTGATATCACTGTAGCATCTGCTGCCAATGTTCCCATAAAAGGAAGAATCTGGTCTCAATCATGGATGTTGTCTACCAAGAGTTTTACTAATGCATTCAAAGGATTAATGTATATATATGCCGATGATGGAATTGTTACATCATTGAATTTTAATGGTATGCAGCCATATGTGTTCGTATTGAATGCTAACATGACCGGTACCGGAAATACCGGTAATCCTGATTTAGACAGACAGTCAAAAGTAGGTTCATCAACTTATCCAAAATACAAAGTATTTCTTAATGACCCGGACCCGTCTTGTTTTCCTACAGGCCAGTTTGGTAAAATTACAGCACCAACTACTGTTTCAGGGTGCCCTCCCACAAACTTTTGTTTAAATGTGTTTGTGGATAAGCCTGGATTTGCTCAAATTTTCTTGGATCTGAATGGAATTCCAGGTCATCAGCCCGGAACAAGAGACCGGGCAATTTCTGCAGCAGTAACCCCACCTCAATCATGTATACCATGGGATGGAAGAGATGGTTTAGGTAACAGAGTAACTACTGCCGTATCAATAAGAACTCGAACGGATTTCTATAATGGGCTTACACATATACCTTTATATGATGTGGAGGGAAACCCCAATGGTTATATTGTGAATTTGGTTCGACCTTTAACTGGAACGCCAATAAAGTTATATTGGGATGACAGAAATATACCGGCAGCTAATGGAAATCAGAACCTAGACGGATGTAATAATCCATGCCATAAATGGACCTGGTATGGTTCGGATAATACATCCAGAGATTATGGTAACAGAAATACTGTTAATACATGGTGGTATGCAGATTCAACCTCAGATGTAACTGACAATATGGTGCCACCGGGCATTGTTGTAGATGCTGATACCAGAATTTCAGATTCAAAAGGCAATGACTCAACAATCTGTGGATCTGTAGGTGCTTATACCCTTAGCGGACTTGTACAAAATGCCGGTGGAGGTATGTGGACCACTACAGGTACTGGTACATTTTCTGATGTAAACAATATGAATGGCACTTATACCCCTTCTGCAGCAGATAAGGCAGCAGGTTCAGTAAAGATCATTCTTGTTTCTACAGGTAATGGTGCTTGTCCAGCTATAAGAGATACGATGACCCTAAGATTTCAGGCAATTCCTTCTGTATTAGCTGGTCCTGCAGTTACTGTCTGTTCAAACAACCCCCAGGTTGCATTGAATGGGTCTGTACAGAATGCAAGCGGAGTTATATGGTCAAGTTCAGGAACAGGTACATTTACACCTGCAGCAACTAATCTGGTAGCAACTTATATCCCTTCAACCGCAGATATAGCATCAGGAAATGTTTCTTTAACACTTACTTCTACTGGAAATGGTGTTTGCCCTGCAACACAAAGTGTTACTAAACTTATAACAATAGAACAGGCGCCTACTGTGAATGCAGGACCAGATCAGACAGTATGTGCTGGCGGAACTGCAACTTTAGCAGCAAGCGCTACTAATTATACAACTATAACATGGTCAGGTGGAAACGGAACATTTTCTCCAAACAATGCCACTTTAAATGCTACCTATACACCTCATAATTCAGAAACATCAGGTTCAGTAACACTTACACTTACTGCAACAAAAGTTGGTTGTGCTACAGTTACCGATCAGGTAAATGTTATTATTCAACCTGCACTTACAGTAAATGCAGGTGCGGATATTTCTGTTTGTAAAAACAATCCAACTGCTAACCTTTCAGGTACTTCTACAAATGCATCAACCTATACCTGGTCAGGAGGAGCCGGTACATTTTCAAATGCCAATGCATTAACAACTACATACACAGCAACAACAGCTGAGACCAATGCTGGTCCTGTAACATTAACTCTTACTGCTTCAAAGTCAGGATGTCCGTCTGTTACAGATCAGGTGCAAGTTTCATTCACTCCATCGCCAGTCTCAACTCCTGGCCCCGGAAGCACTGTTTGTGCTAACAATCCAAACGTTACGCTTAACGGATCTGTAACCGGAGCAACAGGTGGCAGATGGACAGGAGGTTGTGGAACATTTATACCAAATGACGCAACTTTAAATGCTACTTATATTCCATGTGCTAGTGAAGTATCAAGTGGTTTGATTTCTCTTACACTTACCACTACTGGCAATGGCACCTGTAATGCAGTTTCGAATTCTACACTTATATTAGTGGAGCCATCTCCGGTAGCAAATGCAGGATCTGATAAATCAGTTTGCGAAAACAACCCGAATATTGTCTTGTCAGGTACTACCACTGATGCTACATCTTCAACATGGTCAGGTGGAGCTGGTTTATATCAACCAAGTGCTACTGATTTAAATATTACATATATTCCAACTTCAAACGAAATTGCTTCAGGATCTGTAGTACTAACTTTAACTGCAAATAGAACTACATGTAATTCACACTCTGACCAGGTAACAATTAATTTCACTCCTGCACCTATTGTAAATGCTGGACCTGATCAGTCCGTGTGTGCCAACAATTCAGTTGTAAATCTGAACGGCACTGTGAGTAATGCCGGAGGAGTACTTTGGTCCGGAGGAGCCGGGACCTTCTCTCCTAATGCATCTACTTTAAATGCAAAATATACACCTACTGCAGGTGAAATAGCAACAGGTACAGTAACGCTCACATTGTCATCAACTGGAAATGGAAATTGTAATCAGGTTCAGGATGAGATTGTAGTTACAATAACTAAAACTCCAACTATCGATGCTGGGACAAATCAAACAGTTTGTGCTAATAATCCAGCAGTAAACCTGAGTGGAAAAGTAACTATTGCTGCAGGAGGAACATGGTCTGGCGGAAGCGGAATTATAACTCCAAACATAGATTCATTAAACATAAGATATGTTCCTTCTGCTGCTGAAATTGCAGCAGGAACAGCAACACTTACATTTACTACAAGAGGAAATGGAAATTGTATTCCTGTTTCTGATCAGGTTTCAGTAACGATTACTCCTGCTCCAACCGTTAATGCGGGAGCGGATATTACAGTGTGTGCTGATGATCCCTCAATTGCATTATCAGGTTCTGTAACAGTCGCAACAGGTGGTACTTGGTCTGGAGGTGCAGGAACATTTACTCCTAACAACACCACTTTAGTTACTACATACAATCCTACTATTGCGGAAATTACCGCTAGAACTGTTACTTTGACACTTACATCTTCGAATAATGGAAATTGTAATGCTGTTTCGGATAACATTAGAATCACCATTCATCCTGCTCCTAGTATTGATGCAGGGCCAAACCAGGTTGTTTGCGGTTCAGTTTCATCTGTGCAATTAACAGGTGTAGTAACAACTACCGGTGGCCAATGGGAGACTAGTGGATCTGGTACTTTCAATCCTACCTCCAACAAACTTATAACAAGTTATATACCTTCAGCTGCAGACATAACAGCAGGAAAGGTCACATTAACTTTAACAACAACAGGTAATGGTCGTTGTAAAGAAACAAGTGATCAAATGACAATATCATTTACAACTGTTCCAACTGTTAATGCCGGAGCAGACCAGGTAGTTTGTGCCAATGACCTTCCAATTAAACTCGCTGGTTCAGGATCTCCTGCAACTTGGTCAGGAGGCACTGGAACATTTACCCCGGATGCGAATACTCCAAATGCTCATTATACACCAACTGCATCAGAAATTTCTTCTGGTACAGTTACCCTTACGCTTACAACAGTAGCGAGTGGTGCTTGTCCTGTGGTTTCTGATCAGGTTAAAATTACAATTCCTCCTGCCCCTATTGCTAATGCAGGTTCTGATTTTGTAATGTGTGGAAATTTAACGAGTTATACACTTAATGGTACTATCAACAGTGCTGCCACTGGCGGATTCTGGACGACTACAGGAACAGGTACATTTACTCCTAATGCATCTACATTAAATGCGACCTATACACCGTCTACAGCAGACAGAACTGCAGGATCTGTATATTTAATATTATCCACTACAGGAACAGGGATTTGTTCAACTACCGGAGATACCATGCAGTTGACCATATCACCTAGAGTAACTGTAAATGCTGGCCCGGATCAGACCCTTTGTGCGAGTCTAACCGGAATTCAATTAAACGGTACTGCAAGTAATGCGGCAGGAATCACCTGGACAACTTCAGGAACAGGGACATTTACTCCAAATGCAACAACATTATTGGCGTCATATATTCCGTCATCAGCGGATACTGCTGCTAAATCTGTTACCTTAACGATAACTTCTGTTGGCACACCTACCTGTGCCTCAGTTACAGATAATGTAACAATCCAATTTACACCTGCTCCTGTAATAATAGCAGGGGCTGATCAGACCCTTTGCGCAGATGTTGCATCAGTTCAGTTAGCTGGTTATAAAGCAAATACTAACGGTGCAAGATGGAGTACTTCCGGTACCGGAACATTCTCACCATCCTTTACAGCACTGAATGCATCCTATATACCATCTGAAGCAGACAAAGGTACTTCTGTAACATTAACCCTTAGCAGCACAGGAAGCGGAATTTGTAATGGTACATCTGATGATCTTATCATAAATCTAAATCCTACTCCTACTGTAAATGCAGGTCCGGATCAGACAGTTTGTGCAGATACAGCTTCGATCAACTTGAATGGTACAGTAACAGTTGCAACAGGAAGTACCTGGACTTCAGATGGAACAGGTACATTTACTAATCCGGGTTCACCTGCTACTACTTATACTCCTTCGGCTGCTGATATCAGCAAAGGAATAGTAGCATTTACATTAACTACCAATTCTGCTGGTGCATGTTCTCCGGTTTCGGATATCGTTGCAGTTGTGATCACCCCAGCTCCGACAGTTAATGCCGGTACCAACAGAAATGTGTGTGCCAATAATACAACACTTGCCCTTAATGGATCTGTAACTGTCGCTTCAGGAGGAGTCTGGTCAGGTGGAACAGGAATATTTGTTCCGAGCAATTCAGCTTTGAACGCTACTTATAATCTTTCTGCTTCTGAAATAAGCAGTGGTAGTGTAACATTGACTTTAACTACAACCGGAAACGGTTTATGTAAAGCGAAAACAAGCCAAATGACGATTGATGTTGGGCCAGCTCCTACAGTAAATGCTGGACCTGATCAAACTATTTGTGAAGACCTGATGGGCGTTAACCTTGCAGGTTCATATACCGGAACAAGTCTTTCAGGTGTTGAATGGACAAGCTCAGGAAGTGGCGCTTTCTTCCCTAATCAGGTTACTCCAAATGCTACTTATGTTCCTTCCGAAGCGGATAGATCTTCTGGAACAGTCAGATTATTATTGACTACAACAGGTAACGGAAATTGTAACGCTGTTGTCGATACAATGAATATTACAATTACACCTGCACCAACAGTTAATGCAGGTGCAGATAAGATTGTTTGTGGAAACAATGCGGAAATCAGCCTGCAGGGAGATGTAACCGTTGCAACCGGAGGATACTGGAGATCAAGCGGAACAGGAACCTTTACTCCTGATACCACATCATTAAATGCTTCATATTTACCTTCGGCATTGGATATTTCAGGAGGAACAGTTACACTCACTTTAATTTCTTCAGGAAACGGGTTATGTAAACCAGTTAGTGATCAGCTTGCAGTTACCATTACCCCTGCACCTACAGTTAATGCCGGACCGGACAGAACCGTGTGTGCTAATAATTCCAAGATTTCCCTTAATGGTGTAATTACTATAGCTACGGGAGCAACATGGAGTACCACTGGAAGTGGTTCGTTCTCACCGGATCCGAACAGTCTGAATGCTACCTATTCACCTTCTGAAGCTGATAACACAGCGGGTTCTGTATCATTAATTCTTACTTCAACAGGTAATGGAGATTGTAATGCAGTTTCGGATACGGTAAACATAACGATCACACCTGCACCTACTGCTGAGGCAGGAACAGATCAGACAATCTGTGCAACAGGTACAGGTGCTCCATTAAACGGAACAATTACAGTTGCTACAGGCGGCTCCTGGAAATCGACAGGAACAGGTACATTTAGTCCTAATGCCTATAGCGCTATTGCAACATATGTACCTTCAGCAAGTGATACCATCAATGGAAAAGTAACATTGACACTTACTACTACAGGAAACGGAAATTGTACTCCTGTTTCTGACAGTTTGAATGTAACTATTCAGAAGACGCCATTAATCAGTGCAGGCCCTGACGAAACAATATGTGCAGACAAAGAATTCCTGCAACAATCAGGAAGTGTAGCAAATGCAACAGGTGCTACCTGGACTACCAGCGGAAGCGGAACATTTACTCCTGATAATAATACACTTGATGCAATTTATAATCCTTCGGTAGCTGATCTTTCAGGAACTTCACTGGTACTCACTTTAACTTCTACTGGTAATGGAGTGTGTTCACCTGTTTCGGATCAGAAAATTTATACTATCAATCCTGTACCGACAGTAAATGCGGGAGCTGATCAGTCACTATGTGCAAACAACTCTAGTGTAGTTCTAAATGGGGTTAAAACAATTGCAACAGGTGTAATGTGGACAAGCTCAGGAGATGGCACATTTTCACCTGACAACACTTCTCTGTTAGCAACTTATATTCCATCAGCAGATGATATCGCAGGCGGTTCTGTTGCGATTACGCTAACAACTACCGGTAACGGAGCTTGTAATGCAACTTCAGATCAGTTAAATGTAACTATCACTCCAGCCCCTACTATAACAGCAGGACCTGATCAAACTATTTGTGCTAATAACTCAAATATTCATCTTAGCGGAGATTATACCGTTGCGACCGGTGGAACATGGACTTCAACTGGTACTGGTACATTCTCTCCTTCTGCAGATGATAAAAATGCTACTTACAAACCATCTGTGCAGGATATAACCAATGGAAGTGTAACATTTACATTTACCACAACCGGAAACGCCAATTGTTTAGCTGTATCAGATGAAATGATTGTTACAATAACACCTGCTCCAACTGTAAATGTTGGTCCAACAGTTAATATTTGTGCAACTACAACAGGAGTTCCTTTAAATGGAATCATAACAAATGCTACAGGAGGAATTTGGGCTTCAGGATCAGGAGAAGGTACATTTAGTCCTTCAAATACCGATTTGAATGCAACGTTTATGCCTTCCGAAGATCAAATCGCTACAGGTAAAGCTAACCTGACACTTACAACCACAGGGTTTGGAAATTGTAAAGCGGTATCCGCTAACCTAGTGATTAATATCTCTCCTCTTGCTGTAGTGAATGCAGGTCCGGACGTGCAGGTTTGTGCAGGAGCTCCTGGTATAGCTTTATCTGGAACAGTTAAAAAAGCTACAGGAGGTATATGGACAACTTCAGGAACAGGATCTTTTGTTCCGTCTCCTACAGCATTGAATGCTACTTATGTACCTTCAGCTGCTGAGAATGTAAATGGAAGTACAATTCTACTGACACTTACATCAACAGGCAATGGTTTCTGTACACCGGTTACAGATGAGATGACCATAAACTTTAAAGTTACACCTGTATATGCAGGGCCGGATCAGCAATTCTGTTCAAATGCACTGCCAGTGCAGCTGAATGGTTCAGGTAACGGAAGCTGGTCAGGCGGATTGGGCACGTTCTCAGATCCAAATTCTTTAAGTGCAACTTATACACCGACTCCGGAAGAGATTGGTACCAAGGTAGTTTTGATACTGACCGGAGAAGCGCTCGGATCATGTATTGCAGGTAAGGATACTGTAGTAATTGACCTGCTACGCGGCCCTTCAATAGATGTGGGAGCTGATCTGTCCATATGTGAAAACAATCCTGTGGCAAATGTTTCTGCAATCTATGCAGATGCAGACGGTATTGTCTGGAAAACTGAAGGTAACGGAACATTTACTTCAACATCCTCTACATCTACAACTTATACAGCTTCGGCTCAAGATATTACAACCGGTGTTATAAGATTATATGCCACCACTATCAATACCAATATTTGTAAACCTGAAGCTGATACATTGACACTTACCTTTACTCCTGCTCCAGAAGTAGATGCTGGTAATGATATCACTTCTTGTGCAAATGCAGGCGCTATTAGTTTAAATGGAATTGTTAAAGGAGCAACAGGAGGTACTTGGAGTATCATATCTGGAAGCGGTTCTTTTGCAAATGCGGCAATAGTTTCAACAAGTTATACTCCTTCTTCTGCCGATATTACCAATGGAAGTGTTACGCTACGCTTATCCTCTAATCCGACAGACAATTGCAGCACTGTATCTGACGACCTTATCATTAATATAGGCAATGCTCCTACCGTAGATGCAGGAGATGATGAAACCATTTGTGCTGATGCAAATAGTGTAGTATTAAGCGGATCAGTTCAGATAGCATCCGGAGGACACTGGACAACTTCAGGTACCGGTAAATTTAGTCCTAATACCAATACCCTGAATGCCACATACATCCCATCGGCAGATGATATCAATAATATGGGAGTAACACTGACACTTACAACAACCGGAAACGGTACATGTGCCCCAGTGTCAGAAAGTAAAGTTGTAAACATTACACCTGCACCAACAGTAAGTGCAGGTCCAAGTCAGACTGTTTGTGCTGATAATACCACAATTACTTTATCAGGAACAAGAACAGTTGCACTAGGTTCAATATGGAGCAGCACAGGAGGTGGATCATTCGCAGATCCTAACAGCCTGAATACAACCTATACTCCTACTGCGGCAGAGAAAGCTGCAGGATCAATAAACCTAACGTTAACCACTACTAATAATGGATTGTGCCAGGAAGTTTCGAGTACAGTTTCCATACTGATTACTCCGATCCCTGTAGTAAATGCCGGTTTGGATCAATCTGCATGTGTTGATGTTAACACTTACCAAATAGCCGGTAACATTAAACATGCTCCAGCAGGCATCTGGACGACATCCGGCTCCGGATCATTTGACGATGCCAATGCACTGAATGCGGTATATACACCGTCTTCTGCTGACAAAACTAACGGAAACGTAACATTAACATTTGCTTCAGCAGGTAATCCGCTTTGTAATGTAGTAAGTGACCAGTTGGTATTAACCTTCACTCCTGCACCTACTATTAACGCTGGGTCAGATCACTCCATATGTGCTGATAAAGATACGATTCATATTGCAGGATCTGTAACTATAGCTGCTGGAGGAAGATGGAGCAGTAACGGAGATGGTTATTTTGCTCCAAGTGCTAACTCTTTAGGCTCAGTTTATTACCTTGGTGAAACAGATAAAGGTCAAACTGCTGTAACGCTTTCAATAGTATCTACAGACAATGGAACTTGTAATGCTGTTACCGATAATCTTATCATTGACATTGCACCGAAACCAGTAGTAGATGCCGGAGCAGACCAGACAATTTGCGCTGGTCAGGCTAATGCAACCCTTGCCGGATCAGTCCTTCACGCAACCGGAGGAGTATGGTCAACCACAGGAACTGGAACATTTACGAATGGAACATCTTTAACTACTACCTATATTCCCTCCGAAGCTGATAATGAAGCTGGAGGTGTAATACTTACCCTGAATTCAACAGGTAACGGATTATGTAATGCTGTTTCAGACTTTATTGTAATTAATGTAATTCCATCACCTTCTGCCATAGTGAATGCAGGAGCAGATATCATTACATGTAAGGACCTTAGATCAGTGAAATTATCTGGATTTGTATCAAACGCGGGAGGCGGAATCTGGTCTACTTCTGGTACTGGAACATTTACTCCAGACGTTAATACCTTAAATGCTTCCTATACACCATCATTAGCTGATAAGGCAGCAGGAAATATTGTACTTACCTTAACTACAGCCAATAATGGCCAATGTAGTGCGGTGTCAGATGATATGAGTGTAACCTTAACTCCTATACCTGTTGTAACTGCAGGATCATATCCGGACATTTGCGGATTGCCTCAAGCTTCCATTGCACTGAATGGTAATGTTACAATAGCGACTGGTGGTATCTGGAAATCCAGTGGCTCAGGTGTTTTTGCAGTCGATGCGGCAACACTTAATGCAACTTACTTCCCGTCAAGCCTGGATATACAAAATGGTGTTGTAGGGTTAACATTAACCTCAACAGGTAATGGAACATGTAACCCAGTAATGCAGACTACTCAGGTGAAAATTATACAACCACCTGTAGTGGATGCAGGAACAGATAAGAGCTACTGTTCAGATATCACAACCCTTGTATTAAGAGGAACTTCTCAATTTGATAATGGAGTTACCTGGACAGGTACGGGTACCGGTACATTTAACCCTAATAATAAAGTTACTTCAATCTATTCTCCTTCAGATGCTGATAAAGCAATAGGAAAGTTAGTAGTAACCTTATCCGCTGCAGGCAAAGGAAGCTGTCCTTCAACTTCAAATACTGCAGTAATTACCATACTTCCTGCTCCAGAAGCAGATGCAGGACCGGATCAGACAACTTGTAATATCCTGGACTCTTATATGCTGAAGGGAGTACATAAAAACTCTACCAGCGGAGCATGGTTTACATCGGGTACAGGTTCATTTGATGACTTTAATAAACCTGATGCAATTTATTATCCATCAGACGCTGATAAATCATTTGGTTCTGTAGATCTCGTATTTATCACAACTGGTAATGGAATCTGTAAATTCAGTCAGGATACCATGACACTTTATGTAGACAAGTCCCCTATTGTGAATGCAGGAACAGCTATGATTTGTGCCATAGAAGATGGTGCACAGCTAGCAGGTGATGTTAAAAATGCTAACGGTGGTAAATGGTCAACTTCAGGAACAGGTGTATTTGCTATCAATTCTGCCGACCTGAATGCTAAGTACTACCCTACTCTGGATGATTATAATAAAGGACAGGTAGTTCTCAAACTTACATCATTCATTAATGGTGCTTGCCCTGCAGTATCAGACAGTACAGTATTGAAAATTGATCCAATGCCAATTGCAGATGCGGGTAGAGATCAGTTTGTATGTAGAGGAACAACCATCATCCTTGAAGCCAGAACAAGCCCTGGTATAACTTATGAGTGGAGAAACAATGCCAATACTATTATCAGCACTGATCCAGTCTTTAGTTTAATTGCTGCCAGTGATTCAGCTATCACTCTGATAGTTAAAGACTATAAGGGATGTCCTGCATCCGATAGTATCAATGTCGGTGTATTCGATTTCAACAATTCGAAATTTGACATGCTTGATCATTATTGCTACAGTGACACCTTGATCATCCACTCTTTAGCAACAGGTTTACCAGCTGTTCCTGGACAATATCAGTGGTATAGAGATGGCATCATTCTGAATAGTGAGAACAGACCTGCTATAGCTCCACAAAGCAATGGTTTATTCAGAGTAGTTTATGAATATGGCAACTGTTCGACTGAAAAAACTACCAATGTAACCAACCCTCCTGCTCTGACAAGGCAGCCGGTTCTTGGATGTATCGGTACTACTTTACCGATTACCATAGTCTCTGATGTTAACAATGTTGACTATTCCTGGATAACAGGAGAACAAGGTACGGATCTTAATTCCATTAATGTACCTGTAGCGGCAGACACTAATTATTTCAGAGCAACAGTAACAGACATCCTTGGTTGCAATAGTACAGACAGCGTTATGGTCATTGGAATTGAAAGACCTATAGTCAATATTTCAGATGCAGTTTCATGCACAGGTCAGACAGTAACGTTAGCCGCAACTCCTTCTAACCTGGATAGATTTGCACCGTTTGTTCCTGATTATGCATGGTTTAAAGATAACATCGATATGAATTTAAGTGATGATACGCTTCTTGTAAAAGAGTCTGCACTATATGTGGTTTCATTAACTATAGGTCAATGTACAACCAATGATTCTGCACATGTGTTATTCAATGCATTACCAGTGTCTCATTTGCCTGAATTCTCCAAAATTTGTCCTGAATATGGTGCAAAAGTCACACTTGATGCAGGTTACGATCCAAACTATAAATACAAATGGACTTCAGTAAATCCTGTATCAGATAAAGACACAAGTAAAATTGATGTACCATTACCTGGAACATACTTTGTTCTTATAACAAACAAAGAAAACTGTTCAATAACAGATACTATATTGGTCAGAGATCTTTGCAACCCTCGTCTTGATGTACCTAACGTATTCACCCCTGGGAAATCAGACACACCTGAAAATCAATCATTCAGGGCATATGGAAAATATGTAGTCAATTACAAGATGATGATTTTCAATAGATGGGGTGAGATTATATTTGAAACAGGAGACAAAGACGAAGCATGGGATGGGTATTACAAAGGACAGTTAATGCCTATTGGAACATATCCATACATCATCACCTACGAAGGTGAAGATCCTGAAAGCAGAGGACCGTACAAAAAAGAAGGTAAAGTAACCTTATTGAAGTAAAACTCTCAATTAAATAAAAAAGGAACCTTAAAATGGTTCCTTTTTTATTTAACCTCTTTTTTATCAATTTTTCAAAAGTTTAACTAAGCACTAGTCTGAAGTCTAATTGATATGATTCAGAAGTTCAGAACTAGTTCCTAATAATAAATATACCTGTTTTTCTTTTGGTAATATTACCTAGTCTGAGTTATGTAAATTATTTATATAAGTCAGGCGTGAAAATACAAATATCAAATTGTTCTTTCTTATCGAATTAAAAGAAGACTTGAGAAAAGAATCTTGTACCACCTTCATCAAAGCTCAGTCGACTTTCAAGAACACAGATAACTGTACAGATTTCCAAAAGTAAATTTTAAAAAAGCTATTCGGCAGCTGATCTTAACCTTAACATTGCTTTTCCTAATGACCTTAAATCTTCTTTCTGCAATAAATCATCTTTGACATGATGATTTCTAAAGCAATACAAATGAATTAACAATGGTTTGTTTTCCATAAACGAAGGTTGGTCATCTGAAAATCTGAATAAAAATACTGTTTCAGGATCAGCACCAGGACTAATCGATTCTTCGGTTATCAATTTAAACCAGTAAGGATCTTTAAATAATTGCCCTGTTCCAGGAACCTTACAGGTAACAACAAGTCTGTCAATTATTTCACCATTGATCGGGTGCGGAAAATGAGCAAGCAACTTGAGGTTATTTTTTTCGCATGAAAGACTGACTTTGTCCCCGACAAAATGATGAGGAATAATATCTCCAGAAATCAGCCTTACAAAAAACAAGCGAAGGTTAAATGCATTGTTTCTCCTTTTGTCTGTTACAGAATGAATAGATATCGTATTCCAATAACCTTTCACAAGGTCCATATTGGTTAATTTATCGGTATAGTAAACAGTAAAAATTCCTCCTGTAATAAAGGCTGTAGTCAGGGAATGGCCAGCAATTGAAGGACCTTTCTCCCAAGCTACCAAGGCATACTGAAGCACAAAAATTGCAGTCAAAGATACAGCCATATAAGTCTGCATATTTTCAGAACGATATTTCATTTTGTAATTGAAATAAGGAGAATTGTTCATGCAGTTATTGATAATAATGATCCACACTGAAACAGAAATTACGAAGTGTAAAAGAAATACCGGGAAAACCTGTTTAAAGATCCAGAAGTCATACAAACCATGAGTAATGCTGCCAAGCAGGAAAAAAACCGGAACAGAAAGCCAGAGAGGGAAATTTTTAAATCTATATTTACTCAAAACAAAACCATAAGCAACTATTGATGATGCAATCATATGAGATGGAACCGATGTCATTCCCCTGCCCTGCACAATTCCGGCAAGGTCGCCATCGAAATACAGGATATTCTCAACAAATGCAAATCCTAATGCACTGAGACATGCATATAGAATATAATCATAGGCCTCATTTAAGTGCTCAGAAAAAAAGGCAACAAGTAAGAATAAAGGAATAATCTTAACCAATTCTTCGATAGCACCTATGCCAAAAATGCAATACAATAAATCAATCCAGAAATTCCCGGATCTGTCAAAATGTAAATAATATCTGAAAAAATCATAAAAGAAGAATGCAAGGAATGTAAACGTCATTCCATACAAGAGCGTCAACAGCAAAGGAAACCAATCTTCTTTTTCATAGATATCGATCCGGATAATATAAAACAACCAGACCAGCATTATTCCAAGAGCTGCCAAAAAGCCCGTCCACTTAAAATCTTTGAATGAATGAGAAAGGACTTTTAGATAGTATTTTGTATAATCTCCATTGAGAAAATAGAATTTTGTAGCCATTTGAAATGGCACAAACTGTTCCGTCTTGGTAGAGTATAGCAACTCTTTTATCCCTACTTCATCGTTATACTTTTCAAGAAGCAAAGTATATTCTTCAAAAGCTGCACTGTTAAAGACATCATTGATTTGGATAGCTTCATTAAAAAACTTCTTAGCCTGGAGCGTGTCACCTATCTTCAGATAAGTAACAGCTGTATAATAATTCAGATAAGGTAATTTTCTATTAATCACACTTTTAAAATATGATAAGGCTGAAGGGAGGCTATCCGAAAAATATTTAAATAACCCTATAGACAACCTTGCCTGATCAACATAAGAAGAATCGCTAAAATTTAATCTGTCAGAAAAGAAATTCAGTAAAGTATAATCGTCTCTTTCAAAATACCTGTTATTTTCTTCCCAGGACTGAGGTATTCTGAAATGATTTTGAATGCATTCAAAATTAAGATCCGGATCAGAAAAAGATTGTTCAAGTTTTCTTATATATAATTCCTCTTTTTGATTTAAATCCTTTACGGGTAAATATTCTTCATCAAAAGCCTCAGCAGGACTTTTAATTATATCAGGCTCTTTGATGAAAAAATTGATAGCAAAAAATGATAAAAGCAGCAATGTCAGTGACATTGAAAGCGATCTGATAAAAGGAATTTTGAAAAACTCCTTCTTTTCATTTTTATTAATATGATACAGGTAAAATATATAGACTCCCCCACCTAACAAAACCCAGAAATAGAGCGAACGTCCTACAAAAAAAGTTTTTTTCCCTTCGGCAAAAAGCAATATTGGCCAAAAGCACAATGTGATAAACGCAATTATTTTTTTGTAATTCATTAATTAAAATCTTCTCTAATTTTCCTAAATTAATATTTTATTTGACCAAAATTTTTCCGAAGATGGTATAATATTTACAGCTAAGGGAAAATATTAAAAACAGGCAAATTTGTTGAAATTGAAGGACTATTACAAAGTTTTACATCTTTCATCTACAGCTACTTCGGATGAAATTAAAAAAGCATACAGAAAACTTGCTTTGCAATTTCATCCTGACAAAAACCCATCTCCTCAGGCTAAAGCTGTATTTCAGGAAATTAACGAAGCTTATGATGTACTTAGTGATCCTGTTAAAAAAAATAATTACGATTTCCGCTTAAATCAGTCAAGTCAGCCAAAGACTTCCCATTCAGGAGAAAAATCAAATACAGAAAATTATCGCCCATTCCATAAATACTCTGGTAAACAGAAGTTTAAGAATAAAGATCCTTACAAACATTTTGCAGTGAAAGGAAAATTTTTCTCCTCTTTTATATTCTTTTTCTGCCTCATCCTTTCCTTGGATTATTTGATTTCTCAAAGGTATGACAATACAATCGTAGAAGATATTTCAAGCTTTGAAGCCCAAACTGCAAATTATACAGATCATTACAACCACAAAATCCTAAGCTCAAAAATCGACTTCAATTTTAATTCTGAATCAGCCAATTCCATTACACCTTATGATACAATCAGTGTAGATATCACACCCATCTTTGGTATTGTAAAGTCCTGCCATCCTGCTTCCGATGAAAAGTTAAATTATGCAGATGGCTTTTCAATTTACTATCCTTTTACTTTTTTGATTTTTCTAGCCATGGGGGCAAGTTTTGCAGCCCTGTTTGTTAAGTCCAGTGAAACAGGATTTTCCCTTTCAATACTAGCTATGATCTTATTTATAATAGTTCAATTCCTGTTGGCTAAAAGCTGATTATTTTTTCAGTTTATCACCAAAAACCTTTTTAAACTTTTCAACCTTTGGCTTTATTACATAGGTACAATAAGGTTGCCCCTGATTCAGATTAAAGTAATTCTGATGATAATCTTCTGCAGGGAAAAATTTGCTGATAGGCATGATTTCAGTTATAATTGGACTACTGAATGCTCCCGACTTATCAAGCTCTTTTTTATATTTTTCTGCCAGTTCTTTTTGTTCTGTATTATGATAGAAAACCGATGAACGGTATTGAGAGCCAACATCGTTGCCTTGTCTGTTCAGAGTGGTAGGGTCATGAGTTTGCCAGAATACTTCCAGCAAGTCCTTAAAAGAAACTACTTCAGGGTTATAATAGATCTGAATAACTTCAGCATGACCGGTGTTTCCTGTACAAACTTCTTTATAAGTGGGATTGTCAACTTGTCCGCCAGTATAGCCGGAAACAACTTTCTGCACACCTTTCATATCCTGAAAAATTGCCTCTACACACCAGAAGCATCCTGCTCCGAATGTGGCAGTATCTAAATTTGCCATGGGGTTTATGATTTCTTCTTTAACATTAGCATTGTTTGCCTGCTCCTTTGACTTCGCACATGAAACCAGGCAAAAAGCAAGTAACAGGTAAGTGAGTGATGAGAATTTTAATTTGTCTGACATAGTCATCTTTTAAATAATACTTTAAAATAAAGTACAGCTAAGAGATAACAATATTCGGACATTTTTTGGTTTCTATCAATCGTTTTACCTGGAATGAGTCATTCGTTTATATGTCACTAGCATTTTATCCTGAGAATACTTCAATTTGTACATAATAAACAAGAGAAAAAATGTCATCTGAAGTTTATAAATGCCATTATCAAGATACTTCTTCGCTGAAATCAAAACATGTTTGCTTACAATTTTAAACTTTGCCTTACTTTTAATTCTCTTAATTAATTCAAGATCTTCAAGAAAATAAAGCTTCTCGTCAAAGCCATTACAGTTTTTAAACTCTTCTTTAGTTACAAATAAACTCTGATCACCAAATTTTACATAATCAGAATTAAACCTGGTAAACCAGCAATTCAGTCTTAGGAACCAATGGTTATAATCGACCTGAAGCCTGAAACAGCCTGCAGAATAGCCATCTTTCACTGCAAAAATGATATCATCACAGAAACCTTTGGGAGGAAAAGTATTGGCATGGATGAAATAAAGAATGTTTCCTGATGCACGTGTAGCCGCAAAGTTCATTTGGGCTGCCCTTCCCCTTACAGGACATATCAAAACTCTGGCCCCCTGCTGACGGGCAATTGAAACAGTCTCATCATTACTGTTTCCGTCTGCCACTATGATCTCATGCAGTAAAGAGGGATTTGATTGTCTTTTAAGGTACTTGATTAATCGTCCAATATTCGCCTCTTCCTGAAAAGTGGGAATTATTACACTGATTTTCATAATGTTTAAAATATCAAAAATAACATTAAACTAACCTCAATGTTTCCAAAGCATTGGGACATAGGGACAAGAGATTGATTAAAAAAATTAAACAAAAATATCCTCAGGCTGGTATATGCTATGACCCGAATCGATCCAGAAAATCCTGTTTCTTTGCAGGAGATACATCGATTTCAGAACCGTCAGACATCACCACCTGCCCTCCTTTTCCCTTTCTATATTTTTTAATAAATTGAATATTGATTAGATGTGATTTGTGTACCCGCATAAAATCATAGTCGTCCAGTAATCCTTCAAAATGCTTCAGAGTGCGGCAAATGAGCATCTTTTTACCTTCAGCTAAAATGATATCTGTAAAATTATCGTTTGCCTGGCATCTTATAATATCTTTCACCTGAACCACTTCAAAACCTTCCATTGTAGGTAATACAATCTTCTGTAACTGCTTATTTACAATGTTGATATTTTCTATCAATATCTTAGTATGAATAAATTCCTTTGATCTTTCCCTCTGTCCTTTTATTTTATCAACTGCCGAAACAAGTTCATCAATATCTATTGGTTTGAGGATGTAGTAAGCAGCACTGCAATTGAGAGCTTTTATGGCATAATTGCTGAATGCAGTAACAAACACTGTCTCAAATGTTATTTCTTTCACCTGCTCCAATAAATCAAAAGCATTGCCATATGGCATTTCTACATCGAGAAAAAGTATATCAGGTCTGCACTTTTCAATAACTTCCAAACCCGACTTTACCGAATCTGCAAGACCTACCACTTCTACGTTCACGCAATACTTTTGAATGTAATGCGACAAGGTCTCTCTTCCTGAAACTTCATCATCTACAATAACTGCTTTCATTACCATACTGCCTGATTTTATTTTGTCCCAATTGTAATGATAACTTTTGTTCCGGACTGATTAACTTCATCCAGATCTTCAATTACAACTTTCATCTGCGTTTTGTATAATTCATTAATAATCCCAAGTCTGCTTTCAATATTCTTCATACCAAGAGAGCTGTTTTCCTTCTGATTTTGGGTTTTAAATTCTATTGACTTCTTTCTCCCTATACCATTGTCTTCAATCACAACCTCTATCCCACTCTGCACCCGAGAAATCCTGACTTTTAAGAAACCTTTTTCTTCTTTGTATCTTAAACCATGCCATACTGCATTTTCTATATAAGGCTGAATTAACATAGGAGGCATTTCAAGTTCCCTGTTAATAGATTCATCTATCTCAAATTTATATTCAAACTTTTCCGGAAAACGTGAATGCTCCAACTGCAAGTATAGCTCGAGTATTCTTATTTCTGTAGCAATCGGAACAAAATCATGCTGACTGTTTTCCATTACGGCTCTCATTAATTTTGAAAAATCAGATAGATATTTATTAGCTGATTTCTCATCATTTTTGGCGATGAAACTATTTACTGAATTCAGTGCATTAAAGATAAAGTGCGGGTTCATCTGGCTGCTTAAGGATTTTAAGGCAAGCTTTTGATTGGAAATCCTTCTTTTACGAGAACTGGCAAATATCAACCAGGTACTTCCAAATACCAGCATCAATCCGGACATTAACCCATAAATAATCAATTGCTGACGCTTTAAACCGGCCTCTCTGATTTTCTGATCCTTTCTCAGCAAGTCAATGGTTTTTTGATTCAGAGCCATGTCCTTTTCAAGCATCTCCAATTTTTTCTGTCTGGAAATAAGATCATCTTTACCATATAAAAGGTTATTAACTTCATGCTCTCTCTTTGATAGTATGGAATCTTTAAGGGATACATATTCTTCATAGAATGCCATTGCCTTCTTAATATTTCCAGATTCTCTATAGGCTTTGGACAAGGCCTTTAATCCATCAGCTTTTTTCATCAAGTCTCCGGATTCCTCCGATAATTGAATGCCTTTTTCGATGAAAGAAAGAGCATTCGCAGAACTTTTTTGTTCCAGATATAAATTACCGACATCGACATACTCTTTTGCAAGTGCATCTTTGTCATCTAACTTTATAGTTACCTCTAATGATTTTTGTTTGGCCTTCAATGCATCATCTATTCTGTTTTGTTTGCTATAGGCACGGCTTATGTTATTGTAGATATCAGCTTTGGTCTTTTCATCCTTGCTTTCCTCAGCTATTTGCTCAAGCTTTTCATAATGTTGAACAGCCTTATTTGTTTTTTCCTGTTCCAGATAAACCTTTCCTATTCTGTTATTTGCATCAATAATTCCATCCTTATTTTTATCCTTTTCTTCTATAGCAAGCACAGCAGTGTATTCGGCTAAAGCTTGCTGATAATTCCCAAGTAACAAATAGAGGTCACCGTTTTTATTCCTCCATCTTGTCTGCTCTTTTTTATTAATTTTGCTTAATGCATCTTTAATTAATTGGCTATTAATATCAATAGCTTCTTTAATATTATTACCTTTTTCATATGAAAGAGATAATCCTATAAGAGTCTCATTTACAAGAGTAGATTCTTTTAAACTTCTAAAGATATCAAGTGCTTTCAGATAGTTCTCCTGACCTTTGGAATAAATACCCTGCTTGGTATTAATTTCCCCAAGCAATTTATAACATAAGCCTTCTAATCTTTTATCTCCATTCTTAAGGTTTAATGTCAACGCTTCCTGAATATAATCAATAGCTTTAGCAGGATCTGTTGCTGCAATTTTTTCAGCTTTATCAATTAGAGCATAAGCAGGATCCGGAACCATTGAAGATTTACTAAATTTTACTTTCTTATCCTGTGCGTTAAGATGCACTCCAGCAAACAGCACAAGAACTATCAATATAAATTTCCGCATCTCAATACATTTAAAACCATCAGCAACAAAATTACAAAATAATTGACTAACAGTTTTTTACAACACCTTAAATATTTTCACTAAGTCTTGATTCAATTTCACTAAGTGAAATTGCCGGTTGGCTCAGTTTCACTTTACTCACTTCACATTTCCATATACCTTTCTAAAAAATTAAAAACGCTTATGGATATGTTAATGAGAAAAAAGACTATTTTCCTGCTCACCACATTTTGGATTGCTTTTGCCTGTTCTCTATACGGAAATAATTTCCTATTGCTGTTTAAAAAGAATAGTAAAGAAAAAGAATTAAGTCCTCCGGATCCATCACCTCAACAAAAGAAAATTAAGGTTGCCCTTCTGCTGGATACAAGTAATAGCATGGACGGACTAATTGAACAGGCTAAATCTCAACTCTGGACTATTGTCAATGAACTTGCTCAGGCTAAATGTGATGGGATCAAACCAACTATACAAATAGCATTGTATGAGTATGGCAATGATAGATTGAGCGCTATGGAAGGTTATATAAAAATGGTAACTCCACTAACGGATGATCTTGATAAAATTTCCGAAGATCTCTTTAAACTGACTACTAATGGTGGTAGTGAATTTTGTGGCCACGTAATACAGACCGCCTGCAAACAACTGGACTGGTCTCCAGACGGAAACGATTTACAGGTAATTTTCATTGCAGGCAATGAGCCATTTAACCAGGGTGGTGTTCCTTATCAAAAGGCCTGCGCACTGGCAACCTCTAAAAATGTAATAGTTAATACGATTTATTGTGGGCCATACGAGGAAGGGATTACCGGTCTTTGGAAAAGCGGAGCAGATATTACCAAAGGAAATTATATGAGTATTGAACAGGATAGAAAAACGGTTTATATCCCTTCTCCTTATGATGACAAAATTTCTGATTTGAATACTCAATTAAATACTACATATATTGAATATGGAAACTTAGGTAAAGAAAAGAAAATAAAGCAGGCAGAACAGGATGCCAACGCTGAAAAATATGGAAAAGAAAATAAAGTAAACAGAGCTATAAGCAAGAGTTCTCATGTATATAAAAATAAAAGCTGGGACTTAGTAGATGCTTCAGATGAAAAAGACTTTAAGGTGGAACAAGTTCCGGCCTCAGAACTGCCTCAGGAAATGCAGAACATGACTACAGTTCAGAAGCAGGAGTATATTGAAACCAAGAAAGCTGACAGAGAAAAAATCAAGACAGAAATACATCAGTTGAATATACAAAGAGAAAAATATGTTGCAGAACAGAATAAATCTGAAGCTTCTGAAAAGTCGCTTGACAAGGCAATGATAGAAGCCATAAAAAAACAGGCAGCGGAGAAGAATCTTACTTTTTAAGCTTACATATTTTTTAACCTGGAAGAGAAAGGTAAATCACCTTTCTCTTTTTTCACTTATAGAACACTTTCTATTAAATTCAATATAACCTCTTTACCTACTCAATAACTAATCTAGTCTTTTCAACACTACCTTCATTCAATTTTATAACAAGTAAATAAATTCCTGGAGAGCATTCAGAGGTAACACTAGCACCTGGTGCAAAGTTCCACACCTTACCATCAATGGCATATAAGCTAAGCTGAGAGACTTCATTTGGTCTGTCAAGATAGAATGTTCCTGAACTGGGATTAGGATATACAGCAATCTTATCTCTTGAATAATTACTTTGAAGTATAGAAGTAACATCATAGGAATAAAGGTATTCAGTATCCTTACGATAAAAATAAGTTACAGGATCCCATATCTCCCGGAGTGCACTGATCATTTTACCATTCTCCAATACGCGGGTATGGAGGTCAGCAGGAACGGCAAGGGAAAAGCCGTTCTGAAATTCTTCCCTGTATCTCTCATATCCTGTTTCATCATAATAAACTTCTAGTCTGTCAATATGATTGGAAGTCTCTTTCACTGAAAACTCATCATACTCATAGATAGTCCTGGCTATAGTGTCACCTGAAGTTCCAACACTGTAAGATGTGAGCTTTCTGTCATGTCCGTCATAAGTGATGGTCTGAAATGTAGTATCACCTGATGATGCAACACTAATATAGGATGACAGAAGAATAGAGTCGGGATTTAAATCATGATATCGATGGAAACTAAGCTGGAAACGCTTTTCCTTTAAACTATTATTACCATTGAGTACACGATAAACTGATATAGTATCCAATACATTCTGCTTATAACCATACTGAGTTATTTCACTCAGAGTAAGATTTCCAACACTAAAGGCATAAGTTTGTTTTTCTACTCTTACTACTTGGCCGTTATTATTTCTCTGATAATTCCACCGTACAGAAGGATTTTTAATGATCCTTTGTCCTTCTGACACTTCCCAGAAGTTATGCTCCTTAAGAGCTCCGTATGTATCATATATCCACTCTTCATCCTGCCTCCAGTCACCAACTTCTTCCTGATGCTGGTTTCGAACAAAATACACCAACCTGTTATTTCCATCATATTCAAAGGTACAGGTAATTGTAACTGGTCTGGGATCAATGATTGTTTGAAATATTAAAGGTACATCGTCCAGTAATCCTTCGTTGGTTTTAATATGTTTCTTAACTCTTCCCTTAGAATCATACTCGATAAAATGATTGTAGTAATGTGCTCTTGCCTGACTGTGATATTCATAATAATACTCTTCCACCTTTGGAGGGTATCCATTTAAAGGAAGGTTTTTTTCATAATAAAATGGTAAATCCAATATCTGACTGTAAACAGAATTTGATAGCAATGAAAAGATCAGCATAACCAAGATTGACGGAATTTTACAGCTGGTTCTGACAAGACTGCATGTAACATTTGCTGATAAGTTGTAAGGCTGAAATACCATGGTGATATATTTAAAATTCAAAAGAATCCGAAGATACAGGATAATAATTGTAATTATAAAATATTTTTTTGGATTTTCCTTGCTTGCTAATTTACCCCCTGCTATATTAGCACTCTCATTACTAATAAAA
This sequence comes from Bacteroidota bacterium, assembly GCA_023428135.1. GTDB lineage: Bacteria > Bacteroidota > Bacteroidia > Cytophagales > Cytophagaceae > Sporocytophaga. Next base: position 79,166 of record JAEYZG010000017.1, on the reverse strand, counting down.
TAGTAAAGAACTTCCCTTCCCTAATTGATGTTTTTAAAGAACCTGTAAAGGCCGTCGCCTATGCATGATGGTGCGTTGCACCACGGTTCTTTTTTGCTTTATCCCACCCGAAGCAAGATGTTATATTAAACCCATTTTAACATGAAAAACACATTGTCGAGAAGGACTTTTTTAACCATTGACAAAGATCAGGATCCCTTATTAAAGAATGTCAGTCCCCATGCAAGGAAAAGCAATGATGGCAATGCCAATGCCCGATCACAAGGTGACAATTGTACTACCACCACTTCGGGTGTAAATCCCTATACAGGCACATTCGGCAGAGCAGAGCTCATACATTTGCTTAAACGCAGTATGTTTGGGGTTAAAAAATCTGATCTTGACTACTTTACAGGAAAGTCCTTGACAGAGGTAGTAAACGAGCTAACCAGCGGCCTTCCCACAGCTATTCCCCACTACCCTTTGCGGGAATACGATTCCACAGTTGGTAAAAATGGCAATGGGACTGTTGATTGGGGTGGTGTCGCTTTAGGACAAGAGTGGGGACGTCCAGAACATATACTCTCTGGAAATGGTGGTCAATTGGGAATATCAGACCCTACTGCTGATAATTTCTGGAGAGACAGATCTCTTCAGAAATGGAACATCGGCATTGCATTGAACCAGGGACGGAATGTATATGAAAAACTAGTCCTCTTCTGGCTCAATCACTTTGCCATGAACTCCGTTACACTTAATTACTCCCAACGATCCTTTCTTTATACAAAGCTTATCAGAGAGAATGTCAATACAGATTTAAGGGACCTTGTAAAGGGAATTACCAAAGATCCTGCATATCTGATGTATCTGAATGGTCAGGATAATACTGCTAATTATCCGGATGAAAATTTTGCCCGTGAAATTCAGGAGCTCTTTTGTATAGGTAAGGAAGTTCCTTTCGACAAGAGGTACACAGAAGATGATGTAAAGGTCTTTGCGCGTTGCCTTACAGGTCATAAAGGCATTATTTTCAGGCAAGGTACACCCTATAACTTTTTGGGTGCAGACTACGGGTTTCAGGTTACTGATCACGACTATGGTACCAAGCACAACCCTGCAAGGGCGGCCAAAAAACTATCAGCGTTTTACAGTAACAAAGTTATTACAGACAGCAACTTTTATACAGCAACTGCAGGTGACAGCGAACTCAATCAACTTGTTGACATCATGTTTGATGATACTGATAAAAACATTTCAACGCTTGCAGGTACAGAGTTTCAAGGCTGGTCAAGAGCTGATATAGTATCAGATTTTATTGTCAAGAAATTATACAGGTGGTTTGTATTCTCTTATATAGACGACAACATAAAGACCAATGTAATTAAGCCACTGGCAAACCTTTACAAGCAGAATAATTTTAAAATACTTCCAGTATTAAAGACCCTTCTTGCTAGTGAACATTTCTTTGATATGCGGCAGAGAGGAGCTATGATAAAAACCCCTTATGATGTAATCATAGGTTTACTGAGAACTACCAACGGTGAATCAATTATTAATAATGTATCCGATGTAAGACAACGATATGTCCATCTTAATGCATTGCACCAGCAATCATTAGGAATGGCAATGGGAGCCATAGAATCTCCCAATGTTGCAGGCTGGTCTCCATATTATCAGATGCCTCAATTCCATGAACTCTGGATCAATTCTGACACACTCCCAAAACGTCAGGACTTTTCCAAACGTTATTGTGGCAATGGAGGTGGAGGGACCTGGTCTTTCGACTCTTTTCAACCCACACTAAATCATATAGAATTTTGTAAAACGCTAACAGCCCCTTCTGACCCAAATGCTCTTATAAACGAGTTGAATGAATTGTTATTAGGAATTCCTCTTACATCTAATCAGAAAAGCACGATAAAGATGCAAACCCTGCTTACTGGACAGACGACTGATAATTACTGGACTCAGGCCTGGAATGCTGGGTCTGCATCAGGTGCCACTACTCAGCAAAAGAATGTAATCACCAGCAGACTGAAATCGTTATTTGACGTGCTTGTAAGACTGGAAGAATTTCAATTAACCTAAAATTTAACAAACAAATCTATCAACTATGAATCGTAGAAAATTTATAAATAACGGAATAAAAGCTTGTGCTGCTACTTTATTTGTTGAACAACTCATGAGAAGTCAGAGCCTATATGCACAAAGCTCATTTCTTAATGCCATTTCAGGCTCCTGCAGTGACAATATATTGGTTGTAGTGCAACTTTTCGGTGGAAATGACGGGTTGAATACATTCATTCCACTTGACCAATACTCCACATTACAAGGAGTGAGATCCAATGTAATGATCGCTGAAAATAATCTAAGGTTTGCAACTGCCGTCAATAACGGTATGGCTACACTTGGAAGCCGTAAAACCACTACCAGCAAATATGCTGATCTGGCTTTTCATCCTGCAATGGAGGGTTTATATAACTTATTTGAAGAAGGAAAAATGTCTGTGGTAATGGGATGCAGCTATGACAATCCTGACTTTTCACACTTCAGAGCTACAGATATATGGATGATGGGGGCAGACTCCAATGAGTTTCTTTCTTCAGGATGGATAGGAAGAGAACTGGAAAGTGTCTATGGAGGTTATGGATTTCCAGATCCATCAGAACTATTAAAACATGGATATGAAGATCCCTTGTGCATCAATATGGGATCAGTATCTCCTCTTGCACTGAATGACCTTACCGGTGTAGCTGCAGGAGTTTCAGTTACCTCCATCACAAATGACTACCCACTATTAGGTGGATATGGTGATCTTGCCCCGCAAACCTGTGCTGGAGAAGAGCTAACCTATCTAAGAAAGGTTTCTGTAGATACGGATAAATATAATGCACGAATTGTAAGCGCAGCAAGTAAAGCTCCGGACAGTTCTTTCCCTAAATCCCTCTTATACGGGAATGACCGTTTATCTACAGATCTTAGAAATGTGGCAAGATTGATCAAAGGCGGACTTCAAACCCGCGTGTATACAGTTTATCAGGGAGGTTTTGATACGCATACAAGTCAGGTCGGAAGCAACACCTATGATGGTACACATACAAGTTTGCTGAATAGTGTATCCAGAGCCATATCAGGTTTCCAGCAGGATATAGAAAAAATGGGTGTAGCAGATAAAGTAATAGGGATAGTTTTTACTGAATTTGGAAGAACCGTAAGATCTAATGGTGGTAAAGGAACAGACCATGGACGCTCTACTCCTATCTGGTTGTTTGGTTCATCTTTAAAAGGTGGTCGTTATGGCACCAATCCGGTGTTGTTAAATCCAGACACCAACAAAGTTGAAACACAGGTGCCTATTCAATTTGACTATAGAAGTGTATACTATTCCGTGTTGAAAGACTGGTTTTGCCTTACAAACTCACAATTGGAATCTGTATTTGGTGGACCTACCAAGACAGCCAAATATGCAAGTCAATATCATGATTTATTCCGCACAGGTACAGTAACCTCTAATGCTGATGCATCCAACACTGAGCGATTAGATAAGCTAAATGATATATTCCCTAACCCAATTGAGCAATCAGGTGTCATTTCGTTTAATACCACAGGCGGTTCAATAACTTTAGAGATAATAGATACCAAAGGTAATAAGGTCAGATCATTGATGGAGAAAGAAATAAACCAGGGTTATCACGAAATGTCTTTTGAAAAGCAGGATTTGAAGGCAGGAGTATACCTGGTGAGGATGCGCAAGGAAAATTATCAGGCAACTAAAAAGTTAGTGATATATTAAATAGTGCGGTTAATTTTTTTGCTGGTGCAATCTGTCGAGGTTATTGCACCAGCTTTTTTTAAGTTGAAAGCGGAAGGTTAAAGCAAAAAGGTATTTAACATGAATAAATAATTAAACGAAGGATATTCTGTACAAAAAAAAGTCCGCACTTTAGCACGGACTTTTTTAAAACTTACTTAAACTTTATACTATCACTTAGCAGAAAGTGATGGAGTAATAAGAACGAACTCAACTCTTCTGTTATTAGACTTACCTTCTTTAGTAGTATTGGTATCTATAGGCTTAGATTGTCCAAAACCTCTGGACTCAAGTCTTTGACTGTCTATACCCATTTTTATCAATGCCTCTTTGATAGCTTTTGATCTGTCATCAGATAGAATTTTATTCTTCGTCGGATCGCCATCACTATCAGTATGACCTTCTATACTGAACATTAACTCAGGGTGTTCTTTCATAACAGTCGCAATCTTCATAATCTCAGGGAATGACTCCATTTTAATAGTTGCCTTTCCTACATCAAAAAGAATATTTCTGGTTACGAATTTACCCTGACTCATAATCTGATCATAAAGAGTCATACCTTCTTTAGGTGTACTTACAGAGCAACCGTTAACGTCAGTTACAGTGACTGAATATTGCCCCATTTTTAATCCGATTATATCTTCAGTTGTCTTTCCATTGCTCCACTGATAAGAATAAGGACCTACCCCACCGGTAACAGAAATAAAGATCGCACCGCTGCTGTCCCCGCAACATTTAACTGTCCAAAGAGAGTCAATCTTAAGCGAAAGAGGATTTGGCTGTGTTATATCGACAGAAACGGAGTTTAGACAACCATTAGCATCACTAATTAAAGAAGAATAACTTTCTGCAGGAAGATCGAAAAGATCTTTAGCGTTGGTTGCATTACTCCACTGATATTTGTATGGAGGAACTCCTCCCTCTACATCAAGTTCAATTGATCCTTTTTTCTCTCCATGACAAAGAATATCAGTAACTTTAGCAATTTTTGCAGTGAACAAGGTTGGTTCTGTAATTGTAGCAGTAATATTACTAACACAACCATTTCCTTCTGTAATTGTAAGAGAATATTCTCCGGCTGGCACTCTTATCAGATCCTGGGTAGTTGCCCCATTATTCCACTGGTAGCTATAAGGTGGCACACCTCCACTCGCACTAACATGGATTTCGCCGGAGGTATCAGAATAGCATTTTAAATTCATGATAGCATCCAACGACTTCACAAGCATTGCCGGCTGCTCAATAGTAGTTTTAAGAGTTTTGCTGCATCCTAAAGCATCGGTGATAGTCACAGAATAATCACCACTAGGAACGTTCTGGATATTCTGAGAGGTTTCGCCATTACTCCATTTAAATTTATATGGGGCAACTCCACCTTTAACAGATATGATAACTTCACCCTCACTTAACCCATTACATTTCATGTGTTCTACACTTTCTATAGCAGTTACCAGTTCAGATGGTTCCGAAATATCAGCAGTCAGAGTCTCCATACAACCATTATGATCTTTGATCTTGACAGTATAACTTCCAGCATTTAAGCCTGAAACATTTTTCACGATAGCTCCATTGCTCCAGTTATAAATATAAGGCTGAGTACCACCGGTTACTGAAATATTGATAGCTCCCTGACGGCTTCCCTGACATGAAATATTAGTTACCGAATCCAATTTCACTGAAAGTAAAGATGGTTGATTAACTTTTACATTTATATTATTATTAATACAACCATTCTTATCAGTAACAGTCAGATTGTAATCACCGGCCTCAATTCCTGCAATATCCTGAGTTGTAGCACCATTGTTCCAGTTGTAAGAATAAGGTTCCACACCACCTGTAACAGAAACATTAATTTCACCAGAGCTTTCACCAAAACATTTGATATCTTTTAAATTATCCAATGTGGCAGAAAGTAATTTAGGCTCGTCAATAGTAGCTTCCGCCTTAGCAGTACATCCCTTAGCATCAGAAATCACTACATTATATTTACCAGATTTCAAATTCTGCAAATTTTGCAGTGAATCGCCACTATTCCATTTAAAATTATATGGCGCAGTTCCTCCTGATACTGAAAGGTTAATTGAACCTGATTTTTCTCCGGCACACAAGTTACTCTTTACTGAAGTAATACTAGCTGTTAGTTTTTCCGGCTCAGTGATTGATTCAGCAACTGTTTCTGTACATCCGTTAGCATCAATAATTTTTACTGAATAGTTGCCTTTGCTCAAACCAGATATATCCTGAACTTTAGCTCCATTGCTCCAGCTATAACTGTAAGGGGCAACACCACCTTCAACAGAAAGATCAAGAGCTCCCTTATTATCACCAAAACAAGATAGGTTTTTAACATCCACAATTTTTGCAGTGAGTACAGATGGTTGTTTTATAGTAACTTTTTCTGAATTTAAACATCCATTCTTATCAGTAACACTAATTGAATAGGTTCCTGCAGCAATACCGCTCAAATCCTGAGTTCTGGCACCATTATCCCATACAAAGCTATAAGGAGGTACACCACCTGTAATTGTTGTGGTAACAGATCCGGAGTTATTCTCAAAACAAGAAAGATTTTTTACTTCCGCTACTTTTAATTTTAATGAAGATGGCTGAGTTATATTTGCTTTTAAACTTTGTGTACTCCCGTTTGCATCTTTAATTAACACAGAATAAGTTCCAACTGGAATATTGGTAAGATCTTCAGAAGAAGATCCGTTACTCCATGTAAATGAATAAGGAGGATTTCCACCGGTTACAGCAATATTGATAGCACCAGAAACTTCTCCTGCGCAACGAATATTGGTTACGGATTCTATGGTAGCAACTAAAGAAGAAGGCTCTTCAATAACAGCACTTACCGATTTTAAGCATCCGTTGGCATCAGTAATAAGACAAGTATAATTTCCAGCAGGAGCTGCAGTCAGGTTCTGGGCAAAGGTTCCATTACTCCAGCTAAATTTGTAAGGAGCAACTCCACCGGAAACTGAAACTGAAATCGCGCCAGTGTTTTCTCCATAACGGATAATGTTTTTTACAGATTCAACTTTTGCAACTAAGGTTGAAGGTTGATTCACAGTCGCTGAAATGGTTTTACCCAAACAACCATTTGCATCAGAAAGAGTGACGGAGTATGTACCTGCACCAACCTCTGTTAAGTCTTGTGTAGTCGCTCCGTTACTCCATTTATAAACATAAGGTCCCGTTCCGCCTACAACAGTAATATTTACAATTCCGCTCTTATCGCCATTGCATTGTACATGTTTTACAGACTCAAGTGATTGCGTTAAAGCTGCAGGACTTGAAACCTTAGCAGATAAAGTTTCCACACAACCTTTAGCATCTGTAATTGTTACTGTATAATTCCCAGCTGGTAATCCTTTAAGATCTTCAGTTGTTGCTCCGTTGCTCCATTTAAAATTATATGGAAGAGATCCACCTTTAACAGATATGTTAATTGAACCGGTAGTATCTCCATAACATGGTATATTTTTTACCGCATCTACAGAGGCAGTTAACATAGCAGGCTGATTAATCTCCTGATTTAAAGTAGTAATACAGCCTTTCGCATCAGAAACCCTTACTGTATAATTTCCAGCAGGAACATCCATAATATCTTCAGTAGTAGAACCGTTACTCCAGGTGTAAGAATACGGCCCTACTCCACCTTTAACAGAAACACTGATAGCTCCTTTTTTCTCACCGTAGCAATTGATGTGCTTTACAGCGTCAAGAGATACAATCAGTGCTGGAGGTGCTGTGATATTCGCAGTTAAATTTTTCTGGCAACCATTAGCATCAGAAACTTTTACAGAATAATTACCTGCAGCAATATTGGTTAAATCTTCTGTTTTAGCGCTGTTACTCCAAATGTAAGAGTAAGGACTAGTCCCCCCCTTAACAGAGATATTAATGATACCAGTATTTTCACCATTACACTCAACATTTGTAATAGATTCAATGGAAGTGACCAGAACCGTTGGCTGAGAGATTGTTGCTGAAATATTTTCAGTACATCCATTTGCATCAGATACTTTTAAGGAATATGAACCAGCTTTTAATCTGGCTATATCTTCAGAAGCGGATCCGTTTGACCATTTATAAGAATATGGAGTTACCCCACCTTTAGCAGATACCTGAATAGCACCTGTACTATCACCATGACATTTAACATCTGTCACACCATCAAGATTAGCCTGAAATAAGACTGGCTCTGATATCTTAGAGCTTGCTATTTTTTTACATCCAACAGCATCAGTAACGGTAACTGAATATAAACCGGCTGGAACATCCAATATATTTTGTGTCACCGCACCATTATTCCAGATATATGTATATGGTGTAACACCACCTTTGACAGAAATATTTACAGCTCCTTTGCTTTCTCCAAAACATTTGATGTCTTTAGATGATTCTACTGAAACTTCCATTAAAGAATTCTGATTGATCTTAGCAGATAAAGTATCCTTACATCCATTAGCATCTGCGATACTTACTGAATAGGAACCAGCCTTAACGCCGATTAAATCCTGAGTTGTAGCTCCATTATTCCACTTATAAGAATATGGAAGCACCCCACCTGAAACGGAGATATTAACAGCACCTTTACTGTCTCCGTTACAATTAATATTAGTAACAGATTCTAAAGTAGATACTACTTTAGTAGGTTGAGTAATTGTAGCACTTAAAGAATTAGTACATCCATTGGCATCTGTAACATTTACGGTATAACTTCCGGCTACCGCATTACTAAGATCTTTTGAAGTTGCTCCATTACTCCATTTATAGGTATATGGAAGAATTCCACCAGCTACTGTAATGTTTATTGCTCCATTATTACCTCCATAACAGCTCACATCTTTGAGAGATTGTTTATCAACAGTAAGAAGTGTTGGTTGAGTAACATTAGCTTTTACGGTCTTAAAACACCCTTTAGAATCTGTTACTTTAAGTGAATAATCTCCTGAACCAATGTTAACAAGGTCTTTAGTTGTAGCTCCATTACTCCAAGCATAGGTATATGGAGCAATACCACCACTAACTGTTATACTTATGGCTCCGGATTTATTTCCGTGACACAAAATATTTTTAACTTCAGTAACTTGTAATGAAATTGCCGGCGATTCTGTAATGGTTGTACTCACAGATGTTAAACAACCATTCGCATCTTTAATTTCAGCTGAATAATTTCCAGCCGGAATATTCACAAGATCTTCTGTAATTGTTCCATTACTCCACTTGAAGGTATAAGGCTTAACACCACCTCCCACTGAAATATTTACAGCTCCTTTATAATCACCATTACATAATATGTTTTCTACAGCTTCTACTTTAGATGTAAAAGGCTCTGGCTGATTGATAACAAAACTCAAACTTTTAGTTATACCGTTAGCATCCATTACTTCAACAGAGTAATTACCTGCACCAACTCCAGAAAGGTTCTGTGTAGTAGAGCCATTATTCCATTTAAATTTATAAGGAGCCACACCACCAGTTACTACAATCTGAATTTCTCCTTCTTTATTCCCATTACACTTAACGTCTTTAAGATTATCAAGCTTTAAAGAAAGAAGTTGAGGCTGAGTGATATTTACTATTACTGTTTTGCTACATCCTGTAGCATCAGATACTATTACTGAATAACTTCCAGCCTGAAGTCCTGAAACATCTTTTGTAGTTGCGCCATTAGTCCATTTATAAGAAAAAGGAGGAACGCCTCCATCAACTTTAATATTTATTGAACCATCTTTACCTCCGAAAAAACTAACATTTTTTAGTTCTCCTAAAGCAGCACTCAATAATGGCGGCTGATTAATTGTTGCAGATATTGTCGTTTTACAACCATTGAAATCTATAACATTTAAAGAATAGGAACCTGCAGTGATCCCTGTTATATCTTGTGTTGTTGCTCCATTACTCCATTTATATTTAAAAGGCCCTACCCCTCCATGAACTGAAACATTTATTGCACCACCTTTGTCGCCGTGACATTTAATATGCTTCAACTCATCTATTTTTAAAGTCAGCTTCTCTGGCTCTTTTACATTTGTTGTAGACGCTTCCTGGCAGTTATTGGCATCAGTAACAACTACATAGTATTTACCGGCTGGCACATTAGATAGATCTTCCTTAGTAGATCCATTGTTCCATAAATAACGATAAGGAGGAACACCACCTGAAACTGAAATATCTACTTTACCAGTACTATCCCCATAACATTTTATGTTTGAGACATCATCAATTGACCTTACAATTAAAGGCTTTTGCTCAACATTGACTGACAGAATTTCCTGACAATTATTAGCATCAGAAACCAAAACTGAATATGTCCCTGCTGGTACATCATGAATATCCTGAGTGGTACTACCGTTACTCCAGCTATATTTATAAGGCTCCACACCACCCTTAACAGATATTTCAACCAATCCCTTCTTAAATCCAAAGCACAATATATGTGCGACAGAATCTGTTTCAACACTTAATTTAGGAGGTTCAGAAACTTCTACTATAATTGAGTCCTTACATTTATATGAATCTGAAACATACAGCTTATATGTACCTGCTTTAAGACCAGTTATATCCTGTGTTGTAGCTCCGTTACTCCATCTGTATGTATATGGAGGAATACCGCCGGTCACATTTATATCAATGGCACCTTTATTGTCACCATTACATAAATTGTTCTTTAAATAGACTAGTTTAACATTAGTCAGAGTTGATTGAGTAATTCTTACTCCAGAATTATTTTCATCAGTCTGCCCATATCCATGAGAAAATATGAACAAGAGCAAAAGTGAAAATAATATATGCTTAATCTGTCGTTTTAAATGCATATAATTAGGTTATTGATTAATAATGCTGTTGAAAAATATGATACCAATAAACCACGTTACTTTCCTAATTAATAAACATTCAGTATATGGTTGCCTTTCCCTCTAAAAAGAAAATGAATCACAAGAATTTTTCTTAGGTGTATTGATTTAAAGTAAATTGCGACACAGGGATTTATACCTGCTAAATTAAATTAGCTGATGATGATTGACCGAACTAGAAGCTTGTTTATTCCAATATCTAAATTCATTTAGTACAAAAAATCAAGCGCTATTAATTAGAATAATTTTAAGTGAACCTGTATGCATATGTCTGTTTGTAAATTTTCTTCGATACGACATTGTTTAATATTAATAAAATGACCAAAATTAAAATTTGAGAAGAAACAATATACCTACTCAAACATCACTTTAACCTCTGTACGCCGGTTCTTACTTCTTCCCTCCTGAGTTTCGTTGGATGCTATAGGGTAGTTTTCTCCATAACCTTTAGCATATACACGAGCCGGATCTACTCCTTTACTTAATAAATAATCTCTTATAGCATTGGCTCTTCTCTGAGACAATCTTAGATTATCCACATCATCTCCTACATTATCTGTATATCCTGCAATTTCAGCAACAAATATAGGATTTGTAACAAAAGTATTGGCTAAAGAATCCAAGGTAGGTTGCGATTCACTATTTATATCCCATTTATTTGGGTCAAAATAAATATTTTCAAGTTTATAGGTCCTTCTGAAATCCATAGTAAAGGTCATCATATAATTCTGAACAATTTCCAGAGGACCTTTAACATTGGGGACTTGAGATGTAAAATCATATTCAAATCCCATTTTTGTCACCTTAACATTATATTTCTTTCCCTTTGGTACAATGAGAGTAAACTTTCCATCCTCATCTGTCAGTCCTTTTTTATTGTAAGTTTTATCTTCACTTTTAATTATATAGACAATATTTTTTTCAGGTATTTTATTCTTATCAGTAACTATTCCTATTAAAACCGCTTCTGTCTCTTTAGCATTAAGATTGTTCACAAGGTTTTGTGCTTTTAAACCTGATGCTGTAATACATAATGATAAAATGATATAAAATACGTTTTTCATAATCGATATATAGGTTTAGTATATATAAAAACTTATAATATACATCAACACCTCGACCATATACGACGATTTTATACCGATGTTTTAAAGGTGTTCTAAAAATTATCGAGGCAGTACTTTATTTCATACAAAGTAATTCAACACTTAACCCTTCAAATATTAATAAACAATAATTTATACAGACATAATATATTTATACACATACATAATTATTAATAAATAAATCTTTAATAAATTTTCATGTATGTATCCTTTTACAGGATTTTCCGTATTGCACAAATTAGCTAATGGAGAGACATAAATTATATAAACAAAAAATGGATAATAGTTAATACTAAAAATATTCAACCAGTTAATATAAAGATCAAAGTATAAGGGACAATAAAATGTCCCTTATACTTTGATAATTGTAACATTAATAGGATAACTAATAGAAAAGTGGCGACAATCTGTTCTTTCAAATTTACCACTCACCATAAAGTGATAATATTCCTTTAAGATCCTTTGGGATCTCCATAGGTTTAAGAGGCGGAACATTAGCCCCACCTGTATTACCAACAGGAATTTTACCTACAAATGATTTTACACCTCCTACAAGTAGACGGGGAATTTGTCCCATCACTTCCTTGCTACTTTTTATACTGATTCCAAACTTCAACATGAGCCAATGCGCATAGGAATGTTCTAAAGGATAAGCCTGTCCAAGTATATGTGCTCTTTCTAAATGCCTCCAAGCCACCTGAAGCTCCCCTGTTGCAAAGGTTTCGTGATACAACTTTATTTCTTTATCATAATAAATTTTTAAGTTCTCAGGAATTTTAATGTAAAGTTTCATGATAAATAGGTTATCTATAATTCATTTATTAAAACTGATCGATTTAAATACTATATAATTCTAATATAAGTTTTACATATCTGACATATGATGTCCTTCCATAGGCATTCCCCCCTTCTTTAGAATAAATTCACTTTGTAAAAGGTATGAACCAGATATTACTATAGTATCCCCTTCGTTTAATCCATGGAGAATAGAAACCCTATCTTCGGCAAACTCACCTATATGTACATTTTTTGATTCATAAATACCTGATTTTTTTACCCATACCGTGGCACCCTTACTGTCTCTTATGACGGCATCGGAAGGAATAACCAATGACTTGTCATTGGACTCATGCCAGTAAACATAGGCTTGCATACCAGGTTTAACCTGTACATCGGGTACAATATGAATTCGAACTATAGTAACTGACGAACCGGAGGAAACCTGTGGTAAAACTTCAATTACTTTTCCTTCGATAATATGATTCTGTGTACCTTCAACAACTACATCAACTGTACTACCTTTTTTGATTTTTGAAGTTTCAGAAGAATAAAACTGTGCTTCAACCCAAAGCGTTTTATAATCTCTGAGTTTAATTAAAGGGTTTCCTTCCATTACCATTGCCCCTTCTGTGATGTTAATATTATTGATATATCCGGAATATGGACTTTCAATCGGATATGGAATAACAGGTTTACTCAGATTTTTAATTGCTTCAATTTGACTTTCAGAAATACCCCATAACTTAAGTTTGTTTATCGCTGCATCCATAATAGATCCAGAAGTTATATCACTTGTACCCTCTTTAAGCCTTTTGTTAGCATGGATCAATTCACTTTGAGTCGAAGCCAGCATCTCTGAATATATTTTATATATGATAGCTCCTTTTTTTATGTATTCTCCTTTTGTTTTGAAATTTAACTGATCTATACGACCATCCATTCTGGCGTTGATAAAAATGATTTTGTTCTCATCTTCTTTAACAATTCCTGTCGCATAAATTTTATTATCAATATAGTCATACCCTGCTGTTAATGTTTTGATATTCGCCAGCTTTTCCTGCTGGGCGCTTAGCTTTATCCCCTTTGAATTACTCATTTTAATCGGGGTTAATTCCATTTTACAGATAGGACACTTACCAGGCTTTTTCTCCATCACTTGCGGATCCATTGAGCAGGTATAATAAATGGAGTCACCATGTGTGTGATCAGCATGACTGGTTTTATTTTCACAGGCAAATAAAACCATCAAGCTTAATAGTATCAATATATATAGTTTCATTGTTGTTTTACTTTTAAAAATGCTTCACTATCCACTAAGTAAGAGGCTACAGGAGCAATACTGTCATTTTCAGATAAACCATACAGGACTTCAGTCCATCCACCATCTGCAACTCCGGTACGAACTTCTTTTGCTACATACCCTACTTTGTCTTTTACAAATACTGCGGAAATAGATTTACCAAGATGCAGGACTGCTAAATCAGGAATCAATAATTTTTTGTCCTGAGTTTTATTAACATTAATATTTCCTTCAATAAGAGTTCCGATGATTAAATTTTTATGATCATCACATTTCAGATAAACCCTTACAGTATAAAAATCATTTTTGTCATCAAATGACTTTTCAATAAATTCAATTTTTCCATTATAGGTGTCATTATTAATTTTCACTTCAACATCCTCCCCTTTTTTAATAAAAGGAATGTCTCTTGGTAAAACCTTTAACAAAGCCCATATACTTTTTTCATTTGCTATTGTAAAAATCAAGTCTCCCTTTGTAACATAACTTCCCTCTTTAATTATTGAGCTATTGGCTTTCATTTCATCAGCGCCATTTAACATTGCATTTCCATTGGAAGAAGTTGGCCATACTAAACCATGATCTGCAATGTCACTTCCCTGCTCTAAAAAGTGAATATGACCTGAATAAGGTGAATAAATGGGAATAGTTGCTTTAACTTCACCAGTTTTTTCCAACTCCTTAATAGTAGAAGCAGTCATTCCGAGATTGATCAACTTTTGATTTAATGCATCCAGAATATTTCTTTCACCATCGGTAACTGATTTATAAATAAGCAGATATTCATTCTGTGCAGTCTGAAGTTCCGGACTATAAATTTCCATAAGTAACTGGCCTTTTTGCACTCTTTCAAATTCAAACTTTGCATAAAGCTTTTCTACTCTTCCAGACACACGTGCTGAAATACTATTGGTCAGATTAGGGTTATAGGTTAAATACCCCTCTGCTTTAATGTAATTTGCTATATTATTGATGGTCGGCACAATAGGCTTCAGAGAAGAAATTACTACTTGATTGGTTGGTTCTGCAAGATAACTTAATGTATCTATATCCTGTGGCGCAAGTTCCAGGTCCATCTCACATTTAGGACAAATACCCGGCTTATCAGATACTACCTCTGGATGCATAGGACAGTAATACATCAAACTCGAATGTATTGTATCATGTTTCATATCATGGTCTTCATGTTTATCCGTTTTGGTTTTACATGAAGCAATAAGAAGAACCAATAATAGAATGATTGCAATATTAAAATATTTGTAGTTGCTTTTCATATTCAGCCTGCAAATGCAGTAGTTTTAAGGTGATGTCTTCATATTGAATTTTTGCCATCTGGAAATTCATCTGAGCATCCAGGGCAACAAATAGTTCTTCCGTATTTTGAGCATATGCTATCATTGCCAGATCGTAAGATTTCTTTAAAGATGGTAAGATCATTGTCTTATATAACTCCAGCTGATATTTGGCAGATGAAATTTCATTTTTCAATCCATAAATCATCCCTACAGACTCATTCATAATGGCTTGTTTCTGACTATAATAAGCTTTTACCTGATGATTATAAGCCAATACATTGGAACGATACATCTTTGATGACCATGGTGCGATAGGAATACTCATCATACCCATTAAAGTAAACTGATTTGGATTTTCTCCGAAGGCAAACATATGACCAAACTCAATCCCAAAGTCCGGCCGGGATTTGTAACGTTCCACCTTTTGTTTCAGAAGTGTCACCTTGATATTATTATCCAATACAAGCATATCACTTCTGTTAAATCTTATCTGAACCGTATCAATTGCAGCCTTTTCATATTCTTTTATTACAATCTGTGAATCCACTTCAAATAAATGCTCTTTCTTTCTATTCATCAGAGAGCTGAGATAATACAACTTTTGTTTTCTTTCATTCTCTAGCATGACACGTTCATTCTGCAACTGAGCTTTTTGTGACTTTCCTTTATATATATATGAAAGCATTTCCTGATTATAGGCTAATTTACTTTCGCCAAAAGTTATCATGGTCTCCAGGGTTTTTTCAGCCTCTTTCAGAATAAGTGTTTTTCGATAGATAATCTGAATTTCACTAAATAACTTTTTAGCATCATAAAGCAGCTTATTGGCATTTGCATTACCGGATTCAGTTTCAATGGAAGACACGCTTTTCAAATACTCCTGATTGGCATTTAATTTTGAAGGATTAGGAATCATTTGTTTTCCCTGAATCATAAAGCTACCCATACCAGGCATCTTTTCGTTCATTCCATTAAAAGACTCTACCTGAGGGCGCCAATAGTAGGTTTTATATGGCGTCATAAAAAATCCTGCTCCTATCTGTGGCGCCTCCCAAGCCTTAGCGCCTTCTGCCATTGCCTCCATAGACTTTGCCTGTTGCCTGTACATTTCCAACTCTGGATTCTGAGACAGAATCATAACTTTAACAGAATCAAACGTCAGTACTTGTGCCTCTGCCCGAAAGCATAGCATTACAAAGATTAAGGATAATATATACCTATTCTTTAACATCGAGTATTTCAATTTTTCCATTTTTATTCAGTTCATATTCTTTCATCATCTCAAATACAATAGGCGTTACCAGAAGTACATATACGATGGATGAGATCGTCCCTCCTATAAGAGGTACTGTAATGGGAAGCATAATATCACTTCCTACTCCTGTAGCCCAAAGAATGGGAACAAGTCCAAAAAGAGAAACAGAGACAGTCATCAGTTTTGGTCTTAATCTTTTGGCTGCACCTCTGATCACGTATTCACGTAAATCTTTATTGGTAATACTTTCCCGGGAATTACCTTTTTCGTGAACCAGGTATTGCATCGCCTCATTCAGGTAAATAACCATCAGCATTGCTGTTTCAATTGCCATTCCGAACAATGCTATAAAGCCTACTGCAACGGCGACTGAAAGGTTTATTCCATAAAAGAATACCATAAATACACCACCAACAAGTGCAAAGGGTACAGTAATCATAGTTGCTACAGCTTCCTTAGCCGATTTATATGTATAGTACAAGACCATAAAAATGATAAATATTACAATAGGCATAATTAGCTTTAGTGTCCTGTTTGCATGAATTTGATTTTCCCATTGTCCACTCCATTCAATAAAATATCCTTTAGGCATTTGAGATATCATCCTGTTTAACCTTTCCTGAGTTTCTTCCACAGTACTACCCAAATCTCGATCACGGACATTAAATAGAACAGTACCCCGTAACATTGCATTTTCTGAATTGATCATAGGAGGCCCCTCAGATAGTCTGATATCAGCAATATCAGAAAGAAGTATAGTTCCAAACTGCATTGTTTGAACCGGAAGGCGCTTCAGATCTTCCAGACTTTCACGATAAGCCTGAGCAACTCTTGCATTTACAGAAAATCTTTGTCGACCTTCAACAGTAGTTGTAAGAGTCATTCCTCCCAATGCACTTTCAACCACCATATTGACGTCATCGATCGTAAGACCATATCTTCCAATGGCTTCCTTTTTCACATTTATATCAATATATTTTCCGCCGACAATAGGTTCAACATACAGATCTTTAACACCCTCCACATCCTTCAATGATTCCTTTATTCTATTTGATAAAGAGTAAATGGAGTCTATATTTTGTCCATAAACCTTTATACCAACGTCTGTTCTGATCCCCGTAGACAACATATTGATCCTGTTAATAATTGGCTGAGTCCAGCCATTGGTTACACCAGGGATCTGTAATTTTGCATTTAACTCATTAATAATATCATTCTTGGTAATTCCCTTCCTCCATTCTGCTTTTGGCTTCAGAAGGATAATAGTTTCTATCATACTTATAGGTGAGTTATCTGTGGCTGTCGAAGCCCTACCCGCTTTTCCTAGAACATGTACAACTTCCGGAACTGATTTAATTAGCTTATCCTGAATTTGTAATAACCTTTTTGCTTCTGAATTAGAAACGTCAGGTAATGTCACCGGCATGAATAACAGGGAACCTTCATCAAGGGGTGGCATAAACTCTGAGCCAAGTCGAGAAAGCATAAAACCTCCTGCAAGTAACAGTGCTACATTAATTGCAATAACTGTTTTTCTCCAGTGTAAGCACCATGTTAAAATAGGTGTATAAATTTTTTCCAAGGTCCTGGTAATTGGATTTTGATCTTCCGGTTTTAATCGACCTTTTAGAAAAAATGATATAAGGACCGGTGTTAAGGAAATAGCAAGAAAGGCATCAACCAATAATATAAATGTTTTTGTCCAGGCCAATGGATGAAACAACTTTCCCTCCATACCTGTAAGAAGAAATACAGGTAAAAAAGAGGCAATCACCACAATAGTAGAAAAGAATACACCAGGTCCAACTTGCTTTGATGAATAACTGATAATCTCCATTCTCTCCTCTGCTGCAAGTGGATCTGTATCTCTTTTAAATAATTTTTTAAATAACTTTTTCATTATTTTTTTTTAAAATTTCATACATGAAACATCATAATGCCGTCATTCCCCACTAACCCCTTTTTTCATGTTCTACAGAGATATGCCTGTATGCATTTTCAACCATTACTATTCCATCATCGACCACCACTCCAATGGCCAGTGCAATACCAGTCAAAGACATAATATTGGATGAAATCCCGAATGCTTCAAGTAATATAAATCCAACTGCTACAGATATTGGTAGTTGTATGATAATGATTAAAGCGCTTCTCCAGTTGAACAGAAATAAGATCACGATGATTGATACTGTGATCATCTCCTCATATAGTGTTCCTCTTACTGAATCAATGGCTTCTTCAATCAGATTACTTCTGTCGTAAGAAACCTTTAGCTTGACCCCGTTTGGCAATCCTTTTTCAACTTCCTTTATTTTAGCTTTTATATTCTTAATTACCTGATCAGCATTTTCACCGTATCTCATTACTACAATTCCTCCGACTACTTCTCCGGTACCATCCATGTCAAATATGCCAAGGCGTAATTCACCTCCCATTTGTACACTTCCAATATCCTTTATTCTGATCGGTATGGAATTTCTCATACTTATAGGCATGTTCTCTATATCCTTTATATTCCGTATATAGCCAAGACCTCTTATTATATAGGATATATCAGTCATTTCGAACTTACCTCCTCCGACATCATTATTATTAGCCCTGACCGTTTTTAGCACATCCATAAGTTGAAGATTGTAATAAGTAAGTTTATGAGGATCAATTACAATCTGATATTGTTTTTGAAACCCTCCGAAAGAGGCGACTTCTGCAACTCCCTGAACATTTTGTAAGGCAAACTTTATATACCAATCCTGCAATGCTCTTTGCTCACCTAAATCCAAATCAGGGGCATCAAGATGATACCAGAAAATATGTCCAACTCCTGTTCCATCCGGTCCTAACGAAGGTGAAACATCATCAGGTAACAGCTTCTGAGCATAGTTCAGTCGCTCCAGCACTCTTGTCCTGGCCCAATAGATATCTGTATTATCTTCGAATATCACGTACACGAAACTCATCCCGAACATTGAGGACCCTCGGATATTCTTCACATTAGGTATTCCCTGCAGATTGGAAACAAGAGGATAAGTGATCTGATCCTCGATAACCTGAGGGCTACGTCCCATCCATTCTGTAAAAACAATTACCTGGTTTTCGGACAAATCCGGTATTGCATCAATTGGATTCTTTTGCACAGAGAATATTCCCCATACAAATAAGGCCGCTGCAATAAAGAGAACTGTCCATCGGTTCTTAAGCGATATATCTATTATTTTTTCTACCATAATTACAGGCCTGCCACCGAGGTGACAGGCTTTATTCTTTTTACTTAATTTGAATTATTTTTTTCTATCATATTGGCAGCAACTAGGCAACTTATTATAGATAGATTGATTGGCTTTAACCTTATCAGTATCATAGCCGGCATCCGCTATCAGTTGATGGATTTTATCTAATGAAATTGAATGAGGGTTATATTCCACTTTAGCAATTTTAGTTTTCACATTCCAGTCAACACTTTTAATAGCAGCGTTTCCTTTTAATGCAGACTCAATTTTCTTTTTACACATCTCGCAATTACCAGAGACTTTGAATGATGTTGTTTCAAAATGTAATGGATGAGCAGTAGTATTGGAAATGAATAATGTTACCAAAATGGTATATAACAAAGCGAATATTCTGATTTGAGATTTCATAGTTTATAATAGATTTTAATTGTTGAATAAATAATATCCTTGCATTTACTGATTCGAAAAATGAATAGAAATCAACAGAAAACTGTATGATATTCGATATCATCTCGTATTCGGATCCATAATACAAGAGATCATCAAATGCTGCAAAGTGCAGGCACTTAAATTAAGATTGATGAAATTGAAATGCTATAATGAAAGATAGCAAAGAGGTATTCTTATATGTAACAAGAATATTCCAGTAGAGGTAAATAAAAAAGTACTAAATGATAAGGGAACGGTTCTGTATATAAATAGGCGTTCTAGGAGGCCCATTTTTATAGGAGTATAATTTTACAGAATATGAATTTATAAGCGAAAATTGTGGTTGCACTTCATAATCGTATGAAGGCAATATTGCTATGATATTGGAGTAATCCGTAATTACAAAATTGCTTTTGTTATGTATTTGAGAATCATCTAATGAAAAGTTATACTGTTTATCATTACAACAATCTTTTGTTATTTTAATAGCGCATTTGCCACATCCCTTTTTATCAGGTGCAAAAAATGATATCGAAGCTAGTTTACCAGCACAATAATGAGTATACACAGAAAGTCCAGTGCTGAAGACTGTGTATAACATTAAAATAGATATGATGGCAATCCTTTTCATTGATGCAAATATGAGCTTTATCTTTGTTTATGTTTTTACATTTTTAGGAAAATTAGTTACAAAATTTTGCTCATTTTATAAATAACATAAATTTTAGCAACTTTTGCTACTTTCTCCGGCATACTAATATTTACAATTCAGACAATTAATTTAAAAGTAAAATTGGTGTTGTATACTGATACAATATCAAATGGAAATCCAGTCAATGGAAGATATTGGGAAAAATCGGAGAATTTGTAGATGAAGGTAACTGATCCTAAAACCATAATACTGGACACGGAACTTTTCTATTGAGGATAAATGGTGACCACGCTGAATACAAGCTGGTCACCTTAGAAATTATCCCAGAAAAAAATCTTTAACGATTGAGTCACTTCCATTAACACAACTACTCGAAATGAGATCAAATTTTATTATGATTATAGTATAAACGGACATATTATTGAAACTCCTGGGTTTTTCTCCTATAAAAAGCACGATAGAATGGGAAATAATATCCTAAGCGGAAATTGTGAAAACTCGTGTTTGCTCAGCAATGATCTGCCTTCTGGCTTATATATTATAAGCTTATAAACATCATCAGGACATAAACAATTGAAGTTCAATAGTTATCACTAAAAATTTAAAGATCTATAGATTCTAAACTAATGTCAGAGTTGAAAACTTTATTTTGTTATTTACCCTTCTCACATTAATTTGGACCTTCGATCCGAAGTGTTCATTAATATAAAAAACGGATCCGGCTATAATACAATGAATCAGAAACCTGGCATTTTCATTTTATTCTTATTATTAGTTCTCTCATTTTCAAGCATTGCCCAACCCAATGAAAGGTACAATGCTGCAGAAATTCAACAAGCCATAAAGAAGCTTAATGTATTGGGCAGTGTGCTATATATTGCAGCCCATCCTGATGACGAGAACACCAGGTTAATTACCTACTTCACCAAAGACAAGCTATATAACACTGGTTACCTTTCCCTTACTCGTGGTGACGGGGGGCAGAACCTTATCGGTTCAGAATTGAATGAACAGTTAGGTGTCATCAGAACCCAGGAACTTCAGGAAGCAAGAAGGATTGACGGAGGGAAACAATTTTTTTCCAGAGCCAAGGACTTTGGTTTCTCTAAAAACCCTGATGAAACATTTATGATCTGGGATCGGGAAAAAGTCTTTGCCGATATGGTTTGGGTAATAAGAAAATTCAGACCGGATGTACTTGTAACCCGTTTTAATACAGAACCAGGCAAAACGCATGGCCACCATACAGCTTCTGCAATTCTTGCCGAAGAAGCGTTTGAAGCAGCAGGAGATCCAACAAAATTCCCCGAACAGTTAAAATATGTTCAGGTATGGCAACCTAAACGATTATTATGGAATACCAACTGGTGGTTTTATGGGAGTGAAAAAGACTTTAATACACAGGGATTACTAAAGATTGATGTAGGGACTTTTAATCCTACATTAGGACAATCTTATACTGAAATAGCAGCGGCCAGCAGAAGCATGCATAAAAGTCAGGGCTTCGGAACCAGCGGTACAAGGGGAACTGCTATAGAATATCTTCAACATACAAAAGGACCAAAACCAAACAGCGATATTTTTGAAGACATTGACGTTTCTTGGAATAGAATTCAGGGTGGAGCAAAAATCGGCGAATTGCTGAACAAGATCTACTCAGGATTTAATTCAAACAACCCTTCTGCTTCAGTAGCTCCCTTGCTTGAAGTAAGATCACTGATCAAAGCATTGCCGGATAGTTATTGGAAGGAGATAAAACTGCAGGAAACAGAAGATGTCATTAAAACCTGCCTTGGACTCTGGACTGAAGTAATCGCTTCAGATTACAGTGCTGTTCCAGGCCAAGACATAAAAGTAAATGTTGAATTAGTAAATCGGTCTTCAATTCCTGTTGAAATAAAAAAGATTTCTTTTTCAGTTAATAAAGATAGTAGCTTAGTAAGTACCTTAAAGGATAATGTTCCTTTAGCATTCTCCACAAAGATAAAAATCCCTTCAGAGATGCCTTACTCCCAGCCCTACTGGCTGGTACACAGGGGAAGTAAGGGAATGTTTGATGTAAATGATCAGCAACTTATTGGCAAACCAGAAAATGATCCAGCAATTGAGACTACATTCGATTTTGTAATTAATGGACAAAATATTCGTTATACCACACCTGTAGTTTATAAGAAAGCAGATCCCGCAAAAGGTGAGCAATACAGACCGCTTGAAATAATCCCTCCTTTATTTGTAAACCTTTCTGAACGTTTGCTGGTCTTTGGTGACAATAGTCCAAAAGAACTGGACATCAAATTAAAATCCGGAGTTGATAATATCTCTGGGAAACTAATGATTGAAATACCAAAGAGCTGGAAAGCAGAACCTGCCATACAGGATTTTTTGATCAAAGGTAAAGGAAATGAAGAAGGATTTAAATTTAAGGTATTTCCTTCCACAGAAGCTATGACAGGTACTTTAAAAGTATTTGCCGTTTCAGGAAAAGATACCCTTCAGAATGGTAATATTAACATCAGGTACGACCACATTAAGCCTCAATTGCTGCTACCTGAATCCAATGCAAAAATAGTAAAGCTTGAATTAAAGACTACCGGGAAAAATATAGGTTACTTGCAAGGTGCAGGTGACGACATCCCAGGTTCATTGAGCCAGATCGGATACAAAGTCACCGTACTTAAAGAAGATGCTATTACACCTTCACTCTTGGCTTCTTTTGATGCAATAGTCATAGGTATCAGAGCTTACAATACAAGAGAAAAATTAAAATATATTAACCCGCTTTTACTGAACTATGTAAAAAACGGAGGAACTCTTGTAGTACAATACAACACTATGCCATCAAGATTCGGAGATGGAAGAATGGTGACTGATTCAATAGGGCCATACCCTTTCAAACTTTCTAATGACAGGGTAACTATGGAAGATGCACCTGTTAAATTCTTAATACCTGGACATCCTTTATTGAATACTCCTAACAAAATCACTGATAAAGATTTTGAAAACTGGGTTCAGGAAAGAGGATTGTATTTCCCCAATGAATGGAGCAAAGAGTATCAGGCACTCCTATCCTGTCACGATATTGGTGAAACACCTAAAGAAGGAGGACTTCTTTACGCCAAATATGGCAAAGGAACCTATATCTACACCAGTTATTCCTGGTTCAGACAACTTCCTGCAGGGGTTCCGGGAGCTTATAGAATATTTGTAAACATGTTGTCTTCCGGAAACGAAGGGAAAAAGAAAAAAAATGGTAAATGATGATCGGCCTCCTTTTTTTAAAAGCTGGAGAGCAATGTACTGGTTCGTATTGCTCAATCTTGCTTTTACAATCCTGCTGTTTTACTTTTTAACAATCTATTTTAAATGAGTATTACAGACTGGATCGTCCTTTGCGGAACGCTTGCATTTATCATCATATACGGCATTTGGAAAACCAAGGGAAGTAAGAATATAGAAGACTTCCTCCTTTCCAGGACTATGCCCTGGTATACCATCTGCCTTTCTATCATGGGTACCCAGGCCAGTGCCATAACGTTTCTGTCAACACCGGGACAAGCTTACGATGATGGCATGCGTTTTATACAGTTTTACTACGGACTGCCAATTGCAATGGTCATCATAGCCATTACTGCTGTTCCATTGTATGCAAAGATGAATGTATACACCGCTTATGAATACCTGGAAGGAAGATTTGACTTTAAAACAAGAACGCTGGCGGCACTCCTGTTTCTTATACAAAGAGGAGTAAGCACAGGAATAACGATTTACGCTCCTTCTATTATATTATCTACAATCCTTGGTTGGGATTTAAACTCTACAAATGTTATAATAGGAAGCCTTGTAATTTTATACACAGTTACAGGAGGCACGAAGGCTGTTAGTGTTACCCAGCAACAGCAAATGACTGTGATGATGGGAGGAATCATACTTGCAGGCATTGTGATCATTTACAAGCTTCCCTCAGATATCTCCTTGTACGAATCAGTGCAGGTTGCAGGAAAACTGGGGAAGATGAACTTAGTAGACTTCAGTTTTCAACCAAATGACAGATACAATTTCTGGTCAGGTATCACTGGGGGAATGTTTCTTGCCCTCTCCTATTTTGGGACAGATCAATCACAGGTAGGGCGTTATCTCTCAGGAAAATCTATCACAGAGAGTCGTATGGGATTGTTATTTAATGGACTGTTGAAAATACCAATGCAGTTCATCATTCTTTTCATAGGCTTACTTGTATTTGTATTTTATCAGTTCCATCAGGCCCCTGTTTTCTTCAATAAAACTGAACTTGCCAGAGCTCAGAAATCTGTTTATGCAGGAGAATTAAAAACACTTGAAGAAAAATATGATCAGAATTTTATCAGAAAAAAAGAAGAGGTAAATACTCTTGTTACAGCTCTAAAAGCTGATGACCAGCAGGCTATTGATAACAGTCAGGACAAATTGCTTTCAATTAAAAATGAAGAGCAGAGTATCCGCAATGATGTAAAAAAGATCATTTTAAAAGCTTCTCCCGAAGCAGAGACAAAAGACGTAGATTTTGTTTTTATTACTTTTATTATGACACAGATGCCCCAAGGCCTGGTAGGATTACTTATTGCGGTTATACTGTGTGCTGCCATGTCTTCTACTGCTTCTGCCTTAAATGCTCTTGCTTCCACTACCTGTGTGGATATTTATAAACGCTCAATAAACCCTCATGCATCAGAACGTCATTATTTGAAAGCATCAAGGGTGCTCACTGTTGTGTGGGGCTTGCTTACTATACTTTTCGCTTTGTTTGCATCCCTGGTAGACAACCTTATTCAGGCCGTTAATATTCTGGGAAGCTTATTTTATGGGACTATACTTGGAATCTTTTTATGCGCTTTTTACTTTAAGTATATAAAATCCAATGCAGTATTTATTGCTGCATTAATAGCTCAGATCTCTATATTCCTGCTGTATTTCTATTCAGACATTGCTTTTTTATGGTACAATCTCATTGGCCCGATAATAGTGATCGTTGCAGGATATATAGTTCAGCTGTTTTTATCCGGAAAAGAGCAAACCGAAATATAGATATAAAAAAGAGAGTCGATGTATGAACACCGACTCTCTTTTTTAATTAATACTATTTATGAATATTATTTTTTGCCTTTGCACTCAGAGATTAGCTTCTCATTCACCTTCACATAATCATCATTTTTAGCAGCCTTAGCAGCATAAAGAGATATGGTTGCAGTTTCTATTGCACCTTTGCAGTCATTAAGTTTCACTTTTATTTTTGCTTTCAGGTGAAGAATGTAGAAAACCGGATTCTTTTCTGCCGCTTTTATTAACCCACTCAAGAGCTTGTTTCTATTGCTGCATTAATAGCTCAGATCTCTATATTCCTGCTGTATTTCTATTCAGACATTGTTTTTTATGGTACAATCTCATTGGCCCAATAATAGTGATCGTTGCAGGATACATAGTGCAGTTAATTTTGACTGGTAGAGAACAGACGGAAACTTAGAAATAAAAAGAGAGTCGATGTATTAACACCGACTCTCAAAATTAATTAAACACTATTTACGAATATTATTTTTTGCCTTTGCACTCAGAGATCAGCTTCTCATTCAGCTTCACATAATCATCATTTTTAGCAGCTTTAGCAGCATCAAGAGATTTGGTAGCAGTTTCAACAGCGCCTTTGCAGTCATTAAGTTTCACTTGTATTTTTGCTTTCAGGTGAAGGATATAAAATGCAGGATTTTTTTCTACTGCTTTATTAATCCACTCCAGAGCTTGTTTCATATCTCTGTTGGTTTCATAGTAATAACCTGCAGCCTGAAAGTAAGTAAATACATTGTCAGTCTTCATTTTGATATCAGCCATTACTTTAGCATCAACATCATTTTCAATTTTAAATTTGACGCTTGTAGTTTCCCAGCTTATCTTAATGTTTGCTGTAGTAGCTGTTAAATCAGTAAATTCGATTGTGAAAGATTCAACAGGAGCACATGTCTTTTCAGACTTCACTTTGAATTTTGCAGCTGCATCGCTTTCTTTAAAATCACCTGCCTGTACTTTTGTATTTTTACCGAATAATACTGTCCATTCAGAAGTTCCAGGAATAGTATAAAGTGCATATTCACCCGGAGCAAGCTTCGTTCCCTCTACTGATATTGTATCAGAGAAACTTACTTTAGTAGTTTCGTTTGCTCCTGTTCTCCAGATTTTATCAAATGCTACAAGGTCACCGAATACTTTACGACCTTTAGCACTTGGTCTTGAATAGGTAACAGAAACATCAGCCAAACCAACTTTTTGAGTTACAGTTGAAAGTGGACTTGGTTTTGGGGCATTGATCTGTGCATAACAAATAGTCATGGCCGAAACAGCAAAGAAGAATAATGCTGATAATGAAAGTTTTTTCATGAATGTGTTGTAGGTTGTTTGGTGGACAAAATTTGTTGCCACGAATATACAGCTTGTCAATAGAAAACCAATCATTTTCTGTTATCATTCAGGATTAAAAATATAAATACTTATTCCTTAAACACTTTTCCGGAACCAGATATGGAAACATCTGTGACAGGATTTCCCGAATATCCTACCCCACCGCTACCCGAGATATTAACTTTCAGGGTCTGAATTGCATTCACGGATATATTTCCAGATCCGTTAACTTTAGCATTTACTTTCTGGCTTTCTGTATTTTTTGCATTGATTCTGCCGGAACCATTAATTTCATGAGATGAATTATTTGAAGTTCCTGACAGTGTAATATTTCCAGATCCATCTATTTTGCTCTTCAGATTTGCCACATTAAAATTCAGAGAAATATTTCCTGACCCATTAATAGAGACATCCAATTCATCACCAGTGAATTGCCCATCCCCAGTCACTTTACCAGAGCCATTGAGTCTCACTTTTCTCAGCGTTGGCATGGATATATAAACGTCTATTTTATTGGATTTCCTCAAACATTCATCATCATCAATTTCTATTTCAAGAATTCCACGTTCTACTTCTGTTTCAATGATAGGAAGAATATTGTCGTCTGCAGTAATAACTACTTTTTGAACAGAATCCTTTTTAATGTGTACATCAAAACTTCCGTTGAGTTCAACACCATTAAACTGAGGCACGCCTCTTTCTATACTGGCAATATCTCCGGAGCCTTTCTTACATTTACTGCATGAAGCGCTGAATTGAACAAATAATAAAATAATAAGTAGGCGAAAAATTAATTTTATCAGTTTCATTTTGTTTAAATATTGAATGTTGTTAATGTAGAACTCTCAGAAATGGTACCTCTTTCCGCTCATTCTGATAGTAAGACAATCAATATTGAAACTCCCCCTATCCCCGATAAAAATATTTTAAAAAAAAATTCGCTATACTTAAAATGGCTTAATTGTTTTCTTTTGAAACTCTTTTGGAGAGAGGCCTGTATGCTTTTTAAATACCCTGATGAAATAGGATACATCTTCATAACCTAACTGGTCTGCAACATTGGCAACAGGTATATCATTGTGAATCAGCAGACGCTTTGCCTCCAGAATTATCCTTTCTGCAATCAGATCACCCGTAGTCTTGTTTAAAACTTCTTTCGTCAGTCTGTTAAGATGCCTTGTACTCATATTCATCAAGTCCGCAAATTGCTGAGGCAACTTTTGTTTTCTGAATTGCTCATCAATAAGCCTCTGAAGATTTTTCACCTTAAAATAATTGGTTGATGTCTCTTTATTTTCATCATGAGCATCTCTGATATATACCCTGGAAAGCTCTATATATAGTAAATCAATCAGAGAACCAAGCTTC
This sequence comes from Bacteroidota bacterium, assembly GCA_023428135.1. GTDB lineage: Bacteria > Bacteroidota > Bacteroidia > Cytophagales > Cytophagaceae > Sporocytophaga. The sequence goes on along the minus strand of JAEYZG010000017.1, from coordinate 50,672 downwards.
TCCGTTTTGAATGAATTAGAGGCATTAAACTCCTGATTAATCTCTTCAAATCTTGATCTCACTGAAACGACTTCATTTTTATCCAGATATATTACCGGGTGATTTTGCTGCAAATAGAAAAACGGGAAATCTGTAATTTTTCTGTTTGTAAAAATACTGTCATAAAATTCTCTGGTATGAAAGAATACAAAACCATCTGCCTGCTCGGAAAGCTTCCAACAATGCACCTGTCCAGGGTTGAGCAAAAATACACTACCGGGTTTCACAGGATAACTTGAAAAGTCGATCTGATGCTCTCCCTTTCCATTGGTAAACAGAATGGTGATATAGGTACTGTGACTGTGCGGATTATTGATAAACTGATGGGTTCTCAAGTGATTGGGCAAATCGTTGGAATAAAAATAAACTTCATTACCTCCCTTTGAGAACTCCCTGATGCCATAAACCGGTATTTTTTTCATTCTGAAAAAATAGCCAAAATGTCCGGATAATCCTATTAACGGATACTTTTTACCTCAATTTAAAGAACTTATGTCCATAGATTTGCATTAAAGATTAGAACAACTACTACTATGGCACTTATTCATATCTTAAAAGATCGTTGTCCTTATTGTCATGAAGGGCTGATTTTTAAAAATCCAAACCTTTTCAGTTATAGATCAGGAGAGATGAACAATGATTGTCCTCATTGCAAAGCGAGGTTTATGAGAGAACCAGGATACTTCTGGGGCTCCATGTACGTTAGCTATGCATTGGGAACTGCCGAAGCCTTTATTACTTATTTTATCTGCAGATTATTCGGCACGGGCATGTTTGATATGATCAATCTATGGGCGATTATACTTGTCATAATATTATTATCCCCCTTCAACTTCAGGTTCTCAAGGGTAGTGTGGCTCTATTTATTTTCCCGAATTGACTGACAATAATTTGATCCGATTGCTCCCTACATAAGGTTGATTCTGGTATCTTTAACAGAGATTAAGAATTTCAAAAACCGATGTAAATCATAGAATTTGAAGATCTATTCAGGTGGTTGATTAAAATGATTAACAGAGGTTTAATGATAAATGCTTAATTTTAGGTTAATACTTTGAGTCAACCTTTGTTTTATGAATGCTATAAAAGAATATTTCGGTGATATAGATATTTATCTTTTTGATCAACTGCTAAAAGGCCGCTTTGATCACTGCAAAACCGTTCTGGACGTGGGATGTGGAAGTGGCAGAAACCTTATATATTTTTTGAGAAATGGATTTGATGTTTACGGAATAGATCCGGATCCTTCAGCTATTAACAGAGTGCAGAAACTTTCATCTGCCTTGAATCCCGGCTTGCCTTCTGCTCATTTTAACATAGGCGTTGCTGAAAATCTTCCTTATTCCAAGGACTTCTTCGACCTCATCATCTGTAGTGCAGTACTACATTTTGCGAAAGATCAAAATCACTTCGAACAGATGTTAAACTCTATGTGGAATGTGCTAAAACCAGGAGGTTACTTGTTTGCAAGACTTGCCTCTTCTATCGGTATAGAACATTTGGTAAAAGAAACCGCTAAAGGACTCTGGCTTCTACCGGATGGATCTGTAAGGTATCTTGTTGATGACAAAGCGCTGTTGGATTATACCTGCAGACTAAATGGAATTCTTTTTGAACCGATTAAAACAACAAATGTACAGAACCTAAGGTGTATGACTACTTGGTGCTTGCAAAAGAAGTGAGTCATTTCGCAATACCATAAAGTAACAGAAAATTCTTTTTCTTCAATTGTTACTATACTAATAAAGCTACTAACTTTATAATGCAGGTTAAAGCCCTGCATGAATCAGTCCAACAATAATCGCAAGTATAAATACAATATCTGATCTCTATTTAATACTCCCCCCTCAAGTACAAAATTTCGCTGTTTCCAATAATTCTCTCAATAGAATAAACCTCACAAAAGCAGTCTTTAAAAAGAGTGCATCATGTCATATTTTTATAAAGCAATATAACTGAGCATCAATAGGTAGTCCATTAAAAATTACACTCAAACTTTATATTTTTAAAACAAATGAACAAACCTTCCTTTATTGAAAACCTGCTTTCATAAAACCAAAAGCCATATTTATAAAACACTATAACACACTTTCCATGAACACTTTACATTAGCAAGACATTTTTTTTTCAATCTATAAAACTACATTTATGAAAAAACTCATCTCTAAACGTTTTTTATTATTACTATTCATGTTGCAAAGTGTACAGTTCAGCTTTGCTCAAACTGAAAACATCAATGCTTTAACAATTTTAATCGACTTTCCTGACGACCCTGGCTTTACTCCCAGAGAAAATTTCACGCCGATGTTTAATCAGGCAACGGGTTATAGTGGATTTGGCTTTAATGGCTCTGTCCGTCAATACTGGTCGAATGTATCCAACGGGAAATTAAATTACACCTCTGTAATTGTAGGATGGCTAAGGGCAAGCCAGCCTCGTGCAAACTATGAATTATATTCAGGAGGTGGGCTTGACAAGCTGGTTGCAGAAGTCTTTCAACAAATTAAAGATGCTAATTTTACCGGATTGACTTTACGTCCGGGAACCAATGAAATTTATTCTGTAAATGTCATTGTAGAAGGGAGACGCACCGAATCATTAAGAGGTGTTGCCTTTGGCCTTGCTAACCATGTAAGAATTTTTAACAATGGTGTCGCAGCTTATATCACCGGCGGAGGTAACACTACTACTGAAGACTCCGAAGGTTTAATGTCTCTTGCAACCATTGCACATGAAATAGGACATCAAACTTTTCGCTGGCCGGAGCATTACCAGCGAGAGTCAAGAATAACGAATATAGGACACTACTGCCTCATGGGATATGGAGGATGGAATAGAAGAGTTAATCCGGTACCTCCAAACCCAGGATTGCGTTTAAAAAAGGGCTGGATACAAAATATTGTAAGTCTGAATGTAAATCAGACTACTACATTTACAGTTACTTCAAATGATCTGAATAGAACCTATAAATATACTAACCCCAATAACCCAAGAGAATATTATCTTGTTGAATCTTATCTGAAACAAGGCAGATTTACTGAGTATACAGACGAAGGTTTAGGGATCTGGTATGTAGATGAAGAAGGCGGATTAAAAGTGCCTGTAAAAAGTGATGCTTACACCGTTAAACTTACTCAAGCCGATGGGCTGGATCATTTAAGTTCCGGATCTTATGGTGATGCAAACGATTTATTTGATGCGACAAGTAAAAATGAGTTTTCAGATTTTACAGTTCCTGCTGCACGATGGAAAGATGGCAGTCTCACTGGTCTTAGTATCAAAAATATAAGCGCTAAGGGGACTAACATGACATTTACTGTTGAGAAAAAATCATACACAGTGAACGTTACGAAAGGAGCAAATGGAAAAATAACTCCTTCAGGAACTCTCATGGTCAACAGCGGAGCAAGCCAGCAATTTCAGATTACACCAGACATTGGCTATCAGATAGACAAAATTCTGGTGAATAATGTTGCGGTTACTAATTCGCAGACTTATAACTTAACCAATATCACTGGCAACAGAACTGTTCATGTAACTTTTAAAAAATCAACTGTCAGTTACAATCCTCCGCAACCTTGGCAACAAAATGACTTTGGTACTAATGTTCAGGGAGAAGTCTATTTTCAAAACAATACCTTTCATATTAAAAGCTTTGGCTGGGATATCTGGAATAACACAGATAATTTTATTTTTGAATCACAGCCTATGAATGGTAATGGTGAAATTATAGCACGTATTGCCGAGCAGGATGCTACCTCAGAATGGGCCAAAGCAGGTGTCATGATTAGAGAATCACTTACAGACAATTCTAAACATGCATTTATGGCTATTACTCCTTTTCAGGGACCGGCATTTCAACACAGAACATCAACAGGAGGATCTTCCGAAAACAGTAATGTATGGGCAGCCCGCTCTGCCATTTGGGTAAAACTTGTAAGAAATGGGAACACATTTTCCGGTTATTACTCAACCAATGGTATCTCCTGGACATTTCATAAATCTGCTACTATATCTATGGGGGCAAACGTTTACATTGGGCTCGCAAGTTCTGCCGCTACGGATTTAGTAAAGAAAAAAGTAATTTTTGATAACATTACCGTCAAAAAAACAACAGCTTTAATCACGAAATACAAGGTGCCGGCCACTACAGCTATCCCTACTGGTTTCAAACAATACCAATATATCCATACATTGGGTACGGGCGGTCCAAATCTTAGCCATGTATTTAACTCTGTATTCAACTGGCAGGGAAATACGTCCAATCCAAATGGACTGTACCAGTTCACTATGGAAGTAATTGGTAACAATCCACGCGCGTACACTAATATTCCGGATTATGGTACTTACAGACTGCATACTAGTTCCCCCGAAATCACAATAAATTCAACAATTGGCTTTAACAATATGGCCGGTTCTTATTGGGTAAATCTGGATGGCACTAACCTTGTACTGGTTGAAAAATCAGGTGCATACGCTTTATACTTCAGTAATTCCAGTGTTCCTCCTACAATTGCAAGAGAATCATTTGATAACTTTAACCCTAATGTAATTGCAGATAAAGAGGAGCAACTGTTTTTTGTTGGCCCGAATCCCTTTACCAGTAATGCAGAAATCAAGTTCAATGAGTATGTTGATCATATAAAGATTTTTGATATCTCAGGAAAGCTAATGGAAACTATATCTCCAGAAGATAAAAATGGTAATTACACTATCGGAGATTCATATCCTCAGGGGATATACATCATACAATTAATAAAACCTAATGGCACTGAAATTATAAAGGTTGTAAAAGAATAATTTCAGATTTATCTAAAACCTTTTGCAATATAATTTGTAGAGCAATAATAAAAGGAGGTCATTGCAAGTCGCACTGACCTCCTTTTCTTTCTAATAATTTACAAACTTGTAAACTTTGACATTCGTTCGCTTTAGCAATTTATCGTCCAGACTTCAGATCATACCAAACTTCTAGGATCCATTGCTGAAAATATTAATATCTTTAGTCTTATTTAACTTGATACAGAAATTTTTGCCAATAGTAAATCTGGATAATTAACAACTAATTATCCTAATGAATATCCTCAATTCCAGCAATAACTTGACAATTTAGATAACCATATTTTTTCTAATCATTCTTAATACCAGGATTTAAAGTTTTCAGAAAAATTCATTCAAACAAATTTTAATTTCATTGATTTCCATTACTTAATCGCTGAGGAATAAAATTGTAAAAAGCTTAGCGAATAAATGTGACCATCATTATACACCATTTATAATTGAAAGAAATGAAACCAACTCCACAACAAACAGAAGGAACAGGAACCAAATCAAAAACTTTGGCAGATAAAATGAAAGCCATTGTAATACATAATTTTGGAGACGCCAATGTTCTGCAGCAAGAAGAAGTAGCAATTCCTGAGATAGAACCGTATGAAATATTAGTTAAAGTTCAGGCAGCTGGAATTAATCCAATAGACTGGAAAATAAGGCAGGGCTACAAACCAGATTTCCTTCAAAATAATAATCCCGGAATTCTCGGTTGGGATGTGGCAGGAACAGTCACTGCTGTTGGTGATCTGGTAACAAGATTTAAACCGGGAGACAAGATATATGCAAATCCAAGCGCTGCCAGAAACGGAGCTTATGCTGAATACATAGCAATCCCCTCCTATGCAGTTGCGCTAGTTCCAACCAATATATCCATAATAGAAGCTGCCGGTGTCCCCCTCGCAGCACAGACCGCATGGACAGGACTATTTGATAAAGCTAACTTAAGAGCAGATCAGAAAGTATTAATACATGGAGCAGCCGGAGGTGTAGGAACATTTGCAGTTCAGTTAGCTAAAATCGCAGGCGCTCATGTCATCGGAACCTGCTCCAAAATAAATATAGAAATGGTAAAAAGTATAGGTGCAGATCAGGTCATAGATTATAAAAATGAAGATTTCAGCGCCAAACTTAAAAATATTGATGTGGTATTGGATACTATCGGAGGCGATACACAGGTAAGGTCACTAAAGGTCCTTAAAGCCGGAGGTATATTAGTTTCAACGGTTGGTGTAGAAGCTGCTGAAAAATCTCCTCGTCAGGATGTAAATGCAATAGCTTATTATTCAATAGGCAATGGAGCCAAACTGGCAGAGATCGGAGGATTAATTGAAAAAGGATTAATTAAAGTAATTATAGATCGTACATTCCCATTAGAAAAGGTAAAGGAAGCTCATCAGTTAAGCGAATCCCATCACGCAAAGGGAAAGATTATTCTAACAATTGATCAAAAAATAAATGGCTGATACAAATGAAAGGGGCTTTAATAAGCTCTTTTCATTTACATTTTATTATTCAAAAAAATTATTTTACACCTTTTAAGTATTGATACATAAGCTGTCTTATATTATCGGAAATATTTTTCATATCAGTTACCATAAAACACCGTTAAACATCCTACAGACAGTCATATTTTTACCTTAATAATTTTACAATTCTTATTAAGAATTTAAACAATTCTCTTGTTTATTGATTACTAAAGGATATTCAATTTTATAAAAATCAGAAAGTCTGACTAGTATAGTATAAACATTCAATTCTTATTAAGATCACCAAAATTATGATTATCATTATCTTTTTTATTTCACATTGGTACATTTCATTATTCTCCCAAACATTCTTTTTGCACAGGTATAGCGCCCACAGAATGTTCACTATGAACAAAGCATGGGAAAGGTTCTTTTATCTTATTCTATATTTCAGCCAGGGATCTTCCTATTTAACACCAAGAGCATATGGAATTCTTCATAGAATGCATCATGCATATAGTGATACAGAAAAGGATCCTCATTCACCACACCACAATAAAAATGCTTTTGTTATGATGTGGAAGACAAGGAAGATTTATAATGATATTGTAGACAATAATTTAAACTCAGATGCAGGATTCAAAAAAAATCTTCCTGAATGGAAGCTTATTGATAAGATTGGAGAAATGGGAATATCAAGAATAACATGGGGTATTATTTATGTAGGCTTTTATTCCATATTTGCTACACAATGGTGGATGTTTTTGTTCCTTCCTATACATTTTCTTATGTCGCCCGTGCATGGCGCTATTGTGAACTGGTTTGGGCATAAAGTTGGCTACAGCAATTTTAAAAATGGTGATCATTCCAAAAATACTTTGCCTGTAGATCTATTGATGCTTGGTGAATTATTCCAGAACAACCATCACAAATATGCAAGCAGGGTAAACTTTGGTGTAAAGAAATTTGAATTTGATCCTGTATTTCCTTTCATCAAAATGTTCTCATTCTTCAGGATTATAAAACTAGAAAAAACTTTGAATTAGTTTTGAAAAATTAAAAGAAGGTTATAAAATATGGAATCAACATTTAATTCTTCCTAAAAGTAAATATGCGACACTCCGATCTTATATAATTACACAAAGATTGAGAGGCATTCAAACAGTATCTTTAGTACTATTTAACTTATGCAGTCTATTTAGATATATCTAGAAAAACTAACAGCAAGGATTTCTATAAAAACACCCTTGCTGTAATAAATATATTAAACATAAAACTTATTTCACTTCATACTTCAGTTTTTTGCCAAATGCTTTCGCTACTTTTTCCAATTCTTCCCATGCATCCATGATTGGAGTTCCTTTATTTCCTTTATATTCAATTTTCATCCCATCTTGTGCGGCAATAGATATATTGCCTGAAAGCCAAACTTCTGCCCCCTTTATTTCCGCCACTAGACTCACTCTGGTTTTGCCCCCTTTAAGCGTTTTAGGATTTGTGACCACTTTTGAAGTTCCTTTACCAGCCTTTATTGTATAATCCTTTTCAGAAAATACTTCCTTCACTTTGTCGTATACACCATTTGAATCTGGGAGAGAAATTACAATTGTATTTGCCTTATCAGGAATTGCCTGAGAAAACCCTAAAGTACCTATCAGACCAAAAAATATTAGTAAGATTATTTTTTTCATTATTCTCTTTTTTAATTTTATAAAACGCTACCATTTACGGTTACAACCTGTTATTGTTGCAAAATCCGCATCAACTGGACTCAACTCAATCTAAGTCTCCATTAATCTATTTAACATTTCAAGAATTACAGAGGCTTTTCATCTGAATTATAAAACCATGCTGAGCAAAGAATAATAAAATACAAAGCATAGTTCCCTAAAAAAACTTTTCAGAATTATAAAAATTGACAAAAGTGAAATTGTGATTAAAGATATCAAATACAACCTTTTAAGCCCAAAACAAAATTCTTAAACAAGGAGTAAAAGATGAATACAAAAACCAGTTGGATTACACTAACTGGCTTTTGTTTTTGAATAATTAGGTAACTGAGACACAATCATGGATAGAGCTCCTATCTGGATTAACTCTGCTCTTGCATGATATAATCTCAATTTAAACTAAACCCTCAGAGAACCTCTGAATCCTCTGGCTGCATAGTAAGATTCTGCTCCATTGTGATACATAAAAACAGTGTTATAGCGGCGATCACAAAAGATTGCTCCACCTAGCTTTCTTATGTCTAAAGGGGTTTTAACCCAGCTGGACGTTTTTGTATCAAAGTTTCCAAGTTTCTGAAGATCCCTGTATTGCTCTTCTGTCAGAATCTCTATACCCATGTCTGATGCCATCTGGATAGCGCTATCTTCCGGTTTATGTTCCTTCCTTGCTTCCAGTGCTTCGTGATCGTAACATATACTTCTTCTGCCTTTAGGACTTTCTGCTGAACAATCATTAAAAATAAATTCATCAGTCTTTTTATCATAACCAACCACATCAGGTTCACCTCCTGTTTTTTCCATTTCATTGAGGGACCAGAGTTTTTCTCCTCCAGCAGGAGCAATAAGTTTAGCATGAATAGAAGTCCATTCTAATCCTTTATGGCGATTCATGTTTTTCTCAAAACGGGCTTTTAATGTATTGAGCAACTCTTCACATTCTTTTGCGGACAATTTCTTTTTATTAGCCATGATTTATTCCCTTATTTAATCACAAAAATTAAAACCATTCCCAATTTAATTATACTAATCGTTTAATCCCTTTCCATTGAGTATTTGTTGAATACATTTTTCAACTCTTGACTCTCGTGTCCTGGCTTGCTTGGGTTGAGAAAAATAAAATAAGTATGCTCTCTGTCGCCCTGGAGTTAATGCATCAAAAGCGGATTTTAAAGATTTCATTTTATCCAGTTTCTTTTGAAACTCTTCAGGTATAGAAAAAACCGGAAGTCTTTTTCAATGCTACCTTCAAACCAGCTTTTTCAATTTTGACAGCTTCGTAAATATAAGACTTCAATACTTTTTCCAACTTCAATATTTCTTTAATATTAGTAAACCGAACCTGCCTTGCAGCCTGAACGTTCTCTGTTTGTTGGATCAGAATGCCTTTGTTATCCTTTAATAGTGAGCCTTTAAAAAACAACAGAGCACAATATTCTTTAAATGTATGTATTAAAACAATGTTCCTTTTCTCAGAAACATAACAAGGAGAACCCCACTTCAATTCCTCAGAAAGCCCGCAGTCAAGAACAATATTCCTCAATTGCTCGATTTCTTGCTGCCACATTTGGGCTTTATTAAAATAAAAGTCAACCTTGTGATTCATGTTATCTTTATTGAATTGCTGAAATTAATCTTCTTTCAGCAGGTCTGTAATACCATGATACCAAAATCAAAATAATTAGTAACACAGGTCCGATACTTTCCTTTGCAGGGTCTCCAACAGCGATGTGTGTATATAACGCTCCAGACATGCAAAAGAAAAAGCCTGCATATGCCCATTCTTTTACCAATGGAAATCTAGGAATCAGCACTGCAATGACACCTAAAATTTTCCAAAAACCAATAATGGCTGGGAAATAGGCTGGATAACCTAAACGCACGACACCGTCTACTGCGTCTTTCACCTGAAATAATTGTGCAATTCCACCAGAAAGCATTCCAAGTGACATCCAAAGGGTCGCAACCCAATAGATAATTTTATTTCTCTTTGTCATAAGATACATTAACGTTACTTTAATTTATTTACTATTTCTTGCAATCTGTTATGTGCCATATTAATTCCTTGAGCAAATGGCAACTGAAGTATCTGATCCCTTATGGCCACTGACCTGTATACAACGTGCATGTTCAGTTTACTCCTATCGTCACCGAGCTTTTCAAATTCCAGGAACTCAAGCTGAGGGCCAAAAGTTGCGCTCTCCATTTCGAATGTTCTTGTAATTTTCTCATTAGGAATAAATTCATGAATAACTCCATTAAACCCATGTTTATTCCCTTTTGGATCGAGCGTTTCAAATTGCCAGCCTCCGTGCTTTTTATTCTCCAGTTTTAACACCTTCGTTCCCATCCATTGCTCAACAATTTCGGGTTCAACGTATGCTTTGAAAAGTAACTCTAATGGCAATTCAAACTCCCTTGTTATCATTATCTCCTGTTTGCCATCTATGGCATTAATCTTTGTTTTTAATTCCATACGGCTTTCCTTATTCTTTTGACTTATATTTTTTCATAATTGCTTCCAATTTATTAAACCTGTCATCCCACATTTTACGGAATGGTTCAATGAAGTCAGCAATCTCTTTCATTTTGTTAGGGTTTAAATGATAGTACATCTCACGGCCATTTTGCTCCTGCTTAAGCAATTCACATTCAGTAAGTATTTGCAGATGTTTCGAAACAGTTGGTCTGGCAGTGTCAAAGTTGGCCGCTATTGCTCCTGCAGTCATGGATTGCGAGGCAACCAACAGAAGTATCGCCCTTCTTGTTGGGTCGGCAATGGCCTGAAACACATCCCTTCTTAAATTCATTATGTAGTTATTTGACTACAAATATATTCGTAGTTATTTGACTACACAAATGTTTCTTCGAAATTTTTAGTCAAAATTATCCCGGATTTTCTATCTAATTAATATTTAACTAGTTGTATGTATATACCTTTTAATCTTGATGAATAAATGATCTACTCAACTCAGGACTTTGAGAGTTCATGATCATAAAATTCAACAAGTAAAGGATAAGAATTACATTCATCCCAAAGTAGTTTTAATTACGATCCATCTAAAAACCGAAAATATTTCTCCAAACAAATAAAGTCTGATATGCTTGACCATTTTCCATTTTATTTAGCCCTCATAGTTCTTATAGTATTGTTGATAATGCTAAGCAATAAAATTAAAGTAGCATACCCTGTATTATTAGTTTTGGGGGGATTGACGATTAGTTTTATTCCTTTTATTCCCGATATAAAAATAGACCCTGAATTGATTTTCATAATTTTCCTTCCTCCACTATTGTATGAAGCAGCCTGGACAAATTCCTGGAAAGAGCTTTGGCATTGGAGAAGAATTATAGGAAGCTTTGCTTTTATCGTTGTGTTTCTTACAGCCGTTGCTGTAGCTTTCTTTGCCAATACAATCATTCCAGGATTTTCACTTGCGTTAGGCTTTTTATTGGGAGGCATCGTGTCTCCCCCGGATGCTGTAAGTGCAAGCGCCATTTTAAAATTTGTAAAAGCACCTAAAAGAATGTCTTCTATACTGGAAGGTGAAAGTTTATTAAATGATGCTTCCTCACTTATTATATTTCGTTTTGCAATGATAGCAGTTGCAACCGGCCAATTTGTCTGGTATCAGGCTGCGTTGAGTTTTTCCTGGATGATCATTGGAGGAATTGCTACCGGTTTAATGGCTGGATTACTATTTTTGAAAGCCCACAAATGGCTACCTACAGATGTTAACATGGATATCATTCTTACTCTCGTTACACCTTATGCAATGTACATTTTAGCTGAAAGAGTCAATGCTTCCGGGGTGCTGGCAGTAGTAAGCGGAGGATTGTTTTTATCTAATTTCAGACATCAATTTCTGACAGGATCATCTCGACTGAGTGGGGAGAATGTATGGCAAAGTCTAATATTCTTATTGAATGGATTGGTCTTTTTGTTGATAGGTCTGGATCTTCCTGAAATTATTTCAGGATTACCAAAAGAAGGTTTTAGCTTTTATAGTGCAACTGCATATGGATTGTTCATTACTTTGGTACTCATCATTGGAAGAATACTTGCTGCATATGGAGCTTTAGTTGTGACTTTAATTGCAAGTCATTTTATTAAAGTTGCTGAAAGTAATCCAGGCTTAAAAGCTCCTCTTTTACTGGGATGGGCAGGCATGCGTGGAGTGGTTTCTCTGGCTGCTGCTCTTTCTATTCCTGTAACCCATGCAAATGGAGTGCCTTTCCCTCATCGTAATCTCATATTGTACATCACGTTTGTCGTGATTCTGGTAACCTTGGTATTACAAGGACTAACGCTACCTATTCTCATTAAAAAAATCAAATTACCTGTCTTCAAAGATCATCTTCCGGATGAAGAAACAAAAAGGCTGATTCAGGAAGCATTGGCAAAAGAATCTTTGAAATACCTTACAGAAAATTATAATGCAGAGTTAGAACATAGTTTGCACCTGCAAAAGCTAGCCAACAAATGGGAAAATCAATTAACCTTGGATGAAAATCCTGAAATGTCTTTAAGAAACAAAACTATATACGGTAACATTCTTGAAAAACAACGCCACTTACTAATACACATGAATAAAAAAGAAAAGCATATTGATGAAGAGATCATTCGGAAATTTCTCCATCAGATAGATTTGGAAGAAGAAAGACTAAAGTTGGAATAAGTTTTATGATAAAGTATTTGACATCTATTTATTTCAACCAACAAGTCTCATATTTTATAAAAATCCTGAATTTAATTTTGCTGAAACCTTTAATTCGTCCTTTATAAGATTAGGCAAATAAACAAAAAAAGTTGTCCCTTTACCTGCTTCACTTTTAAGGTCAATGGTTCCATTCAGCTTCTCAATGGCATTTTTTACAAGGTAAAGTCCAAGGCCACTCCCTTTTGAATAATCCGTCGCCCTGAAAAACATGTCAAATACTTTTGCCTGAAACTCTCGTTCTATACCAATTCCATTATCTTCAAAAGTAATCAATACTCCTTTTTTATGATCTGCAATTGTAACTCTTATAAATGAGTCTTCCTGCTTTCTTGAATATATTAAAGCATTTTCAAGAAGGTTTAGAAATATAGTATTAAGATACCTGCTATCGCTGAATAGTTCATTAACTGCATAGGTATCAATGGAAACATCTATCTTCTGCAAATAATCAGTTTTCAGAAGTATTGCCAATGAATTCCTTATAAGAATTTCAGGGTCAATAAAAGTAAGGTCAATCTGACCTTCTTTTATTTTAGTGAGTTCAATAAGATTAAATATAATCTCATTGAGTCTGATAAGGGTTAAATCTATCTGTGAAAAATATTCAACTGCAACAGGGTCTTTGATCTCCATTCTGGCAGTAGAACATAACCCTTTAAGTGAAGCAACAGGACCTTTGAGATCGTGTGATACCTTGTAACAAAACGTATCCAGTTCCTGATTTTTATATAATAGTTCAGACTCTGCCTTCTTTCTCTCAGAGATATCCTGAACTACCCATATCTGATATTCCGGTATTCCATATTTATCAAACTTCATAGAACAAGTTAAATACACCCAGATCATCTTACCAGAACGATGCATAATCTGCTGCTCAAGCGTTATGTACTCCATAGTATTGAGCAACAGCTTACCATACTGCCCACCATTCATTTCTATAGTATCTCTTATGAATTTTCTGGAAGCATTAAGATTGAGCAGTTCTTCTGAACTAAAACCTAATATTTCACATAGCTTTTTATTTACTCTCAATACCTTCCCGGTAAAGTCTATATGAGCAATTCCTACAGCGGCTTGTTCAAAAGTAGATCTGAAATCAAGTTCACTTTTCAGTAAGGCAACATTTTGTTTTTCTATTTTATTTGAATATTCCTTAATTTCCTTCATACCATCCTGTATAGTTGCAACCATTGAAATAAATCTTCTGCTTAAGATTCCTACTTCATCTTTATCTGAAAATTTAATATCCCTAAAACTATCGGTAAAATTGCTTTTAACCACACGTTCAAGTTCTGTTGTTAAAGTCCTGATTGGCTTAGTGAGCATTGAAGAAAAGAAAAAACTTAAGCCTAGTGAAATCAGGATGCAGATGAACAATACCCCAAACAACATTTTCTTTAAATCATCTTTCAGACTTTCATTGAACACAACGGTCTCATTCTCGATGCCTGTCATGAGCTCTCTTATTTTCTGATTATGAATTATTAGCCTTCCCAGCAAACCAGCTTCATTGCTATAACCTATTGAACGTTCTACAAACACTACATCTTTAAATGTTTTCAAGTAATCATCCAATGCAAGACTAACCTTTCCCGCATTGACCCTGGGAATTTCTTTAGTCTTTAATATATCCTTTTTGGCTTCACTGATCAGGTATTCATTATTAAATACATATAATGAATCTTTAGAAATAAAATAATCTTTTTCATTTTGCATAAGGCTTTCAAGTATATCTACACCAAGGAATGATCTGTATTTTTGCAAAGATTCTTTTCTTTTCTTTAGCTCCCCTTCCAAACCGTAGATATGGGTACCCCTCTTTTCAATGGTTCCTACTAGAACTCCGAATGTTCTTTGATAATCTTCGATTTCACGCAATACCTCTTTCAATTGAAGTTTCATTGATTCATTCTTACTGAGAAGAGATTCGTTTAAAAGGCTTTCTATTGTAAAATCTATTTCTTCAATCAGCTTCTGATGGCTTTTTTTATATGTACTTGTATGGGTAAAATGATAGGTAGGCTTTTTTGAATCATAATGGACAAAGCCTTGTTCCACAGCATTCAGAGAAAATACTTTGTATGAAACATTATGTATTTTGTGAATCATCCTATAACTCAGTTCACGCTGGTTTAGAAAGTATATAAAACAACAACCCATCGATATTATTATCCCGACAAAGATGCTATACACAAGAAAAAGCCTGACCTTAATTTTACTAAACATTTTACTACAAATATTTCGAGGCAAGTACGAAAGAAGGAGAATGGTCAACCAAAAAGTTATATTAAGTTTTTATTAGGATTTTGTTAAGAACTACAAAGCTCTAAGAAAAGGGCAGTGAGGTATTCGAATTAAATTAGCAAATGACCAATCTTGAACAAATAGTAAACATTTAATAAAAAATTTGGTTATTTGAAGAATATTTTATTTATTGACCTATAGTTCAATATTTTATAAATCCTTCCGAAATATTAATTTCAAAATAGCCGGTCGCAGAGAAATTCGGGAGATATAATTCAGGGAAATCCCGCAAATTCCTGAATTATGTAACAATGTTTGTTATCGAAGCGTACAAAAACTATAAAATCTGAAGGCTTATGAAAATTAATAGATTACTACTTGTTGATTGTGATACAAAAACAAACTGCCTTAACGAAAAAAAGATTGTTGATTCTGGCTTAGTAGATCAATTAAAAGTGACCTTAAACGGAGGTCATGCTTTACTTTATCTTAATCAAATCAGCCATAGAACTGTAGACTCTAAAACCGTTGTGGTTTTAAACATGAATACTCCTATAGCAAATGGTTTTGACTTTCTTGAAGGTTATAAATTTTCCCATGACATTCATAAAGATAATGTTCTGATAGTAGTCATGCAGGACAATATAGACAAGGACATACAGGATAAAGTCAGAAGATATGGAGTTAATTATTTTATAAGCTCTAGCATTTGTCTTGAAACCTTAAACAATCATATTGACAGTTACTTTGAAAAAACTTCCGAAAATAAAAAAGTAGTCTTCACTCATTCGGAAAATGTAAAAATAGAAAATCTTCCTAAACCAAATTTTGCAGAAGCTCAGCAAAACAAAAATCAGTCAAAATCCAAAAAGCAAAACAGAAAAATACTTGTAAATATAGAATCGGGTAAAAGACCTGGCGCAGGAGCTGTCTGATAAAGTTTTATCTGTTTTTCACCTGGTATAACATAATATATCGCCCGTTGTATTATCGAAAACCATTTGTTGAACAGTTATATTCATCTTTACACCTTCATCTATCAAGATGTCCATACATCTTTCCAGATTATCAGGTATTATTTTCTTTAAAAGAAATTCCGCCCTTTCATATCGTCCACATGAGGTCGACTGAAGGACACTGATCCCAGATGTATTATTCTGAATTTTCTTGTAATCATTGGTGACAATTATGTAGCCGGAATCTGACGTCCTGGTTGCAAACCTTTTTGGTGTCCGTTCAATAACGATTTTTTCGTCCGCTGAAATTCCTGAAAGCAGGATCAGACAATCACTGGCAATTTTAGTATTTTCAAGTTTTTGCATGGCTTCCTGAAAAGAATTTGAAGATGTTAATATATCTCTCAATAAGAATGAAACGGGCATTGCAATTTCAGGAGCATCTTCGCTCAAAACGGCGTTTAAAGTAAGGGAAAACTTACCAGGACGGATACCGGACAAGGTCCCAATAAACCCAGGCCATCCAATGGTTTTAAAAAGGGTTTTCCCTTCCTGCTTAAAGTTAAAAATCAGAGAATGCATCCCCAATAAATTATTTTCTGTATGCCAGTCCAGATTTCTGCCATGCATTACTGCTTGGCCGTTACTTACAGCAAAAGCAGTACAACCAAAGTAAAATTTCAATATATCGTAATACAAATTGGCTATCAGAACCTCGTTCGAAGAAAAATTTGAAATAGAAGCGATAAAATCGATTTCCTGTAGATACTCTTCTGAAATAATAACTTTCTTGAATAGCTCAATATTATCAAAAATAAAGTCAGCTCCCTTAAAATCGTTTAAATAGCACTGAAGCAGATCATTTATAGCTTCTTTATAGTCAATCAAAAAAGTCCATCGCTGATCAGGAGGAAGATCCAGATTAACAATATGTTCTTGAAATAGACGATTCATAAAACTGATAGAATATCAAAAAAGAAAAGTGAATTTAAATGTCAAAACATAAAAAAAGGCTGTATGATTCATACAGCCTTTTTTAAAATAACAGGTACAAATATCTATTTTTCGATCTTCACGTTAACCGCGTTTGGACCTTTTTTTCCTTGACGAACCTCAAATGTTACTTTATCATTCTCACGAACTTGATCAGCTAAGCCACTTACGTGAACAAAGATTTCTTCTCCAGTTCCTTCTGTTTTAATAAACCCAAATCCTTTTGAGTTATTAAAAAATTTTACTACACCTTTTTGCATTATTAAATTGTTAAATAAATTATTAAAACTGATTGTGTTTTTAAAGTGGAATTTTACTTTTAGGACTGTAATTTAATAATACAAAAGTGCTAAAAATACTAATTCGCTTTAATATTTTGGTAAATATAAAAAGAGAATCGAAATATTACTAATTTTCAATTATTAAATTCAAGAAAATTTATTTACTTACCAGTTACTATCTCCACTGTTTTTTTTAAGGGGGGCTTTAGGGCGAGCTTTGTTAACGATTATCTTTCTTCCCTGCAGGTTGAAATTGTTTAATCCATTGATTGCCTTCATTGAATCCCGGTCATTTAACATTTCAATAAAAGCCGTTCCCATGGAAACTCCTGAATATTTGTCTTTCATTAGTCTCACTTTTTGTACTTGTCCGAATCTTTGAAAAAGATCTCTGAGTTGCTCTTCGTTCACCTCAACATTGAGGTTTCCCACGTAAATATTCATTTATGAGTAAAATAGATTTTAAATAAAAACTTATCCAATCACCGTTAATCTGTTCAACACCAAAGTTTGTTTGCGGAATTCAGGTGAGTATTTACCAGACGGTTATAAAATTTCAACTCCCAAAAATTGTAAAGGTTTAAAACACCAGCTGGTATAGTTATTTACCTTTAACGGATTTTTAGAAGGAAAGATTACTCCCACCCAGTAATTTTTTTCAAATAAGGCACAATTTGTTGTGCCATAGTTTCATGAGTATGCAAGCTCGGATGCCAATCTTCACCATAAGGGGCTGATTGTGACACCATAGCAAAGGAATAGATGTTTTTATCGCCAGACTCTTTAATGGAATTAACTACCGATTCCACATACCTCTTCGATTTAGTATAAAGGAATGCATTGGCCGGCCAGCTATCATTGAGGCCATTAGATGGAACACAGACAATTTTTGCCGCAGGATAAAATTCACGTACTTTTTTTACAAATGCAATATATTGATTCACAAATCTGGAAGAATCCAGTTTGGAATTGCCGGAAACTTCCTGATAAAAATCATTGGTACCTAAGTGAATAACTACCACATCAGGAACATAATTGTCAAAATTCCACTTGGGAAATTCCTGGTCAGGAAACACTCTGTCATAAATCTTAGGCAAAGTTCCAATTGTGTCACCCTGAAAGTTTTTATAAATCCCTTTTCCTGAATAGGCAGTACACATGTACTGAGCATTAAGTCTTTGTGATACAAGATTTCCCCAGGCAGAATAATTATCTTCATTTGCACTACTAAAGCCAGTATTAGGATTTCCTTCAGGAGGTGCGGGAATTACCAATGTATTTCCATAACCACAAGTATAAGAGTCACCTATAAATTCTATTTTCCTAACAGACTTATTTGCTGGCTTTAGCAACTTGCCATTTTTACCAAGTACCAATCCAGTAAACTCTGATTTACCCACAAAACTTTCCGTCCTTTTAAATATGGAAATCTCATGAATTGTATCCTTTAAATTCCCTCCGACCTGATAAACATGGACTCCTGGTTTACATCTCACAATTTCACTTATCCGGCCATCAATCAAAACTGTATAATAATTTGCACTTTTATCTTTATCTCCACCAAAATCATTGAGTTCGAAACCAATCGAATTTCCTGTGAATTTTGCCGAAACAGTGACGCCGGGAAATGTAAAACCAGGTTTTTTCTTATCTGATAAATCAATTCTGCCTGAATATTGGATATAGGGATGATCTGCGCCGACTTTTATTACAGAACTATCGGCAGAAACCAGCATATAAAAGGAACCTTCGTTAATCTTTACACCACCCAATCTTGTACCAAATAAAAACCTTTTACCCCAATAAGAATCATTGATAGATGAAACAATAACCCCCTGTGAATGTGAAGCATGAATAAATTTTTCTTCACCCAGATAGATTCCGGCATGAGTGATAAAATTTCTCGAATTGTAAGAATTGTAGAAAAAAACCAGATCTCCCTTTTCAAGACTATCTTTAGATGGCACCAAATCACCATATCTTGCCTGTTCATGTGAGGAATGAGGAAGTAAAATTCCAAACTTCTTATGGGTAACACGAACTAAACCCGAGCAGTCTACACCTTTCCTGGTTGTCCCCCCCATTCTATGTGGAGCTCCCACGAAACTGTTTGCTTCTTTTATTAATTCATCAACTGAATAATTTTCTAATGATACGTGTTTCTCAGCCCCTCCTCTAAAAAAGGTTTTAAGTCCGTTTCTGATCCCTGGATTATTAAAACTATTTATTAATTGCTCTACTTTATCGCCATCAGAAAAGGAAAAAGAACAGCAAAGGCAAAATATTATTATTAAAGCAGGAGGTCGTTTATCAAACTGGAAAGAGAAATTCATTTAGTAATTTTTCTTCAATAGATTATGATAGTTTTTCAAAGATAAAGACAACTTTCCTATATTTATGAACACTTTAAGGTTTGAAGGACTTTTTTTTATAAAAAACCATATAACCAACACATTTTAAACTAATTACATTTAAATCAATATTTTATAAAATGAAAAAAGGCCTTAAAATCGATTCGGTAGATATTGTTCAGCTTATCCCCTCCATGGGTGGTTGTATTGCTTCGGATAAAATTACTGTTGAAGGACTACCGGTTGGATTTATGTATCGTGAAGAGCCTGAAGAAGGCTGGGACAGCGGCTGGAGATTCTTGTCAGGAACTGAAACAGAAGAATATATAGATGATTCGGAAAACTCAGGAATATACGATGTGAATACCATAGCAAATTATGACCGTGCTATCATCCCCCATTTGAATCTTCCAAATGGAACAGAATTGGAAAGAATAGAAGGTACAGATAATTTTCAACCATTACCTCCGGAAGAATAATACAGCAAGAGCGCGAGCAACAGCAAGAATTTTAGCACTTTGTTGCTGTTGCTCACACTGTTGCTACATTTTTACACTCTCCCTTTATAATTATTTTATTCCACTTTTAGAAAATTTCCCTGTTTAACATTTCCTTCCACCGGTTTATTTAAAGTATATTTGAAGCTTTTTCAAAAAAAATTAAAGATAAATTATCAATCAATGAGATCTTCATTCTGTTTGATATTCTTGATTGAAAAGTAACAAGTAAATTAACATGGCAAATCATATTTACGGAATTGACTTTGGTACCAGTAATTCAGTTTTAGCAATAGCCAACAAGGAAACTAAAGAAATAAAACATGTAATAAGTGAGCAATCTGTTATACATTTTACAGAGTCATCTCAGATTTCAATAGGAAAAAAAGCAGTTGAGCATTATATCCAAAATAACCTGAAAGGACGTCTGCTAAAATCTGTGAAAACTTTACTCCCTCAGGCATCATTTACTTTCACATACATTTATGGTAAAAAATATACTGCTGAAGATCTTGTTTGTCTCCTTTTAAAGTCACTAAAAAAGGAAGCGGATGAATACCTGGGTGAAGAGGTAACTGAGGTCATCATGGGAAGGCCGGTAGTATTTTCAGAAGATCCTGAAAAAGATAAGCTTGCAGAAAAACGATTGCTTGCAGCAGCTAAAAAAGCAGGTTTTGAACATATATGGTTCCAGTACGAGCCTATAGGTGCAGGATTTTTATATGAACAAAGTATTGAGAAACCTGAAGTTGTCCTAATTGGGGACTTTGGTGGAGGTACCTCAGACTTTACACTTATGCGACTTGATCGTAATAACATTAGTCTTACTGACAGAAAATCGCAAATCATCAATACTGGTGGTATACATATAGGAGGCGATGATTTTGATGCCTTAATTATGTGGCATAAAATGGTCTATTACTTTGGATACGGACTTAAATACGAATCATTTGGAAAAATGCTGGACTTGCCGGTACATATCTACCGAAATCTTTGTGAGTGGGAACAAATGGCATTTCTGAAAGAAGGTAAGCTAAGAAAATCTCTGGACAGCTACTATCTCTATACCCAAAGAAACCCAGCAATACAGAGATTGATGACTTTCATTGATCAGAACCTGGGCTTCTCCCTGTTTCGTAAGATTGAAAAGGCTAAAATTGAACTGTCTGAAAATTCTTTTGCAGATATTCACTTCAGTGAAGCCGGGATAGATATCAAGGAACACCTGGAGCTGAATGAATTTAATGAATTTGCTATAAAGGAAGTAAGTAAAATTGAGGCATTTCTGACCGAATTTATTGAAAAATCAGGCATACCTCATAGTGAAATCAATAACATATTCTTAACAGGCGGAACCTCTTCACTTCAGGCTGTACGAAATATCTTCACCAATAAATTTTCAGATGAAAAGATACACCGTGGAGATAACTTCAACAGCGTGGCGCAAGGATTAGCGCTAAGTTATTTTTATAGAAATTAAAATGGACCTTCTCAACAATCAAAATCTGGAAAGCTCACCTGTAGTTGCCAATAATAGAATGAACAGGGAGCGCAATGCAGTGGGCATTAACAGCTATGAAAAAGATATTTACCTATCTCCTGTTGAGTTCATTAACAAAAGCTTTAAAACCAAAAGCACCTTCGCGTGGCTTGACATCTGCTGTGGAAGAGGCAAAGCACTCATTCAGACAGCGCAGTATGCATCAACGCATTTCCCATCAAAACAGATCACTTTTACAGGAATAGATCTGATCGATATGTTTGATCCGATTCCTGAACAATGTAATTCAGTCTCTCTGCATGCTCAGTCATTTTTTAACTTTGAATCAGAGCAAAAATATGATCTTATCACATGTGTCCATGGCCTGCACTATATGGGCGATAAACTGGAAGCCATACGGAAAGCAAGCTCAATGCTGAATCATGAAGGGCTGTTTATTGCCAACTTTGATACCAGCTGTATAAAGAGCATTGAAACTGACAACATTCAGCAAAAACTTTCAGCCTGGTTTAAATCCAGCAATATAGAATACACTTCAAGAAAACACTTAATAACGATTAAAGGCTCTAGGACATTAACTGTACCATTTCAATTTGTCGGCGCAGATAATAAAGCAGGATCGAACTATACAGGACAAGAAGCAGTGGATTCCTATTACAAGTAAGATTAGAAGAATTAAAAAAATAACCTATAATTTACACATTAAAGTGTGATTGTAAATCTCACCTTATCTTTACGCTCTCCTCCTATTCTTTTATAAAACTTAATTGCTCTTTCATTAAATACCGGTGTCTGCCATTGGACATTCGAACAACCTTTAACTTTAGCAATTTCTTTTATATGTAAAATCATTGCCTCTCCTATTCCATATCCACGATAGCATTCATCCAGATAAAGGCAGTCAATATGCAAAAAAGAAGCGGCGCTCCAGGTGGAATAATCAAAGGTAAAGCTGGCATAACCGACTACATTCTCATCTGCTTCCACCACCAGACAATATAGCAGTGGCTTATCTCCAAACAATGCATCCTTCAACAACCTTTCTTTATACTGAGCATCGTAAACTGCGTTCTCATATGCAGCATGCTTCGCACATAGTTCAATAAGAACAGGCAGATCTCTTTCCTCACAAGTCCTTATTCTATATTCCATACTACATGTAACTCCGTTTTCAGAAAATCTATAAAATGGGTGAAATAATCAGGCTGCTTTTTATCACTTAGCACAGCGATATAATGCTTTCTTTTCAATCCTGTCTTACCAATCTTTATCGCTTTTAAAGTTGAGGTTTTAAGATAAGGCTGAGCGGCCCACTTTGCCATAGACATAACGCCCATATCTGCCTTTACCATTTCTACAGAAGCTTCAGTTAATGGAAGCGGAGTAATCTTCCTGGGTTTTACTTTAGCGGGAGCAAGAAAAAACTGATGTACAGAAACAGTTTCCAATGGAAGCGAATGAATAATCAGATGTTCATTTATGAAATCTTCTGCCTGTACATATTTCTTATCAGACCAGGGATGGTTCTCTGAAACCAGCATGACCAGCTCGTCCTGAAAAAGCTCAATGTACTTAATATTTTCATCTTTAACAGGATCACTGGTAATGGCAATATCCAGCTCATTGGCCAGAAGCTTTTGTAAAGGATAATGAGTAGCTTCCATTACAATCTTCAGGTCCACATTAGGATACAATAGCTGAAACTGCTTCATAACCGAAGGCAGCCAGTGATATCCGGAATAACATTCTGTACTGATTCTTATCTCTCCTATTTCTCCGAAAACCATTTGTTTAATGGAGTATTGAGTATCTGAAAGCTTATCAAGAATTTCGTTAGCTGCCTCATAAAGTTTTTCGCCTGCTTTAGTCAGAACAAGCTTTTTATTTACCCTGAGAAATATCTTTGTTCCAAGCTGGTATTCCGCTTCTTTAAGCTGATGACTTAAGGCTGACTGGGTAAGATGTAGTTTAAAAATGGCTTTGGAAATACTGCCTTCTTCTACAATAGCTTTAACAAGTTTCAAATGTCGAATTTCCATCAGTGATAATATTATATCTACAAATTACGGAAAAAATCAATTGATGAATTCATGAAAATAATTGATCAGACAGATGAATTATTTTCGTTTTTAACAGATCATTCAAATACATAGATTTGCTTATACTTTTTAAACAGCAAAACTATGAACGAACAGATGAAACACTATGCAAACAAGCTGCAATTTGAAATAGATCCATCAGATTTGTTTGACGCTTTAAAGAAGGGTGAAAAGATAATTGTTATTGATGCAAGAAAGCCCACAGCTTTTGAAGCAGAACATATACCCGGATCTATTAATATGCCTCATCGCGAAATGAATGAAGAACGGATGCAGAAGCTTGATAAAAATTTCCTGTATGTCACCTATTGTGATGGTATCGGATGTAATGCTTCTACAAAAGGGGCGCTCAATATGGCAAAACTCGGCTTCAATGTAAAAGAATTAATAGGCGGTCTGGAATGGTGGAAAAAGGATGGCTATAAAACGAATGGAACACAATGTGAATCAAGCGGATCAAAAGTAGAATGCTCCTGCTAGCGGACGCCCCTTACTTCTATCCAAAAACTCTAAACATCAAACACTTAGACAACATTGTAATCTTTTAGGATATTCTGATTGTTATAATTATAAAAAACAGTTCAGACATGGGATATATTAAAACAAA
The DNA here is from genome assembly GCA_023428135.1 of Bacteroidota bacterium. Classification (GTDB taxonomy): domain Bacteria; phylum Bacteroidota; class Bacteroidia; order Cytophagales; family Cytophagaceae; genus Sporocytophaga. The sequence continues at coordinate 26,357 of JAEYZG010000017.1, read as the reverse complement.
ATCCCTGGAAAAAGGACAACCGATAGAGCTCTATTACCAGGATTTGGGTGAAGGAAAGCCGGTTGTACTGATTCATGGGTGGCCTTTAAGCCAGGAGATGTGGGAATACCAGGTAAATGCCCTGGTTGAAAATGGGTTAAGAGTAATCACTTACGACAGACGAGGATTTGGTAAATCATCCAAACCTCTTAATGGTTATGACTACGATACACTTACAGATGACTTAAGAGCTGTTTTAGATACCCTGAATCTTGAAGACGTAACACTGGTGGGATTTTCCATGGGTGGAGGTGAAGTTGTAAGATATTTCAGCAGATATGGAGGATCAAGAGTATCACAGGCAGTATTGCTGGGCGCTATTACTCCGTTTTTGCTGAAAACCAAAGATAATCCTGATGGAGCACATAAAGAGATTTTCACCAATGCAATCAATGTAATTAAAGAAGACAGGATAGGATTTATAGATATGTTCGGTCAACAGTTTTTCGGCGTTACCAAAGACCACCGACCATTGAGCGATCCTTTACTTGAATATTACAGAACGCTGGCGTCATTTGCAGGTCCTATACCTACACAAAAAGCTGTGGTTGCATATTCGGAAACAGATTTCAGAAAAGACTTAAAAGCTGTAAATGTACCAACCTTGATTATACATGGCGATGCGGACGATATAATACCAATCGGAATCAGTAGTGATAAAACGGCTCGGATGATTCCTGATAATTATTATAAAATTTATCATGGCGCTCCGCATGGATTCTTTTATACGCACAAAGAACAGCTTAATGAAGACCTGCTTGAGTTTATATTACATCAGGATCATTTTGAGCCTGTGACTGTAAAATCAGGCCGAAGATAAGATCCAATGGTATAGAAGCAGAATACAATTAAAAAGGCCTCCCGAAAATCAGGAGGCCTTTTATATTGCATAGAGTGTAGTTTTAAGACTAAACAGCAGCAGCAGCTTTCTCTTTTACAGGAGACTCAGCGCCAAGACTGATCTGTTTCATGCTTGTCATTGCTTCTCTAAGCTCAGCCCCTACAATTTCGATAGGATGGAAACGGATGATTTCGTTTACAGCAAGAAGTGTCTTGTTGTCAACACCACCTGATTTTCCTTCATTGTAGTTTTTACCGATTACATCAGTATTGATTGTCTTCATGAAATCAGCAAGCAAAGGCTTACATGCATGATCAAACAGATAGCAACCATATTCAGCTGTATCAGAGATCACTCTGTTCATTTCGAAAAGTTTCTTACGAGCAATAGTGTTTGCGATAAGCGGAGTTTCGTGCAAAGACTCATAGTAGGCTGACTCTTCTTTGATACCTGATTCTGTCATTGTTTCGAATGCAAGCTCCACACCTGCTCTTACGAAAGCAACCATTAACAGACCGTTATCATAGAACTCCTGCTCAGATATTTGCATTGAACCTGGAGCTGTTTTCTCAAATGCAGTTTCTCCAGTTGCAGCTCTCCAGGTCAATAGATTTTTGTCGTTGTCTGCCCAGTCTTTCATCATGGTAGAAGAAAACTCACCGCTCATGATATCGTCCTGATGCTTCTGGAATAAAGGTCTCATGATGTCTTTCAGCTCCTCAGAAAGCTCGAAAGCCTTAATTTTAGCAGGATTAGAAAGTCTGTCCATCATCAGAGTGATACCACCATGTTTCAATGACTCAGTGATCACTTCCCAACCATACTGGATAAATTTAGCAGCATATCCTTTATCAATACCTTTTTCAACCATTTTGTCGAAGCAAAGGATTGAACCTGTCTGAAGAAGACCGCAAAGGATTGTTTGCTCACCCATAAGGTCAGATTTTACTTCAGCTACGAAAGAAGACTGAAGAACACCTGCTCTGTCTCCACCTGTTGCTACTGCATAAGCTTTAGCATAATCCCATCCTTTTCCTTCAGGATCGTTCTCAGGGTGCACTGCGATAAGGGTAGGCACACCGAAACCTCTTTTATACTCTTCTCTTACTTCAGATCCCGGAGATTTAGGAGCCACCATGATTACAGTGATATCTTTTCTGATCTGCATTCCTTCTTCAACGATATTGAAACCGTGAGAATAAGACAATGTAGATCCTTTTTTCATCAATGGCATAACTGCTGTAACAACAGAAGTATGTTGCTTGTCAGGAGTAAGGTTGATCACAAGGTCAGCAGAAGGGATTAACTCTTCGTAAGTACCAACTTTAAATCCATTGTCAGAAGCATTTTTCCATGACTGTCTTTTCTGATCAATAGCATCTTTTCTCAGAGCATAAGCAATATCAAGACCTGAATCTCTCATGTTCAGACCCTGGTTCAAACCTTGAGCACCGCAACCTACGATTACGATTTTTTTACCTTTCAAAGCTTTTACGCCATCAGTGAATTCAGAACTGTCCATGAATTCGCAAACGCCCAATTGATTTAGTTTTTCTCTGAGCGGAAGTGTATTGAAATAATTAGCCATTTTGTTTTATTAAATATTTAAGGTTCAGTATTTTTTGAAAAAAGCCGCCATATGCAGACTTTTCATCGTTACAAAGATCGCAAATCTTATGGAAAACAGATGTTCATTTTCCTCAAAGTTTAGGTACTTTTTATGGATTTGGGAAAGAAATATGTTCGACCAGGGATGCTTTATGAATATTTAAGCGGGGAAAGATCTTTCTCCGGTTAAAGTTAACTAAATATTCCGGAAAAAGCGCCCCTCAGGACAAGACACAATCATTCAACTAATTATCAAACAGTTAAAATCATAAAACTAAAATCTGGGCGAGGTTTTATTACAAAAAGCTATTCTCATCAGAGTAAAATGATGAGGTTCTGAGGATAAAATTGTGGTTAGTAATTTTTTATGGCATGAATCATTTGGTGCTTTTAACTATGGCGAATGTGCCATAATTAAAACCTCATAAATATCTTCCTCCTTTCTTACCCACCAAGGCAGTTGTAAAGTAATTCTTTATAACTGAATCAGCCTACAATCACTTACATTTCAATAGATTTAACATATGATATCTAATATTTCGATTGAGGTATCAAAAAATCCGGCAAGCGCTTCTGGTTCGTCCAGACTTTCTCAAGTTTTCCCCTTTTTTCTGCTTTTCCCTTCCCCATCATTCCCCAAAACTATTTCGCCGAATTACGCTAACAAATTTAGCAAATGATCGTTTTTTTAATAATATTTGATAAAATAATTAGCATAAAATGTATTTAAATTGTCATAGCTTCTATTCGATGAGGTACGGGACGCTTTCCGTAAAAGAGCTGGTGGAAGAAGCCTGTGAAAAACGCGCTGATGTTCTTGCACTTACGGACATCAATAATACCTCCGCCACTTTTGAATTTGTCAGAACCTGTCAGGAAAAGGGAATTAAACCTATTGTCGGCATCGAATTCCGGAATGGAGACGAACTGCTTTTCATCGGAATTGCCAAAAACAATGAAGGTTTCAGAGAACTGAACAAGCTGCTTTCCATTCATAACATGCGCAAAAAAGCCCTACCCGCCCATGCGCCCGAAATGAATGACGCCTATATTATTTATCCTTTAGGTAAAAAAGAACCTGAAGCGCTGAGAGATAACGAATGGCTGGGCATCCGTATCCCGGAACTTAGCCGCATTCCTTTCTCTGACCTGAATAAGCAACAGCACAAAATGGTGATGCTCCATCCTGTTACTTTCAAAAGTAAACAAGGGTACAATCTGCACAGACTGCTCAGGGCGGTCAGCAAAAATACGCTGTTGAGCAAGCTTACGATGGAAGAACAGGCCATGCAGGATGAGATCATGCTGTCTGCAGATCAACTGTTTGGAGCTTATGGCCGCTTCCAGAAAATCATCAAAAATACGATGGATCTGGCGGACTCCTGCTCTATTTATTTTGATGGTGAAAATAAAAGCCGTAAAACCTTCACCGGCAACCTTTATGATGACAAGCTCCTGCTCGAGAAACTAGCTCTGGATGGTCTCAAACACCGCTACCGCAGAAATAATAAAGCTGCTCAGGAACGTGTAAAGAAAGAACTGGAGGTTATTGATCGTCTGGGTTTTAATGCTTACTTCCTCATCACCTGGGATATCCTGCGCTATGCCAAGAACAGAAACTTCAGCTTTGTAGGTCGTGGCAGCGGAGCCAACAGCATCATCGCTTATTGTCTGGGCATCACCGAAGTGGATCCTATTGAACTTGATCTTTATTTCGAGCGTTTCCTCAATCCTCACCGTACTTCTCCACCGGACTTCGATATCGACTTCTCCTGGAAAGATCGCGATGATGTCACCGACTATGTATTCAAAAGATATGGCAATGAGCATACTGCATTACTTGCGACTTACAGTACCTTCCGGGGAAAATCCATTATAAGAGAACTCGGAAAAGTTTTCGGACTGCCCAAACCTGAGATAGATAACATTCTCACGCTGCAGGATCCTTCCAAACTGAAAGATAAAGATCAGATCGTGAAGACTATGTTTCATTATGGGAAACTGATGGAAGATTTCCCCAATTATCTTTCCATACATGCTGGGGGAATTCTTATCTCAGAAAAGGAAATCAATTATTATACAGCTACAGATCTTCCACCCAAGAACTTCCCTATCACCCACTTCGATATGTGGGCGGCTGAAGATATGGGACTACATAAATATGACATCCTCAGTCAGCGGGGATTGGGCCATATTAAAGATGCCATTTCTCTTGTAAAGCAAAACACTGGACAAACAGTAGAGATCAATTTTGAAAAGATCAAGGAGGATCCTCAGGTAAGAGAAAATATCAAAACGGGTAATACCATAGGCTGCTTCTATATAGAATCTCCCGCTATGAGAATGCTGCTCAAAAAGCTTCGTTGCCAGGATTATAAAACACTGGTTGCTGCTTCTTCCATCATTCGTCCTGGCGTGGCGCAATCGGGTATGATGAATGAATATATCAACCGCTTTCATAAACCGGAGACTATCAAATACCTGCATCCGCTTATGGAAGAGATGCTGAAGGAAACCTTCGGCGTGATGGTCTATCAGGAAGATGTAATCAAAGTAGCGCACTACATTGCAGGACTTGATCTTGGAGAAGCAGATCTGCTCAGAAGGGCTATGTCAGGCAAATACAAGGGCAAGGAAGAGATGGACAAGGTAAAGCGTAACTTTATCGACTCCTGCAGAAAACAAGGTCACCCCGATGATTTCTCCAACGAGCTGTGGAGACAGATACAAAGCTTTTCCGGCTATAGCTTCTGCAAAGCACACTCTGCAAGCTTTGCCGTGGAAAGCTATGAAAGTCTTTTTCTTAAAACATATTACCCCAAGGAATTCATGACTGCGGTAATTAATAACTTCGGTGGCTTTTATTCTACGGAATTCTATTTCCACGAAGCCCGCATGTCCGGAGCGGAGACGGAACCTCCTTGTGTCAACAACAGTGACTATTATACAACCATTATAGGAAGTAAGATCTATACTGGTTTTATTCATCTGCGGGATTTTGAGCAAAAGATCGGTGAAGCCATTCCACTTGAGCGAGAGACAAACGGTCCTTACAGAGATCTCTATGATTTTATAAAACGCATCCCTCTGTCTCTGGAGCAGCTCAATATTCTGATTCGTATAGGATCGTTTCGTTTTACGGGCAAAACAAAAAAGGTCCTGCTCATGGATGCTGCGCTGCATTTCAGCAAAAGTAAAAGCAAAGTACCCGGCGCAGAACTATTTCAGCTTGAACGTAAAGAGCTGGTACTTCCGCCCTTGAGCAGTTTCAGCTATGAGGATGCTTTTGATCAGTTTGAGATACTGGGTTTTCCGCTGTGTATGCCTTTTGATCTTTTACCTCAAAACTATACAGGAGATATTTCCGCGGATGAAATGCTGCAGCATACCGGCAAACAAGTGATGATGCTTGGTTATTTCATCGCCACCAAAGACTTGTATACTGTCAGAAATGAGTTGATGTCTTTTATGCATTTTATAGACAAAAAAGGCAAAAGTCTTGACACCATACATTTCCCTCCTTCCCTGCAAAGATACCCTCTCAAAGGACAAGGCTTCTACATGCTGAAAGGCAAGGTAACCGTAGAATTCGGCTATCCAAGTCTTGAAGTAAACTATATGCAAAAACTACCCATGGTAAAAAAGGAGGTTATACGTGAACATCAATGATCCAAACAGAACCATCGTACACATGGACCTGGATTCTTTCTTTGTCTCTGTGGAGTGCAAGGAGAATACAGAACTTAAGGGAAAGCCTGTCATCATAGGCGGTTCGGGTGACCGGGGCGTGGTAGCTTCATGTTCTTATGAAGCAAGAAAATTCGGTGTACACTCTGCCATGAGCAGCAAGATGGCAAGAAGGCTCTGTCCTCAGGCTATATGGATACGTGGAGATATGGAAAAATATAGCAGGTATTCCAATGAGATTACAGAAATCATAGCAGAGAGCGCTCCTGTTCTTGAGAAAGCCTCTGTCGATGAGTTTTATCTTGATGTATCCGGCATGGACCGTTTCTTCGGATGTTACAAGTGGACAACAGAACTGAAGCAACGTATCATGAAGCAATCCGGGCTGCCCATTTCTTTTGGATTGTCTGTTAATAAAACGATTTCCAAAATAGCCACGGGAGAAGGCAAACCCAACGGGGCTAAAGAAGTCCCCTCCGGCACAGAGAAAGGCTTCATCGCTCCTATGCCTGTTTCCAAGATCCCCATGATAGGTGAAAAAACAACACAATACCTCAACAGTCTTGGTATCGTAGATGTGAAAACATTAAGCAACATGCCTGTGGAGGTAATGCAGTCTCTTCTCGGTAAAAACGGAATCGTGCTGTGGCAAAGGGCTAACGCCATAGACCATACACCTGTAGAGCCTTACTCCGAACGTAAATCTGTTTCTACTGAAACAACCTTTGAAGCAGATACGATTGATGTAAAGATGATCCGTTCGGTTATTCTTAAGATGGTGGAAGAGCTTTGCTTCAGCCTGAGAAAAGAAGGCTGGCTCACAGGCTGCATTACCTTAAAGCTTCGCTATTCCAACTTCGACACTTGTACCAAACAGAAAAGTATCCCCTACACTGCTTCTGACGAGGTGCTGATGCAGCATATAAAAGAATTGTTTGACAGCCTCTACAACCGCAGAATGCTGATCAGGCTGGTGGGGGTGCGCTTGAGCCATCTGGTACACGGGAATTATCAGATCAGTCTTTTTGAAGATTCAGCAAAGAAAATCAACCTGTATCAGGCAATGGATAAGATCAGGTATAAGTTTGGTGAGGATAAGGTGGGGCGGGCGGTGTAGGCCTCTTTGCTGGTTCAAGCGGAAAATTATAAACTTGAGGCTTCTTTTTTATTATGGCACGACAATCTACTAACACCCTATAAGTAAAAAAACACCTCAATATCTTCGCACATTGAATAATTGTTAAATCCGACAACCCATCTTTGTTAAATGTTTCATATTGTACAGTACAATTAAACTTTAAAAACCAACCCACAAATTACATTAATAATCAAGCTATTACAAGGAAAAATGTTAAATATTCAAAACTCAACTTGTTAAATCTTGGATCAATCTCCGGCAAATGTTAATTTTATCTCATGGATTCAAAATTTAGCCATTTCGAGTTAAAACTCATAGAACCTTCCTTTGGGTCAGAACTTACGGACTTAATAATTGACCTCGACCACCTCAGAAGAAAAAGACTGGGGGGCTCTACACCTGCTGGTATTTTCTTCCAGCTCAAAAATCTCTTTCATACATTAGAAAGTATTGCCTCGGCAAGGATTGAGGGGAATAATACTACAATCGTAGAGTATATTGAGACAAAAATTGAAGAGGGTAACCCGGAAAATATACAAGAAGATATTCGGGAAATTTTAAATGTAGAGAAAGCAATGTCCTTTATTGATGATACTATAAAGGATTACCCAATAAACCGAGCTTTCATAAGCGAATTACATAAAATGGTTGTCGATGGTTTGAATGTTGAAAAAGAAGGCGATAGAAATCCAGGACAATATCGAACAGTTCCAGTAAAAATTAATAAATCTTCACACATTCCTCCTGAATCAATTACTGTAGAAGGGTATATGGATGAGCTTATAGAATTTATAAATCGTGCTGATTCCCCAAAATATGACTTACTGAAAGTTGCAATCGCCCATCATCGATTTGTTTGGATACACCCTTTCTGTAATGGCAATGGTAGAACAGTCAGGTTGTTTACTTATGCAATGCTTGTAAAACAGGGATTCCGCGTAGATGCTGGTAGAATTCTAAATCCAACAGCGGTCTTCTGCGGTAATAGAGATGATTATTATCAATACTTATCAAAAGCTGATAGTGGTCAAAAAGAAGGATTATTAGAATGGTGTCAATATGTGCTAAAAGGCTTGAAAGAAGAAATAGAAAAAATTGACAGGCTTTGTGATTACGAGCATTTAAAAAAAGAAATACTATATCCGACTCTTGACTATTCTTTAGAACGTAAGTTCATAACAGATATAGAAGCCAAAGTATTGAAAAGGGCTATTGATAGAAAAGTCATTCAAAACTCCGACCTTAAAGATATATTTAGTGGGAAAATTACCGCAGAGATATCAAGGCATATAAAAAAACTCACTGATAAAAAAATGTTGGCACCTGAGAAAGAAGGAACCAGAAAGTACATCATTCGCTTTAACAATAATTATCTGCTTAGAGGAATTATTTATGCTTTAGGAGAAAAAGGATTCTTGCCAATTAAGGAATAATAATAGCTTTTGAAAGGCCTTCACGTAATTTATAATTTTAAAAACATAAATTTTTTCTTTCTTAAAAACACAAATAATATTAGAACCACTGCTAGTTCAAGCGTCCGCTTAATTTTATATATGCGTCTAATTATTGTGATATTTTAAGTCAAGCGGACGCTTGATAATTTTGGATCCAAGCGAGGACGCTTGAACCAGCGGCGTCTCTACGACATCACTTTACAATGCGACTATTTTTTCATATTTTTATTGAACCTTGCATATGCACTTTCCAACGTTCTATACTCAAATGATAGGCTTATCATCTTTTAAAGAAACAATATTATTAATCGGGAAAAGACCGGATGTAACAATAGGGAAAAAATCAATTCTGATATTTGATGGATTTTTAAACGGATATTTTACATGCTCTACCCTGCATAATATTGCGAATCCCTACCACGATTTCCCTGAATTCGAAAAATTTGATGACTTTATAAAAACCAAACTAGGATTAGAATTATCTACAAATCTTAGTGGACTCTACCATCTGCATCTCCACTTAGGACGAGATGAAGAAGCTGCATTTGATTGCTACTTTAACTGGTTAAATGAATTTCTCGATACACCTCAATAAGATGAATTCTTTAGAATTATTAAAAAAGGAACTTATTGGGTCCTTCATATCAAGATTTAGCATAGGCAATACGTGGAGCTTATACTTTGGACATTGCTGGCTTCTAGCTCAGGATTTAATCTCAGAAGACGAAAATTTGTTGAATGGGTGGTTCCAAAATAATTATCCTTCATTCCCAAGTACAGTTGATAAAGAATATATCAGTAAATGTGCGATAGTTGCTGCTCACATGCGAAAATTGGTTACCGGAGTGCAACTAGACAAATCATACAAATTAACTATTGACTTTGAAGATGATACTAGTTTAATAATACCAACCAATACACCCATTGTAGATTGGCAATGGTGTCTGAACACTTCTGGTATGGATCCCTATAGTGATTATATTATAGCCTGTTTTTGGGAAGGGGAAACTCAAATTAATGAGAAAAAAATAAAAGACCTATGAAATTCCCGCAAACAGCTCTGGAATTAAAAAATGAAATTCTGATATCCTCCGATAAAACTGAAGAATTGGGAGATCTTAGGATTCGACAATTAATAAAAATTCTGGATAAGGCTCCTGATGACATAATAGTTGAAGGGGTACTGGATGTATTTAGGACAACTGATAGACCTGATAAACTGTATACAGACCAGAAATATGCAGGAAGAATCCTTGCTGAATTAAGACCCAAGTATAAAGGCGAATTGATTGATATACTTATTTCAGTTGCAGGGAACTGGAATAAAAGCGTTGAAGAATTTCCCTTCTGGCTTAGAGATAATTTTGGAATTGAAAAAGTGCTTCAGGAACTTGATGAATTTAAAAATTCCGGAATAACAGAAATTGAAATTGATAAATTGAATACAATCAAATGGTGGTTGAAAATATGATAATCCTACTTGATATCGATGGAGTGCTTGTAATGACACCAGCTTGGCGTATCACAGAACAACATTCTGATGGCTTTTTGAAATTTAATAGTAAGGCAGAAAAGAATTTAATAAGACTGATCTCCGAAACAAATGCATCAATAGTGTTGACTACAACTCATAGAATTACCTATTCAATCGAAAAATGGAAAGAGATTTTTAATAATAGAGGCATTCCGGTTCAGACAATTGAGAAAGTAAATACCAGACAGACTATTGATAAAATGCCTGACAGATGCATAGAAATCAAAGAATGGGTTGATAATTTTGGAACAGGCAGACAATTTGTAATCATAGATGATGATTTATCCATTAATTCATTGCCATCTGAGATTAAAGAAAAATGGGTAATGACAAAATCAATGATTGGTCTTGATGATGAATGTACAGAAAGAGCAATAAGGATATTAAAGGCGATATGAATTGATAATTAGATTATCATAAATTCCTGTAGAGACGCCATGCTGGCGTCTCAGAAACTGTGATAATGAGCAATGTCTCCAAAGTTACAACCAGCCTTGATTCAAAAAAATGTTTGTTATTTTTTACCAGAAATTTGTTATAAAAAATCAAATTTTGTACGTGGTGAAAAGGGAGACGCCAGCATGGCGTCTCTACGAAGCAATCATGTGGTTAAACCCGTACATCAATCAAACCCGATAGACTCTAAATACCAACGATCGAGAACCTGCTTGCGATAATAGGATGCTCCAATTATTTCTGAATCACCAAAGTTCCGTGGAGTTTGAGCAAAGTCATAAATTATTACTTTATCTTCCAGAAACAAAAAACCATCATTCTTAATTATAAAGTGAGCCAAACTATCTGCTCGAATAAAGGCCCATTTGCCATACTTATACTTTATTTCAAGCCTATCTATTCCCAATTTCTTTATTCTTTTTGATATTTCACTCTGACCTTTAGCATTTATAGAATCGATATTGGCTTTTATGGCATCATCAAATATGCTGAATAATTCTTTGTTATTTTCTTTTATAAAGCTTTCGTCTATATCAGAAGTACAATTAGTTAATAAAAATAAAAACAAAAATATTATGATAAGCTTTTTCACCTCACCCTCTCCTCACAAACCTCCTTCACCAAATCCTTCAGCACCTCCACCCGTTTAGCAAGATATTCCAGATCCTCTTTGGCTATTGTGTAAGTCTTCTGATAGCGCGCATCTATGTAGGCTTTTTTGAGAAGTTCAAAGCGAACTTTGTTTTCCGAAGCTGCAAAAGGAAAAACAGTTTTAAATCTTTCATTGATCTGAGCGGCCATCTCTCCCAGCTTTTGTATATCGTGGGTTTTAGGTCTGTAACCTGTATGTACTAAAAGTAAAGCAGTATAAAGCCTTTCTGTAGTTTGATGAAGCAGGAATGTAGCTTCTTTATAATATTGCTTTTCGAAATTAAAGTGAAAGGATTCAAAAAATCTACACGCACTTCCAAACCACTGTTCAAAATCCTCTTTAGCCTGCTTCTTCAGTTGCTGTTCATTTAAGACACCCGGCTCTGCTAACTGGAAGTTCTGGGTGTCATATAGCAAAATGCCTTCTTTAAGAATGTCTGTAAAGAAATAACTGTTTTTGCGGATCTCTTTGTTGACGAACTTTATTCCATGATGGATAAGGCTTACAGGAGTTTGTAAGGGGAGCTTCTTTACGGCTTCTTCCGTTTTATACCAGCGATTGCTTCGTCTTGGGCCCAGCTCTACACGAGAGATAACAAGTATATCAAAATCACTTTTGTATTCATAAGTAATACCGCCTTCCACATAGCGGTCCTCTACCCACTCATTGCGTGCATAAGATCCGAAAAGAATGATCATCTCCGGTTCAAATGCTTCTACAATAAGATCTCTTACAGCAATAAGCTCTTCCTGTTTCTGTGCAGGAAGAAAGTCTATACTAATCTTCAATGATTGATAATAATTTTTACAAAGATCTAATATATCAAAAAAACATGTACAAAGTTTAACAAAAAGATAAAGATCTATGTATGATGCAATTGCAAGTATTTTTCTTATCTTTATTCCGCCAACAGAACGTGGTAGCAATACCACCCTATTTATTTTTATTAAAGACTCATGTGGTATTGAGATAGTACTACAGCATTAACTTATTGCCCGAGGATCCTGGTATCAGTAATGGCCAGGGGCACGAACTACGTTCTGTTGGCAATCCTCGGGCAAACCATTTTTATACAAATGCCAGCAGAACCAATCAACCAGGCTATCCCGCAAGGCGGAGATACGCCCAAACGCCGGAAGATAAAACTTCCGGAGCATTCAAAACTCAACAAAAATATCATTGATGAACTCGACGTCTTTTTAGAAGTCGTGCCGACAAAGAGACTCAGCCAAAGTCTGAGAGACATGTTTCTTTTATGTCTCAGTTTGGAACCTGATATCCTGCTCGGATGGCCTTTTGAAAAAATGCCTGAAGATCTTTTCTTTTTGCTGCAATTCTTAGATGCAACATCAGAGGAATTGTCGGAAGCTAAAGCCGCATAGTGAATAAGAATAGCCGGATGAGAGATTATCCGGCTATTGTTAATTTACGGATATAAATGTAAGCGGACGCTTAATACATTTTTGGTCCAAGCGAGGACGCTTGAACCAGCAGTCGCCTATTGCATTCTTTTTTACAAGTCATCATCAATTCAAGAATTACTCATTTACGTCTTCAATATTTACTCTACTACTTGCCTAATATTCAAAAACTTATTATACTCGCATCGTCAACCAGCAAGATCGCTATCGGAATTTTCAATCAACTTTTCTTGCTGCTTCCTTTTTGCTTTCAATTGAAAGACTATAAATAATTTTCAACCTAAAAACCCATTTTTAACATGGAAAAAAATGTTAGTGCCGCTGTCACTGCTGAAGATATTCAGAAAGTGATCACTCATCTGCAAGAAGCAGAAAGCCTGTTACCTTTTTTAATTTCTTTAAGTACAGAAGAACGACAATCTCTTCCCAAACTCGGACCTAAAAGCGTAGACTTTGTCGGTGACGCAAATGAGACAGTAAAAGCGTTTCCTGCCATCATGCCATCTACATTTGATAAACCAGAGTTTGGTAAAGATTCCGACCTTACGAAAGCACTTATTACAATCAAGATGCATGTTGACTCTTTTCAGCAAAAGCTGGATGATACATTAATGGAAGTTGGCAGCGAAGCCATGAGTAGTGCATTGGAAGTTTATGCACAGGTGCAGCTTCAAAAGGATACTGTACCGGGTTTGAGATCTGCTTATGAGAAACTCAAGGCGAGATTTGTGAGAGGTAAGTATAAAAAAGGTTCTATAGTCGAAGGTTAATCAAGAACCTACATAAGTAATAAGCAAAAGGTTGTCTTCTTTCCCAAGGCAGCCTTTTTTTTACTTTTAATTTTTTTCTTAAAAATTCTCAAAAGAAATCAGAAGATTAGATTCGTTGAGTTTTTTGATCAAAATTCGAGTTCTGAAGTCGAATTTTAGAGTTTTTAGCCCATAATTTCGAGTTCTGAGATTGAATTTTCGAGCTATTGACCAATAATTTCGAGTTATGAGGTCAAAGTTTCGAGTTTTTAGCTCATAATTTCGAGTTCTAAGGTTGAATTTTCGAGCTTTTAACCTATAATTTCAAGCTCCAAGGTTAATTTTTTGAGCTTTTAGCTCATAATTTCGAGCCCTGAGGTTGAAATTCAAGTTTAATCATTATAAGGATCCATTATCCCTGCGGGAGTGTAATCTTGCTTCCTCCAGAACTGACCAGGGTTTATGCTGCCATCAAATTCATTGTTATATATTTTCAGAGTTTTTCTTTCCCAGTTGTCTTTTGACTTGTCATCAGGATCACAATATTCGAGTTCAACACGCAGCTTTGTGTTAAAATCACCTTCATAAACCGGCATCTTAAACTTCCAATATTTTCCAGGTTTTAGACTTAATTTGTGATAACTGTTTCCGCACCAACTGGAAGGGAGATATTCAATATCCCGCCATTCGCCGTTGTTATTAAGTGCCTGAACTTTCATATACAAACGACTATCCTGAGCATCGAAATAAAGCTTCTTTTTCGTAGCATTGGCAACAAATACCGGTATTCCTTGATATCTATTATCAATTGTTTCTCTATGGTCTGTTCTTACTGATACACTTAATACTCCTGGAGTGAAGTTCTTTGTCTTCTTATTTTTAGACGGTCCGTTATTATTTGAGGCAAATCCACCCAAATCATTTTTATCCGGTTTTGAATAAGCATAAAAATATCCCCTTTTCATAAAATCAATATTCAGATTTTCTACCTGTTTGATTTTATCTTCAGCCTGTTGCCAGACTATATCACCCACTCTGTTTACATAAGATATTTTATGATTGATAATACACCATAGCAAACCACCTTGAAATCCATTTCTGTCAAAATCATCCATCACAGGCTTAACCAGTATATTTCCATCTTCAGATGCCACTCCATAAAACCTACCCGATCTGACTGAATCTCTAACATATTGTTGAAAGAAAAAATAATTATCCATTATGCCTACATCATCAATGCGGTCAAACCGAGGCTTAATAATAAAGTTAGCATTGGTATCTATTAACCCCCATTCCGAATCTACTTTCACAAATGCTTTACCATTTATGAAACCAGATCCCAGTATTCTATTAAATGCTTTATTTACTATGACCTTTCCCTCTGTGTCTATTATCGAATACAGATAATCATCATTACGTACAAAGGCCCTGTTGTCTGAAAAATTCTCAACAGAGGTGTAGTTCGTATCATTGATTGCTATTTCTCCTTTCTTATTCATGTATCCCATGTAAATTCTTGTAGAGGTTGATTTAACACCATTTTCCTCAGATTCTCTGAACTTATAGAAATACATTTTTGCCATACCGCAATAGAGATTTCCATATATATAGCTGCGATTTTTATGGTCTTTTGATATGATCATTTCTCCTGTCCTGTCTAAAATCGGAGTCTTTGCAGTATATCCGCCTATAGTATCCCATGGTTCATGCAGAATTTTTGCCAGTAAATAACCATTCTGATAATTGTGGATTTCGCTAAAGGTACCATAAGGTATTATAAATTGTCCTAATGAGTCTATTACACCCATTTCAAAGTTTTCTTTGAGTCCCCTTTCCCGATCTTCGTATGGACGATGATGTAAGCCTTTTACAACTGCAATTCCATTTTTAAATTCTTGAATCATAGCAAAGGCTGTATCTATAATCAAGTTTCCTTTAGTATCTATAAAACCATATTTATCAGTATAGGTACTTACCAGTGATCTTCCGTTTTTAAAGAGCTCGTACTCTTTATACACTGAATCGAATGCTTTTATTCCATGTTTGCTAATAAAGAATGGTTTCTCATTTAAATACACCTTTGCCAATCCTTCTCTAAACTCCGTTGCATAATCAAACTGAGGCTTTATTACAAAGCTTCCTTTAGTATCAATATATCCATAAGTTCCGGCAATTCTTGCAGGTGCAAGACCTTCAGAAAATTCCCCTGCCGACAAGAACAATGGTTTTATGATCATCTCTCCTTCAGCATTAATAAAACCTATTTTTCCATTCTCTATGATTTGAAATAGTTGCTTGTCTGAAGAGTTCTGAGCAAAACAGGTATATAAGCTAATTAAAAAAAATAGTACGTTTAGGGAGGTATATTTCTTCATTTACTTTAAAGCCAAAGGATCTGAACAATAGATTTAAAATTATAAAATTGTAGTGTAAAAAAAATACAATTTGTAGAGACACCATGCATGGTGTCTCTACAAGATTAGCCCAAATCTTTTATCCGATCTAAAGAATTGAGAAGGAAAATCCAGGGGCTTCTGAAAACAATGTTGTTCTCTTAATTATATTTTTCAAAAATTATTATACAAATACCTTCATATAGATATTATAAATTATTGAACATATTACCGGTATAAAAGCGAATAATCCCCATTTAATCTTCTTATTTAAATTTTTATTGGTTGTCAATATATAACCTGAATATCCCAATAAACCTAATAATGTGATTCCTCCAACTGCAACAATGAATTTATTAGTTGAATAAAAAACTGAATAAAATAAAATCATCGATACCGGAATTGTTAGTAATTTATACTTTTCAAGAAAAGGCTTTTGGCTAAGTACTTTAATTGGCGTTATACTGTTTAGCAGTGATTCAAGATGCTCCTTGTTTTCTATCTGTGCATAAATACCTATTACATTATGGTATGATTGGCCTTTAATTGTATAGCTTTTACTTGTATTTTTAATTATTTCTCTGACTTCATTTTTAGGAATTACAAGCATGGGTAAACCATCCTGTTCTCTTATTAAATCACTTTCATTTATTGATAGTTTATAGCTTAAATACTGAGATTTTTGTTTTTTAAATTTAAAAACAACAGCAATAACCATTGCCACTACTATAAATGTATAAGGTAAAAAGTGTGATACTGACCATATGTTTCCTGACGATGTTAAATAGTCATAAACAAAAAATATCAATAAGAAAAACGACATAGATGGAAGGGCCATTTTTAATAAATCTCTTTCAAATTCCGGATATCGCTCAGGATTGTTTTTAAACTCTTCTTTTAACATAAGATAATATTTTTCAGAAGCAATTTATATAAAATTAAATTCAGACTTAATCATCAGACAGTATCAATAAATTATCCAGATTCATTCTCACATATTCTTCAGGTGAAGAAGATATGAGTGTATACTGCACACTCACAATTTTTCTAGAAGATCTACCATCTGTTGCTTTTGTTCCACTGACCTCTCCATTACTAATATTGGTAGCACTGGTAGATTTCATATCTGAATATCGTATTGCTACTTGTTTCCAGCCTATAAAGTCTAATGGAAACATGTAATTATAATAATTAGTAACATCACGGTTGTTGTTCTTAAACTCAGAACTTTGTGTAACCAAAAGATTAAAATGTGCATTGGGATTTCCCTCTCCATAAACATAAAAGAAAAACCACGTTTTATCGGGTGCAGATTTCGGAGAATCATCAAAGGATTGATAAAATATATCCTTTAAACTTCTCACCAAACAACAAACAAATCCATCTCTTGTTTCATCTCTTCCTTCCATAAAGATAGAAGCCTTGCCCTGTACAAAAGCTTTTCTGTCAATATCTGCTTTGACTACTTCGTTTCCATCCAATGGGGAAATCCATAATGGTTGCTGATACTCAAAAGACTCACAGGGACTCATCGTAAAAGAATGTCTTTTTATGAAAGATTTGATCTTCTTCAACTGTAAAGTGTCTGATATAAAGACATTGGTACCCGGGAAGGTTAAACTCACAATTGCCTTTTCCTCCTGGTTGAAATGAACTGTTTTTCCAGAAACAATCTGGGAAAGATTTTTAAAATCATTGGGACCACCTGTTATGATTGTACTATCAGAACTGTTCCTGACTTTAAATATCCAGTCTAACGAATGAATTGAGGGTTCCTCTTGAATGGGAAGTTTACTTTGCATTTCTTCTAACTCACATGAATCAACAGGATATATACATGTATCTGCCTTGCAACAAGTGGATTCAACAAATAGAACGAGAGATGATAAAACAATTAAAAAACTAAATTTAAAAGACATTGATGTATTGAAATTATATAAAAATTTAAAAATATTTTTTTACAAAGTTTTTTTAAAAAAAAACTGTCTTTGACAGATTAAAAGAATAACATTCCACCCAAAAGCTATTTTAAATGTACGCTTATTTTTACATTACGACAAATAAAACTAAAAGGGTATGATGTAAACCTTGTTATACATTTTCCAGCAGGAATGAAAATTAATTTACAATCAATGGGTTACCAATTTTATATTTTATCTATTAAAGACTATAAAAACTTTGAATAGAATTAGTTTCGGATAAAAGAATACTTTTATTTATCAGCGACTTAATTTTTTTTACTTTTAAATAAAACACATGAAAAAAATTCTTACTCTAATCTTCGTAATTTTAACAATCAGACATGCCAATGGCCAATATCAATATATAGCACCCAATACAGATTATCAACTTGGCGTCACTGATGGCTCCATATTTCATAAAAGCGGCAAATCCTATGACTATGTTGGTGCATGTTGGCCTAAAAATCCCTTATATACTTTTAAATATAATTTTTCCTGGCCCGTGGATATTTATTCAACTACAGGACATCGACTATACTCTTCCTTTGGAGCACCTGTTAATTCATTTTCAGCAAGGCTTTTTCATAATAATACTCCCTATTATATTATTATTAATCAAAAAGATACAATTGCAATTGTAAAACAGCAAGATAGAAGTGATGAGCAAATTGAATCCATTGTAATAAGGGACTTTCTAAGTGGTGAAATCGAAAAATATGGGGATACTATTTTATTATGTTCTCCAACGGCCGGGCTTGACCTTACCCACTATACCAGTGTATTAACTAATGTATTAACTACGCCATGTTCCTCTTATCTTAATGAATCATATAATTATCAGTTTATCTATTATATTAATAATAAAACTATCACAACAAAATATATAAACGCAACTGACTTAAAGGATGGAGACACACTTCAATTAGCAATCAGCGCTTTAACTCCTATATCAACTTATGTCCCTGGGTATGTATGTAATTGTGCAACAAGTACAATGACTTTTAAGTCAAATAAATTTCTTATACGAAAAGGTACAATTGGTAGCTACCATTTTCCATATAAGACAATTAGTATTTGTCCTGGGGACACTGTCTTTCCTTTTAAAGCAAATACGACATATACCCGCCTTATTTACAAAACAATTGACGATACTGATTATAAGGATCAATACCCAACTCAATTCAGTCCTCAATTTTATAAACCAGTGATCATTACCGGTGATGTTTATGATAAGGGAAGAGGCTACTGCTGGTCAAAGGCAGACACTGTGAGGTATGTAGGAAGCCCTGATTGTAATGATGGGTATATTTCCGGTAGCATTTTTTACGATGTAAATAATAACAGAAAAAAAGATGTAGATGAGACTTCACTTTCAAATAAAATACTTGAAATACAACCAGGCAATAGACTTCTGTTTTTACCAAACGGAACATTCAAAGGATTAAAACTACCTCTTGGAGAAAAATATACTCTTACATTCTCAGAAGAAGGCTGGGAAACTTCGAATGTTCAGTTAGATCTTACAAGAAAAGACACCTTTCAATATTATGACAATGTAAATATACCTGCAGTACCTTCGAGAGAAAATGATTTGCAGATAGAAATTACAGCAGACAGAATGAGACCTGGTTTTGGAACTACTTATTATATTGATATTAAAAATAATAGCAAAGAAACAATCTATTATTTCAATGCTGACCTCTACATTGATACAAATCTGACAAATATTACTTACAGCTCTGCTCCCGTGAGTGTATCCAAAAATAAAATCAGATGGCTGGTGAACTCCATTAATGGTCAGACATCTCTCAGATATATAGTAAATTCAAAAGTTCCTGCTAATGCTTCTTTATTAAATAAAGAAATTGTATCAAGTACCGAAGTTTTATACGCAGGTGATAAATATACTCTTAATAACAAAGATACGGCACGAACAATCGTTACAGGATCATTTGACCCTAATGACAAGCAAGTATTTTCTGACAATGGGCAACAAAAGAAATTTATTTCTGCCTCTTCAGACCTAGAATATCTGATCCGTTTTCAAAACACTGGCACAGATACCGCTTTTACTGTAAAAGTGATAGACACTCTTTCTCCGGAACACGCTCCCGGAACATTAAAGATGCTTGCTGCAAGCCATAATTATGAGCTAATGATCGAGAATGGTAATATATTCATATGGACTTTTAAAAACATCTTACTTCCAGACAGTAATGTTAATGAACCTAAAAGTCATGGTTTCATTAAATTTTCTATCAAACAAAAAGAAGGAAATCCTGACTTTACCACAATATCCAATAAAGCATCTATATATTTTGACTATAATGAACCTATCATCACTAATAAAACGGAAGTAGTTATTGGGAGTGAGTATGTGGTTACCGGAAATAACAAATATCACTTGAGTACCTCCGAACTTCAACTATTTCCCAATCCCGCCAGAGACCAGCTTAATTTTAATACACCATGCTCATTTGAAATAGAATCATTATGCGGGCAAAAAATAATGAAAGCTGAAAATGTAAATTCAATAAACATCAGTAATTTTCACAAAGGTGTATACATCTTAAAAACTTCTGAAGGACACGTTAAGAAGTTTATCGTTGAATGATATGAATCATCCAGATTACATTTGTAATGTCAGACTAAAATCTTAATATCACTCATGTAAACCCATATATAAAACAGATAATGTATAGAGTGATAATGTATGCTCGTACCTCGTCATGTTAACTTTAGTCTCAAGAAAAGAATGGTCAATGGTAAAAGTAGAAAACATAAAAAAGCCTGAAAGCTACAACTTTCAGGCTTTCTAAGTTTAAAACCTAAGCAACAATTTTATTTCTTCCGAATCCAATTGATGCCCTAGGACTGCAGGTAAATTCCTTTTGCCCCTGATTGTAGATTTCACTTACTGACATTCTTTGAGTGATAAGATTTGTAAACCCTAAAGAATCTGAAAGCCTTTGTGCCTTATCGACAGTGAGCTTTTGAAACTCATACTTTGCAATAAGTCGGCCTTTTCTCATCAGCGCTTTATCTATTTTCGAAATATCCGTATTAAACGAACACACCACTTGAATATTCAGACAATCTGACAATAGTCCGTCACAGAGGTTGAGAAGATTAGATATCGCACCATTCGAACCTCCTGACCTTTCCATTACTACGTTTTCTGCGTCTTCTATAACAAGTACAGATTCTGAATAGTAGTAAAGAAAAGAAAGAAATCCGGGGCTTCCTATTTCATATACCAGATCAGGAGGCAGGTAAATCATTCTCTTATTTACATTTGAAATAAGGTGCCTTATATAGTTTGTCTTTCCAGTGCCAGGAAGCCCGTGCAACAGAACAATACCTTTATCCTTAGGCCTGTTCAATCTTACTTTTATGATCTTATCTATCTCTATAAAATCATCATTATAGTTTAAACTAAGATCAAGATTGATATCCGATATTTCAAATGAAGAAAGAGAAAGCGTATCATCCTTACAGATTAGATTTATTTCTGACTTTATCTCCTCTTTGATAATACAACTTTTAACAAGGTCTTCCAATTCCCTTCTAAAATCAGGATCCGTTCTATGTGAATAGATCACCTCTACAAGTCTGGCCCCTGGATAACATCCCCAGTTTGAATTGAAATAGACCATACAATGATTTCCAATATTAAATAATACATGGCTGTGCCATATTTCATTTTTTCCCTGATCAAATGACTGGGATTTAATAATTTTTTCTTCTGAAACAGAATACTTTTCAATAAGACAATTATATAATTTATTCTTATCTATATTCCTTATTCCCATTCTGTTGGGAATAACATCAAAGGTCAGGTAATAATATATGTAAGGCTGAATAAATGTCGCCTTGTCATACATATCTATATAAATTGATTTATGATTCATTAGTTTACTTTTACATTCATTAAATTGTCATTGCATACCTCATGGGCCGCAATAATTCATTAGTAGGATTACGTCTTCAGGTCCCGTATCAAATTCAACAAACCTCATCCCTTGCCCTTCTCCTGAAGAAGAAGGGAACAGTAGGAGATAAAATATTGAATTAATAGTGATATAACTAATAACATACACATTAAAGTCCCTCTCCTTCAGGAGAGGGATTTAGGGTGAGGTCTTTTTACATTATTGCTCTTCATTCTTCTCTTAATAAGCTTCCGTTTTTAGTATCGTTTAAATTGAATCATCATAATATTCATCCAGAATTTTATATACCGGTTTATTCCGAAGCGGATTATCATACTTTGCATTGGGAGAATAAGACCAGTATTTTTTGTATCCAAGCAATTTCCTAAGTTTTCCTTCCAGATTGTTTCTGATAAGATAATTACTGATCTCATCAGATCTCTGCTCCAGTATGGCATCCTTTACCTGAAGCAGTGTAATCATATTCGGAACAACCTTTAGTACATATCTCCAGGGTTCATTAAAAGTATATATTTTATATGGCTCACCTTTCCTGTTAAGTAATACAGATTCTGTGAAATAAAATCTTTCCCATTCAGATAGTTTTACTTTTTTCCATTCATATTCATAAAAGGCTCTCAGTTTCTGTTCACGACTTACATAGATTTTTTTACCACGCCTGCGTCTTTTTACAAGAAACTTTTTAGAATCACTATATTGAACTGTGTTTATCTTTTTCAGTAAGTCTATATAAAATAATGCCCTTGGACTTCTTCTTACATCTTCTCTCAAAACAAATATCCTTTTGTAGCCCTTCTGTACCGGAGGATTCAAAGGAGCATATCCGAGGTTTCTGATTTGGATAACCAAATTATTTCGTTCTTTATATAAAGCAATTAACTTCTTTTCTAATGCATCTTTCTGCAATCTTTTTTTCTTTCTTGCAGATTGAATGCGTATACAAAGGGTTATATCCCTTTTGTCCATACTTATACATATTATCATTGAACATAGGATTCCTGTCAGCTGCCTTGCAGCCGGAAGGAGATGCTCATTCAACTCACAAAAACGTATTGCTATTTTTAGAGGCAATAAAGCTTTTGCTCAAATCAATTTAAAATTGAACTGAGAAAATAATGCTTAGTCGTGACAAGCAGCCACAATAGAAACAACAAGGATATAAAGTTTAAACCCTACTCCTGAAATCTTATGATGATTGTGAAGAAAATACGATCCAAGCCTTGCTACACTAAGCAAAGAATCGAATGGGCGATATTTGGATAAATTCTAACATTGGTGACCTCCTGTTAAAAGTGATTATAGTTAAGGAGAAATAACAACAATGCAAAGATAGATAACTGATAGAAATTTACAAAATAGAATTTCTTCATTTCTCCTGCTGATTCAAGCGTCCACGCTTGGACCTATTAATTTTTAAGCGTCCACTTATTTATACGTTTACTTATTGTGATATTTCAAGCGGGGACGCTTGAACCAGCTGCGCAAAAAAAAATCAACCTGTATCAGGCGAAGGATAAGATCAGGGATTAGTTTGGTAAGGATAAGTTAGAACGGGCGATGTAAGTTGAAAAACCGCTTGGTTCAATAATTAATTTGTAAAATTTAGTATTCCATAAAAACCAGACAAACCACTAATCATCAACAATATAACAATCCTCATTTACCTTTTATCTTTTTAAAGGATAAACAGTCTATAATCACTGTTATGAAGAAATTTTTATTGTCATTTTTATTGTATTTTACTTTTCACCTTGCATTTTGCCAGGGAGAGATCATTTTGGTTAACAGTTTTGCTGGTGATGGCCCGGGAACCCTGTACGAAGCAATTAATAAGGCAAACGCCTCGACTTCATCAAGTGGTCGAATTGACTTTAGAAAACATCTCCGTGTTGGAGATTATATACCATACTCACTTACTATTTATCTTGATAGTCCATTACCCGTTTTAACCAAAGAAAACTGGAAAATCAGTAATTATTTTTATGTAATGTATCCAGATGGTACTTTCGGAGAGAGGAATTCTAATATTACAATCAATGGTAATAAATTACCAGGGCCGGCTTTGGTTATTAAAGGCAAAAACAGTACCTGCGATATTCCATGGGATAATTTTGAAAACTTTAAAGCTACTCGTTATACTGTTACCAATACCAATGACTCAGGGCCAGGAAGCCTTAGAGAAGCATTGGAATTTTCTTATACAACCAAGGCTAAAGACTCCATCTTTTTTAACATTACCGGTCAGGGCCCTCATGTCATTAATATTCCAACTCCTCTACCAGATATATCTAAAAACATTCTTATAGACGGCTCAACTCAACCTGGGTTTATAGATGGAAAAGAAACAATAGTATTACAAGGTAACGGACAGTTTATAGGCTTATCCTTATATCACTGCTCTAATGTGGAAATTTATGGCCTTACATTAAGAAACTTCTCTAATGGAATTGGTTCCAGCCCTAAAGCATATTACGACTCAAATGGATTAGCATATATATACATTGGAAAAGAAGGAAAAGGTAATTTGCTTATTTCAAATACCGGTGAAACCAACGCATCGGGAAACGGAATATTAATAAATGTCCCCACATCTTCAAATATTTATATTTGTAACAATTTCATTGGAACCAATGCGAATGGAGATCCTGGACTTGGAAATTCCAGAAGTGGAATAAAAATTAAAGCTGACCAATCTGTTATCTCCGATAATGTAATTTCCGGCAATGGGAACCATGGTATAAGCAGTGCAGATGTATACTCAGTTGATGCTGGCAAGGGTTATCGTTTTAGTGGAAAAATAACAGGTAACAAAATAGGGACAGATCCTTCAGGAAGTATTGCGCTTCCAAATACAGGACATGGCATACAACTATACACCGCACTCGGCCTTTTCATCGGAGGTGAACTTGAATCGGATAGAAATATTATATCAGGAAATTCCGAAAATGGTATTAATGTCGGTGTGCAATATTGGTACACAGCGAACTTTAAAGATGATATTTTACAGACATATATTTATAACAACTTCATTGGAACTGATATATCTGGAAAAAATCCGATCCCTAATGGAGGCAATGGAATAACTACAAATATTTATGGCATTTACCATATAGGAAAAAAAGGAGCCGAAAATATTATAGCTTTTAATAAATCAGAAGCTATTTCGAATGGGAATTCTGCAGTAGTCAGGAACAACATAATTTTCAATAATGAAGGCAGCATCTCATCTACTGCCTTAGCTCCTCCTGTTATCAACTACCGATCTCCGGATAAAATTTCCGGTACTTCAACGGAAGGAACAGTTGTACAGTTGTTTTATGACAATGGTTTTAACAATAATGCTCAGGGAAAAGATTTTATTGCAGAGGTATATACCAATTCAGGCAACTGGACCTATTCTGGTCAGCTGACCAATCCCTGCGCTGTCACAGCTATAGCCATTGATACAACAAAGAAACAGTCATCCCCATTTTCACATGGTTCCAAATACTCTATAGGCCCTGATATTACTTTCTGCGAAGGAGACTCCACAGTATTGGATGCCCTGGACGGTTTCAGCAATTACACCTGGTCTACCGGCCAGACAACTAAAACTATAAGTATAAAACAGGCCGGTGTATATATAGTAAAAGTAGATAATGGTTGTATTTATACCGATACCATCGAAGCCTTTCAGCGAATCAAACCTGTTATAAATCTAGGAAGAGACACGATCATTCTTTACCCGGATCAGATTATTTTAGATGCAGGTAATCCTGGCGCAACCTATTTATGGAAGCCTGCTTATTTTTTATCAGGACCTCAAAGAACTGTAAGCCAGACAGGAGAATACAGCGTTACAGTTTCTTATGACAGATGTAGTAATTCTGATACTATAAATGTTATATCCATATCTAAACCTTATGTTAACCTGGGGCCCGATAATTTTTTATGTGAAAAGGATAGTGTTGTTCTTAATGCTCAGAATCCTTACAGTCAATATTTGTGGTCAACAGGAGATACTACCGAATCTGTAACAATAAATAAGTCGGGGACTTATTGGGTTAGAGTACAAAACAAATACTTTCCTCCTTCTTCTGATACGATAAAAATTTCCTTTAGTACCCCACAAATTAATCTGGGCAATGATACGATTCTGTGCACAGGGCAATTTTTAACTTTAAAGAATCCAATTCCTGGATCGACTTCACGATGGAGTAATTATTCCACCAATAATGAAATAAGTGTCGGGGCTGCTGGAAAATATTATGTCACCGTCAAATTAGGATCGTGCTTAACAAGTGACACTATTATGGTGACAAGAAAAGACAGACCTTCCATAAATATAGGAGCAGATACCTATTTATGTGAAGGAGACTCTATTAATCTTGATGCCGGAGCAAATGCAACCTATTACCAATGGTCAACCGGAGATACCGGCAGATATTTAAATATAAAGAAAGGTGGCACCTATACTGTAAGGGTTTCACAC
>JAEYZG010000013.1 GCA_023428135.1 Bacteroidota bacterium | reverse complement strand
ATGCAAAGGTGGACGGGTGATAGCATCACCCGCACATACTGGCACCCTCGGTTCTGGGAAACCTCCCCGGAGGACTTCTACAGGCTGAAGTCTGACATGAAGCTCGCACTTGCGGTCCATGACGAGATCGGCTGGCAGCACCTGATGTGGTATCACTCCGCCGCACTCGTTGAGCACGTCAGGAGGTTCTACTCCAATAAATGGAGGCAATTCGTTAGTCGCCGGGAAAAACATCAAGTATTCCTAAGCGCGCCACCTCCCGATGATATCAACTTCGACGATTGCCTGGTAATCGACGATGTTGGCTACTCAAAGGACGATCTTTATGAAATCGCGGCGACTGAAAGTTATGACGGCAATCATAACCCTAATCAGCCACTTTACTCGGCTCGACGTGGAGAAAGATGGTACGCCAAGCCGAAACATTGGTGGGAGGGACTGGCGGATCGCGTCGTGGTCACGACCACGGAATCCCTTCCAACCACCATGGTGCGTGCGCTGAACGGAGAGGCGACCAAACCGCAGAATTGCTTCAAGGTCGTTGAGTTCGATCTTGCCCATCTGATCACGGACTCCGTGCAGCTTCGGCTTATGCGTGGGGTAACGTCTGCCGGGGTGACCAAGGCGGTACAGAAGTTCCGGCTCCAACTTGGCGAAGATGTTGTGGTGGTGACGAATTGCGCCAAGCATCTGCCAGGCACGGTTAGCCATCTGAGTGCACGGGGGAGCAACATGCTGGCACGGCCGGTACTTGCCCAGGCCATGCTTCACATATCGCCGCAGGAATATGAGGTACTATGCCTGGTCAATCAGGTGTTTGGTCTCTCGGACGCCGTCCGCCTGAACCATGTTGACCAGTTCAACCAAGCCTGTGGCCGCAACATGGGATTCCGGAACCCAGGTGGGCATCGACACTACGTCCTCATGTCCCCAACCCTGTATGAGAAACTGCGTGAACATCTCGTTGAACGGAGCCGGTACGAGATCACCGTCTACACGGATGCCGATACCCGATCCCGCAGTCGTCGCCGTGACCATGGTCCTGAAACACCCAGTCATGCAGCTTCCAAACTGTTGGCTGCCTGAGTGATTGAACGCCGATCCTCCGTGCCCATCAATTGGGTGCCAACCCTCTCCGTCAGAGCAAAGTATACGCAGATAATCTCGGCGGCTCAGAGGGCTGGCTCCAGGTCGAACACAATATCGTATACACAAAAGCCTATAATAAAAAAATCTTGAAATGCTGACTCCCGTCGATACCTAGCCTGGTAGGACGCAAACGCGCCACCCCAACAAACATGCGGAGAATAACGTGTACAAGCCTAGCACTACCAGAAAGAATGTTGAACAAGTTTGTGTGTTGCGACGCCAAGTAGACGAACGCGGAAGAATTGTGGACAGGCTTGAGCGCCTTCCCGTCAGGCGGTCTCATCGCTCTTACCGAAAAATTCTTATAAGGTTAGACGATTGTAGCAGGCAATCTATTTCGGATGCATTCGATAACATCGTCTGCCTTCTGTCATACTTCGGAGAGAAGCCAAAGTTTGTCTGCCGAATCGATGGACACCTACTCTTTGGCGTGACAGAATACTGTGTATCATGCCTAGAGGACTGCTATCTTATAGTGGCAACAGATGAAGTGCGCATGAGTTCGAAGCTTCGTGCGAGGAAGTATCCGGCCTATGTTCTAGATGCAGACCGCGCACTTGCGGTGGGCGCCTTCATGAATGATGGAGGTATCAATTACGCTCTTCGCCTGCGCCTCCACTAATCGACGGAAAGAAGTAGGCGCAGTGAGGTGGCCGCTACCAAGTGGCCACTTCACGGTTTTCCTTTAATAATTCCTAAATCTGCACCTCTGGCTTCAAGCGGTACGCGCCGACAACATCTCCAGCCGCTCTCGGGCTCCTTTTATCTGCCTCATGTTTGGCTTGGTGGCATTTCCCCCTGGATTACCGGGGCCAAATACATCGTAGTTCCTCGCCGGTAGGAGATAGAAAGGAGATGCGGTGAGTCCGTCCGGTTGCGGCACTTGCTGAAAGAGTACGCGGAACCGCCCGACCTATCAGAGATCGAACCCGCACTAGCGGCCATCCGCCTCTTGACGCACCGCTTGGCCCCCGAGCCGAACGCGACCGCCTTTTCTTCGACTTTCAAAGCGGGTTGACATGCCGCCAATTAACCATCCATTGAGCCTGCCCATCCCCACTCCACCGGCGTGGCTTCGATGCTGCCGTAGCGGCGGACCCAGATATGTTCGGGATCGACCCAGACCGGTAACAGTCCAAGAAAGCTTTCGATGGCATCCAGTTTCACCTGCTCGTTCTTCGAGAAGTCGTCAACGCCTTCAATGTACCTGTCTATGGCACATCCGATCTCCAGAAGCTCTCTGGACGTTGCCCTGCCAGACATTTGCTTCACTACTTCAAGGGCAGCACGTCCAAGGGCAACCTCCTCAGAGCGAGAGATATTGTAATCACCGCAGTACAACTTGTCGCATTCGCGCATCTTTACTCTATCATGCATTTCATCCTTCCTCATGATGGGCACGTAGAACTCATATTGACAGAATCGCTTTCGACGGCAGTGGCGCTTCCATGCCGGACGTTGACGGCCAACTCCTCCAACACCCTTACGGCCTGCCCGCCCATCCGGGCTGCGGCGTAGGTCTTTACGGCTTCGGCAATGATCTGGCCGTGCGTCGAACCGCTGAGCGCCGCTAAGACACCGGTAAGTTCCTTGACCATCTCCAGGTCGGCACGAGACCGGAGTCGCACTTGCCAGCGTAGATGGGGATCAGAGTTCATGGCGATGCTCCCCCCGTTTCCGCTCAAGGGCCTTCCCGATGGGTTCGAGGACGGCTGCTTGCCATTCCGAATTCTGCACGAAACGGAAAATGTGGCACATCAGAAGTTTCATATCGCTTCTTGCAACATAATTTTTCAATTTCTGAGTAGATTCCTCAACCCGTTCCTTAATACAGCTGCGTCGGAGCGGAATTCCAATCACGATGTGTAGGTGCGAGCGCCGTTCAAAGGCATAATGTTTTTCATTGAATTGTTCTCAGTCTGACAAGCAGTTCCTGTACTACTATTTACAGGGGAGATGTGATTCGCCTGCCAAGCAGCGTACCGCCATGCTCCGGCACGCCGCCCCTAGGGCGCGTGCCTCCTATCCTGTCTGGCCTGCTGACTTCAGAGTAGGAGGCACTGCCCGCGCAGCGTCACCCTGTAAGTGCCCAGGTAACGGCGAGTGCCGCCATGCCAAGCCCACCGCACGAACACCTTTGGCTTCGGCATGAATATCCAAACCAGTGTGCGTCGATGCTGGCGCAGCA
>JAEYZG010000053.1 GCA_023428135.1 Bacteroidota bacterium | reverse complement strand
CTATTCAGTATTTAAACTAAAAACTGTAAATCTATTTTAGGACGAAGCATGCCTCAATCCTGTTTATCCATCTCAATCCCCTAAATCCTCTTCGTAGATAATCCTGTCTATCCCTTAATCCCATGGATCCCAGTTCAGACAATAATCTCATGGATCCCCGTTCAGACAATCAATATTGTTTACTACCCCATCCCCTAAATCCTCGTCGTAGATAATCCTGTCTATCCTTTAATCCCATGGATCCCAGTTCAGACAAAATAATCCCATAAATCCCAGTCCCGTTCAGACAAACAAATCCCATCAATCTCATCCCTCCCCATAATTAGCGAGCAAAATCTATTTGACTTTTGCAAATAGGAATTATCCGTATAAAATTTGGCTTTTTACATTATTTTGAATAAATGTGGATAAAAAAATAAATACCTCAAGGGAAGTTTTTTATATATTTACAGCATTGCATTGAAAAACAATGTTATAATGTGATTTTTTAGACCAGGCTATGTAAAATTGTTTAGATTTAAATAGAAAAAAAAATCTTACATTTTTTGCTTTAGATTTAAATATGAAGGAAATTTATATAGATGAATAGCGCATTCGTCTATGTAATTAATACACTGGTCTAGATTTTAAAAATCCGTCTTATAGAACTTATTTATACACTTTTAAATTATTTTTTATAGTGAATTATTGGTTTCACCTCATTTCAGAATTAAAATGTTTCAGGTTTGGCGTTCTGATTGTTCTTTTGATTTTTTCAGGAGTTTCAGATGGTATTGCTCAGGAAAAGGCGATTTCAGCTGGTCTTGAAGGGCTTAAGAGTATTGAAAGCATCAATAACAGGGCGTCTGTCATAATGGATTCCATTGATAAGTATTATAAGAAGGTAGCGGAATCCGGTGCATACCAAACCCTCATAGATGGCCAAAATCTCAAATTGCCTTATGCTATCCTGGGTAAACCGAAAGATAAAAAGGAACAGAATGATCAGGTAGAAAAGAACTACATGATCATTGTAAATAAGATTAACCTGGATCCGGTAAGAGGAATGACAGCTGAAATTTCAATGAAGCTGATGCTGGAGACAGGTAAATTCCTTTATTTCATGGCTGATAATGTCCCTCTGTCCAAATCAGGTAAGCTTAGAGGGGAAATGAGTCTTTTCCTTGTTAAAACAGATTCTATTTCAGTAGGCCAGGGTTATAAAGTGGTATTTAAGGGCATGGATAATCCCAATAAGGCCTATTCATACGTAACCTTTGACTGCAGGGGTTTTAAAAAGATCTACCTCAATGGTCAGTTGAAATTTAATCAAAATGCTGTTGTTGAGTATAATGAAAAAGGAGAAAAAGCCAAACGACCATTTAAGCTTGATTTTTTTGTAAGTGCGAATAAGTTGTCCAACCTGGTTATTTCTCTTTATAATATCCCCCCGTTTGAGTTCGCAAGGCTTCCAGGCTTTAAGTGTACCATTGATACTTTAGTGCTTGATAAAAGCGATATTGAAAATGCACCGGGGTTTTCCCTTCCAAAGTGGTATCTGGATTCGCTGCAAAAGAAAGTACCAGGTCTGGATCCGGGTCTTTATAGTTCTCGTCTCTGGGAAGGGGTGTACATACCTTCTATAAAAATGATTATTCCGCGGAGCATGAGTGAAGGTGCTCCGAAAGAAATAACGCCTGTCTCTGTAAGAAGCATTATCGTTGATGCAAATGGTATTACCGCATTGGCATCTGCAGGTAATATACTTGGTAATTCAGAAGGTGAGGGCGACGGTGATATGAAGGGATTTAAATACCACATAGATTCACTTAGAATAAATGTCATAGCCAACACACTTTCGCGTGCAGGATTTTATGGTGGAATGAGTTTCCCGGTTTGCAAGCAGAATTCCAAAGTTGCTTTTGGTCTAACCCTTTCAAGAAATATGAAAGATGATTCGGAATTGAATTATGATGGGTATGGACTGCTTAAGGCAAATCTGAATATGAATGCTTTTGGGATGGCTCAATTAGGGCTTACTAATTTGCGACTTGATTTTCAATACAGAGACAAGCAGTTTTTCCCAAAGGCAACAATAGATGGAAGTATTATAATTGCAGTAACGAAGAAAAACGATGATCCTGCTGCAAAGCCCGATTCAACACCTGCAGGTAATTTCGGTGTAGAGTTTGGTGGGCTTGTAGTGTCCAGCGAAGCGCCATACATAGGGCAGGCAAAAGACTTTTTTATGCGGATAAAAACGGGAGACCTCTCATCCAAAATGGCGGGTTTACCGGTCACTATCAAAGATCCGATTTTTAAATTTGAAAATGGTAATCAACGGTTTGGACTCGGATTGACTCTTGGTATTCACCTTACCAAATCCAGTGGCAATTCCAGTGAAAGTTCTAGTGGCTTTGGCGGTGAGGCTACATTTTTTATATGGACTAAAAGAAATGCTTCAACCAAAAAGTGGGGATATGATGATTTTCAGCTGACTGCTATTAACATAGGTGCCGACCTTGGTGCTGTTAAGTTACAAGGCAGCCTCGAAATGTTCAATAATGATTTGGTTTATGGAAAAGGATACTGCGGAAATCTATCACTGGATATCATAGACAAGATAAAAGTAGAAGGAGCTGCCATATTCGGACGAAAATCAACTGTAGCGGAACCTCTTACGAAAGAAGTTGAAAATCTGCTTGCGGATGGTGGAGAGCTAAAATTCCCGTCATCGGATGAAGATACCAAAGCTCCTTCAGCTACCATGTATCGTTACTGGTTTTTAGATGCCAGGGTATCCTTTACTCCCGGTATTCCTATTGGAACAGGGATTGAAATCAATTCTTTTACCGGAGGTATTTATTATAACATGGCTATGGTCCCACCAAATATGGAAGGGAAAAAGCCAACCACAGTAGAATGCAAGACGGTTTCCGGAAGAACCTATAATCCTGAAAAAGGCGTAGGCGGTTTGCTTGCGGGTATTGGCCTGCAGTCTATGGGAGGAGGAAATGTCTTTAACGGAGATATCAACTTCGGTATAGAATTTAATTTAAACGGGATGGGCGTTCTGAGGCTTGCTACCTGGGGAGGTGTTAATTTCATAACCATGAACTTTTCTCCTTCCGGTGTGGAAGCAGTAGCATCTAAAATGAGTCCTAAAGGATTAGGAGAAAATACAGAGACGGAAACAAGAGCATCAGAGCCTCCAAAGTCATCCATTGCAGCCAGTTGGTTTGTGCAGTATGATGTCCCTAATAAAACTTTGCAGGGCGACTTTGATATCTATATGAATCTGGCCGGTGTGATCAAAGGAAATCAGGGAGGTAATAAGGCCGGAAGAATCTCCATCTATGCTTCAGGAACAGAAAAGAAATGGTATCTCTATGTTGGTAAGCCTATAGAAGGAGAAATGATAGGAGTGAATGTTGCAGGGCTTGCTGATATCGGAGGATATTTCTGTGTAGGTAGTGTTCTTCCAATCCCTCCGATAGCGCCGATGCCACCGGAGATTGGAAAAGTGGTGGATATCGATTACGATCTTCTTGCAATGGGCGGGGGAATGTCTTTGGGCTCCCGTTTGAAAGTCCAGGGATTTGCGGGGGCGGATATACCTTTATGTAATTTAAAAGTAGGATTTGATTTTCTGTTGCTTTCAGGATTTGATTTGCTGATCGCTCAGTCCACCTTGCCTGTCTATTGTAAGGGAAGCGGTGAACGTGGTATAAACAGATGGTATTCTACTGGTCAGGCTTATTTATATGGAGACGTAAGTTTAAAAGCCTCTTATTCCTGTTTTATTTCAGGAAGTGTAAATCTGATGACTTTATATATTAAAGCTTATGTTTTTGCGCAATTGCCTAAACCTACATATCTGACAGGAGGATTAGAAGTTGGATTCAGAATAAAACGATTAGGTAGCTTTAAAAAAAGGATTAATATAGAAATTGGTGAAATCTGCGCTTCCAATACCCTGGAAACAGCGGTCAATTTCATTTCAGCCATAGATCCTGCATCAGATCAGAAGGATGTGCCTGTCGGGACTCCTATCAGAGTGTTTTTCTCAAATCCTATAGAAACCTTTACCTATTCAATCAAAACTGGAGATAACCCTAATACAATTTATCGTGCTCACATAGTAGAAGATTCAATTAAAGTATCTACTCCAAAAGGAAAAGTTAATGTAGAGCTTGATTTAAGTACTGATGGTGATCAGTTGACCATTCGTCCATTGAATGTTCTGCCTGAAAATACCTTGATTACTGTTACTGCAAAAGTAGTTACACAATATCGGACTCCTGACGGTTGGGTAAACGTTAAAGGGGCTGCAGAAACTAAAACAGTCACCTTTACGACTGCAGCAGAACAGAATAAAATACCAGTTACGGATATCTATTATTCCTATCCATTACCGGATATGAAAAACTTTTATAAAAATGAATCCCGGACAGGTTATGTACGTCTATCGGTATTGCCCAATAAAGCTGTGAAGCTGGCACCAGGATATGAGTTTAATATTGGTGTTTATAAAAACGGTCAGGAAGTTGACAGGTCTAATCAGATTCAGTACAAGGCGGTAAGCGGTGAGAATAATTTTACATTCGAGATCCCTACTATGAACCTGGACAACAATATCACTTATACACTTAAGATCATGAAGTCTCCGGTTGGGGATGCTTCCAAAGAATCATATACAAAGAATAATAATGTATCTGTTGGTACAATTGAAAGTGTTAAGCCGGATACTGTTATCCTGGAATATAACTTTACCACCAGCAGTAGTCAGACTTTTATTGCTAAAATGGGCTCTCTGAATACCACTTATTCAGAAGTGTTTGACGGAGTGATTGCTGCCGAACTTTCCCTGAACAAGGCGCCCAAAGGAACAGGTTCAAAAATTGAAGCGCTGTCTGAACCTGAAATGAAAGGTTTTATAAATAAAGGAGTACAGGTCTGCGATCCTTTGGTTCAGTTTGGTGCCATCCAGTATGATAAAGCTTCCATAGATCAACTTGAGGCAATTATCAAACAGATACCTGCTGTGGGTGCTAAGATAAGTAATAACACTAATGGGAGTGCTTATACAACAGTCAATTCAATGCTTTCCGATCTTAATGACTATCTCACGAATGTGAATATGGAATGTCTGATCAAAGGTGAATGTAGTTCTGATCAAATAAGGAAGTTTACAATACCGAAAGGGACCTTTACGCTGCCTATAGGATATTATCTTCCCGGAGCAGATACTCCAAATCACGTATTTAATATTTCAATCAAACTTGATAAGGATCTGATATTACCAAAATAATGAAGAAGCTACTTTTTATACCGTTTTTATTAATTGTCAGCCTGGCTTTTGGTCAATCTGACTCACTATTCCTGCTTCATTATTATCAGCCTGATAAAGGTTTAATGATTAAGTGGATTCCGAAATCTTATGAGGTATTTCAGGAAGGGTTCAAAACCGGATACAACCTTTACAGAGCTGAAGTTAAATCTGTAAATGGTGGGGAAAAAACAGGAGAATACATCAAGTTGAATACAGAGCCAATTTCTTTTTGGAAGAAAGAAAAACTGGATGCAGAGGTCAAGAAAGATCCGAATCTTGAAATAGCATTGATGTATATCAATAGCACAGAAGAAATGCTGAAAAGACCACCAGCCCAAAATCCTGCAGAAGCTGTACAAGATGCGAATGCCAAAGAAATGTTTCATCTAATCGGATCTTTTACTGCTATAAGCAAAAACAAAGTAGCAGAAGCATTGGGAGTATATTTTCTGGATAACACAGTAACTCCTGATAAGAAATACTTATACAAAATTGAAGTGGCAGGACAGGCTAAGATCAGAGGATATCTTCTCGTAATGCCTTTGAGAAATGCAACCAAGGAAAAGACATTAGGAGTCAATGCAAGACTTACTCCCGGAGCTGTTTACCTTGACTGGTTTAATAACGGAAATAAAAACTTTCCTTATTTCAATGTTTACAGATCTGAGAAGAAGACCGGAACTTATGCTAAGTTGAATAAAATCCCCTTGGCGGGAACATCAGGTAATGCTGAGTTCTCAGAGAATACCTCCATGTACATCGATTCCATTCAGCATTACAACAAAACATTTTATTATAAAATTGTTGGGGTAAATGCTTTTGAATCGGAAGGTATTCCTTCAGATCCAGTGGAAGTTAAAACGTTTTACATGCTGAAAAACTATCCTGTTATAACAGATTCAAAAAATCCTCAAGGACAAGAAATAGAAATTTCCTGGGCTATCGATCCTGAAGATAAGCCTTATATCAAAGGATATTCGGTTTTTAGATCAGATAAGGCAGATGGTACCTATTTTAAAGTTCATAAAGACCTTCTTAAACCGGAGAAGCAGATCTTTCTTGATCAGACAGAAAAGAGCAGCTCCAATTACTACATCGTCTCTGCTTATGGAGCGAGCGGAGATTCCATGAATTCTCTTATGCACATGCGTTTGCTGGTAGATTCAATTCCTCCTTCCAAACCTGAAATTGTATTTGGCGTGTGTGATACGAATGGTATCGTGACCATCAGGTGGAAGAGGAATAAAGAAAAAGACATGCTTGGATATAGGGTATTTAAGAATGACAGATTAATTGGAGAGCCATTAAGAGTAATACCAGGGCATACAGAGGATACTTTGATAGTTGATACAGTGAATCTGAAGAGACCTTTTAATAAAGTTTATTATCGTATTGCAGCCCTGGATAAGCATTTTAATCCTTCTGTACCTTCTGAATATTTTCATGTAGTACTGCCTGACTTAAATCCACCCATAAACGGATATTTTAAAGAGTATCAGGTAGGAATGAGCGGCATTTATTTAACCTGGGAAACAAGCAGTGCCTATGATCTGAAGAGTATGATCCTGCTGAGAAAAAGTGATGAAGAGTTTGAATATAAAACCATCAAGGTTTTCAGTGGTGACAGTCTTCATATATCAGCTTACACAGACACAAGTACCAGGGCTTTTGTAAACTATCAGTATGTGTTGATTGCAGAAGATCTTGCAGGGCTGAAATCGGAGCAATCAAAGCCACTCACAGCGCAGCAGTTGGATAAAAGAAAAATACTTGCCGTGTCTGACCTGAAAGCGATTGTCAGCAGAGAAAACAAAATGATCAAGCTGAGTTGGCAGTATATGGGCAATGCAAAAGGTTTCAAATTATACAGATCCAGAAACAACGGACCACTGGAAACTTATGAATTCATAGGCGGAGAAAAGCGTGAGTTCTATGACAAGTGGCTAAAACCAAAATCAAAATACACCTACCTGATGGTAGCAGAAATCAATGACGGTTACCAGTCAGGATACAGTAATAAAATTGAAGTGACTTATTGATCTAAATGCTATGAGAACTTTTACAAGAATATCTATTTTTTTATTATTTCTTTTTATAACCTCTGCGTCATGGTCACAGGTGGTTTATGTAAATGGAGACTATGAGGAGAGTGTATCAGATGGTACTTCCTGGGACACTCCATATAAAACCATTCAGGAAGCAATTGATGCAGCTCAGCCTGGTGATTCAATTTGGATAGCGAAGGGGGAGTATAATACACCGGAGGGATCAGATGGGTATACTGTTGATAAGAGTCTGTTGATTTTTGGAGGCTTTGATGGGACTGAAACGAGTTTCAGTGAAAGAGATCATAAGGTGAATGTGACGAGTTTGATAAGTGAGAGAAATGATATGTTCAATCCTATTTTTCAAGTAAATAATAGTGAATTAACTGTTAAGGTAAATGGGGTTTCAATAAATAAAAATAACATTATAGCATATCAAGTAGATGATGTAAAAAATACAACGTTTAAATTTTTGAATTGTACAATAAGTAATAATGATCCAAGAACTTTAGTTCATCTTAAAATAGCAACGTTATTGTTTGATAGTTGTTCAATAGAAAATACTGGTGGTATATATGGGGAGTATAGTAAAATTGAGATTAAAAATTCGTCAATTAAAAAATTTAAAAGTTCTTTAATTAGCAGTGTAATTAATGGCGATATAAAAATATTTAATTGTTTTTTTTATGATACATATCAAATTGTTTCAGGAAGTGGAAAGACAAATATAGAGATAGATAATTCAATTATTTCAAATGAGTTAGAATGGAATGACTATTCATTGTTTACTGGTGATATTTCAGTTAAAATGGTAAATACTAAAGTAGAAAATTATAATTCATTATTTTATTCATCGGGACATGGCGAAATTAATTTAAAAAACTCCACTTTTAAGAATTGTGGAATCGATTTAAATTCTTTGCTTTCAATCTCTGCTAATGATTATGCCGACTTTAACATCTCAAATTGTTCTTTTGAAAATTGCAAGGGATATATAAATGGAGGTTTTAATACATTAAAAATTGAAAATTCTACATTTAAAAATAATACAAATTTTTATTTCACTGGTAATTCTCAAAAGGAGGTAACTATAGAAGGCTGCACTTTTGAAAATATGAAAATCAGCAGTGAAAGTAACGTGAGCAGAGGGATTTTTAAAATTGAAGGGAATGCTAATTTTAGTTTCACAAAATCATCTGTTGTTAATTCTGATCTTGATTATTTTTTTTATTTACGAAATCTAAAAGGGGCTATTCTCGTGCAAAACTCAGATTTTGTTAAAAATAAGTGTTCGTCATTTTTTGATGCTCTAGATAGTAAAGAAGTAATAATAAATAATGTTCTTTTTAAATCAAATTCAGGCAAAATTTTTATGTCTAATGGTCCAAAGGATTTATTTAAACTTCAGAATTCAGAATTCATTGATAATGACTTGGGGTATCAATGGTCTATAGGGATAGAGGCGAAAGAAGCTAGTATTTCTGGTTGCAATTTTGATTTTGGGAATTATAATCATTCAATAGATATGCTGTTTTATATACGTAATGTAAATGATTTAAGCATATCAAAAAATAATTTTAAAAACTGTAATTATAATCGGTTAATAGAATTATATGGGGTTAAGAGGGCTAATATAAATGAATTAACGATAACCAATTCATCTTTCTATTATGGGATAATATTTCAGTTGGTTGATGATTTTAATATAACCAATAGTACCTTCAGAAATATTCAAATGAATAACAATGATGGGCTTTCAGAATTCTCTCTTATTTCAGGTAGTTCCAGTTTAAAAATTTCGGACTGTTTATTTGAAAGTATCTCTTCAGAGTCAGGTGCTTCAGTTTTAACTTTAAGAAGTATTAATAAGAATAAATGTGAAATAAAAAACTCCATATTTAAAAATAATTTTTCTAAGAAAAATGGTGGAGTTATTTATAGTTTAACACCTCTGACAATATCTAATTCTTCTTTTTTTAAAAATCAATCAGAAGGTTCTGGAGGGGTGCTTTATACGTTAAATGATTTCGTTGTTAGAGATTGTTTATTTGAAGGAAATATAGCTGACATTGGGGGGGCTGTCTATGCTCATGAAAACCCTCAAGTTTTTAAATGTGTTTTTAGAAATAATATCGCCTTTAAGCAAGGTGGGGCTATAGGAATTTGGGGAGGGGAAGCGAAAATTTTTAATAGCTTAT
The DNA here is from genome assembly GCA_023428135.1 of Bacteroidota bacterium. Lineage (GTDB taxonomy): Bacteria > Bacteroidota > Bacteroidia > Cytophagales > Cytophagaceae > Sporocytophaga. The sequence continues at coordinate 49,659 of JAEYZG010000053.1, read as the reverse complement.
TTTTAAATAATACTGCGCCTGAAGATCCGATTGCATATGCAGGATATACGAATCTTTATTTTAACAATAGCTTGTTTTATGGAAACTCTGGAAATCCCACCAGTTCCCTTTTAAGGGATGTTTCTCAAAATGTACGAATTTATATTCGTAATTCAATTTTCTGGGATAATCCTTTGCAAAAATTGAACTGCAATGTCCAATACTCCAACATCCAAGGTGGCTACCCAGGCAAAGGTAATCTCGATCTTGACCCCAAATTTGCAGATCCTGAAAACGGCGATTTCAGGCTACTATGTTCGTCGGAGTTAATCAATAAAGGCTCCAATGAATTTGCATCAGATGAACCTGATGCTTATGGTACTCCCCGTATATTTGCTGATACTGTGGATATGGGACCTTTTGAATTTCCCGGAGATCCGAATGTGTCAAGAGCAGTTCCCGGTCCGGACTTTAGTTTTTCTAATGCTAGTCCATGTATCAATGAGCTTGCGGCTATAAAAAATCTTACTCCAAGGAAAGAATATTTTACCTACAAATGGAATTTTGGAGAGGGTGATTTACTTACTACAGCAATAGACACTTCCTATTCCTATAATAAATCAGGGACGTATGTTGTTAAGTTGATTGCTACTAATTCCTGTGGCCGTTCTGTAAGTACGACAAAGGAAATAGAAATAAAGCCTTCTTTTACTCCTTCTATCTCATACCCTACGATGGTATTACATGATGATACCATCTCGTTTTCTACTAATGCAAAATGTTCAAGCCTTGTCTGGTCTGTTATCGGAGGTACTATCCAAAGCGGAAATGGTACCGATAAAATCCTTGTCAAGTGGGGGGATGGTGCATCCGGAAATGGTAAAGTTAAATTGCTAGCGACCGATTGCGGTAGTAGTAATGTCTGTGAATTTCCAGTAGAGATAGATGTACCGATAATGCCAGCTGCTAATCCTGTTAAAGGAAAATCTACAGTTTGTCAGGAAGGTACAGAAGTCTATACTGTGATGAACAGAGCTTATGTACCCGGAGCAGTTTATACCTGGTCCGCAAAAGGTGGATCCATTAGTGGCAAAACATCGGGTTACGGCTTTGACTCGGTTTCTGTTAAATGGGGAAATACTGTTGGAATAGGAGTGGTCTATCTGAAGATTACCAATGAAATCAAAAACACGACCATTATTGATTCATTCATTGTTCAGATAAAACCAGGATTTAATATCAATGATAATAAACGTGAATTTTGTGCAAATTCTGAATATCAATTTGGAACGGACATAAGCGATAGTTTTACCTGGAAAATCAGTGGAACAGAACATCATGTAGAAGCATCAACAGGGAATATAAAATTCGGAGCTACAAGTAGTTTATTTGTCGTTTCTGCTATTGCAGCAGATGGAACTTCATTTTGCAAAACTGAAGATACCTTAAATATATTTGTGAGAAATGCCCCAGTTATTGATTCTGTAGTTGGGGAAAGAGAAGTAAGACCACTGACTAACTATCAGTATCAGGTTTACTACACAGGGGATGAAAGTGAAGTAAAATGGCAACCTCTTAATACTAGTAACTGGATCAGTGGTAATCCAGCGAATGTCTCCTGGCAGTCCGGAGAGCAGTACTTGCCTTATGGCTTTAATGTTTATCTGCAATCAAAGGAACTAAGTTGTATATCTGAAACTGTTTTATATCAGGTAAAACCTGAATTTGTTTATAGCATCAGCGGACCGGATCAGCCTTGTGTTTCAACTAGTCAGACATATCAGCTCAATGACGATCCTGAGGTAGAAGAAGTTTTTACATGGAAGCTTAATGGAAATATCCTGGCCGATAAGACTAATAATATATCTGTAGAATTTACAAAGCCAGGAAACAATGTACTGGAAGCAAGTATTGACAGAAATGGCAAGACCTACAATATTACCAAAAAGGTTCTTGTCGATTACGTCCCGGGAGAAGTTTCTGTTCAGGGGCCAAATGTCATAAAACCTGAAGGTGGAGGGACTTACACCTATACTATTTCCAACCGTTCAAATCTTGAAGTTCATATAGATGTTACAGGAGCAGAATCTCATTCCATACTCAATGATGTTCTGATAGTGACATGGAATACGAGTGGCCCATACCAGATCTTAGCTTATGGAACAAAGGCAGGAAAAGAGTGTACTACCGTGCCTTATAAGTTGAATGTGAGTAAAGCTCCGATTCTTTCGAAGGAAATAACATTAAGATCTGGTAGTCTTTGTCCAAACACGCAGAATACATACATTATTCAGACAGATGAACAGGTGGAAGATGTAAGGTGGACACTGAATGGTGGAGGAACCATTATCAATTCTGACAAAGGATTTGCAACGATTCAATGGGGGGAGAATACGGGAACATTCACTTTGTCGGTTGCATATAAACGGTTCGGAGATCAATCGTTTTCCAAAAGCATTGTAATTAACGAACCTCCGAAACCTCAGATTAAAGATGCAATTGTTTGTGGTGAGAACCTAACCGACCTTTCAACAACCTCAGCATACAAAACATATCGGTGGTCCCTTGAACCATTGGGGCAACACCTTTCAGATCAGGCAAAGGTTTATGTCAATAAAGGAGGAGTTTACACCGTTAAGGTTACTGATGATAACGGCTGTTCTGCCATTGCATCAAAGAATATACTTGCAGTACCACAACCGATTGCTAAGCTGAATACTTCTTCAAGAAGTATTTGTATTAGAGATGGCGTTATTCCTGTGTCATTAGCTACCATCGAAGGAGCTGATTATATATATCAATGGTCTGCTGATGGAAAGGTGTTAAGTAATACAAGTTCCATTTATTCCTTTAATCAGGATATAACAAAAGAGGCAGTTCATTCCTACAAAGTAAAAGCTACTTCATCTGGCGTTTGTACTGCTGAAGATTCTGTTACTTTTACCATAGCTAAATGTGATAGCACAGGTGGTAATGGAGGAGGCGGATTGCCTTGCAATGATGTTGTTTCTTTTACAGTTTCAGGATACCAGCCATTTACTTTTGAAAATACCTCCCAGATGTCCAGAGGTTACAAATGGGACCTTGGAGACGGGACAACCAGCCTGGCGGTAAAATCAGTAAGCCACGCCTATGAACAGTTAGGTACTTATCGGGTAACTCTTCAGAATGGATGTGCAATTTCAGCAAAAGAATTAAAAGTCCCTGTTCTTGCCAGGTTTGCAGCACCTGAAGTGATTTGTCAGTTTAGTGAGGTTTCGTTTTCAGACTTCTCTGTTAACCTTGCGGGATATCCGATTCGTTCCTGGTTATGGAATTTTGGTGACGGAATTACCAGCACAGAAAAAAATCCCAAACATATATTTAAAAGCTCTGGAAAGATTAAGGTCAGATTAACGGTATCTGTCAATGATGACAATGGGGAACCTGTATCAGGTACATTTGAGAAGGATGTCGAAGTATCTGCGGCTCCTGTTATTGATTTTGTAGCGCAAAAACCTGCTTGTAATTCTGACCTTGTTAAGTTTAAAAATAATTCCGTAATCAAAACATCAGAAGCTATTTATAACTGGGATCTTGGTAATGGCCTGAAGGCAGGAATATCAGAGCCTTCTGCAAGATATGCACCTGGTTTCAAACAAGTCTCACTTGAAATTACTGATTTGGTAGGATGCTCCTCAAGTCTGAACCAGACAATTGAAATTTTTGCTCCTGTTGAAAAGAAGCCGATACTGGTTTCCGGAAACCTTAAAATCTGTTCAGGAGACAGTGTACTGTTAAAGGCTCCTTCAAGTTCAGCTGGTTATATATGGAATAACGGTTCTGAAATAGTATTAGGTAACAGTCAGAATATTTATGTAAAAGAAAGCGGATCCTATACAGTTACCTATTCTGAATCCGCGTGCAGTATGACTACGGAAACTGTTGAGGTAATAGTATTCGAGTTGAAAAACTCCTCTATCACTTATAGTGGTTCAGGATGTGAAGGTTCTGAATTGAAAGTATCCTTATCAGAAACGAATTCAGGACAGCATAACATCTTATGGAAGCTTGACGAAAATACCTTACCTTTTGCATCATCAGGTTTTGTTATTCCTTTACTCACTGCTGATAATGCTGGACTATATACGGCAATAGTTGAAGAAAAATCAAGTGGTTGTGAATATACAGTGCCCACGAAAGAACTGGTTGTAAAAGCCGGGCCGTATGCCCCTTATTTATATAGCATCAAACCCAGTGCTTGTTTAGGTGATAGCATTAACGTAGTTTATGCAAATCCTTATCCTAATCCTCATGAGAAAGCATGGATGTTGGATAATGTGGTAATAGAAGGTGCAGATGGTGAAATACTTTCTCTGACTAAGGGAAAACCTGATTCCAAAGTCACTTTGAAAATTACAGATAATGCCACTGGTTGTTATTCCACCTCCAATGAGTTGGCGATTGTATTTTCAAAAGAAATTAAACCCAGATTATCAAACAACATAGAATCATGCGAACAAGCTTCTCCATCAATTAGTATCAACGTTAAGCCAGAAGAATATGATTTTAAATGGTATAAAAACGGAGATTCAATTTCAAATTCTATTTTCAGAATGGATTTTGGTAGTCTTAGCAAACCCGATACAGGATACTATTATGCTGTGGTGGTAAGTAAGGCTGTCAATGGAAATCTGGCAGGCTGCCAATCCATTACAGATACTGTTACTGTTAAAATTAAATCCTCCCCCGCAAAACCCGAAATCACAGGCGATAAAGAGTTCTGCTCTGGCAATTCAGTTGTTCTTCAAAGTTCGGTTACCGACAATATCGTCTGGAGTACAGGAGAAACAGTAAGCTCTATTACAGTGTACGAAAAAGGTGTTTACAGTGTCACTGCAACGGATATTTCTACAGGTTGCCAATCTAAAAGTACAGTATCCATTATTGAAAATCCTGTACCGGACTTCAGGTTCCTGGGAACGGGTGTTTATGAGTTCTGCGGGTCTGAGCCTTTAATATTGAATGGTTTGGCCGCTTACCCTTCTTTCCAATGGAAGCTCAATGGGGTTGATTATGGCAAACCTAATAAAGATCTGTATCCTAGAAAATCAGGAAGTTATACTGTATTTGCTACAACTGATAAAGGTTGTGTGGGAGAATCAGAAACACTTCGTGTAAAATCCCTACCATGTGCCTGTACTGTAGTAACTACAGAAGACGGCCTGAACATCGGTTCTCTTCGTGATGCAATCAACTGTGCCAATACAAAAGCGGGACCAGATAATATAAGCTTTGCAATTGAAGGCGTCGGTCCTCATGCTATTCTTTTAGACTCGATTCTTCCGGTAATAAAAGAAACAGTGATAATTGATGGATTCTCTCAAAGTGGTGATAATGTTTACGACATTATCATAAAAGGAGGATTATATAAAGCAAATGGTCTGATACAGGCAAGTGGTGTGATTGAATCCGAATTCAAAGGACTTCAGTTTGAAGATCTGGAAAACGCTATATCACTGGACTTTGGAGACGATGATAATACAATAGAGAAAAACCGTTTCATCGGAATCACCAATCAGGCTGTTAAATTTTCCGGCTTTATAAAAAATGCTATAGTTAAGGATAATTACTTTGAAGGTACAGGAAGCGGAGAGGCCCTTAGTTTGTCTTATGTTGCTCAGTCTACCTTCAGTAACAATACAATCAAAAATGTTGACTCCGCTATTAGTCTTGTTAAATCAAACAAAAATACAATCAAGGATAATACCATTAGCTTGATTCAGCAGAATGGTATTTCTTTAACGTCTTCTTCTACTGGCAATACATTATCCGGAAACACAATACTAGATGTCGACAGCAGTGCTGTATTGATATCTGCTTCTGATAATAATACATTAAAGGCTAACTTTATAGGTGCTACCAAGCAAGGACAAAGCGGTCTTGTTAAGCTAAATGGTATCAAGACTGTTGCTTCTGTTAATACTGTCATTACTGCTAATGTCATTGCCGGAGTAAGTAAAAATGGAGTGTATACAGATTCAAAATCCATTATCACTGATAATACTATTCAGAACTCCGGTGAGTATGGAATCTATTCTATTGATTCGTTGCTAATAAAGAAAAACAGCCTGACCAATAATACTAAAGGAGGAATCTTTGTCCTGAAAGATCAGGTGCGAATTTCTCAGAATAGAATTACCAATTCATCTGATCCAAAAGCTATTGATCTTGATGCTAAAGGAAATGAAAACAAACTTCCTGCTGAGTTTGATACATATGAATTCCTCAATAACAAACTTGTAATATCGGGAATGTCTATAGCAGGAGATACTGTCGAAGTATTTTTATCAGGTCAAAAGCCTCAGCAGGCCATTCAGTATATTGACCGTGCCATTGCTGGAGCAGATGGCAAATGGTCCCTGACGATTGCTAAAGGAGTTAATTTTAATCCTGATAGTAAAAACTATTATGTAAACACTGCTTCAGCCGGAAATAATACTTCTGAGTTTTCTGTTCCCTTTACTACCGGCTGTTTCTCTTGTATTTGCCGTGTTGTCAATGCCAATGATGCCGGTGTTGGTTCCCTCAGAGCTGCGGTAGATAGCGCTCATGTGGGATCGTGTTTAAATATTGAATTTGAAATTGCACCAACTACCATTCAACTGCAAGCACCTCTCAGAGATATCAATGTTCAGCTAAATATCAGCGGTAAGCCGGGAATGACTATAGATGGTCCTTCTACAGGTTCTGCATTTACAGTTGCTGCAAATAATTTCAATGTAACAGATCTATCTTTCATTCAATGGGATAATGCATTTGAATTGAAAGGGAATAACGCTAATCTGATAAATGTCCGGATTGATGAAACGCAACAGCCAATATCCATCAGCGGAAATAGGAATAAAGTTGGAGGAAGTTGTATCAATTGCAACTCAGACAAGATAACTTATCCTATTACTTCAGGAATTGAAATTACGGGAAATAACAATCAGATTGGTTATTCCGGCAATTCCAACAAGATTGTAAATGCTGCAAACGGAGTTCTTGTCAATGTTGGCAAACAAAATACAATTGTTCATACTAGCATCCTTGGCACTCAAAAAGGTATCGTACATCAGGGTGGAGGTAATCATAACTATCCTGCCCCTGTCAATCTTGATGGAAAATTTGACGATAACAAGAAAGGGTTTATTACAGGTAAGGCAAAAGCAGGGGATAAGATACAAGTATTCCTTTCCGATTTTTCAGGGAAGCCCGCTTCTGATTTTGTATTGGAAACAATTACATCATCAGAGGATTTCACAATTCAGATCCCCTCTGACTTTACACCTGTTGGAAAGAATTCATTCTTTATACTTACAGCTACAAGTACAGATGGAAATACTTCTGAATTTTCTAAGGTTGTGAAAATTGGAGATAACACTGTTTACTGCGTTGTAAGCAATACGGACGATAACGGAGAAGGGTCATTAAGGGCCGCTGTGGGTTGTGTTAATGATGCAGGTATTCAGAAGAATAATGCGGTCATTGTTTTTGACCTGCCTCTTCAGACTGAAAACATTATTGAAGTAAAGAATAATGGTTTCGTTATTACTAACAATGAAGGCGTGGTGATTGATCCTCAGAAAACAAATGTAAAAGTTAAATCTGAAGTTGTTAAACTACCTTATGCATTTCACTGGGAGGTAAATAGAATTGAGATGAAAGGCCTTGCTTTTGAAGGTTTTGATCATGCTATCGAAATCACCAGAGGAGCGTCAAACAGGATAGTCGGAAATACATTTACTGCAAATGATACAGCTGTATACATTTCAAAGGCTGGTCTCAATACAGTATCTGATAATACAATTAAATCAGGTAACCTGGGTGTATTTGGAAATGAAACAATTCTGGAATTAACTTCCAATACTTTCGGTGGAACAGGCAATGCTTTGGTTTCAGGAGCTCATCTTAAAAATGCAGATTATTCGGTTATTACATGGAACAAGTTTACAGATATTGCCGGTGACAATGCAGGGCTTGCTAAAGGATTGATTGCTGAAAAATCTTCTAAGCTTGCAATAAAGAACAATAATACGCTCTTTACTGATAAGATAAATTCTGGGTTTACATTTATAGAAGTCGACTCTTCTAACGTGTCGGATAACATCTTTACAGGTGGAGGAAAGTCTATGGATATTATCAATTCTCTTCGCATAAGAGTGTTTGATAATAAATTTGTAGATCCATCGATTGCGGGAATTCATCTTGATAAATCTGAATTTATAGACATTTCTAAAAACATAGCAACAAGCCTGACAGGAAATGCCAAACCTATCCATCTGAATTATAAGCTTCCGAACGAGTCCAACGAAGGGTACTCGATTCCGGAGTTTACCAATGTCACCTATTCTCATGGAAAGGTAGTTTATAAAGGAAAAGCATATCCGGAAAGTACAATTGAAATATTTAATGCCACTCTGGACAAGAGGGACATGCTTTCATTCAGAGGAACAACAGAAACTGATCGCTTTGGGAACTTTGAATATTCAATCGAAGTATCTCCTGAAGATATCAATAAGTATACCTTAATTGCAACTGCAACATATAACAGATATGCTTTCGAAGACGGTATATCATATACATCAGAAGCATCAGAAGCCTTTAATCCAAATCTTAAATTTTGTTATGTAACAAAGGAATCTGATGAAGATCAGTTGGGAACATTGAGGTATAATATCAATCTGGCCAACAAGAATGAATGCAACCTTATGTTGTTTAAGGTTGATGTATCCGGACAAGTTAATATTACTCCGGATGTTGAACTTCCTGTGATTACCACCAGTAGACTTACTATAGATGCGACTTCTCAGCCGGGTTATTCAGGCTCACCTATTGTAAATATTCTTGAGAATAAAGATTTTTCAGAAGCATTTAAAATCAACTCTTCAGGAAATATTTTTGTTCATGGTATCCGTGTTAAAGGCTACATTGCTCCTGTGGTTGTGGAAAATGTTAATTATTTTGAAAACTCCCATTCTGCATTTGAAGGCTTTATAAATGAGGGAATAAAGATTACAAGCTCCAGTCATAAGAATATAAGACTGGAAGAGAATTTCTATAAATCCGAAACAGCTGATTATATCTGGAACTTCAACAAATCAAATATCTTTACCAGTAAGGATAGTCTTGTAGGTGGAAAGTCTGCGGTTGTTAATATTACAGGGGATTCTATCGTATTGATGGAAAATGCACTTTACGGGTTATCAGGTAACGGTTTTGCACTTCTTGCGAGTCAATCAGATTCTTTATATGCTTTTGGAAATAAGTTCGGAGGAACTACAAGCGGAGCAAAGCTTGACTTGGTTTCAAACCTGGTCTTTATGGCTAATGACTTTGATGTAATTAGAGGTTCTGCAGAACTAAAGTATGGTATACAAGCCACCGATTGTATAGAGGGGGACCTACTTATGAATACGATTTCAAATGCTGATACTGCTATTGTAATCTATTCTTCAGAAGGAATTCATTGTGACGGAAATATCATTGATGCCTGTGCATCAATAGGTGTTGTTTTATCCGGATCGAATCAAGCTTCAGTATCCAGCAATACGATTACCAATACGCCAGTTGGTATTAAGATTACTGCTTCCACTTTAGATTCTCTTATTGGCAATACAATTTTTGGTCAGGACAGTACCGGTATCCTGGTTGACAATCTCTCAGACCAACAGGTCATTGTATCCAATAGTATAGGTGCAGAAAGTCTCACATCAGACAAGACAAGCAATGGTTCAGGTATGATGATCTATTCGTCGGGAAATCTGATTGGTGGAGCCGATTCACTTGGTAATAGAATAACAGGAAATGAAAAGGGCGGAGTGCTTGTTATTAAAGGAACGGGTAACAAAATAACTTATAATGTATTCCTGAACAATGACTATGTCAATACAGCCCCTGAGCATTTTGCCATCTGGCATCAGAACAACGGGAATGAGCTGAAGGCTAAACCTGTTATCAAAGGGGTTAAGGAAGTAAAAAGAAATGCATTGTATGTTGTATCAGGTGAAGCAGAACCAAATGACAGCATTCATCTTTATCGTTCTGACGGGCATTATCAGAATGCCCGGTTCTTTGCCGGGCTTGGTATTGCAGATCCTTCAGGTAAATGGTCGGTCACTGTTGATACTTCAGTTTTTGAAAAACAATTAATTTTTAGTACGCTGACTATCGTTGCTACTGCCACTGATGCTAACAACAATACTTCTCAGTTCTCCGATATCGCATATCTTGGACCATGTTATGTTACAAGTCCGGAGGATAATACAGACAATGCTTATCCTGTTCCTAATTCGTTCAGACAGGCGGTTGTATGTGCCAACATGCAGGAAAATAAAGCTGAAATAAGATTCTTCCTCGATAATAGTTCTGGTTTTGAGATTGGTCTTCAAAGGGAAATGATAACAATGGACAATCCTTTCGGAGTTTCATTTGACGGACTGAACTTAAGAATGGAGCAATATACGGCAATGAAAAAAGGTCTTGAAGATGTTAGTCAGTTTGCCGGTAATGATACTATTGCAATTGTTCCTGAACACTCCAAAGAAGTTTCGGATACAACAGTTTTCTGGAGAATTACAAACCGTAATGGAAGATCAGAGTTTAAAAATCTGGAGGTCTATTCTTTTGATACGGCCTTTGTATTAAAGGCTTCGGATAGTATAAATATATCTTACATGAAATTTATACAGATCCCGGAATTTGCAATTGTTCTGGAAGAAGGATCAAAATATATCTACATGGATTCTCTGAAACTTCTTGGTTTTGGAGCAAAAGTAGATTCTTTGAACCGCATTACAACTTTAAACGAAGGATTGCTTTATATTCATAAAAACTCCAGAAAAATAGTCCTGACCAACTCATCTGTTCAGTTTGCCAAAACGGGTGTCGTTATTAATGAGGCAACAAATATAAATATATCAGATAACATCTTTGACAGACTGGCGCTTTCTGTTATCTCTGATAAGACTGACTCTTTAAGTATAACCAACAATACTTTTAACAGAGGTAAGGGTTTTGCCTCTGCAATTCTTGCTGATGCTACTTTCGCAAATATTTCCGGTAATGAGATTGCCAATTATAAATATGGAATTCCTGTGGTGGTATCTAATTCATCGGATTTAAATTTTAGCTCTAATTATTTTAAAGTAACAACTGATACAGTTAACACTGCTGTATGGATTAATAAATGCAATAACTCCAGCCTTTCAGGAAATAACTTTGATTTTGTAAAAACATCAGCAATTCTTATAGAATCATGCGATTCTGTTTTGGTACAAGAGAATTCTGTTCAAAAGACGAAAGGTATCGGATATGACATAGTCAATTCCGAAAAGACAACATTATCCCGCAATCTGGTGATAAGTAAAACAGATTCTACTGGCCTGCTGATCAATATTCATAAAAAAGTATCCGGTAGGTTGTCCAATAAGTCTAAGGAAGAACCTGTTATTGAGGATTATCTTGTTCAGAGACTGAAAGATTGCAAAGAGGAAAAGCTTGGAATCTATCTCTATGGCAAGTCAGAGCCACTTGACAGCATTGAAGTTTTTTCTTCCGATACTTTAATTACGGTATTTAAAGAATACATAACCGGTGGCCGAGCAGATGAAGCTGGTAAGTGGATGATTCGTATTCCTGAGAAATATTATAACAGAAAACCTAATTATAAATTCAGTTTTGCTGCAACTGCTACAGGCAAAGAAGAAAATAACACCTCTCAGGAGTCCAATACATTTACTTTTGGAAATGTTGTTAATGAACTTGTAGTTAAAAATACAAAAGACAGTGGTCCTGGCTCACTGAGGCAGGCAATTGAAGACGTCAATTGTTCTGATATTTATTCAGTGGTTTACTTCAACATAGACGGAGATGCCCCTTATAAAATTTTGTTAAAAGATTCTTTGCCTGCAATAGTTGCGACAAACGGGTTTAAAATGGATGGAAAAACCCAGGCGGATTATCATAAACTTGAAGGAATAGATGCAGAAGCAACTATCTATGTGGATGCTTCAGAGTTACCGGATAGTGTTCCTCTATTTGTTTTGGCTGCAGATTGCGACAGTTCATCTATGTCAAGGATGACGTTGCTGAACGCTGCTCAATCGATTGTATTGAATAATATTGGCAATAAGCTTGACAGTCTTACAATAAGAAGCAGTCTTCAGAGAAGAGACAAGGCAGTTCTTTTTACAGGAGGAGCAAATGAGCTTAGTAATTCTGTAATATCCGGATATGAAAGAGGAGTTTACATTACAGGTAAAGGAAATGTTGTAAGAAACAGTGTTCTGAAGGACAATACGATATCGGTAGAGGTGAAGGGGGACGGTTCAAATAACCTTGTTGCGGATAACAATATTGTTTCGGATTCCATATCCATCTCCATCCGCGGACCTCAGGAAGCTAACTTTATTTCCAGAAATCATATAGGTAGTTGGGATCATCCATTGAAATACCCTGCCATAAAGCTGGAGAATGCATCTCATCAGTACATTACCGGAAGCCTTATTCCTTATGCGGAAGTAGATCATGAAAATTATGAAACATCTGCCTTTATCTACATTGGCGATTCGTCCAACTATAATACCCTTTCTAAAAACAGAATCGGGATGGAGAAGGATGCGAAGGTTGTCATGAAAGGAAATATTCCTGGTATCAAAGTGAGTACAGAGCTTCCTGGGCAAAAGCTTTTAGGCAATAGCTTAAATAGAAATGAGATTGCCGGTCTTACTGTTCCGGCTCTGATTATGAATCACGTTGAAAGCGGCATTGTGGCTGATAACTTCTTCGGGGTAGATTCGGGATATGTACAAATGAATCTTAAATCTCATTACAAAGATATATCAGGTATTGATACAACTTCAGTCTTGGTAATGAATTCGGCTTATGTCACCTTTATTGGAAATGAAATGGTCAATTTCAGAGACCATGGTATCGATGTGAGAAATTCTGAAAATATTTCCATCAGTCAGAATAAGGTCTATTCAGAATATTCAAACCAGAAAGGTATTCAGCTGAATCTCGGTACAGCAATGGAGTCCAATGAAGGCGTAAAGGCTCCTGTAATAGATACCAATAAGGTAATCAGTAAAGATAGGATTCAGATTTCCGGTTCAACAATTTATCCTCAGGCGGAGGTACAGATTTTCTCAGGGTTTACTCCTGAAAGTCAGGATTCCGTATTACATGCTTTAAGATATATCACTTCTGTCGTGTCCGATAATGATGGTAAGTGGGTTGCTGAATTACCTTCTAATGATTTCGGGTTCAATAAATTTAATAAGTACATCGCCCAGGTGAATAAAGGCCTGAACTCATCGGAATTCAGTAATATCTATACTGTTAAATCCTTGCTATGTATGCTGATGGATGTAGGAGTGGATTTAATTGGAGATCTGTATGAACCTTGCCCTCAGTCACAATTTAAGCTTGATGCACAGCTGGAGGGACTTCATTATTCATGGTCAGCTCCTGAATTCGACAGTACTCTTACCACTAGAATTGCACAGATAGACAAATCAGCTCACGTAACGCTTACACTTAAAGATGACTTTGGTTGTGAATTAAAAGAAACGTTTGAGGTGAGATACAAAGAGAAACCAGAAGATCCGATTTTCATCGTGTCCACAAATACTTTTGTAAGCGATACTATTGTTCTGGTGGATGTGTCAACAACAAGGTTGGATCAATACGACTGGTCATCTTCCGATGGACTATCCATAGTATCTGCAGGAGAGCTTGCTACTTTCAAAGGTCCTGACGGAAAGGATTATCCGGTAGGCAGAGAGGTCCGTTTTGTCGCTCCAGATACAGGAATCTATGTGATGACTCAAAGATCTATAAGAGACGGTTGTTTTGTAAAGCTTGATAAAGAGATTCATGTAACACACAAAATACCCGGACAAGGCAATCCAAATGTACTGGATCCGGGAGAGAACAATCTGTATGTTCATCCATCTCCATTCGTGTCCTCTGAGGGGGCCAATATCTTTATAGAAACAGCAGGAGAAGGAGAAACGGAAGTTCTGATACTTGATGGATTAGGAAGAACACTTTTAACCTGGAATGTTTCCGGTAAAAAATCTTATAATATCCCAATACCTAAAGGTAAGCTGAATCAAGGGTTTTACATTGTAAAAGTAGTGACGGTAAGTTCATCTATGACATTTAAGATTGAGGTGAAATAGAGCTGAAAGCACAAAGCTGAAAGCGTAAAGTAAAAAGTTGAAAGTAAAAAGTTGAAAGTAAAAAGTTGAAAGTGAAAAGTTAAAACTTAAATAAGTTTGCTTAAAGCATGATAGCAGATTTCATGCAGACATTGAAGTCCTTCTCCTTCAGGAGAAGGATTTAGGATGAGGTCTTAGGAGCTGAAAAGTCCCTTTGTCATCTTGAGCTTCGCGAAAGATCTGAGTGATTAAAATCTATAGTGTTGGAGCAGATCTTTCACAAGATTTATAATAATAGTAGAGTGGTTTTAAAGTAAAAAGAATTACACAATTTATCGATTACATTTTTAATGTCCAGTTCAACTACATTTTTCCGCAACAGGTATTTTTTGCCTGACAAAATGGTACTGTTGCCGTTTCTTATTCTGTGTTTTGTCCTGCAGACTAAAGCTCAGCAGCTGGATCAGCTAGGTAAAAAGCAGGGTGTTAAAGTCTCCGGTGGACTGGGATTGAATCAAAGTCTGTACTTTGCAGATGGAGTGTCTGACAGGTTTAATCCCTACAATTATGTTGTGTCGGGAAATGTGGCAATGAACCTTTATGGTATTAATATTCCTGTTTCATTTACTTTTAGCAACAGGAATTTCAAATACAGTCAACCGTTTAATATTGTGGGTATTAGTCCGAGTTATAAATCTTTGAGGTTACATGCAGGTTACAGGACTATGTCCTTTTCTCAGTATACCTTGGCTGGTCATAATTTTCTTGGAGGCGGTCTGGAGTGGGGACATAAAGGCTTTAAGGTAGCTGCAATGGGCGGAAGACTATTAAGAGCAGTAGAATTTGATTCTGCCAATATAGAGGCCCGACCTGCATATGAACGCCTGGGGACAGGTATAATGCTGGGTTATGGTAAAGATGGAGATGAAATTACTTTTATTACTTTTTATGCAAAAGATCAGGCTAACTCAATCAGAACAGTGCCAACCCTGGTTGGATTAAGGCCAATGGAAAATCAGGTATATAGCCTGGGATTTAAAAAGAAACTGAGCGACAAGTTAAGCGTTTATTTTGAAGGGGCCAGATCAGGGCTCACCCGTGATGTGCGGGATTCTTCAGAAAGCAATTCTTCCGGATTTTATAAAACAGTTTATTTTTTGTCACAAAACAAAAACACTGAATTTAAAAATGCCTTTAAAACAGGCTTTAGTTTTAATCTTACTGCTTTCCAGCTGGGACTGAACTTTGAGCGTGTAGATCCGGGATATAATACACTGGGCGCCTATTATGTAAACTCTGATTTTCAAAACCTGACAGGTTCTTTTTCTACACGTGTGTTCAAAGACAAAGTAAACATCAGCGCCAATGCCGGTATTCAGAGAGACGACCTAGAGAATCAGAAGATGTCGAAGATGAAGCGATTTGTAGGAAGTCTGAATCTGAATATGAATTTTACAAAACGGTTGAATGCTTCAGCATCTTATTCGAACTTTAACAGTTTTACCAATGTCAAGCCAGTAGACCAGGCCTTTGTTCAGAATACTATTTATGACCGCATAGATACACTCAACTTTGTTCAGATCAATCAGACGGTTAATGCTTCACTTAACTATGTGCCATTAGACAACAGCAGGATCATGCATCAATTGTCAATAGGAGGTAACTACAATACAGCGGTAAGTAAAACTTCAGGGAATAAAACTCAGAATGCCTTATCCGGAGGAAGACTAAGCTATATGTTGAACTGGAAAGAGTCCGGCTTGAATATCGGCTTGAATGCGAATAATAATACGAATTATTATGTGCAGGGGCAGGCATCTTTCTGGGGATTAGGACTGATGTTGAGCAAGCCGGTATTTAATAAGAAGCTGAGAATATCACTGAACGGAAATGCTTCCAATAATTACGAAAATGGTAGGTTAACAGCCATGCTGTATTCTGTAACGAATTCTTATTCAGTTAAACTGGGTAAACATCATTCGTTGAATGCAAGCTTGCGTTATTCAGGAAGGCAGTCAAAGAGCACCGCAGAGCTGAGCTATTATAAGACGACCTTTAATGAGTTTATGGGTAATCTGGGGTACTTTTTTACATTTTAGGGAAGCTTAAAGCGTAAAGCTTAAAGCAGAAAGTTTAAAGTTTGAAGCTTTGGCATGCTGAACTTCTATATTGATGCCATCGCTTCAAGTGATGGCATCAATCGGACTTATTGAAGTATTAAGTATTTGATTATAATAAAATTGAAAATATGAATAGCTATTTTTCGGGGAGATACAGATTGTTGTCATATCTTCTCATTCTTTTGCTACAGCTCATGGGAAGTATCGGGGTAACAGCCCAGCAATTCTACCCTGTCCAGGTGCGTTCTTATGTACAGTCGCCTTCTGTTTTTATAGAAGACTATAAAGATCCGAATAACTTCAGAGTGCAGGTAACGCTTACCGATCTTACCGTTCCTAGCCTTGATATTATTTTAAAAGTATCCTTTAAAGGGCCTTCGGGTACTTTTGAATCGACGACAGGAATTCCTTTGAGCCTTGTAGGAGGTGTTAGTTATACTTTAGACAGGAATGATCTTGAAGATTTGTTGTCACCAGTAAATCTTCCTGGAGCACCGACAACGATTCCGGAAGGCACTTATGTTATCTCATTTAAATCAGTAGAAAGAAACTCCAATACTCCTGTATCCAATGCTCTTACTGATTTTACCAGTGTTGTAGTGATGTTGAATGATCCTCCTTTGCTTACCTCACCGGGTAAAGGAGAGTTGCTTGATCTTGTAGCTTCTGGACAGAACTTTATGTTTTCCTGGACCCCGAGAAGTTTTTCTTTAAATCCTCAACAGCAAATAAAATACCGCCTTACCATGGCATTGATTCCACCAGACAGGAATCCTTACGATGCTTTTCTGACAAATGCCTTTAATATCAATCAGACCTTTGAAGATATTCAATATAATAGTTTTTTCTATGATCAAAGCATGCTTGCGCTTACTCCCGGAGCCACTTATGCCTGGCAGGTGCAGGCTTATGAGGGAAAACTGGTCAATGGAGAGCCTCTGACACAACGTTTCCGTAATGAAGGCAAGTCAGATGTATTTGTTTTTAAGGTAAAAGAGTTTTGTCCTCCTTTATTTCTGAAGAACCCAGAGTTAAAACCTAATCCTGAGACCAATAAACAGGAAATACTTCTTGCCTGGAATAAAGATCCTGGGCATCAGTTGTATGAAGTAAAATATAAGATTCAGGGCTCCGTGCTTCCATGGACCATTGTTCAACTGCCGCAGGAAGCAGAAAGTTTGACGCTTGGAGAACAGCAATTGCAAAAAGGTCAGACTTATGAATATTATGTAAGTTGCAGATGCACAGGCTGGCAGGAAGCCATTTATGGAGGAACGTTTATATTGCCAGCCAGTGAATGTGAGGCACCCTTTCCGATCCTTGTCAATTCAAATGATGAGAAGGGGATAGCACTAAGCTGGACAAAGGTCGCATCTGCCAATGCTTACAATGTATACTATACGGATAATAATACGAAAATTACCAGTGTTAAAGAGAACATCACAGATGGCTCAGTATTATTACCAGCTATAACAAGGGGCAGTTATACGATTCATATCGATGCTGTTTGCGGTACGAGTACAGCAGTGGGAGAAAATCTTGAATTAAAGTTTGATGAAAAAGATTTTCCGGGAGGTTGCCCTGTTCCTAGTCCTTTTACTTTCCTTGCTAAAAGACCAGGAGTAGGAACAGATCCATTATCAGCACAGCTCACCTGGCCAAAGCTAGACCTTCATGAGTCATTTAAATTGACCTATTGGCATAAAGATGCACCAACCGACAAGCATACACAAACCTTATTAACACCTGAAGCTATAGCCAATGGGATAAAAAATAATGAGTTCTATCATTATACCATTGAGTTTATCTGTAAAGGGGGGAAGACAGTCACAACCCCACAAGGCGGCTTCAGACTGGAAGGAGGCGAATTAGATACTCCTCTTGATCCACCGACAGCCGATTGTTTTCCACCTGCAGTACACAGCGCTGAACCTAAAAATGAAACCACAGCACGCATAGACTGGAAAGGCATTTCCGGAGCAGAAGAATATGTTGTAGTATACAAACCTAAAGACGGAAGCGGACAGGAGAAAATATTTACCACCACTGCTGCCAATGCCAAGCTTACCGGACTTACTCCTGGTACGATCTATCAATATAAGATCCGATGTAAATGTGGAGGAAAGTTTAGCATAGATTCAGAGCCTGGAGAGTTTGATTTATCAAAATCAGAGAAGGGTAATAAAGATTGTGATTCCATAAGCAATCTGAAAATAAAACAGATTACAGAGACAGAGATCCAGCTCAGCTGGCCCTATCCACAGCCTGTGAAGCCAGGTAATAAGACCCAGACATCTTATACGATCAGATATAAAGAAAATGGACAGGTATGGGGTGAGAACTATCCGATCAGCTTGGTACTTACCTCAGAGCTTCAGGATGATTATGGAACTCAGGGCGAAGTAAAGAAAACAATAAATATGCTTTCCTCCGGAGTTCGTTATGACATAGAAGTAAAAGCCTACTGTGGAACAGAAGATGCCATAGCCAACGAGCCGCTTAGCGGAACAACAAAAGAGGTGAAAGAAGCTGACTGTTCTCAAGGAGGTAGTTGCGATCGTACTTCTAAGAGGCCTTTAGAGGGTTTAAAAATCGGTGATACCATTGGTGTCTCAGATTACAAGATGAAGATCATTACCCTTTCCCCTGACACGAGAGGGGCCAATCTCTGGAAAGGAACAGGAGTGGCCGCAACCCCATTAATAGGAAAAACTGATAATGTGCGGTTTAATATTGATTTTGATTCCCTGTATGTCAATGATAAAGTCTGTGTGACAGCTGGAAATCTGAAGGCGGGACTAGGAGGGCAGCTCTTTGATGATAAAACTACAGCAACGATAAAAGGACTGGTTGATGATTTCGGTACAGCCCTCAATGATGCTCAAAAGGCTTCAAAGGATGCAGCTAAAATTATAGATGATGCGCAGAAAGCAGGAGAAGATGCCTTAGATTATTTCCAGGGAGGAGATGATGTAGGTTTCGTCAAAACAGGAGGGCTTGGAGGTATCAGTACAGAAGCTTCGAATTTCAATGACCTGGAAGTAGAAGGGAACTCCATTAAGGTAGGAGGAAAGAGCTATCCTGTAGATAGATTCCCTACGTTAGTAAAGGATAAAAATGGTAATGTAGTTTCAGTTAGCAGCAATGGAACCAAAACAGAAGTCGGCCATTATGATGAAAGTCTGAACGGTCTTCAGAATGCCCCAACCTCTTCAAGTGCAAAAGTAACCTTCAGGGCGAATAGCAATGCCATCTATTCCTTCGATGCCTGGCAGGATGGATATGGTAAATCAGTAGCGATGGCACCTCACTACCTGAATATTGATGGTAAATATTATTCAGCCAAAGCGATTACACCTGGAGCAATTGATAAAGTGGATTTTGATTTTTCAGGAGGAGATAAGAGCAAGCTGGTATTTGTAAACAGAGAAGGCTTTGTATTTAAGACCTTGTCCGGCTCCACGCTGCAATTAGCCGGAGGTCCTGCCAAAGACGGTCAGGAGATATTGGCTATTTATGACACTGGATCAAAGAAAGAAATAGCCGGAGCATTGTTATTGGCTTCTTATCCTATAGTGGAGAAAAAGGTGAAGCTCGTAACCCTGGCGATGGGCAATAACTTCAATAAAGATATCAATGCTATTCAGGCGCAGCTGAATAAGGCTTATAACCCAATAGGTATCAACTATACTGTAGAGGTGGATAATAGTTTTGATAGCAACAGAGACTGGTGTGATAAAGGCAACTGTGACTTTAATACGGGAGGGTCAGGTTTATTAAACAATGATTATACAGGAGTAGAAGCCAGAGTAATAGATGCATACATCAATTTCAAAGGAGAGGAGAACTTAGAGGCAACAACCGCCTATATGTTTTTAATAGGTGTGACCAAAAAAGAGCAGGGAGATGAGGCCTTGCAAGGAAAGATGAATTTCTCCAAGCAGTTTGGTTTCCTTTATTCCGCCGCAAGCCAGAATCCTCAAACACTGGGCCGTACACTTGCTCACGAATTAGGCCATGGTAACTACAAGTTATATCACATCTTTGATCCAATGTATCTCGGCGATGCCGCAAGGAACTCAGACAACCTGATGAGCTATAATACCAATGTAAACGCATTGGCTTTAAATAAACTTCAGTGGGATGTAGCCCATGATCCGGGAGTGACTTGGGGGGTGTTTAAGAGGGATGGGGATCAGGAAGCTATAGCTTTAGGAGATGTTGTTGAGTTTTTGAAGATTTTGAGAAAACAGCGCCTTAGTGGACAGAATATTAATTTAAAAACGTCAATAAATAAAAAAAGGGTTTGGTCAAGGGAATCTTTTACAGTGGATAATTTTTCATTTGATGAAATTGAAATTGAGTTTGAAGAACTTTCTTCTGAAATAACAGTTAATCCGGCAGTTTATTCTGACTACTATTATGACGAAATTTTTCCATTTTCAGATAAATTCGGAGTTTCGTTTAAGGATCTTAAAAATAATTTTGCATTTAAAATCATTTCAGAAAATAAAACTGATATTGATAATTTAAAGAAATATCTGTTTGGTGAATGTGACGTAAGGGAACTTTTAGATGCTATTCATAATGCATCAGTTCAAAAAAATCAAGTTAATTTATCTTTTTTAAATAACTGTCAATTTTTTCAAAAGAAGGATAAGGAAACTATTGATGGCATTGAATATACAGATTTGTCTGGAAAATTTGTTAACGTCACAAAAGGTTCTTCCATTCAAGTTAATCCTAAGGATTATGTAGAAACACCTTATGGGTTTCAAATAAAAAATAAAGAAGGTAATGTTGTCTTTGAAATAGTGGCAATTGGAATGGATGCATCTAAAAAAGATCACCTGAAAGTTTGGTTGTTTGGAGATGTTATGACATTAGCTAAATTGCAAAGTGCAGTTACTTTAACCGCAACTGAAATTAAATCATATAGAGATCATATTAAAACTTTACCTCAAAGCGAACGTGAAATTTGGTATCTTGAGTTACAGGAAAAGGTTGAATATAAAAATCAAAGAGATAATTATGGGCCATCGAAAGTTAATAATACTTGGGCAACTTCAAATATTGCAGATAAAATGTGTAATTTGACATCCTTAGCTATGGCCTTTGAGTATTTGGGAATTTCAAGGGAGGATGTTCTAGCTAAGATAACTGAATTGAATTTAACATTACCAGCTAGCTTGGCAAATCTTCAGACTGAAGACCTATTCGAATTTATTAGAGTTGAAAAGGGATATTCTGAACGCACAAGTGCAAGTTCTTGGAAAAGTATTGCTGATCTATTTGATTTGAATACAGAGGAGGAAACTATTAATTCATCTAAATCACTTAATCAGAAAATTTCTACTATTAAGGATCACTTAAAAGGAGGGAAAGGTATTGTTGGTTCCATTTACCTATATAAGGGCCATATAGTTAGAGTTCAGGATATTGATGAAACTGGTTTGTTAATAGATGATCCTTATGGAACAATTAGTTCAATGGCCAAACGAGAGTTTAAAGGTGTTGTTACTACTAATAATTATAATACCAATAGTGCAGATTTGGCACCTACAGGCAAAAGAGGGGTAGATAATAAATTATTGTGGACTGAATTTGACGTTTCAAATAATGATAGTGGTAGAGGAGGGGAAGTTGAAATTAAATCAACTACAATAGTAGATACTGATAATAATCAAACTTTCATTGCTTGGTTTAACGCTCAGGGCCTTTCCATGCCCTCAGCGTCTGACTATCCTGTCGAACAAAGAACAGAAATAGTTCCAAAATCTAATCCACCAACTACTACCGTTAATACTTATTATAAATCTTATGGTACAATAGTTAAGTATTATCGAATATATTCACGTAAAAATTAAGATATGTTTAAGAAATGTATAAGCGTTTTTTGGCTGCTGAGTTTTTGTCATATTGGGCAATGTCAAAAAACATTTAATGAATTTATTAATCTTTTTCCTATTCATAAATGGAATGAATTACCCGAAGTATTATCAATACTTCCTTTAAATGTAAAGTTGGACATAGATAAGGCAAATAAGTTTATGTGGGAAGAGCATGCTAAGGGAATAAGACTCCCTGTTAATAATTACAATTGGCAGGTTAATGGTCCTCATTATATGCTAGAGGATGGTAGTTTTAATAGATCTGAACTGGGTATGTATTATAAGGATTCAAGTCGTCCTGATACACAGGATAATTCTTTATATGCAGTTGCCAGGGTTAATTTAAATTCAGAAATAATTATTTTAATAACATATTATGATGTGTTTGATTTGGAAACAGGATATAAAAAACATTATGATGCTTTTACATATAGATTAAAAGATGAAAAGTTAATTTCTGCACTTGATATCTCAGAAGCAATTATTTTGCCAGATTATAATATTGTTAATCTTGAGATTTTGTATAAAGAAACTCCCGATATAGATATCCAAGAGCAGAGATTTAGAATTACCTACGAATTAAGAAAAGACGGCTATTTTAAAAGAAATAAAATGGTCAGTACCTTGGAGTTGATTAATGATAAAGTTTTAATTCGAAGTCTTGTATTCGATCCAGAAGGTAGTGCAAATATTAGGTCAAAACCAAATTTAAATTCAGAAGTTTTGTTTGCTGTTAAAAACGGTGAATTTCTTTTGTTAGAAAGAATTAATGACCCTAATTGGTATAGACTTGCAATGATATATGTTGAAAGAATAACAAAAGAGACATTGCCTGACGCTTATAAAGATAGGCAGAGCTTTTCAATTTGCGGTGGATATATTCATAAGAGCAGGGTGAAGGAATATAAAGAATAAGGTTCTTATTTCTTTGTTTGTCCGGAGATTTAGAGTCCTGTTCTGTTTTCAACCAGGACTCAAAATATAGATTCCGAATACATGCAGAGATTATATTTAAAGGCAATTTTCATTCCTTTCGAGTCTCAATAAATCCCCCCACATTCTCCCATATTTTTCGTAAATTAACAAAATCTTAAAGTCTTAATTTTGTATCGCAAATATTTACATTTAAGTCTTATATATTCAAAGTAGTAATTTCCGATTTATCAACATGAGTTTAATTTTTTCAAGGAGTAAAGCAATCATTTTAATGTTCCTTACTTTAATGTTTCTTTTTTTATTTACGAGATTAGAAGCCCAGCAATTCTACCCTGTCCAGGTGCGTTCTTTTGTGCAGTCACCTTCTGTTTTTATAGAAGACTATAAAGATCCGAATAACTTCAGAGTGCAGGTAACGCCCACCGATCTTACTGTTCCGAGTCTGGATGTATCCCTCCGAGGGACTACATCTTTGAAGGTTTCCAGATATTTGGTAAGAACTCGTGTATTCTGTTGATAGGATGGTCTCTTTTTCGGTTAAGTACATCTTTAAGCCATTGATCGGGATTAAGGGTACATTAGTATATGTAAAGGAAAATTTACGTGAATGGTATGCATTTGATAATGTGTTTGACATAAGACTAAAATAGAAAAATATGAATTCAAAAACTGCAATTAAAATAATGCTTTGGTTATTGATTTTCATAATGCTTTTTCATTTAAGCATTATAGTAAAATTGATTCCATATGAAATCACTTGGGGAGGAAGGTTGAAAAATGATACTGAAATGTATGTTTTTGAAACTATATCCATGTTGATTAACCTTTTGCTATTTTCAATTCTCCTAATTAAGGGAGGGTATGTAAAAGATTATCTATCGCAGAAAGTAGTTAACATCATTTTGTGGATTTTCATAATACTATTCGGTTTGAATACTATTGGGAATATTTTAGCGGAAACGATTTTTGAGAAATTTTTTACTCTATTAACGTTAGCTTCTGCAATTCTACTTTGGATTATTCTGAAGAATGATAAGAAATGAATATACGATAAAGTGTAAAAGGTGATTAGATAGATCGGTTAAATGAACCGGTTGGCAGATATTTTAGTTGGGACGAAATATTATAAATTGAATAAGGTTGGATTCGCCGGGAGTATATGATGTATAATTGTTATATATCTCGTCAAAATTTGAAGACAAACTTAAAGTATCATATAGATAAGAACCTGTAACATTAATTATTCTGTAAAATTCGATATCATTTGGGTAACCGGAGGGAATTTTATGCTCAGATTTGATCAAACTTGAATTAGCACTTCCTAAATAGGGTCTGCTTAAAAATACATATTGGTTTGTTTTTCAGTATTTTGAACACGATCTTTATATAATTAAGAGCAAGAAAATATGAAGAAGACCTTCAAAAAGCGTGCCTCTTCTCCTGATTATATAAGCACCTCACAACTAACTTTTGATGGATTTGAGAGTCCATTTTCTCAAAATCTAGATCCATCTAACCGATGGGTTGTATTGTCTAATAAAATCCCTTGGGATGAACTCTCGAACATTTATCTCAAGCAAGTCAAGCCAAAGAGTACAGGTAGACCAGGAATTAGCCCCCGGGTAGTGATAGGCTCATTAATCATCAAGCATATGTGTAACCTTGATGACAGGGAAACAGTAGCTCAGATCACCGAGAATATGTACATGCAGTACTTTTTAGGCTATAGTAGTTTTACAACGGTCCCTCCCTTTGATCCATCATTATTTGTAGAGTTTCGCAACAGACTTGGGATGGAGCAAGTAAATGCAATTAATGACCGGATAGTGGGCCTTTCTCAAAGTCTTCAACAAAGCAAAAGTAAAAAAGAAAAAGAGAATGATCAGGAAGGTGAGACAGGTAATGATCAAACTCCTCCATCTCATAAAGGCAGAGTTCTCTTTGATGCAACAGCTTGTCCGCAAGATATAGCTTACCCTACAGATCTGAACCTGCTTTCTGAAGCTCGTAAAAAGAGTGAGCAACTCATTGATATACTCTATAGTTCCGACAAGCATGAAAAGAAGCCTCGTACCTACAGAGAAAAGGCACGGAAGCAGTACCTTCAAACAGCTCAAAAGAAGATTAAACAAAAGAAAGTGATTCGTAAGGCTGTGGGACAACAGTTACGCTATCTTAGAAGAAATCTAAAGTCGATCAACCCAATTGCTCGACAGTTATTCAATATTCCCCTTGTCGAACCGCCAACAAAAGTATCTTATGGTGTTGAATACATTGTATGATCAGCAGAATCGGATGTTTAGCCAGAGAAGCCATCATGTTGAAGACAGGATAGTGAGTATTCATCAGCCACATGTACGACCAATAGTAAGAGGTAAAGCCCGCTCACATACTGAGTTTGGTTCAAAGATACACGTGTCACTTGTAGATGGATATTCATTTCTTGACACTTTATCCTGGGATGCATTCAACGAGGGTAGTCGCTTATTGGAATATATAGAGGGATACAGGGATAAGTTTGGCTTCTATCCCCTGGAGGTCTTGGCAGACAAGATATACTGCACCAGAGAGAATAGAAAACATCTAAAAGGGTTAGGAATACAACTACTTGCAAAGCCTCTGGGAAGGCCTTCGGCAGTAAAGAAAAATTACGTAAGACCAGGCGAACGAAACGCAATTGAAGGTAAGTTTGGGCAAGGAAAAAATGCTTATGGACTGGGCAGAATAAAGGCCAGACTCAAAACTACCAGTGAATCATGGATCGCCTCAATCATATTGGTATTAAACCTGGTCAGATTGGCCGGGGAGATACCGTTGCGCTTACTGAAAACTTTTTCAGCATGGATTGTTTTGGAGTTGAATCAGTGGATACAAAAAACTCAAAAGCCGGATATTAAATTATCCGGCTTTCTATATATAGCTTGAGTTTTTAAGCAGACCCTAAATACTGATTATAAAGTCTTATTCCATTGATTTGAATAATTTAAAAAGATAACTTCCTTCATACTGGTCTTCGATCTATTTTATTACAACTTTACATTATTTGCAGAAGTTTGAAAACTATATTAGTATTTGAACTTAATGCTGTAAACCTTTTTTAGGATGAGACAGTATCCCCTATGAATCTTAGTTTGGATAAGGGTAGGTCTGAGGTTCATCTGACCAATGAAACGAATAATGCATTCAGAACGGGAACTGTTAGAAATGCGGCACACACTGGTCCGTATATGCATAATGGAGTATTTAAGAATTTAAGGGAAGTAATAGATTTCTATGATACAGGAGGGGGAAGTGGCAGAGGACTAGATGTGCCAAATCAAACTCTTTCATCAGATTCCCTTTATTTAACTGATGCTGAAAAGAATAAGCTGATAGCATTTATTTTTTCATTGGATGAAAAGATCCAATTTGATCAAGCCTCTGAAAATTTGCCTCAATCAAAAGTAAGTGGGTTGAATAAAAGAAGGGTAGGGGGAGAATACTAATTTGTACCATTATGAAATTTTATTTTATTGAAATCATTGGAATATTTTTCGCTGTTTGTTTTGCGCAATGTGTAACTCGCAAATAAGAAAAAGAATAGTAGTAAGTAAACCAGTTACTATTGTTCCTTTTCAATTTGAATCCAGAGCTGATAAAATTTGATTTTTTTTGTACTGATGTTAAAGATCTTCTGGAAAAATATGGTTTTAGAAAAGTTCATTTTTATTTAAAAAGTATTGATTGTAATCAATACTTTTTTGTCTTAGCTCAATCAAAAAAAGTTCCATTTTTAGAAAGTATATTTTTTTTCAAAAATTGAAATAGTTGGATAGGTATGGAACTAAACTTTCTTAATAGTCCTTTGAATAGGATTATAAGGAATATGGAAAGAAAATTCGTAGTACAAGGGATCTTTATATTTGTAGCGGCAATATTTATCATACGCCTTTTTTTACTTCAGGTAGTCAGCTCAGAGTATAAGGAAATAGCTCAACGTAATGCTACAAGAAGAATGATAGATTACGCTCCGAGAGGCGTAATTTACGCAAGGGATGGAAAGCCTCTTGTTACTAATACGACAGTGTTTGATCTTATGATTGTTCTGAAAGAAACCAAAATTCAGGACACTACAGAGTTTTGTCGTAAGTTACATATAACTAAAGATGAACTCTACAAGGTAATTAAAGAAATCAGAAAAGATAAGGCCTGGTCACGCCCTACAGCTTTGATTAAACAATTGTCATTTAATGATCTTGGAAGGATTGAGGATGTTCTGGTAGATTACAAAGGATTATATACCCAAACCAGGATCATAAGAAACTATGAACAGCATATAATGGCTAGTGCCCTTGGATATATTGGGGAAATAAGTAAAAAGCAACTTGAGAACCAAAAGGAAAATTATTATTCTAAGGGAGATTATCTTGGTATCAGCGGTCTCGAATCCTTCTATGAGGAAGAATTAAGGGGCAGGAGAGGTGTTAAGTATTTGATGGTAGATGTGAAAGGTGCTGAAAAAGGATCTTTGCTAGATGGCAAGTATGACACCATACCAGTTCCCGGTAAAGATCTTTACACTTCTATTGATGGAAATCTGCAGGCGTATGCTGAAAAACTCATTGCCTATAAAAAAGGAGGAATAGTTGCCATAGAACCATCTTCAGGAGAAATCCTTGCTTTTGTTTCTGCACCGACATATAACCCGAATTTACTTGCAGGAAGAAAGTTTTCAAAAAATGCTTTTGCTTTACAGAAGGATACTTTAAAGCCTTTGTTCAACAGACCCTTAATGGCAATGTATCCTCCCGGTTCTATATTTAAAATCGCTCAGGCACTGATAGGTCTCCAGTTGGGCGTGATTAATGAACATACATTATTCCCATGTAATAAAGACATGGTGAATTGCCATAATCATGCTTCACCTCTCGATCTAAGGGCATCCATACAGCATTCCTGTAACCCTTATTATTATCAGGTATTCAAAAAAATTATCAATCAGGATAAGTTTCCGGATAAATTTAAAGACACTGAATTTGGTTATGATGAATGGTATCACTTAATCAGAAATTTCGGGTTCGGACAAAAGTTAGGCGTTGACATTCCCAATGAAAAAGCAGGATCTATCCCGAGCAATGCTTTTTATGATAAAATTTATGGACACCGTCGCTGGAAATTTTCAACCATATACTCCCTTGGTATAGGTCAGGGTGAAATAGGCATGGTTCCTCTGCAAATGGCTAATTTCGCAGCATGCCTTGCTAATAAAGGATATTACATTGCTCCCCACTTTGTTAAAGGGATAGGGGAAGATCATAAACTCTCTGAAAAGTATAAAGAGAAGCATTATACAGGAATTGAATCGAAATATTTTGATATAATTGCGGACGGAATGGAGAAGGTTGTCAGTGAGGGAACTGCGGCAGCATCTAAAATCAAGGGAATTTCGATTTGTGGAAAAACAGGTACCGTTCAAAATCCACATGGAGAAGATCATTCTGTATTTATCGCTTTTGCTCCAAAAGAAAATCCGAAGATTGCCATTGCCGTTTTTGTTGAAAATGCAGGCTGGGGAGGTGCCTGGGCAGCTCCGATTGCCAGTCTTATGATAGAGAAGTATCTTACTGATACTATTACCAGAGCACCATTGGAGAAAAAAATTCTGGAAAAGCGTTTTTATGAACCGAAACCTGTTAAAAGGCCAATAGAGGTTTATGTAAAAGATCATGTTAAATCAAAGGATGTCAATAAGGATAAACAGAATTAATAATCTCAAACATGAAAGAAAAGGAAAGATTAAAGGAGATGTTGTTCAAAAAAATAGAAGCATTATCGGAAGAACAGCTTAGAGTCTTAGATATATTTTTGGATTACATGCAAAAGGAAGAGAATATAAAATCAGATAACTTAGCTGAAGATTCTCTTATTAAAAAGTTGGATGAGAGGAGAAAAAATGACAGAACTAAGTTTTTGTAATTAAATAACAACAAAGCCTCCTATGGGAAGCTTTGCTGTTTAATACAAGTTATTTTGTAAGTACAATCTTTTTGATAAACTGCTTCTTGCCGGAAGTATATTTGCATATATAAACACCTTGCAGATATTGGGAACCATTCCAGCTGAACTGAACAGTTTCACCTTCAATAGCATTTGTTTCAATAAGTTTCTCAACAAGCGTTCCATCTGTTTTATAAATTTCTGCCTTTGCAATTCCACTTTCATTATTCAGCACAGAGAAATAAAAATTACCTGAAGAGGGATTCGGATATGCCTCAAATTGGACACTTTCAGGACTTTCAATATTATTAATATCATTATCTGCCTCTGAA
The DNA here is from genome assembly GCA_023428135.1 of Bacteroidota bacterium. Lineage (GTDB taxonomy): Bacteria > Bacteroidota > Bacteroidia > Cytophagales > Cytophagaceae > Sporocytophaga. The sequence continues at coordinate 20,239 of JAEYZG010000053.1, read as the reverse complement.
CTTCTTAATGTTGATGTAGTGACTACATTAACAAATACATTGCTGACTGGTCCGGGAGTTCCTGCTCCATTTGATAGGGAATAAGGTCTTGCGCTGATATTGTAATTGCCTGTTGTTACAGGCCATGGATTATAATCGCCTTCTGTATCACCTGCAAGAGAAAATGGAGCAGTATTCTCTGTTCTGTATGGTGTTGAATTTAATTGAAAGGTAACACTTCCTGGTGTTGTCGTGGGATTCCAGCGAACATTGACCTGAAGCGGGTCTTGCTTGAATATATAATCATTGTTATGAAGCCATGCTATATCTTCATTGGTCGTTGCATTTACAAGGGTAAAGTACGGAATGTTGGAAGACGGCTTGGTTGGATTGTAAAACCATAATCTCAGCTTCCTTTCCTCAGGATTAGATGAAAAAGCTAAGCGAGTAGTGAAATAGACATTCCCTGCGGCATTCCTGATATTATTTGATCCTGCAAATGAGGTGCCGTATAGCTCTCTCAATGACCTTGAGTTTTCAGTTGTCAGGTCAGATTGATATATTTCATCAAAGGTTTCAACTCCGCTTACAGTTGCATTATCTGTAAAGAAAAAGAGCTTTTCTGTTGACTCAAGTACAGATCCGGAATAGAAATTAGAGAATGTATGAAAATCAACGGTCCCCGGAGTTGTACCATCAGATTTTTTCAATGGTAGCTGAAACAAACTGCTGGCCGTCATGACAAGCGTATTGTTTGTAATAAACAAAGGACTTAAAGCTATGTCAATAAATATATTATGTTTTATTTCAACAGTACCTGCAGAAGTACCATTGCTGCTCCATAGAGAAACAAAGTCGACACCAGTGTTTTCTATTAAATAAAAATACAGTTTATCCTTATATTTCAGAAGCTGGGTGAAACCAAAGGTAACAAAATCATCACTTAAGGATTTTATTAAACTTGTTCCTGCAGTAGTACCATTGCTTTTCCAAAGTTCACCATAATTGATAAAGCCGGATGTATATTCTCTTGAAAAGAAGATAGTTCCGTTTACATCAGTAAGATTAAGTCCCAATGCTGTAAATGGGAGATCTACTGCCAAAACTGTACTCGCAGCTGAACCCGTGCTTTTCCAAATATTAAATCCTCCAGGACCTGCAAATGCTGGAAAATACAAGGATCCTGAAGATATGATAATATTATTGGCCAGGCCGTCACCTGCGCCAGGATTTATATCTTTTACTATATTAAGCACATTGGACAGGTTTAATTTCCATAGTTCATATCCACGGACACCATCATCTATACCTAAGTATAAGGCCCCATTATATACGATCAATGGTTTGATTGTAGGATAGGCTGCAATTTTGGTAGTATTTGAACCCGTTCCATTGGTACGCCACAAGGCTGTTTTACCATCTGCCTGAAGGGTGGTAAAGAAGATAAAAGTCCCCAATCTTAAATCGGTAACATTTAAGAACGCTTCTCCTGTTTTCTTAATAAAATAGGTTGTAGCAGCAGTACCATTAGAGGTCCAGAGTGAATCTGCGCTTGTAAAAAATAATCTGCCTTCCGTCGTTGTAAAGTTTGTGCTTCCTGTTGGAATAACTTTCGTTAAAACTGGTTGACCATAGGTTTTTCCTAAAATTAATGAGCAAATAATCAATAATGAAGTCAGTGACTTTTTGAAAATTTTCATATATGGTTATCAGGTTGTTTGGTTGAGTTTAAAACTATTTCAATATGTAAATGTTTATATATCAATAGGTCATAGATTAGAGCATATGCGAAATATTCAGATATCCTGTTTTATGTTTTTTTCGTATTAAGTGTATTATGGATAATAAAATGAATTCACTATGCGCAAGACTTTACTTTTAATAGGAATTTTTATTCTTCAGATAACCTATACTTTAAAGGCTCAGGACAACCTTTATAAAGTAGCAAATATCAGCGGAATTAAATTGAGAGAAGTTCCGGCTGCTAATGGTCAGTATGTTGTTTCCATTGCAGAGAACGAAAGCGTCTTATTGCTTGCTAAACTGCAAGGTGATTGGTGTAAGGTGAGGTACAATGGAAAAGTTGGCTTTACTCTTTTTGAATATCTGAAAAAGGCTGAAGTCAAGCCAGCTGTTAAAACAGATACTACCAATGTTGCTCCGGTTAATGAGGATCCTAAAAATGCAAAAGATGCTAAACATCGTAAAAATAAGAAGAAGCATTCATAACAAAACAAATTTAAAATTTCCATTCCTTAATGAAGGAATCCTTTGTTAAGGAATGGCTTTATTTAAAAAGTTTTATTGCCCCTTTTTATTATTTATTACATATCCTTCTGAATATTAGGCTTCTAAAATTATATTTTTGAATTTTTTTGATAAAAAATATAACTTTTTTACGTAAAAGTGTATTTTTGTGAAAATTTATGTCTTAAAGAATGAATTCATTGCGTATACTCCTGTTCTTATTTTTTATTTTTCTGAAAATCAATCTTTATGCTCAAACGGGCATCAATACTGATTTTTCCGGAAATACTATTTCCGGATGGGCCGGAACGAACCCTTCACATTTTGTATTAAGTGCGGCAAATCAGGAGTTAAAAATACTCTGCTCCAGTGTGGGGTATGAAAATCTGGAATTTGAATTTTCTCAGATTTCAATTGTAGCAAATCCTGTAGTTACACTCTTAGTAAAAGCAGCAAGTAATTTCAACTTAAGAGTTGATCTCCAGGATGCCACAGGTAAATGGACAGGGCTTGCTTCCCAATCAAAGCCAGTTACAGGAAATGGAAATTATCAGACTGTGTCATTTGATTTTAAGGATAAGTTTCCTTCAGGGTTTGATGCTACCCGTATTGTAACGGCAACATTTTTCTTTAATCAGGGTACTGGTTATTCAGGAACTGTATATTTCGATGATGTGACGATAGGAGATCCGATACCTTTTCTACCTGGTAAAATATTGATCAATCAGATCGGGTATGAACAGGAAGGTCCTAAAGTAGCTATTTATCAGTCAAGCCTTACCTCACTCTCCACGGATAGTTTTTATGTAGTGGATAATACCAATACCATAGTATACAGAGGGCTGGGTACTTCAGAGGGACCGGTTGCAGGCTGGACAACAGGAAACTACTGGAAGTTAAACTTTTCGGATTTTGAAAGTACAGGAAGTTTTAAAATTAAAATGAAGGCTGGAAATCTGTATTCTTACTCATTTAAAATTGATCAGAATCTTTTATTTAATGAGACTGCTTCCAAAGTCGTTTCATTTTTTAACAAAATGAGACATACCGGATCAGGAGACAAGGCTTTACCATTTAACGGTTCAAGAAGCGGCACTGTAGATGTACATGGTGGATGGATAGATGCAACCGGAGATCCGGGTAAACACATGTCTCACCTTTCTTATGCCAATTACTTTAATCCTCAGCAAATCCCATTTGTAGTCTGGAGTCTTCTTAAATCTTATTCGTTAAATCCTGATGCTTACGCTGCTTTTGACGAAGCTTTGCTTTCTGAAGCTGCATTTGGTGCCGACTATATTATCAGAAATGTTGACCCTGCAGGTTATCTGTATATATCTATATTTGATGATTGGGGTAACTCACCTGTAAGACAGATAACAGAGTGGGGGCAGGCTCCTGACTGCGACTATTGTCGTTCTGCAAATTATCAGGCTGCTATGCGCGAAGGCGCTGGTGTTGCGATTGCAGCATTAGCAAGAGCGTCGCGTATGGATATATCTGTAGGTGAATATACACCGGCTCAATATCTGGCTAAGGCAGAAATCTTATATAATCATTTGAAATCACCCGGAGCAAATGGATATGCAACAAAGAATTTGGAATATTGCAACGACCATACTGAAAATATAATTGATTTTTACTGTGGTTTGCTTGCTTCTACTGAGTTATATAAGACCACTCAGAATGCTCATTACCTCACTGATGCTTCTGATTATGCATCTAAGCTGATGGCTTTGCAAAAAACAGAGGGGTACCTTTCTTCAAATGTTGCTGGAACCAGACCATTTAACCATGCAGCCGATGAGGGATTACCTGTAATTTCTTTAATTGAGTATGCTGAAACAAATCCTTCGCAAAAGCCTGTTGTTGCAGATTTTCTTTTAAAATGGGTAGATTGGTATAAATCTTTATCTACGGAAGTAAATAATCCTTTTTCATATGTAAGACAATATGCAAGTCCTTACAAAGGAGGAACTTCGCTACCGGCAGCTAAATCGTTTTTCGTTCCTCATGATAATGAAACAGGTTATTGGTGGCAAGGTGAAAATGCCCGTCTGGCTTCTATGACAAGTGCTTTATTGGCCTCTTATCGTTTCCTTGGGAATTATGATTTTTCAGGAGACTTCGGTAACGAATTTGCCATAGCGCAAATTGACTGGGTATTAGGGAAAAATCCATTTGATGTTTGTATGATGACCGGCGTTGGAACAACTACATATCCTACTTACCTGGGTGGAGCTAAATATCCTAACTATGTAGGAGGAATATGTAATGGTATTACTGCTAAAGATAAAAGTGAAAATGATATAGCCTGGGCTCCATATGCAGCATCAGACTGGCAGAACTGGAGGTGGGTCGAGCAGTGGCTTCCTCATGATGCCTGGTTTTTGGTTTCTGTAGCTCAATTAAATGCTATTGTGGAAGATGTAGAACCTCTTCCTTTAAGCTTTTCTCCATCTAATGTAAATGAAGAAAGTATTATCTGTTTTCCTGTACCATTCCAAAATGAACTTTCGGTGCAATTGTCTTCAGGATCTTCTCCTGAACTGATTAAAGTATTAAATGTGCTTGGTGATATACAAAAGCTTATTGAGAACCCGTCTGGAAATACATTCAATATTTCTACAGAAAATTGGGCTCCTGGACTATATTTTATAGAAGTGCATTCTCAGGGCAAAGTAAAAACTATTAAGGTCGTAAAATAAACATTCGTTTCTTTTATATAAAACCCTCCTGAAAATACATGATTTTCAGGAGGGTTTTGTTTTTTTTGTCTGTTAAACTTGCCAGAATTAAAGTGCAGATTTTATTTACCTGTTTTTTTATACAAAGCATTTGAAAACATAGAGAAACTCATATTAATCAATGACCAAATCCTAAATGTCGAGACTTTTAAATCTAGGAATTGCCTGGTTCTATTGTTAGTAATACGTTGATTTGTAGTATATAATTTGTGCTAAAAACTTAAGGATAGAACCCAGTGGAAATCTTAAGGAGAAGTGGTCTTAAACTTGTTATTAGTATGACAGGACTTAAAAAATACTACTCTTATGAAACCGATCATTTATTCAGGACTTTTTCTAATGTTGTTTGGATTAAACATCACTGTGCAGGCGCAGCCTGGCAGAGGTCATGATAAACATAAACAATCTAATCATAACAATCATCACAATAATAACAGAGGAAATAACAATGCACCACATCAATATGCACGTGCCGATTACAATAAAAAACATGGTCATTCTAATGGACCAGGTAACAGGAATGTCTATGTTGACAGAAGAGTAGCAAATGTATACCACACGCCCCACCGATATGGTGCTATGCCTGTCTATAAAAGCAGTGTTGCATATGCCCCTTCTTCTTCAATAATTATTTCAAATAGAGGAATTAACTTCAGTTACTATAATGGAATTTTCTACCAGCCGATGAATGGATCTTATGTGGTAGCATCGGCTCCATGGGGCGCAAGAGTAAGGACTATTCCTGCAAATAGCTTGAGAATACATGTATCTAGAGTACCATATTATTATTACTATGGTTCGTTTTATACTCACTCAGTTCAGAGTAATGAATACGTAGCAGTGCAACCTCCTATGGGAGCAAGAGTTGATTTCCTGCCTGAAGGTGTATTGAAAGTATTTGTAGATGGAAATACTTATTACGAAGTTAACAATACATATTATAAAGCCTTTGCTGATGAGACAGGAGCGATATGGTATGAAGTGGTAGGGCAGAAGTAATAAGAAAACTAAAAAATCATATAAAAACAAATGGGATAGTTGATGAACTCAACATATCCCATTTGTTTTTATAACCAATAAATTGAGGAACTTATTCATCCAGTTTGACCAGAATTGTTGTTCCGAAATAGTCATTTCCCGTATCTTCCACAACTTTCCAGCCCATCTTTTTTAAATCTTTCTTCAGGTACCTGTTGAGCAAACCATGGGCTGTAAGTACAACCTTTGCATTATCTTTACTTGCATCATTAAGCATAGAAGCTCCTTTTTTAGCTCTGTCCTTGGCCTGAGAAAAGCTTTCTATATTCTTTGGTTTGCTGATACCGAGCATCCATTTAATTCGGGCTGTTGTCTTCCATCTTTTTATCGAATATTTTTTCTTTGAATCAGACTCTTTGATTGTGTTTTCAAATTCCCTGAAATATGGAGAAACAGTAATTGTTCTTTCTGTTCCGAATAAGTAATGAGCAGTACTAAGCGCCCTGTTTATCGGACTGGAAAATATTTCTACATCTTCATTTGCTCCAAGTTCAAAAAAAGGTTTTTCCGGAACTATAATACAAACGCTGTCATAGCATTTTAAAAACTGGTTTGCTTCAGTGCAAGTATACTGACCTGTTTTTATCATATCAGGTTCTCCATGTCTGATAATTGCAATCTGGCGTAGTTTACTGTAATCCTGTACAATATTATCTTCTTCCTGGATAAACCTTAGGCTTTGGCACATTGGTTTTCCATTAGCTTTAATGACAGTTGCAGTCTTACTTAAAGCATCATATTTCTTTTCTATTTTCTCAATAGTTGATTTGGGGGAGTCATTATTCCCTTTTGATTTACTAAAGCCTGGCGCTATTAATAATGCGAGAGAGAAGAAGATAGTGTGTATTTTCATTTCTTCTAAACCAGTAAGATTTGTGTTAAGTTTCAGTCCACTTAAATCTTTGAGGATATCTTTAATTTAAATGAGGTGAACTTTTCAGGGTATTCCTGAACCCCTTTAATACAAGCAAGCTGGATCTTTTTGAAAGTATAAAAACTCACCATCTATGATTGATAGTGAGTTTTTGTGGTTTGCAGCGTCGTTCTACTTTTCCAGAATATCCTTAAGATTTTGAAGGCCTTTATCAATTTGAGTTCCAAGAGTACCAGATATCATCAGGTTCATGAAGTTAAACGGATATTTGCTCTTGCCAGTCATGCCCCACTTGACTTTGGTTGTATCGTTACCTTCAGCCTCTGTAGCAAGGTAAGCATAAGCGGTACTTTCAAATGGTTTAACAAATCTTAGTTCCAGGTCTACCTTTTCTCCTTCATTTATATGTTTAATTTCCTGTTCGCCTTTACCAGCCTTCTCTCCATCCCATGCAAAGACAAATCCTGCATTACCATCAGTACCTCTGTATTCTTTATTCATTTCGGGGTCCATCAATACCCACTCGCTGAAATAGTTTTGGTTTTTAATGTGTTTGATATACTCAAATACCTGCGATTTGGGTTTGTTGATTGTTATCTCTCTCTCAATTGCAAATTCCTTTGGAACGAAGAGTGCAGTAATCAGTAAAAGCGCTATAAGACCTAAAATACCTAGCAGAATAAATCCTAAAATTTTCATATTTTTAAAATGTTTTGGTTATTGATGTTACAAATATCATCGCTTCATGTTAAATATTTATATTGGGAAAACGACAATCCTGAGGGGGATTTCTGACAATTGAAATTAATAGATATTTAAAGAATAATTCCGGAAAGGAATTAAATTCTGATTTATAATATAATACAATAGTGAAATGATAGAACCGGGAAAATACAAACATTATAAAGGCAAATATTATAAGGTGATAGGAGTAGCCAAACATAGCGAAACCATGGAGGATATGGTTTATTATCAATGTTTATATGGCAATTTTGATTTTTGGGTAAGACCTTTAAAAATGTTTCAGGAAACGGTTACAGTTGATGGGGAGATAATGCCAAGATTTAAATTTATTGAAAAAAATGATTGAATTTTAACATCTAGATTGCATAATGTGCTTTTTTTTATTTTTTTAGACGAAAATGTATTATATACGTATTAAAGACAGATTATTTTATAATGTAAAACATAAAACTTGAAAAAAGTTAAACAATTAGATTAAAATTGAGTTATTTCCATCAATAGTTTCAAATTTTAATCGTTGGTTATTTGATAGAATAATTTAAATAGATCATCATATGGAAAATTATCATGTCAAAATTTTTAAGTCCAGCAAACGTGTTGGTATTAAAGAAGTTACGGCAGCTTCTATTGACCAGGCAGAAGCTTTTTTGTTAAAAAAGCTGAAAGAAACTTTTTGCAGAGAAGATAATTTGAAAAATCTCATTCAGGTGATTCACCTGGTAAAAGAAGATTTTGAACGGCAAATAAAAGTTGAAATTCCTGGAAAAGAAAAACTAACAATGACTATATGGAAAGGCTAAATGCCTTTCTTTTTTTTGTATTTACTTTCAGTACGTATATTTAAGTAAACATCAAATCCTGTTTTTTTTTAGAATTGTTAGTTAATGTGATGTTAATCAGATATGTATTTGTTGGTTAAATATTTAGATTTTTTATTTTTGGTAGCTTTTATATTTTTAAAGTCGGCAAATACGTAAAATTGGTTAAGTAAAAATACGTATTTGTGTTTTTGTTTCTTATATTTGAGAAACAAAAAGCAAAACGATATGCAGATCTCCAAGGCAACTAAAATTGAGCTTTTAAACTTTAAAAGTGTTCCGATGAAGGCTTTCCATGCTTCATGGCTAACATTTTTTATTTGTTTTTTCGCATGGTTTGGCTTGGCTCCATTGATGCCGGAGATAAAAAAAGAACTTAATCTGACTAAAGCACAAATTGCAAATATTTCAATGGCAGCTGTGTCCATGACCGTTTTTGCCCGATTGCTGATAGGTTGGTTGTGTGATAAAATAGGACCTAGGTTGTGCTACGTAATATTACTTAGTGTAGGGGCTGTCCCGGTACTCATGATAGGTTTGGTTAATAGCTACGAGTCCCTCCTGATCGGGAGATTATTTATCGGACTGATAGGAGCTTCTTTTGTAATTACTCAGTATCATACTTCTGTGATGTTTGCCCCGAATATAGTCGGGACTGCTAATGCTACTACTGCAGGCTGGGGAAACCTGGGTGGTGGAATAACACAAATGGCAATGCCTGCATTGTTTGCGGGCATTGTATCACTGGGGTTTACAGCATCTGAAGCATGGAGGATCGCAATGATTTTTCCAGGATTTGCATTGCTGTTAATGGCTTATGTGTATTTTAAATACACACAAGATACGCCTGAAGGGAATGTTCTTGAGTTAAGAAAAAAGAACCCCGATTTCAGAGCTAAAAATCCTGATATTAAAGGGAGTTTCTGGATGGCTTGTAAAGACTATAGGGTGTGGATATTAGGACTTGTTTACGGAGCTTGTTTCGGGATAGAGTTAACAATTGATGGAATTGCCGCTATTTATTTTACAGAAGAATTTAATACTCCTCTAATGATAGCAGGTATCATAGCTGCGTCATTTGGAGTAATGAATCTTTTCGCAAGGGCTCTGGGAGGTATTTATTCGGATAAGATCAGTCAAAAATTTGGTTTGAAAGGAAGGGTTGTATTGCTTGGCGCTTTTCTTTTTCTGGAAGGAATTGGTATAATGTTATTTTCTGAAATGACACTCCTTCCTCTGGCTATCCTTACTATGATTTCGTTTGCTTTGTTCGTTAAAATGTCTAACGGCGTCACTTATTCGATTGTGCCCTTTGTGAATAAAAAGGCCTTGGGTAGTGTGGCTGGTATCGTAGGGGCAGGAGGAAATATTGGCGCCGTTTTAGCGAATTCTGTTTTTACTGTACACTCATATCGCTACGGTTTATTTATAATCGGGGCGGTTGTTTGTGGTATCTCAGTATTGTCTCTTTTCTTAAAATTTCCTAATGAAGAACCAGAAGCTCTTCCTGCAAACATAGGACAAGCGAAAGAAGCTGAAAAAGTCAAAGAGCTCATTTAGGTTTAGAAGAAGTATTTATAGATAAGCTGTTAGGTTAAAGTAAGGAATCAGCACATGATAACTGGTCATCATGACTGATTCCTGAAATTTTTAATTAACCTTTATCTTTCTTAACAAGAGTTCCTTCTGGATCGAAATATACATCATATTCCTGTTCTCCTTGTTTTACCTCAATCTTATATAAAGTCTTGCCTTGAGGTTTTTCTTTCTTTTCTACGTCTTTAACAGTCCAGGATTTGTATTCTGATTTGTTAAGACCGTTTCTTACTTTTTCTGGAAGGTCTTTTTCTGTAAGATCTACTTCAGTAGATATCCAATTACCAGAATCGTCAAGTTTTACTTCATAGTCTTGTCCATCCTTGGTAAATTCTGCCTTGTAGTTGTTGTCCTTCTTTTCCCACTCGATATCGCCAGACTTAAGATCCGGATATTTTTGTGTCAATGCCGATGATACTTTATTTGGTACATTTTTAGAATCAACAACATCCTGGGCCTTCATTGTATACCCTGTCACCACTAATCCAATCATTAAAAGCACCTTTTTCATATTCGTTCTTTTGTTTTATCTAAGCTTCCCAAAAAGCCTCGAAAAAATAACCTGGGATTTTAAAGAAGTGTTTGGTTGGTTTGTTAATATGTTGATTATTAATTGTTATTGATTTCTTGAGAAATTTTAATTCATAGAAATTTATTATTCTCCAAAAGTATTCCTGTCTTGAGGATTCTCAAACACATACTTTTGAAGTCTATTGGAGAGTGATTCATTTTATCTAAATTCCAAGATGCTGAAAAGGTAGACATGAAATTACAGTAACATATGAATAATCATTTTTATAAAATGGATGAGTTATTATATTCAGATTTAGATGGAAAATATTTTTTGCTTGATTATTCCCCAAGCCATAGTGAAATTGTGATTCGCAGAATTAATAAATCTGATTCAAGTAATATTGATAATATAGATCTATTCATTAAATCAATAGATAATTTGAATATAGCTGCTAAACTAAGAGGTATAAATGTATATAAAGTTGCTCGGAATAATTTAAATCTTATGTCGGATTCTTATGAAAGGTGATCTTCAAAATTGTCGATATTGTCGGAGACATCGGTTTCATGGATGCAGCCGTTTTCTTCGTGTTTCATAATAAACTAGGTTTATTAACAACAAGTCTTGGTGATTTTACCTTGTCAAATGAAAATGTTGAAGTTTTTTCGAAAGTCATCCATTAAATTTTTTTGAATATAAACTTCAATTCAGTTTATGTTTTTTCATTTCCATCTATTCTTGCTGACATAAGGTTGTCAGTTCGCTTGATTAGTTTTGCAATGATTTTGAATTTAAAAAATTAAGATGCCTGAATGGAACCATTAGATTTGACAAAAACATACAAGCCTTACTTTACGGCAAAAGCACAACCCGGATTAATAGACATTGAACCAGCTCAGTTTTTATCTATTACAGGAATTGGAGATCCTTCTCAGAAAGCTTTTTCAGAAAAAATCCAGGCATTGTATTCAACAGCCTATACACTGAAATTTACTTTTAAAGCATTGCAAAAGGATTTTAAAGTATCAAAGTTGGAAGGGCAGTGGTGGTTTGACGAAAATAAGTATAGCGCACCTTCCATGACTGAAACGGCCTTGAATATTCCTCGGGATGTATGGGAGTATAGGTTGCTTATTCGAATCCCTGATTTTATTACAGAAGACGATGTTCGCACTGCAATCAGTTCTGTAGTTTCTAAAAAAGAAATTTTATTGGCAAAGGACGTAGAACTTTTTAGAATGACGGAAGGAAAATGTGTGCAAATGCTGCATGTAGGTCCATTTTCAAAAGAAGTAGAAACGCTTAAGCAAATGGAGATTTTTATGAGTGAAAATAATCTGGGTAAAAATGGTTTGCATCATGAGATTTATCTTTCTGATTTCAGAAAAACAAGTGAGGATAAACTAAAGACAATCTTAAGGGAGCCTGTGAGGTTTGCATAACGGGAGGCACATTTTTAAAGGATCAGGTTTAGAAAAACGCTCTTATATTGATGGTTTTATAGAGCTGAATAAAAGGTATTAGCATATTTATTCAGCTCTGTAAAAAAGACTTTTATATTATACAACCTCCTGTTTAAAGTTCCATAATATCTTCATTCCAGAGCTCGGGTTTCTCTTTGATGAAGTCCTCCATCATCTTTTTACATTCTGAAAGATCCAGATCTACCACTTCCACACCGTGTTGTTCCATAAATTCTCTTGCACCACTGAATGTCCTGGATTCTCCTACAATCACCTTGGGTATTTTAAACTGCACAATAGTTCCGGCACACATGTAACAAGGCATAAGCGTAGAATAAATCACTGTATTTCTGTAGCTGCCTATTCTGCCGGCATTGTTAAGGCAGTCCATTTCGCCATGCAAAATAGGATTGTTCTCTTGTACACGTTTGTTATGGCCTTGTGCCACTAACTTTCCGTCTTTTACCAATACCGAGCCAATGGGGATTCCACCTTCATTCAGCCCTTTTATGGCTTCGCTTATAGCCAGTTTCATAAATTCATCCATAGTATCTTAATAACTATTATTTGATAGAATAAAAATATTTCATAATTTAAATAAAGCTAATAATGTTCACTAGTTTTAAATTGTTTTTTTGAAACATGCATTTGTCAACTACTTTAAACTATTTAACAAAATAGTATATATTGCTTGAAAACTTAAAATTAATAAATGGAACTTAATCATAAACAAGCCAAAGAAATTTTAAACGCTATTATTTTTGAACTTGAGAAAAGAGGGAAATATGCAGTAGTGGCGGTTGCAGATGCCCATGGTGAATTGCTGGCTTTTGAAAAAATGGATAATACCAAACTTCCGTCTATCGCAAATGCCATTAATAAAGCCTATACAGCTGCACGTACACAGAAAAATACATCAGAAATAGGTAAGGCTATTAAAGATCCCGTTAAAGGATATGATATTGCTTTTTATGGAGATTCTAAAATCTGCGGATGGGGTGGAGGTGTGCCTGTTATTGTAAATGGTAAAGTCATTGGCGCTGCTGCAGTGAGTGGCCTTTCACAGGAAGAAGATGAAGATATTGCAAAGATAGGGGTAGGATATTTAAATCTGGTTTAATTTAGTAACTCCGTATAACCGATAAATTTAAGGTTAATAGAATCTTAGGGGGTAATAAGGTTTGTAGTATCGAATTCAAGAATAAAGGTTGCTTCATGGCCCCATTCGCTTTCACAGCTGTTGGTTCCATTGGGAAGATAACGAATTGGCAAACTTAAGCGCTAGCTCGGGCTTGTCAGATCCATAAAAGTAAGAGCAAATCCGCTAACCCATGCGTAATAATTAGTCTACATTATTGTATAATTTGTCAATATCAGATTGCTCAAACCCACCTATATATTCTTTGTCATTCAGGTATCATGGTGAAGCATTTATAAATACTTATTTGCAGAAGAAATCAGGTGCTTTATGGAGGCCAACACCCCTGTAACTCCGCTTACTGAATGTCCGTGAAAATGGCATCTTTTATATCAAGCGCTTCTGCAATATTTATAATATCATCAGCATAACATTGAAGGTGAGAATATTTATGGTTGCTGTAGGCAGGCAGCTAGAGCAGATCCGGAAATTGAGGGAAGAAATTAGTAGAGCTATTCTCATTAATTTTGTTAGAATAGATTAAAAATATTGCTTTAAATTTGATTTTAGTTTTTGAAAAAATGATTGTATACGGTATTAAAAGCTGCGACACGGTAAAGAAAAGTACGGAATGGCTTAAAGGCCACAAACTTCAGTTTGAATTTCATGATTATAAGTCCAAGGGAATAAGTGAAGAAAAGTTAAAGGAATGGACCAGTCAGGTGTCATGGGAGATTCTGGTAAATAAAAAAGGGACAACCTGGAAAAAGCTTGATGAGTCGGTTAAAAAAAATATAGTAGACGTAACAAGTGCAGTGGAACTTATGAAGGAACATACAAGTCTTATTAAAAGACCTGTTATAGAAGATAATGGAAGGATAATTGCTGTCGGGTTTAATGAAAAGGAATATGCTGAGAAACTCAGTTAAGAGTTGCTCAGCAGTTTGTTTATAGATTTTCCTTCAGATATTTTCTATCGAGTAAATCGTACTCCTCAGGCAGGAATTTCAGAAGGAAAGATGTGTAATAGTTATATGTCTTATGCTGATATACCATAGGTTCTTTTTTGTAAAGTTCCTTATTAATAAAATGACCGTTAGAAGCCCTTGGATAAGTAGCCATTAGAGAATCGTTTTGAAGAATGGTTGAATCTTTAAGTATCTTGGGATATACTGATTTAAAAATTTCAATTCTATTGGCAAGTTTATAATAATTTATGTCTTCAACAAACGGAGGCATGGTTACAGTTCCAACTTCATTTGATATTTGCTTTGCTACCGAGGTACTAAGTCTTCTGACAGTATTTCCAAGGTTTTTATCAAATAATAAGAACGCACCATCTTTAAATTTTTCCGCTAAGCTTGCTTCGTCAAACAGTAAGGACATAACACCTTGTGAAAAAGAGCTACTTTCTTTATAACTCAATGGAAGTGCAGGTACTAAATCGGCAGGGTTAACAAAGTTGAAACTAATGTTGGTTTTACAGAATCTTTCATTGTATTCCTCTGTGAATGCCTTATTCCCTATCATTGGCGCAGCAAAGGCATAACACTTAAAGGAGTTTTTTGAGGACAGTTTATTTTCAGGAAGGTTATTTAGATAAGCGAGAAGCATATTGGCTAATGCTCCTCCCTGACTATGACCAGTAATCAGGAAATCAAAAATACCTTCTTCATTTAAGTTTTTAATGTTTATCAATAAATCCTTTTCAAGAAATGCCATAGCCAGAGCATAGCCTGCATGTACAGCGGCAAGATTATCTTTAGCAAAAATATATTTGAATTTTTCATCCTGAATTTTTATTACACCTTTTGCTGGAATCATTGCTGAATAAATATTCTCCATCCAGCTTATTTTTTTTGCAGTCGATCCTCGGAGATTAATGACTGCGATATTATCTTTTTTATAGATTTGAAATATGTTATCCATTCCTAATGCCTCTGAGGTATAAGTTTTTATATAGCATTTGGGGATTATAGTAGTGTCTGTACCATATAGTTCCATAAAGCTGAAACTATTACATAAAGCAATCATATCTCGGGCTTCCTCTCTATTAAATTCCTTGTCGTGCTGGGCTAAAAGCAAAGAGCTTAAAAAAAACATTATAAGACCTGGCAATGCTGATTTATTCATATTCTCAAGTATTTATATAAAGTCTTCTAAATTAGTTTTTTTGAACCAAAATTATAGTTAATTTTAATGATATTTTTTGTAAAGAAATCAAGAAATTAAATTTGTTCTAATGAGATTCTAATTGTATTTTCATTCATTTTTAATTATTTCAAATGATATTGCAAGAAGTGTTTTGGTCAAATTTTGACTGATAAAGCAAGACTTTAACTTTAAATAAAAAAAATCAGGGAGCTAACCTTTTTGCCAAAGGAACTTGCCGAACATAAGAGTGTGTTAACATAATTAAAAGTAGAATAATGAATTTTTTTAAAACCGATTCAAAACGAGCTATAGAAGCTATTACAGAAGCACAGAAAATAGCATTTGCGCCAGTTATTTTCCAGGCTGTCAGATGTTTAAGAGAGTTAGGGATTCTGGAATACGTTTCGAAAAAAGGACAGGCTGGAGCTAAGCTTGAAGACATTGCAGCCGATCTGGATTTATCGGTTTATGGTGCAAGGGTACTGTTGGAAGGAGGATTAGGAATAGGTGTTTTGTATCAGAAAGAAGATGAATCTTATATAATTACGAAAGTTGGGCATTTTATTTTGTATGATGAAATTACAAATGTAAACTTCAATTTTATACAGGATGTCTGCTACCAGGGATTAAATGATTTAAAAGATTCAATTAAAAACGGAAAGCCCGAAGGATTAAAAGTCTTTGGAGACTGGCCTACAATATATGAGGGACTTTCAAAGTTACCTTCCAAAGCGAAAACGAGCTGGTTTGAGTTCGATCATTATTATTCAGATCAGGCATTCGATACTGTTTTGCCACATATATTTAAGCATAAGCCTGCTCACATTTATGATATCGGAGGAAATACAGGCAAATTTTCGTTGAAATGTGTGAAGTATGACAAAGATGTCAAAATGACCATTATTGATTTGCCGGGACAGCTGGCAATGGCACAGGAGAATATTGCAAAGGAGGGATATTCAGAAAGAATAAAAGGCCATCATGTAAATCTGTTAGATGCATCTCAAAGCTTACCTAAAGGGGCAGATGCAGTTTGGATGAGTCAGTTCCTGGATTGTTTTTCGGAAGAAGAAATTATTTCTATCCTGAAAAGATGCGTAGATGCAATTGATGATAATGGTGCGATTTACATTCTTGAGACCTATTGGGATAGACAAAAATATGAAGCCTCAGCATTCAGCCTTCAGATGACCTCTTTGTATTTTACTGCTATGGCCAATGGAAATAGTCAGATGTACCATTCCAAAAACCTTATTCAATGTGTTCATGCTGCTGGTTTATATGTAGAAGAGGATATTGACAATATAGGAGTAAGCCATACTTTATTTAGATGTAAAAAAAGAAAATAACTGTTCTGCATAAATCTTCAGCAGTTATTTTCTTTAACTAATCTCCTTCCAATTCCCTTTCAATTGGGAATTTTAATGTTAAATTTGCTTAAAATGTAATTTTTGGAAACCTGAATCACTTTTTTTGGTTTCCCAAAATTACATTTTTATTTTAGATTATTGTTATGGTACACTTACCCCCACTTATTTCAGATTTAGGGCTGATACTCGGCGCGGCAGGCCTTATTACTTTAATTTTCAAAAGAATTAAACAACCTCTTGTACTTGGTTACATTATAGCAGGTTTGTTAGTTGGTCAGCATATTCCCATATTTCCCAGTATTACTGACCAGGAAAATATCGAAATATGGGCAGAGATTGGTGTAATATTCCTGCTTTTTACTCTTGGACTTGAATTCAGTTTTAAAAAACTAGCTAAGGTAGGAGGGGCGGCTTCAATTACTGCTGCCATGGAAGTGATCGTCATGCTGGCATTAGGTTATGGTACCGGTAAATTGTTAGGCTGGTCCAGTATGGATAGTATATTTCTGGGAGGGATTTTGTCTGTTTCCTCTACAACTATTATTATCAGGGCATTTGAAGAGTTGGATGTAAAGACTCAGCAATTTGCTGTACTTGTCTTTGGTGTACTTATAGTAGAAGATCTTGTTGCCATTCTCCTCCTCGTACTACTATCAACTCTTGCACTGAGTCAGAATTTTTCCGGAGCCGAAATGCTTATCTCGGTGTTGAAACTGGCCTTTTTTCTAATTTTATGGTTTATAGGAGGGATATTTCTTATTCCTACATTCCTTAAAAAAACGAGGAAATTAATGAATGATGAGACCTTGCTCATCGTTTCAATAGCTCTTTGTCTCATTATGGTGATGTTGGCTACAAAAGTAGGCTTTTCTCCTGCTTTGGGGGCGTTTATTATGGGATCTATACTTGCAGAAACGGTTCAGGGAGAAAAAATTGAACATCTTGTAAAGTCCGTAAAGGATCTGTTTGGTGCTATATTCTTTGTTTCTGTAGGGATGCTTATAGATCCGAATATGTTGATTCAGAATATCGGACCTGTTTTATTGATCACTTTCATAACTGTGGCAGGAAAACTGTTCAGCACTTCAACTGGTGCTTTGATATCCGGACAATCGTTAAAAGCTTCAGTTCAAACAGGCATGAGCCTTTCTCAGATAGGTGAATTTTCGTTTATTATTGCAACCTTGGGTGTCACATTGAAAGTTACAAGTGATTTTCTTTATCCGATAGCGGTTGCGGTGTCAGCGATAACTACCTTTACGACTCCTTACCTGATCCGCTATTCAGCAGGGCTCTACGATATCATAGAAGAAAAATTACCTTCCGGATGGATCAAAAAACTTAACAAATACAGCTCTACTGCCCAGGTAATTACTACAACAAGTGACTGGAAAATTTACCTGCATTCGTATATATATAATATTGTTATACAATCGGTTTGTATCATTTCTATATTCTTTGTCTCTACAAGGTACATTTCTCCTTTTGTGAGAAACCATGTCAGCAACGCAATTTTTGTTGATTTTATGACTGCGGGGTTCGGCTTGTTGCTTGCCGCACCGTTTTTATGGGCTTTAGTAGGGAGAATAATTCAGGAAAATGCATTTTCCAACTTATGGCATAATGAAAATGTGAGCCGTGGTCCCCTCATAGCATTGAACCTTTTCAGAATTGTGCTAGGTCTTTTCTTTACAGTATTATTAGTGATTCAGTTTATCTCAGACCCTTATTTTTTAATACTTGTAGTTGTAATTATTGCTGTTCTGAATAGCCTTTTTACTAAAAAGATTCAAAAGATGTATAATCGAATAGAGGGACGGTTTTTGACAAACCTTAACGAAAAAGAAGAACAGGCATTGCATAAAGATAAAATCAGACCGGATATAGTACCATGGGATGCTCACCTTGTGGAGTTAAAAGTTTCTCCGGAGTCCCCTTTTGTAGGGCAGAATCTCTTTGATCTTGGAATCAGGGAAAAGTTCGGTGTAAACATTGCAATGATAGAAAGAGGAAGAAATACAATTGCGAACCCTGGCAGAGATGAAAAATTGTATCCTGGAGATGAGGTAATGGTAATTGGAACAGATGATCAGTTGGCCAAATTAAAGCCATATATTGAACTTTCTGAAGAAAACAGACCGCTCGTTCAAAAGGAAACGATGACACTTCAAAAGGTCACAATTAATTCTAATTCTCCTCTTAAAGGAATAACTATCCGGTCCTCCGGTATGAGAGAAAAAGCTAAAGCCCTTGTTGTAGGTCTAGAAAGAGATGGTGAAAGAATTTTGAATCCTGATTCTTCGATGCAATTTATGGAAGAGGACATTGTCTGGATTGTGTGCAATCAGAAAAGACTTCAGGATTTTATTCTGCAATTGCAATAACTATTAATTTTTATTGGGATATTAGATTAGTTTTCTAAAATAGTGGTAAGCGAGCCCAAAGGGATTAGAAAACTGAAAAAGAAAAAACTTTAATTTGAAAATAAAAAGCCTGCACTTGAAAATGCAGGCTTTTTATTTTTTATTTATTTTGATTCATTGATTTTTTTATCATTTCATCAAAGTATAAGATTGACCAGATGATATTCGTTTTTTCAGAATATGGTACAACGTCGTCCAATGTTTCAAAAAGTGATTTAATAAAATCCTGCTTGTTTTTCATCTCCTTTTCAAGATGTGAGATATTGGTTTCGGTTTCAGGTATTGACATTTCACGGAAAGAAGACCCAGGCTCCGGATTCAGTGAAAGAAATGGTAAAATCTCAATCAGATAGGCTAATCTGGACTTATAAACTTCAATCAGGTCAAGTTTCTGAAGCTTATTTAATTCATCCTTAGAATAGAATTTCGATATTTTAATATTGGGTTTTACAAAGCAAAGTGACGAATCATTTTTTTGATTTGCATTAACGTTTTGCGTGGCTTGCGAAAAGCCTTGCATGGGCAGAAAGGTGGACAAATAAATTGTACAAGCTGCGGAAAGCTTAACAAGTCTATTATTCATAGGTCAAACTGTTTATTTACGAAATTTAGAAAAAAAAAGTTTAAAAAAAGAATCTAAATCCTCAAGAATCTAAAAAAAATTTTAGATCTTCTTGGATCAGTACTATGTTTTTAGACTAAATTAAATATATTTCAGATGAAGTTTCACTTGATAAATTACAAAAATTAATACTTGCAACAATTCTAATTGTTTGTGTATTTAAAAAATTAAAGTAAAAATGTATCAAAAAAACTTCGTAACGGTTTCGAAACGTTAGGTAAAATATAGCATTAGCAAATTTATTCAGGTATAAATTTCGTTTTCGGATTTTTAAAAAAGCATTTTATTTTAAAGTGTTTTGCTAGACATAATCATGCAAAAAGGCATCTATTATTTATTGGTTTTGATTCTTTTATTCAATGTAAAGACAAAGGCCTCTCGCGTATCGGTTTCCGGTATTGTCTTGGACGCTGCGACCAAAGAGCCTCTCTTTTATGCAAATATTGAGGTACAGGGTAAGTCAAGAGGTACTGTGTCCAATAGCGAAGGACGGTTTTTACTTGATACTGCAG
>JAEYZG010000002.1 GCA_023428135.1 Bacteroidota bacterium | reverse complement strand
GAAACTAAGATCGACTTTTTATTGGTCCCTTTGAGGCCGGAAATAAAACTGATTTAATCCATCAGGAACCAACGGTTGTTGCCATGAGCACGTAGAAAAAATTCTTTTTTTATCGATGGATTATTTCTTTATTAGACTTTTATACATTTTGAAAAAAAATACTAATCGGGAGACTTTCAGAAAAAAAAAGATTTGCATACAACGAAGGTAAAACTCTGATAAGAGCCAGTCAGGGGCATTCTGTTAATATTGAATTAGGTTATGAGCCTCTGAAGCCACCTTTGATATTATATCATGGCACAGCAGAACGTTTTTCTGAATCAATACTAAAAACCGGACTTGAAAAACAAAGTCGTCAGCACGTGCATTTAAGTATTGAAGTAGAAACAGCTATATCTGTTGGCAAGAGGCATGGAAAACCTGTGATTTTTGAAGTAGCATCAGAAGAGATGTTCACAGACGGCTTGGTCTTTTATTTGTCAGAGAATAAAGTATGGCTTACAGAACATGTTCCTGTTAGGTATTTGAAATTGGAATTAATGGGATCATAGGATAGATAAAAAAAACCTCAGACATATCATCTGAGGTTTTTTATTTTTCAACTTATTGAAAAGCTTATTTTACATTAAATCCACCTTCTCCGATTTTATGTCCTTCAGAGTATACATGTACTTTGTATTGTCCAGGAAGATAGTTAAATCCTTTAGAAAGAAGAAAAGAAAGTTTCTGATTAGAGTTGTCAAAGCTTAGATCCTGGCTAAGTGTATACTGAGCTTCAGTTCCGTCGGAAAGATTGATAACACCACCACCATTAATAGGATCAGAGAATGGAGTTCCTGAAGGAGGAACAAGTGTTACATAGAATTTTTTCAGGTTTTTCTTAGCAGCTTTGTTATCAGCAAGAACAAAAGTGATTTTTATTCTATCAATTTTGCTTTGCTTGTATTCTTCCTGATCCATTTCTTTTCCGTTTTCTTTAAGCGCTGTTACTTTAACGCCTTCAGCTTTCAGGATAGATGCATAAGCAAGTTCTTTAGAAGTAAGATCAAGTGAATCTCCCAGTCTTCTTTTTTCATGGGTTAGATTGCTTACACTTGTATTTAATGAATCATTAGCAGTTTTTAGCTGAGCGATTTCATAATCTTTAGCAGTAATTTCTTCTCTAAGTTTAGCAACTAACTCTTCAAGTTCTTTACGTTTTTTAGAATCAAGTTTGTTTGATTTTTTTAACTGAGTGATAAATGAGTTCAGGTTAGCGATTTGCTTATCAAGAGAGTCGTTCTGTAAACCAAGATTTTCTCTTTCCTGTCTGATTCTTTCAAGATCCTGGCCCATTGTTTCCAGTTCCTGTGTTTTAGCTACGATTTCGCTGTCTTTAGTACTTACTACACCTGTCAGCTCATCAATTTTTTGAGCTTTTTCATCATTTTGGTTATTCAATGTAATTACAAAAATGATTAAGGCAATATTCACTACCAGTGAAAGAGCAAGGAGAATTTTTACAGTCTTGTTGCTTTTTTGTTCCATAAGTTGTTTTAGTTCAATTTTTCGAGGTTGTAAATTAAAAGGATTTTATATGGTTTAGCAAATTTAAATTCAAGTCAAATGGTATTTTTTAGTCTTCTTTTAATTTGAAAATTAGAGAATTAAACATCCATTGACTTTCATTGGGGGAAAAACGGGTAAAAAAACGAAAAATTATGCGTTTAAAATCATTTGCCGAATCAAGATCTGGCTTATTTTCTTCAAAATTGATGTTTATCCCTTAGGTCAATTAATTTGGCTGTTTACTGAATTTTAAAGAGAAAAGTTTCAGCAGTGAAAATATTGAAGATAAATTCGGATCATCAGAAATCGTCTTGCTCAATCTTTAGGTTTTACAAGAATATTTGTCTAGCTTTGGCCTGTTGTAGCACTTGCGGATTGATTGCAGAGTTTTCCTTCAGCCCTTCATTATGAGGCAAATTGAACTAATAACTACCTCATTTAGTTTCTTTTAAGTTACACATTCAGATTTTAAAGCAATAAAATTTCCAGGGACTCAGAAAGAAATTTTTTCAAAAAAATATTCACAGAAAGGGAATTCACAATAGGACATATACTTCCCTGGTAATGTCAAAAACAGGTAGATAAATCCTTCTTATATAATTCGACGAAGGATTCAGGTGGAGCCCCTTGTAAAACAAAATTACATGTCTTTTAAAAATTTAAATCTTATATCCCCGATCCTTGAGGCTCTGGAACAAGAGGGATATACACAGCCTACTTCTATTCAGTCTCAGGCTATACCTTTTATTCTTGAAAAGAAAGATCTGCTTGGTTGTGCCCAGACAGGAACCGGAAAAACGGCTGCTTTTGCTTTGCCGATCCTTCAATTGCTTGAGAATAAAATTTCCGATAACAGAGGTAAAAGAACTGTAAAGTCTTTAATACTTACTCCGACCAGAGAACTTGCTATTCAGATAGGGGATAGTTTTTCCGCCTATGGAAGAAATACAAAAGTAAATCATGCTGTAATCTTTGGTGGCGTTTCTCAGAATTCTCAGGTGGAGGCTTTAAAAAGGGGAGTAGATATTCTTGTTGCTACTCCGGGAAGACTTTTGGATCTCATGAACCAGGGATTTATAAAACTGGATCATATTGAGATTTTTGTTCTGGATGAAGCTGACCGAATGCTTGATATGGGCTTTATTCACGATATCAAAAAAATTCTGACAAAGCTTCCTGCAAAAAAACAATCATTGTTCTTTTCGGCTACAATGGCTCCGGAAATAAAAAAACTTGCAGAGTCCATTCTTGTAAATCCCAAGAAAGTTGAAGTAGCTCCTGTTTCATCTGCTGCCGAAACTGTGAATCAGTCTGTATACTATGTTGAAAAATCCAATAAGAAAGGATTGTTGATTCATTTGCTTAAAGATCCTGCTATTCCTGAGGCCTTAATATTTACGAGAACCAAACATGGAGCAGACAGAATCAGCAAGGATCTTACCAAAGCCGGGATAACGGCTGAAGCTATTCATGGCAATAAATCTCAGAATGCAAGACAAAGAGCATTGGAGAATTTTAAGCTTAAGAAAATCAGGGTACTGGTTGCCACAGATATTGCTGCAAGAGGTATAGATATTGAAAAGCTTTCTCACGTCATTAACTATGAATTGCCAAATGAACCTGAAACCTATGTACACAGAATAGGAAGGACAGGAAGAGCCGGAGCTAATGGGATTGCAATTGCATTCTGTGATACGGAAGAACGTGCTTATCTCAGAGCAATTAATAAATTGATCGCAAAGGAAATTTCTATAATTAAAGAACATCCTTTTGATGGGCCTGGTATTGAAGTTCCTAAATCTACCAACTCTGGTCGATCAGCTGGACCAAAGCAAAACCAATCTGGTGGCGCTAATCAAAACAGTAAGCCTTCCGGAGGGGGAAAACCTAAATGGTTCGGAAGAAAAAAGTCTAATGGAAATAGTAAGCAGAGCAACAATAACAATTCTTCCAAAGGTGCCAGATAACTATTGAAAGTATAAAATATAGTATTTAAAAGCCCTTCCGAATATATTCAGAAGGGCTTTTAATTTTATATAGATACTTTATAGTTAAGCTTTACTTCATCACCGTGAAATCCTCTGAATCCCCAATTGTGAGCCGGAGCCTCCATGATGCAGATTTCAATATCTATTTCAGAAATACCAACTTTTTCTTTTATTCTTTCAAAGAGCAATTTTACGAGTTTCTTTTTGGTTTCAACAGTTCTTCCTTCAATCATTATCAATTCAATAATGGTATAGGCTTCAGAACGTCCATCCGGATAGTAAAAGTCATCTTTGGCTAAGCCTATAAACCTATGAGCGCGCTTGTCTTTGGGGAACTCCAGGGCTTCCACAACACATTCATGAATAACATCGGACAGATCTTTTTTTACAAGATCAAGTTTCTCTTTTAACCCGTATATTTTTACTTGTGACATATCTGTTTATTTTTTATTGCAAATAAAAACAAAAAACCGTTTCAGAACCTTCTTCTTAAAAATAACAGTTATGAGCTCTTTGATTTTGCTCAACATGGAAGTATATCTATATTCGTAAAAAATTTTCTTATCAAGAATGTCAAAAATTGTACTTGTAACAGGCGCATCTTCCGGAATAGGAAAAGTCATCGCAGATTATCTTGCTGCTCAAGGTTATGTTGTGTATGGTACTTCCAGGTCTATAAAACAAGAGGGACTAAAGTTTAAGGCTCTTCCCATGGACGTTTGCGACAATGAAAGCGTTAAAAACGCGGTTAACAATATCTTAAAAGAGCAAGGCAGGATAGATGTTGTAATAAATAATGCTGGTATTGGAATTATCGGAGGATGTGAGTATTTGTCTTTGTCTGATGCAGAAAAAGTAATGAGTACAAATTTTATCGGAGTGATCAGAGTTTGTCAGGCTGTCTTACCTTCTATGAGAATTCAAAAATCCGGTTTGATCATTAATATAAGTTCCATTGCATCAGAAATGGGATTGCCATACAGGAGTGTCTATAGCTCGAGCAAGGCGGCTGTAGATCGCTTTACGGAAGCACTGAGAATAGAAACAAAGAAATTTGGAATTAAGGCATGTTGTATTCAACCAGGCGGGATTAAAACAGATATAAGCGCAAACAGACTATTTAGTCCAGTGCCAGAAGGAGGTCCCTATAAAGATAGTTTTGAAAGGGCGTATGGTGCAATCAATGCAAGTGTAAGCAAAGGAATTGAGCCGGAAATATTCGGACCACTTATTGAATCTATAATGAAGACGGATAAGGTCAAGAGGATTTACAGAATTGGTAAAGTAACGGAAAAGCTTTCGGTCTTAATAAAAAAGATTGTTCCGGATTACATGTTTGAGCGTATCATAGCAGGATTTTACAAGATTTAAACTTTGATGATTCAGGTGAATTAAAGTAATTCTCATTCAGATCCTATTGATACCATCGTTTAAAGCGATGGCATCAATTATAGACAAAACTCATTAAGGTTGTATGTCCATCAGGAGAATGAATTTAAGAAAACAAAGCTTCAGCCTGTTGTATCGATTCCGGTTTTCCTACATCCAGCAAGATGTCGTTAGTATGATCAAATCCCTTGATAGTATGTTTGCTGCATAAGTCAAGGTATACATCTACCATTGAAAATTTGCCTTCCTGCTTGATCAGGTCAAATATTTGGGGGTCGATAATATGGATACCGCTAAAGGCTTTTGGTGTTAAATCAGGTTCCTGTCTTTTTATTTTTTCTTCACCCGTTTTGGTATTCTGCCATCCGCAAAGTTCATTTTTATCATTGAATAGAAAATACCTGGTAGTCTCACGTCTTTTAACGGCGAGTGTTGCAAGCGCTTTTCCGGCATTGTGAAAGGCTATCATCTTGTCAACGGCCAGGTTGGTGAGCATATCCACATTCATAACCAGAAAGGGTGTGTTACCTTTTAAATAATCAGATGCTTTTTTTAGTCCGCCACCGGTCTCTAGCAAGGCATCTGTTTCATTGGAAATATTGACTTTACAACCAAAGTTGTTATGCTCTTTTAAGAAATCAATGATCTGATCTGGAAAATGATGCACGTTTATGACAAATTCATTTATTCCATATCCTTTGAGATATTCGATATTTCTTTGAAGCAAAGGTTTATTGTTTACAACAGCCAGTGCTTTAGGATGATTGTCAGTAAAGGGCTTTAAGCGGGTTCCCAAACCTGCAGCAAATATCATTGCCTTCATAAAAATAGAATTTGATTTTATTTAGTTAACCCAGTTTTTTGCATCCTGGATGCAGTGTGATAATTCAATTTTAACACCAAACTTTTGCTGAAGGTGCTTTGCAAGACTATCAGCAGCAAATACACTTCTATGTTGCCCGCCGGTACAGCCAAAGCTTATCATGAGGCTGTCAAAGTCTCTTTTTAGATAATCAGAAACGCTTATGTCCACAAGACTATATACATGCTGCAGGAAAACTGGCATTTCAGTCTGGTAAAGGAGGAAATCCTGAACAGGTTTATCTCTTCCCGTAAGTTTTTTATAAGGTTCATATCTTCCTGGATTCAGGATGCCTCTGCAATCAAAGACATATCCTCCGCCATTTCCTGTTAAGTCTTCAGGATGCCCGGTTTTATAGGAGAAGCTACAGATCTTAACAACTAACTTACTTTCCTTATCTGCCTTTATGTTTTCAAAACGTTTAATGATATCTTCATCCACCATAGCTTTAAGTACCTTCTCTAATTCAGGCAGCCTTATTGGTATTCCCTTATTCTCAAGAAACCAACGTAAATTCCTTAATGCAAAAGGAATGCTGCTAATGAAATGAGGTTTGCGTTCAAAGAGTCCACGGAAGCCATAAGCTCCAAGGGTTTGAAGCATTCTAATAAGGACAAAGCCTTTGTATATATCAAGGAAATCTTTTTTGTTGAGCTGATTTCCCAAAAGATCATTTACTCTGTCAAAGTAATAATGTACAAGTTCATCTCTCCATTCAAATGGTAAAGCAGCTTTAGCCTGCCATAACATTGAAGCTACGTCATACTGAAGTGCTCCTTGCATACCACCCTGATAATCGATAAAGTAAACCTTGTCATCTTTTACCATTACGTTCCTGCTTTGACAATCTCGGTGCATAAAATACTTGTTGCGTTCCTGCATCAGATAGTAGCTTAGCATTTCGAAGTCATTCAACAACAGGTTTTTGTCATAATTCAGCTTAAGCGCTCTGAGGAAGTAATATTTAAAATATAGCAAATCAGAATAGATAGCCTGCCTGTCAAATGACCGGGTAGCAATGCAGTAATCATAGTTCAAGCCTGTGCCGCCCTGGATCTGCAGCTGAGCAAGCTGAGCAAAGGTTTTCTGATACAATTCAAAGGTGCGATCTGTATAACCTTCGGTCTGAACTATATCAAACAAGGAGGTATCCCCAAGATCTGCCTGGATATAGAATTGCTTATCAGCGCTGGAATGAAATATTTCCGGAACTGCAAGCTGCTTGCTGGCAAAATGCCTTGAAAATTCCAGAAATGCAGAGTTTTCCGGGGTATTGTTATTATAGGTAACAATGTAGGAGCGAGGGGATGTTTTTACTCTGAAATATTGCCTGTCACTTCCTGCCTGAGCAAGTTGTCGGACGTCCTCTACCGGTGTTTCTGGTTTCCAGCTTTCAAAAAATGCTTTTACTTGTTCTATAATAGACATGTTACTTCTGATTTCTAAAGGAGGCTAAAATCTCCCTGTTTTTAATTTGGATTTGAATATTCTATATTCTTTTTTTATTACAAAGTAAATAAAACAATAAATAGTTGTCTGAAATTCATTTTTATTAAAAGGATATTTTTAATTAAAGTGAAGTTTTAAATTTAAACTGTTGATTTGTAGTGGAATATCGAAGTTTTGCTGACGCTGATAGCTATAACTTCTGTCTATAAAATTCACGTATACTAAAGAAAGATTTTTTACCGAAACATGAGTATTCAAAAAAATATTTTTTCAGCTTTATCGGAGTTTTAATGTCATGCCATAGGTGCCTGCTGGCGACTTGACCGGAGGATAAAAAGAAAAATAATATTTTCCAACAATCAAAAGACATCTACAATTACCCTGATATGCATATAGTCAAACTTAAAATCCACGGTGGAAAAATTGCTGATAAGGAGTTTTTAGAAGAATATTTCAACCGGCATAATTTTTTTGAACACGTGGGGAATTACCTGGGTGGGTTATTCAGGAATAGCCAAATTATTAATCTTGAGTGGCAATATGAATCTATCGAAGGTGGGTTTGAGTTAAACTTGTTCTGTCCTGAAAAAGATTCTTACAAAGACAAATACTCAAACAAGCTTACTAAGCTTTCTAAAGACAAAGTATTTACTGAGTTTAAATGCTTATTCGATTATGTTTACATCGGTCTTGATCCTGAATTTGAAGAAACTATAATTTCTGAAAAGGCCCAATTTTTAATCTTAAAATCTAATCGTATTTCTCCGATTCAAGATGGAGAAACAAAGGATCAGATTCCATTATACAGATTACCGTATACTTACAAAGGAGAGTCTTTTATTGATATTATAGATTGGAACCGGGACTATGATAATATTGCAGGACTTTGGTATAGTGGTTACGGGGCTGAAGTCTGGACTTCTGAGCAACTAAACAACCCTAATAGTGAATTGAATAAAAAAGGTAGAGCTTGTTGTGCTAATCTTGAAAAAATTACCCGAATCCCTACATATTATTACCTCTTCTATAGTGCTCAAATATCAGGGATGGAGGATCTTATTATGAGAACTTGTCCAGGTTGTAAAGAGGATTGGATTTTAGAGGAACACTCTGATTTTAGAATTTACGACTGCAAGTGTGATAAATGCAGACTTGTATCTACAATGACATTTTGATTGTATGATTTTTAAAATGAAACAAGGTATTCTGAAAAGTATTTTACAATCGGGCATAGCTCTTGTCTGGCTGATCAATGGATTGTTCTGCAAGCTTTTAAATATGGTACCTCGACATCAGGAAATTGTTGGCCGGATTTTAGGAGATGATCATACTTTTTTGATTACTAAAGCTATCGGGGCCGGAGAGCTGCTTATTGTAGTCTGGATACTAAGCAGAATAAAATCAAAATGGTGTTCTATTGCTCAGATCGGACTAGTCATTACAATGAATATAATCGAAGCCATCCTGGCTCCTGATCTGCTTCTGTTTGGTCGGGGCAATTTATTTGTCGCATTTGTATTTGTAATTGTGGTTTATATGAATGAGTTTTTTTTAATAAAAATTTATAAAGCTCCTGATAATGCTGTCTCTTAAAAATCATCCGTTTGCAGTAGAGGCTTTTTTTGAAAACTCTCTTGTGCTTACCTATGCCGTTCCTAAGGAACACCTTCAATGCCTTATTCCGCCATGCCTGGAATTAGATACTTTTGAAGATAAGTGGGGATTTGTAGCTGTTGCTCTTGTGCAGACTAAAGACCTTAGGCCCAAAGGCGCTCCGAAGTTTATGGGTAATGATTTTTTTCTTGCAGGATTCAGGATCTTTGTGAAATTTCATAATAACAGAGGAAAGAGACTCAGAGGGCTTTATATATTGAAATCAGAAACCAATAAAAGAAAGATGTCTTTCTTTGTAATATTTTTACGCATTACAATTATTCCACAACAGATATCACACTTAAGAGTAGTAAAGATGCTATCTCTGTATCATCTGTTAAATCAGCACTAGACGTAGAAGTTAGTCTATGCGAAAATGCCGCTTTGCCTAGTGGTTCACCTTTTAATGACTGGAAAGAAGCAAGGAGATATGCAGGACCATTGCCATTTACCTTCACTTATAATACTGATACTTCAGAAGTCTTGATTATAGAAGGAGTGAGGGAATCATGGATACCCAAACCAGTAGATGTAATTAAAGCGAACATAGGAGTTTTAAATCAAATGAATTTCGAAGGAGTACAGCTGGCAAATGCCTTTTTAATACAGAATATTCCTTACTATTGGAAAAAAGGAGTGATCGAAAAATGGACAGCACAATAAGAAAACCATTCCAGGGGGTAACAAATATTATTCTGTTTAACTGGCATACCTTTGTTATTGCTTTGGTATTTCTTTTATTATTGATGATCGGAAAGATTAACTTTCCTGATAATATTATTATCACAGCAGCTATTCTTGTCACATTGCTCAGTATTGTCCTTTCTCTTGTTACTTCACTTTATGTTTATGATTTAACAGACTTATACAAACTCCGCTTTCTTGATAAACTGATTTCATTTAAGCCTGAATCAATTGTTAATATCAATGCAGGATTTGATGAAATAAGTGAAGTCCTGAAAAGGAAATTTCCAGATGCAAGATTTTCTGTTTTCGATTTTTATGATCCATTATTGCATACAGAAGTCTCTATAGAAAGAGCAAGAAAACTTTATAAGCCTTATCCTGGTACTGAAGTTATTAATACTAAGGCTGTCCCGTTAAAAGAAAATAGTGTTGATCTAATACTACTTATGTTTGCTGCTCATGAAATAAGAAATGAAGATGAAAGAATATTGTTTTTCGAACAGTTAAGAAAAGCTATTACAATTCAGGGGATGATCATTGTGGTTGAACATCAAAGAGATCTTGTGAACTTTATCGCTTATAATGTAGGCTTCTTTCATTTTTACTCAGGAAAAAATTGGCTAAAAGTCTTTACTAGAGCAGGATTGAAAATTTATAAGGAAATAAAAATTACACCATTTATATCTGGCTTTGCATTAAAAAAATATGGAACTACATCTTAAAATCATAGGTATAATCTCCATGATACTGGCTGTCATTCATGTGATCTTTCCCAGATATTTTGACTGGGAAAATGAGTTGCAGTCAGTAAGCCTGATCAATAAACAGCTTATGTATGTACATACATTTTTTATTGCCCTTGTCGTATTTTTGTTTGGCATGTTTTGTTTTTTCAGTCCAGAAGAATTATTGAATACCAGACTTGGCAAACAAGTGGTACTTGCATTGACAGTTTTCTGGGGGCTTCGGTTGTTGTTTCAGTTTTTTGTATACTCTCCCAGACTATGGAGAGGAAAGGCCTTGGAGACCTTTGTTCATATAGTATTCTCTGTCATCTGGACTTATTTTACTATTGTATTTTTAATGGCTTATCTCTTGTGATTTTTTAATTTTATTATTGGAAATAAAACCAAAAGTAATAACAAGTAATCATTTTGGGATATAACAGCTTTAGATACTCCTTCGCATAATGAGGGAAACATATATTAAGGCCTACCAGAAGTTTCAGAAAAGAGTCTCAGTTATAATTCTTATTTCGGTGGATTTTACAAAGCAGCAACAATTAGTAAGGATAAGTTTTATTCTATCAAAAAAAATGAACAATTATCTGTAACCTTTTAATTGAATGGTGGCCTAATGTTTAGAGGCTGACCAGATGTTTGTTAAGGTAAGATTAATCGTTTGATTATTAATGGGGAGGGAATAAGTAATTTTTTTTTGCTTCAGGCTATTATACCTGGGAGGAATAAGATAGTCAATTGCAGAGCGGTTTTTGCCTGAAAAATTTTCAGACAAATCTGATTAAGGAGAGGAAAATTCCTCTCCTGATATTTTAAGGTAGTGTAAGGTCTACAGTTTTATCTATGACATCAATATCTTTTAAGTTATGTTGGCCATCAAGAGCGATTTCCTCTGCCAAAACTCTGTCAGATGGGACTGAAGTGCCTATCATAGCTTTTTCTTCTTTGGTGATACCACATTCTGAAGGAATACGAGCGCTATTATCTGTGATGGTTTTAAAAGCCAGAGATCGAGCCTTTTTAGAATGGTAGATGGCTTTTTGATATTGATTTCTGATATACATTTTCTTGGCAAACTGTTGGTGTCTGAGTGCATTTACATAGTCACCGTTGTAAACCTTACCTCTTTTAATTGCCGAATGAGCGGTAGTAATAGCCTTATTGGTTCTGGTAAGAAATTGTTTTGTTTGTGCTTTAGTCACCTGGCTTATGCCAGCTTCAAGGGGCATAAAAATTACCACCATGAAGAGTATAATCAAATAGTTTCTCATAAGTTGACAGAATTTATTGAATTTGAAGGTATTAATATGTGGTAAAATAGCAATAAAAAGGGAGAAAATGGCATTTTGTTTATTTTAATCTGTTTTTTGATTATGCTTTGAGTAAGTGTTTGAATATTAGTATATTTTGTTCTTCCTTTATAATAACCGATCATGGTGTTGCAACGATTAATTTGTCCAGCGTCCTAATCTTTAAAATGAAATATATGCAAGCTAATTTCTCTGCTCTATTAACTGTTAAAAGTGAAATATTGAAATCCTTAATGATCGATGGACAGGAATGTTTACAGGCAAGTTATGTATGCTTATATGAAGGTGAAATACAAGGGACTGGGATAGTTGCAACCTTACCTTTCGGAATTGAAGAACAGTATTATGGCATTGAAAGATTTTCTGGAAATATCGGAGAAAAATCAGGAACCTTTGTTTTGGAAAATTATGGTTTTGCAGAGTCTGAAGAGGGGAAAATGATAAAAAAAATAGTTCCCGGGTCTGGAACCGATGATTTTTTAGGTATTAAAGGAGACATTACTTTAGTCTCAGCAAAGGATAAAAAAGTTAAAATAACGTTTCATTTCGAGTTTGAACCTAAATTAACCAAAGAGGATTAGCTTTTTTCTCAATAGCATCACCTGTTTGCGGATGTTTAAAATGAAGAGAGGATGCATGCAGAGCTATGGAATTGGGGGAATATTCAAATTTGGATCCATACAAAGCATCTCCAAGTATAGAACAACCTGAAGCTGCCAATTGAGCTCTTATCTGATGATATTTACCTGTATGCAAACGGATATCCCATAAATGAAAATCATTCTTATAGGGTGTTATTTTGTAATCAAGTAAAACTTTTTCAGCATCTGAATGTGAAGGATCTACAATCACTGCTTGTTTGTTTTTTTTATCTTTCCATAAATAATTTTCAAGCTTTCCTTCTTTGATAGCTGGAGCAGTCTCAGTAAGTGCCTGGTAATATTTCTTTACTTGCCTGGTCGCAAATTGCTCACTAAGATTTTTTAATACTGATTTTTTCCTGGCAAATAGTACAATTCCACTTACAGGCCTGTCAAGTCGATGTACATGCTGGATGTAAACCTCTTTGGATTTTGGGTGCAGACTTCGCTCATATTTCTGTATTTGCTGGAGTAAATTGGGATGACCATTTCTGTCTGGTTCAACCATCAGGCTACATGGTTTATTTATTATTATAATACTTGAGTCTTCATATAGAATATGATCAGGAACATTGATTTTAATAGACATGGAGGTATTAGGTAATTCTGAATTTCAAAGCTAATAAATATAAGGGAGGTTAAAAAAACTGATAATATTATTCTCTCTGAGCTGTCTTTCAAATGAAAACCTATGAAAGCGCTTCATATGGAAAATCATGAGGTGAACCTTTCTTGTTTCTGCATGGGAAAGCACATTTTTGAGAACGTGCATCAGTCAAAAGATTTAGAATTCGGAATTTTAATATTTAATTTTATCTCTTAAATTGCCTGAAATTTAAATTTTTATCCAGCTATGGATCGTTTCAGTCTGTCCCCAAAAAATCAAGAAGACCTCCAAGAGCTAATGCGTATCCTACAGGAAGAGATCATTCCTAACTACAATTCTCTTTTAGAAATTAGCTTTCCTAATGAACAGGAGTTAGAAGAAATGAAAGATCTGAAAGAAATAATAGAGTTGAACAAAAACATCATTGAGTCTTATTCTTACATTTTACAGAGCAGCTTGTTGCAAACAGGCAGGGAAATACTTATCAATACAAAACTTGGAGCAGAGAAAGGAAACAAAGATGCATTAGTGCTTTATGAGAAGTTGAAGGATTCAAACAAAGCAATGATGGAAGAAGAGGAGTTAAATGAACAGTGTAACTAATAAAAATAAAAAAGCCTCAGATTTTTTCTGAGGCTTTTATTTTACCAATCACTTTTCTTTGCAGGATCGTTTTGTGCTTCTTTTACATTTTTCTTAAACTCTTCTATCAGAGCGTTGACCTGAGTCTGAGTGGAGTTTTTGATAATTACCCAGCTTTTAGCCAACATTGCATCTTTTCCACAGTCTGCTGTTGTATTTTCCAGCTTACCTCCAGATCCTGCACCGTTCTGACCTTCATGCACAAAGTCAGTTAAGATATATCTGTATTTCCCTGCTTTGCAAAAAACTGAAAAAGTAAATTTTACAACGCCTTTATCTTTTTTTCCTGGTTTTACTGCTTCATATTCCACAGGTACCTGTGCATTAAATACAATAGTATAAGCTGCATCATCCTGACTTTTAACCGGCCAGTTTTTTGCTTTCCCAAAGTCTTGTGCAATGGTGAATACATCTTTCTCTGTTAGAGGTGCAGACTCAACAATATTGATAAAAGTTATTTTACCTGTATTCTGGTCAACAGGCAAGGTTTGTCCTTTTGAATTAAAGGCAATAAACAATAAAATAACAAGTGTCTTTAAACTGTTTCGTAACATAAATTTTTCGTGAATTTTCATTTGAAAATGGCAAAAAAATCGAAAAAAGAAAAAAAAATATTCATATTTTCCTATTCCGATAATTTAAATGCTTTTTTTATTGGCATCAAACTGTCTTAATGATTAATTTGTTTCATTGTTTGAAATCAAAAATCCAATATAAGCATGTTAAAGGCTGAAATGCACACCAGCAAAGGTGTAATGAAAATTGAGTTTTATGAAAAAGATGCTCCGAACACTGTAAAGAATTTTGTGAAATTATCACAAATGGGATTCTATGACGGACTGTCCTTTCACAGAGTCATCCCTAACTTTGTAATTCAGGGTGGTTGCCCTAACGGAGATGGCAGAGGTGGTCCAGGATATAACATCAAATGTGAATTAGATGGAGAGAACCAGTTCCATGATCGTGGTGTGCTTTCCATGGCACATGCAGGCAGAAATACAGGTGGTTCTCAGTTCTTTATATGCCACAGCAGAACTAATACCAAACACCTTGACAGAAACCATACCTGCTTCGGAAAGGTTACTGAAGGAGTAGATATCGTTGATCAGATCAAGCAAGGGGATAAGATTGTAAAAGTGGTTATTGTTGAAGGTTAATCACTTCTTGAGCAATCCAGTGATACTGAAAGCTAAAAACGTTTAGTTTTTAGCTTTCAGTATGAATTTTCCAAATTAAAAATCATCATACTCATCCATTCTCTGAATTATCTGGATGACGATTTCATGTCTATCTCCTTCCTTATCTTCGATTTTAAAAATCATTTTAGGATTGTCATCCTTTAATCTCTTATCAACTCCAACAATCTTATTGGGTTTTATTTTTTCTTCTATACTTTTGGTTAAACTTTCAAAAGCTTTTGCAAATTTCACTTCCAGTGTACTGGGATTGTATACTAACGTTTTCATAAAATTTCCTCCAAGAACTGGTTTATAAATAAAACATTTGAAAGTAGAATAAAATTTCTTGAAATATGGAACTAACTCCCGGGTGTTCAGGTTTGTCAAAAATGAAATACAGAATATTCATTCCCATTTTTACGCTTCTTTTTGTGATTTGCTCTGCAGGCACAGGAAATGTTACGAAGGCCGGAAATGATTTGGTTTTAAGGAAATCATTAAAATTTAATGCCGGAGGTTCATTTGATAGTTTTGTTGACCAATTATTTGTTGCCTGTAAACTGGAGCATTCAGGTATGAAAAAGGCAATTTTTAGGAAGGCACTTGTGGGATACCTTAACATCAAAAACAATAATCTTCTTCAGGACAATCCAATACTTTCTGTTATCGATTATTCTAAAGCCTCGACAGAAAAAAGACTTTGGATTATAGATTTGAAAGACAAAAAAGTATTGTTTCATTCCCTGGTAGCACATGGGAGAAAAAGTGGAGATAATCTGGCTATTAATTTTTCCAATAAGCTCAATTCAAATATGAGTAGTTTGGGCTTTTACAAAACTGGCAAGGTTTATTTCGGTAAACATGGGAAATCACTTGTGTTGCATGGATTAGATAAAAATTATAACTCTAATGCTGAAGGCCGGTCTGTAGTGATTCATGCAGCAGATTATGTATGTGAGGATTTTATTAAAACAAACGGCCGTTTGGGAAGGAGTCATGGTTGCCCAGCGGTATCACCTGAAGAAAGTGAGCAGATCATCCAATTAATTGCGGGTGGCTCATGTTTGTTTATTTTTCACCCGGATTTAAAAACTGCCCGCTCTGAATATCTGAATGAAACTTCTGCCATCAGGTTTTATTCAAAGCAGGCTAATGTTTTTTAGTATTTTCTTAAAAGTATGTGATCTGGCAGCCTGGATGGTTTTTCTTAAATCGCTGTACTTCGTTCTTATTTATTTTTGTATAAAAGCATTTCAATACTCTTATATACTCAAGTTTATGGATTGGCCCAAGTTCTGTTAATTCAGTATTGGATATATCC
>JAEYZG010000061.1 GCA_023428135.1 Bacteroidota bacterium | reverse complement strand
GTTGGATATGGTAGTTTGATCTTCCAGTCCGTCTTTCAGATCAATGGAGAAAGAGATGTAACCTTGGCTTAGTTCTTCGCTTTGGCTTTGAGCAGGAAGATTGATGTTCTCAAAGAACCATTCGATGATTGTATGATTGGTCTTAATAAGCTTCATAGAATATGGATGGCTTATTTTAATATCCTGAATTGAGTTTAAGTCAAGACCTGATGGTAAAGTATCTATTACCCTTATGAAATTTGCTTCCGAGTTTCCTGTATTTTGGAAACGAATCAAGTATTCAAGTTTTTTCTTATTATTTACATAATCATCAAAATTTATTTTTGAAGGGAATACTTGTTTGTCATTGGGGTCAAAGGATCCTACAATATGTATTTGGTTGACGACTGTATCGCTAACCAATTGGGGTTTTAAACAGGGGATGTAGAAGTACTTACTGTGGATCGAATATAAGCGGATTCGCCCAACTGAGCGTTACAAGAGATGGAGTCTGTAATAGATATTTTTAATTCTTTATTAGGGTCGATATTGCTGGCCTTAAATACATATTTGTTTCCACTCAGTGAAAAAGGTATGGAAGCATTTTTTATGACATATGTTGAAGGTGCTTCTATTGAAATTTCTACATTTTCAGCTTGTATGGTACCAAAATTACTGCAGGTAATTGTTGAAGCTCCGGTGAAACATCTTACCTTATTTAAAGAGATGTTAGCATTTAAGCGCAGTTTAGGACATAAGTCACCTTTAATGTAAAAATTATTATTGAGCGAATCTAATTCCTTTTTACCAAAGGAAACAGTTCTGAAGGGATGGCATTCAGAGGTTTGATCTATTGCTAACAGAGGAGTAATTTTATATGAGACTCCAGTGTCTGCAGGATAGGAGTATTCTCCTTTGTTATTGGTAAATGCAAAGCTGTTATCGGGTTCTATTTTTAACTGCATTCCTGGAATTCCCGCTTCTCCAGCATCTTGTATGCAGTCATTATTAATGTCGTTGATTATTTTTCCTGTAATATAGTTAGGGTGAATTTTACCATTTTTATCCGCTCTGACAATTAACGTATGCATTGGTCTTGTATAAGTGGAGCAAGTAACAATAAAACCGCCATCTGAAAGAGAAGTCAGACTATATATAAAACTTAGGGGAATATCAGATTTCCATAAAGTATTTCCTGAGAAATCAATTTTTGAAACACTGATTTTAGATTCAGGATTAAGTTCATCTCCTTGAATAAAATTTGCAAGAAAAAAAGC
The DNA here is from genome assembly GCA_023428135.1 of Bacteroidota bacterium. Lineage (GTDB taxonomy): Bacteria > Bacteroidota > Bacteroidia > Cytophagales > Cytophagaceae > Sporocytophaga. Next base: position 79,927 of record JAEYZG010000061.1, on the reverse strand, counting down.
GTTTTCGGAAACTTCAAGTTTATAAGGTGTGCCTATCGATATCGTTTTTGTCCATAGGGAGTCTCCGTTTTCATTAAAAAAAAGAATTTTTGAGTTTCTTGTTGGTAACTCTTCTGCAATCGCTATAAATTTACCATTTTTTGAGCGACCAAGAATAGGTTTAAAGTTTAGTAGTTTCTTAGTCCATAATGTATCTCCATCTCTTGTAATTCCAGCTAAAGATATATTTTCCCATGCCCCTTTTCCACTACCTAATCCCATATATCCATAATTTGTTGAACCAAGGTGGGTAATTTTAAAGAAAGGATAAGACTTGGACCATAAAGAATCTCCGTTAGCATTGTATTTTGAGATATAACTTTCTTTATTAAGGTCATAATTGGGGAAAATTAAATTTCCTTCAATATCTTCAAACACTAAATCATCATAATTGTATGATTGATGTATTGGTTTTTCCCACAATATATTAGCTAGAGTATCAGTTTTTGCGATTTTTTTATCCAAAAAGAATAAGTAAGTTTTATCCTGAAGGGGGAGGATTTTAGATACAGATGAGAAGTATAAAGGTTCCGGATATTTTCTTGTGTAGACAGTGTCGCCAGCCTTATTAAATTTATAGAATTTAGTAAGCCTTTGATAATATGAGAATCCAGGTCCCATGAGGTTTCCATCATCATCTAAATGAGTATATAAAAAAGTTTTATCATAAAATTTTCTTGTAAACCCTTGTCCATTAACCCAAAACGGAATAAAAAACAATAAAAATAGTAGTGCTCTTTTCATATAAAAATTAAAATTATTTTTTACTATATACGAAGTTAAGGGAAATAAGCTTAGTTAAAAAAGAAAAACCCCAACGATCATCTCGTCAGGGTTTCTATATACTTTAAGCTTTACGCCTTCAGCTTTTAGCTTTCAGCTTAAAAATTATTTTACTAAGAAGCTTCCTTCTCCAATCTTATGTCCTTCTGTGTAAACTTCAATATTGTGTTTTCCTGGCTTGTAAGCGCTGCCTTTTACATAGGTGAAAACAACCTGAGGTTTTCTGTTGTCGAATAACACATCCTGTTTCAAAGTGTAGAAAATTTCTTTGCCTTCAAACTGGAAGCTTCCTCCTCCGGTTCCTACATCAAACAATGCGCTTCCGTCCGGCTCGATTACTCTAAGGATGATTTCTTTTCCTTCTTGTTTAGCTACTTTGTTGTCGCCCAGGTAGAATGAAACTTTTAGTTTATCAATATTTTTTGCTTTAAACTCACCGCCATCTTTAACTTTACCTTTAGCTGTGATAGCGTCTATCTGGAAACTTTCAGCTTTTAATACACTGGCTATTGCCACTTTTTCAGCTAGTTCGTTTTGGGTAACTTTTAGTTTACTGATAGTGTCCAGGTTAGCAACAACTTTATTCTGATAATCTTTAATGCTAGAATCAGCCACTGCGAGCTGAGCTTTAAGTCTGTCAACTTCAGCAGATGCTTCGCGTGCAATCTGATTTGCCTTATCTATTTCTTTCTTAATTCTGATGTATTTGCTGTAGTTTGCAGCACTTTCATTTTTCAGCTTTTCACTTTCGATTTCCAGATTTCTTATTTGTTCTCCTAATGCCGCAGTATCTCCCCCAAGTCTTTCGATTTCCAATTTCTTCAGTTTCAGATCATCAATTGCTTTATTCAACTCTGAAGTTGTACTGTCAATTTTTGCGTTTGCTTCAACAATTTGTTGGTCCTTTACTGCAATATCGTTGCTTTTGTTGATATTGAGGAAAAGTTGTACGGCATTGATAGCCAATAAGATAATGATGAAAGCAATGATCAAGCCTTTTTTGCTTCCGCTTTTTTGCGTTTCTTTTGGTTCGTTAACTTCGGCCATGATTGTTGGTTAATGGGTGTCTTTTTGTTGAAATTTACGGTGTAAAATTAATTATATATTCAATTTTATCAATTTTTTTTTAAAAAAGGGTGTTAATTACAAGCTAGATATGAATATAAATAAAGAATTTTGGGATCAGAGATATGTCTCCAGCGACACTGGTTGGGACGCCTCTTATATAACTACTCCGATTAAGGATTATTTTGATCAACTCGACGATAAAGACAAGAATCTCCGCATTTTAGTTCCCGGATGTGGAAACGCGCATGAAGCGGAGTATGTTTTCCGATCCGGGTTTAAAAATGTATTTGTAGCTGATATTTCTGCTTTTCCCCTTGAGAATTTCAAAAAAAGAGTTCCTGATTTTCCTGCCGAACAGCTTTTGCATGTGGATTTTTTTCTTTTAAAAGATTCATTTGATCTTATTATTGAGCAAACTTTTTTTTGTGCGCTGGATCCAAAATTGAGACCTGAGTATGCAGCAAAAATGGCAGAGCTGCTCAGACCAGGAGGCAGACTTATAGGCGTGCTCTTTAATGATACTTTAAATAATGATAAACCACCTTTTGGCGGTACGAAAGAGGAATATATTTCTTATTTTCGTCCTTATTTTGATATAAAATATTTCGAAACCTGTCACAATTCTATTCCTCCGCGTGCTGGAAGGGAGTTGTTTATTTATCTGATAAAAAAATAAAGTTTATAATGATCAAATCCTTTTTACCGGAAATCAAACATACTGATTCCGGAAACTTCTTTCTGATTGCTGGTCCTTGTGTGGTAGAAAGCAGAGAAAATGTCTTCGAGGTAGCTGAAAAAGTTATCGCTATTACAGAAAAACTTAAAATACCATATATCTTCAAAAGCTCATTTAAAAAAGCGAATCGTACAAAAGGCGGTTCTTTTATGGGAATAGGGGATGAGAAGGCATTGGAAATACTTGCTGAGGTAAGGGTTAAATTTGGTGTGCCTGTTGTTACAGATATTCACGAAAGCCATGATGCAGCATTAGCGGCTAAATATGTAGACATTCTGCAAATTCCGGCTTTTCTTTGTCGCCAGACAGACCTCTTGGTTGCTGCTGCGAATACAGGAAAAGTTGTGAATGTGAAAAAAGGACAATTCCTTTCAGGAGAAGCTATGAAATTTGCGGTAGATAAAATTATAGATGCCGGAAATAAAAAAGTTATGCTGACCGACAGGGGTAATTCGTTCGGGTATACAGATCTGGTTGTAGATTACAGAAATATTCCTGCGATGAAAGAAACAGGTGTTCCTGTAATAATGGATTGTACCCATTCTCTACAACAGCCAAATCAGGCTTCAGGAGTTTCGGGAGGAAAACCAGAGTTGATAGAAACAATTTCAAAAGCAGCTATAGCGGTAGGGGCTGATGGATTATTTATTGAAACCCACCCAAATCCAAGTATCGCAAAATCTGATGGAGCGAATATGCTTAAGCTGGATTATCTGGAAGATCTTATGGTTAAGCTGGTGAGATTGAGACAAGCGTTGTAAAAGTTATAAGTTGTAAGTAATAAGTTTTAAGTGGTGAGAATTTACTTATAACTTAAAACTTATTACTTACAACTTTAAAATAAAGTGTTGTTTAGGTTGCTCTCTTCTGAAGAAGACCAGGCCAACTTCAAAGAGGTCAATAGTGACAACCGTTCTGTTATCTTCTGTTATTTCCTTCCAGGCTTGTTCCATTCCTGGCGACCAATGGATGTCATCAAAAATGAAAAGTGTGTCGTTGTGAATTTTTTTGATGCACCATTCAAAATACTTTTTGGTAGCCTCATAGGTGTGATTGGCATCAAAATAAGCAAGGTCTATTTGTGGGATTTTTTCTAATTGTGCTGGCAGTGTGTCGTTAATGTTTCCCTCTATTGTAAAAATATTATCTGCTTTGGCTGTTTTGAATAATTTTTTTGCATATTCAACTGTATCATGGCAGCCTTCAAAAGAATATATAGTGCTTTGTTGAGAAGCCTTAGATAAATACAAAGTGGTTAATCCGACCGAAGTACCCAGATCAATCAGGATAGAAGGATGAAAATGATTTGTCAGCCTGAAAAGTAACTCCGAAATCTTGGGGTTTTTGCCTGAGTTTTTCACAATATCACAGACTAATCGTTCTTTGCTTTGATTTATTTTAGAGCCAGCTCCCAGATCATTTATTTTAAGGGCCTTTTTGTCCGATAATAGATTGTATCGGATTCTATTCAGGTCATCAAAAGCATAATAATGTTTTCTCTTTTTTATGATGTCTCTGTAAAGATTAAAGACAAAAGGACTGTGAATTGAATGCTCGTCTTTGGAAGTAAAAAAATAGTTTAAATAGCTGGCTACAAAAAAGAAAAAACGCTTCACCCGAAAAAGAACCCTGTTAGAAAATTAATTTAGTTTATAAGGCACAACCATTACAAATTGAGGAATAGCAGCTTTGAATTGCTTTCCGTCTACGATTCTTTCCATAAGATAAGAACCTTTCATTTTTCCCAATTCTGTTTTAAGGTTACAACCTGAAACATACTCATGGGCCTGGCCTGGTTCTATAATAGGTTGCTGCCCTACAACGCCTTCGCCTTCTACTTCTCTTATAATTCCATTTGCATCATAGATATACCAGTGTCTTTTTAGCAATTGGACTGTGTAATTGCTGAAATTTTCAATTCTGATTTTATAAGTAAAAACGAAATGAGATTGTGATGGACTGGAATACTCAGGCTGGTAAGAGGTAACCACGCTGACTTTAAGACCATCTGTGATTTCTGTTACCATATTTTTCTGAGTTTTTGAAGTTTTGACACTTAACTCTAAAGTTAAAGAGAAGTTTGTTTAATTCAATGATTTTGTTTAAAAATCTTTTAAACTCTGAAAGCTACTTCAAAGATTATCATTGATTGCAAAGGCTTTTTATCATAAATTAATTAGGTACAATTTGTCTATTGAATAATCTGATTTTAAATTGAGACAGTAAAAAAAATAGTTAGATGGATGTTAAAATAGAACCTTCCTGGAAGGCGAGGGTTTACAATGAATTTGAAAAGCCATATTTTCAGAATCTGGTTAACTTTTTAAAAGAGGAAAGACAAAATCATACAATTTATCCTCCCGGAAATCAGATTTTTAATGCATTTGAATGGTGTGTTTTTGATCGTGTAGAGGTTGTAATTATCGGACAAGACCCATATCATGGACCTGGACAGGCAAATGGGTTATGTTTTTCGGTCGCAGATCATGTTGCACTTCCTCCCTCATTAAAGAATATTTTTAAGGAAATAAATCGTGATCTGGGGAAGCCAGTGCCAAAATCCGGAAATCTAGAGAGGTGGGCAAAACAAGGGGTGCTCTTGCTGAATGCTACACTCACAGTTCGCGCAAATACAGCGGGTTCTCATCAGAAAAAAGGCTGGGAAGAGTTTACGGATGAAGTCATCAGGATTTTGTCTACTGAAAAAGAGCATTTGGTTTTTATACTATGGGGAGCTTATGCTCAGAAAAAAGGTAGTGTAATTGATCGTTCGAAGCACCTGGTATTGGAATCTGCACACCCTTCACCATTTTCAGCCGAAAGAGGATTCTTTGGAAATAATCATTTTAGCAAAACAAATGAATATCTGAGGAAAATGGGAAAGCAGGAAATTGACTGGTAATCTTTAAGTTGAAAGTAGTAAGTTGAAAGTAGTAAGTTTAAAGCTAAAAGTTTAAAGCGGAAAAAACTGTAAGAACTCTAAAAAGTTAAATTTATTCTCAAAGTAAAAGTCTGAAACACACAGAGCCCCCGGAGGGGGTGGTATTTTGTCAGCATAGGGTGTTAGCCCTATGTTTCAGTGAAAGAAAGAAATAATATTATGCATACCCTTTGTAGAGACGCCATGCTGGCGTCTCTCGATAAAAATTCATATATCTAATTCTTTAGATTCGGAAAGAATTATTTAAAAAGCATAAAAAAATCCCGGATTTTAGGTCCGGGTTTTTTAGTTATTTAATAATATTGAAGAATCTGTTCCAACGTATTTTATCTGTAATGCCTCCGTTCTGATCAAGTGAAAGCCAGATAAACAAGGCTTTTCCAACTATGTGATCTGCCGGCACAAAACCCCAGTACCTTGAATCCAGAGAGTTATGTCTGTTGTCTCCCATCATGAAGTAGTAATTCTGCTTGAAGGTGTATTCTTTAGCTTCTTTACCATCAATAAACAGCTTATCATCCTCTAGTCTTACATCATCAAGACCCTCGTAATTTTGGATTGTGGTTCCATAGAGAATAATGTTTTCAGGAGTTAGCTGAATTGTTGCACCTTCTGCAGGTACCCAAAGTGGTCCGAAGTTATCTTCGTTCCATATGAATTTTGATGAAAACGGGAATATTCTTGGTTCGGGATCTCCTGCTGGTCTTATAATCGGCTCAACACTTTTGATTCCCTGAAAACCTTTAAATATGTTAGCCTGTTCTTCAGTGGTAAAGATATAGAATCCATTTTGTACAGGCTGATATTCGGTAACTCCAAATTTTCTGAATTCTTTTGAAGAGAATACTTCCGGAGTTTGCATAAAATATCTATACTGAGTTTTAGGCGGATCTGCAACGGGTTTACCATTAACAAAAACTTTAGCTTTTTTGAGAGTAATAGTATCTCCGCCAATAGCAATGCATCTTTTTATGTAGTTGGTTTTCAGGTCTGTAGGGTATTCAAATTCCGTTGGGAAGTTAAATACTACTACATCATTATTCTTCACTTTGCTGATGCCTGGCAGTCTGTATTGAGGAAGTTGTATCCAGTCCACATATGAAGGTATTTCAGTCCCCCAAATTTTCTGATGCGTCAGCGGCATCTGTAAAGGTGTTTTAGGGGTCCTGGCTCCATAGTGAAATTTACTTACAAATAGGAAGTCTCCTACCAGTAATGATTTTTCCATGGAAGGAGTTGGGATAGTAAAAGCTTCCATGAAAATCCACCTGATAAGTGTGGCAGCAACAACTGCAAATACAATTGCGTCAACCCATTCTCTGGATTTGGATTTCTTTTTTGGTGGTTCTTTTTTCTTTTCCCAGAATTTTAAATTCATACCTTATATGATTTATTAAAAAATTTTTTTTCGTCTTAGTAACTGATTTTTAGCATATCGTCCATGCCGAAAACACCTTTTTTGCCTACCAGCCATTCAGCTGCCACTACAGCACCTTTGGCAAATCCTTCGCGTGAATGTGCAGTATGCGTAATTTCAATAGTATCAACGGGTGAATTATAATAAACAGTATGGGTGCCTGGTACCGCATCAAGTCTTTTTGATGTAATTCCTAAAAGACTTTTTTCTTTAGTAGGTTGATTTACCCAGCTATTGATTTTCGGGGTAGCATCGATAATCCCTTCTGCTAAGGTAATAGCAGTTCCGCTTGGTGCATCCAGTTTTTGTTTGTGATGAATCTCTTCCATGCTCACTTCATATTCCGGGAAGGGGTTCATGATTTTTGCAAGCAACTTATTAAGATGGAAGAATAAATTTACTCCTACACTGAAATTGGAAGCATAGAAGAAAGCGCTGCCATTTTTCCTACAAAGCTCTTCCAGTTCTTTTTTCTTTTCAAGCCAGCCTGTAGTTCCACAAACTACCGGTATACCTTGTTCTATACAGTATTTTACGTTGTTGTATGCGCTTTCCGGTTGTGTAAATTCAATAGCAACGTCAACCTGATCTTTAGTTATTGAAGTAAGCGAACTGTAATTCTCAAGATCGATTTTGAAAGGAACAGTGTGGTTACGACTTATGGCAATTTGCTCAATGGTTTTTCCCATTTTGCCATAGCCCAAAAGTAAAATTCTCATTTATTTTATAGTAAAGTTTAACTTTATTCCTCCTGCAAATTGGGAATAATTATAGGAATATAAAAGCGGATGAACAGATAAAGAAATATCTTCATTTATATCAAATTGCCTCAGGTGAGCATCGACATAGGCATCTACAATGTTCAAGGCATAAACAGCCGTAGTTATGATAATGGAAAACTCAATATCTCGTCTGTAGCTGTCCCTATATACTTTTAATTGATTATCACTGAGGTTCTCAAATTCTCCAGGCTGTCTAGCATCTTGAGTCGTATCTGCTCGGAAACTTATTCTGCTGGCATATGCTTTATTGAATCTGTTATACTCAGTAGAGTTAAAATTTATCCAATAGACCAGTGCTGCAGCTCCAGCATATAAAATAGGGGGTTTCCAGTATCTTCTGTTATAGAACTGTCCTGCTCCGGGTAGGACGGTGGAAAGCAAAGCCGCTCTTCCTGGTCGGTAATTGTGTTTGGTTTTTGATTTTTTTACGGGTGCCTGAGAAAGGGTATCATTCTGGGCTGTGGCCCCCATTGTATTAAAAAAAGTTATAACTGTTATTAATACAATGGGTCTTACCAGCTTTAATATCATATCTAAAAATTTAATATATCTAATATCCGGTTTAAATCATCCGCATTTACGAATGGGATCTTAATCTCGCCTTTGTTTTGTTTATCACAATTAATATTGATTTTTGTTCCGAAATGTGTAGACAATTTTGTCTGTATATGGACTATTTCAGGATTGAAGTAAGTCTTCTTGTCTTCACTTTTCGATTCTGAAACTTTTGGTTGTGAAGAAGGCTGAGAGATTGATCTCACAAGTTCTTCAGTTTTTCTAACCGATAATTCTTCTTCCAGAATTTTTTTAAAGATACTCAGCTGATCATCAATTCTTTCTATAGTAATCAATGCTCTGGCATGACCCATTGAAATCCTGTTATCTCTTACAGCAGCCTGAATATCTGGCGGAAGCTTCAGAAGTCTTAAGTAATTGGTTACCGTGGTTCTGTTTTTTCCTACACGATCTCCCAGTTCTTCCTGCTTAAGGCTGCATTCTGAAATTAACCTTTGATAACTTAATGCAATTTCAAGTGCATTAAGGTTTTCTCTCTGAATGTTTTCAATAAGAGCCATTTCCAGCATTTGCTGGTCATTGGCGGTTCTTATATATGCGGTTATTTTAGGAATCTGAGCAAGTCGGGTTGCTTGAAGCCTTCTTTCTCCGGAAATCAACTGATATTTGCCTGGGGAAAGCTGCCTTACTGTAATTGGCTGAATAATGCCCTGAACTTTTATTGATTCCGAAAGCTCCTGAAGGGCTTCCTGATCAAAATGTGTTCTTGGCTGATACGGGTTGACTTCAATGCTGTCAACTGGAATTTCGTTGATTGCACTTTCAGGTGCTCTTTCTACTACTTCTACTTTCCTTTCAGGTTTTGCGGTATCGGAATCCTGAAGCAGGGCTCCCAAACCTCTTCCTAAAACACTCTTTTTTGCTTGAGGTATATTTGATTTCTTATCGTTCATTGAAATCGGGTATTAACTTAATGCTACTTTATTTCTTTCAAGAATCTCCTGAGCAAGGTTCAGGTAACTGATAGCTCCTTTGCTTTCTGCATCGTGGGCTATAACAGGCAATCCAAAACTTGGAGATTCACTGAGTTTAATATTTCTAGGGATAATGGTTTCAAACACCAGATGCTGAAAGTGATTTTTTACTTCTTCCACTACCTGGTTTGATAGTCTAACCCTTGGATCATACATTGTAAGAAGAATTCCTTCAATTTCAAGAGCAGTGTTCAATCTGGTTTGGATGATCTTGATTGTATTGAGAAGTTTACCCAATCCTTCAAGGGCAAAGTATTCGCACTGAACCGGCACTAATATAGAATCAGCAGCGGTCAAGGCATTTACCGTGATAAGACCAAGTGAAGGGGAACAGTCTATAACTATGTAATCGTATCTTTCTTTTGCGCTTTTTAAAGATTCTTTCATCTTTTGCTCTCTGTGATCGAGGCTGATCATCTCTACTTCCGCACCTACAAGGTCGATATGAGCAGGAAGGAGGTCCAGAAATGCAACGTTGGTGGTAAGAATAAGCTCATCCGCATTTATTCCTTCAACCATACACTCATAGATACTTTTTTCAATTGTCTTTGGGTTAAAACTTAATCCTGAGGTTGAGTTAGCCTGAGGATCAGCGTCTACCAATAGGGTTTTAAATTCCAGAGCTGCAAGACTGGCAGCCAGGTTGATAGCGGTTGTGGTTTTACCTACTCCACCTTTTTGATTGGCAATTGCAATGATTTTACCCATTTAAATTAAAATAATTAAGTTTAACTGAATCTCCTATTTCCAATAAAATTAACGCTTTTTCACCTCATTGTGCAATTATTTTTACTTCAGGTAGTCAATTTAAATTTCAGATATTGATCTGTTTTTTAATTGATTGATTTTCTTTGGTTAAGAAAATAATGCAAATGAGGCTTATTCCGCTTCCAGAACAATGCTGGAATTTTCTCCAACATCTTTCCAAACGAAGCTTTTACCTGGCGGTTGATGAATAAACATCAATTTTTCAAAATTTATACTATATCAGGTTTTAAAAGACATTCAATCTGATATATTTTCAAAATTTCTGACAAAGTGATTTTTAAAATTAAGATAAAATGAAATGCAGGTAAGCTAATTGTTTATTTTATTATACACATATTTTACACTTGTTGGTTGTGGAAAGATTGTGGATAAGTAGAAGCTTGCTGGATATTAGATAGTTAATTTGAGCTTAAAGTGCTTAAAGTGGAAAGCTGAAAGTAAACAAATCTTCCCAACCCTTCTGAAGAAAATTGGAAAATAGTCAAGAGATTTTAAATACTATTAAATAAAAAGGTTTAACCTGAATATGAAAAAAGCAAAAAGTCAAAACCTCAGGTTTTGACTTTTTGCTTTAAAACTTTCCGCTTTAAGCCTTTAGCTTTCCGCTTATTTATTTCTTCTTCTTCTTAACTTCTTCTTCTCTTGCCTTCATCGCTTCTTCCACTCTTTGCATCCATTTGGATTTTTTGCCTCCAGTGGTAGCATATTTCTTTCTGTTCTCATCTAAAACAGCTCTGATTTTGTCTTCATCAACAAATCCTTTGATAATATATTGCTGTCCGATAGAAACTAAGTTTGAAACAAGGTAATAGAAACTCAAACCAGCAGGGAAGGAGTTAAGAACAAACATAAAGACAACCGGCATAATGTATGAAACAGATTTCATAGGACCGGTAACTGTACTTACCTGATTATTTACCCAGGTTAACAATAGGGTAGAAAGGGTCATCAGGAAGGTAAATAAACTGAAATGATTTCCATAAGTATCGCTCAGTCCCCAGATATGAGTGTTCCATGAAAAGATGGAATCATAAGTGGAAAGGTCGTTTGCCCATAAGAATGGCTCTTGTCTTAGTTCTATAGAGTTAGGGAAGAAGTTGAACATTGCAAGAAGGATAGGAGTCTGTAAAAGTACAGGAATGCACCCGCTTAATGGATTAATTCCAACTTTTTGATATAACTGCATCTGCTCTGCCTGCACTTTCTGCATGTCATCGCCGTTTCTTTCCTTTATTTCGTCAATTTCCGGCTTCAATACTTTCATTTTTGCCATTGAAATGTATGACTTGTAGCTAAGAGGAAATAGTATAGCTTTTAATAAAAAGACGAGAATGATGATGATGACTCCGTAATTTCCGATAAATGTTTCGAAGAAATTAAATACGGGAATTACAATGAATCTGTTGATCAGGTTGATAACAGGCCATCCCAGGTATACGTTTTTGTCATAATCAGGAGCAGGAACTGCTTTAAGAGTCTGATAATGATTGGGTCCGAAATAGAATTTGTAGTTTCCTTTTCCTGAAGTTAAATCATTATAAGGCAATGATACTGAAGCTTCCAGGTGCTTCAGACTTGTAGTATCACCTTGCGTTACATGACTTTTAACTGTTGCGTTTGAAAATTCATTCTCTGCAATAAATCCGGCGTTGAAGAATTTTTGTTTCATGGAAACCCATTTAATCGGTTCGCTTAAAGTAGCGCTTTCCGGATCATCTGAGGTTTCATTAAGGTGATCAAAACCTTCTTTTACTGTATAATAATTTACTGAAGTAGTAATTCTACTTTGTTTCAGGTCATATTCCACCTTGGGAGCATCTGCTTTCCAGTCAAAAACTACTGGTTGGTTTAGCAGAATGCCAGTCATGCCGTCAAATTTCAGGTCGTAGTTAACCAAATATCCTTCAGGGGCAATAGAGTAAGTTTGGGAAATGGCATTTCCCGGAGATAAAGTAGCTTTGAAAATTACCTTTGTGGTATCTCCTGCCTTTTGAGTCTCAGCCTCATAAAACAGTGTTGATAAGTCAAGATTTCCGGTTTTAGATGCAGCAAGAAGGGATATTTTACTGTTCTCTTCATTGACAAGATACAAAGGTTTTTTCTGGTCGGTCAGATAGTGTTTCAAAAGAACACTTTTGATTTTACCACCTTTTGAAGAAAAAGTAACCTTGATGTCTTTATTTTCAGCTACAACATCTTTTGCTTCTCCGGAAGCCAGATTGGCAAGCTCCCCGTATGCAGCTTTTAGCTGCTGTTGTTTTACCGAATCAGGAATTTCTTCTTCTGATTTTTTGGGAGTAACCTGAGTTGTTTGTTGTTGTGCGTTTGGTTGGGGTTTATCTTTTTGCCCGAAGTACATAAAGTACAGTAACATCATGGCAGTAATTAACACTATCCCCGTAACCTGATTCTTATCCATCTTAAATTATTAATTATCTAAAAATATTTTCGGTTATTATTCTGTTTTAGACTCCTTTTCTTTTGAAAATTCAATGGCTGCTTTTACAAATTTAACAAACAGCGGATGTGGATTTAATACTGTACTTTTCAGCTCTGGGTGGAACTGTGTACCTATATAAAATCTGTGATCCTTTAATTCTATAATTTCTACCAGACCTGTATCCGGGTTTATTCCGGATGCAATCATACCTGCTTTTTCAAACTGTTTAAGATACTTGTTGTTAAATTCATATCTGTGTCTGTGTCTTTCGGTAATTTTAGATTTACCATAGATATGATGTGCTTTACTTCCTTTGGTTAGTTCGCATGGGTAAGCTCCCAATCTCATAGTTCCGCCTTTTTTCGTAACGTTTTTCTGAGATTCCATCAAATCAATTACCGGGTTAGGGGTCTTCTTGTCCAATTCGGCAGATGCTGCGTCTTTAATACCAACCACATTTCTGGCAAACTCGATTGCTGCACATTGCATTCCCAGACATATACCAAAGAATGGTATATGATTTTCTCTGGCAAATTTAACTGCTTGAATTTTCCCTTCAATTCCTCTTTCTCCAAAACCTGGTGCTACCAGTATTCCATCAAGATTACCTAAAACAGACGGAATAGTTTCGGTAGTAAGGTGTTCAGACTGAATCCATTTGATTTTTACCTTACATTCATTTTCCGCACCCGAATGTACAAATGCTTCAGCAATAGATTTATATGCGTCAGGTAATTCTACATATTTTCCAACTAGACCAATCTGTACTTCATGGGATGGATTTTTCAGTTTCCCGAGAAAATCTTTCCAGGTGTCGATTTTGGCTTCTCCTTTATGAGGAAGTTTGAGCTTTGTTAACACTCTTTCGTCCAGTTTTTCCTTTTTCATTAATAAAGGAACATCGTAAATCGTTTCAGCATCAAGGGATTCAATTACTGAATTGATATTTACGTTACAGAAAAGGGCAAGTTTTTTTCTGATTTCGGCAGGAATGGGGTGTTCTGAACGGCAAACAAGTATATCTGGCTGAATTCCTGATTCAGAAAGCTGTTTTACAGAATGTTGTGTTGGTTTTGTTTTTAATTCTCCTGCTGTTTTAAGGAACGGAACCAGGGTAAGGTGGATCACGAGCGTATCATGAGGACCAAGATCCCATCTTAACTGTCTTACAGCTTCTATAAAGGGAAGGGACTCAATATCGCCTACGCATCCGCCTATTTCTGTAATAACTATATCATAGTTTCCTTTTTCTCCTAAAGCAAGGAAGTTTCTTTTGATTTCATCCGTGATGTGAGGAATAACCTGAACGGTTTTTCCTAAAAATGCACCTTCTCTTTCCTTTGAAATTACATTATGGTAAATTCTTCCGGTAGTGACATTATTTGCCTGAGAAGTATTGATATTCAAAAACCTTTCATAGTGACCCAAATCCAGATCTGTTTCAGCTCCATCCTCAGTTACATAGCATTCGCCATGTTCATAAGGATTTAGTGTCCCCGGATCTATATTAATATAGGGATCAAATTTTTGAATGGTGACGGAAAATCCTCTGGACTGAAGCAGTTTCGCGAGAGATGCGGAGATTATTCCTTTTCCTAATGATGAGGTTACCCCTCCGGTTACAAAGATATATTTAGCAGAAGCCATAAGTACTAAAAAGACTCTATTTTACTTATGGGATACAAAGGTATATGTTTCGTCTTATAAATTCATACAAAACCCCTTTTTTGTGTATTATTTTTTTGAAAAGCTGAGAATGTGAAACTTTAATAAGGGTATACCATGAATCCTCGTCTTGGAAATGGAAATCTGTCAAAATAAGTTCTGTCATTCTCACTTTTTGATTATCTTGTGAAGTTGTTTTCTGCAAATAAGGCACACCTGATCAATTGCCTAACGGATATATTATGACAGCTGGGACTGTATTTATGCGTGAAAAAATATCAATTACCTGGAAAATTTACATTTTGTTTTTATTGAGTCTTGGCTCTATTGGGGCAATGGCTCAGTGTGCTTTACCGGAATTATATGATTTAACATACGCAAATCCAAGTTCTTCCCAGACGTGGGTCAATTGTATCGATAACGAAACTGATCCTGATACATATAATCTGGAGTTGATGGCTCCTCATGATATTCAGAATTATACCATTGACTTTGGTGATGGTTCTGCTCCAATATCAGGTGTACTTTGGCCTTCCAATACTATACTTTCCCATTCATTCGGTTTGGGAAAATTTACAATAACACTTACGGAAACCAAAGCAGGTTGTACTAAGAAAACGATTACAGGTACTTTTATTAATGACAGAAAAGCTGGAGCAGCGGCTTTGCCTCCTACAATCGGAGCCAGTACCTGTGCCCCCAATATCCTGTTATTCAAAAACACTTCTACCAATACTTCTCCTTTTACAAAATTTGAATGGTCCTGGGGAGATGGCACTAAAGATGTAACAGATGCCTCCAATGCTGGCCAGGTAATGTCGCATACTTATCAAAAAGGAACTTCCAGTTGTAATATGATTGTCCGTCTCACTGCTACAGGTTTGTGTGATGCATCATTTGCCAGTTATGGCCCTTTTAATTTCTGGGATACTGATTCAGCGATCATCAGTGCTTCTGTACAGCAAATTTGCGGGGCAGACTCCGTAATCTTTAAAGATGTTTCTAAATATAACTGCAACAATAAACAAGCCAGGAAAATAAAATGGGTCTCTGCTGATTTGGGTATTTCAACTTCCTGGCTCCAGGCTACGCCAGTCAACAGATCTCTTAAGGCATTTATTACCGGATCTCCCGGTACAATTTATAATATTACACTTCTCGATTCCAACTTTTGTGGGGTTAATCAGACTTCTATGAAAGTAGAAATTATTGATCCTCCTGTTTCTCAATTTACCACTTCAGCTTCGGCAATCTGTGCCGGGGATTCAGTATTGTTTCAAAATACTTCAACAGGGGGGGCAAACAGGTTTAGATGGAATTTCGGTGATGGAACGGGCTGGATAGAAAACAATAATCCAACTCTTTACCATCAATTCAGAACTGCTGGAAATTATACAGTGCAGTTAGCTTCCATTCAGGATAAAGCCCTTGGCTGTTCTGATACCTCTGTCTCTGTAATATCTGTTGTAGGGATTCCTCAGGCTAATTTTACCTTTGATAAACCTACAGGTTGTGGAAAGGCCTCTGTGTTGTTTAATAATGCATCAGTCGGTGGATCTTCTTATACATGGGATTTTGGGAATGGAATAACTCAGGTTGGTCCTGGTCCCTGGACTGTCGATTTTGATCCGGGTTATTATACCGTCAGCTTAATAGTTCGCAACAACCTAAACTGTATTGCAGAAAGAAATGCTGCTGTAATTGTGCCTCCGGATATTTCTTTTAATGTGTCTTCAGATCCTGTTTGTCTGGGAGATATTAGTAAGTTTAAAAACTTGTCAGATCTTCTCCCGGCCGTATCTTGTGCTTCAGGATCAATTTTGAGAGAACAATGGGATAATATCACTGGTGCTGCATCTGTAGTAAGACTGACTACTCATGTAAATTTTCCGGATAAGCCATCTTCGACTTCTTTGCTTACAGATTATTTTGAGGGGCCAGTCAATATTGGTGATAATTATGGCTCCAGAATCCATGGGTTTATTTGTCCTCCGGCAGACGGTATTTATACATTCTGGGTCTCAAGCAATGGGGATTCTGAACTCTGGCTTAGTTCAAGTTCAAAAGTTTCTGATAAAACCAAAATTGCTTATGTGTCCGGTACCACTACTTTGAGGCAGTGGAACAGATATACTTCTCAGCAGTCCTTGCCGATTTTTCTGAAAGCAAATCAAAGATACTACATTGAAGCACTCCATAAGGAAAGCAATCTGGACGATCATTTATCAATTGGCTGGCAATTGCCGGATGGAACCTTTGAAAGACCTATTCCTGCAAAATATCTAAGCCCATATACCCCAGGAACTGAAATAACATCCTGGTCTTGGTCATTCGGAGATGGGAAGAGCTCTACTTCAAAGCTGCCATCTCATTTATATAATGCCCCCGGAACTTACGAAGTAATCATTGAGGCAGCTACGGATGTCTGTAAGAGGAAAGATACAATTTATTCTATTGTTTCACCTTTGCCGGTTCCTTCTTTTGAATCAGATAAGTGGAATGGTTGCACTCCTTTTGAAGTTAAAATTACTAACAAATCACAAAATACTGACACCTATGAATGGAGTTTTGGAGATGGTTTTCCCGGACTGGTTACTTCAGATAACCAGGATACTATCTTTCATACTTATTTAAATAAAGGGAGTGATATTCTTGAATTTCCTTTGAAACTTATTGCCAAATCCGATAAGGGTTGTATGGATACGTTAACACAAACTGTTACTGTTTATCCGGCTCCTGTAGCTGATTTCCTGTTCACTCCTTCGATACCTCAGTGCAGTCCATCCAGTATAAAGTTGTCCAATAATTCATCTTTAGCATCTTCCTTTAAATGGACGATTCAAGGTAAAGATACTATTGTCACTTCATTGGAATTTAATCATACTTTTGTTAACAAGACTGGTATAGTTAAAGATGAACCCATATCGATCAGAGCTATTACAGATTATGGTTGTTTTTTAGAAAAAAATAAAACTATCATTGTATATCCTGAGCCTGAATTTAAGATCGAAGCCAGACCTAAGGAAGGTTGTCATCCGCTTATAGTGGGTTTGTCTTCTGAAGGAGCGCAATATAAGTTTAACTGGGATTTCGGCGATGGTTTCAAATCTTCTTCATCAACACCGACACATGTTTTTAACAATATTACTGATAAGGATACTTTATTTCGGGTATCTCTGAATGCCTTATCTTCATTTAATTGCTCATCAACCGTCTATGACACAATAATTGTACACCCCAAACCAGAGGCTGATTTTAGTGAATCTGTTTCTTTTGGATGCAGTCCGTTATCAGTAAGCTTTTCTAACAGCAGTCAGAAGGCGGAATGGTATAAGTGGGACTTTGGAGATGGTGTATTACTGGATACTTTATTTGGAGGTGTTACACATGTATATGAAAATAAAACCGGTTTAGTCAAAGAGTTTTATGTGAAGCTGATTTCAGGAACTGATAATAACTGTGCAGATACTATGATAAGAAAAGTAACTGTTTTTCCTGAAGTATTCCCTGATTTTGTCGGGGAAATGGAAGGATGCAGTCCTTTCAAGACAAAGTTTGCACCATCAGGTTCATTGATATCAAATTATGCCTGGGATTTTGGAGATGGCAGTACTTCATTAGAAACTTCTCCTGTCCACATTTTTCAGAATTCATCTTCAAAGGATACAGTATTTAATGTAGTTCTTAAAGTTAGATCAGTTCATAATTGTGAGTCAGAAATATCCAAGTCAGTTTTAGTTTGGGCTGGCCCGGAATCAAATTTTACCTTATCCTCAACAACTATTCAATTGCCGGATTCTGCAATTTATATAATTAACAATAGTGTTGCCGGAACCTTTGATATCAGATGGGATTTTGGAGATGGGAGTACGTCGGATTTGAGAGATCCTCAGGTTCATTATTATGGATTTTATGGCAACTACAAACTTACACTTTCTATAAATACAGGTAAGTGTGCCAGCTCTTTAACAAAAGATATCAATGTGTTGCCAACTGCTCCGATTGTCAGCTTCACTGGAGAAGGAGAGGGGTGTTTACCTTTGGAGATCTCATTTAACAATACATCTAAATTTGCAGAGCAATTTTTATGGGAGTTTGGCGATGGTGAGACTTCAGAGCTGAAAAATCCCAAGCATATTTATGGTATTCCTGGGGTCTATTCTGTAAAACTGTTGGCTAAAGGTATGGGTGGTGAAAACTATCTTATAAAGGATTCAATCATATTTGTAAGACCAGTTCCGGACGCTTATTTCATATCTCAGCCTAAGGTAGTATTTATACCTGATCCGATTTTTTTTAATAATAAATCTAAAAATGCTATAAAGTTTACATGGGATTTTGGAGATCAATCTTCTTCTGAAGAAACAAGTCCATTGCATGTATATAAAAAACCAGGTAGATATAAAGTGAAACTTTCAGCTGAAAACGAATTTGGGTGTATGAATAGTTATGAGTTGGATGATGCCGCATTTGCTGAAGAGGGCGGTTCTATTGAAATTCCAAATGCCTTTACTCCCAACCATGGAGGTTCGAATGGTGGGAGAAAAGATGGAAGTGGATTGAATGAGGTATTCTACCCTCGTTTACATGATGTGACGGATTTTTATATGAGTATCTATAACAAGTGGGGAGAAATGCTCTTTGAAACAAAAGATGCTTCAATAGGATGGGATGGTTACTATAAAAATCAGCTTTGCCCGGAAGATGTATATGTGTATAGGATTAGGGTGAAGATGCCTAGCGGGAAGGTGAAGGATTATGCTGGTGACATTACTTTGATATGGTAATGGAGCGAAAAGCTGAAAGCAAAAAGCTTAAAGTAATACTGATGATTTTAAGTTTTAGTAAAGAATAGAAGTTGGTGATGAAACTTGGCGAAATCTACTTTCAAAAAAAGGATTCAGGAAGAGGTATTTTCCTCATCTTAAAATTAAAAAATAACAACAAACAAAAGAGATAGAATGTTAACTGCTCAACCATTTTTGAGCTCTAAGTTTTCTACTTTAAGCTTTCGCTTTCAGCTTTCAAGATGAGATCTTTTAAGTTGTAAGTATCTTCATCTTATTAATAAAGAATAACAACAAACAAAAGGGATAGAATGTCAACTGCTCATACATTTTTGAGCTCTAAGTGTTCCACTTTTTACTTTAAGCTTTTAGCTTTAAGCTTTATGCTTTCAGCTTTCAGCTTACCTCATTGTGCTTATGCTCAGGATCCCCAGTTTTCCCAATATTATGCAGCACCGCTTTATCTCAATCCAGCTTTTGCCGGTGCTACTCATGAAAGCAGGGCTATGTTTAATAACAGATATCAATGGGTAAACCTTCCCAAGCCTTTTATTACTTATGCAGCTTCGTTAGATCATAACTTTGAAAAGTTTAGAAGTGGAGTGGGGTTAATGGCAATGTTGGACAAGGCAGGAGAGGGAGCTCTAAAATCAGCCTCTATAAGTGGAATGTATTCCTTTCGTGTAAATCTTTCAAGTAAACTGGTCTTCAGGCCAGGGATTCAATTTGGCTATGTTTCAAGAAGTATCGATTATTATAACCTTACCTTCGGAAGTCAGATTGACGGAATTTCTGGAATTCCTTATAATTTAGCCGGTAAAAGCTCAAGCATTAATTACTTTGATTTTGGAGCTGGTTTTTTATTCTATAATAATAAATTCTGGATGGGAATGGCATCCAGTCATATCAATCAGCCGGATCAATCATTGAATACAGGAGGAAATAAACTTCCCATAAAAACAACGGTTCACGGAGGTGTAAAATTTTTTCTGAAAGAGGGGGTGCACAAGAAAAAATATGGAGAACAGAAAGAAAGAAGCATTTCTCCGACCTTTGTATATAAACATCAGGAGCATTTCGACCAGCTCGATCTTGGGTTATATGTTTGTTATGAGCCTGTTGTAACAGGACTTTGGTACAGAGGTATACCTTTTAAACGATATAATCAGGAAAACTTCAATCATGATGCAGTTGTAGTAATGGTAGGAGTTCGAACAGACAGATTGGGGATTGGTTACAGTTATGATCTGACCATTTCTGGCCTTACTGCTACAAGGACAGCAGGAGCACATGAATTTTCATTGTCATATGTTTTTAAGACCAGGAAAATAATAAGAAGGAAAGATATGGTTATTCCTTGCCCTAAGTTTTAACCACTTATGGGAAATAGGAATGTTTACATAAGTGCATTTCTTGAGGGCTTGTATTCCAGTATATTCTGAAAAATTCGATTAAAAAATAAGGAGTAATAAGAGGTGCAAGCCTTTAAATTTGTAATTACTACCTATCTTTGAGAAAAATCACCAACCAAAAGGAACCTAAATGAAGTCTGAGGAAGAGATTAACCTCTGTGTAGAGCAGTTAAAAAAGGGAAATGTGATTGTGTATCCTACAGATACAATATGGGGATTAGGCTGCGATGCTACAAGCACTGAAGCAATCAGGAAAATCTATGACATAAAGAAAAGGCCGGATGCCAAAGCTATGATCGTGCTGATTCATGAGATAGGACAGTTACATGACTATGTTGTGAATGTTCCTGAAATTGCGTGGGATCTGGTAGAATTTGCAGAGAGGCCGTTAACAGTAATTTATCCAAAAGGCAAAAATGTAAGCCCGGATTTGCTTGGTGAAGATGGAAGTATAGCGATCAGACTCGTAAAAAATGGTTTTTGTAATACGCTTCTGAAAAAGTTCAGAAAGCCGGTAGTGTCAACTTCTGCCAATTTAAGTGGGAATCCTTCTCCAATGAATTTTGCAGGTATTGAGGAGGTAGTATTGAAACAGGCGGATTTTGTTGTAGATGTCAAAAACGGAGAAAGTATGACTTCAAATCCTTCAACCATTGTGAAGTTAGGTCTTGATGGGGAAATAAAATTTATCCGTAAATAATCCGGAGAATATTCGTTTAATGAATTTTTCAGAACTTTTAAATGGTAACAAATTATTCAATATTGTTGCCGAAGCTTCCAGAGAACTAGGAGTCGACTCTTATGTTATTGGTGGTTATGTCAGAGATCTTTTGCTGAAAAGACCATCCAAAGATATTGATATTGTTTGTGTAGGCAGTGGAATAACATTGGCTCAGAAAGTGGCTCAGAAGATGGGGGACCTTCCCGTAGTTGTGTTTAAAAATTTTGGAACCGCAATGATCAAGATGGAAGAGGGAGAACTTGAGTTTGTAGGTGCCAGAAAAGAGTCATATAACAGGAACTCAAGAAAACCTGTGGTAGAAAACGGAACTTTACAGGATGATCAGAACAGGAGGGATTTTACCATAAATGCACTTGCTATTAGTCTGAATGAAAACGACTATGGCGACTTGCTGGACCCTTTTAATGGAATGTCTGATCTCAAAAGAAAAATAATTAAAACTCCACTTGATCCGGGTATTACATTTTCTGATGATCCTTTAAGGATGATGAGGGCTGTGAGGTTTGCAACTCAATTGGGTTTTGATATAGATCCTAATACATTTCAGGCTATTATTGATAATAAGGAAAGGATTAATATTGTCTCTTGCGAAAGAATTTCTGATGAGCTTAATAAAATCGTTTTAAGTTCTAAGCCTTCATATGGCTTTAAGCTGCTTTATCATTGTGGTCTGCTGGAAATTATTTTTAAAGAACTTACAGATTTGCAAGGTGTAGAATCTGTAGGGAACAGAGCACACAAAGATAACTTTTATCACACTTTGCAAGTGCTGGATAATGTCGCTGAAAAGAGCAATGACCTTTGGCTGAGATGGGCTGCTATCCTTCACGATATTGCTAAGCCGGCAACCAAAAGATACGACGAAAAAATCGGCTGGACATTTCATGGACATGAAGAACTAGGAGCGAGAATGACTCCTCATATTTTCAGAAAACTTAAACTTCCATTAAATGAAAAGATGAAGTTTGTGCAAAAGCTTGTTCGTCTTCATTTAAGGCCTATAGCGCTGGTTAAAGAAAATGTTACCGATTCTGCTTTGAGGAGATTGTTGTTTGAGGCCGGAGATGATATTGATGCACTGATGACCTTGTGCCGTGCTGATATTACTTCCAAAAATGAAGTGAAGGTTAAGAAGTATCTTACGAACTTTAACTCTGTAGAGCATAAGTTAAAAGAAGTAGAGGAAAAAGATAAGCTAAGAAATTTCAAACCAGTCATTACCGGAGAGATCATTATGGAAACATTTAATCTGACTCCAGGAAAAATTGTAGGAGATATTAAAGATGAGCTAAGAGAAGCAATATTGGTTGGTACTATCAAAAACGAATATGATGAAGCTTATCAATTCATGTTAAAGTTTGCTTCTGATCGATTTAATCTGCAACCTGTAAAATAGGTTTAGCTGGCTCTGGTACAAGAGGTTTTAATGACTTTCTTGAGGATCCGATTAGAAAAAGAGAGGTAAGTGTTTATTTAATTATAAGCTTAAGGTTGGATAGGGGATATCAAAGGAAGATATTAATCTTCCTGCATTTTCCCTAGAGGGCATTACTTTCCGTACCTTCTTTTGAATCAATTAGGACTCTGTCTTTGATTTTTAAAATCCTATTAGGGAATTTATTGATCAACTCGTAATTATGAGTAGCCATGAGTATAGCTGTACCACTATTGTTAATTTCTTTGAAAAGATTGAAGATTTCCTCAGCAACTTCTGGATCAAGATTGCCCGTTGGTTCATCAGCAAAAAGGATCAGAGGTTCGTTAATCAGTGCTCTTGCAATTACTATCCTTTGTTGTTCCCCTCCGGATAATTGATGTGGCAATTTAAAAGATGCAGCTCCAAGTCCAACACGCATCAATACTTCTGATAATCGAGCTTTCATGGCAGCATTGTCTTTCCAGCCAGTCGCTTTCATTACGAAAAGAAGGTTGTCAGAAATGTTCCTGTCGTGAAGCAACTGAAAATCCTGAAAGATGATGCCGATCTTTCTTCTGAGGTAAGGTATTTTAGATCTTTTGGTTTTGGAAAGGTTGTATCCTGCAACGTTGATATTTCCGCTTTCAAAAGGAAGATCAGCATATAATGATTTTAATAATGAGCTTTTTCCGCTTCCGGTTCTTCCGATCAGATAGACAAATTCACCTTTATTAATATTAAAAGTAATATTGTCCAGGATAAGTCTGTCTTCCTGAAATATGCTCAGATCTTTAACAGATACTACAGGTTCAGAAGAAAATGCCATCGATTATATTTCCAGTTTTTGAAGTTTTCCAAAAGGAAGATCTTTTATTACTTCTTCCAAAAGTTTTTCTTTTCCCTCAAGCCCTGTTTTCTTTGGAAGTTTCACAGGGCGATCTGCCCGGAAATAAGCTACCAAAACGAAATGCTCGTCCCTTAACTGAATATAGTCTGGAATTTTAGCTTTTCCTTTTACTTTGATAATATACATTCTTCTGAGCTTATTTCCGGCAAGATTCCTGATTAACCATTAAGCTTTTTGTGGTCTGCCAGAAATTTCTGTAAACCTATATCTGTTAATGGATGGTTCAATAAACTTGTAATTACACTTAAAGGGCATGTTGCCACATCTGCGCCTATTTCAGCACATTTAATAATATGCATAGGATGTCTTACTGAAGCCGCTAGTACTTCTGTCTCAAAACCATAATTATCGTAAATCTGAACGATCTGGCTGATAAGCTCAAGCCCATCAGTTGAAACATCGTCAAGTCTGCCGATAAAAGGAGAGATATAATTAGCTCCTGCTTTTGCTGCAAGAAGAGCCTGGCCGGGGCTGAAGCAAAGCGTACAGTTTGTTCTGATTCCGTTTTTAGAGAAGTATTTTATCGCTTTGATACCGTCTTTGATCAATGGAACTTTTACCACGATTTTATCATCGATCGTTACAAGTTCTTCTCCTTCTCTGATGATACCTTCAAAATCAGTGGCAATTACTTCTGCACTCACATCTCCGTCAGTAATATCGCAAATAGCTTTATAGTGAGCAAAAACGTTGTTTTTTCCTTTGATCCCTTCTTTGGCCATTAAACTCGGGTTAGTTGTAACACCATCAAGCACACCAAGTTCATGAGCCTCTCTTATTTCATTAAGATTAGCTGTGTCAATAAAGAATTTCATTATTTGAATTATTTTTTACAAAGTGAAGGTACAAATCTAAGAATTTATTTCAACCTGAGTATAGGTTTGGAGATAGCTATAAAACAAAAATGGCAAATCGTATATCGCACCGCTCTACCGTCTACCCTTGCTTCCTTCCGGACCTGGGGGGGTTCAACAGGAGCTGGTCGTATAGATTTGCCGGTGCAAATGTATATGAATTAATATTAGATTCAAAAGCTAAAGAGAAAATATTAATTTAATTAAATAATAATTTTTATTTAAACTGAAAAACAGATAGTTGAAGAATAGTTTTTTTTCAATTGAAAATAAAGTTAGAAGAAAAGTGCCGGAGACAGGAATCAGAATGACACCAGTTATCTCCGGCATAGGTGAGAAGGAAAATTATCTTACCAGTATATGCTTCATTGTTTTTAATTTCTTCAATGAAGTGGAAGTTCCTTTTATAACTGATAATAAACTGTTTTCACAAAGATGAACTTTAAGTTTTGTCTTTAATTCCAATCTTTTGTCAAGTCCCTTTAAATTACTCCCTCCTCCTGTAATATGAATACCTTTCCTATAAATGTCTCCTGCAAGTTCCGGCGGACAGGTTTCAAGTGTCTTTATCACGGACTCTTCGATTACAGATATCGATTTTTCCATTGCTGCGGAAACTTCTGAATAATTAACTGTTACTTCTTTAGGAAGTCCTGTCATCATATCTCTTCCGATTACCGTAAAATTAGCTGGAGCCTCATCAAGCTCCTGAAGGGCTGCGCCTACCTCGATTTTTATTCTTTCTGCTGATCTTTCTCCTATTAAAAGGTTGTGGCTTCTTCTCATGAAGTTCAGAATATCTTTGTTGAGCTGATCGCCTGCAATTTTCAATGATTGATTACATACTACCCCGCATAGGGATATAACTGCAATCTCTGTAGTTCCACCACCGATATCTATTACCATGGAGCCGTTCGGTTCCTCAATATCTATTCCAATTCCTACAGCAGCAGCTATAGGCTCATGTATAAGGTATAGTTCTTTTACACCAGCATTTTCAGCCGAATCTCTAACAGCTCTTTTTTCAACTTCAGTTGCCCCGTAAGGAATGCAAATCACCATTTTCTGTGCAGTTTTAATAAGAGATTTTTTACCATCAAAAATCATTTTGATCATTCCTCTGATCATTTGCTCTGCCGCATTGAAGTTAGAAATAACACCATCCTTAAGAGGTCTTATGGTTTTGATGTTTTCAGGAGTTTTTTCGTGCATTTCCATAGCTTTTCTGCCAAGGGCAACGAGCTCTCCCGTGATGGTATCCACTGCGATAATAGATGGTTCGTTTAGAACGACCTGGTCGTTAAGCATGATCAGAGTATTTGCAGTCCCCAGATCCATGGCAATTTCATTATGAAAAAGATTTCCGAATAAACCCATAACAATGGTTGATTATTTATTTTTTGAAGCTTTGTTTGCTCTGTAACATCAATATTGTTTTTAAAAGTTCACCGTGTTTTAATAAAAATAAAGAATGGTTTATGATATATTGATAACCTTTGTCTTCATCTGTAGTTAGTGATTCTAAACAGGTATACATACTAATATTGTAATAAATATTTATATGTATATACAATTATAATCATGCTATATCTGTTTGTTTAATAGTAAGTATAAGAAATTATTGATGCAGCCTCTCCTTTATACTTCTTGAGCTGGATAAAATGAAACAAATAAAATCACTGCATTAATTTGGAAAGAAGATAGAAGTTTCTTTATTAGTATAATGATTAAATTAGTGATTATATTATTCATTATTAATAACTTATAGTGGATTATACCAAGGAAAAGTTGAACGAAATATTTAATCTGCGGAATTTTAAAATTAAGATGAATTTTTTAAAAATATTTGTTGTTAAACCGGAGTAAGAATAAGTAGTATGGTAACAAGTCAAATGAAAAGGAATAATGTAAAGATCCAGTACAAATGTATTAGGACGCCTGATAACAAGCAGCTAAAAGATTTTAAGGAGAACCAGGTTTATCGCGGAAGATCCTTTAATGACCTCTTTGAGGTGTCTACAGAATGGGCAAGTCATAAGCCGACTTTTTTGTTGGAAAAAAAAGATTTTGAAAAGTATTTTGAATTGCTGACACCAATAGAAGCAGGAGTATAACATCACTTCATGTTAGAAAAAATGAATAGAAGAACCTGCCAAGTGCAGGTTTTTCTATTTTATGAAATATTGTTCCTTTGCTTCAAAATTTCCCTAAGACATTTCAAAAAAACAACTTTCAACTTTCAACTTTCAGCTTTCAGCTTTCCACTTTTTCCAGTATGTTTATAACTTGTTTCGGAAAGGATTTACTTTTTTTGGAAAAACCGGACAACTAATGTTAATTTTACATTATGACTGAAAAAATATTAATTCTGGATTTCGGATCCCAGTATACTCAACTTATAGCCCGTAGAGTCAGAGAGTTAAATGTTTACTGCGAAATTCACCCTTTCAATAAAATTCCTCCTGTTGATTCCAGTGTAAAAGGCCTGATACTATCAGGAAGCCCATGTTCTGTCCGCGAAGCAAATGCCCCGGATATAGATTTAACACCTTTTAAAGGGAAAATGCCTGTACTTGGGGTTTGTTATGGCGCTCAGTTAATGGCCCATAAAGAAGGCAATGATGTATTGCCTTCAAAGATTAGAGAGTACGGAAGAGCCAAACTTGTGAGCATTCACAATACAGATAAGTTGATGAAGGAGATTACGCCTGATTCTCAGGTTTGGATGTCTCACGGAGATACAATCTCAGGCCTCGATGATAAATTTGAAATTCTTGCCAGTACTGAGTCTGTAAAGGTTGCTGCATATAAAGTAAAAGGTGAACAAACGTACGGGATTCAGTTCCACCCTGAGGTTACTCATTCCCTTGAAGGTAAAGTAATTTTAAGAAATTTCGTTGTACATATCTGTGGCTGCAGCCAGGATTGGACTCCGGATATTTTCATTGATTCTACTGTTGCAGAATTGAAAGCTACTTTAGGAAATGATAAAGTAGTACTAGGATTATCAGGAGGAGTGGACTCTTCTGTAGCTGCAGTGCTTATAGATAAGGCCATCGGGGACAGACTTACCTGTATTTTTGTCGACAATGGCTTGTTGAGAAAAAATGAGTTTGAAGAGGTACTGGCTTCCTATAAACACATGGGATTGAATGTGATAGGGGTTGATGCAAAAGAACAATTTTATTCAGCTTTAAAAGGACTTTCTGATCCGGAACAGAAAAGAAAAGCGATCGGTAGAGTTTTCATAGAAGTCTTCGACCAGGAGGCTCATAAGATATCTGATGTGAAATGGCTTGGACAAGGCACAATTTATCCGGATATCATAGAATCTGTTTCTGTTAAAGGACCTTCTGCAACTATTAAATCTCACCACAATGTTGGTGGTCTTCCTGAAAAGATGAAGATGAAAGTTGTAGAGCCTTTAAAGACTCTATTTAAAGATGAAGTTAGAATTGTTGGAAAATCTCTTGGGATAGACAATACTATTCTTGGCCGTCATCCTTTCCCTGGTCCGGGGCTGGCAATCAGAATACTAGGAGACATCACCGCTGAGAAGGTTTCCATACTTCAGGAAGTTGATCACCTGTTTATCTCAGGCTTAAAGAGAGTAGGAGAATATGATAAGGTTTGGCAGGCTGGAGCAATTTTGCTTCCCGTTAAATCTGTTGGAGTTATGGGTGATGAAAGAACTTATGAAAATGTGGTAAGTTTAAGAGCTGTTACCAGTACTGACGGTATGACTGCCGATTGGGCTCATCTTCCTTACGAGTTTCTTGCAGACATTTCCAGTGAGATTATCAATAAAGTAAAAGGAGTCAACAGAGTAGTTTACGATATAAGTTCAAAACCACCTGCTACCATTGAATGGGAGTAAAATGATCAACCGGATGAAAAAAATCTCATACGCACTAAGTTTTCTTATTCTATTTTTTATCTCCAATAATATTTGGGGACAAACGGATTATCAGGGACAATTCCTGATTGGTAAAAACTTCCTTAAAGAAGGTAAGTACCAACAGGCAATGGACGTTTTTCTGCCGTTGACCAAAGAAAGTGAAGAAAATAAATTCGAAGCTTATTCTGCCTATTACTATTCTCTTGCCGCTCTCAAAAGCGGCAAACTGAACGAAGGAAAAGCTATGGTCATGCAGATCAAGCAGAGGTATCCGGACTGGGACAAAATAGAGGATGTGAATTACCTTTATGCAAATCTGTATTTTGAACAGCAGAGATATTTTCAGGCAGTAAAGATTCTCAGTGCCCTTAATTCCAAAGAATTGAAGCAGGAAGCAGATAAGCAGAAGAACTTCTATCTTCAGAAAGCTCCAATAGACACTCTTAAAAACCTGCAAAAGCAATTTCCAAATGATGCTGTAATTGCAAAAAATCTTATTAACAAACTTTCTTACGTTCAGCTAAATGAGAAAGATAAGATGTTGCTGGAATATCTGAGACAGGAATTTAAATTGGAAAAGGAAGGTGTTGAAGCAAGGGCTTCTGTAAAAAAACAGGAATATCATGTTGCTGTGTTGTTCCCTTTTATGGAAAAACAATTGAGTCCTGAGGCATGGGGTAAAAGCTATCAATATGTTTTTGAATTGTATGAAGGGATGAAAATTGCAATTGATTCTCTGAAGAAAGATGGTGTAAGTGTTGTACTACATCCTTATGATACAGAGAAAGACGATGCAAAGGTTTCTCTGATATTGAAATCTCCTGAACTTGTCAATATGGATTTGATAATTGGTCCCATTTTTCCAACAAACTATCCGTTAGTGGCTGAATTTGCTTCGAGGAATAAAATATCAGGCATAAACCCTCTTTCCAATAATATTAAACTTGTGGAAGGGAATCCATATGTGTTTTTATTTCAGCCAAGTCTGGAAGCTCAGGCTGGAAGAGCTGCTGAAATGGCTACGGCGAAATTTCCGGTTGAACCAATGTCGGTGGGAACAGGACGGAAAGCTAACCTAGCTCCTGAAAGAAAAAATGTATATATTCTCTTCGGCCAGGAAAACAGAGATTCATTGCTGGCAACAAGGTACAGAGATAGTATTACCCTGAAAGGATTTGCAGTGACTCAGTTTGAGAAAGTTGCAAAAGATAAACTTAAAAGTATGCAAAAGCTATTGTCCGATTCTGCAAAGCTTTTAGGTGTCAATCATATTTTTATAGCTGCAAACGATCAGGTAATTGCAGCTAACTTCATTAGTCAGATGGAGATCAGTAAATTTTCAACACCTGTAATCACAAGACAGGAATGGCTGCAGTTTCCCTTGTTAACCTTTGAACAATTTGAAAGGAGAAATGTCCATTTTATCAATCCTGACTATATAGATTATGACAGCTATGCAGTTCAGAGTTTCAGGAATACATTTTTGAAAAAAGCATATATCATTCCTGAAATCTATGCTTACCAGGGATACGATATGATGAGATTTTTCGGAAATGCATTGAAGAATTATGGTAATGTATTTGGGCCAGGGATCTCTGTGCAAGGCTTTACCAGAGGGTACACACTATATGGTTATAATTTTACCAATTCTAATTCAAACTTATTTGTTCCAATAGTAAAATTTGAAGGGAACAAAATGGTAGTAGCAAATTCTGTAGATCAGATCAAATAAGTAAGTATATGAAGACTGAAAAAAGCCACGAACTTTTTGAAAGAGCCAAGAAGGTAATTCCAGGGGGAGTTAACTCTCCTGTAAGAGCATTTAGAGCTGTTGGAGGAAATCCTTTATTTATCAAAAGAGCTGAAGGCGCTTACCTGATAGACGAGGATGAAAATAAATATATAGAGCTGATCAATTCCTGGGGGCCAATGATTCTTGGTCACGCCAATAAAAATATTCAGGAGGCTGTTTGTGAAGCCGTTAAAGATTCACTTTCATTCGGAGCTCCGGGTGAAAGGGAAGTGCTGATGGCTGAATTGATCACTACTATGATTCCTTCTATTGAGAAGGTGAGAATGGTTAGCTCAGGTACTGAAGCCACCATGGCTGCAGTGAGACTAGCCAGAGGATATACCAACAGATCTAAGATCATCAAGTTTGAAGGCTGTTACCATGGTCATGGAGATTCATTTCTGATTGCTGCAGGAAGTGGTGCTATTACACTTGGTGTTCCGGATAGTCCGGGCGTTACCCAGGGAGTGGCAAATGATACACTTACCGCTCCCTTTAACAACCTTAAAGCAGTTCAGGATCTTGCAGCTGCCAATAAAGGTGAGATTGCAGCTATAATCATTGAGCCTGTAGCGGGAAATATGGGACTGGTAGTGCCAGAAGCCGGCTTTTTGCAAGGGTTGAGAATACTTTGTGATAACGAAGGCATTGTGCTGATCTTCGATGAAGTAATGACTGGTTTCAGATTGTCTAAAGGAGGAGCGCAGCAAATTTTAAATGTAAAACCTGACCTTACTACCTTAGGAAAGATTATCGGAGGTGGAATGCCTGTTGGAGCCTATGGTGGAAAAAAGGAGATTATGGATTTTGTTTCTCCTGCAGGGCCTGTGTATCAGGCCGGAACACTTTCCGGAAATCCGGTAGCAATGGCAGCAGGTTTGGCAATGTTAAATTATTTGAATACCCATCCTGAAGTATATACTCATCTGGAAAATATCACAGCCAGAATCTGTGAAGGTTTTGAGAAAAACCTTAAAGAACTTGGTCTAAAAGGAACAGTCAACAGGATTGGATCTATGTTCACATTGTTCTTTACCGATCTGAAAGTTAAAGATTTTGAAACTGCCAAGACCTCAGATACGGCCCTTTTTGGCAGGTATTTCAGAGCAATGCTGGAAGAAGGAGTTTATCTGGCACCCTCTCAATATGAAAGCCTTTTTATTTCAACAGCAATCACAGAGGAACTGGCAGAGGAGATTATCAAAGCAAATTACAAAGCATTAAAATCTGTGCTTCAGAATGCTTAAAAGAGATTTAATTATAGATTGAATATGAGAATTGCAATACTTGGCGGGGGGAATATGGGTACAACCTATGCCAAAGCCTTTGTTAGAAGTAACATTGTAAAAACAGGAGATCTACTTATCATAGAAAAACATCCTGAGAAACGTAAAAGCCTTAGAGATGAAGGAGTGGCTGACCTTAAGGAAGAAATAAACGAAAGTTTATCAACCTATGATATACTGATTGTTGCAGTAAAACCTCAGGATTTTAAATCTCTGGTTCCAGATCTGGTAAAGGTTTTAAAGCCAAGCCAGTTGATTATTTCAATCATGGCTGGAATTACCATTTCTACTATTCAGTCGCTTCTGAAGCATGACAAAATTGTAAGAGCAATGCCTAATACCCCAGCTCAGCTGGGCTTTGGTATAACAGCCTTTACAGTTTGTAAAGATGCTTCACTGGATCAGATTTCTATTGTAGATACTTTGCTTGAAACTACAGGCAAAGCAATTTTCATGAAGGATGAAGAGTTGCTGGATGCAGTGACTGCATTAAGTGGAAGCGGACCTGCTTATTACTATTATTTTGTAAAACATATGATAGAAGCAGGAAAGCAAATGGGAATGGAAGAACCGGTTGCTGCCATGCTTGTGAAACAAACAATGCTTGGAGCATTCCAGATCATGAGCAATAGCAAAGATTCCCTGGACGATATGATTAAAGCTGTAGCTTCTAAAGGAGGAACAACTGAAGCTGCTCTGAATTCTTTTGAAAGATCTAATGTAGGTCAGGATATTATTGAAGCTTTAAAATCAGCTGAGAAGAGAGCGAAAGAGCTTTCCAGAGAGTCAGCATGAAAAGTTAAAAGCTTAAAGCAGAAAGCTAAAAGTGAGTTTAGCTTTCTGCTTATTTACTTTTTAAACTTTCTACTTTAACCTGTTAACTTTTTTTAAAGTTTCGCTTTAAGCCTTCTGCTTTACGCTCCATATCTATTGATTAATAGATTATTATCCTATCGAAATTCCTTCATTATAACTATTTGATTTTTCCCCTGGTTAGATTTATAAAGTCGGTAATAATGAAAAAACAATGGGGAGTTCTGCTGATGTTCATGGTGATGTACTCAGCGGTCTACGCGCAGGAGACTGAAAATAATAAATCGGGCGGGCCTGTGAAAGACTTGTGCGTAAAAAGAATAACTCAAGTAAAAGATAGTACCAATACAAGTTTACAAAATGTAGCTTACCTGAGTGCGCCAAAGGTAAATAGTAATATCAGATATGACTTTGAGGCTGAGCCTCAACAAAATATGGATGTGAAAAATGTTTACTATAAAGATCCTTCTACTGTTTATGTAGAAGAAGTGAAAAAGCAAAAAATGCTTCAATGGCCTTTCCAGAAGAGACGTGGAGAAAGAAAGGGTTCGGCAAGAAGGGTTCGATATGAAGAAAGGGGATATGGAGAGGCCGGCAGAGACATGCAGGGAGATGAAGAGGAGTGTATATAGTTGAAGCGAGTGTTTCTGTTGCAGAATTTTCCGGAAAGTATTGAAGGCTGATTGTGGGGAAGGGCTTACCGGAAAATTCTTTCACTTCATAAACTAAAGGAAAAACAAAGGATGTTTTTCCTTAGTTATTTTATAAGAGTAGTATTAGTTGGTGATTAAATGTGAGAGATATGAGAGTAGGAAAATCGCTAATAATGATAATGATGGGTATAGGGTTCTCATTTATGTCTATGGCTCAGGAAGATGATCAGGATCTGCAGGGAAGAGTCCAGTATGAAAAAAAAGAAAGTGAGCCGACTGTTAAAAGTAATCCTTCAAAGCCTGAAGTGGTGGAAGGTGAAATGGAGATGTCTTCTTCCATGACAAGGTTATTTGAAAATAACCTTGCTGATCCGGAGAAAGAGGTGGAAGTTTTAAGAGTAATCGAAGACAAGGCCTTTATTCAGTCGTTGTCCGGACAAAATGATATGCCAGAAGACTTTGAATATAAAGATGATAAGTTTGTTCTGAGATATAAACGTTCTGGTGACGAAGAAAAAATTAAGGCAGAGGGGGATCCTTCGGAGTTTGTCGCCAAATATAATGCATTCAGGCAAAATCAGGAAACGACTCCTGTTGAAACCTCTGTAAGCAAAAAAGAGAGTCTATACGCAGAGCCTGTGGAGGTAAATACATCCACCAGAGGCGTTGATGCTAACACCAGAGCGAGAAATTATGAGCCTGATCAGATGGATATTATCAGAATAGGTGTTCCTATTGAGTCTGAGGAGGCTTGTCCTATGAATAACCCTACTACTACCAAACAAAAGCAGATGAAAATCAAGCGTAGTTGTCCGGGGCATTCAATGAATAAAGGCAGTGGTTCAACTGAAGAATATGATTACAATTCATCAGGAAGCGAAATGAAAACCAAAAGTGAAAAATATAATTCCAATTGACAGGACTTATAGAATAAAAACTGAAAGTCCGGATTCTAACTTCCGGACTTTCAGTTTTTATAAATTTTATTAGGTAAATTCTTATTGCTTATTAAGATTCTCAAGATGTTTTACCAGTTTACGGCATAAAGCATGCATCTCCTCTGCCATAATATCATCACCTGTTGAGGTTTTAACAGTTTCAGCCATACCTCCGATTGCTTCAATGAAGAAGCGTTTCATCTCATCTACAGGCATATCTTTTTCCCAAAGGTCTATTCGCATGGTTGATTGTTGCTTCTGGTCCCAGATATTGAGGCTTATAGCTTTTGCTTCGGAAAGATTTCCCTGAGGACTATCAGTTGCATCCCATTTAATCTTCTCAGGAATATTTTCACTGTCAAGCTCAACTACAAATTTGATCTCTGATTTTTTCATTAATATATTCAGGTAATTTTTTCTTTACTCAAATTTACTTTTAATTTATAGGATTTCCATTACTTCTTATGAAGAAAATACTTTGGCTGTTTCTTACTCTCATCGTCACCTTCGTTTTATCCTTCTGCCTTCCGGAAGAAAAATCTGATGTGAATACAATAGCATTTTATAATGTCGAAAATCTTTTCGACTATCATGACGATCCTGATGCAAATGATGATGGTTTTCTTCCTGGTGGCAAATATCGCTGGACTCAAAAGCGATATGACAAAAAGCTTAAGCAGATTGCGGCTGTGACGAGTAAGCTTGGTGATCATGATGGTCCGGAGTTGCTGGGATTGGCTGAGATAGAGAATAGCCAAGTGTTAAAGGATCTGATTAATGTTAGCGTTGTTTCAGGTACTTATGGATTCATACACCATGAATCCTGTGATAACAGAGGTATTGATGTGGCACTTCTTTATAAAAAGAAATCATTTAAACCATTATCTCATAAGCTTTATTCTCCTAAAAGCATGGAAGGAGTGAAGTCTGGATTGCGAGAGCTTTTACTGGTGAAAGGAATTTTGAATAAGGATACAACCTTTGTGCTTATTAACCACTGGACATCAAGAAGGACAGGGGTGGAAAAGTCTGAAAGAAAAAGGCTAATTATGGGAATGTTGGTCAGAGAGTTGTGCGATTCACTTTTCAGAATTAATAAGGACTCAGAAATTATTGTAATGGGAGATTTTAATGATACTCCTCATGATCCAAGTATTGTGGAAGCAATAATGGCCATCGGTAATGCAGAGGAAATGGGAGAAGAAGATCTCTTTAACGGATTTGGAAATATTGATGCTTTGAAAATCGGATCAACCAAATACGGGAAAAATTGGCTGACTTTTGATCAGATCATGATGAGCAAAGCATTTTATAAAAAGCATTATAAAAAAGGGTCATCGAACATTTATCATCCGGAGTGGATGCATTATAAAAGTAATCTGATGAATGGGCCTTACAGAACTTTCTCTGGGGCAAAATACCAGGAAAATGGTTATAGTGACCATTTTCCTGTATTTATCAATTTTAAATAGTTTAGAGGCCTAGTTCCTGTTTCATTTGCTGAAACCCATTAGGATTTTTTTCAGTCACACTGCAACCAAGAGAGCTGGCCTTTGCTTTGATATTGTTAACTCTGTCATCTTCAGATGGGTGAGTGCTTAAGAAAGCAGGTGTGTTAGAGCCAGAACCTGAAGCAAGTAATTTTTCGAAGAAGCCTGCTGCTCCGTCTGCAGAGTATTCGGCAGAGCTCTGGCAAAGGTATTGAACTGAATAATCATCAGCGTCATTTTCATCTTCGCGACTGAACTTTAATGAAAGCAGGCCTTCAGTTAGCTGACCCAACATTCCTTTGTTCTGCCCTAAAACCAGGCTGAATAAAGTTTCAACTCCATATTGTTTGGACATTTGAGATGTACCATGTCTTCTGTCTGCATGGGCCATTTCATGTCCCATCACACCAGCAAGATGATCTTCTGATTCAAGATATTTAATAAGACCTGTATATACATACATATAGCCTCCCGGTGTTGCAAATGCATTTAAGGTCTCATCATCTCTAATAATGGTAACTTTCCATGGAAAGTCATCTTTGTATTTTAACTTTCCTGATGCCAGTATGTAATTCCTTATTTGTTTAAGTCTACCATAGGAAATAGGATATTGATCTTCTCTTAATACAACCATTCCCGATGAATCTGAGTTGATATAAGCATCCATCTGAGCTCCCAGCTCCTTGTCTTTTTCAACCGGAAAGAGATTAATTTTTGCATCCTTGTCTTTTTTACAAGAAACAAAAATGACAAGAATAAAAACGGATAACAGAAATCCCTTTTTCATACTGATATTTTATTTTGAATTAAGAATTATGATAAGTTTTATTATAGTTTTCAAGAATAGTTCTGGATTGCTTTTCATCCTCTTTTAGTTGGTGTATTAACGCTTCGAGGTTAGGAAATTTTGCTTCAAATCTTAAAAATTCCAGAAAAGAAACTTCTACTGTTTCTCCGTAAATATTTTTATTGAAATCAAATATATGGACTTCCATGCTTCTTCCTTTGCCTTCAACAGTGGGGTTAAAGCCGAGACTTAACATGCCTCCGTATATTTTACCAGCTTCTTTCACTAACACAGTATAGATGCCATCAGCAGGAAGAATTTTTTCAGCATCTTCCACTTCAATGTTGGCAGTGGGGTACCCAAGTTCTCGTCCAAGCTTTTTGCCTTCAACTACTTTGCCTTTAACACTATAAGGACGACCTAGCAACGTGCTCGCTTTGGATACATTGTTCTTTGAAAGTGCTTCCCGGATAGCTGTAGAGCTTATTGCATTATGTTCAATGTCTTCTCTTGGTATTTCTTCCACCTGAAATCCGATTCTGGAGGCGTTTTCTTTCAGATATTCAAAGCTGCCTTCCCTGTTTTTCCCAAACTTATGATCATAGCCGATAACAAATTTTTTAGTGCCTATTTTATCAATCAGAATCTTTTGTATGAAATCTTCTGAAGTTGTACTACTGAATTCTTTGGTAAAAGGAATGAGGAGAAGGTGATCTATGCCGCAGGAAGCAATCGTTTCTATTTTTTCATCAAGGGTAAGGAGAAGCTTTAATGAGTCTGCACCCTGAAGTACTTTCCTTGGATGTGGCCAGAAGGTAATCACTACGCTCTCACCGTTTTCTTCCTTTGAAGTCTCTTTGAGTCGGTTTAATATCTTTCTGTGACCGAGATGGACGCCATCAAAAGTGCCAATGGTGACAATGGCATTAGGTAGTTTTTGGAATTCATCGGGAGAGTTATAAACCTTCATTTCCTTCTTTCTTTCCTGCTAACTTAAGAAAATCTTCCAATTTGTAGGATTTATCTATAGTGAATTCTCCGATTCTGGTTCTTCTTAACTGAGCAAGGTGGGACCCTGCTCCAAGTTTTTCTCCGAAGTCTCTGGCAATACTTCTAATATAAGTACCTTTGGAACAAACAATATTGAATTCAATATTGGGGAATTCGATTTTTTTTATCTCAAACGCTTTTATGAAAACTTCTCTTTCTTTCATTTCAACATTGATGCCTTTTCTTGCGAGTTTATAAACCCTTTTGCCATTTACCTTAATCGCTGAAAAGTGTGGAGGGACTTGCATCTGCTGGCCAAGAAATTCAGAAGCTACTCTGTATATATCAGCTTCAGTAATATGAGAAATGTCAAACTCCTGATCAAATTCTGTTTCAAGATCACAGGATGGGGTAGTCTTACCAAGGGAGATCAGGCCTTCATATTCCTTTTCCTGGCCCTGATAAGTCTCTATTTCTTTGGTCTTTTTACCGGTGCAAAGAATCAATAATCCGGTGGCCAGAGGATCAAGTGTTCCTGCATGACCTACCTTTTTCATCTTAAATGTATTACGGATTTTCCTGACTACATCAAAGGATGACCATTCGTAAGGCTTGTCAATAAGAAGCACTTCACCTGCTTCAAAATCAAATGTCATTTATTGTATTTTTAAATCGACTCCGAGAGCCAGTAATATTAGCAGAATTAAGCCCAGAGCGATTCTATAGTACCCGAAAACTTTAAATCCATATTTGGTTACGAAACCTATAAAGAATTTTATTGCAAGTAAAGCAACGATAAATGCTACCAAATTCCCAACAATAAGTACATTAATGTTTGAAGCATCAATTGCTTTATAATCTTTAAGTAGCTTGTACCCAGATGCTGCAAACATTGTAGGTACTGCCAGAAAGAAGGAGAATTCAGCAGCGGACTTTCTATTAAGGTTTTGAGCCATTCCTCCAATAATTGTTGCCGCAGATCTGCTTACTCCCGGTATCATGGCGAGACATTGGAAGCAACCTATAATCAGGGAGTTTTTATAAGATAGCTCTTCTAGAGACCTACCTTTTAATGGATTGAAAATCCTGTCAACAAATAAAAGGAATATTCCCCCCAATAGGAGAGAAGAAGCAACCACAATAACGTTTTCAAGCAGGGAGTCTATGAAGTCTCCCAAAAGAAAACCTATTACTGCAGCGGGAAGAAAAGCAACAAACAACTTATAATAAAAGTCCAGTGAAGTGAAAAATCTTTTCCAGTAAAGGATTACAACGGAAAGTATTGCACCGAACTGAATCTGTACAGTGAAAATTTTAGTAAATTCCTGCTCATTAATTCCCATAAGGGCGGAAGTAATGATCATGTGACCTGTGGATGAAACCGGCAAAAATTCTGTAAGTCCTTCAACAATGGCCAGGATTATGGCTTCTACGAAATTCATTCTTTTTTACCTTGCTTATAAAAGATTGCTACAAACTGTATAATAAAACCGATTAACAGGAATATCGGACCAATTGTTAAGCCCAGAGTTCCAAAACCATGAGGCTGGTCATCCTTACTCATGGTTATAAATCCGATAATAAGAAAAGCAATGCCAATAAGCATTATCACGTAATTGGCTTTTGAAAAAACTAGTTTGTTCATGGTTATTAATATAATTCGTCTAATGACATTTTAAGATATTTATTAACTGCTCTGAAAGAGGAGATAAGTCCTATAAAAATACCTGCAGCAATCAGGGCTCCGAATACTATAGCTATATTTTTGGTTTCACCCAATTGAGATAATTCTGGGATTTCCCTATAAGCATATTGCTGTAAAAGGAATAGAAGTCCTGCTGCAATAATACCACTGAAGAAGCCCTGAAATGTAGCATGTAATAAGAATGGTCCTTGTATAAAGGAACGTTTGGCCCCTACAAGCTGCATACTCCTTATGAGGAATCGCTGACTGTAAAGTGCCAGTTTTATTGTGTTATTGATTAGAAGGTAAGTCGCAAACAATAAAATCAATGAAAAAGAAAGCATTATCAATGCGATGGTTTTTATGTTGCGGTTAATTGTGTCTATTAGATTTACAGGATAGTCAACTTCAAATACACCAGTCATAGCCTTAATTTCCTGAGAGATTTTTTTCATTTTGGTTTCTTCGAAATATTTGGAAGAAATTTTAACAACCAGGGAAGGTCTTAATGGATTTTCAGTTAAAACGGTAGAAAAGTCTTCCCCTGTTTCTTTTATAAACTTCTTGGCAGCCTCTTTCTGAGAAATATATTCAATTTGTACTTTCCCTTTTTTCTTTAATACATATGGTTGTGAGGCAATGGTATTCTGAAGGGAATCCACCATGTCCGGAGAAAGGTTCTTGTCAAGATACACGTGAAGCTCCAGATTTTCACGGATAACAGTACTTAATTTTTTTCCATGTAAAAAAACAAGAGCAAATAAGCCAATAACAAAAAGCGATAATGTAATACTGAAAACCACAGTAAGGTAAGGATAGCTCCCCAACTTCTTCTTTCTTTTTTTGATTTTTAATGGCTTATTCATAACTAAGGTGAGCAAATTTACTAGAATAAATCTTATTACCGAAGTTCAGAATGAGGCTTTTTAACTTTATTTATGGAAATTCTTCAAACTTCTTCAGTGATAAGGGGGCAAAAAATAAAAGGACTTTATTCCTGCTAGCTGTCAAGGGAATAAAGTCCTTCAATATATAAATGATTAATTTTTTATTTTTTTAAAGACTCCAGTTCTCTGGTAATGTCTTTGTCATGAATTTCTTTTAGCGGTACGATATCGATTTGATTTGATTTCAGAGAGAAATAGCTTCCTTCGTATTTAAGAAACAATTCTCTGCCACCTTTGCTGTTCAGCTCAAGTATCTCATATGGCTTTTCATCAAATTTTCCATATAGAAAAAGCTTGTTGCTGAAGAATTGATAATGAAAGTCTTTGTTTTTCTTCTTGGCTATTTTTACTGAAATGTTATCAAGTTTGGCGGCATCGCTTCCTTGTATTTCACCTTTTTGAGGTTGAACTGAATTTTCGGTATTAAAATCTTCACTTTCAAAATCTGAAAAATTCGGTTCTGAAACATTGCTAAAGTTATGATATGCAGTATTTTCTGAAACTTCAGCCTCGTGACGTTTTTTCAGTTGAGTAATTCTGAGTTCTCTTTTTATTTCAAATTTACTTTCTTTTTCCAAAGTTGGAGCAGTAACAGATGTTTCTGATGTAATGACTTCTGCTTCTGTTTGTGGAGTAAATTCTTCAGCAGAAATTATATCTGTTGGTTGTTCTGCAGATTGTTGAGTTAAAGCAGATTGTTCTGCAGGGTTATTGAATAAAGTGAAATACAGAGTTGTGCTAAGTAACAACGTACCTATAATGCCAGCTGCTATTTTAAGGCCGGTGTATGAAGAAGTAGCTGTCACATTGATATTGTCCAGACGTGCTTTTAATTCAGCTTTTCGCTGACCTTTCAGGTGGTTGATTATTTCCTCCTGAAGTTTAAGCTCATTACTAACCAATGGATCTTTAGTCATGTGTTCTTCGAACATGAGCTTTTCGGTCCCAGATAGTTTCCCCGAAAGGAAATCGTCTATTTTGTCCTGACTGTAAAAGTTGTTGTCCATATTAGTCCAAAAAATCTTTAGCGGTATATAAAGATTTAATTTTATTATCTAATTCTTTTTTACACTTGTATTTTTTTGTTTTTGCTGTATCTGCATTGGCAAAACCAAGTTTTTCAGCAATATCATTCATTGACAGATCATCGAAATAATAATATGTCAGAATTTTCCGACATGTTTCTCCGAGATCTTCAATACACTTATTTATAATATTTGCCCTTTCCTGTTTGTCAAGGTCATAACTTTCACCTTTTTCAACCGGCTGTTCCCCTGTAAGCCTGCTTTTTCTTTCAAGCTCTTTCCGCCAGAGGTTCTGGCATATACTGTATATATAAGTGCTAAGTTTAGAAGATAAAACAAATTCCGGTGAATATGCTTTTTGCCAGACTACAATCAAGGCATCCTGAAATATGTCCTTGGCTTCTTCTTCAGAACCATTATTTCTGATGATCATTTTGACCATCATTTTATAATTCTTTTTATAAAGATAGTCTAGTGCAGATTCATCTCGATTCTTTATCTTTTCTAAGATCTCACTATCTTTCATAGTTTATATACTTTATATAAGCATATTGTAACCTGCTTTAATTATAAATATAGAAAAAAGTAAGGGTTAAACCTTGAATTATTTAATAATTAGAATTTTAGGTTAAATATATTTTTTGTGTTGCTTTTGTACAAATCTGCTATTTTTCGACTAGTATTCCATGCTTAATTTTTATTTCTACGAAAAAGT
Organism: Bacteroidota bacterium; assembly: GCA_023428135.1. Classification (GTDB taxonomy): domain Bacteria; phylum Bacteroidota; class Bacteroidia; order Cytophagales; family Cytophagaceae; genus Sporocytophaga. The sequence goes on along the minus strand of JAEYZG010000061.1, from coordinate 38,601 downwards.
AACTGATATAGAGTAAATATTATAACTCTTTTGTTTAGAAAAAAATATAAACATATTACTATTTTTTGTGGTTTAATAATTGATCCAAATTTCTAACCCCCTAGTTCTATGCAAAATCTAAAATATAAAATTCCGGCACTTTATAATTTTTTAAAGCAGGACATAAAAGCAAAAGCTTTAAAACTTGCTTATGGTTTAATAGAGGAAGGATTTGAGAAGGATTTATGTTTTGAGGTGGCTTTAGTAAAAGCGAATTTGACTATGGCAGACAATAATAAAATTCAGAAATATTCCATACACCTGATCCCGCACATCTCTGGGTGGGGGGTATGTGATGTGGATGCTAAATTATTGTTTGTGGAGGAAAGTAAATCGTTAGCTTTGACAAGAGCAAGAAAGCTTGCAAAAAGTGCCAAGATCAAGCTGTTTATTCATAATATTGATAAAACCTTAGACTGCGAAAGCTTTGAAGTTAATTTCCCAGTTTATACAAAGCCTTCTGTCAGAAATGAATATGCTGAAAGATGGAAGGTGAGGGTAAGAACCGAAAAATAAACTGGGAAAGTGGAATTATAAAAAAAACAGCTTCGCATACCACGGCGAAGCTGTTTTTTTTAATCTCTCAGTTTATCCAAAAGCTGGTTTAGAATTGTGGCGTCTTCAATGGTGAGAGAATTAAATACTTTTTCGTATTCATGAAAATTTTTATCTATTTCTGCCAGTAACTTCAACCCCTTTTGCGAAATTAAAATATTCACAGACCTTCTGTCCTCAGAAGAAGGGTTGCGCTCAAGAAGCTCTTTAACTCTCAACCTTTCGACCAGTCTTGATGCATCAGACATCTTGTCGAGCATTCTTTCCTTTAATAAATTAATAGTGGATGGATTAGGATATTGCCCTCGGAGAATACGAAGTATGTTGTACTGCTGCGGAGTCAGATCATATTTCTTCAAAAAGCTTCTTGTCCGTGCATCAAGCCAATTGAAGGTAAAAATGATGTTTATTCCGGTTTTCTGAAATTCATTTTTGAATTCCTTTTGTTTTATTTCATCTTCTAACCTCATTTTTCAAAATAATAAAATTGGAAGAACTTCTGCAAATGCTTGATTATCTAATTTTTATATATGGAGGATAAATGTAAAGTGAACTAAAAATTACATCTAAAGATAAATGTGAAAAATATGAGCCGGAACATTGGAAAAATAAGAGAGGCAAGAACATTTTTAATATAAAGGAGGAATAAGTTTTATGCTTATTCCTCCTTATAATTACTGAATTAAACCTGTTTTGTGTGGTTAAGAAATTCAGCTTTAATCGCTTCTAACTTAAATTTGCCGGAGTAATGAGCTGTTACTGTTCTACTGCTGGTATCACTTACTCCTCTTGATGCAACACACAGGTGGCTTGCATCCATGATCACGGCAATATCTTCAGTCTCCAGTGTTTCTTTCAGATCATTGGCAATTTGTACTGTAAGCCTCTCCTGTACCTGTGGTCTTTTTGAATAATACTGAACAATCCTGTTGATTTTAGAAAGTCCTATAACCTTGCCTGAACTGATGTAGGCTACGTGTGCCTTGCCGATAATAGGTACAAAGTGATGCTCACAATAGGAGTAAAAGGTAATATCCTTTTCCACAAGCATTTCATTGTATTTAAATTTATTGTCGAAGAGTTTTATTTTAGGTCTGTTTTCAGGGTTCAGCCCGCTAAATACCTCCTTAATGAACATTTTAGCCACTCTTTTTGGAGTACCTTTTAAACTATCGTCGTTAAGGTCCATACCCATAATGGTCATAATTTCTCTGAAATGATTTTCAATGAGCTGCATTTTAACTTCATCGCTCATTTCAAAGGCATCTGATCTTAATGGTGTTTCATAAGACCCAGGTACATGATCGTCTCCAATCTCCTCAATAGTCAGGTCTTTAATCAGCTGGGTATTCAACAAAGTTCCTTTCTGTTTCATATAAAATTACCTTAAGATCGTACTTTTTATCAATTTTATCCCTGAGTTTTGTCCAGATTACCATCGCAATATTCTCAGCAGTTGGGTTGAGGTTTTTAAACTCCTCAGTATCAAGATTCAGGTTTTTGTGGTCAAATTTTTTAATTACATGCTCCTGCACCAGATCACTCAAAAATTTCATGTCTATAACATATCCTGTTATAGGATTAGTTTCTCCTGTGACCTTTAGAATTACCTCATAATTATGTCCATGAAAATTCGGATTATTACATTTTCCAAATAAAGCGTCATTGTCTTCTTTAGACCATTCGGGAACAAATAGCCTATGAGCGGCATTAAAATGTTCTTTTCTGTAGACGGCAGTTTTCATGTTTAACGGTTATATGAATTTACGCAAAAATAAATACAATTTAAATCTCGGAATCCCGGAATCAGGAAAAACGTGAATTTGTTCCTATCTTTAACGAAATGTTAGTCTTGGATCGGCTTATTGTATTTAATTTGATCCATAAAGATACTCTAATAAATCTTTATAAGCTTCTTTCGGAGAATTTTTTTTGGTTTTTGTAAAAAAAACTTTAATAAAATTCTTTTAGTTGCCGGTAATTCCTAAATTCACAGAATAAAATTTGGTTGGCCGTGGATATCGAATCAATAAAAATTAAGATAAACGAATACCTTCAGAAGGATCTGAAGTTGTTCACTACTTCTTCTTTTCAGACGCACAGTATTGTTCTTTTGCATATTCTCAGCAAAATTGACAACACCATACCAGTATACTTTATAAATACAGGGTATCATTTTCCGGAGACTGTAGAATACAGAGATCAGTTAGCGGAATTAATGAATCTGAATATTCAGGAAGTAAGCTCATTTACTCCGCGTCATATGCAAAAAGATGCTAATGGCAGATTACTTTTTGCATCAGATCCTGATTTTTGTTGCTTCTTGAATAAAACTCAGCCACTGGAGCCGGTTTTAGCTGAAAAGGATGTGTGGATTAATGGAGTGCGCGGTGATCAGAGTGCAGTGAGAAAGGCATTTAAAGTAGAAGAGAGCGCCCCTCACAATACAGTTCGTTTCCATCCCATGTTGGACTGGACAACAAAGATGATTGAATTGTATATTAAAGAACATAAATTGCCAAGGCATCCCCTTGAGGCCAAAGGTTATCTTAGCATAGGCTGTGAGCCATGTACAAGAAAGTTTGATCTGGAATCCTACTCGAGAGAGGGAAGATGGTTCGGCATGAAGAAAACAGAATGTGGTTTGAATACTGATTTAATAAATAAGCAATGAATGTATTAGTAACAGGTGGGGCCGGCTACATTGGGTCGGAGCTGGTTTATCAGCTTAGCCAGGATAAGAATGTAGAGAAAGTCATCGTATATGACAATCTGGGAAGGGAAAATCATAATCTTTTTATCAGCAATAGTAACAGAATTGCAGGAGATAAGGTGAAGTTTGAGTTTGGTGACATTCTGGATACCAGAAAAATTAAAAAAGTTCTGAAAGATATTGATGTAGTATATCACCTTGCAGCGAGAGTTTCTACTCCTTTTTCTAACATTGATTCTCACTTTTTCGAGCAGGTTAATAACTGGGGAACGGCAGAGCTTGTTTATGCGGTAGAGGAAACAAAAAGGGTTTCAAAATTTATCTACCTGAGCAGTACTTCAGTTTATGGTTCTTCTAAAAACCTGGCGGATGAAACTACTGAGCCCAATCCTAAAACTTTTTATAGTATTTCGAAACTAAGAGCCGAACAGCATGTTCAACGTCTCAGTAAAAAAATCGAAACTGTAATCCTTAGAGGAGGAAATGTATATGGTTATACTCCTGCAATTCGCTTTGATTCTGTAATCAACAGATTTATGTTTGACGCGAATTTTAACAACAGGATCTCCATTCACGGATCAGGCAAGCAGTCAAGGTCGTTTATTCATGTGAAAAAAGTTGTGGATGCATTGGTTCAGTTAAGAACATTAAAAGTGCCCTCTGATATTTATAACCTGACGGATAAGAATGTTGAAATATTAGATCTGGTAGATATTTTAAAAGAAATATACCCTGATCTTGAATTTCTTTTTATCAACCAGCACCTTGCATTAAGAGAATTAAAAGTAAATCCGGATTCAAAGCTGGATGCGTATTATAAAATACAGCAAAGTGATCTGAAACAGGACTTACTGGAATTTAAAGACAGATTTGCATTTAATTCACTTTCATCAGTTACTGCGGGTTAATTAACCCGCTTTTTTTTTGACTTTACTTTAAATATTATCATATAATTCATGAAAGTTGAGTTCAATCTAGTTAATAAATCATAACTTTTTCTTATGAATTTTAATTAGGAAAAAGTGATATCTCATGTTTTAAATTATAAACATAGATATTACTTTCGCTCAAAATACTTGGAATGAGAGAGCTGTTCCTGGAAGCAAAATGGATAAGATAATTTCTATAACACAGCTGGACTCTGAAGTGTCGCCTGGAAAGCCATCAGCAATTTCCAGAAGCTGGGATGATGAGATTATTTATTTCATTATGTTGGATCGCTTTCATGACGGACTGAACAGAACTTCAATTGATTCAAGATCGGGTTTTGGTGATGAAAAAAAGTTGAAATCCTTTTGTGGAGGTAATCTCAAAGGAGTTTTACTCAAACTTGATTATATAAAAGCCTTGGGCTGCACTGCGATCTGGTTAAGCCCATTTCTGGAAAATGATAATAAATACCATGGGTATGCTATCCGGAATTTTTTAAAGGTAGATCCTCGTTTTGGTTCTCTGGAAGATCTAAAATTATTAGTTGATGAATGCCATAAAAAAGATCTGAGAGTGATTATGGATGTGGTGGCGAATCATTCCGGAGATACGTGGCACTATAAAGAAACTTCCACTCCATATAATAAGGGTAAGATCTATACGTTTGGAGCCTGGAAATCGCGGGAGTGGCCAGTGCCCATAGAATTAAGAAATCCGGGCTTATACAACAGGAGAGGTTGTATCATCAACTTTGACGAATATCCGGAAACGCTGGAAGGCGACATCTTTGAATTGAAAAGTTTCAGAAATGATCATTCACAGGAAGCCCTCAAAGTCTCGGAAATATTAGCATCAATCTATACTTACTGGATAAAGGAAACCGGAGTGGATGGCTTCCGCATCGATGCCGCTAAGCATTTTGGTATACCTGCATTAAAGCGATTTGTCGAAGGCATAAGAGATTATACAGAGAAAGCCGGTTGTCAGGATTTTTTTCTTTTTGCTGAGGTGGCTTCAGGGGATGATCTGGCCCAAGAATTTTTAAAAGAAATTCCTGGGCTGAACGCTGTAATAGATTTTCCTCTTCATTTCATATTGCCTGAAATGATAAGAGGAAATACAACCCCTGATCAGTTTAAAATACTGATGAATCATAGAAAGAAACTTTCCGAAGGACAGTCAAGGATTACTTTTCTGGACAACCATGACCAGTTGGGACAGCAGGTAAAAAAACGTTTTGCAGCAGGGCTCTCTGAAGAGCAGTTTGAGCTTGGAGTGGGATTTTTGTTCTGCTTTCCAGGCATACCATGCTTATACTATGGAACAGAACAAGGACTAGGAGGTCGTGGGAAAGCAGATGATGCGGTCAGAGAAACTATGTTTGCGCTTGATAATCAAACTGAAGATCTTTTTGGGCAGGATAATTTTTACTTTAAAAAAATTCAGGAGTTTAGTAACATACGTAAGCAAAATACTGCGTTAAGCAAAGGAAGATTTGAGATCCTGGAAGTACTTGAATTAACAAACGAAATAAAATACGGTAATAAAAAAAGTATATTAGCATTTTCAAGAATGTATGAGTCTGAACTGATGCTGATTATTTGTAATTTTTCTTCAAACAAAAAGATAAAGGGACTCGTAAGACCTGAGAAGGAAAGTTATGTTGGGGCTTTCGAAAAAATCAAAAGCACTTCTTCAAATTCAAACAATAAATTTTTCGAAGTAAAGAGAGAGGAAAAAAACTCAAGCATAGCTGTAGAGTTGGAGCCATTTGAAATTTTGATCTTAAAGAAAATTAATGGAAAATAATAGTAATAGTTTTAAAGGTAAGAACCTGCAAATATTAATTTCATTTGGCGTTCTTTTTTTAATGTGGGGCTTTATCACAAATCTTAATTTTGTTTATAAAGATTATCTGGCCTACATCTTTAATTTAAATTATTCACTTTCTACACTTATTAACCTTACTTTCTTTACTACTTATCTGGTTGTGTCATTGCAGGCAGGAAACCTAATTTCAAAAATCGGATATAAAAAAGGAATCATGGTAGGTTGGGTACTGTCCTGTCTTGGATGTATTACCTTTTTCCTTGCAGTTTATTTCAGGAATTTTGAATGCTTTCTGGCAGCTTTATTTATGCAGGCTGCCGGGATTACCATATTACAGGTAGGAGCTAATCTCTATATTGTATTATGGAAAAACTTATTGTTAAAAGCAAATATCAAAACTGCCGCAAGTCGCCTTGTATTGATGCAGGCTTTTAATTCACTTGGAGCATTTCTTGCCCCTATTCTTGCTTCTCCTATTCTATGGATGATGATTGATCTGCCGTCAGAGTCTAAAAATATGATTTCAAGCGCTGACAGATTTTTAATAGAAGCGCCTTATGTACATTATCCTTATTTATTTGTAGCCATTGTAATGACAATGTATGCTGTATACTTGTTTTTTGTACAAATCCCGCAGATTGATACATCCGGAGTTGAACCGGCGAATAAGATGCCTCAGATCAGAAGACGTCACGTAATGCATTTTCCTCAACTTAGATTGGGAGCTTTTGCCATATTTGCTTATGTTGGCGCAGAGGTGGCTTTAGGGAATTACCTGACAGATTTTTCAAAAGATACAGTAAGCTACTATTGGGGAGCTGCAATGGTTGGCCGTTTTGTGGGCAGCTTTTTGTTGCAACAGACTAGCCTTAGAAAGTCTGTAGGAATTTGTGCAGGAATGTCTATTCTGCTGGTTGTATTATCCATGATAACCGGGGGAGCAATCTCTATCTGGATGATAGTGGCAGTTGGGTTATTCAATTCAATTCTATTTCCAGCCATATTTACTCTTGGGGTTAACGGACTTGGAAAATTCTCTGAAGATGGATCATCAGTTCTTATCATGTCTATTGTGGGAGGGGCCATCATTCCGTTCAATGTAATTAACTTCTCTTATGTGAGTTATAAAATTGCGTTCCTCATTGTGATTGTTTGCTACTTCTACATCGCTTTGTATGGGCTTAAACTGTCGAGGTTCGACAGGATTGAAGAAAAAGAAGAGTTACAACCTCAAAAAATTTAAACATTTTTATAGCTTATTTAATTTTAAAATATATATCTTAATTATAATGATTTATAACTTTTTTATATCGACGTTGCATGAGTCAAAAGTTGAATTCTCAAAGTCTTAATTTTTTAAAATTAGGTCTGATTTATAACTCATTTCCAGGTAAAATAAATTTTATGTACAACAGGAAACTTTTTAAGAAACAGCTGGACACGGATTTTTTCGGAGTTTTTGCAGATGATGATATTGAGCCTGGTGAGATTATCTTCAGCAACTGGAATGACAGTTGTGTAAGGCTTACAAGAAAAGAAGTCAACGCACTTCCTGAACCCTATAAAACTATCTTTGAAAAATATTCTACAGAGATTGAGGAGTTCGTATATGTAGGTCCTTTTGAAAATGAAGATGTCACTCCTCAGATGGATTACTTTATCAACCATTGTTGTAATCCCAACGCATGGATGATCAATGATGATGATGTTGCTGCAAGGAGGCTTATTAAAAAAGGAGAGCAGGTTACCATTGACTATGCCACTTTTATTGTAAATGAGTTTGAAAGCTCAAAAATTAAAAAGTGCCTTTGTGGGAGTACCGCCTGCAGAGGTAAATTGGGAAAGCAGGACTGGTGGCTCATGAGGGACACTTACCGCGGTCATTATATCAGCTGGATTGAAAAGAAAATTGAAAATAGAGAAAATAATGTGACCAAAGTTTCCTGATTTTTTTTGTAACATGAAGAGTCCCATTGTGTAAGCTTTCAACCTTTTACAGAATGGGATTTATTTTTATGGGCAGAACATATTGTACTGTCAGTTTCATTGCTTATAGGCATGATATCCATTTTCCTATCCTTTAGCTATAATTTACATCTGTTTGGTTGTAAGTGTTTTTTCTTATTTAATTCCATTGAATTTTGATTTTTAAATTTTTTTTCGTGGTACGAATTCCTGAAACAACTCATCTGATTTTGCTTTAAGGCTATAAAGTCTATTAACTTTGTATAGTATTACATTGATGGTAATGTATCGAATTTTATTTGACTTGTTAATTTAAATTGTTGATGATGGTTGATTTTACGAATGAGAAGCTATGGAAAACATTAATTATTACTTTGGTAATCTTAGGCATTCACACTGCTGCCGTTGCGCAGGAGGTTTTGAAGGGCAGGATTGCAGATGACAAAACCGGAGAGCCTCTAGTAGGTGCCGTTTTGAAAATTAAAGACACTGAAGAGGGCTCAGTGACAGATATTGACGGGAATTATGAATTTACCACAAGTCATCCTTTCCCATTTACACTTGTTGTAAAATATGCAGGGTATGAGCAAAAGGAAGTGGAGATCTACGAAGCATTGGAAGAAGACCTTACCATTAAGCTTAAGAATGCATCTCTTTTGAATGAAGTGGTTGTGGTCGGTTATGGTACGCAGAAAAGATCAGATCTGACAGGATCTGTAGCAACAGTTTCTGAAGAAGTATTGAAAACTCCTGTAACCTCAGTGGATAAGCTCTTGCAAGGATCTGTATCAGGAGTGCAGGTTACTCAGTCTTCAGGACAACCCGGAGGTGCAGTTAGTATAAGGATTAGAGGAGGAAACTCTATTAACGGAGGTAATGAGCCTCTTTATGTTATTGATGGTTTTCCTGTATACAATGACAATTCTGATGCCAGTGCAGGTGTTACGTCAGGAGGGAGTATCAATGCTCTGGCGAGTTTAAATCCAAGCGACATCGAATCCATAGATGTACTTAAAGATGCATCTGCAACAGCCATATATGGAGCAAGGGGAGCTAACGGTGTTGTAATTATTACAACTAAAAAAGGAAAAGCCGGTCAAAATAACATTTCCTATGATAGTTATTATGGAGTATCAAATGTTATTAAAAAAATGGATGTGCTTACTGATGCTAAACAATGGGCTTTATTAAAAAATGATGCCCGGGTTAACTCTCTTAAGACTCCTTACTATACTCAAGGGCAAATAGACAGTATGTCTGGGGGAACAGACTGGCAGAAGGAAGCATTCAGACAGGCTGGATTTCAGAACCATCAGGTAACTCTTCGCGGCGGGAATGAAAAGACCAGATTTTCCATATCCGGAAATTACTATAAACAAAACGGTGTACTTGAGAATACTGATTTCAAACGTTACTCAGGAAGGTTAAATCTTGAGCATCATTTTACTCAAAGATTTAAGGTAGGAACTAACCTTACCGGTAGCCAGACAAACGCTCAGGTTGCGGATGATAATATAGTAAGATATATTTTGTTAATGCCTCCTACAGTTCCTGTAAAAGATGCTAATGGCAACTATACTTATCAAAATGAATTCGAAACTCCTCTTGGGAATCCTATAGCAACATTAAAAAGCGAAGTAAACAGAACTAACACCTTCCGTTTGCTTGGAAATATTTATGGTGACTATACACTGGCAAAAGGCCTGTCAGCAAGAGTATCAATAGGCTCAGATATCATTAATAACAAGCAAAACAGGTATGTTCCTTCGTCTGTTTATCGGGGGGCAAATACCAACAATACTGGTACTGCAGCAATCGGATCAAAATTCGTGACTACATGGTTGAATGAGAATACATTAAATTATACAACCGTAATAGGTAAGAAGCATAACTTCAATGCAGTTGGCGGATTTACTCAACAGTATTATAAGAGTGAGTTGGTCACTTCAGGAGCACAAACGTTTATATCCGATGATTTAACGTATAACGATCTTTCTTCAGGATCTGTTTATACCCAACCTACATCCAATACCGCAGAATGGGGCCTTCAGTCTTTTTTAGGAAGGTTAAATTATTCTTATGCTCAAAAGTACTACTTTACTTTTACCGCCAGAGCTGACGGTTCATCTCGCTTCGGTAAAAACAATAAGTGGGGCTTTTTCCCTTCAGCTGCAGTCGCATGGAATGTTAACAGAGAAAGCTTCCTGGCTTCTAATGACTATATCAGTACTTTAAAACTCAGATTAAGTGGTGGATTAACAGGTAATCAGGAGATAGGATTGTATCAATCATTGTCCACATTAACTACCAACACTTATTTCTTCAATGACCAGACAGTAATTGGTTTCTCACCTAACAGAATCAGTAATCCTGATCTAAGCTGGGAAAAAACAAGGCAGTTTGATGCAGGTGTTGACCTTGGAGTACTTAACAATAGGGTATCGCTTACTTTTGATGCTTACTATAAACAAACCAGCGATCTGTTGTTAAATGTTCCTATTCCCTATACTACTGGGCAATCTACTGCCTTGCAGAACTATGGCGTAGTTTCCAATAAAGGTATAGAGCTTGGTATATCTACTCAGAATGTTAAAAATGATAAATTTAATTGGACAACAAACTTAGTTTATTCATTAAACAGAAATAAAGTAGAGAGCTTGGGAGATGGCGTTGATTATATTATCTCTGGACAAAGTATAGCAAAAGTAGGGCATGCTCTTGGATCCTTTTATGGCTATAAATCCGTTGGTATTTACCAGACAGGTGAAGCAACTCCTGGTAATATAAAATATGCTGATATCAATGGTGATGGCGAGATTACTCAAGACGGAGACAGAGTAGTAATAGGCAATGCTCAGCCTAAGTTCCTTGCCGGACTCACCAATAACTTTTATTACAAGAATTTTGATTTAAGCATCTTCTTTTATGCTTCTTATGGAAATAAGATATTTAATCAGAACAGACAACAGTTGGAACATTTGAATGGTCAGCAGAATGCTTCCACTGCTGCTCTTGAAAGATGGACTCCTGCCAATCCGAGTAACTCTATGCCAAGGCCTTTTGAAGATGCAGCACCTATAGTATCAGATAGGTTTGTAGAGGATGCTTCCTTTTTAAGATTAAAGAACATTGTGTTAGGATATACTTTACCTGCAAACTTGCTTAAAAGGACTCATTTTGGAAATGTCAGATTCTATATTGCAGCACAGAATATTCTAACTCTGACCAAATACACTGGCTTTGATCCTGAAGTAAGTAGAAACGAACAATCAACGCTTACGCAAGGAGTTGATTATGGTGTATATCCAAACAGCAAATCTTATCAGGTAGGATTGAATGTAACATTTTAATTCTTGACTGGAGAAAGCTCCAGGTTACCACAGAATTTGATGTGAATAACAAGAACCACGAAAACGTTAAAAGTTAGTTTTATGAAAGTTATAAAGTATTTCTATATATTATTATTTGTCGGAGCTTTGATATCATGCAAGAAGCTAGACGAAAAACCAGCATCTGTTTTTACTACAAGTCAGTTTTATAAAACAAAAGAAGATGCAATTGCCGCAGTAAACAGCATTTACCATGCGGGGTTGAACAACGGAGGAGTTACAATGTATAACCGCTTGATACATCAGGCTGTTGAAATTTTGTCTGATGATGCGATTGCTTCGCTGAGAGTCACGAATGCGGATGTGCGCGCTATGGCTGCATTGTCGTATTCAACTACCAATGACAGAATTGATGAGCTATGGAAAGAACACTATATTGCTATTAATCGTGCAAATATTGCAATCGATCGTGTACCATCCATTGATATGGATGCAACGCTGAGAGAGAGACTGGTTAATGAGGCTAAATTTTTAAGAGGACTTTTATATTTTAACCTTGTCAGACTTTGGGGAGAGGTTCCTTTAGTTCTTCATGAAGTGACTTCACTGGATCGCAATTCTATTCACGTAGCTAAATCACCTGTAGAATCTGTTTATACACAAATTATAAATGATTTGACAGATGCAGAAAAGTTACCTGCATTTATGGGGGGGGCAGATGCTGGAAGAGCTACAGGAGGAGCTGCGAAAGCACTTTTGTCAAAAGTATATCTGACAAAAAAAGAGTGGGAGAAAGCAGCAGCTAAAGCTCTTGAAGTAATCAATGGTCCTTATGGTTATGATTTATTTGAAGATTATGCTGATGTTTTCAGAGCTGAGACCAAGAATGGGAAAGAACATATATTTTCAGCACAATGTAAATCATTCGTAAACGGACAAGGAAATCGTCTGGCTTCATCTGCTACGCCCGTAGGTATTCCGGGGATTGCAGCGGCAGGTTCTGATGAACCGATGCTTCCAGCTACCTATGAACTTTATTCTGAAAATGATAAACGTAGGGATGTTACATTTTTTACGGAAATCGTAAGTCCTGCAAATGGTAACGTATATAAGTTTCCTCCAAGATTCTTTAAGTACTTCGATCCGTCTACAGTAAAAAACCCAACTGAATCTCCAAGGAATATTCCGATTATTCGTTTTGCTGAGGTTCTTTTGATTTATGCAGAGGCAGTAAATGAAGTGTCAGGGCCTGGAAGTGCTTATGATGCGATTAACAGAGTTAGAAAAAGAGCTGGCCTGGACCAATTATCAGGTTTGGATCAAAGCAGCTTCAGAGAAGCCGTTTACCTTGAGCGCAGACTGGAATTGATGTTCGAATTCCATCGTTGGTTCGACCTGATCAGAACTAAAAAAATGGTGTCAGCTCTTCATGCAGTAGGTAAAACAAATGCATCCGAGAAACATTATTTGCACCCAATACCACAAAGAGAAATAGACTTAAATCCAAAGTTGGTACAAAACGATCTCTGGAGGTAAATTTTCACCATCACCATTTATTTAATTTGAATGGCATTTACTGAAAAGCTGAATGCTATTTTATAATCAATTATAATCTTATGAAGATAAAATACATTATCATTCTGACATTGATTTTTCTCTTTGGTTTCAATGTGGAATATGTGGAGGCGCAGAAAAACAGACCCAATCTATTATTCATCTATATTGGATGATCTCGGATGGACGGATGTAGCTGCTGGCAGCAAGTATTATGAAACTCCTAATATAGATAAACTTGCATCTGAAGGTATAAGATTTACTCAGGCTTATTCTTGTGGTCCCAATTGTGCTCCGAGCAGGGGCTCACTTATGACTGGTCTTTATACTCCACGACATGGAATCTATACTGTGGGTACAGCAGAAAGAGGAGACTCATCCTTGAGGAAATTAATTCCGGTAAAAAATAATACCGTCCTGGCACCTTCTTTTGTCACCATTGCAGAAGAGCTTAAGAATGCAGGTTATAGCACAGGGTTGATAGGCAAATGGCAGTTAGGAGAAAAAAGTCAGAATACAGATCCGAAATCTCAGGGTTTTGATTATATAATAGGAGGGGCTGGAGGAACAAAATCTTATTTCTATCCATATGCCATGAAGAAAGACATGAAGCCTTTTGAAGGTATTGATAGCGGTAAAGAAGGAGAATATCTTACAGACCGTCTGACGGATGAAGCACTTAAGTTCATTGACACAAATAAAGAAAAACCTTTCTTTCTTTATCTGTCCTACTTCGCAGTTCATACCCCGATACAAGCTAAGGATTCTCTGATTGAAAAATATAAGGCAAAACAAGGAACAGTGCACCATAACAATCCTACTTATGCAGCCATGCTTGAAAGCGCAGATGAGGGAGTTGGAAGGTTACTTGAAAATCTCAATCGTTTAAACCTGGATAAAAATACACTTGTAATTTTTTATTCGGATAATGGAGGATATGGTGGCGCAACTTATCAATATCCATTACGAGGTTCAAAAGGAATGCTTTATGAAGGTGGTGTCAGAGTACCTTTATTTGTGCGCTGGCCAGGAAAAATAAAGGCGGGTGGGCAATCTGAAATACCTGTTATCGGAGTTGACTTTTATTCTACACTGCTTGAAGTAGCCAATATTTCTAAGCCTCTTACGAAAGCTAAGCTTGACGGACAAAGCTTTGCGCCAATTTTATTAGACAAACCTTATAAGACAAGAGATGCAATTTACTGGCATTTCCCGGCTTATCTGGAAGGGTTTTCAGCAGATAAAAGAAATAGCGATCCTTTCAGAACAAGACCTGTAAGTGCTGTCAGATCCGGAGATTATAAACTGCTTGAGTTTTATGAGGATAAAAGAATAGAGCTTTATAATATCAAAGAAGATATTGGCGAAACTGATAATCTTGCACAAAAAAATCCGGAGAAGACAAAAGAGTTATATGATAAATTAGATACATGGAGAAAGCAGGTAAATGCTCCAATCCCCACAACTGCTAATCCATGGTATGTTCATCACGAATAAATTTTAACATAATATAAGTATATGAAATTTAAATATATAAGTCTTCTGTTGATTGCTGTATTGTTTTCATTCAACAATTCTTCAGCTCAGACAAAGACAAATAGTACACCTAATATTATTCTTATCATGGCAGATGATATGGGTAAGGAATGTCTGGGTACTTATGGTGGTACTTATCATACTCCCAATCTTGACAGGCTTGCCTCAGAAGGTTTGAAGTTTAATTACGGATTTTCTCAGCCTCTTTGCACACCTTCAAGAGTGCAGATTATGACAGGAAAGTATAACTATAAAAATTATGTAGAGTTTGGATATCTTGACCCTAAACAGAAAACTTTTGCACACCTGGCAAAGGATGCAGGATACAAGACCTGTATTGCAGGTAAATGGCAATTGGGAGCTAACAATAAATTACCTGCTCACTTTGGCTTTGATCAGTACTGCTTGTGGCAGCTTGTCTATTCCAGGGAGCAGGGAGAGCGGTATGCTAATGCACTGATAGAGCAGGATGGAAAGACATTAAGTCGTTCGGATGATGATTATGGTCCTGATATCTTTACAAATTACATTCTTGATTTCATAGAAAAGAATAAGGATAATAAATTCCTTGCGTATTATCCAATGGCTTTGGTACATGATCCATTTTTGCCTACTCCTGATAGCAAAAGCTGGAAAGATGGTGCTGACGCAAGACATAAAAGAGATACTGCCAATTTCAGAGATATGGTTGCTTATACAGATAAGAATATTGGGCTTATCATTAATAAGCTTAAGGCCCTTGGTATTTATGAAAATACTGTAATCATCTTTACAGGAGATAATGGTACAGGTAGATCTATAGTGACACAGATGAAAGATGGTTCCTATGTTAAAGGAGGGAAAGGGCTTACGTTAGACAGGGGACATCATGTTCCACTAATTGTTAATTATGGCTCTAACAGATACAAGGTTCATCAGACTGATGATCTTGTTGACTTCACTGATATACTTGCTACAGTAGCGGATGTTGTGAAGGTCAAAGTACCAGTGGATTGGGATACTGATGGAAAAAGTATTTACCCTCAGATTAAAGGAGAAAAAGGAACTCCTCGTCAATGGGTCTTTTGTCATTATACCCCATTGCATGGAGCAGAGATAAATAAGCATTCAGCAAGGTTCTTTAGAAATCACAAGTACAAGCTTTATCATGATGGACGTTTCTATGATCTTGTAAAAGATATTGAGGAGACGCAATCGATAGCAGAAGGTCAGGGAAGTCCTGAAGCTGAAGCAGCGAGAAAGCAATTCAAAGCTGAATTTGCAAAACTACCAGCCTGGAATTTTGGCGATCCGGGACAACCTAAATATGTATTGCCTGGTCTGGAATCGCAAAGGACCTCTGAGGTTAAAGGAGAATAAAAGGTCAATTAACTGTTTTTAAATAAGGAGTTCAACCTAAACTTTTGAAAAGTAAAAACCTATTATCATTCCCTATGAGATAATAGGTTTTTCTTTTTTAGTGGTAAGATGTTCAAATAGATAGACTTCTAGATTGTCATTGATTTTTAGTTATGTATTTTTGTATACCTATCCGATAGACTTTGTATAATACAAGTGTTAATTATTTAAAAACTGCCGAATGAAAAAACGCTATACCACTTTTAAATTTAAATATCTTTTAATAGCCTTCTCCTTAGTCCTGATTGTACAGGATGTAGCGGTTGCGCAAACTGTAATTAAAGGACGGGTTGTTGATGATAAAACTGCGGAGCCGGCAGTAGGAGCTGTAATCCAGATAAAGGGGACCAAAGAGGGTACCATTACAGATATAGATGGAAATTATGAATTAAAGACGGATCATTCTTATCCCTTTACTTTAGTGCTTCAATACTCAGGATATGAACCTAAAGAAGTTGAAGTGTATGAAGCTCCTGAAGAAGATTTAAATATACAGTTAAAGAGCCGTCAACTACTCAACGAAGTAGTGGTGGTTGGTTATGGAACACAAAAGCGAAGTGATTTAACAGGGTCTGTCGCTACTGTTCCAGTAGAAAGCCTGAAACAACCTGTTAGCTCTGTAGAGCGTCTTTTGCAAGGGTCTGTTGCCGGTGTTCAGGTAACTCAGTCAACTGGTCAGCCGGGAGGTGGAACTTCGGTGCAAATAAGAGGAAATAACTCCATCACTGCGGGTACAGAACCTCTATATGTTATCGACGGATTTCCGATTTATAACGACAATGCAAGTAATGACGCTGGTGTAACCAATGGTTCCAAGATCAATCCATTGTCATCTATTAATACATCAGATATAGAATCTATAGACGTTCTTAAAGATGCTTCTGCCACTGCCATCTACGGTTCAAGAGGGGCGAATGGTGTTGTTATCGTAACAACAAAAAAAGGAAGTTATAATAACTCTTCTATCAACTATGATGGATATGCGGGTGTGCAAAGTGTTGTCAGAGAGATTCCTCTTATGAATGCAAAAGAATGGGGAGCTCTTAGAAACGATGCTTTGGTAAACTCTAATAAATCTCCCCAATATAGTGCAGCACAGTTAGACAGTTTAGGGGAAGGTACAAACTGGCAAAAAGCTGCGTTCAGACAAGCTGCCATTCAGAATCACAATCTTTCAGTGCTTACCGGTAATGATAAAACAAGAGTTGCAATTTCCGGTAACTATTTTAAACAGGATGGTGTCTTAATTAATACTGACTTTGAAAGATACTCTGGAAGATTAAATCTTGATCATGAATACAGCAACAGATTAAGAATCGGCTCCTATATCACTGCAAGCCAGATCTCTTCCAATGTAGCGCCTCAGGCCGTAGTGCCGGCCCTATTGTTAATGTCTCCTGCCGTACCTATCTATAATCCTGACGGATCATTTGTATTAAGAAACCTTTTTGAAGGTGTATATGGAAATCCGATTAATACCCTTAAGAACCAACTAAATGAAACTAAGACTGGACGTTTCCTGGGAAATGTTTCAGCAGAATATAAAATCATTGAAGGATTAACATTTAAGGTGCTTGCCGGAGCTGATGTACTTAATAATAAACAGAACCGATATTTACCATCATCCGTCTATGAAGGTTCAGGTTTTGGTGGCTTAGCTCAGGTTGGGTCTATATTTTCTACCAACTGGTTGAATGAGAATACTATCAACTATTCTAGAAGAATAAGGAATGTTCATAACCTGAATGTCTTAGGAGGCTTTACTCAGCAGGAGTCAGTAACTAAAGGCTCTGTTTCGGGTTCAAGCGGATATGCAACAGATGGATTTGATTATAACAATCAGCAAGCAGGTAATGTGACATCCATTAATGCAAGTGGATTTGCACCTTCTCCTTCTTCTTTTTCAAGCAGGTGGGCTTTGAGATCATTCCTGGGAAGGGTTAATTATGGCTATAGAGAAAAATATCTATTAACAGTGTCTTTGAGAGCTGATGGTTCTTCAAAGTTTGCTCCAGGGCATAAATGGGGATACTTCCCGTCTGCGGCGGTGGCCTGGAATGCAAGCAATGAGGATTTCCTTTCTCAAATTAAAAATCTTGGACATTTGAAATTCAGACTAAGCGCCGGACTTATCGGTAATCAACAGATTCCATCTTATCAGTCCTTCTCTCAGTTATCTTACTACAGATATAACTTTGGAAATAATACAGTTTCTGGTTTTGCACCAAGCTCTATTGCTAACCCTGATCTAACCTGGGAAAAAACAGCTCAGTATGACTTGGGAGCTGATCTTGGCCTATTTAAAAACAGAGTTGTAGTAGCTGCTGATATCTATTATAAAAAGACAACTGATTTATTGTTGAACGTTCCATTGCCAGCCACATCAGGTCTATGGAATATTGTAGTTGTGAATGGATCTCTATCTACACCTAATCCTCAAGTGTATCAAAACTATGGGGCTGTTGAAAATAAGGGGTTTGAACTTGCTGTTTCTACCAAAAACCTTGTGGGTAAGTTTCAGTGGAGCACTAGCCTCGTCTATGCAGTAAACAGAAACAAAGTGTTAAGTTTAGGCGATGGAATCGATCAGATCATCCCTAACAGTGCATTACCTTCCATTGCTGCAGTTGGAAAGCCAATCGGTTCCTTTATCGTTTATGAGACAGACGGTGTAATACCAGTAGGTACATCTCCTGATGAAGCATTAACACCTGCTGCAAACAAGAAACCAGGTGGTCAGCAATACAAAGATATCAATGGTGATGGCAAAATTACTCAGTCAGGTGACAGGGTGATTATTGCCAATCAGCCTAAGTTTATTGCTGGTTTGACAAACACCTTCAGCTATCGCAACTTTGACTTAAGTATATTTTTACAAACATCTTACGGAAACAAACTTTATAATCAGAACAGAGCAACCCTTGAATTGGGAACGGGATATACCGGTGCTTCTACAACCCTGTTGAACAGATGGACTCCTACCAATACCAATACAGACGTTCATAGTGCATATCAAGATCCTGCAGCTACAATTTCCGACAGATTTATAGAAGATGCTTCTTATATAAGACTTAAGAACCTGACATTCGGATACACTTTTCCTGAGCACCTTGTAAATAAGGCGAAGGTTAAGAACATCAGAGTATATATATCATTGCAGAACTATCTGACACTGACAAAATATACCGGTTATGATCCTGAGGTCAGTAGCAATGGTCAGTCTGCTATTGATCAGGGTGTAGACAATGGTGCTTATCCGAATAGTAAGACATTCCTTGGAGGCCTTTCATTCTCCTTTTAATAATCAGAATACCTTTTAAAATCACCAAAGAAATGAAGAAGTCGATATATATATTAATAGGATTAGCGGTAAGTATTTTTTCCTGTGCTAAACTTGAAGAGGAACCAGAGTCATTTATGGACGCTAATGACTTTTATAAGACTCCATCAGATGCTGTAGCAGCAGTCAATTCAATTTATTTCCTGTTAAATGCAGGAGGTAATGCTGTTCAGACTCCATATAATACTTTGTTTAATACAGGTATGAATTTTATGGGAGATGATGAGAATCCGGGCCCAGGAGCAACCAACCCTGATGTAAGATCTCAATCCGTTCTGGGCCATGCATCAACTGGTCTGCGTGTTTTACAAATCTGGCAACAACATTATTCCGGAATCAAAAAGGCAAATATAGCTATTGAAAAAATCCCTGGAATTGATTTTGGAGCGAATACCAGATTAAGAGAAAGACTGATAGGAGAAGCGAAGTTCCTTAGAGCTCTTTATTACTTCAATCTTGTAAGACTATATGGAGGAGTTCCTTTGATATTAAAGGATCTAGCAACACTTGAAGAAGCACATTCAAAGCCGAGAAGAAATTCCGTTCAGGAAGTTTATGCACAGATTGAAAAAGATCTGATAGAAGCTGCTACTGTTCTTGATCCAATAGCGGGTGGAGCAGATGCTGGCCGCGCTACTGCCGGAGCTGCAAAAGCCTTGTTAGCGAAAGTTTATTTGACACAAAGAAAATGGGAGAATGCTATACTAAAAGCTAATGAAGTAATCAACGGACCTTATGGTTATAGCCTTGTTCAGAACTATGCTGAAGTTTTCCTTCCGATTTATAAAAATGGACCGGAGCATATTTTCTCTGCTCAGTTTAAATCTGTTTCTCAGGGACAGGGAAATAACCAGGCTCCAAGATCAGTGCTGACGGGTATTCCTAAAATTGTAGGTTCTTATGCAGATCAGGTAGTATTTTATTCTGTGCCAGATGCAACCAAGCCAGGAGGAGTAGATAAGTTTTTTAGTGTTTATAAATTATATTCTAAAAAGGATAAGAGACGTGATGTGACCTTTGTTACAAGGTTCAAAAGTCCGGAAGACGGTAAATGGTATGGCAAACTGAATGATCCTGCAATCCCTGGAGATTCTGTTCCTTTCTTTAATAAATACTGGGATCCTGCTAACGTTTCAAACCTTGCTGAATCCGGTGCTAATGTTCCTATCATAAGATTCTCGGAAGTATTATTGATTCTTGCTGAAGCTGAAAATGAGCTGAATGGTCCTACTGGTATTGCTTATACAAATATTAACAAGGTTAGGAGAAGAGCAGGTCTTGATGACCTGACGGAAGGTCTGGGACAACATCAGTTCAGAGATTCACTTTATCTGGAAAGAAGACTTGAGTTTGTATTTGAGTATCAGAGATGGTTTGATCTTATAAGAGAAAGAGATGCTGCTGGTAATGGAATTCTTGAAAGAAGCCTGCATAAAGTGGGAAAGACTAATGCTAACGCAAAACATTATCTATATCCGATACCTCAACAGGAAATTGATCTGAACCCTAATCTGGATCAAAATCCTGGATGGTTGTAATAAAACCAACTGTTCATATTAGATAGCTTTAAACTACAAAGATGAAAAAGAAATTCCTGGTGTATTATTCAAAATCCATAATCAAGCCTGTGTTATCAGGCTTGATTATAAGTTTTCTGGTACCTGTTAGTTCCTTTGCTCAGCATGATCCTGCAAAGCCGTTTACCGGAAAAATAGGAAACACGCTTGAGGGAACAGAGCAGGTTTGGCCAGAAAGAGTGAAGGCTCCCAAAGGTGCGCCAAATGTAGTATGGGTCATGCTTGATGATGTAGGTTTCGGTGCAACTTCTGCATTTGGTGGTCTTATAGAGACACCGACATTTGAATATCTTGCCAATAATGGTTTAAGGTATACCAATTTTCATACAACAGGTTTATGTAGTCCGACAAGAGCTTCTTTGCTGACAGGCAGAAATTCTCATTCAGTAGGAATGGGACATCATGCTGAGCTGGGAATCGGAACACCAGGATACAATGGTGATATTCCTTTTGAAGCAGGAACTGTTGCAGAGATCTTTAAAGAAAATGGGTACAATACTTTTGCTTTAGGCAAATGGCATGGTCAGGTTTCTAAAGATGTGACAGCTGCTGGTCCATATAACAGATGGCCTACAGGGAGAGGATTTGAACATTTTTATGGATTCCTGGGAGGTTCAACCGATCAGTGGCATCCTAATCTTGTAGAAGAAAATAACTATATAGATATAGAACCTAATACCAAGCATCTTAATCAGCTTCTGGCCGACAAGGCAATAGCTTATATCGCCAATCAAAAATCAGCTGATTCTGATAAGCCATTCTTCCTTTACTTAGCTCCGGGAGCAACACATTCACCTCATCAGGTCGCTAAAGAATGGAGTGATAAGTATAAAGGCAAATTTGACAAGGGGTGGGATGCATATAGAGAAGCAGTCTTCAAAAGACAAAAGGATCTGGGTTATATTTCTAAGAATGCAACCTTACCACCTCGTCAGAATGGAATAAAGGTCTGGAACTCCTTATCACCTGAAGAACAAAAAGTATATGCTCGTTTCATCGAAGTGTATGCAGGATTTCTATCTTATACTGATTATGAAATAGGTCGTGTAGTAAATTATCTGAAACAGATCGATCAACTTGATAATACTGCAATATTTCTTTTGATAGGAGACAATGGTGGAAGTAAAGAAGGAACCTACACTGGAACGCTGGGAACTTCAAACAAAGCAAGTGGTGATGATATATCTTTCCTTTTAACAAACATAGATAAAATAGGAACGGAACTTACTTCTCCGAATTATCCGCTAGGGTGGTCACAGGCCATGAATACTCCTTTCAGATACTGGAAAAGTGATGCGAATTCTGAGGGTGGTACCCGTAATCCATTGATTGTTCATTACCCTAAAGGAATTAAAGATAAAGGTGTAATCAGAGCTCAATACGGACATGTTACGGATATTCTTCCTACTACCATTGAGTTAACAGAAGTTAAAGTACCTGAAGTTATAAATGGTTACAAACAAACTCCTTTTCATGGAGCTGCTTTCAATAACACTTTTGAAAATGCACAGGCTGAGACCAGACATACAGTACAATACTATGAATTGCATGGAGGAAGAGCTATCTATAAAGATGGATGGAAAGCTTCTGTATACCATCCAAGAAATATTTTCAGTGATACCAGTAATGCTGATCCTAACTTTAATCCTCGTCCATTTTCTGAAGATAAATGGGAGCTCTATAACCTTATAGATGATCCTACTGAATTAAAAGATCTAGCTGCTAAATATCCCGATAAGCTTAAAGAATTGAAAGCTTTGTTTGATGCAGAAGCCAGAAAGAATAATGTATATCCATTAAGAGACTATAGAGCTGGAGTACCTGAGCCAGTCGTAAGAAAGAAATCTATTATCTATCAGGGAACGACAGGTAAGACCAAAATAAATATTGGAAAGAAGCCTTTGCAGATTACTGTTGATGTAGAAATACCTAAAGAAGTTCCACAGGGTGTAGTATTCGCAAGTGGGGGATATTCCGGTGGAAATGCGCTTTATTTTATTAATGGGAAACTGCATTATACATTAAATGACGGTGTTAAGGAGATTACTTTAATCTCTGATAAACAGTTACCTCCCGGTAAGGCTACTATCAAAATAGATTATCCTGATCTGACCTCTGTGGCCATATTCATTAATAATGAAAAGTTTGGTAGTCAAAGTTTAAAATCAAGGAAGAGTTATCTCAACTCTGTTGCCAGCGAGGGAATTAGTGTAGGAAAGGATCTTAATGTACCGGTAACGAATATCTATAAAGCACCTGCTCCATTTAATGGATTGGTTTCAAAGATTGTAATTGATCAGGCTGTTGAGGAAGTTTCTTCGAATGATGATAAGGATAAATAATATGAATAGAGATTAATAAAATGAGAGAAAGAAATTTTCTGTTAATGGTTTTTTCCTTTTTGGTTACTGGTGCTTACGCCCAGTCAACTATTAAGGGGAGAATCATAGATTCTTTTAATAGGAAACCAATTGAGTTTGTAAATGTCACTATTTACAAGGGAGAAGATAATGCTCTGCTTGATGGTAGATTAACCGATAGTACTGGATTATTTGAATTTAAAAATTTGAAGTCCGGTAATTATCATTTAAAGGTTACTTCAATTGGTTATAATGCCAGGGAAATAAAGAACATATCAACAGACGGTTCAGGCCCGATAAACCTGGGCGATATTTTAACAGAAGAGAATTCATCCTCTTTAAAAGAAGTGGTAGTGAATGGGCAGCAGCAAACGCCTTTTAAGCAGGTTTTTAAAGCAAATCAGATTGACGCCGCAAAAGGTGGGACCGCTATAGATGTTTTGAAAAACATGCCTTCTGTAAGTGTGAATGCAGAGGGCGATATTAGACTAAGAGGTTCTGCTGGTTTTTTGATTCTTGTAAATGAAAAACCTGTTTTAAGTGACCTGAAGACAGTGCTGTCGCAGATCCCTGCAAATGCTATTGAAAATATAGAGATTATAACGTCTTCCTCTGCAAAGTATGATGCGGATGGTAAGGCAGGTATTATTAATATCACTACTAAAAAAGGCGTGGATGATGGTTTAAGTTTTAATTCAAACGTTCAATACGGTCTGCCAAGTGTTAATGATTTTTCAAATCGGGAGAAGCCTTATAGATACGGAATAGACGCAACCCTTAATTATAAAAAGGAGAAATGGGATGTGTCTGTAGGTGGTAGTTATCAGCAGAATGATATGGCAGGAAGAAGGGAAGGTGATGTAAACACCACGTTCGATAACAGGTTTACTTCTTTTCCATCAGTTGGAGAAAGAAGTTTTAAAAGAACCAATTATTCAGCAAGGGCTTTAGTGACGTACTCCCCCAATGAGGCCAATACATTTAATGTTGGTTTTTACAATGGTCAAAAGGTTCAATATAGAAGAGCAGATATAAGTTATAAGAACTTTAAAAAAGATATCAATACAGAACAACCCTTGGCAAGTATTGAATATTTTAACTCAAACCTTGTAAAGAAACAAGGTAATTTTTCTTTGGCAAATATTGACTATTCCCATAAGTTCAGAAATAAATCTCTTCTAACATTGTCAGGGCTGTATGAATATGCTGTTCTTGACGGATATACCAAAAATCTTAATACCAGCTTATATAATCATGCTGATACCATGGATTATGTTTTGAATACTGGTAACAGTCCGATTCATGGTCTTAGAGGTAGAATTGATTATGCTTTAAGTATTGGAAAGGGTAAACTGGAAACCGGATATCAGGCAAGATACCAGCAACAGACAGGAGCTTATTTATATAAAGATGCCATACTTGGTACAGGTCAATATAGCATTGTTCCTGAATTCAGCTCTGATATCAAGGTTTTAAATCAGATTCATAGTGTTTATTCTCAATACTCAGGGAAAGGTAAAAAGTTAAGCTATGTAGCCGGACTTAGATATGAGTATTCTTACAGAAAATTTGAAGCTGATAAACTTGATGAACCTTATGAACTTAACTTATCAAGCTTATTTCCTTCACTTAATTTAAGTTATAATCTTAATAGCACATTAAGAGCGAAAGGTGGATTCAACAGAAGGGTTCAGAGGTCAACAAGCAATGAATTAAATCCATATCCGGAAAGAGAACATTCTGAAACACTTGAACAAGGAGATCCGAGAATTCTGCCTGAGTTTGTAAACCTTTCCGAAATCGGTCTTATAAAAGATATAAAAAATGAAGGTTCCGTTTTTATTACCCTTTACAATCAGGAAATAAAAAATGTTGTAAACAGAGTGAATAGTGCATACAACGATACTATTCTGAACAGGATATTCACTAATGCCGGAAAAGCACATGTGTGGGGAATTGAGACAGGTATAAACGTGAAGCCTGTAAAATGGTGGTCTGTTTATCTGGGAGGAAATATTTATAACTATAGAATAGCCGGTATGCTGTTTAATAATACAGTGCAGGTAAGGAATTCGGCTTTCGCTTATTCTTTTAATACTAATCATAATTTTCAATTATCTAAAACTTTGTCTCTTCAGTTCAATCTGAATTACCTGTCTGAAAGACCAACTGCACAAGGTGAAGATTCAAGATTTGTAAGTCCGAATTTATCATTGAAAAAGACTTTCCTGAATGGAAGACTGAGTGCTTTAGTACAATGGCAGAATATTGATTTTGGACTAATCAAATCCAATGAACAGAGAATAACAACAAGAGGAGTTAACTTCTATACAACAACAAATTACATTCAGGAAAAGGATGTATTCTTTATTAATGTCAGTTATAGCCTTACCCAGTCTGCCAAGAAGGTGAAACTGCCATCAAGTGAATTTGGAGAAAAAGAATTTTAACATAAAAATATAAGCTATGAAAAACATGATCAGACTAGTACTCATATTGGCTTTTGCTTTTACTTATTCTCTTAGTATACAGGCGCAGGAAGATAAGAGCGCATCTCTAACGCTTAAAGAGTTTGAAGACAAAGTGAATAAGGAAGGAGCTAAAGCTCAGATTATCGATGCCCGTTCATTTGAAGAATATCAGCAAAATCATTTAAAAGGGGCAATCAACTTAAATGTCTCTGATGAAGCTGATTACCAGAAGCAGGTAAGCAAATTAAAAAAGAATAAACCAGTATTTGTTTACTCCATTGGAAATGGAAGGAGTAAGACTCTGAGAAAGAAGTTGCAATCAGAAGGTTTTTCAGAAGTGTATGAACTCCCTGGTGGTTTCAGCAATTGGGTAGGATCAGGTAAGCCGGTGGAAAGTGCTACCGGGAGTGGTCTTACTTCAGATCAATATAAAAAGCTAATTCAATCTGAAAACATTGTGCTAGTAGACATCGGATCAAAATATTGTGGAGGCTGCAAGAAACTGATACCGGTTATTGACAGCCTTTCTCAAAACCATCCTAAAGATCTTAAAGTTGTAAAAATTGAATTCTTTGAGAATAAACAATTGGGAATAGATCTGAATATAAATTCTTTGCCAGCATTGATTTTATATAAGGATGGTAAAATAGTATGGCAAAAAACAGGTTTCAGTTCAACTGCAGTAATTGAGAAAGAAATTCTTGCTATTCAGAATAAATCAGCATCATTAGAGAAACCAGTTAGCGGTCATTAATTGCATATACATAATCTTATAATAAAATGAGTAACCACCTTAAATCTAAAGGAGCTGCATTTATTGCATCTCTTTTTTTATCTCTTCCTTCCTTCGGTCAGTACAGTCCGGAGCAAAAGTTTGAAGGGGAGATTGGAAAGACTTTACCGGAGTCTGTACCATACAAAATTCAATTTAATAAAAAAGCCTCACCAGATGCTCCTAATATTGTATGGATCTTAATTGATGATGCCGGCTTCGGAGCCACAACGCCTTTTGGAGGTTTGGTTGAGACACCCAATATTGAAAGGATTGCAAACAATGGTTTGAGATTTACTAATTTTCACACCACCGCAATATGTTCTCCAACAAGAGCTGCATTGCTAACGGGTAGAAATCATCACTCGGTGCATGTTGGTTTGTTAACGCCTGCAGCTATTGACTTTCCCGGATATGATACTCGTATTCCCTTTGAAAAGGCCACAGTAGCTGAAATTCTTCGAGAGAATGGTTATAATACTTTTGCTTTAGGAAAATGGCACTTAACCCCTGTTGTGGAAAATTCTCAGGCAGGGCCATTCAACAGATGGCCGACGGGAAGAGGCTTTGATCACTTTTATGGTTTTCATCCGGGAGCTACTGATCAGTGGCATCCTGAGTTATGGGAAGATCAGACTAAGTTAAGCATTGAGCCAAATACAAAACACCTGAATGAGTTATTGGCTGATAAAGCAATCAAATACATTGCAAATCAGAAATCTTCAGATCCTGAAAAACCTTTCTTTCTATACCTTGCTACTGGGGCTACTCATTCCCCACATCAGGTAGCAAAGGAGTGGATAGATAAATACAAAGGCAAGTTTGACCTTGGCTGGGATGAATACAGAAAAGTTGTAATCGAAAGACAAAAGAAGCTGGGTATTATTCCCGCTAATACCGTTCTTCCTGAGCGGAATCCGAATGTAAAAGCCTGGAAAGACCTGTCAGAAAAGGAGAAGAAAGCTTATGCTCATTTTATGGAGGTATATGCTGCTTTTTATTCCTATACTGATTATGAGATTGGTAGAATCATCAATTATTTAGAGCAGATAGATCAGTTGGATAATACGCTGATAGCTATTGTTCTGGGTGATAACGGAGCCAGCAAAGGCGGAAGTCAATATGGTACTGTTAATCCTCAGATAAACAAGTTAAAAGGTGAGGAACGTATTGATGCGATATTAAATGCCCGCGACATCATAGGTACAGATGAATCAAGTACTGACTATCCTATTGGCTGGGCAATGGCGGCCAATACTCCATTCAGATTCTGGAAAGCAGATGCGAATACAGAAGGAGGGACACGTAATCCTCTTATTATTTCCTATCCTAAAGTCATTAAAGAAAAAGGAGGCATCAGGCATCAGTACGGACATGTGATTGATGTGCTTCCTACAACCTTAGAACTTGCGAAAGCAGAAGTACCAGAGGTAATTAGCGGATACAAGCAGAAAGCTGTAGAAGGGATCAGTCTTGCATATTCTGTAGAAAATGCAAAAGCTCCATCACGTCATACTATACAGTATTATGAGATTGCGGGATCCAGAGCCATATACAAGGATGGCTGGAAGGCAGGTGCACATCACGAGATAGGTCAGACTATAAATATTGGAGATGGAGCGGATCCGTCAGGAAAGAAAATTGATTTCAGCAAGGATGTATGGGAGTTGTATAATCTGAATGAAGACTTTAATGAGAGAATTAACCTTGCTACTAAGTATCCTGAAAAGTTGAAGGAACTACAGGCTCTGTTTGATGAAGAAGCGAAGAAGTATAATGTATTTCCATTAAAGGATTTTACTGCACATAACATGCCTGAAGGCAGGAGTATATATGGGAAATCATCTGTCATTACATTGTATCCCGGAGTTGATCATCTTGTCGGAGTGAGCAATCCTTTATATGAAGGAAAATCGTTTAGTGTTAAAGCAGAAGTTGAATTGGTCACCGGTAAAGAAGAAGGAGTTTTATTTGCTCTTGGTGGTGAGAATGTTGGAATAAGCCTTTTTATAAAAGAAGGTAAGTTACAGTTTGCTCATAAGTCCAACAGTCAGATAGCCCATCTTGTATCAGATAAACCTCTTCCTAAAGGTAAATCAGTATTCCGATTTGATTACCATTTTAATGGTGGTGATGCTAATGAAATTGCAGGGACTGAAACGCTTTACATCAATAATGAAAAAATCGCTGAAAGAAGCTTTACAAGAAAGGAAGCAACTGTATATGCAGGAAACAAAGTGGATGGTACGGATGTGGGAAGAGATCTCATAGCTCCGGTTTCAGACAGATATCAGGTGCCTTTTGAATTCAATGGGAAGTTGAAAAAAGTTGTGATTGAATTTGTCAAGAAGGATAAGATAACGATTTCTGAAGAGAAGTAAGGTCAAGTATTAACTCACTATTTATAATTCAATCTAGATTACAACGCTACAATTTTATAATTCAATGAAAAATAAAATTATCTTTTCAGTTTTATCTGTTTTCATATTTGGAGCTGCTATTGCTTCTGTTTCAGATAAACCTAAACCAGGCAAAAAGTATAATGTGTTGTTCATAGCAGCAGATGATTTAAATATCGATTTAGGATGTTATGGAAATACCTTTGTGAAGTCTCCAAACATTGACAGACTTGCTGCCAGGGGAGTACGATTTGATAAAGCTTATAACCAGTTTCCTTTATGTAGTCCAAGCAGAACTTCCTTGCTTACTGGTACAAGACCTGATGTTAATGGTATTTATGAATTACAAACACATTTCAGGAAAAACCTTCCTGATGTAGTAACGCTACCTCAGTTATTCAAGAATAACGATTACTATAGTGCGCGTGTTGGAAAAATCTTTCATTACGGAGTACCAAGTCAGATTGGTACAAATGGTCTTGATGATTCTATCTCCTGGAATGTGAGGATTAATCCTAAAGGAAGAGATAAAGCAGAAGAAGCTCTGATAAAAAATCTTACACCTGAAAGACATCTGGGAAGTGCTCTGGCATATAGAGCAACAGGAGGGACTGATGAAGATCAGACGGATGGTTTAATTGTTAATGAAGCTATTAAAATTTTAGAAGAGAAGAAAAATGAACCATTCTTTCTTGCTGTAGGATTTTTCAGACCTCATTCTCCTTATGTTGCTCCTCAAAAGTACTTTGATTTATATGATGAAAACAAAGTGCCTTTAGCTAAAGAAAAAGAAAACGATTTAGCTGATGTTCCTGAAGTTGCTTTATTTACAACTCCTCCTCACTGGGGTCTTGATGAGCAGAAAAGGAGAGAGGCTCAGAGAGCTTACTACGCTACTGTATCGTTTATGGATGCTCAGATAGGCAGACTTCTGGATGCTTTGGATCGTTTAAAACTTTCAGACAATACCATCATTGTGTTCTGGAGTGACCATGGGTATAATCTTGGTCAGCATGGACAATGGATGAAGCAAAGTTTATTCGAAAACTCTGCAAGAGTGCCATTGATCATATCTGTTCCAGGTCAGGGTGGTAAAGCTTCCTCCAGAACGGTAGAACTCCTTGATATCTATCCTACACTTGCTGAATTATGCGGACTACCTGCTCCTAAACATTTACAAGGAAAGAGCCTTACAGCTTTGTTGAAGAATCCTTCTGCGACTTGGGATAAACCAGCCTTTACTCAGGTAAAAAGAAAAGATATAATGGGAAGAAGTATCCGAACAGAAAGATGGAGATATACAGAGTGGGATGAAGGTAAAGCAGGAGTTGAGTTGTATGATCATCAGAATGATAAAGATGAATTTACCAATCTTGCCAATGATGCTAAGTATGCTGAAACAGTAAAGGGGCTTTCAGCGAAATTGAGGAAGAATTATGATATGAATAAATCTGAAGCAGTTATAAAAGATTAATAAAATATGAAAAACAATACGACTACCATTATCGCAAGCCTTACAGCAATATGTCTGCTTGCAATAATAGTTGCTTTTCAAAATGTTCCGGATCCAAAAGGATCTAAAGGTGGAGCAAAGAAAGAAGTTAAAAAGTCAGAAGGAAAAAGTGTATGTGAAGTCAGTAATGGAAGAGCGGCATTATTGACTCAGAAAGCCAAATCATCACAATATGATTTGGCTAAGCTTCTTGCTAAAAAAGAACTGATAGCCGTCAATAGAGAAGTAACTGCTTCTCCTGATAAGAAATACAGTGCAATAAAGATCAGTGAAAAAGAGGGAGAAGGAGTAGTCTGGATAGAAGGAGTAGCCTTTTCAAAAGGAACAATAGAGCTGGACCTTAAAGGCAAAGATGTTTTGCAGAAGAGTTTTATTGGAATTGCATTTCATGGAGCTGATAACAAAACATTTGATGGCGTTTACTTCAGACCTTTCAATTTTAAAGCTACTGATTCCATTAGACATATACATGCTGTTCAGTATATAAGTCATCCTGATTTTCCCTGGAAAAAACTCAGAGATGAAAAGAATGGACAGTATGAAAAAGCTGTAACACCGGAACCTGATCCTAATGGCTGGTTTCATGCAAAAATCGAAGTGGGAGATAAAGAAGTAAAGGTGTTTGTAAATAATTCAGCTAAGCCTTCTTTGGTGGTAAATAAATTGAATGACAGAAAAACAGGAACGATAGGTTTGTGGACAGGTGAAGGCTCAGGAGGAGAATTTGCGAACCTAAGCATTACTAATAACTAGTTAAGTGATTTTGATTTCTGCTAAAGTTCAAAGGGGCAGTTTGGGCTAACTCCTTCAGTGAATTACATTTAACTATCTGGGTTAGTTGTACGAAAACCAAGATCTTTTTTGGTTGATAGGATTTAATTTGTTTAAATATTTACTTTGTCTATAGGATAAGTATAGTAAATATTTTAAGAACAATCTTAATTTGATTACTACTCTCCTTATGACTCAGAATCACCAAATATTATTATAAATGAATACTTACAGAACCATACTTACCTTTTTATTCCTGCTTCTACTTTCTGCTTGCCAGAATAGCAATACACAAAAGAAAGATGTTCTGAATGAACAGCAAAAATCCTCACAGATAAAAGCCGAATCAAAGATGGTTTGGATACCTGGAGGCAAATTTCTTATGGGGTCTGACAATCCTGATTTTCCTGATGCTCATCCTTTGCATGAAGTAACGGTAAATGGATTTTATATGGACGAACATGAAGTTACGAATGCAGAGTTTGCAAGGTTTGTCGAAGCAACTCATTATGTAACTGTTGCTGAACAACCTCTGGATCCTAAAGACTATCCAGACGTTCCTTCAGATCAATTAGTACCAGGATCTGCGGTGTTTACGCCTCCTAACGGACAAGTACATCTGAATGATGCATTGCAGTGGTGGACGTATGTTCATGGTGCAATATGGAATCATCCTTTCGGCCCATCATCTTCGATTAAAGGAAAAGAAAATGAGCCTGTTGTTCATGTTTGTTATGAAGATGCTGTGGCTTATGCAAAGTGGGCTGGAAAACGATTACCTACAGAAGCGGAATGGGAGTTTGCTGCTCAGGGAGGACAAGGCAATAATAAATTCTACTGGGGTAATGAATTAAAACCCAATGGCAAATGGAGAGCTAATATTTACCAGGGAAACTTTCCTGATAACAATACTATTGAAGACGGCTATGCAGGTGTGGCACCTGTGAAGACATTTCCTCCCAACCCTTACGGTTTGTATGACATGGAAGGAAATGTATGGGAATGGTGCAGTGATTACTACCGCCCTGATTATTTTTCAAAAAGTC
Organism: Bacteroidota bacterium; assembly: GCA_023428135.1. Taxonomy (GTDB): domain Bacteria; phylum Bacteroidota; class Bacteroidia; order Cytophagales; family Cytophagaceae; genus Sporocytophaga. The sequence goes on along the minus strand of JAEYZG010000061.1, from coordinate 6,503 downwards.
CTAAAGTAAATCCACAAGGTCCTGAAGATAGCTTTGATCCGGATGAGCCTACAGCAGTAAAACGTGTTCAAAAGGGTGGTTCATTCCTTTGTAGTGATCAGTACTGCATTAGATATAAAAGCGGAAGCAGAGGCAAAGGAGAGGTAACCAGCGCTTCTAATAATCTTGGCTTCAGATGTGTGAAAGATAAGACAGCAGAAGATAAAAATTAATCTTAATATGACAAGAGTTAGTGTAGGCGTAATTTTAGCAATTGTAAGTTTATTCTCAAGTGCCCTATTTGCCGGTCCTGTAAAAAAGGAAAAGCAGAATCAACCTAATATATTATTCATTTTATCAGATGACCATAGCGTACCTTTTCTAGGATGCTACGGTTATCCTGTAAAAACTCCGAACCTTGATAAACTTGCCAAAGAAGGTATAATTTATAACAGGGCTCATACCACAGCACCTCAGTGCGTGCTTTCAAGAGCAGCAATCATGACCGGTAGGTCTACACTTGATATTCGCATGACTCGCTTTACAGCGCCTTTATTACCAGATGTAATTTCTTATCCTGAATTACTAAGAAAAGGAGGTTATTACACTGGCATATGCGGAAGAAACTTTCACTTAAATGGTGCGAGAACAACAGCAGTATCGGAAGAAGTGTTTGATAAATATAAACTTGAGACATTTAAAAATCGTGTTGATTATTTAAAAACTACGGGAAATATTGATAGTATATATTACCAGTATAATGACTTTCTAAATACAGTTCCAAGAGGAAAACCCTTCTTTCTTCAGTTAGGTTATTCAGATCCTCACCGAATCTTTAATGCTAAAGAATTTGAACCCGATCCTGATACTATCAAAATTCCGGAAGGATGGCCTGATACGAAGTTATTAAGAAAAGATTTCGCAGGATATCTTGGAGAAATTCAGCGTCTTGATCATGAAGTAGGAAAAGTGTTTGAAGAACTGAAGAGAAGGGGACTGGATAAAAATACATTGATAGTCTTCATGGGAGATAATGGTGGTGCACTTGTCAGGGGTAAAGGTACATTGTACAAATTAGGATTGAATGTTCCTTTAATCATGCGCCATGCTGACCTCATTAAACCAGGACAGGTAAGCAATATTCTAGTATCAGGAGAAGATATTGCACCTACTTTTTTACAAGTTGCAGGTATTACCTCTCCAAAAGAATTTACCGGAGTAAGTCTTGTTCCTTCATTTCAGGGAAAGCCCTTCCAAGTGCATGAATACATCTATGCTGTAAGAGGTGCGCATGGTTCCGGCCTTCCAACGAATACTGCTCATTTCGATCTCGGCCGAACCGTCATTTCAGATAGATATAAGTTAATCTATAATGCACTATGGCAACTACCTTATTATCCTGTTGACTTCTCTGGACAACCTTTCTGGCTTGAACTCCAGCAACTTCATAATGAAGGAAAGCTTGAAGAGAAATGGGATAAGCTTTTATTCTCTGCAAGAAGATCAATGTTTGAGCTTTTTGATGAACAAGCCGATCCCAATGAATTTAACAATTTGTCAGGAAAACCTGAGTATAAAGAGATAGAAGAAAAACTTAAAGATAAACTTCAGGAATGGATGATCCTTAATGAAGATTACCTGCCTCTTCCTGTAATACCAAGACCGAGATAAGTTGTAAGTTAAAAGCTGAAAGTTGAAAGTTGAAAGCTTAAAGTAACAACAATTGAGGTTTACAATACTTTATGAAGTCCTTCTTATTTAGAAGAAAGACTTTAGTGAGTGTTTTATATCAAAGTAAAAGTTTTAAACCTACAGAGCCCCCGGAGGGGATGGTATTTGGTCAGCATAGGGTATAAGCCCTATGTTTCATTGGAGGAAAAATAATATTATGTAATACCCTTTGTAGAGACGCCATGCTGGCGTCTCTCTGTCCATTATGCAGGCTTTAATGCTTTATATAAATGAATCGTGAAAAACCATTTCTGCCCTCCGGATTGGTAAAGTTTGTTAGCATAGGGAACCTTAACCTAATTGAATTACAGTGCAATAAAATTATATCATACAATAATCAAATAATGAGTTTGAGTACATTTAAGAGAGCGATTGTTTTTGTTATCGCAATAGTATTTTTGAGTCACAACATAAGTGAGGCACAAACTACTGGAAAGTACAATGTGTTGTTCATTGCAGTTGATGATATGAATGACTGGATCGAGCCCTTTGGCGGTTATAAAGGAATTATTACACCTAATCTTGATAAGCTGGCTAAGTCGGGTGTGAGGTTTGAAAAAGCTTATTGTTCTGCTCCTGCTTGTAATCCTTCAAGAGCCAGTTTACTTACCGGAGTGCGTCCGGCTACTTCAGGTGTTTATCACAATGATCAGCCATGGAGGCCGGTATTAAAAAATGTTGTAACCCTACCTCAGTATTTTACCGCAAATGGATATGAGGTGGAAGCAGCTGGTAAAATTTACCATAATAGTTACAATGACGATGCATCATGGCCTGTATACCATGGAGTTCCCAGAGATCCGGAATCAGCATCTGCACCTGTTAACGGAAAAGCAAACTTTGATTGGAGTCCTGTGAATGTGAAGGATGAAGACATGGGAGACTATAAAACGGTTTCTAAAGGTATTGAGTTTCTTGAGAAGAATCATGATAAACCATTCTTTCTGGCAATAGGTTTTACAAGACCACACCTTCCCTGGTATGTTCCACAAAAGTATTTCGATTTATATCCATTGGATAAAATTACTTTGCCTTCAGTTGCCCAGAATGATTTGTCTGATGTTCCTGCTGCAGGTGTGGCAATAGCGAAGCCAGATGGAGATCATAAGTTTATTGTTGAATCAGGTCAATGGAAAAAAGCTGTTCAAGGGTATCTGGCAAGTAATACTTTCGCTGATGGACAAATCGGCAGGCTTGTGGATGCTTTGAATAAAAGTAAGTATAAAGACAATACGATTATCGTACTCTTTGGTGATCATGGCTGGCATTTGGGAGAGAAGGAGCATTGGAGGAAATTTGCACTCTGGGAAGAGGCAACAAGGGTTCCATTTATTGTTGTCGCTCCAGGTGTTACAAAAGCCAATACAACTGTACGCAGAACTGTTAACTTAATGGATATTTATCCTACACTGATAGACTTATGCAAACTGCCTTCAAAGCCAGAATTAGAAGGAAATAGCATAGTGGCTCTGTTGAAAAATCCTGTAGCATCATGGAATCATCCTTCTGTTACTACGCATGGCTTCGGTAATCATTCTGTCCGGAATGAGAGATATCGGTATATCGTGTACGAAGACGGTACAGAAGAATTGTATGATCACGAAACAGATCCTCAGGAGTGGAAGAATATTGCCAATGATCCGAAATATTCGAGCGTTAAAAAGGAGCTGATCGCTTTTCTGCCAAAGGTTAATGCTCTCAATGCCCCAAGACAAAAGAGGGGAGGAAAGGAATGATTTATTTAAAAATATATGGGTTGTAGGTTATCAGTCGTAAGTTCCCGTAGAGACGTCATGCATGGTGTCTCTCTATCAACAAGGGACTAACTATATTGACGCATAAGAACGAGCGGATTTATATCCGTTCTATAAAAGTTAAATTTTATTTGAGTTCATCATAGCCCATTTCCTTCAAAAGAAGGATTAAGGATGAGGTTATGATTACAATCGCATTTTTGAAACTTTAAATCAACCAATTATATGAGCAAAAAAATATGGTTAATTTCAGCCGGCTTGGTGCTGGCTGGTGGTGCAATTATTTTTAGTTCACTTAGTAATAGTGAAGAAATTAAAGAGAAAACAGCTGAAACCCTTGAGACTAGGCCTAATATCGTCTTTATCTTTGCAGATGATTTTGGTCAGAATGTACCATCTGTTAATGGCAACAAATATATTCAGACGCCGAATATTGATGCCATCGCCAACGAAGGTGTCAGGTTTAAGCAGAACTATGTTACAGCGCCGATCTGCTGTGCATCTCGTGCAGCCTTACTTACAGGAAGATACCAGCAACGATTTGGATCAGAGTTTCACCTGCATTATCCATCTTTTTCAGCCTACACAGCCGACAGTGTAAAATATGTTAAAAGCCTGCTTCAGCAGAATATAGCCCCTGACGAGAAAACACAAGGGGTTCCCTCAACGGAAATTAATTACGCTGAGTTGTTAAAGAAGAATGGCTATACAACAGGAATCATAGGTAAATGGCATGCCGGTTTTTATGATGGTTACAGACCTCATCAGAGAGGCTTCGATTATAGCTGGGGCTGGTATGGAGGTTCTACATTATACTATACAGATGAAAATGATGTGGAGAAGGTGACCTATAAGAATAAAGAAGGTTATCACCATTATGCTTCTAGTACCAATAAGTATCAGTGGAAGAGAGATCCTATTGCTACCGGTATTTTCAGGAATGGGGATCTTGTAGATGAGAAGGAATATCAGACTTCAGCAATTGCAAGAGAAGCTGTTAGTTTTATTGATTTAAATAAAGATAAACCATTTTTCCTGTATGTTCCTTTCGGAGCAATCCATACGCCGTTACAGGCTGTAAAGAAAGATTACGATAAGTTAACACACATCAAAGACGAACAACAGCGCATTTTGCTCGCTATGACAGTAAGTCTGGATCAGGCTGTGGGAAGGATTCTTGATAAATTAAAGCAGGAAGGATTAGATTCTAATACGATCGTTGTGTTTTCAGGAGATAATGGTTCAACTTACCACCGACTCAATCACAATGGCACTAAGGAAAGCATTACCTTATACGATGGAAGTTATGAAAACATTAACTATCCTTTGAAAGGTGGAAAGTTAACGCATTATGAAGGCGGTATCCGAACCCCTCTCTTTATAAAGTGGCCACAAAAAATCAAAGCCGGGACAGTCTACGAAGCTCCAGTAAGCACTTTGGATTTATTCCCGACATTTGCAGCTGCAACAGTTACAAACTTACCAGCAGACAGAACCTATGATGGGGTTGATTTATTACCATATATAACAGGGACTAATAAGAGAAAGCCACATGAGACTTTATACTGGAGAAATGGTTTTGTAAAGACGATCAGGAAAGGTGATTATAAATTGCTCGTAAATGAAAATGATAAGACAGTATTTTTATATGATCTTAAAAAGGATCCATATGAAAAAGAAGATCTTTCTTCAAAGTTAACTCAAAAAGTAGAAGAACTTAAAACAGATTACCTGGCATGGGAAAAAGGGTTAGGTCAACCAAGATGGAAATCTCCTAGGATAACTAAAATTATAGTAGAAGGAAGTTCGGTTTCTTTTCAACCGTAATTACAATGGTATTATTATGACTTTATAAAAGTCTGAAGCCATTCCTGAGCATCTGAAATCCTGGTAAATAATTTCACCGGGGTTTTAGGCTTATGAAACTTAATGTAGATATTACCAATCACTTCCTGAATTTTAGAATGGAAAACGATAGCAGTAGCTGCTGTTTTGTTGGAGGGGCTAGCTAAATAAGACCTGGCAGCTTTAGTAAAATATTCAATTTTGGAGATGTCAGCGATAACCAGTAACGGTGCTTTTTTGGTGAATTTTTCTCTTTCTTGAACCGAATTTTTAACTGCCTTAAGGTCAATAATCGATCTCTTTTTGTAATCGACTAAAAGTATTTTTCCTAAATATGACAGTGAAATGATACTATTTTCAAAAGTTGGAGAGTTATTCATACTTTTCAGTTAAAAATTTGTCGGAATAAGGCGGAATCTGCATGCTTTGAATTGCAATAAATAATAGACAGCCTTTTAAAAGTTCATATAAAAGTAAAAGGTTGCTAAGAAATATACGTCCCGGCAACCTTTTAGTTAATATTTATGCAATTTCTTCAAATACCATTTGTAGGTGCTCAGCGATCATTTCAGCAGATCTTCCTTCAATATGATGTCTTTCAACAAAATGTACCAATTCTCCGTTCTTGAAAATTGCCATTGAAGGAGATGAAGGTGGATAAGGAAGGAAATATTCTCTTGCTTTTTGTACAGCTGCAGTATCTACACCTGCAAAAACAGTTGCCAATGCGTCTGGTTTTACTTTACTTCTGCTTACTGCAAGTTTTGCACCTGGTCTTGCCGCTCCGGCAGCGCAACCGCATACAGAGTTTACAACAAGCAACACAGTGCCTTTCTCATTTTTAAGCAACTGATCTACCTGCTCAGGTGATTTTAATTCCTGAAATCCGGCAGTGGTAAGATCTGCGCGCATTGGCGCAACTAGTGCTTCTGGATACATATCTTTAAACTATTGGATTAGTGATTTTTGAAATTTTTAAAATTGGTTAATAACCTATTGATAATTGAGTGTTCACTCACAAATTCTATAAAAAGCCCAACTCAAGTTTGGCAGCCTCGCTCATCATGTCTTGATGATAAGGAGGATCAAAAGTTAGTTCCACGCTTACATCGTTGATACCTTCGATTTCTCTGATCTTCTGCTCAACTTCTCCGGGGATGGTTCCAGCACTGGGGCAGGAGGGAGATGTAAGGG
>JAEYZG010000035.1 GCA_023428135.1 Bacteroidota bacterium | reverse complement strand
ATATCGGCTGTCCGGTAAAATGAGTACTTTTGTTCATTGTTTGGGTTTAAGGTTTGGTCACCAGAAAGCTACAAACAAAAAAGGAGGCTTAATCGCCTCCTTTAATTTTTTTTACCGGACAGTAATGACTTTACGCTTTCAGCTTTTAGCCTTCCACTCATTAATATTACTAATAATCCCCTCTACCAATCTCCCTCTTGCTTCTATACTTGCCCAGGCAATATGAGGTGTAACAACAAGACGTTCCTTGTTTTTAATTTTCAAAATTGGACTGGATGCAGCCATCGGTTCTTTTTCAAAAACGTCGATACCAGCTCCTGCAATTCTGTCATTATTTAAGGCTTCGATAAGGGCATTTTCATTAACGATTCCTCCCCTTCCAACATTGATTAAGATTGCGTTTTTTTTCATCAAGCTGAATTCTTTTTCCCCTAACAAACCACGGGTTTTATCATTTAAGGGAGAATGAATGGAAATGATGTCACTTTGTTTTAGCAATTCATCCAGCTCTACCCTTTTAAAATCCGGATCATCATGTACTCCTGAGGTAGAATAATAAATTACTTTTGCTCCGAAAGCAGTTGCTATATTGGCCACTTTTTTGCCAATGGCCCCAAGTCCGATGATTCCATAAACTTTCCCTTTAATTTCCCAGTATGGGCGAACCAAGGAAGTAAAAATTTCACTTTTACAATATTCCCCACTGAGGACATAATTATTATAATGCTCAAGTTTATCAGCCAGGTGAAGAAGCAATGAGAAAGTATGTTGAGCAACACTGTCAGTGGAATAGCCTTTGACATTTTTAACAGGAATGCCTTTTTCTGAGGCAAATGCTACATTAATATTGTCTGTACCCGTCGCTGCAACACAGATTAATTTCAAATCGGGTAGCTGAGACAATACCTCTTTAGACAAAACCACTTTATTCGTAATAGCAACATCGGCCCCTGTTAAGCGACTAATAACTTCATCCGGTTTTGTAAATCTGTATTTTATAAAATCTCCCAGCTGATTAAAGTCGTCAATCGCAGGTACCTCTCCCAAGGTATCGGCATCCAATAGTACTATTTTCATTTTTTTAAATAACTTTATTATTAAGTATTCTTAGCCAAAAACAAACTGCCATCGTCAAGATAAACCAACAATCCCGAATCCACAAGACGTCTCAAAACTTTGAGCACATTCTCTTTTTCTGTAGAGCTGAAAGAAAACACAAGATTTTCAGGGGATAAAGGACCACTCCTTAACTTTTCAATGATTTTCTCTGAAAGCTCCACTTCAATACTATCTTTTGCTTCCTCTTTTTTTCCCTTCAGACATACATCACACAAGCCACATTTTTCACCATTTTCTTCCCCGAAATACTCTAGTAGCATTAAACTCCGGCACTTATTTGAATTCGTAGCATATCCCACCATCGCGTCCACTTTTATCTTATAAAGCTCCTTTCGTTTAGCAAGATCTTTATAATCCAAAGGTAATACCGAGGCATCCATTCTTGGCATTACAAATTCTATCTGAGGTTTATCCTTTTGCTTTTCATAAACCAATAATCCTTTCTGATCTAAAAAGCTAAGCTTTCTGGTAACATCCATTTGAGATTTTTGAATGTAATTAGCAATTTCTGTTTCTCTAATATTTACATAATTAGAGAATACCTCCCCCCCATAAATTCTTAAAATGGATTTAATAAAAACATCATCCTCAGGATTACGAAGCTGGTATTCGTAAAGCCTTGTTTTATCAGTGGAAATAAAAATTTTGGAAGGGTTATAATAAGCTTCGTTCATCTGAATCATCCCTTCCTGTTCCAATCTTTTCAAGGCATAATAAGACTGTATTTTAGGCAATTTATAAGTCCTAATAAATGCTTCCATATCGAAGTCAAAACTTATAAACTGAGAAGATCCTACTGCAAGTTTGTAAAAGTTAGCCAGTGCCTGATAAACTCTTTTTATTATCTCAGCGCTTGGAAAATTACTTTCAATCTTTGCTTCAAGTTCTTCAATATCTTTATCATTGAAGAGTAGTACGGCATAACATCGTTTCCCATCCCTTCCTGCCCTTCCGGCTTCCTGGTAATAGTTTTCCGGATTTTCAGGAAAATCATAATGAACAACCGTTCTGACATCCGGTTTATCGATTCCCATACCAAAGGCATTGGTAGCGACCATTACTCTCACTTTATTATTAATCCATAAGTCCTGATTTTTGGACCTTGAAGCATAGTCCAGGCCCGCGTGGTAAAAAGATGCTGAGATTTTGTTTTTATTCAAAAAAGCAGCTAAAGCCTCTGTTTTCTTTCTGTTACGGACATAAATGATAGCGGTCCCCGGAACATTTTTAAGTATCTGCAGAATCTTTCTTTCCTTATTTTCTTCCTTAAAACAAGAGAATGAAAGATTATCTCTTTTAAAAGATTTTGAGATAACGTTTGGCATTTTAAACTCCAGCTTATCCTGAATATCCTGAGTTACTCCCGGAGTTGAAGTAGCTGTTAATGCCATTACAGGAACTGAATCGCCTATAACATGTCTGAATGTAGCGATTTCCAGGTAGGAAGGTCGGAAATCGTACCCCCATTGAGAGATGCAATGCGCTTCATCAACTGCAAGTAGATTAACTTTCATTTTTTTTACCCTTTGAATGAGCAATTCAGAGGATAGTCTTTCAGGAGCCAGATATAAAAACTTTACCTGGTCATATACACATCGGTCCAGAATGACGTCAATTTCATTAAAAGAAAGTCCTGAGTGAATGGAAAATGCCGAAATACCTTTTTCTTTGAGTCTTTCCACCTGATCTTTCATTAAAGCAATTAGAGGAGATACCACAATGCAAAGTCCTTCCATAGCAAGTCCTGGCACCTGGAAACAAAGAGATTTTCCACCACCTGTCGGAAGCAAGGCGAGCGTATCATTCCCGTTCAAAACAGAGGAGATAATTTCTTCCTGAAGTGGTCTGAACTGAGAATAGCCAAAATATTGGAGTAATATTTTATGAATATCCTTCAAGAATACAATGAAAATAAGTAAATGAAGTATTCTAAAGAATAAAAGTAATTTATAAGAGGAATATAAAAAAATAAAAAACCAAGGCAGTTCCTTTTCTCATACTGCAATCATTTGTCTAAACGATTAGATTTCCTCGAATCAGAACAGTACTGAATAAAAACAGCCCTGGTTTTTTACGATGTGATTATTTTCGTTTTAATATTGGTATTCTTTCAAAGATTCCATAAGGTTTTTTCTAGCGACGTGGATCCTGTTTTTTACTGTTCCCATTGGGATGTTTAGGTGGTCAGCTATTTCGTTGTATTTAAATCCTTCATAGTGCATCATAAAAGGGATTCTGAAGGTTTTATCCAGCTTATTTATTGCTTTGTAAATTTCTTTAGAAGCAATATTGCTAGCGCCTTGGTTGAATGAAATTGTACTTGAAACATTAAAATTATACCCCTCGTCAATCGGATCAACCAAAGTGTTTCTTTTATCAATTTTATGATAATTACTGATAAAAGTATTTTTCATGATGATATATAACCAAGCCTTAATATTAGTGCCAGACTTAAATTTAGTTCTGTTTCTTAAAGCTTTAAGAATAGTATCCTGAATCAGATCATTTGCATCATTATGATTATGTGTAAATTTTAGTGCGGGTATTTTCAGAGATTTTGATGCCGTATATACTAACTCATTAAATTCGACAGCTGTCATAAGTTCTTTTGGTTAAGGTTATTAATATTCTTTTGTAAGGTTATTTTTTTTCTGACCTGATTGTCACCGATTCTATTCGGATTAAATGTTATATCTCTTTCTAAAGAGCTCTACTTTAATTTGAAGTGGACTTAGAGAGGTTACCTTCTTTTCTGTTTCTTCAGCTTTAATGATGTCTTTTTCCTGTTTGATATTTTTTCCTGTTGTAAGCATTTCTTTGTTGTAATTAATATGTAACAAATGTATATTTTTTTACACTTTTTTAAAAACTATACGAGCATTTTTATCAGTTTTTAAACACCATATTTCTCCACACACAATTAACATTACTATGTTAATTTACTGTATATCAACAAAAGAGTTTTCAAAAATAACATTTTTTAAGACTTTTATTACAGAACACGACTCAAAAAAAACCAATGTAATCATTATAACATTTTAGCCTATATTAGAAATGTAACATTTAAACTTAAATTAAACAAAAAATGCCAGACTGGCTAGCCTGGCATTTTTCAATTTTCAATTCAGTAAGTTTTAAATTTTATAATCTTTAAGTGCACTCATTAAAGTTTTTCTTGCAACGTGAATTCTATTTTTCACCGTTCCCATTGGAATTTTCAATTTCTGAGCAATCTCCTCATACTTATATCCGGAAAAATGCATCATAAAAGGCTCACGGAATACCTTATCCAGTGAATTAATTGCCTTATTTATCTCTTCCATTGCGACATTAGCAGTACCATCATTATACGTAATAGTACTTGGCACATTCAGAGTATAATCATCATCAATCGGATCTACCAGGCTATTTCTTTTATCAATCTTATGATAATTACTTATAAAAGTATTTTTCATAATTATATAAAGCCATGCCTTTATATTAGTACCCTTCTTAAACTTGGTCTTATTTTTTAATGCCTTTAGAATGGTATCCTGAATAAGATCATTTGCGTCAGCCTGATTGTGAGTAAACTTTAAAGCAGGATATTTTAAAGATTTGGAGGCTGTATAAACTAGGTTATTAAATTCAATAGTATTCATCGCAGTAGTTATTAATCAAATAGTTCACTTTAATTATTTTCAAAACTCCAATTTTATTACACTCATTCCTACACACTAAACCTATGTAATAAAATTTTGTTATTTAAAGCAAAACAAAAATACAATAACCCTTAAAATCAATAAAATACAATAAGAAATATTATAATAATAACAAAAAATTAAAAGTAATTAAACTAACATATCTAAGCATAAAATATCAAAAAAAATTATCTATACGCTTTAAAAAGCACATCCACTTAAACAATCTTCCCATCTCTCATTTCAAGTTTTCTGTCTGCGCTTTGAGCAAGCGATTGGTTATGCGTAACGATTACAAAAGTAAGATTGAACTCATTTCTAAGCTCGAAAAATAACTTATGCAGCTCTTCCGCATTATTTGAATCTAAATTCCCACTAGGTTCGTCTGCAAATACTATTGAGGGCGAATTAATAAGCGCTCTCGCAACACTTGTCCTTTGCTGCTCCCCTCCGGAAAGTTCGGATGGCTTATGATTAAGCCTTTGAGACAACCCAAGTCGATCCAGCAATTCTTTAGCCTTCTGCTCCACTTGTTTTTTATCTCTTTTACCAATATATCCGGGCAGACATACGTTTTCAAAACAAGAAAACTCCGGAAGCAGATTATGAAACTGAAAAACAAAACCGATATGGTTATTCCGGAATAACGCAAGCTCCTTTTCCCCGATCTGATTCAGGTTAACACCATTTATAAATAGCTCTCCCTTATCCTGCTTATCAAGTGTCCCCAGAATATGCAACAGTGTAGTTTTACCGGCTCCAGAAGCTCCTACTACAGAAACAATCTCCCCTTGTTTAATCTGTAAATCAATCCCCTTTAAAACTTCCAGGTGGGGATACCCCTTATAGATATTTCTTGCTTCCAGCATCATAATTCAACTCATTTAAACTTCCTAAAAACAAATTTATATCTAAAAGGATTAAAAATCCCTCTTTTCTTGAAATTAAAAGCCAAAAATGATAGATTCGTGCCGTTCTTCCGATAGATGGGAATACCCTGACAGAAAAGAACATCTGTGGTGTTAAACTTTTAACTATTTATTTACTCATGAATATACATGAATATCAAGGTAAAGAGATTCTGAAAAAATACGGTGTTCGTATACAGGAAGGAATTGTTGCAGAAACAGCTGAAGCAGCAGTAGAAGCCGCTAAAAAACTAAACCAGCAGACAGGTACCGAATGGTATGTTGTAAAAGCACAAATTCATGCAGGTGGTAGAGGAAAAGGCGGCGGAGTTAAATTAGCTAAAAACCTTGATGAAGTTAAAGATCTTGCAGGAAAGATCATCGGTATGAACCTGGTGACTAAACAAACCGGTCCTGAAGGAAAACATGTTCACAAGGTTCTGATTTCTCAGGACGTTTATTATCCAGGAGAAAGCAAACCAAAAGAATACTACATGTCCATTCTATTGGACAGAAATACAAGCAAAAACCTTATTATTGCCAGCACTGAAGGTGGAATGGAAATCGAAGAGGTTGCTGAGCATACTCCTGAAAAAATCATTAAAGAGTGGATTGATCCACGTGTAGGTCTTCAAGGGTTTCAGGCGAGAAAGATTGCTTTCAAACTAGGTGTTGAAGGTGAAGCTTTCAAAGAAATGGTAAACTTCATCCAGGCTTTATATAAAGCTTATGAGGAAACTGATTCTGCAATGTTTGAAATCAACCCTGTATTAAAGACTTCAGATAATAAAATACTTGCAGTTGACGCAAAGGTAAACCTTGACGACAACGCTCTATATAGACATAAAGACCTTGCAGCTCTGAGAGATCTTAACGAAGAAGATCCTTTGGAAGTAGAAGCTTCTAACTCTGGCCTAAACTATGTAAAACTTGACGGAAACGTTGGGTGTATGGTAAACGGTGCAGGTCTTGCAATGGCTACTATGGACATTATCAAACTTTCCGGTGGTGAACCTGCTAACTTCCTTGACGTAGGTGGTGGAGCAAACGCTCAGACTGTAGAAGCTGGTTTCAGAATCATCCTGAAAGATCCAAACGTAAAAGCAATCCTTATCAACATCTTCGGAGGTATCGTTAGATGCGACAGAGTTGCTAATGGTGTTGTGGAAGCTTACAAAAAAATTGGTGATATCAAAGTACCAATTATCGTAAGACTTCAGGGAACAAATGCAGAAGAAGGCGCTAAGATCATTGAAGAGTCAGGTCTTAAAGTATTCTCTGCTATCGTTCTCAAAGATGCAGCTGCTAAAGTAAAAGAAGTTCTTTCTAAATAAAGACAAAAGTATCAATGAGGAGCGGGTTCAAAGGAATCCCTCCTCATTCCTTTTTTAAGCACCCGTAGTTCAATTGGATAGAATGTCAGATTCCGGTTCTGATGGTTGGGAGTTCGAACCTCTCCGGGTGCACTAATTACGCATGCTGCAATTGTGTGCTTAACCATTTCTCAAAGCTGATCGTCCCTAACTCAGCCTTTCCAGCCGGCACAAGTGCTGTATGATTGACCTCTCCGCCAAAGTATTCCGGCCTCCCATTAGATATTACTTTACGTGTATCTTTGATGTATTGAAGATAACGCTCTACTACCTTATACATATCAAAACGTTCCGGGCCTGCGATTTCTACTATACCGTTAACAGGAGCTGACAGGGCGTATTTAACCACAAAACCGGTCACTTCATCTGCAGCTATAGGCTGAAACTGTACATCAGAAAGGTGAACTTCATTTCCTTGTGTTGCCTTATCGGTGATGCCTCCTATAAACTCAAAAAACTGTGTGCTTCGAATAATAGTATAAGGGACTCCCGATTGTCTGATCAGGTTTTCCTGGACCATTTTTGCACGCATATAACCTATGTTCTGCATAACGTCCACTCCCACAATTGAAAGCGCCACATGGTGCTTTACACCTGCATTGGTTTCTGCAGCCAATAAATTCTGGCCTGAAGTCTGAAAAAATTCCATTACATCATTGTCTTCGAAGGAAGGAGAATTGGAAAGATCAATAACAACATCCGTATTCTCCATTGCCTCAGCCAAACCTTCTCCGGTAATGGTATTGATACCCGTAGTGGGAGAAGCAGCAATCACCTGATGCCCCTTCTGATTGAGTTGAGCTACTACTTTTGTTCCGATAAGGCCTGAACCGCCAATTACTAAGATTTTCATAATATTACTTTTTAGTTTCTTGATTGCCATTGAAGACATAACAATGTCTATTAGCACAAGCACTTTAAAAGTAATATGTTTTAAAAATATATAGGTATTTCACCTCACTTAATGAGTTTACACCATGTATGCGCCTCCTGGCTCAGAAGTCAATGTAAACAGGACTCACAATTCCAGATTGTTGAATACACACTGATCAATAAGCACATACTAAAGATGTTATATTAGTAGAATTTGAATTAAAAGACAAAATTCCCTAATTTGACCTTTCATAACAAAGGTTGACTCAATGGTATATTCAGTTATTTTTATTATTTTATTTATTGGAATCACCATAACCATAATTTATTATGTTAAAAAAGGAAATATCCCTGCTCAGAAGGCAAACGATGATCTTGATTCAGGGAATGATGGCATAATAGGCAACTTATTTGATTAAAAGATAACTTATAAAATTAAGAACCATTAATTTTATAGTTATTGAAAAATCATCTTCCACTTTTTTCCAGAACCTTCTAAATATCTTCTCTTCCACATCTCACAGGAAAAACATCATTTTAATCAACTTTACTTCCTGTGATACATCACAGACCATTCAAAAGGTGCCCATAGTGCGGTTCTTACCCCTGCTTCCTTAATACCTGTATTCGTCCAGGTATTACATGTTTTTATTAAGCTATATACACCTTTCCCTTCATAGAATTCATTATCCAGCCCGGAGTACTTGCAGCAATTGATCACCTCAAACTTTCCATCAGAATTCAACCTGAATGAATCCCTGATATAGCTTACAAGCTCACGGTATTGATCCGGTGAAATATAAATTGATCTGGTATGTTCATCCGTTCTAGGTTTCTGAGGGTAATAAGTAACATGCATTGCTGAAGTACTTAACCAGAATGCAGCTTTTAATGCTGTAGAAACTTTTAAATCAGCCCATGTAGGAGTATGAAGATAAAACCCCTTATCTCCCCATCCAAAGGCAACATATTTGATTTGGTTGTCTTTGTGTAATTGCAAAACTGAAAATTCCTGACTCCAATCTTTAACAGAATCCTTTACAGGTACTACAATATCAGTATGCACCCCATTGGATCTGATAAAGATCTGAACGCCCTTTTCATCCTCAGTAAAGGAATTATTGACAGGTATGATTGTACATACCAAAGCAGTGATGAAATACAGTATCAGGATAACAAATACATATTTGATTGATTTATATATAATCGAAACGGCTTTTTTCATAATTAAAAATTCTTCTTCAATGCTTTGTTTTCCAAATAGAATAAAACTAAAAGATGCACTGCTGCACAAGCTGCCATCAGGTGTTTGACTGTATGACCACTTATCACTTCGGTCAATGATAATAACTCTTCGTCTGTAGCTTCAAAAACCTTTGCAGCAATATACCACAGAATAACTCCCAACATTTGCCTGTCATTTCCATTCCACAGCAAGATAATAATAATGGCAACAACAGGGTAAAACTGAACCAGCGCATACCATCTCAAATCACCATTGCCCTTCAGCTCTCCTAGATACCAATAAACAATACTGAAGATTCCAGTCAGAAGCAATACAATCAATATGTTATCATTATTTTGAAATGAAAAGTTCCTAAAAAGGATAAACGAAAAAAAAGACATAAAAGTGATGGTCATCGGAAGCCTGTCCCAAACCAGGGTGGATGTTGAAGGATCATAATGATAATAGGCAGATCCCATTCCGGTAAAGAATATACCGATAAAGAAATATAGTCTTGCAGATTTATATGAAAAATTATGTTTCAGAATAAAAATTATTCCAACGGCTCCTGTAATTAAAAATGGAAAATTTGAAACAACATTGTAAAAATTATTAATCCCATAAAAAGTATTATAATCTGCAAAACTATGATAAGAAACCGATTGAGGAATAGGTCCGTGAAGCATTAAAAATATCAAAGATGAAACAGCTAAAAATATCAGCAGCACTTTCAGGTGCTTAGTTTTTTTATTTTCTAAGGATAAATGATTCATATCACTAAAATTTATATCCAAAGGTAAATTGGTCAATAGGAATCATAAATCCACTTTTCCCAAATTACGGACTATTAACACTCTAAAAATAAATATATACAAACCTAATAATCCGACACTTAAAACATATTTCACGTACTAAAATCAATTTAGAAACCTTATTTGGGCAGACATTTATAAGTTTCTTATCTTTAAAAGTTTTTTAAGAAAAAATATGGAAATAATATTTGAAGATCAGCACATACAACTTTGGTTTGAAGATGAAATTTTACATGCGCACTACAAAAGTGATGCGATTATAACATTAAGCGTAGCAAAGGAAATTTTAAAAAACAGGCTGGAGCTACAAAAGGGCAAAACGTTTCCGGCTATTGTCACTTTATCACATGATTTAAGAATTTTTAAACCCCAGGCCTGGAGATTTTTTTCTGAAGATGGTTATGAAGGACTATCTAAAATAGCGGTAGTGACTAATTCAGATATGAAGAGGTCATTAGCGAATATGTATTTCGTATTAAATCCGCCGGCAAAGCCAACCCGCTTATTCACCAATAATACCAATGCAAAGCAATGGATTTTAAATGGTTGATTAACTCAAAAAAAATCCAACTAAAAATTTAAAAAATTATAGTTATTCACATTATCAACTTCCCTTAAAGGCCACCGTATAAACCCGCAGTTCCAACTTAAAAACTCTTATTGCTATGGCTAAAGGAAAGTTGATTAAAACAATTGATCTGAATTCAAAAACCAACATGATTGAGTGGAATTTTGAAGAGAACCTGACAGGTAAACTTATCATTGAAAGTGAGACCTATCAGGAAGAGCTTTTACCGTCTACGATTAAAATCATCCTGACACCGGATGGTGAATTACGAGGCGGATATATTACCACTCCTAAGAAACAAGCTATTGGCAATGAAAAGATGGGTTTTTTCAGACAAAATATTTCAGCTAAAAATCTTTCCTTTTTAAGTGTTAAGGTGGACGATAAGAGGATAAACTATAACATTAAAATAAATTTATATCAAGCAGGTAATTTTGATTAAAACTTACTTAGTAATTTGACAACCAATTCAAAAGGCCCGTTTTCTTTATAAAGCGGGCCTTTAATGTTGTTTCTGCACTACATTGATCATCCTTTCATAAGATCCGCAATAGCCAATTCCAAATGGTTATATTCAAACTGAAATCCTTCGTTTACTAATTTAGCAGGAACTACTTTTCTGCTTTTTAATGCTAGCTCCGGTTCTGTTCCAATAAAAAATGCTCCTACTTTTAACAAACACTCAGGAGATGGCAAACCAATAGGTATTCCTGCTGCTTTCCTAAGCTCAGACGTCATTACTTTGTTTGTTACAGGATTAGGTGCAGTGCAATTATAAACTCCCACAATCTTTTCATTTCTATAAACCCATTCAACAATCCTTGCAAAATCCTTTTCATGAATCCAGCTTACATATTGTTGTCCATCTCCTTGTTTACCACCAAGTCCTAGTCTGGCAAGAGTCTGCAAAGTAGGGAAAGCTCCTCCATTTCTGCCTAAGACGAAACTGATGCGTAAGGC
>JAEYZG010000062.1 GCA_023428135.1 Bacteroidota bacterium | reverse complement strand
CGGCTGTCCGGTAAAATGAGTACTTTTGTTCATTGTTTGAGTTTAAGGTTTGGTCACCAGAAAACTACAAACAAAAAAGGAGGCTTAATCGCCTCCTTTAATTTTTTTTTACCGGACAGTAATGGCTCTATGCTTTCAGCTTACTTTAAACTTTGAACTTTTTGCTTTAAACATATTAAACTTATTAAACATGCTGGAAGTAATTAAGAGGGAAATTTTAGAAATAGAAAAAAGAGAAAACATCAAGATACTTTATGCCTGCGAATCAGGAAGCAGAGCTTGGGGCTTTCCTTCCAGAGATAGTGACTATGATGTAAGATTCATTTATATAAGACCGAAGGAATGGTATTTGAGCATAGATGATCACAAGGATACATTGGAGTTTCCTATTAATGATCTTTTAGATATAAGCGGATGGGACATTCGCAAAGTATTAAAACTTTTTAGATCTTCTAATGCTGTCATTTATGAGTGGCTTCAGTCACCGATTGTTTATAAGGAAGAATCAGACTTTAGAGAGAAGCTGTTCAAGCTTTCTGAGGATTATTTTTCTTTGAGAACTGGAATGCATCATTATCTGGGGATGACAATAAATTCCTTTAAAAATGAATTGCAGGGTGATATCGTAAAAATAAAAAAATGCTTATATGCATTGAGGTCTTCATTGGCTTGCAGATGGATTAGGGAGAAACAAACAGTTCCACCGATGGAGTTTGGTGTTTTAAGAACATTGGTCAAAGATGAAGGGGGAATCAATGGATTATTAGAACAGTTATTAATTCGCAAGAAGGATAATTCAGAAGGCGATACAATTCCTGCCTCTCGTTTGCTGAATCATTTTATTCAGAATGAGATTAGGGAAAGTGAATTATATTCAATGAGCCTTGAAAAATCAATCGGCTCTACAGAGATATTGGATAAGATTTTCAGAGATTTGTTGTTTGAAACTTTTAAGGAGGAGGTATGATGAATATTGAATATTTAAGAAGCAAAAGCAGGATATTGCTAGAGTGCATCAGTGGTAGTAGAGCTTATGGACTGGATCTTCCGACTTCTGATACAGATATTAAAGGTGTTTTTGCTCTTTCAAAAAAAGATTTTTACGGATTAACTTATACTGATCAGGTAAATAATGAAACCAATGATATTGTCTTTTATGAGTTAAAAAGGTTTATAGAATTGTTGGTTAAAAACAACCCTAATTTGTTAGATCTTCTTTCTTCACCGGAAGATTGTATCTTATTTAAAGATCCTGTAATGAATCTTATAAAGCCTGAAATGTTTTTATCCAGGTTATGCAAGATCACATTTGGAGAGTATGCAATGACTCAGATTAAGAAAGCAAAGGGTTTGAACAAAAAGATCAGCAATCCTATTGAGAAAGAAAGAAAGTCGGTTCTGGATTTTTGTTATGTCGCAAAAAATCAGGGAGCGATTTCATTGAAGGATTGGCTCATAGAGAAAGGATATGATCAGAGTAAATGCGGCCTGGTTAAGATTGCTCATATGAATGATATATATGCTCTCTTTTATGATTTACACAATACATTTAAATTCAAAGGTGTTATTCATAAAGAGGCAGCTAATGAGGTAGCATTAAGTTCAGTTCCAAAAGAATTTAAACCTGAAGGTATTTTATCTTTTAATAGGAATGGTTACTCTGTTTATTGCAAAGAATATAAGGAATATTGGGAGTGGGTGGAGAAGAGAAACAATGAACGATATGAAAACACAGTTGCGCATGGAAAAAACTATGATGCAAAGAATATGATGCACGTTTTCAGATTGCTTGATATGGCTGAGGAAATTGCATTATATAAAAGAGTAATTGTGAGAAGACCAAACCGAGATCATTTATTAAGTATTCGTAAAGGCGATTTTATGTATGAAGATCTTGTAAAGCAGGCAGAAGAAAAAATTGAAAGCATACATGAGATCTATGAAAAGAGTGACCTTCCGGATGCTCCCGATTTAAACAGAGCAGAGAATCTTTTGGTGGCTATGCGTGAAAGTTTATATTCCTTATAAAAAGGAATTTTGAAAATTGAAAATCTATTTATTATCTTTGTGTCCGAATTTTTAAAACAATGAAACAGCAATCAATCTTTAATATTTTCAAAAATCTGCAAAGGTCAGGGTATCCTCTGTACTTTTTTCGGGATTGTTGTTATTGAATAGCATTAGTATTCTTTTACATATAAAGCCCGGACATTACAATCCGGGCTTTGTTATTTTATACCAACTTTAAACTTTCAGCTTTCAGCTTTTAGCTTTAAGCTTCCAACTTACAATGTTGCTAACTATTACAACAACGCATAAACCTGCAACAGATCTGGGATATTTATTACATAAGCATCCCGATAAGTTACAAAGCTTCGACACCTCTTTTGGTAAGATGCATGTCTTTTATCCGGAATCTTCAGAAGAAAGGTCAACCATAGCTTTGTTACTTGATGTTGACCCTGTAGCTCTGGTACGCAATCATAAAGGACCTTCCGGAGAGGGGTTTGCTTTGGAGCATTATGTAAATGACAGGCCATATGTAGCTTCTTCTTTTATGTCTGTGGCTATTAGCAAAGTTTTCAGATCTGCTATGAGCGGAATTTGTAAAGACAAACCTTATCTGGTTGATAAGTTACTTCCGGTAGAAGTGAAGATACAGGTGTTGCCATCACGAGGAGGAGAAGCTTTTTTAAGAAGTCTGTTTGAGCCAATGGGATATCAGGTCGAACTGAAGAGGTATGAATTGGATACCAAATTTCCTGAATGGGGTATGAGCAGATATTTTTCTGTGACTCTTAGAAATGAGTTAAAAATGAAAGATTTGTTAGCTCATCTCTATGTTTTGATTCCGGTACTGGATAATGACAAGCATTACTGGATAAGTGAGCATGAAGTTCAGAAGCTGGAAGAAAAAGGAAGTGGCTGGCTGGAACAACATCCGGAAAAAGAACAGATTATAAAAAGGTATCTGAAGAATGTTGGAGCATACACCAGATTAGCCAAGTCCAGACTTTCTGAAGAAGAGATGATAGAAAACGAAGGGGAGGTAAGTCCCAACGATCAAGAAGAAAAGAAAATATCTCTTCACCAGCAAAGACTCAATAAGGCGCAGGACGAACTTAAACTTTCCGGAGCGCAAAGTGTGCTCGATTTAGGTTGCGGAGAAGGTAAACTGTTAAAGCTGCTTATGAAGGAAGCGCAATTCAATAATATAGTAGGAATGGATGTTTCTTATCGTACTCTTGAAATTGCAAAGGTCAGATTGAATTACGAAAGGCTGCCACAGAAGCAAAAGGAAAGGCTCGGATTGATTCAGGGTTCCCTAACTTACAGAGATAAACGATTGAAAGGTTTTGATGCAGCTGCTGTTATTGAAGTGATAGAACACCTTGATCTTCCAAGACTGGCTTCCTTTGAGAGGGTAGTGTTTGAATCTGCAAGGCCATTAACTGTAGTGATCACTACTCCAAATGCTGAATACAATGTTAAATATGAATCATTAAGCGAGGGAGCATTCAGACATAGTGATCACCGTTTCGAATGGACAAGAGCAGAGTTTGAAAGGTGGGCTTCCGGAATAGCAACAAAGTATAATTACGAAGTGAGGTTTGAACCAATTGGTGATTGGGATGAGGAAGTCGGCGCCCCAAGTCAGATGGGTGTATTTAAAATTAAGAATTAGAATTGTATGGAAATAAAAATACCGGAATTAGCATTAGTGATGCTTATAGGAGCGTCGGGATCTGGTAAATCTACTTTTGCAAGAAGACACTTTAAGAGTACGGAAATCTTAACTTCTGACTTCTGCAGAGCTATTGTGTCTGATGATGAAAATGATCAGACTGCTACGGAGGATGCTTTTAATGTGTTAAAGTATATTGCTGGTATCAGGTTGAAGAGAGGTTTGTTGACAGTTATAGATGCAACCAACGTTCAACCGGAAGCAAGAAGGGATTTTATAAGCCTGGCCAAAGAATATCATTGTCTTCCCGTGGCTATCGTACTGGATCTTCCTGAAAGGGTTTTGCAGGATAGGAATAAGAATAGAACAGATAGAAATTTTGGTCCTCATGTGATACCAATGCAAAGGTCTCAGCTGAGAAGATCTTTGAAATACCTGGGCAGGGAAGGAGTCAGACATATTCATATCCTTAACTCTGAAGAGAAAGTGGCATCAGTGCAAAAGATACTAAGAGATCCTTTATATAATAATATGAAGCACTTATCTGGTCCTTTTGATATCATTGGTGATGTCCATGGTTGCTATGATGAGCTTGTGAAGTTGTTAAAGGAACTGAATTATTCGTTTGAATATGAAGAATATGATCTTATTAATTTTGGAATAAAAGTGTGGCATCCTGAAGGAAGGAAAGCTCTATTTCTGGGAGATCTTGTTGACAGAGGTCCAAAGACACCACAAGTATTAAAACTTGTGATGAGCATGGTTCAGGATGGTTCTGCTTTATGTGTTCCAGGAAACCATGATGCCAAACTTTTGAAAAAACTAAAAGGATCTAATGTCCAGTTAAAGCATGGCCTTGCGGAGTCTATAGAGCAATTGTCTGCTGAAACTCCTGAATTTGTAACAAAGGTAAAAGACTTTCTTGAAGGACTTGTTAGTCACTATGTATTGGACGGAGGGAATCTTGTTGTAGCCCACGCTGGTTTGAAAGAGGAAATGCAAGGAAGAGGTTCCGGTGCTGTTCGCACGTTTTGTATGTATGGTGAAACCACTGGTGAGACGGATGAATTCGGACTTCCTGTCAGGTATAACTGGGCTTCCGATTATAAGGGAAAAGCAATGGTGGTATATGGACACACGCCTATCCCAAATCCTCAATGGCTGAATAAAACGATATGTATAGATACAGGTTGTGTATTCGGAGGAAAACTCACGGCGCTGCGTTATCCAGAAAAGAAACTCGTATCAGTGAAAGCTGAGGCAACATATTTTGAACCATCAAGGCCGCTCGATTATAACCCCTTAACGGGACTTTCATTTCAGCAGGAACATGATGATCTGTTAGACATCGATGATGTACGTGGTAAACATATTGTAGAAACTCGTTTGTTAGGTAATATAACTATAAGGGAAGATAACAGCATTACAGCTCTGGAGGTGATGAGCAGGTTCGCTATTAACCCTAAGTGGCTGATCTATTTACCTCCGACAATGTCCCCTTCTGAAACAAGTACAAGGGCAGGATATTTGGAGCATCCGGAAGAAGCATTAAAGTATTATGCGACCCAAGGTGTGGAGACTGTTGTGTGTGAAGAAAAGCATATGGGCTCAAGAGCTGTTGTTATTGTCTGTAAAGATGAAAATGCAGCACTCAAAACCTTTGGAGTGGAAAATGAAGGTATTGGGGTTTTTTATACCAGAACGGGCAGAGCGTTCTTTCACGATGACCAACTGGGAAAAGACTTTCTGAGCAGGATCAATAGAGCTTTAACCTTGTCCGGCTTTTGGGATAAGTTCAAAACAGAGTGGGTTTGTCTTGACTGTGAATTAATGCCTTGGTCAGCAAAGGCTCAGGCATTGCTTAAGGATCAATATGCTGCTGTAGGGGCTGCTTCTGCTGCTGCATTGCCATTTGTTACAGAGGCGCTTCAGATGGCCCAAGACAGAGGTATAGCATCGGATAGCTTATTGGCAGAATTTGTTTCTAAGAATGAGATGTCCGGAAAGTTTATAGATTCATACAGGCAGTATTGCTGGACTGTCAATTCACTGGATGATTATCAATTGGCGCCATTCCACATCCTTGCAACAGAAGGTGCTGTGCACACTGACAAAGATCATATCTGGCACATGGAAAATATCAGATCCATTTGTGAGGTTGATACGGGATTGTTAATTGTTACGCCTTATAAAGTTGTTGATTTAAAGAATGAAGAGGCAAAAAATGAAGTCACAAACTGGTGGAACGATCTGACCGAATCCGGTGGAGAAGGAATGGTAATAAAACCATTAAACTTTATCAGCAAGGGGGAAAAGGGTATTTTACAGCCGGCTATTAAATGTAGAGGAAAGGAGTATTTAAGGATTATCTATGGTCCTACCTATTCTGTTCCTGAAAATTTAACAAGGCTGAAAGAACGCAGTGTCAGTGGAAAGAGAGCGCTCGCTTTGCGTGAGTTTGCTTTGGGGGCCGAGGGATTAGAAAGGTTTGTGAGAAAAGAACCTTTAAGAAAAATATATGAATGTGTATTCGGAGTATTGGCTTTGGAAAGCGAAGCCATAGATCCGAGATTGTAAATGTTTAAAAAGAATAATTATGAGTTTAGTTATAGTAGATGTAGAGGCTGATGGACCGATTCCAGGAAAATACAGTATGGTGAGCTTCGGAGCTGTTGTGTTAGAACCTTCGTTGTCAAAGACATTTTATGGAAAAGTGAAACCTGTCTCTGAGACATGGATATCTGAAGCACTTGCAGTTAGTGGTTTTTCAAGGGAGGAACATTCCTCCTTTGATGAACCGCATACAGTGATGTCAGATTTTGAATTTTGGCTGAAAGACAATGTTAAAGGCAGGCCTGTGTTTCTTTCAGACAACCTTGCCTTTGACTGGCAATGGATTAATTATTATTTCCATTATTATCTTGGTAGAAATCCTTTTGGATTCAGCGGAAGACGCATCGGAGATCTGTATTCAGGTATGGTAGGAGATATCATGAAAGGTTCGGAATGGAAGAGATTTCGAAAGACAGAACATACGCATAATCCTGTTGATGATGCAAGAGGCAATGCGGAAGCTATGTTAAAATTAAGAGAGATGGGATTGAAGTTCCCATTTAAATAAGTTACATCAATATTTTATTTTTATGAAATTAAAGAAGTTGTTCAGGCCAGTAGGAGTTAAAGAGCTGGAACTTATAAAAGAAACCGGGATGAAAGCCTATCCTCCTCGTTTTTCATGGCAACCCATTTTTTATCCTGTGTTGAATTTTGAGTATGCAGCCCAGATAGCAAAAGAATGGAACACAGAGGATGAGGCATCCGGATATGCTGGTTTTGTTACAGAGTTTGAAATTCCGGAAGAATATTTTCTTACTTTCAAAGTGGAAAATGTAGGTGGTAAGATTTATGAAGAACTTTGGGTACCTTCTGAACAGCTTCATGAATTCAATGCGAATATAATCAATGACATTCGCGTAGTGGCTGGGTTTTATGGTGATAGGTTCATTGGTGAACGAAGGTATGAAAAATAGTTAAATGGGATTAGCGGTCTTGCAATCCATTTTCCTTTATTTACAGCAGTTTCAAAAAGGATGATAATTGCTTAAATGCTATTGTGACTTAATTTGCAAGATGAGTTTGCTGGATTTTTTCCAATTTCTTTTAAAAGAACATAACCCTGAATTCAATCCTTCATTTTATATTTGTCTTGTTCATTAAAATTTTCATTCAATGCTTACCCATCACGTTTTATTCTGGCTGAAAGCCGATACTACTGAAGATCAGAAAAAGGCATTTCGTGCCGGTCTCGATTCTCTTATTAAAGTGGAAACTGTAAAGTCTATGTATGTAGGAACACCAGCTCCTATCAGCAGACCTGTTGTGGATACCACTTATACATTTTCACTAGTGATAGTATTTGAAGACCTTGCGGGTCATGATGTTTATCAGGTACATCCAGTGCATAAGGCATTCCTGGATGAGTTCAGACAGTATTTTGAGAAAGTAGTCATATACGATGCTCAGTAACTATCAAATATTCTGAGATATTAAAAAAGCTCTTTGTTTTCAAAACAAAGAGCTTTTATTGTTAAATAGGACTTATACTAAAAACTTTCTGATGGAAAAGAACTTTCGCCTTAATATTTCCTCTTTTAGGAAGTAATAATTTAAGGGAATACAAGGGGAGTAAATAAACCTTTTAATTTATCAGCTGTTGAATTTAAAATGGGGATATGTATGAAAAGAATATTCACTTATTTGATAGTTACTTTAGGAGCATTTTCCTCGGGATGCAATAGTAATGGTTCAGGAAATGATACGGCTGATCGTGTTAAAAGCGAGCAGAAGGCTTTGAAGAGAAAGTCTAAAACGGAGAAGAATCTTGATAAGCAACATGCCAAGGAAAACGTGAAGTTTGAAAAGAAGAGAATGAAAGCCGATGAAAAATCAGGCAGCGTTATTGAAATCCCTAAAAGCGAACGTGGGTTAGAAGAGGCTAAAAAGGACAAAAAGAGAATGGATAAAGATATGCTTTTTTAGTATTTTTTGGTATTATTTTTATTTTTAGTTATATTTTTTTATATTAAGGGTAAACAAAAACTACTCTTATATGAAAAAGATTTTTTATTATGTAATTCCATTACTATTATTTTTCAGTGCTTGTCAAAAGGAGGAAAAAAAGGATTTTATTGGTCCTGAATATAAAGCGGCAAGTTCTGGGTTTAATCTGGTTTCAAATTTTTCGCTTAATCTGAGTAACGTAAATTTTGCAACCGGCGATCAGCAATTTTTCAAAGCACAATTTAATGAAAGTGTCACTTGGACAATTGAGTTGAAAGGACTGACTTCACAAGCAGTAAAAACCATTACTGGCCTAAGCGACAGAGTGGATGAAAGTAATTCATTATGGTTAGGTACACATGATGATCTTATGTTCTTTCAATCAGGAGAGGAAGTGGAAGCAACCCTTTCTATACTTGGGTTTAATGATTCTTATAAGCTGAATTTTAAAATCACCAGTGCAAGAGTTTATCCAGGTGGAAAAGAGATGGGAAGCGGTTTTGAAGGATGGGTAAAAAATAGTTCTGAATGGTGGTATAGTCCTTATTTCGATAAATCGGATTCAATTTTCGGAGGGCTAGTTACAGCTCCAAAATTGGAAGGAAAGTATGCTTTCAAACTGGAAGGAAAGGATGTTAGTAATGATTATTATATCGGAGCGGTAAGACGCAAACTTCCCACAAACTTTTTGACTTCTGCTCATTCAGATTTTTATGTAAATGTTTATGTTTATGGAGATGGAAATAGCAATTCAGAACTAAAAATTGGATTAAAGCATGATACCTATACCCAAAATGCTAACGGAACTCCAGATGGTTATGACGACAAGACTGATGACTCTTACGAACATGCAATTCCGTTAAATTTTAAAGGTTGGAAATTGATCAGCGTGAAGTACAGCTCTTTTGCACGATCTACAAATCCGTCTTTCGGTGGAAATGGTCCAAATATAAAAGATCCAGGCAAGATCATCCATGTAGATTTTACGCTGCTTACTAAAGCAGTGGGGTCTCATGCAGTAGTAGTACTGGATTATCCAACAATTACATTTGATAAGCCATTTATACCATAAATAAGCTGTTGGTTTTTATCAGTTTTATAAGGAGCTGGCTATTTATAGTCAGCTCTTTATGTTTATACCATAATTTAAAAAACATATACTTTCCTCCACGATAAAAATACTGTAACCTTTCCGCATGATTTTTAAATCTTTAAATGTGTGAATAAAATCTTCGAATAGTCTTTTAATGAACAGTTTTTTTTTACCATTTTTAAAGGTTTAAAAAGAAAAAGACGTATACCAATTTATAATTATTAAAATTTATTTTGTTTTATGGGGTTAGGATTTTCGATTAAAGGGAAGGTAAATGGAACAACCGATTCAGAATCAATTCTTCAATTAATTGCTGATTACACAGAAGCTGAGAGTAAGGGAATTTTTGCAACTTTTCTTGAAATTGATCTGGAAGAAGATACACTTTATCTGAGCTTTCATCCTTGTGAAGAGCCTGTTAGCTTGTTTGTGGAAGACGAAACCCTTTTCTGCTCCGCAAAAACCAATAGTGTAGGACCTGGTTATCATGCATACCTCATAGAGTTTTTTGAAAAGGCTGGTAAGGACTTATCAATTGACTGGGTGTGGAATGAAACAACTGATGATGAAAGCTTTGGAGATGAGACAGGTTATCAGGAACATAAAGATTTTCATGCGTTGCAGGAATGTATGGCTGAATGGCTTCAAATGCTGTCAACCATATTTCTGAAAGATGATCAGAAAGGATATCTTGTTTCTCTGCCGGCAAATACACCAAGAGTTGCCCATAAAGATTTCTTTGTAGCTTCTTCTTTGGGCTTCTGGACGAGAAACTGGTTTGAAGAATTACAGAATAAAGATCTTACCGAATTAGAAAAATACGGAAAGCAGTTTTTTATCTGGTGGGATAAAGAGCCGGATGCACGGTTCCTTGTCAGAACGGGTGTAGCCCTTCTCAATGCTGACTGTGGCTGGCATGCTCCGCTGGATGATGATGAGATGATGCTTTATGAAATCATTGATAAATGCTTTGAAGAAGCAAAAAAGCTGAATCCTGATGTAATTGTGCCAGAAAAAGATTGGGAATATATCAAAGCTTATCTGGAAGGTGAAGAAGATGTCGAAATTCCTGAAAGCCCTCTTGGGTTCAGAAAGAATGCAGTAACCTATGATATCGCAGGTGAATGGAAAATAACTGTGCCAGGATTTTTCTACTCCGGTCTTGATGAAGAAACAGAAGTGTTCTGGTTTGGAGATAAAACAGTGAGAAATACGGTATATTCATTTGACTCAGAGACTGCTCCTGATGAAATGCTGGATTCACTGCTTAGTGAAGAGGACTATCCAAGTGCTGAAAAGATACTTTATGATGATGGCAAAATAAAAGGCCATGGATATGTTTACTACTATATGAATGCAGAGGAAGAAGCCGAGTATTGGCTGCTACAAGCAGTAAAAGTGGAAGAAGGTTCATTCATTTTTACAACAATCTGCTTTGCAAGTATGGATGAAAAAGATTGGGCTGTAGAAGTATGGAATTCTATTACGCATTGATAATAACACTAAATAGCTATGAAGCAATTTTTATTGATCGTTATAGTCTTGCTAAATCTGGCAACAATTGAGTCTTTGGCAACACATATTAGAGGGGGGCAATTACTATATAGTGTGAACGGAGCTAAGGTATCTGTTCGTCTTATTATTTATAGTAATAGGGCTGCTGTAGATGCTGGTGTCGACGATCCTACTGCAATTATAAAGTGGGGTGATGGAACATCGAGTGAACTCCCAAGAAATTCAAAGGGGCTCATTTACTATGATACCTATGAAAATATATATGTAGGAGAACATACATTCTCAGGTACTGGCTCTTATCAAATTGGATACGCGGAATCTAACAGAACGGGAGGGGTGAAGAATATGACTAATTCAATTAATACCCCTTTTTATATAGAATCACAAGTATTCGTAAATTCTGGGGTTAATATTATATATTCAAGTCCCTCGTTTTTATCTGCTCCTATCTTTGACGCAGAAAAAGGTACAACTTTTACCAATAACCTGACTGCATATTCTCAGGAAGGTGACAGCATCAGTTATAAGCTTGCCGCATGCAAGCAGGCTGCAGGTTTGGATGTTTCTGACTATTTTATTCCTGATGGATTTAAAATAGACCCTTATTCCGGACAGATTACCTGGGATAAGCCTTCACTAGAAGGATTGTATAATTTTGCTGCAATGGTGGAGTTTTGGAAGAATGGTGCCAAAGTAGGTTATGTAATCAGAGACTTCCAGGTGGCCGTAAACGCAGAACAACTATCCGGACAAGTATTTGAAGTAACAACATCTCATGAAATAACTCCTGGAAATAGTGTGTCTTTGGATCCAGGTGATGTTTTTTCAATGGAAGTATTGTTTCATGATACTGCAAACAGTGTTGCTAATCTCAAATATTTTGGAGAGTTGCAGAATGAAGATGGTGTGTTTAATATAACCATCGAACAGGTTACTTCAAAGGCGAGAAACTCTTCAACAGCAGTTCAAAGTCCCATGTATAAAGCAACTGTGACAATGAATGTAGAAGAAAAATATAAGAGATCAACACCATATAATCTTATTTTCAGAGGAGAAACGGGAGGCTTTTTTGATAATATAAGTAATGATTTTACAATTCAGTTATATATTGGAGTGCCTGTTCCGCTTGGTGTTAATTTTAAAAGGGCAAAAGGTAATTTAAACTTAGGTTTGTATCCTATACCGGTAAAGGATCAGTTAACAATTAGAAAGGAAAGCAACGCCTCCGGGACCCTTATTATATTTAATACAGAAGGGCAGGATGTGAAGAGGATTTATCTTAGAAATGATGCGTTGGAAACTCAATATGGTATTGAATTAAAAAGCGGCACTTATATTTATAATTTCAGTTCAGACAGTGGTGAAGAGTTCACCTCTGGCAAATTTCTAGTTAATTAGAGAATCGATCTTGTAATGCTTTTTATAAAGAACACCCGAACCTTAAACAAGTTCGGTTTTTTTTTTTTTATGTCTTAAAAGTTTACAACTTAATAATCATCATCCAAAGCCATGTAAACCTATTGCGGGATTGGCAATTGTTACTTTCAGCTTTGGGCTTTCCGCTTTTTTCTTAAAACTTAAAACTTATAACTCAACTAATATTCCCAAAGATGATGTTCGTATTCCATAAGCTCATTAGCAGGCCACTGTGATGCCATAATTCCTTTTTTCTGGTCAGAGTATATGTCTGCGAGATAATAATCTTTTGCATTAGAAACTTTGACGATATATGAGCTAAAGAGCCTGAGTTCAAATGCGTCGGTGAGGTTTTTATGCTGTGCTTCGTTTTGAGTGTTGAAAGAATAAGATAAAGGTGAAAAATGGAAACCAGACTATATACGAACAGGATCAGCAGGAGCTGGAAAAGAAGTTATTGGAAAGGTATTATCACAAGAAAAAATAAATAAAAAGCCCCCCCGACAAAGTCGGGGGGGCTTTTTTATCTATTAATGACGTATCATCGCATATAAACGACCATTGTCATAGTAATATTTCCAACTACTTGTTTTCCGATTGAAGCGAAAATCTCCTTCAGATTCCAAGATGCCATTAGGATAATAGAACTTCCACCGTCCGTCCTGATATCCGTTGTTAAAGTTACCTTCTGCTCTCATTTTTCCATTTGGATAGAAGAACTTCCAGTGTCCTGAAAACTGGTTGTTATTGATATTCCCTTCTTTTTCCATTACCCCGCTGTCATAATAAAATTTCCAATATCCGGAAGGTTGTCCGTTATTGTAGTTTCCTTCACTTTTAATTGAGCCATCAGGATAATGGTTCGTATCCCAACCTCCAACGGTCCCTGGAGCATAATCGAAAACATATATACTGCTATCGTTCAGGAAATAGTTGGATTCACTTTGCACTACAGGATATGGATCATATCTTCCCTCTCTTCTACTTGTTGTCCACTCGCATGAACTCAAAATAACAAGACAGAAAAAGATAATAGTATGGTGTTTTACTTTCATGATTTTTCTTGTTAAAGTATAATTTGTGTCCAAATTTAATAAAATCTTTAATCAGTTAAATAAGATTTTATGGATATCAAACCTGATCGGAAGCAGAAACATAAAAAGGACCTTTATCCATTGGTTGCCAGTGCGAAGGACTGTTATGAGAAGATGTCATTATCATGGGGCGAATTTCTGATTCTATTTTACTCAGAAATCCCCTGTCACTTGATTTAAAGGATTTAGTAAGAGGTGAATAAGGATCTCCGTAATATAGGCCAGAGTGGCAGTTAAATGCAGCCAGAACAGACTCAAAAAGGAAAGGGAGAAGATTTTCAAAGCCTTCTTTAACATATACAGAATCAAATGCAATGAAATGGTAATTCTTTGCATTAAAAACCTTTGAAAGCTTTGGAATGATAGGAAGTATGTTTTGGGCAACAAAGCCGGAGAGTCCTGGCATTGATTTAAATTGCCAATGAGCAGGAACAGCCTGTACTCCCGCGATTATTTCACCCTTTTTTCTGATTACGAAATAGTTGTTGTCCTGGCCGATATAGTCCAGTATTACCATTTGATAATCGTTATAATACACTTTAAATAGTTTTTTTAATTCATCAATTCTTTCTTTTTCAAGTCTTGAAAATCCTGAATGAATTTTAGGGTTAAACCTGCTAAAGCTAAGAACCTCGTAACATCCGGCTCGTTTGTTCCCTTGTTTTCT
Organism: Bacteroidota bacterium; assembly: GCA_023428135.1. Taxonomy (GTDB): domain Bacteria; phylum Bacteroidota; class Bacteroidia; order Cytophagales; family Cytophagaceae; genus Sporocytophaga. The sequence continues at coordinate 525,041 of JAEYZG010000062.1, read as the reverse complement.
GGAGAGGTTTAAAGAATGTTTATTGGCTTCTTCAATATAAGAATAAATCATTAAGGACCTTGGTTCTGACTTACGGATATAATTGTAAGCTTTTTCTTTTAATAATGTACCTAGTCCTTTTCCGCCATATCCGGGCAATATGGAAAGATATCTACCGTAAAAGGCTTTTTCCGGATAGCCTTTGTTGATTATAGTCCTTTCTGATAAGCAGAAGGTGCCTATAGGGGTATCGCCTTTGTAAAGAGTAAAGAAGTGAGGATGGAGTGTTTTTCCTGCCCTTTCTCTTACATTCCTGTGGCGATAGCTAAGTCCATGGGTCCCATAAAAAGTCTTTTCCAGAACATTAAGTACATCTTCAGTTGCAAAGCCAGAGTACCGGATTCTAAAATCCATTTCATTAAATATATCTTCCTGAAGTTTTTCAATAGACTGGATCATAAGGGAGGAAATTAGGAAGATGTAATTTATTTAATTTTTCCTTCAAACTCAATTACTTTGGAAATGTTATGCATCCGACAATAAATTAGAAAAAAATCCTCAGGCCTGCATGAAACATAAGTAGATTACCGTTTATCTTTTTCCTCTCAAAAAGAAGATCATTGGACTCATTAACTCTGGCAGATATTGGGTTGATGAAATCTATGGATGTGCCAGAAAGAAAAGTACCTTTTAAATTAAAATATAGGTTGTCATTCATTTTTACTTCAATCCCGCCCGCTGCACCAAGGTCAAAAGCCCATGAGCTGTTAAAGGATGAATTGACATTAAGAGAATCTGAACCCTGGCTATCACTAACACTGGCAAATGTAAGAAAGGATTTAGCTCCTGTTACAACATCTGCAAAAGGAATTACTCTGCTTGCCCAAGATGGTTTAAATCTTACCATTCCATGAAAGTATGCAATATTGTGATTAATGGTAAGATTCGCATTGACAGCGTTACCAAAAACGGTTTCAATGTTCTGGTTTGATTGTTGCCTTCCGAATGTTAAATAAGCAACCTGGACTCCCACACTGATAGGTCTTTCTCTAAGTTCTCTTAAGAGGCTTAGGTCTAGGCCAACTCCAATATTATTATTGTTTCTGCTAAATTCACCCACTGGAAAACCCACAGTGAGCGAAGGAACGATGCTCCATTGACCCTTCAATGTACATGGCAAAAAGATAAAAAAGAATATGATAAACCTTAAAATCATTTTAAAAGATTCTGTAGCTCTTTATAAAATGCATTAGAGAGGGAATTGTTTAAGGGATTGTCGGAAAAAGAATAAAGCTGAAAGCGGAAGGCGAAAAGCTGAAAGTTGAAAGATGACAAGTGAAAGATCTTGCGTTAAGCCAATTTTTGCTAATTATAATAAAAGTGCGTTTCAAAGAGGACTCTTTAAATAGCTAATTTAGTCGTACCTTTTTCATTCAGGAACAGGGGAATCGTCTTCCCTTATGTTCTTTATACTTTAAACTTTATCCTTTCAACTTTCTGCTTTAAGCTTTCCGCTTAAATCAGCATTCCTTAATCACTTTACAAGGTACTCCTCCAGCAAAGACATTAGCAGGAATACTTTTAGTTACCACACTACCTGCACCGATGGTTGTATTATCTCCAATTGTTACTCCCTGACAAATAATTGCTCCACCACCTATCCATACATTATTACCAATGGTTATTGGAGCTGCAAGCTCCGGACCTTTTATACGCTCTGAAGCTAATAGTGGATGGTATGCAGCATAAATCTGTACATTAGGTCCCATCATGACATTGTCACCAATGGTTATTTTGGCACAATCAAGAATGATACAATTGAAGTTCATGTATAGATTTTCACCAGCATAAATGTTGCTTCCATAGTCACAATAGAATGGCATTTGAACATCGATCTGTTTGCCTGTCCCTCCGAACAGCTCTTTTATTGCAGTTGTTCTTTCCTCTATGTTTTCCCAGGGAATAGTATTGTATCTTGTTAGTATTCTTCGAGCTCTGTATCTCATCTCTGTTAGTTCCTGGTCAGCTGCATTATAGAGCTCACCATCAAGCATTTTCTGTAGTTCTGATTTAGCCATTGTTGAATGGAGATTTTTTTGATATATAAAACATGATTGGAGAGATATAGTTATTATTACTTTTTAATGATTTACTGATCTTTATTTTCTGTTATTTTATCTGTTGCTGTGGGTTTCGAAGTTCCGGTGATCTGAGAACTGTATATTCCGAAATGTCCTGAAAAGAGATATGAGGTTACACAGGCAATAGCAGCAAATATTCCGATTTCAGCTCCGAATAATTCTATAGCCATCAATGTGGTAGCCAGAGGGGTGTTGGCTGCTCCGGCAAATACTGCTGCAAATCCCATCCCCGCAAGTAAGGATATAGGAAGGGGTATTATTAAAGCGAGTGCGTTACCAAGAGTTGCTCCTATAAAGAACAAAGGGGTAACTTCTCCTCCTTTAAATGCTGCTCCCAATGTAAGTGATGTAAATAATATCTTCAGTGCAAAAGCGTAAACAGGAAGTTGCTGATGAAATGATGCTTCAATTACAGGAATTCCCAGTCCTATGTAATCTGTAGTTCCCAATATCCAGACTCCAAAGGCAACAACACAGCCTCCTATAGCAGGCCTCAATGGAGGATATTTAATTTTGCCTTTGTAAAAGGTGCTTATCAAATGTGTGAAATGAGCAAAGAATTTACCTGTAAGTCCAAATGCTATACCAGCCAGTATACAATAGAGAACTACCATTCCGTCAATTTCCGGGAACGACATAACTGCATAATGAGTATGTTGAATATTCCAGAGATCACATACATAGTCACCGGCAATAGCAGCCATAAAGGAAGGGAAAATAGCCTTATAACTGAGTTTGCCAATGAAGTACACTTCTAGCCCGAAGACGGCTCCTGCAAGGGGAGTACCAAATACGGAAGCAAATCCGGCGCTGATACCGCAGATAAGGATCAGGATTCTGTCTTCTCGTTTAAACTTGAAAATATGATTTAGCTGATCCCCGATAGAGCCTCCCATTTGGACCGCTGTGCCTTCACGTCCTGCCGATCCGCCAAAAAGATGAGTTGCTACAGTCCCGATGAGTATAAGAGGAGCCATTTTAAAATGAATGACTTTCGTAGGATTATGAATTTCATCGATCAGAAGATTACTGCCTTTTTCTACCTCTTTTCCAAAGTAATGATACATAAGGCCAATCAATAAACCTCCTAAAGGAAGCAATGCAATGATCCATAAGTGGTTTTCTCGCCAAATCGTTGCCGCGTCAAGACTTACTAAGAAAAGGGCAGAAGCGCTTCCTGAAAATACTCCGATAATTGAAGCAATCAGAATCCATTTAAGAGTATAATTGATTACTGTAAATAATTCTTTGGTACTGAAATTCATTTAAATGGTTTTCAAATCTGAATAAAGTCATTTTTTCAGATTTGTAAAAAGGAAAAGTCATATATTCTGATACTTTCGCTGCTTTTTCGTTTATATAATCTGTTATGTCTTGATTTATAGATTACTCATGGATAGAATGTTGGTGCTGAATTTGTTGAATTTGCTATATAGGGTTTTTACTTAGAAGTTAAATTGCTTATTTTGAAAAGAAATTGCAATCCATGGATTACAACTGGCAGCCCTTACTGCTTTCATTAAAGTTATCCCTCATTACAACACTTCTCTTATTTGTGATAGGTGTTCCCATTGCCTATTTACTTTCCAAAAGCAAGAGTAGTCTGAAACCTCTTTGGGAAAGTCTGATTAGTCTTCCTCTTGTCTTACCCCCATCTGTATTAGGTTTTTATCTGTTGCTGGCATTCAGCCCCAATTCTGTTTTAGGAAAATTCCTGAAAGAACATTTTGATTTGAGTCTCGTGTTTTCATTTGAAGGACTGGTAATTGCATCTGTTATTTATAGTCTGCCATTTATGGTTCATCCTGTACAATCTGGGTTTCAGAGTCTGCCAGATTCATTGAAAGAAGCAGCTTATACGCTGGGGATTTCACCATTAAATACCTTCATAAGAATATTGCTGCCAAACATAAGGCCTTCATTGCTTTCCGGTATAGTGTTGAGCTTTGCTCATACCATTGGAGAGTTTGGAGTAGTGCTGATGATAGGAGGAAGCATCCCGGGAGTTACACGGGTTGCCTCCATTGCTATTTATGAAGAAGTAGACAGTATGCAATATGATGTTGCCGATTTCTATGCCAAGGTATTAGTTCTGGCTTCTTTTACCATTCTCTTTTTGTTGTTTCTGGTCAATAAAAAATACAAAGGAAAAATTATTTGATGTATAAGATACAAGTTGTTAAAGAGCTGCATTCTTCTGAAGGTAAGATGATCCTGGATGTTGATATTTCAGTGAAGCAGGGATCTTTTACTTCTATAGTTGGTAAATCAGGTGCTGGTAAAACTACTATTCTAAGAATGCTTGCAGGACTTGTAAAACCAGGTAAAGGGTATATTCATTCAGGTAAAGATATCTGGTTTGATAGCAACACCCTTACAAACAAGATACCACAGGAGAGATCTATTGGCTTTGTCTTTCAGGATTTTGCATTATTCCCAAACATGTCTGTTCTTGAAAATCTTAAATGTGTGCAAAGTGAAAAAGATGAAAAGCAGATTCAGGAACTACTCTCATTAACAGGCCTGACAGCTCTTGCCACATGCAGGCCTGATGCCCTTTCCGGTGGGCAGAAACAACGATTGGCTATTGCAAGAGCTTTGGTGCGAAAACCTAAATTGTTGATTCTGGATGAACCATTTTCTGCCATTGACCAGGATACAAGGATAAGACTTCAACAGGAAATTCTTAAAATTCATAAGACATATAACCTTACTACTATACTTGTCAGCCATGACCTTACAGAAGTCCTTCGGTTAAGTGATTACGTCATTGAAATAGGAAATGGAAAGATTCTTAGGCAAGGTAGTACTGACTTATTTTTTTCCAACGAAGGTAAAACAGACCAATTTAGAATGACCGGACAGGTAGTTAAAATTTTTTATGAAAATGAAGAATATTATGCTAATGTAATTGGCGGCAATATGCTGATTAAAGTAAAAATTGATGACGCTATCCATAAATTGTTAAATATAGGAGACATTGTGATGCTAACATTGAATGACTTTAATCCGATCATAAAAAAGATAAGTACTTAAAGTTTTATAAGCACAAACAATTTCCTTTTAATTCAATTCATATTATACAGACTTATGTATTGTAATATATGTTTAAAGAATTCAAAGAATTTATATTAAGAGGAAATGTAATTGATTTAGCTGTTGGTGTAATTATTGGTGCTGCATTTGGAAGTGTGGTCAAATCCCTCGTTGATGATGTCATAATGCCTCCTATAGGTTTATTGATTAAGGGGGTAAATTTTAAAGATCTGAAACTGATCATAGGTGGTGAAACCAATAATCCGGTAACCTTTAACTATGGGAATTTTCTTCAGAACGTGTTAACGTTTTTAATCATTGCCACTGCTGTATTTCTTATGGTGAAATTGGTAAATATGTTATACAAGAAGAAGGAAGAAGAAAAAGCTGCAGCTAAGCCATCCAATGAAGAAGTGCTTTTAACACAAATAAGAGATTTACTTAAGGAGAGACAATATTAATATATTATGATATGAATAACAGAGAACGTTCCCCTTTATTTTATTTCCTTGCCAGGATCATTGCATTTCTTGTAACCCTCTTCCTGTTATATTTTATCTTTGAGGTTTTAATCAAAAAATAATCCAATATTTCCTAAGGAACTTTTCCATCTTTAATAAGATCAATGCAACATTGGTATTTTAAGTAAACGTTTACACAATAAAAATATTTTTCTTTTTCAAACATTTTTTAAGTTAAAAGATTATTTCTCATTGAATTGTAATCGCAAAGACATGACTATTTGTAGATTTTTCCTGTTTGCATAAAGCTCTTGCATTGCATGTTCTTTTGAATTAGTAATAATTATAACCCATTAACATACTTAAAAGAAAACACTTTATGACAAGAGTTGCAATCAACGGATTAGGCCGCATCGGAAGAGCCACTTTTAAAATCCTTATTGAAAATAAGGAAATGGAACTGGTAGCTGTAAATGATATCATCCCTCCTTATCAATTGGCTTATCTTCTGAATTTTGACACAGTTTATGGTAAAATGCCATCTAAAGTCAATTATGATGATCACAATCTTTATGTGAATGGAAAGACCATCCGTGTCACTAGTATACGAGAGCCTCAACATCTTCCTTGGAGAGATATAGGAGTTGATGTTGTATTTGAATGTAGTGGAATATTCAGAAAACGCGAAGAACTTCAGTTGCATTTAAATGCAGGTGCCAAGCAGGTAATCCTTTCTGCTCCTGCAAAGACAGATGATGTGCAAACCATTGTTCATGGGGTAAACCAACCTGAAGAAAATGATAATATTATATCCACTGCAAGTTGCACAACAAATTGTATAACTCCTGTAATAGAAATTCTAAATAGAAGAATAGGAGTTAAAAAAGCAGTATTGAATACTATACATGCTTATACTTCATCACAATCTTTAGTTGATGGACCTTCCAAAGACCAAAGAAGAGGCAGGTCAGCTGCGAATAACCTGATCCCAACCACAACTGGAGCGGCAAAAGTAGCGGGAAAAGTGCTTCCTGAATTTGCAGGCAAATTTGATGGACTTGCCATCAGAGGTCCTATTCCTGCCGGATCTGTTGCAGACATTACAATGATCATGAATCGGAATACATCTATTGAAGAAATAAATAAAATATTCGGAGATGAAGCAGGTTCAGAAAAATATATGGGAGTGGTTGGTGTAAATATTGAACCAATTGTGTCTTCAGATATTATCATGGACCCAAGAGCTGCTGTAATTGACCTTTCCCTGACACAAGTAATCGATGGCGATCTTGTTAAGGTTATGGCTTGGTATGACAATGAATGGGGATACGCTAATCAAATGGTAAAAGAAGCTAAAAGAATTTCTAAGCTTCAAATGGAAACAGTCATTATTTGAGTATGTAGTTTATAAGTTTAAAGGACGAGGGATGATAGCAATGTCAGCCCTCGTTTTTTTACCCATACGAAGGGAACATTTCCTGGTTTTTTCTATGTTTTTATATAAAGGGAGGAGGAAAGGTTATGGTCGTTACAACAGTGCCGAGAACAAAAGCAAAAAAGACCGAGGAACCTAAACTAGTAAGATGTCCTATTTGCCGTGAATATATGGATATGAACAACTGGGGAAGTGTTTTGAGTCACGAACATCGTGGTATGACTCATCATATGTGGAAAAAATCAAAAGCTTGTAGTACCAGAAAATAGAATAAGTCCGGGTGGACTTATTTTTTTATTTGATATAGTTGTTGTTCTGTAAATGAGTAATATATGAAAAGCAAGATACTGAATGAAGAAGCCGAAAGGCGTTACTTACTCATTTTTGAAGAAGGAGAAGAGTTCATGTCGACTCTTGAAAAATTTGCAGAAGATAATAAAATCACTGCTGCATATTTTGAAGGCATAGGTGCCTTTAAAAATGTTGTTGTTGCTTATTTTGACTGGGAAAGAAAGGAATACCTTGAGAATCCTTTCAATGAACAAGTTGAGATTTTATCATTAAATGGTGATATAGCTTGTACAGGAGATAAACCCAAGGTTCACGCTCATGTAGTTTGTGGAAGAAGAGATGGTTCTGCAGTAGGTGGACATCTTTTTAAAGGATATATCCGGCCCACTCTGGAACTTGTTTTGTCTGAATCAGATAGAGTTTTAAAAAGGGTAAAAGATCCGAAAACCGGAGTTTATCTAATAAATTTATAAAAAAAGATTTAAAGATTTTTTAGCTCAAGTTAAAGTAGATTGAAATCAGGAAGATTTACTTGGCTTGTTTATTGTTAATAGCTGTTTCAGTATAAAAGAAGATTTAACAGGAACTTTCTGTTTGCTTCAGTTTATAATAGTTCAGTTGCACACTTTTGAATCATTTAAAACAAACTATTCAATTTTAATTTTCAAATTGCTTTTTTTATATAATCCTGTTTGTGAAATTTGATATACCATTAAACTAATTTAGACCCAATGAAAATCGTTTATCTTTTTATCCTGACTTTAGCTATGTCCATACAAACTACTTTTGGTCAGGAGACCAAATCCCGTACATTAACAGCAGTAGGTAGGGGCGAGATTAAAGCAGCTCCGGATCTGGTTGTTTTGAATCTTGATATTTCTGCCAAAAATATGGATTTCAACAAAGCCATAGAAGAGCTTAATAAAAAGGCTGCAGCCCTTGAAAAACAAATAATTGCTGCAGGGTTTAAAAAGGAAGACCTGAAAACAACTTCATATACAGTTAATAAAAATTATGAATATCAAAATGGAAGATCTATAGATAGTGGTTTTATTGCAAATCATTCATATACCCTGGAGTTTCCGAATGAGCAATCTAAGATAGTTGCTGTTGTAAAATCCATTTCAAAAGGAGTTGATGTCACTTATAATTTTGGATTCACACTTTCCGATGCGAAAAATAAAGTGCTGAAAGCAGAATTGTTAAAGAGAGCTGTGAAAGTTGCAACGGATGAAGCCACTGTGCTAGCAGCTGCTGGTGGAGTAAAGCTTAAACAGATAAATGAGATTAACTATGGCTTATCTGAAGTAGTACCTTTTGCAATGGCGAATGCCCGTATGGCAAAAATGTCTGCAGAAGGCGATTTCGGAGGTTTTGACGCAAAAGACATTTCTCTGTCAGAGAAGGTAACGATTACCTGGGAGATAACCCAGTAACTCAAACGGAGATTTCGTATAGAAAATACCCTTGCTTGTAACCTGATTTTTCAAGCAGGGGTTTTGAAACATTAAATACTTTTACTCCTCTTGAAGTTTCTCCCTGAAGGCTCCCTATATGGGCATGTCCATGAAATGTAACTTCTACTGATCTTCTGTTTATAGTATCTGCAAGTCTGGAAGACCCAAGGAAGGGGAAGATCTGTTCTGGTTCTCCGACAACAGTAGCTTTAATGGGAGAATAATGAAGGATAACAACTTTTTTGATATCATCATCCAGACGGGCCAGTGCCTTGTCAAGTTTAAGTGATTCCTCTACAGATTCCTGAACATATTTTTTATTCATTTTTTCTCCCCACATTGGTAGCATATGCTTATCAAACCCTCCTCCAAAACCTTTTACTCCTGCAAACCCAATACCTTTTATGATTATTGATTCTCCATCAAGAACATGGACATTGTGTTTTATAAGTTCATGTCTAATCTCTTCCTGATGATCAAGTTCATAGTCATGATTTCCTAATACACCAACAATGGGGATATGTACACCTTTAAGTTCTTCTCCAAGTAAAACAGCTTCCTGTATTTGACCAGTATCGGTGAGGTCTCCGCAAAGCACGATTATATCAGCATGCTCTGAGATGTCTTTAAAGAATTGATTCCATTTGCCTTTGTCGGACTCCTTCACATGTATATCTCCTAATGCCGCGATTTTAATTGTCTTACCTGCTTCCATTTTTAAATGCTTTTAACAGTAATGATTTTATAATGCCAGTCTATAATATCTATGGAATATTGGGTGTGGTCTACAAGAGGTCCTCTGCATACTTTTTCGACCGGAGCAGGAAGCTCATACTGGCCCTTAGCTCTCTCGAGCAACATCTCAAACAACCATCTTGGTATCTTGTCCCGCTCGGAAGGGTATATAAACTGAAAATTCAAAAATTGCCCTAAAAGCAATTGCCAATGCTGATCTAGCCTTTGTAAAACTCTTTTCCAGTCGATATCCTCACTCTTTTTTAGAATTATGTGGTTAACATCAGAACCATCATAATGAGCTCTGTCCTGAATATAAATTTTACTCCATATCAGTTCTTCAGGTGCCACAAACTTAACCTTCATACCATAAAGTTCTCCCGGTACAGCGTGTACAAACCAGCTGTCGTCCACGGGACAAAGATTGTTAGTCGTATTAAATATAAAATCTACAAAATAATTATTCTTTAAAGCTTTGGCTATCCATCTGGCATCGGTAATTTCAACCGTCCATCCATGAGAAGAAAGCAATTTCAGAATTTTTATATAATCTCCAGGTTTGCAAAACAAATCAAGATCTTTCTCCCTGATAATCCCCGTATAGTTTCTCAGAGCGACAGCTCCTCCCACAAGTATAGGCAGATTGTTTTCCGTTACAAATTCCATCACGGATCGGAAAAATTCATGCGCCTCTTTTTTTAAAATCATACCTTAGATTCCCTCCTTCATCAAACAAATTTTCACCTCTGTGTTTATTGATATAAATAATTCACTTTAGAAAAAGATTTTTATTGTTCAGACCTTTTGCTTAGTTCTTTTGATCTGGCTGTTAAGATTGGACAAAGTCAGATCTTTTCCAGAAGCTTTGGTACTGTTTTCTTTTTACCCATCAATATTGTGAAGAGCAATGCTACTGAACTGAATACAACTGAGCCAAAAAGAAACGAGCCGGGAATTTTGCGGGAGGGTCTGTCAATTTCCCATCCGCCGCTGATCGTAGCACATCTTTCATTGGACTCATAAAGGTTTCCCTTTGTATCTTTTGTATCTTCCAGACTAAAATGTCCGGTCAGCACAGCTTTCCTATAATCTTTATTGAAGCGCTTTCTGCCGAGAAACCTGAATAACTTAGAGAACTTTCTTTTTCTTTCTATGAAGGTTTCAGCCTTTGGTTTTACAATAAGTTTGACAATTTGATCTGCTACTATGTGGGGACTGAGAGGATTACCCGGTGCCACTATTCTTTTACCCATGTAATTAGCAGCTTGATTATAAATGGGAGTGTCTGTAGTATCAGGGATGATGCTGCAGATGTGAATTCCTTCTATATCAGAAAGTTCTTCTGCAAGACTCAGACTTAAACCTCTGATACCAAACTGCGTCATGCTATAGGGTATGGCAAAAGGCTCACCAGCTATGCTGGCTACAGAGCCAACGTTAATTAATATGCCCTGCCTGTTATCTTTGAAATGTGGCACAATATGTTTGGCTCCATAAGCATATCCTAACAGGTTTGTGTCCAGTACTTTCTTCAGATCTTCAGAAGGGATATCTTCCAGTCTTCCTAATACAGTTACTGCAGCATTGTTGATCCAGACATCTATTTTCCCAAATTCGGTTATAGCTTTATCTATTAATATTTTTATTTCCGCTTCTTCAGAAACATCGGTAGAAACAGCAATAGCTTTGCCACCCAGTTTTACACATTCATAGGCAAGATCTTCCAGTGCCTTCTTTCTTCGTGCTGCCAGTACAAGATAAGATCCCTTTTTTGCCAGTTTTAATGCGGTAGCCCTTCCTATTCCACTTGATGCTCCGGTGATGACGACTACCAGGTTCTTTAATTTCATATAATAACGTATCTGTATGCTTTAATCATAACCTTTAAAGTTTTATTATTGTTGAAATAGTAGATATGGAACAAGTAGCAGTAGTAACAGGAGCCAACAGAGGTATTGGATTGGAAATATCTACGAGACTTGCTGATCTGGGATTTACAGTAATCTTTACAGCAAGGGATGAAGAAAAAGGATTAAAAGCAATGAATAGTCTCCTTAAGTCCGGAAGGAAGCTGGTTTTCTTTAAGCTTGATGTTACTGATAAAACAGATGGAATAAGGCTTTCTCAATTTCTTGAAAAGGAATATGGAAGGGTAGATGTATTATTTAATAATGCAGCTATTCTACCCGATGAAAATGAATCTGCAGTTTCAGTAGATCTATCCGTTGTAAGTAAAACTTTTGAAACGAATGTGATTGGTGCATTTATGGTTGCCCAGTCTGTAGTCCCTTTGATGAAAAAAAATAAATACGGAAGGATCATAAATATCTCCAGCGGTCTGGGAGCGCTTAGCTCTATGGGAGGCGGGTATCCTGCCTATAGAATATCAAAGGCTTCCTTAAATGCTATAACAAGAATGCTTGCCGATGAACTTTCACATTCTAATATTTTAGTCAACAGTGCAGACCCAGGCTGGGTAAAGACTGATATGGGAGGACCTAATGCTAGTAAAACTACAGCTCAGGCTGTAGGCAGCATCCTGTGGCTTGCTCAGCTGCCTGATAATGGTCCATCGGGAAAATTCTTCAGAAATATGGAGGAAGCTCCATGGTGAAAAGTTATTTTTGTGGAATAGTTTTAAATATATGGAAGGTACGTTGCATCAGAATAAAACTTTCGAGAAAATAATTTTCACCGAAAAAGAATTAAGAAACAGAGAATTTGAAGAATGTACTTTTATAAGCTGCGACTTTTTAAATAGCAATCTTTCAGGAAACACTTTTACAGATTGCACTTTTATAAGTACTAATCTCACAATGGTGAAGTTTCAGGGAACCAGTCTCAAAAATGTTCATTTTAAAGAATGTAAAGTGATGGGTGTTGATTTTAGTAAATGTAAAGATTTCCTTTTCTCGATTAGCTTTGATAATTGTATGGCAGATTATGCATCTTTTGCAGCGAAGAAGATGGCTAAAACAAAATTTATAAACTGCTCTATGAAAGGTGCTCAACTAGCCGGAGCAGATCTCACTTCCGCACGATTCGACAATTGTAATCTTGATAGTGCAGTCTTTAACAAAACAATCCTCAATGGTGCTGATTTTACCACTGCCTACAATTTTACCATCGATCCTGAAATGAACAGTCTCAAAAAAGCAAAGTTTTCCTCAGGCGGACTTTCAGGTTTATTGAGTAAATATGACCTGTTAATAGAATAAGATGATTTTTTTTTAACATTTCGGTTCAAAAGATCTTAATTATCTGTCAAAAGTTTTGAAGAATTAAAGACTAAAACCAGTTGAGTATCTGAAACTTTTGGGAATCTTTATGAATTAAATTAGATTTAACTTTTTAAAAATATGAAATCTATCATCCGGGGTTCTCTGTTGCTTGCTTGCATGGCTTGTTCAAAGCCTCAGAAAAAAGAACTATCCATATCTGATTTTGAAACGAAGATAAAATCTGATATGGATTATTATTCAATGGTGGAAACCTTTGGAAAGCCAGCAAAGGATATCGGAAGAGGAATTCATATATACGTCTATGAACTCAAAGATTCCACAAAGATGTTGGTTGGATTCACAGATAAAGTTTTGTACGCGAAACAAGTCAATCGTAAGGAAGAGATTGTCAAAGATCTATTGGTCGGTAACTGATTCAGGACATCAGGCCCAGACTTTTGTTCCTTCTGTGCAGTTTTTACACATTTCGATCTGACTTCTGCTCCTGAATAATTGTTGTCTGAAGTTATTATAACTTGTTCCGAACCATACTTCTTTAAAAGTATTTATCTGCAAGGCTCCGAGCTGATGCTGCGCATCCTTATCGAAACAGCAGGGGACTACTTTCCCATCCCAGGTGATTACACAGGAATGCCACATTTTCCAGCATCCGTCGTCCAGACTGTTTTTGATTTTATATTTTCCCGAAGCATCTTTATAATATCTGGAATACTTAGGATTATCAGGCAACAGGGTTGAACCATCTTCATAGTCATAAATCTGAGCGGTCTTCAACCGAACTTCATCAACACCTAATTCCTTTGCAAGATTATAAACCTCATCAATCTGATGTTCATTTGGTTTAACAACCAGAAACTGAAAAATAACATGCGGAGTCTGAGACTTAAGGTCTTTTTTCCACTTGATAATATTTTTGGTCCCCTCGATTACTTTGTTCAGATGACCTCCTACACGATAAGATTGGTAAGTCTCCTGAGTGGTACCATCTATGGAAATAATCAATCTGGATAAACCTGATTTTACAGTTTTTTGGGCGTTCTCTTCATTCAGATAATGTGCATTGGTGGAAGTTGCGGTATATATCTGATGGGAATTGGCAAATTTTACCATTGATAAAAAATCAGGATGCAGATAGGGCTCACCTTGAAAATAAAAAGTAAGATAAGTCAGATGATCTTTCATCTGGGTAATTACTTTTTCAAAAAGTTTGGCTTCCAGCATTCCGGTAGGACGGGTAAATGAACGCAATCCGCTTGGGCATTCAGGGCATCTTAAGTTGCAGCTTGTAGTAGGTTCAAAAGAAATACTGACAGGTAAGCCAAGAGCATAGGGTTTTTTTAACAGTCGGGAATAATAAAAGCTAAAAAGGACCAAAAATGCATTTTTGATCCTTTTTAGCTTGAATGAAGAAAGCAGATTCAGTGAATCATGGAATTTTCCCATTATTTTTTAGAAAGATATGATACTATTCCAGAATGAGGGTCTTCTTTTACAGAAGTCCAGGTAGTAGCAGAATTCTTTAAATATTCTTTTACTTTTTTCTGAGCAGAACGATCATTGATTTTAAAATCAAAATAACCGGATTTCCATGTGAAATCTTCATAAACGTTTTTGCGCAATTCAATTAAAGAGGCAGCTTTGAACCATGAAATCAGATGAAATACAGAACCCTTTAGCATGAATGGATTTTTTCTTCCTACCATCAGACCAAAAGAGATTTCAAATCTGGAAATATCGTGTACTATAAAATTGCGCTTTCTGGTATTGGAATCAATCTCCACTACAGCATGAAGGCAATTGGGCATGATCACGAAATCCTTTATAGTAACGTTGGAAAAGTGATCTTCTGCCTGGTTAAGATACTCCTCCACTATTTTACCTGCCTCTGTCAGAATGATTTTTTTGCCATCAACTTTACTCAGGGTAAAGTTGTCGTTATTGGTTGTAATAGTAAGGCAAAATTCGCCCTCCAGACCGTAATTTTCGTCTTTAAGCAGTTCTTCCAATTTGAAATTTCCGTAATCGTCTGCCATAAAGGTAGAAACTAAAAGGTTTTTGTGAAAGAAAAATTTAAACCGAGTCCGGAAGATTTAGAAGGCATTGCCACATATTCTATGAATAAACCGTTTAAAGAAATAAAATATTTGTCTTTAAAAGATTTGGCTAAGCCCAACTCAACATCTCCTTTTCCGTACCCACCATATCCAAACGCAGGTATTACAATGAGGGTTTCGGTTATGTAATAAATTCCCTTTAAATACACCCTGGGAAGATAGTTCGCATTCCACACATATTTTAATCCGCCTGAAAGACTGATTTTTGAATTCAGATGTTGCACATATTGAATGTGAAAAGTAGCAGGGATGAGGTATGAAATATTCTTTTTTGTGTTTTGAATTTTTAGATCCTTAGCCAAAGAGTCCGGATTGTATCGATCCAGAAATCCATTGTTCAGTGTGAAGATATCATCTACGAAAAATCCATCGTATCTGTAGGCGGAATCACCACGAAAGTTATTTAGATTTTTCCATCTGATAAATCCTATGTCTCTGGCTTCCAGCAAAAGCGTTGACTTCTCACCGATCTGATATCTTCCATAAAGATTTAGAGAAGCTCCCAATCCATCAGAACTGAAAGTTCCTTTGCTTCTGTCAGAATAAGAAATATTTGGATCTGCATTAATATCGATATAAGCTCCGGAAGGTTCCGTATATAAATCTCCCCGGTTCAATATCGCCTGGTTAAATCTTCCACCTCTGATGAAAGATATACCGCCTCCAACTCTTAATTTTTCATTCAGGTCTTTTTCAAGGCCGACATAAAGACTTTGTGAATCAAAATATCTGTATTTAAGAGGAGAAATGTTAATGGTTTGTCCGGCAAATCCGCTATTGCCTCTGAACACAAGCTCAAACAAGTCTTTGGAAAACCTGACATCCAGGTGCTCTTTATAATAAAGCCCTGCTACAAAACTTGCAGACCCCAGACTGGCTCTGCCGCTTATGCCAGCTGAAAAATCAAAGCCAAAGCGATTGACATCCTTTAACCTGCTGCTTACCTGATCTTTCAAACTATTGTCAATAAAGCCACCGAAAACCAGTTTTTTAATAAATGAACTGGTAACTGCGTTGCTGTTATAACCTGAATTTGCTGTAATGTCAAGGTAATCGGAATCCCCGGCTTCATTGACATAAGCAGGATTTTTCAGATCGTATAAAAACCTGAAATTCCTGTCAGTTTCGAGCTGACCAAATGAAGAAGTTGCTATTAATAAAAAGGTAAAAAGGTAAACGTATTTCATCACAGATTCAATCATTCAATAGTTACATTAACATTTCCGGAAATAGTGACATCCAGTTCATAGTCACTATAGATTTTATAATATTCACCTGCAGGTTGTGTATCAAAGACAGCTTTGAAAACCAGGTATTTGGAGTGCAGGATATTTTGTATGGAGTTTTCGCTGCTGAGATTATATCTGATGATATTCTGAGATTTGCCTACTGCTTTTCCCGCATTTACAGGAGCAGGTTTGATAGATTCAGGAGAAATAAGTGAGTCTGTCAGGTTTTTATTCGCATCCAGGAAATAGAGTTTTAAGTTTGCTGAAAGTGGAAACCCATTTTCAGCAATGAGATTCAGATAACCACTTTTAACAGATGCTTCAATTTCCTTTGTAAGGAACTCTATGGTATCTGAAAGTTGTAGTTTATTAGCCAATAGGTTCAGCGGCACTTCCATGTCGAGGAAGATATTTAAAGGAGAACCATAGTAGGCAAATTGAGAGATGCTTTGAGGACCAAAGTCAACATCTTTATTGGCAAATGCATTTACTTTATAGTCGATTGTGTGAGGCATCATGTTCAGCAGGTTTTTACTTTCCTCTTTGTCCAGGGAAAGGGAAGAAGTTACAGACTGTAAAGGCGTTTCTGTGGCTGATTGAATAACAAAGGATTTATTCTTGATCTCGACAGGAGTGACACCTGGTCGATTTCCCTTGATACTGCTGACATCCACAAAGCCGCTGACTCCAATCCCATTCTCTACCTTGATACCGATATTTGTAATTTCCTCGAATTTTAATTCTCCACCGGTGATTTTCTTAAAGAGGTCTATAGATGCTGTTCCGGTCTGATAAACGCTATCCTTTCCTAAGTACCCTCTCACATATTCCGGAACCATATTTTCCATACTGATCTTTACAGACATGGAATCATTCAACGAAAGGTAAATGAGCCTTCCCGTATATTCAATTCTTCCGGTAATCTTATTGAAGAATGCATTGTAAGTTGTATCTCTTATCTCACCTTTCGAATTCATGCCTTTGAGGCTCAGCACGTATCCGGATAGGTCATATTCCTTGACGAAAGGTTTACCGGATTGGTTGGGAGGTACGACATCCTCAATTCTGAATCGGGTGCCTGCATTATCCCTGGCACCTGGAATGTCGTAAGTAAAGTAAATGTTGTCCTGAGCTGTACTTGTAACCTCTACCCGAACATTTCCGGAACGTAATTTTGCTTCAGTCAATTTAACATCTTTCATACCAACTAGATATACATAGTTGGAATCATCGATTACATTCTGAGCAGGGAAAATAGCATTTGCTGAATTCACTTTTACATCAGCGATTTTAATAGTGACAGTGATTACAGAATTAGGATCCATGTGAGCCACATTGCTGGCAGCTACTGTAGCCATGTTGAGCACATAGGCATTCATGATATCTCCTTCCACTTTTTTCCCGGCAAGGTCTGTGGATTTGTTACCATTGCCGCCGGAGGGTAGATTTTTAAATACCTCATCATAATAAATATTATTTCCGGAGCCATTCGTCAATTTGAAGTTGACAGAATCTATAGTAAAAGGAAATCCATTATTTACAGTAATTTCCATTGAGCCTTCCTTTATGTCAGCTTCTCTGAAGAAAAGGCCGGTTGGAAGGCCTATTGGAGGCAAATTAATATCGGAGATAGCTGGGACAGGACCGTCTTTTTGTCCTAAATAATTGTTTAGTTCTTCGTTCCCAGGTTGTTCAGCAAGCTGCTTTAGAGTGATTTTATGTGAAAAAGTTTTGGAATCCAGTTTAAGTTCGCTCAGTTTCTTGGAGGTATTATATTCGGGGAAATTCTGTTTGCTTAGATTTAGCAGACTATCAAGAGTCATGGAATACAGCAGTTCCCTGTTTACGATTTTGAGACTGTTATCCGGATTTTTCTGAATGACACTGTCTTTAATAATGTCCCCGATTCCAAGTTTGGTTTTAATAAGAGGTGCAAGAATTCCGGCATCCCAACGTGGTTTTTCAAACTCCTTTCTGCAGGATACAAACAATACCAAAAGGAAAATGATAAATATATTGAAAGTCTTCATAATCTGTTAAGTGCTTAGCTATAGGGAATTTGACAAAGCAAATGAGCTATTTTACCATAAAGGTGAGTAGCATATATTCCGGATGAGACCAAAAGGTAATCATTGAATCGTACAAATTTGCTAAATTGAAATACAATGCGATTACAATTTAGGGCTTTACGTGTATTAATCGTTAAATTTCTGCCAAGATAAACTTAATGGTCTCATTTCCAAGATTTATATTGCTCTTGCTGCTGATCTGCAGTGTTCCTGCTTTTTCCCAAATTTCAGGAGTAATAAATACTTATGCCAAAGTAACAGTAATAGATGAAACCTGCAATTCTGTTTCAATTGCTCCTGCTTCAGGGTTTTCTGTTGGAGACAAGGTGCTGATTATTCAGATGAAGGGAGCAGAGATCAACGAGTCCAATACATCTTCTTATGGAAATCTTACTGGTGCTGGTATTGGAAATGCCGGAAATTATGAAATTAACGAAGTCGCAGCGATCAATGGTGCAATTCTATATTTAAAATATGAATTGATCAGAACCTATGATCCTGCTCAAAAAGTCCAGATAGTGAATATTCCTGTTTATTCTGATGTATCAGTAGATGGAGTGCTTACCAGCGAGCCTTGGAACGGAGATACCGGAGGCATTCTGATTTTTGAATCCACAGGTGATGTGACGATGAATGCAGATATTGATGTCTCTGGTATGGGATTCAGGGGAGGGGAATGCAGTGCTAATGGAGGTGATTGCGCTTATCTTCAGGATGGCCCTTATAATAGTCAGACGAATGCAGGACGATCCGGAAAAAAAGGGGAAGGAGTTGCAGCGTTTTCACCCGGAATGGAAACCGGAAAAGGCAAACAATTAAATGGAGGAGGAGCTGGCCTTGATTTAAACTCAGGAGGAGCCGGTGGTGGCAACTATGGGGATGGCGGTAAAGGAGGAAATACATCATCAGGATGCACTTTTGCTTCAAGCAATCCGGGAGTAGGAGGTTTGGGATTTACTACAACCATTGAAACCCAAAATAAAATCTTTCTCGGAGGAGGCGGAGGAGGTGGGCATCAGGACAATGGCCTGTGCAATGCGGGAGGTAACGGAGGAGGCATTGTTATTGTTAAAGCCGTTCGAATAGAAGGTAATGGACATTCCATATTAGCTAATGGAAACTCCGTTGCTGAAAATTTACCGGATCATGGAGATGGGAATGGAGGGGCAGGAGCTGGGGGAACTGTATTGCTGGATGCATCCGTCTCTTCAAGTTTTATTTCTACACCTCCTAATGTAGATGTTTCAGGCGGAAGAGGAGGAAATACCAATAATCAGATTAGTACAAACAGAGACTTCGGTCCTGGCGGTGGCGGTGGCGGTGGGGTAGTATGGCTAAAAGGATCAGCAGCGCCTGTTTTGCCTATAACAGTTGCAGGAGGATTATCGGGTACTTCAAGATTATGCGCATGTTCCCATGGAGCTGTACAAGGGGCCAATGGCGCGACGTTGTTGGATTTGGTCCTCCCGATCAGCAATCCCGAAGGTGATGGAGTCTGTTACAAAACAACACCTGTTCACTTGTTAAACTATACAGCAATTCGGAAGGGCTGCTGTGCTTTGTTAACATGGAACACAGTTGCAGAAAGCCAAAACAGGTTTTTTACCATAGAAAAATCAGATGACGGAGTTCATTTTTTGGAGATTGGGAAAGTGCCTGCTACTAATTCCTCCATGACATCCGAATATTTTTATAGTGATGATTTAAAAGGGAAAGAGGGTAAGTATTACTATAAGCTAAGCCAGACAGACGAAGATGGAACAGTAAATTTCCTTGGCATCCGTTCAATAGTTTTGGATGGAGAAATGAAGCTTGTTCAGGGTGTTTATCCGAATCCGTTCACCAGGTCCGTGACTATTCAGTTAAATAAAGATGAAGAAGAAATTTATATTTCAATATTGGATATGACGGGACGAATTGTGCTTCAAAATAGGGCTGATAAAATAGAAAATAGAAAAGTAGAGCTCTTTCAGGAGCATCTGCCTTCTGGTGCTTATATCCTGATTGTTAGGGGTAATGAAATGGAAGAAAAAATCCTGTTGATAAAAGAATAATTTTGACAGAATTAATAGCCCACAGTAAATCTGGTTTTCCTGAATTTGGGATTTTCTACTTCATTTAAAATGGCTACAGCAAAGTCTTCCATTGAAATTCTGCTGATACCTTCCTTGTCTATCAGGAGTTTGTTGGTGCTTATTCTGAATATACCGGTTCTGTTTCCGGGCTCTATCATAGCAGAAGGACTAATGTTGGTCCAGTCAAGGCCAGCTTCTTTTTCATACAGTGATAATGCTTCTTTATGAGCTTCGGCTATGGCCTTCCATTCAGAAGGAAATTCAGGAGCATCAACAAGTAATTTGCCTTGTCCCACTTCAAGAGAGCCAGCGCCTCCTACTGCAATTAATCTTAATTTACCTGATGTTTTAATGACGTCAATAAGGGTTTTTGTGGCCTTTACCAGTTTATCCGTATCTGATATTCCTGGACCGAAAGCACTAATCACAACCTCTGAATTTTTAACAACCTCAGCAATTTGGTCAGGATCAAAAATGTCGCCTAGGACGATTTTCAGAGCAGGACTATTATAAACAAGTTTAGAAGGATCTCTGACGATTGCTGTAACCTCATGTCCTCTATTTAAAGCTTCTTTAAGTATTCTGCTTCCGATACGGCCGGTTGCTCCTATTAATGCTATTTTCATGTCTTGTCAAAATCTATGGAAAAACTGCCAGGAGTTGTTTAGGTGTATTGACTGGCATTCATTCCATAGATTAAGCTGGTTTTATGAAAAAGTGTTGTATAATTTTTTCATGAAGCTTTAGGGATTGAGGATTCATTTAACACTTCAAGGTAAGTAATCAGAATAGGATCCTGCTCATTTTTCCTTATGTACTCCTTTACTTTTCTCAGAAAATCCCACAAAGGCTCATAATATTTATGATTGGTATTTAACTGAAGTTCATCTACTGTAAGAGTATTCCCTTTTTTTAATAAAAGATGGAGGGTTATAAAGAAATATGAAATCGGGAGTTTGCTGCCTTCCAGAACAGTGCCGCTTCTGATGGTTGTCCTGAACTTGCAGTCCTTGCACTGAAATTGTTGTTTTGATTTAAGCCAATAGTGATGTGTAGAACCACATTTTTTGCAAACTACTCCTTTTTTCAGACGGAACTTTTTGAAAGCTTCAATAGCAAAACCTTCATCTTTATATACGTTTAGATATTCTACTGTTGTCTGCATAGTTTTTTAATGGTTTAATGTCACGTTACAAAAGTAGTAATTCTATATTAAACCTATAGAGTAAAGGTAGATTATTTTCACCATTTTGGTGGTATCCTTCTCAGAATGATATGTTGTTAAGTTTAACTTGTTGAATATTAGTATTTTTTGTTCTTGCGGAAGTCCTAGAGGAAGAATTATGAATTAATAATTTAATGACATTAAACAGCGAACGGCTTAGATGAGTTAAAAGCAAATGGCACATTCAAACGAAGGAAAATTTACTGATAATGCATATTTTCGATTTTCGA
The DNA here is from genome assembly GCA_023428135.1 of Bacteroidota bacterium. Taxonomy (GTDB): domain Bacteria; phylum Bacteroidota; class Bacteroidia; order Cytophagales; family Cytophagaceae; genus Sporocytophaga. The sequence goes on along the minus strand of JAEYZG010000062.1, from coordinate 503,322 downwards.
TTTTAGTTGTTACAACCTATTTTTTCTTTTCAGGACTCTATTATATACAAGGCATCATTTCACCTATACTATTTGCGGGTATTCTTGCGATGCTGGTTTTGCCCATCTGTAATAAACTTGAAGAGAAAAAAGTGGGCAGAGGATTGTCTATAGTAATATGTCTCTTGCTTATTATACTGGTTGTCAGTAGCGTAATATTCCTATTTACTTCTCAATTAATAGAACTAAGCGATGATTTTCCCTATATCAAAAAGAGAGCGCTGGAGAAGTATTCCGAGATTAATAAATTTATTGAGCAGGAAACCAGAATATCAGTGAGTAAGCAGAACTCCATGCTGAAAGAAGGGTTTCAAAAGTTTCTTTCCGGGGCAGGAGATACTTTTAAAGAATTATTAATGAGCTTTAGTACTGGTTTTGGTAATTTTCTTCTTGTCCTGATCTATATATTTTTCTTTTTACTACTCAGAGACAGAATAAAAAACTTTATTCTGATGCTGTTTGATCCAGAAATACATACACAGATAAATCTCATCATTAATAAAATCAAAAAACTTTCAATTCATTACTTATCAGGATTATTGATTGAAATGATCATATATGGTGTGATTTCTTCAGCAGGCTTTCTTCTTTTGGGATTGAAACAGGCTATATTTTTCGGTTTTCTTGGTGGTGTTCTAAATCTGATACCTTACCTGGGTGCACTTATTGGTGCCGCATTGCCTTTTGCTGTTGCCTTAATATATGAGGATTCATTTATTTATCCTCTTGGGGTTATCGGGGTGGTTCTGGTAGTGCAGTTTATTGATAATAATTTTGTAACACCGAAAATAGTTGCGGGATATATAAGAATAAATGCTCTGGCCTCGATTATAGTTATTTTCATAGGAGGAGCAGTTTGGGGAATTGACGGGATGGTATTGTTTCTCCCATTGCTGGGTATAATGAAAATTGTCTGTGACAATGTACCTGCACTTAAGCCATACGGATATTTGGTTGGAGAAGATGATGAGGAAGCCAGCGGCGGATTTGGAACAAAATTGAAGGACTGGATTCAAAGGAAGTTAAAGAAAAAATAGATAAGACCAAGAAGCTTTTAAGAGGCTGCTTGGTCATTTTCAATTCCATTAAAGAAACCTCGGAGACACTACCCTACCGGTTCTTTTAATGATGACAACTTTATCTCTTGGGAATTTCACAGAGTAGCCCAATCTAATTTTAGAAATCATTGAAGCGGGTATATCAAGCTTCCAGGTAAGTTTACCATTTTCTTTCATATAAGAAGCCCCATCGCTTTCTTCCAATGAAATCTGTATTTCTTCCTGCTGAGCGATTGGAATCTGATCAAAGATTTCAATTTGAACAGGCTTTGAATTTAGATTTCTCACATCAATTTCATAGGTGAAGTTTTCCACTAGTTGTAATCCTATTAGTTTTCGAGTACTGAAATCTTTTTTCTTTACTCTGGATATTTGTATTGCAGGATCCGGACCAAGTGAAAGTTCAAGCGAATCACCAGCTGCCAGTGGATCAAGGTAAGTCTTGCCGGTATAAGTACCATTCTGATAAACGTTTACTTCACCTTCTATAAGCTTTAATCCTTCCCAGTCTTTTATACGGGCAATAAGATAAGCTTTTGCATCTATTTTTGGCACGGACTGATATAGATAGGACGCTTCCAATACGGTTTGTTTTATATCTGCTAAGTATTCTCTTGTTGAAGAAGGAATGGTATGTTCACCTTCAATATTAAAGATCATCTCTCCTTCTTCCAGCTCTATTTCCTGTTCTTCAGTTGCTCCTTTTTTGATTTGCTTTTTAGATAAAGAACCTTCATTTCCTGATTCATAATACCCATAGTTTTTACCTGTTCTTTTTTTCTGATGATAAGATAATACCCATGTCTCTAATATTGGAGCCGTAAGGGATCTGGAAGGGTTACCTGCATGAAGGGAAATTTTACTGCTATTCCACTTTTCCCCGGAATTATTAAGAATATTGGCTTTGTATTCTAGTTTTAAAGGCTCTTGTATGTTTTTATAGAAAACAGAATATATCGGTGACCATCCACAGGATTTTACATAGTAGTTAAGTGTGAAGGTGACTTTCTGCTGTATAGAACTTTCCGCCAATATGTATATATAGGCAGAAGCTGCAGAGTCTGCTTTTAATACATTTTTCTGACGGGTTATCAATTTTTGAAGTTTCTTGCTTAATTGTTGTTTCTCATCGTCTCTTTTCAATAAAAGATTATTGATCTCTTCCAGCTTTTTTCTTGTGTAGATCAGCGCGTTGTCCAGTTCTCCCACAGACAAGCCCTGTATAGTTCCGATACGTACGGAATTAGCAAGAAGCGATTTTTTTTCCTCTTCCAAAGCATTGTGTTGAAGTTCTTTATATTCAATTTTTCTATTAATTTTTTCAAGGCTGTCATTTATTATATTTAGCTCTTCTGTTTGATTCCATTCCTTTGAGAAGTCTATTCTGCTTGAAACTGAAATAATTTTCACAAAAGGTATTGATGAGATATTAAGGCTGGCCGGGTCAATACTGGAAGAAAGGCCTGTTACAATCATTTCTGTTTTTCCCTGATTTAGCTGTAAGCTAAATGACCTGCTGATTTCAGCTCCCTGAGAAAACACACTGACTTTTTTGATTTCAGAATTATCAATAATTTTTTGTCCCTGTATTTTAAAAGAAAAAAATAAAAGGAAAAGCAGGAAAAATGATCTCATATTTAAAACAGTTTGCTATTAATTATCTTTATCGGAAAAAGGTAAGCTCAGAGAATGCTGTGACATAAGACCTGCTTTTTAAATAGATCAACAAAAGGTCTGAAGCTCATGCCTCAATATCTATGTTGTTTAAATAAACGAAAGATTTAAATTTATCTTTAAACCAAGCCTGACTCTCGGGGGCAAGGAGACGCCAGCATGGCGTCTCTACATAATTCAGCTTTCAGCTTTTAACTTTGTGCTTTCAGCTTTCTTATAACTTATAACTTATAACTTAATACTTACAACTTTCTCCCCCCATTCCATGTCTCCTGGCAATTCAATAGAATTAAACTCAAGATGAAGGACTCGTCTGTGTTTCTGATTTGTACCCTTTGAAGAAGCATGTAATAAAAGAGGTTTCATAAAATGTATTCCCCCAGCTTTAACATCGCAGGGCAGCGGCAGACTGTTCTGAGTGATGATTGCAATCTGATCATCATTAAGCTTCTTTTGATGAGATCCAGGGATTATTTTTAAACCACCATTTCTTTCATCTGTATCATCCAGATGGATTCTAATGGTCAGCGTATTTTTAAGGATATCTTCGGGAGGACAAACGCTGATTACATTGCCTTTTTGGGTCCATCCTGTATACCCTTCAGTTTCTATCTTTTTATTGACATTGATAGTGATATCCTGATGCCATGTAACATACCAGTTGGATTCAGGAGGTTTATCAAAATAAATGGCTTTGGATAAAAACAGATTATCTCCTTTGCTGGCAAGTATTTTCTTTAAGTTCTTATTGAACAGAAAAGGTTTAAGTTCAGGAAGCTCAATCAGTGCCTGTCTGATAGCATATACTTGTTTATTCTCTTTTGGAATTGTTTTGTTAAAATATTCCTGAATAATTGCCTTGATCTTGTTTACTTCTTTTTTAGTATATACGTTTTGCAGGATAGATGAGCCTCTGCCTTCTGCTTTCTGCAAGGCCAGTTTTATACCTGAAGAAGTGAGGTCTGCATCATATAGATCCACTGCATGTGCTAGTCTTTCTCTGATTCTCCTTTTCAGATTTTCAGGTTTTATCACTCTGATAGCATCTCCAAATCCAAGAATTTCTTTTTCCAATTCGAAGTTAAGTTGAACTTTCAACGAGATAATGATACCATTGTCAGTAGATTCAATCAACTGCTGTGAATGATGGAGCGGTTTGGTAATCACGTAAGGGGCATTTGTCTGATCAACAAAAAGCATCACATTTTCAGGTTCTCCATTAGGGTTTACAGAAACTCCAATGACGTCTTTGAAATAGTCTTTGATATCTTCCTGCTTATATTTTATATAAGTAATATTGGAGTGAGACAATTCCTCAATACGATCAAGGGCTAGGTTCAACATAGGCTGTCCTCTTTTAGTAATGCCAAGAACAAACCATCTGTTGCGGTATTCCTTTAACAAATAAGGATGAAAGGATAGTGTGTTTGCTGTTCTTGATTTGAAAGACTTATACAAAATATTCAAAGGCGTTTCATTGATAATGGCCTGATACAAACTATCCAAATACTGAAGGCCTTTTAGGTTTTCATTTTTTTCAAAATCAATGACTGAACTTTTATTTGTTTTGGATGAATGTATTTTATCTTCCAATCGCTGTACCATCCCACTCAGTTCCTGGAAATGACTAAAACCGCTGAATTGCTTTAACAATTCAACCACTTCAGTGAGCTTATTCAAATCCTGTCCGGTTAAGGGAATATTAGTGATGGAGTAATCCGGATCTTCATAAGTATAATATTTTTTCTCCAAAACGATAATAGGGGCATTATAGCCCAGTTTATCGCTTCTCATCATCTGAATGTCCATTTGAATGGATCTTTTGCTTATTCCTTTGTCAATTCCCTCGTATTCATAAAGTGCTTCAGAGCAAGCTTCGATCAGGTCATCCAGTGTCCATTTTCTGTATCTATTCTGTAAGCAGTTGTCAATGGTTTTATAGCGTATCAGTGCGTTTCGGTTTACAGGCATTTTTGAGTTATAAGTATTAAGTTATAAGTTTTAAGGAGATCCTTGGCTTTTTCAATCTCCGTCCATTTCTACCTTATGTTAAATTTAAAAAAAATATTTTATACTGCGCAAAAATAATGCGTAGTGCCCTCTCAATTTTGATTCAATAATTTAAATAACTGATATTTAAATGTTGAAACCCTCTCTGCAAAATGGCAGAGGGGTTCTCGTAAGAGAAATTATACCAAAAGAATTTCTGTTTTAAATAATTGGTTATTAGGTAGATGTTCGGAATTTTTAATAATGGAAAGAAGAGATAAGGAGAATTATTAATGGAGAATAAAGTGAAAATAAACGGGAATCAGCTAATTGAATTAGGATATCCCGTTGGTAAAGTAATCGGTATTGCGCTGGAGGTTATAGAAAAAGAGTACTCCTTAACGGAGCCGGAAGAAGTTCTTGACATCATGAAACATGTTTTGTCTTCTCCATCAGACTTTCTTAATGATTTAAAAACTTCTTTAATTGCTGAAGAATTGCTGAAACCAAATAAAAAGGATGAAATAATCGAACTTTTACCTTCTCCTCACTCATATAAAATCTATGGTAAAGAAGGAATTGAAGCAGGAGCTATCAAACAGATGGATACAGCCATGAGACTTCCTGTTTCGATTGCAGGTGCTTTAATGCCTGATGCGCATCAGGGGTACGGACTACCAATAGGTGGAGTGCTTGCTACGAGAAATGCGGTAATACCTTATGGTGTAGGCGTAGATATTGGTTGTCGTATGTGTATGTCTATATTTGATATTCCTGCGGGTTATGTCGAGACAGAAAAAGAAGATCTGATTAAGATGCTTGTTAATAATACTATGTTTGGTAGAGCTACTTTTAAGAAGCCCAAAGATCATGAAATTATTTCAAGTCCTTTGTTCTCGGAAATTGAGATTCTGAGAGGTCTAAAAGACAGGGCTTATGCCCAGCTCGGATCTTCCGGTGGTGGAAACCACTTTGTCGAATTTGGTATAGTTGAAGTAGTAGATCCGAATAATGAATGGAATATTGCTCCTGGAAAATATTTGTCGCTTTTGTCGCACTCAGGTTCAAGAGGAATGGGAGCAACAATTGCAAATTATTATACCAAACTGGCAATGGAAACTTGCAAGTTGCCTCAGGAAGCTAAACACCTTGCCTGGCTTGATCTTGATACCGAAGCAGGTCAAGAGTACTGGCTTGCTATGAATCTTGCAGGAGATTATGCATCTGCTTGTCATCATCAGATCCATGAAAGAATGGCAGTTGGCTTAAGAACCAATCCAATTGCTATGATTGAGAATCACCATAATTTTGCATGGAAAGAAAAAGGTGAAAACGGTTATGATGTAATCGTTCATAGAAAAGGTGCAACTCCTGCGGGTAAAGGTGTATTGGGAATTATTCCTGGTTCTATGACTGCTCCGGGTTATGTGATAAGAGGTAAAGGTGATGAAGCATCTGTTAACTCTGCTTCCCATGGTGCGGGACGTGCAATGTCCAGAACGCAGGCTAAGAATACTCTTAAACCGGAGGCGGTAAAGAAACAATTGCAAAAGGCAGGTGTTGAATTGATTGGTTCCGGCTTGGACGAAGCACCGATGGCTTATAAAGACATTAGGACTGTTATGGAAGCTCAGAAGGATCTTGTTGAAGTTGTAGGAATATTCTTACCGAAAATTGTGAGAATGTGCGGAGATGAGAAGTTCCAGGAGGTTGATTAAAAGGATTTGTTGATCAAGACTCTATTAAAAGAAAAGGATCATAATAGCTATGATCCTTTTTCTTTTATGTCTAAATGACTTTAAGATTACCAGAATTTCCACCAAGGCTTCTTTTTTATTGCTTCCGGCTTGATTTTGCTATCAGGAGCTTGCAGGGGTTTTGGTTTATGCTTGATTACATGTTTGTAACGATGCGTTTCAAGTATTTTTTTAACTCTTTCTTCCAATGGTTTTCCTTTCTCAGGGTTAACCATCTTTACAAAGTTGGCATAACCTTTTATGGAGGCAAGCAGGTTGTTGCTATTGTTCCAGTGTTTTCCTTTTATTGTTCCTTCTTTTTCTATCTGATGCAAAAGGGCTCTGAATTTATCCAGCTCCTTTCTGCATACACTGGGTTTGTCATTTACTACAATTCCTGTTACTTCCTTTCTCGCTCCTTTCCGCTGCACACGAAGCTTATCGGGATTAATATTAAGCTTTTCGTCTTTGATTATTTTTTTTACAAAACCCAAAAGAGTTGAAGTGTTAGATACTGCTAACCCTGAAGCAGAGAAGGTAAGATCGTCTGCATATCTTGTATAGTTGAAATGTAGCTTATTTGCAATACCTTTTAATCTCAGATCAAGTTTACGGCAAATAAGATTAGTGATGGCAGGACTTGTAGGAGCGCCTTGTGGCAAAAACCTTTCACTGCCTGCTGCATAGAATGTTTCCCCGTCCAGTTCCACCTGATCACAGTCCGGTTCAGTACAGATCAATGCGAGTATTGTAGAAATCTGTTCTGAATACCCCAATGCAATAAACAATCCTTTAACTCTTCTATAGTTGATAGAAGGGAAGAAATCTTTAAGATCAATATTTACAACAACCTCAGCTTTCACATGTGGCAGGGCATTGCTTACGATAGATCTCTTCTTTACAAAACCATGTGCCGATTCTGTTGCATCTATTTTATTAAGTATGTTTTCAAGTATCCAGTGTTGAGCTTTTTTAAGCCTTGGCATAGGAGTGGAGATAAGTCGTTTGCCCCCAGTTTTCTTGGGAATATAAAACCTTCTGTAATGGTTGATTTTACTGATAGTTCTATTATAAGAAAGAAACTTTAGTTCACCTATCGTTATCTTCATGGCATCAGATAACTCTTCTGCTGTTTGAAGTACAGGTAGCTGGTATTTTAAAAGCTTGTTGCTATCGCTTACCTGGTTATTTAAACCTTTAGAAACTTTCTCTCCAAGATAAATAATGTTTTTATCCTTAAGTTCTTTCCATCTTGCAGCTTTGGCTTCCCTTTTTTGCTTTCTGAGAATTTTGTTTTCTTCTCTTTTTTTTCTGGATTGCTCAAGCCTTGCTTGTCTAACTTTTTTAAGCGCTTCTTCTCTGTTTTGATATATCCGCTGCTGCTGAAGTAACTTATTCAGTTCTTTGATAAGGTCAGCCTCTTTGTGGATCAGCATTTCCGGAATTGCTGAAGCTCCTTCATCACTTTTCCAGAAGCCCAGACGCTGCATCTCTTCAAGAATGACAGCACTTCTGCCGCTTGCTTTAATGCGCTCGTACAACTGTTGTCTGGTTGGCTGAGAGTTTTCTGTGTTGGCCATAGAAGTATAAAAAATGGTAGTGTACAGGATACTCTTCGTCATTCTGAGGACCGGATTGGTCAACTCCAGCGAGACGCTACTATATGCTTATTTCAATTCCTGGAATTCTCACCGGAAATGAGCATATAGTGGCAGGATCGCACAGTTAAGAACGAGCCGGTGGCGCGTTAGTAAGCTGTGTACAAGGACTGTGATACACAGCCCGGGTTGCAAGATTTTAATACCCTGCCACTACCATTACAAAGCTAAATTTTAAATTTATCTGTTACAAACTTTAATACAAATTTTGTTTCTTTCTGAATGCAATTCTCAATGCAAGCATGTGCTCACATGGTCCCTGCATCAGCTTATTTTGATGAAAGAAATTACAACTACACTTCCCGCTTACAATTCTTTCATCACTATCAATCACAAGTTCCGGGTTATACGCTTTGTTATCTTCTTTAACAGTTCCTGTCAGCTTTTGCTTTCCTTCGGATACTTCTGCTTTGAACTGGATGCTTCTGTTGTCAAAGAACCTATTTGCTTTTTCTTCTCTTGCATTAGAAAATCTCAATGCATCAAGCGGTAATGTTTCTCTTGAAAGCTCTCTTATTCGATAGCAATTATTATTTAGATCATAGATGGCCTTTCCCTGCTGGGTAAATGCGGACAAAGCTCCAAGAACAAGAGATTTGTCCAGTTGCAGTCTTGAAGCCAGTACTTCTGGCTTTTCTACCCACTTTTCTTTTAGTCCGATAAAAACCTTTTGCATGGTCATGGCATCAGCTTCTGCTCTTGGAGCAAGAAGATCAAAGTTCCCCATGCGTGACCAGTCATTAGCCGTCCAGCCGGACAAGCCAAGTGTAAAATTCATATCACCTAAGTCTGCTATATAAAAGGAGGGGAGTCCGGAACCCAAAAGGATGACTTTAAAAGAATTTGCTACTGGGATCAATCTTTCCAGAAGTAATAACCTCCTTCTTCCCCATACTTTTACTTCTTTTGCTTCATTGCCTGTATAAACAGATCTAAGACATTTGATTTCATAATTCCAAGGCTCAAATATTAATCTTATCGGTTCTCCGGGTTTCAGAATATATCTGATAGATCTCGGTCCTTCTTTTTCTTTATGTCTTTTGAGTATAAAACAGACATTGTAAACATCCATTGGATGCAATTCGAAAGTAGTTGCCGGAATAGACATAGCAGAGCTAACCTGCAAAAATCCTCTTACCCAGCTTGCCGGTACATCAATCTTTACTTCTTTATAGGTTTCTTCTGCAGTAGTCTGGACCTCAAATCCGGAAGGATCTATATTGAAATGGGTATCTTTATAATTTCTTATCTTTTGAAATTCATTATACAAGCCTGAAGAATAATCGATGTTCGTTGTGCCGCATTTAAATTCACTTAGTTTTTTAAATACATTATAGTTGCACCCTAGCTTGCCATAAGAAGATTCGTCCTGACTAAAACATTCAAAAAATAATTCATCCGGATGAACTGTTATAACCGGATCATATACACTCATTAATTCCGGGCTGGTCCGGTACAAGTACTGGAAATATTTGTTTTGAGCTTTGTAAAAGGGCTCCATTACATTGTATTTTTCCCTTCTTACTTTTTCTAGCTCTACCCTTATGCCTTTAAGTTTTTGCTCAACATCTTCTGCTCCTCCTAAATATTGTGCAAGCCAGATATCTTCCTGCTCTTTTGCCCATGTCTTGTAATCTGTTTTATCTTTAGGTTTAAAACGAAAATCAGAAACTACTATGTCATGAAGTGCAGATATGGCTTCTCTGAACGGAATATGTTTGTTAAGATACCCCGAGAAATAAGTAGGTTCACGATATATGTCAGGTGCGAAAGTCATGCTGGTGGAGCCTGATGTATTTTTAACCGTTGTGTCTCCTTTAAATTTATAATTGAATTCCATCACTTATTTCTTTACATATTCAGAATAGTCAACTACTTTAACAAGGTTATGCAATGAAGGATATTTTTTCCGGATATCTCTAAGTATTTCGATACATCCGGCTTTTTCTGAAATCGCCATAGATCCTGAAACTCTGTTTAGAATTTCAGATGCAGTTTGTGCCGCAGCTTCATTTTTCATAGCTTCATTTTTCAGAAAATCTAATGCACGTAATTTTGCTACCTTACCTTTATTTACTTGAGAGAGTAGGGTGATAAAATAAGATTTTAGTTTTTCAAGTATCTCTGGTTTACCTCCGGCGTATGTTTCAAGGTATGATGAAGTAAATAGCTGCAATCTTGTATCTGGATGCTGACTTAGTTTTAGTAAATATTCTTCTCCATCTTCACTCCTAAATGATTTTGTAATCATTTCCTTTCCAAAGTTCTGAACATCTTCTCTGGTGTTGTCGCAAAGAGCGATAAGGTTTTCAGCTGACCAGTCTTCCTGGCTGAATGTATTTCTGAAATAATCAAAAGCGAAATTCCTTGTATCTTCCCAGTCAGCATCTACAATCCTTAATGCTTCCTCTTTATTTTCCTTTATCCTGGGATGGTTGTTATTGTAGTAGTTCCATGCATATTTTCTTACCTCTTCGTTGGAGTTACCTGATATCTTTACTATTTCAGATATTGATAAATCCTCTTCTCTGATTGTCATTTTAAGTAAAGCAGTACCAAGTAACTGTGCAGATTTAAATTTTGAATGAAGGAGTAAAAGGCCCTGGTTTTTATTGATGTATGACAAGCTTTCAGAAAGCTCGGTTGTTAAGAGTTTAAGTAAATCCTGATGTACCCCTTCATACGTTTCCTTCATCAGAAATGCAGGAACAAACAAGTCGATAAGCTCATTCCCGAATGCAGGGTATGCCTTCGTGAGTTTTGCAATGATTGGTTTTACTGCATTTCGCACATCCGGAAGTGGTGATAAACAAAAGCTGATAAGGAGCTCTTTTTTTTCTATCAGAGAAGTTTCAGGAAATCTTCCTAACAGCTCAATACCTGCAGTTCTCGCTTTTTCATTTTCTGATTTTAAAAGAGCTTGAAGAAGGTCACTAGGAATCAATTCAGGATTTAGTTTTTTGTGTACCAGTATAGCACCCGCAATGGCATGCACTTCAGGAGAAGCATGCTGAAGCAGATCTTTGATAACATCTGTTCCTATAAAATCAAGCTGGTTTCCGAATATATCCAGCATTGTTTGCCCTGTATGTGAAATAAAGAGCGTATCTTCCTCCGACCGAACTTCAGTCCGGATAAGGGTAGCAAGTATTTTACCAATGACAATTTCAGCTTGTTGATCAGGAATGTTTGCTGATATAAGTAGGGATCTTACTTTGGTTTGAATGGAAGGATTCCTCAGGAAAATCAGCTCAGCAATAAATTCTGAATCACTTATGAATACCTGTTGCTGCGCTTCAATCCACTGCAAAGCCTGCAAATTGGCTTCTTCAAGTGGGCTTTGAAGCATGCCAAGCAGTAATGGTGTGTCAGGATTAGCTGGATTATAGGCCTTCATAGCTAATTCCAGTCCAAGCTTTCTCGTTATTTCAAATGCTGCATTCAGAAAATCTACAATATTTTCTGTTATAAGCTGATTAGCAAATTCGGGGTTTGCTTTAAATACCTTTAATGCAAACTCATGAACCTGTAACGATCTTGAGCACGATAAGAGCTTTATAACTTCATTTTCCGCGGTGTCCCACAGTTCAGGAAAGGCTTCTTCTCTTTGTGATGGCGCTTCATTGCCCGGAATATAAGGAGCTATACATTGCCATCCGCTTTGGTCCAAAGAGTATCTTGGACTGTTTTGAAAGAGTATGAAATTAAACGCTCTGTATACGGCATTAATTTCGAAATATGTTTTAGTCTCAGTTACATTGTGCCTTTTGGTTTGCTTGTTATATACATAAGTATAGGTGGAGCGATGATAAGAAGGTTTGCAGTCTTTGCTATCATCAAAAGCCAATAATACACCACAAGCTAATTCTTTATATGATGAGGATTTAACTTCACCAAGCCTTTTAAGTGATCTGAGTACTCTTGCCGAAAGATACCTTTTGGTTTTACTGCTAAAAGCTCCTTTGTCACTGTAAGGACCAGGAGAATGTTTATCGATATTTTTTGCTATGATCCCAAACGTTTCATAATCTTCCCACATCTCAGCCATTTTAAAGATATGTCTGATATGTTTGAAATAGTTGTAGGTAAGAGGAACATTATTGATTATACGTGATAATATTCTCTTTAATTCTCTATTATCATGTGATAAACGATAAAGTGTAGAAAGATACTCGTTGGATGTTGACTGGGTTTTAAAGAGCAACTCCTTTAGTTGAACTTCAAGCTCTGAATAACCTTCTGAATGGAATAATTTCTTTATATGTTCTGGAAGTGTTGCAAGAAGAGGCTCCCCGGCTGTTTTTCTTTCTGCAGGATCTGATATCCTGAATAAAGCTTCTGATATGATATCTTTTAAATACTGAGGAAAGTCATGATTCTTTTGCAGTGATTTTAGAAAGGGGGCTGAGCTTGAATTACCGCATTTTCCGATTGTCCATATTGCAGAATAAACGGAGATATTGTCAGACAGGTCTGTCAATTTTTGAATAAAGGGAATTGCTTCATGTATATTGAGTTCGCCTGCTCTCCAGAATACTCTTGACAAAGGCCAGCTTTCGGGTTCATCACCATCTACTGCATTCTTTAAAATTTTAAGAATGGCTTTCTTTCTGCGGTCATTGTCTTTTGCGCCTTGAACAGGCTTGCTGACAATCCCCATTGGCTCACCTTCTGTGGAGTATCCCTTACTTCTTTTTTCCTTTTCCAGCGCATCAAAAACTTTATTTGCCTCCTGCAAGTCAACAGGAAATATAGTTTTGGTACCTTCTTTCAGAGTTGCGCCTCTTCTTCCATATCTGAAATTAACCAGAAATCCTTCTCCGGATTCGCAAAGGTCAATTTCGTATACTTTGTCCGAGGTTCCTTCCTGAAAGTATAATTTTATTTGCTTTATCAGTTTCAAAACAATTGGAGTTAAAAGTTTTCTGATTAAAAATCAATATCATTCAAAATATGAAGTGACAAAGTAGTTAATATGTATAGTAATTTCCAATAAATAGCAGTTTTTTCGTTTGGAAGTAAGTTATAAAGTTGGAATCGACTTTATTAAGAAGTTTAAGTTAGGGAAAATTGAACCATTTATTTTTTCTTGAAAAAATTTAAATTTTATAGTTCTTTTTCTATATATTTGATTATCATTTTTAGTTGAGGTAAGGATAACTTTTAACCATTTATATACTAACCTTTTTGTCATATAATCGTAATCAAAATACAATTCTGAATCAATGAATGAGTTATTAACCGAATCTTTTAAAAATTCAAATTTACCAGTTACAATTTTACTTCTACTGGTATTGTTTTACTGGGTTATAAACCTGGTTGGGTTATTTGATCTGGAAATGTTGAGTGGAGATGCAGAACTGGATAAGGGACATGTTGAAGTTGAAACGGATTCAGATTCAATTTTAGGAAAAACCTTTGATTTCGGAGATCTTCCAATTGCCATTGTGATCAGTTTTTTTGTACTCTTTTTCTGGATGATTACTATATTAACAAATTATTATCTGGGAAATTCTTCCTTGTTTTTTGCCTTGATTATATATATTCCTGCAATCATCGGGTCTTTTATTGTAACGCGCATCATCTCAATTCCGCTCGCGAAAATATATAGTTTGCTTAAGTTAAATACCGAAGAGGCAGAAACCGTTAGTGATTATACCGGGGCTGTCTGTATGGTTTTTGTGGAAGCAACTTCCGAAAGAAATGGTCAGGGTGAGATCAATAGAAATGGTGATCCTATCAGGGTTAATATCCGGACATATCCTGGTAAGCAAATGTTAAAGGGAAGCTCAGCACTTTTAATTGAATATATCAAAGTTGGCGATTATTATATCGCTGAGCCATACGATTCCGAAAGATAAACTAATACTAAACACATAATTAACAACTCTTATAAATCTTAAATCCAATGTTAGAGAATGTATTGATGACGACAATTCTGATAGGAATTTTTTTCGTCGTGATGATCCTGGTTCTGTTAGTAAAATGGTATAAAAAAGTACCGCAAGGAAAGGCCATTGTACGAACAGGTGCTGGAGGAACAAAGGTTACATTTACCGCTATGTTTGTGATTCCGGTTCTTCATAAAATGGAGATTATGGATATTTCTTTGAAAACGCTTCATATTAAAAGGATTGGGAAAGACGGACTTATTTGTCAGGATAACATTCGTGCAGATATAGAAGTGGCTTTTTTTGTAAGAGTTAATAAAGGTGTAGAAGATGTTGTAAAGGTTGCTCAGACAATTGGTTGCGAACGTGCTTCCCACAAGGAAACCCTTGTTTCTATTTTTGATTCAAAATTTTCAGAGGCACTAAAAACAGTAGGTAGAAGATTTGATTTTGTTTCGCTTTATTCCGATAGAGATAAATTCAAAAAAGAAATACTAGATATCATTGGTACTGATCTTAACGGTTATCATCTTGATGACTGTGCAATAGATTATCTTGAGCAGACTCCGCTTGAGTTTATGAAGACCGATAATATCCTTGACTCACAAGGTATCAAGAAAATTACCGAGATCACTGCTCAGCAAAAAATTCTTGCAAATGAAATTAAGAGAAATGAAGAGAAGGTACTACGTAAGCAGGATGTGGAAGCCAAAGAAGCCATTTTAGAGCTTAACCGTCAGCTTGCTGAAACTGAAGAAAGGCAGCAAAGAGAAATCGCTATCATTCGTGCAAGAGAAAAAGCTGAAGCTGAAAAGGTAATGTCAGAAGAAAAGCTGAAATCTGAACTGGCAAGAATAAAATCAGAAGAAGGTATTCAGGTTGCAGAGGAAAATAAACAGAGGCAGATTATTGTGGCTTCTAAAAGCAAAGAAAGAACCGATGCTGTCGAAACTCAGCGTGTGGAGAAAGATAAGTTACTTGAAGCAAATGAGAAGGAAAGAGTTGTTGCTCTGGCAATAATCGAAAAGGATAAAGCTCTTGAGGAAGAAAAGAAAAATATTCAGGATGTGATCAGAGAGCGTGTAATGGTTGAAAAAACTGTCGTTACTGAAGAGGAGAAGATAAAAGACGCGAAAGCATTTGCTGAAGCAAATAGAAATAAGGAAGTAGCAATTACGAATGCAACAACTCAAGCGGAGGAGTTGAAGGTGAAAGAGATTAAAATGGCAGAAGCGATGAAAGCTGCTGCTGAGATCAAAGCATTGCAGTTAATGTTGGAAGCTGAAGCCGCTCAAAAAGCATCTGCAAGTCAGGCAGACGCCAGAAGAACAATTGCTGAGGTAACAATACTTGAGGAATCAACCAAAGGTTTGGCTGAAGCTCAGGTGATTGAAGCTAAAGCGAAAGCCCAGGAGAAACAAGGGACTACAGAGGCCTTGGTTTTTGAGAAAAAATCTGTTGCAGAAGCGAAAGGCATAGAAGCGAAAGCAACCGCAGAGGCAAAAGGTATCGAAGCCAAAGCTGCTGCTGATGAGAAAAAGGGTACAATGGAAGCTACTGTTTTACACAAGAAGATGGAAGCAGAAGCTCAGGGTATCACTCAGAAAGCTGACGCTATGAAGAAACTGGATGGAGTTGGTAAAGATCACGAAGAGTTTAAACTTAAACTTGATAAAGAGAAATCTATCGAGCTTGCAGAAATCAACATTCAGAAAGATATCGCCGAAGCTCAGGCTAAAGTTATCTCTGAAGCATTGAAAGCTTCTAAGATTGAAATTGTGGGTGGCGAAACAATGTTCTTTGATAAAATTATTGGTTCAATCACAAAAGGAAAGTCACTTGATAAAATGGTGGACAATAGTAAACTTCTTACAGAAATCAAAGGATCTTTTTTGGGTGATGGAAATGAAAATTTGCTTGAAAAGATACAGGACCTGTTAGGTAAGCACAAACTCTCTACAGAAGATATCAAGAACCTGTCTATATCTGCTCTGATATTAAAATTAAGTTCAGGAACTGTTGACAATGCCCTTAAAAATACGCTCGCTTCTGTATTAAATGAAGCAAGGGAACTGGGAATTGCAAACCAGACGCTTGAGAACCTTGGAATAAAGATTAAAACAAAAGAATAACACGTCAAGATTTATTAAGTAATCATGGCAGAAGTTAAACCTGAGAATACTTCAGATTCTAAAGCAGTGCAACTTGATTCCGGTACTTATGAAGTTTTGCGAAGCAGACTTGATAAGTCAGGCAAGGACCTAAGGGAAAGACTGGGGAAACTTAACGAAGACAGAAAGAATGTATTCGGAGCTATAGAGCAAAAGCTCGTAGCAACAGCAAGGATTACCACAGAAAATAATTGTGTACCCAGAGATATGGTTTCTCTGGGTACTTATCTTTTATTCGGATACAACGTCCATATTGGATTAAGATCAGAGACCGTTCTAACGGACGTATTCAGCATCTATCAGTATAAAGACCATTCATTTGTTCATGCTGGGCTTAATAAAATCCAGACTGAACTTTTTGAATCGGATTTTAAAGAACTTTATAAGTATTACAAAAGTACTTCCTTTGAAAAGTTTGCAGTTATTGGTCCTTATCTGTACATGATCTTCCGTGTCGGAAAAGGCGCCAAGGACATTAAGACATTTAAATGGCTCATAAGTGGGGAGGAGTTGAAATATGAAGGAAACAGAAGCGAACATGAGTATAAGTTTCCTCCTCAATATGGATTTGAATGGGAGCGTACTTCTAGAGATTACCACAGAAAGGGTAAACACCCTCATGTATCCGTTCTTGACAAAGTCTTCATAGAAACGATAGGAGGGGATTTAACAGTAAAGATTGAAGATAATACTGAAGACGGAGAAGGTATCTACTCCGAACCTGTTGAAGATAAAGATCAGAGACTGGATGATGCAGAGATGTATTATGCAGATCTTGGGAATATCATTCTCCTGAAGATAAAACCTTTTAAAGAGGATAAATTCAGATATATTGTCTACAACGATAAAATCAAGAAGGCGCAGAGGATTGACGCGATAAAGGATTCCTGTGTTTTGCTTCCTGAAAGCCACGGAATTATTTTTTCGAAGGGATATTATCTCCAGACTGGTGAGTACAAACTTTTTGATAACGACCTTCAAGGACTTAGGTTTGAAAAGAGAATTCAGTCTCCAAATGGAGAAGATTATTTATATGTGTTCTATAATGATGAGCATGGAGCATATATTCTTCTTCCATATAATCTTATAGAACAAAAGGTTGACAACCTTATTCTGTGTCATGGTTACTCTATATTTGACAATGGAGAGCTGATTTATTTTAATGATCAGAATGAACCTTCAAAACATCATACTATCCAGATATGGAGTTCTGCATATTGTTCCAGTACTTATGTTCCTCATGTAGTTCCTGATTCTTATTTATATAAAATCGGTAACAAGGATATCGTCCATTGTATGGCGGAATGTTCGGAAGTACTCGGCCTGCTTTCCAAGAACGACGAAGCTTATTCGAATTTATATCTTGATATCGTCAAGATAAGTACAGACCTGCTTGATTCTTATTACTGGATCAGAGAAGAAGCTACGTTTAACCTGGGCCAGCCTGTTGCAGAGATTAAATCAACTGCAGCTGCTACCATCGAAGAATTTGAAAAGGTAGTCAGGATAAAAAAGAATACATTAGATCAGGTTAAGAAACAAACCGACCGGGCAAAAGCTATTCTTGATCAGGTAAAGCGGGACAGGTTTGAAGATATCAATACTTTCGTTAATATCCTTTCTGAGTTAAGGTCATTGAGAGGTGATGTTATATCTCTGAAAGAACTCAGGTATGTCGATCTTAATGCTGTCAGCGATCTTGAAAAGAACATATCTGATGAAACGGAAAAGCTTTCGGTAAGGTGCGTTGAATTCCTTCTGCAGGAAAAGGCTTTGCTTCCTTACCATGAAAGAGTGACTGTTCTGAATGCTTCTGCAGTAAAAGTAACGAAGGTTACCGAAGCGAATAAGACTGAAGAGGAGATCGCTCAGGTGAGCAACGAGCTTGAAATGCTGATCCAGATTGTCAGCAACCTGAAGATTGAAGATGCAACACAGACCACCAAAATCATTGATACGATTTCCCTCATTTTCTCTGAGATCAATAAATTAAAGGCTTCTCTTAAAAACAGAAAGCTGGATTTAAGGAGGTCAGAAAGTGAAGCAGAATTTAACTCTCAGATAAAACTATTGGATCAGTCCATTGTAAACTATCTGGACTTAAGTTCAACGCCTGAGAAATGCGAGGAGTTTCTTTCCAAGCTTATGATTCAGCTGGAAGAACTGGAAGCTAAATTCCCCGATTTCGATGGTTTTATCAAAATAGTTTCTGAGAAGAGAGAAGAACTTTACGGAGCTTTTGAAAACCGCAAGCTGTCTTTAATAGAAGCCCGCAACAACAGAGCCAATGCCCTCATGAGCGCTGCGGAACGTATCTTGTCCGGAGCAAAAAACAGAGTGGCTACTTTCGATACTGCTGCTGAGATCAATGGCTACTTTGCCTCTGATCTGATGATGGATAAACTCAGGGATATTGTAAAGCAGTTAAATGATCTCAGTGATACCGTAAAGGCCGATGACATTCAGGGCAGGATGAAAAATCTCCGTGAAACAACACTGAGACAATTGAAGGATAAGAAAGAGTTGTTTGTCGGAGGTGCTAATGTTGTAAAATTCGGAAATTATAATTTTTCTGTAAACACACAGGCTTTGGAACTTACCATGGTGAACAGACATGAAGAAATGTCCTACCATATTACCGGTACAAGTTTCTTTGAAAAAGTAACAGATCCTGAATTTCTTAATACCAAACCTTTCTGGAATCAACACCTGATATCTGAAAATGACTACGTTTACAGAGGAGAGTATCTCGCCTGGCTTCTATTTAATGAAGGGCAGGTGAACTCTAAATATGATAAAGAAAATTTAGTTAAGCTCGACGAACCTTCTCTTACCGTTGTAGTCCAGGAGTTCATGTCCAACAGATATTCAGAAGGTTATGTCAAAGGAGTGAATGACAGGGATGCTGCTTTGATACTTAAAGCTCTGCTACATATTGAAGGTGGCCTTGATCTGCTAAAATATGCTTCTGATGCCAGAGCATGTGCAAGGTTTTATTGGTTACACGTTCTTGATGAAAACGCAAGAAGAACCTTTGATTTAAGATTAAAAGGAATAGGAAGCATTCTTAAAATTTTCCCGGGAAAAAATACCCATCAGGAGATCATCAATCTTCTTAAAACAGGGATACTGAATTTCATTGAGCAAACCCATTTCTTTGAAACAGAGATTGCCGCTGAAGCAGCGGATTACCTTTTTGATGAGATGGTAAGGGGCAATGTATTTGTCATCAGTCATGAGGCTCTTGAGCTTACAAAGGCTTTTAATACATTCCTGAAAAAGAAGAAATATGAGGAGGAATGTATTGCATCGGTACAAAATCTTGACGGCAATCCTGTTAATCAGTTTGACCTGACAAGAAACTGGTTGAAAGCATTTATTGACAGCGAAAAATCTGCAAGTCCGGAATTTGTGGATGAAGCGGCTGTGATACTATTGGCAGGGCTTGATAATTGCAAGGAAGTTGTTGCCAAATCTGAAGTTATCCTTGAAGGATTATCCGGAAGTCATAGCTTAATTCAGAATGGAAACTATCAATTTCATTTCAAGAAATTCGTAAAGAAATTATCACGCTACCAAAGAGAGGTTGTTGCTGGTTATTCAGCTTATGTGAAGAAGAAAAGCGCATTAACAGAAAGCTTCAGGGCTGATCTGCGTCTTGAAGAATACAAAACAAATGTGCTAAGTTCATTCGTGCGTAATAAGTTGATTGATGATGTCTATCTTCCTTTAATCGGAGCAAACCTTGCCAAACAGATAGGAGTGGTGGGAGAAAACAAGCGTACCGATCAGATGGGAATGTTGCTTCTGATATCTCCGCCCGGCTATGGTAAAACCACTTTAATGGAATATGTTGCGAACAGACTGGGGTTGATTTTTATGAAGATCAATGGTCCGGCTATAGGACATAAGATCACTTCAGTAGATCCATCGGAAGCACAGAATGGCGCTGCAAGGGAGGAGCTGGAAAAACTGAACCTCGCATTTGAGATGGGCGACAATGTCATGATTTATATTGATGATATTCAGCATTGTAATCCTGAGTTTCTCCAGAAGTTTATTTCTCTTTGTGACGCACAAAGGAAGATCGAAGGTATCTATAAAGGGAAGTCCAAAACATATGATTTCCGTGGAAAGAAAGTCTGCGTGGTAATGGCAGGAAACCCTTATACAGAAAGCGGTGAAAAATTCAGAATACCTGATATGCTTTCCAACAGGGCAGATACCTATAATCTTGGAGATATCATAGGTGACAAAGCAGATGTGTTTAAGTTAAGTTATATAGAAAACTGCCTGACCTCAAACACGATTACTTCAAAGGTTGCCAATAAAAGTCTTAAAGACATTTACTCTTTTGTTAAAATTGCCGAAACCGGTGATAGCTCGGGTCTTGATTTTGAAGTATCCTACGCTGCTGAAGAAACTAATGAGATCGTATCTGTTATTCAGAAGTTACTTTCAATCAGAGATGCTGTGCTTAGAGTTAATCAGGAATACATCCATTCGGCCTCGCAGGCAGAAGAATTCAGAAATGAGCCGGTATTTAAGCTCCAAGGTTCTTACCGGAATATGAACAAGATGGCGGAGAAAGTTGTGCCAGTGATGAATGATGAGGAATTAAAAATGCTTATCAATACCCATTACCAGAACGAAGCACAGACGTTGACTACAGGTGCTGAGGCTAATCTGCTGAAATTTAAAGATATTACAGAAAGAATTACTCCTGAAGAGAAGGCAAGATGGGAAGAAATTAAGACGACCTTTAAGAAAAATCAACGCTTTAAGGGCATCGGAGATTCAGGTCAGATAACTCAACTGCTTACACAGCTTGCAGTGCTTGGAGAGGGTGTTGAAGGTATAAAAAATGCAATAGAGAAAAAGTCTTCCGAATAGGGGAAGACTTTTTTATAGGAATTTAAAAAAGAAAGATCAATTGAGATAACTAAAAAAGGCCTTTTTTACAGATAGTTTGATGGAGAATCATATAAGAGAAGTCTATAATTGTATTTTAGAATTCGAAAAACATGTTGAGTTAACTGATCGAATATTTAAAAATCATTATAAGATTTTAGTTTCGCCATTTAAGGCTTTAAGGGAAAAATTAGTACCTAGGATGGGAACATTGAAGTATGAAGGAGGGGAAATTAGTTTTCGATTTCATGGGTATGGTTGCCAATTCAATTTCTCGGGTTTGATCATTGATTATGATTATGGACAGCCTCCTGATTTTAACTACGAAGGTTTTGATTCATGGAAGTTATTTCAGTTTATACTATCACAGAAAAAGTATGAGAATTTGAAAGATGAACCTCTATTTAATTCTATAATACTCGAAATGGATTCAAGAAAGATTATTGAAAAAGTCAATCCCCAATATCATACTTTTAAACTGGTAGAGTAGTGACCATTAAAACAAAATATTGATCTAATGCTCTCTTAGTAAATAAAGGTGGAAATATAGCCGCTTTTACATGACTTTTTTTATTCCTCAATAATCCTCCATCTGCTCCCAAAGCTTATCAAACTCCCCTTTAAAATCTTTTACTATTCCCTTGTCTGAAGTAAATACAATGTTCTCGTGGTTGTATAAAGCCGCACTTCTTGTCCAGTTGTAGCTTCCTGTAAGGGCTATTTTATTATCTATAATGGCAAACTTATGATGCATATGATAAGGAGACTTGTCAACCTTTATCTCAATACCACATCTGTGCAACTTATCAATATCCGATCCGTCATCATAGCATTTATCATTATCTGTAATGATTCTGATATCTATACCAAATTGGTGCCTGGCAATAATGATGTCCGTGATAAGGTCATCGCTGATGGTAAAAACACAGATTTTAATTGAAGAAACGGATTGATTGAGTTGTTCTATGATGGCGCGACGGCACTCTTCGCCGGGACTGAAAAATACTTTGTTCATAAGAATACAGCCGGAAGAGGCTGAAATAAAGAAGGCCACAGGTAGTGGCCTTTATGTGATCGGATTAATTTTCTAGTTTTTTAGTAGAATCAAGTGCAATTTTTGCCTTCAGATGTGCAAGAGAATCGGCAATTAACGGATGGGTAAGACTGCCTTCCAATGCCTTGTTGATTTGATCATCCACAGATTTATTATTATCTGCTATATCTCCGTAAGACTGTGCAAGCGCTTCCTCCTGATTGATTTTGTCCTTCATTTTCTCCAGCATTCTTAGAGTATTGTTGGCATCAAGACCTGCAAGTTTCTGATTAAAATCTTTAGTGCTCTTAGCCACTTTTACACGAGCTTTTAAAGTCTCGAGTTCACCTTCCCAGCCGTCTATTTTACTTTTAAGCAGTTTATTGTTGCTCTCAATTTTTGAGGCCATTTCATTGTATTGTTTCACGGTACTGCTTAGTGTCTCTATTTGAGAAAGAGCAGAATGTCTTTTCATTAAAGCTTCACCTGCAAGTCTGTCTCCTTCATTAGGATCAAGACTGCCCGATTGAGCTTTTTGTAAGAGCAGCATTGCTTTATGCTCATATTCCAATGCTACTTTATTTTTTTCTTTCTGGTCGTTTTCGGCTTTTATAGCAAGGGCTTTAACCTCAGCAAGGCTTTTCAGCCCTTTGTTCAGATCTTCGCGAAGATCCCGCAATCCCTGCTCAATCATATTGATAGGATTTTCCAGTTTATCAAGAGCAGCATGCGCTTCAGCTTCACCAATTTTAAAAAGACGTTTGAACCAGTTTAACATATTACAAATTTTAAGATATCAGATTTAATTGTATTGATCAACGGTAAATGTTTCCGTTAAATTTTTTTTCAAAATAATTATACGCCTCATTCAATTTCCTGGTTATTTCCTCTGCTATTTTGCGTTTCTCTTCAGAATGAACGTGTTTGTCAGGATGATATTTCCTGATCAGCTCTTTATAAGATACTTTAATTTCACTGAAGTCTGCGCCATATTTCACTTCAAGATTGGCGTAGTATTCTGCTTCTTTCTTTAATCTTGGTTCCATTGACTTTATCGGAGGATGATCAGTGTCTTCAAACGAATCTTTTTCATTTTCTAAATCCTCTTTCGAAAGTTTTGTTCTCGGAAGGTTTGATTTAAGGATATCGAAGAATCTTTTTATCAACATAAAAAACTGTATTCCAATTTATAAAAAAATAACTACAATGAAAAATGTTAGATGAATTATCCTATTTATACTATTCCGAACTGTTGTATATTCGTCCTTAATAAAAACAAATCCGAAAAATTAATAAATTGGTTTTCCTTAGCCGGAATTAATTGCATAGAAGTATCATTGTGAATCAGTTTATTAGAATTCATGATAAAGTAATTGATTATAATGATTGACAGGTTTTTCAACGGTTAATGTTTATTTTTGAGTTTTATAAAAATGAAAATCAAGCAGGAGATCTATATCACCGTTGATGCGGTTTTGTTTGGCTATTCCAGGGAGTCCGGTATTTCTGTACTTCTGATCAAAAGGAAGATAGAGCCATTTATTCATAAATGGGCACTTCCCGGAGGTTTTGTGAAAGATGCTGAATCACTTGAGGATGCGGTAATGAGGGAGTTAAATGAAGAGGCGGGTGTTAAAATAAATTACCTGGAGCAGTTATATACTTTTGGGAAACCTGATAGGGATCCCAGAGCACGTGTGGTCTCTGTCGTTTATTTTGGCCTGGTAAAACCGGAATCATATAAGCCTACAGCTAGTACCGATGCGGAGGATGCTGCATGGTTCAGTATAGATCAATTACCTAAACTCGCTTTTGATCATAAAAGCATTATTCAAACCGCACTTGAAAGACTGCGTGGTAAAATTACTTATGAGCCTATTGGCTTTGATCTTTTACCTGGAAAGTTTCCTTTTTCAGATCTTGAAAAATTGTACACGACAGTCCTTGGAAGGGATTTGGATCGCAGAAATTTTAAAAAGAAAGTAATGAGCCTGGGGATAGTAGAGGAGCTGGACGAAAAAGCGCCTGTTGCCTCCGTAGGGCGTCCTGGTAACTTATTTAAGTTTAATCGTGATAAATATCAGAAGTTGAAGAAAGATGGCTTTTCATTCGAAATGAATGCATAATTTTATTTTTGAAGATATTTTTTGATCCTGAATTTATTGTGAACCAGTAGTTTATTTATTTTATCAATAATTAATGTAAAAAATACACAAAATATATTGTGTGTATTAAATTTAATTTTTTAATTTGCGTTATATTTACACAAATACATATTTTAAACACTATTTTTTATGAAAACAACAGGGGTAATAATAGCAAGATTTCAGACTCCGCTTTTGCACGAAGGTCATTTCGACCTGATCAATTATGTGCGACAAAGACACAACAAAGTTGTGATTGTTTTGGGCGTAAGTTCTGTGAAAGGCAGTACCAGAAACCCTCTGGATTTTTACACTAGGGAACGTATGGTAAAGAAAGAATTTCCTGAAATTGTAGTACTGCCACTGGCTGATTGCAGGAATGATGCAACATGGTCCACTAATCTGGATTCATTGTTATCCATTACTTTTAACAATGAACATGTCATTCTTTACGGAAGCAGAGATAGTTTTATTCCTTACTATTCCGGTAAAAATGAAGTGCAGGAAATTCCGCAGACGAAGGACTTCAGCGGCACCAGTCTGAGAGATCAGATCTGCGACAGGGTAATGGATTCAGAAGACTTCCGTTGTGGAATTATCTATGCCAATTATAACAGATATCCTTCTGTGTATGCTACTCTTGATGTAGCTCTTTTTAAAGATGATTATACCAGAATATTATTGGGAAGAAGAAATTCAGAAGGCAAGTGGCGACTGCCTGGTGGCTTCTCTGATCCGACAGATAATGATTTTGAATCTGCTGCACTAAGGGAATTGCATGAAGAGTGCGGACAAATTGAAGTGGATGAAATGCGGTATGAAAAATCTTTTAAGGTTAACGACTGGAGATATAAACAGGAGACTGATAAGATCATTACTTTGATGTTTAGCTGTACCTATATCTATGGTGAAATCAAAGGATCTGATGACCTTGACGAAGCAGAATGGATATCATTAAACAAGATTCCTGCGATGATAGAAAATAATGAAATTGTTGATGAGCATTTTCCTCAGTTGCAATATCTTGTTAATAAATACTGTAAAGTTTTAAGTGGTAAGTAAGCTTAAAGCGGAAAGCTTAAAGTTAAAACTGAAAGGATACACTCTCCTTGGTCATCCTAAGCCTTGCATAGGATCTGGCCTAACGTATAATAGATAATTTTTAAGGAATGATATAAACCCCAATAGCTATGATACCTTCAATGTTAAAAAGAAAAGAAAATCTGATACTGTTAGCAGATGCTTATAAATATTCTCACCATAAACTTTATTATCCCGGAACAACCAAAATTTATTCTTACCTGGAAAGCAGGGGAGGTAAATTTGAAGAGACTGTCTTCTTTGGTCTGCAATACTTTATTAAAGAATACCTCGAGGGACAGGTCATTACAAAAGAAGGAATTGATGAAGCTGAAGCTTTGATGCATCAGGTATTCGGGAGAAATGATGTTTTTGACAGAAGCATCTTTGATTATATCCTGAATGCACATAGAGGTAAACTTCCTGTCAGAATAAAGGCTGTTCCCGAAGGAACTGCTGTGCCGGTGCACAATCTGTTGATGACCATAGAAAACACAGATCCCAAATGCTTCTGGCTGTCTAATTTTCTGGAGAGCTTATTAATGCAGGTTTGGTATCCGATGACCGTTGCTACTTTGTCAAGAGAAATAAAGAAAGTCATTTCTAAATATTATAATGCAACAACTAGTATAGGTGCCGAAGCAGGAATTGATTTTGTTCTGAATGATTTTGGATTCAGAGGTGTCAGTTCTGTCGAAAGCGGTGGACTGGCGCACCTGATAAATTTTAATGGAAGTGATACCATTCAGGCTTCTGTTTTTGCGAAAAGATATTATGGTGCTGATAAAGTCTATGGATTATCCATTCCCGCAACAGAGCACTCTATATGTACACTTTTAGGAGAGGAGGGAGAATTGAATATACTTCGTCATGTGATTGAGACTTTCCCTTCCGGAATAGTAGCTTGTGTTTCTGATTCATATAATATATTCCGGGCATGTGAAGAATACTGGGGCGATCAATTAAAGGATAAAGTGCTTGAAAGAAACGGAGTACTTGTAATCCGCCCAGATTCAGGAGATCCGGTGATGACTTTGTTAAAGGTATTTGAAGTACTGTTTAAACAGTTTGGATATAAAACCAATGAGAAAGGTTTTAAAGTTTTACCACCACAGGTAAGGGTCATTCAGGGTGATGGTATCAACTACGAATCTATTATTGATATCTATGAAGCATTAAGGCAAAATGGTATTTCAGCTGAAAACCTTGTACTGGGTATGGGTGGCGCATTGCTTCAGAAAGTTGACAGGGATACACAGAAATTCGCATTGAAATGTGCTTATGCTGAAATCAATGGGAAGGGAAGAAATGTGAAGAAATCTCCTATTGAAATGGATAGAAACGGTCAACTTGCACCTTCTTTTAAAAAGTCAAAGTCAGGGATTTTGAAATTGATAAAAGATGAATCAGGATATCAGACTGTTAATGTTGATCAACATCCGGAAAGTAAGGATATTCTTGAAACAGTTTTTGAAAATGGAAAACTTGTTAAGGAATATACTTTTGAAGAGATAAGGCAAAATGCTGTGATTTTAAATGAATCTCAGGTGAATGTATAACTCCAAAATTGAAAATCCGGGAAGGCGAATCCCGGATTTTTTAATTTGATATTTTTTAAATCACTGATGATATTTTTTTCAGGAGACAATATTTCTTACCCACAAAAGCATATTTCTTCCTCAAATTTTTACTGATTTTTCTGAGCTTTTTAGTTATTGGGTAAGAAGAACTTTCCTTTTAATTCTTTTCTGAAATATATAAACTATCCAATTTATTATCAGTTAAATACATTGAGTTGATTGAAAAGGTCAAATTTTTCTAGTAAAAATTATATTTTAATGATTACATTTACGTCTGAAAAAGTATAAAATTCTCATCCTCTAATTAAAAAGTTTCGAAATGAGATACTCTAAAATCGAAAAGATCATCTTTGTTTTCGTTGCTATTATGCTACTTCCAAAGTAGGGCAGACTCAGATTAACACTCCATCTGGTGCAACTAAACCATTCGGTTCCAATACATCCTATGAATATGGAATGATGCCATCAAATTTACCCGCTAGCGGAAGTTATGGCAAAGCATCTGAAGTAGCTTCGATATATAATCAATGGAAAACGGATTATGTGGAAAATTGTGGGAGCGATAAGGCACGAGTTAAATTTGATAATACAAGCGAAACAGTTTCCGAAGGTATCGGATATGGAATGTTGCTGGCTGCTTATGCAGCAGACAAGGATTTGTTTAACAGGCTTTGGGCTTATTATAAACAACATAGAAATTCCCATGGCGTGATGCATTGGAAGATTTCCGGATGTAATAGTGTCATTGGGCAGAATGGAGCTACAGATGCTGAGTTGGATGCTGCAATGGCATTAATTGTAGCGAATTATCAATGGCCTAATACAACTTCTCCTCACAATTACAAAACAGACGCTGTAGCTTTAATAAAGGCTATAAAGGACTGGGAAATCAATAAGTCTGATGGAACTTTTGAACATGGAGATATGTGGAAGCCTGCTTGTCGAAACCCCTCTTATCAGGCTCCCGGATATGCCAGGGTATTTAAGGTGTTTATGGCAGAAAATGGAAATGCAGATAATGCATTTTGGGATAATGTTGTAGCAAAAACAGAAGCTTTACTCATAAACAATGCACATCCTTCTTCTGGTTTGGCCACTAACTGGTGTACACCAGAAGGACCTCCGAGTGGTTCATGTCAAGGTTCGGGAACTGCTCCTGATAAATTCGGATTCGATGCCTGCCGAGCTCCCTGGAGACAGGCAACTAACTATATATGGTTTGGTCCGGCAGCTTCAGGGATGCAGACGATCATTAACAAGCAGGCAGACTTATGGATAGGAAAGGGAGGAGCTGGTTCTGTGCAAGGAGGAGATAATTTGAATCATGATGGCAGTGGCTCAGGATTTCATAATTCAGCATTTGTGGGTCCTGTAGGTGCCATGTCTTTAGCAGCTTCCAATACATCCGCTCACCAGACTTTCTGCAATGCAATGTATACGGAGAATAAAAACAGTAATCTGGCCCCGAACTACTTCTCAAAAATCCTTCAAATGATTGGATTGTTTGTACAAACAGGAAATTTCTGGAATCCGTATCAGGCAGGTGGAACAAGCAATGCATCTCCAACAGTATCTTTAACTACTCCGTCAGGAAATATTTCAGTTTGTCTGGGCGCAAGCATTTCTTAGGTAGTAAATGCCACTGACTCAGATGGTACAATCAGCAAAGTGGAGTTTTATAATGGAAATACATTAATCACAACTATCACTTCTTCACCATATTCATACAACTGGACTAATGCTCCGGCTGGTACACTCACTGTTACAGCAAAAGCGTATGACAACAATAATGCAGTCACTACTTCCGCATCAAGAACAATCACAGTAAATAGTTTGCCATCAGCCCCAGCGGTGACTGCCAATGTTAATTATTGTCAGGGAGCTACCGCTTCCGCTTTAACAGCCACAGGAACCTCTTTAAAATGGTATACTCAGGCAACCGGGGGAACTTCCAGTGCAACTGCACCTACACCTTCTACAAGTTCAACTGGCACTCAAACTTATTATGTGTCTCAGACTACCAATGGATGTGAAAGTTCAAGAGTGAGTATAACTGTTACTGTTTCTCAGCCAGCTGCACCAACAGTTACTTCACCATTAAATTATTGTCAGGGAGCATCAGCATCAGCTTTAACAGCCACAGGAACCTCTTTAAAATGGTATATGCAGGCAACCGGAGGAACTTCCAGTACAAGTGCGCCAACACCTTCTACAAGTTCAACTGGCGCTCAAACTTATTATGTGTCTCAGACTACAGGTGGATGTGAAAGTCCAAGAGCAAGTATAACGGTTAATGTATCTCAGTTACCTGCAGCTCCTGCTGTAACTTCTTCCATTAGTTATTGCCAGGGTGCTACCGCATCAGCTTTAGCTGCATCAGGCACATCCTTGAAATGGTATACTGTAGCAACAGGTGGTACATCAAGCACAACAGCGCCAGTTCCTTCAACAACAGTTGCGGGGACTCAGACTTTTTATGTCTCTCAATCATCAGGAGGATGTGAAGGTCCAAGAGCAAGTATCACTGTAACTGTTATTCAGAGTTCAGCACCGGTTGTAACTTCTTCAGTAAGCTATTGTCTTGGCGCAACTGCATCTGCTTTAACAGCTACAGGAACCTCTTTAAAATGGTATACAGTGCCAACTGGCGGAACTTCTTCTGCCACAGCTCCAATACCATCAACAGCTTCTGCAGGTACTCAAACTTATTATGTCTCTCAGACTTCCGGTAATTGTGAAAGTCCAAGAGCAGCGATAACTGTTACAGTCATCCAGACAGCCGTTCCGGTTGTAACTTCTCAAGTAAATTATTGTCAGGGAACTCCGGCTTCTCCGTTAACTGCTTCAGGAACTTCTTTAAAGTGGTATACAGCAGCTACAGGTGGTACATCAAGCACAACAGCGCCTACACCTTCTACTACAAATACCGGAACTCAGAATTATTGGGTTTCTCAAACGGGCAATGGATGTGAAAGTCCTCGTGCTCAGATAACCGTGTCTGTTGGAGTGGCAACTGCTGCACCTACTGCAGTCTCTCCGGTTTCTTATTGTCAGGGAGTGGCCTCAACAGCATTAAGTGCTTCAGGTACAAATCTTAAATGGTACACTTCAGCTACAGGAGGAACTGGATCTGCTGTTGCGCCTACTCCTTCCACTCAGGTAGCAGGTACCACATCTTATTATGTTTCTCAGACAGGAAGTGGTTGTGAAAGTGCCAGGGCAGAAATTAAAGTTACTATAAAAGCAGCTCCTTCTGCACCGTCGGTTCAGACTCCTGTTGTTTACGGATTGTCAGAGCTATCAATACCATTAACAGCTTCAGGCACCAACCTGAAATGGTATACCACTCAGACAGGAGGAACAAGTCTGGCTGGGGCTCCAACTCCTGCTACATCTGCTGTGGAAACTACTACTTATTATGTAAGTCAGACGAATGCAGAAGGTTGTGAAAGTTCGAGAGCTACAATTGTGGTTAATGTATTAGATCTTCTTCCAGTTTACAGGACAGCAACAGCTCCTATTATCGATGGTGAGGAAGATGATATATGGAGTAGTGCCGCTGAGAAAAGCATTACTAAGGTTATATTGCCTACAATATCTAGTCCCGCTGATTTGTCAGGAACATTCAAGGTTCTATGGAATGATCAGTATTTCTATCTTTTCGCAGATATTACAGATGATATAAAAATCAGTGATAGCGATCCTGTATATGAAGATGATGCTATTGAGTTATTTTTCGATATAGGAAATAATAAACCATCAAATTACCAGAATAACGATGCACAGTATACTTTCAGATGGAATAGTACTTCTGTATCTTCAAATCCTACAGGAAGATCTGTGACAGGAATTAATTATACCATGAAATCTACAACAAAAGGATATGTATTTGAGGTTAGAATTCCATGGTCTACGCTTCTGGCTTCTCCTCTTGCTGGTCAATTACATGGGTTTGATATTCATATTAACGATGATGACAACGGAGGTGGTCGTGATGGAAAAATGTCGTGGGCTTCAGTTAATGATGATGCCTGGCAAAACCCTTCCCTCTTTGGAACAATGCTTCTTAAAGAGCTTCCTGTTGTAGCTGGGATACCAAATGGAAATATTTCCGGACTAAAATATTATCCTAATCCTTTCAGTAACTTTGTAGAAATTGAAGGGTTAAGCGGAGAAGTAAGTTACTCTTTGGTTAATATAAATGGTCAGACCGTTCAGTCAGGAAAAACATCCGGGAAAATCAATACGGATTGTATACCGGGAGTGTATAGTTTAATTCTCAATTTAGATTCCGGAAATCAGTATATTAAACTGGTTAAAGTAGATTAATTTGTAAAGGTTAAAATTATTTTTGAAAAGGTGCATTGTAATTCGATGCACCTTTTTTTGTTTTATAGAAGCTTCATTTAATTCATATTAAAATTAGTACATTGTGCATGTTTTCAGAATATAGATCAGAACTTCTGATTATGAATTTTTCAATATAATTTTGTTAAAATATTAAAGTCTATGTATATCCTTTTTCCAGGTCGTCATCAGCTGTTAACAGATTTTCAGTTTAAATATTTATATAGAATTATTCAGGCTGGCCTGGAAAAAGAAGCTGATGTTTATGGCCATCCACTTGGTATTTCAAAAAAAATAAAAGCGATTGTTTTTGCAGTGACATCTGCCAATCATTCTAATACTAGACGAAACCCATTGCCTTTCTATCTCAGGGCAATAGCATTGGAAAGCTTTTCAGATAATCTGAATATTCCTTCTTACATCTATGGAATTGAAGATGTAGGCAATAGAGAAGATTTTGCTACCTACACAATCAAGAGGGTTAGACATGAAAGCGACGGACATATAGACATGAAGCCTGAAAATACGGTGGTTGTGTGTTCTACTCCAGTGATGGAAATGTATCAAAAGCTGGGATACAGAATTTTGCCTGCTGAGTTGAAAGATGTCAATACCTGGGAAATGATGACGGAGCAGCCTTGGGATCTGGTAGAACATGTTGCCAATGGAGCTGAAGACTGGAGAACAGACAAGCATCTTCTTAGTAATATTCATCCTGCATCTTATAATGTCTGGTTGCGCTACAATGTCGGTGATAAGGTCCGGACATTGTTTAGTGATAAGATTGTAGGAGAAGACGGAGATATTACTGCAACACGGGATTATAACTCTTATGTGAGGCAAATGGATGAAATAGCAGAGATGAAATACAATGACACTGCAATTCATGTGAAACCGGGGAGAATAGGAGATATAGGTTGTGCTGTAGGTTCATGGATTAAGCTTGCTTGTCAGGACGCACGTTTGAGAGAATCGGATTTTTATGGAATCGAAGTTTCTCGACACCTGTTTGAAATTTGCCAGCAAAGAAAGAATAACGGAGAGTTCCAGAATCCATTTGTCTTTTTTGCTCAGAAAAATGCCGTAACCGGATTGGTGTTTGACCAAAGATCTATGAACACCATCTTTACATCCTCGCTTACGCACGAGATTGAATCCTATGGCTCCAGAGAAGACCTGATTAAGTTCATTAAAAATCGTTATGACGAATTGATGATCGGTGGCGTATGGATCAACAGAGACGTTGTAGGACCGGAGAATAAGGAGGAGATTGTCTATATGAATCTGAACAGGAATGATGGAAGGAACGATGATTTTGAACTGGAGATTACAGAAAGAACAGAGTTGTCAAAATATCTTTCAGGTCTTTCTACTTACGGAAGGTTTAAAAGATTTGCAAGAGACTTCAGAAAGAAGGAGGGATATCAACTGGAATATCAGGAAAAAAGTGTGAATGGCCAACCTTTAATTGAGCTTACACTCAGAGATGCAACAGAGTTCATAACTAAAAAGGATTATACAGACAACTGGATGAGTGAGATGCACGAAACCTTTGCTTTCTGGTCTTTCAGCGAATGGAAAGCTGAAATGGAAAATACGGGATTTGAAGTCAGCACACAATCTGTAGTCTTTTCAAATCCATGGATTGTTGAGAACAGGTTTAAAGGTAAAGTTGAGTTGTATAGAATTGAAAACGGAAATCTTTCTTTAATGGATTACCCGGTGACAAATATGTTTCTGATAGCAGAAAGGAAAATATAAATTTTATTCAAAAGGAAATAAGACTGCATTCTTATTTCCTTTCATTTTTCTTCCATATTTTTTCTAATACTATCCGCCTGCTCCAAAAAACTGTTGATATGGTAAAATTCCTCTGCTATGTGAGAAAGGTTTTTCTCCTGATCTTTTCTGTTGAAAAAGATTAAGTATTGAATAAAAACCTCCCATAAAGTCTTTTGAAGTTGAGCCGGTGAAACGTGTGCAAAAAGATTTTCTGTAGCCCTTAAAAGTTTTATGTGTTCTTCCTTTAACAAAAAAACTGAGGCTGTTTCAGAGGAAGTTGATTTCTCAAAGTTGTCCATAGTTAAATGTTTGAGTATAAATTATTAATAGCTAATGTTTTATTTTGAACAAATGTAGGTAAAAATTATTAAATACTACTAAAAAGGCGTATACTTTTTGGGAGTAACCAAAGTTGCGTACTTTTTTTTCATTTGTCATTATGGCAAAGAAAAAAAATCCAACTAGAACTATATCGAAGGCGGCAAGTAAAAAGAGCAGTAGTAATACTGTTAACCCTGATATTAAAAAACTTGCAAAGAGAATCAAGGAATTGAGAATAAAAAAAGGATATACTAATTATGAATATTTTGCCTACGACAACAATATTGCAAGGGCACAATACGGTAAATATGAAACAGGCAAAGACATTAGGTTTACAAGCTTGTTAAAGGTCATAAAAGCATTTGGAATGACCCCCAAAGAATTTTTCAGTGAAGGATTTGATTAAAACCACCCTAATTCTATAATTATGAAATCATTTGTATTTTTTTTGTTACCCGTATTTTTTATTATAACCTCCTTTATCTCTCTGAATGACTTCCTTTCAGAGCAAAAGAAATTTGAACGTGTAAGAACTGCTTATAAGGAAAAAGGTAGATTTTTAGAGGAACAATTGAAGAATTCAAACATCCGTATTGATGATTTACAGATCTTAATAAACGTTTATAAAGAAGAGCAGGAATTGGAGGTGTATGCAAAGAATGCAAGTGACAAAAGTTATAAAAAACTTTCAACTTATAAGATCTGTGAAAGCTCCGGTGTATTGGGCCCGAAAAGACGAAAAGGAGACTATCAGGTTCCAGAAGGATTCTATTACATAGACAGATTTAATCCTACAAGTAGTTTTTATTTATCCTTAGGTATAAATTATCCCAATAAATCAGACAGAATTAAAAGCAGAGCGAAGGATCTTGGAGGGGATATATTTATTCATGGAGAGTGTGTAACCATTGGCTGTATGCCGATGACTAATGAAAAGATAAAAGAAATTTATCTTTATGCGATACAGGCCAGACAGAACGGTCAAAAACAAATCCCTGTAAATATTTTTCCTTTTAGAATGACAGATGAAAATTTTAAAAAGTATGAGTCGAAATACAAAGGGGATAAGCCTTTGATTGATTTCTGGACTAATCTGAAATTTGGTTACGACAAATTCTTCAAAGATAAGTTGACTTTGAAAGTGTCTGTTTCAGAGAATGGAGATTATTGTTTTAAATAGTTTCAGAGGCATCTCTGAAATTAGATTTAAAATCAGGAACACCTGTGTTTAATTATTTTTGATTTTTTCAATCAACCATCCGCGTCTAGTGGTTGTTACAGAGCACCAATTGTTTTTCTGGAGACTGATACCTTTTAGCATTCTCCAAATTCCGTCTTCAAGAGCTTTAAATAAAAATTTCAACTATCTTAATCTTTTCCATTGTAATGATTCTTTATAAAAGAACATTTGAAAATTAGGAATTGTTGAAGACTCCTGAAGCTATAGGGATTAAAAACATTAATGAAGTAAACTTGATATCAAAAGGAGGAAATAAAAAAAATCCTGTCTTAATCAACAGGATTTTTACTAACTAAGCATAGGTAAGAGCTTCAGCTCCCAACTGTTTTAGAAAACCGTGCATGCCTCCGTTTGTAAGCCTTTCAACAGTGACCATTATTATTTTATCACCTTTAAATGTTACTGTAAAATTCTCTTTTGGATTCATGGCTTTTTTATTTGTAGGCGGAATAGCAGGTTTACCTGCATACATACTAGGCATTTCATGTGTGAAGGTACCACTTGCTTGTAATACTCCGTTTACTAGATTTCCTCTTTCCGACAAATCCCTGATGTTAAATTTAAAATCAGGAACACCAATAAATAAATTTTTCTGAAAGTCCATCCATTCTTCTTTGCCCATTGGATGAGGCGGAGCTCCTAATAATTGAAAACCTGGTAACAAATAACTTTTGGCTTCATCAAAATTACCCTGTTCCATTAAGCCATAAAATTTTTTTACAATCTCAATCTTCTCCATAAAGAAATCTTTATTAGAAGAACCGTAATGAATTAAGATTTGTTGAAGCTTCAATTGTTCCAAGGATATCAGTTCCTACGCGGGAAACAGAAATACCCTTATTGTGTTATTGAATTTGTTTTTCTTTCCTGAAAGAGTTGAACAATATTTCTGTTAACTTTTTTATGCTTTCTGAAAAGTTATCTTCCACATTGTTCAGATGCATGACATTTCCATATTTTTTATCATGGATTTCCTTTCCCAGATAAGTTAGTTTGGCTTCATGATTATATTGACTGTTGATGCGTTCATTGATCTGTGCTTGTGTGTACATTCTCTCTTTTAATCTTTTCAACTGATCTTCTTTATTTGTTTGTATTAAGATAACATTGTTGTTACACAAATAAGACATCCCGCTTTCAGCGATCAACGCGCTGTCCAGAAGTATAATCCCTTTTTTACCATATATCACTTTTCTCAATCTCAAAAGCAATGGCTTATATAAGAGTTTGTTGAGCTGGTTTAATTTGTTGATATCGGAGAACACGATTTTTCCAAGTGCTTTGGTATTTATAAATCCTTCACCTGTTAACAAAGCATCTCCAAACTCCTTTGCGATGGTCTCTCTCAGTAATATAAATAGTGGTTCTTGTAGTTTTTCAAGTATCTCATGTCCCAGATAATCAATGTCAACTATATGAACTTCTATACCTTCCATCTTTCCAAGTTCTTGAATACTTTTACAAGTAAATGATTTGCCAGCTCCTATTTCACCGGTTACACCAATGATATATTGTCCTGAAAGTCTTTCTTCCATTTTTTGCTTTACAACCAAAGGAACGTATTCGTGGATAAACCCTTGTTCCAGTTGAATAGCTTTTACAGCTCCGGAGCTGATATGTGATAACTCCTGCTTTGAAGGAATGAAGAACGTATCTATATCCATTTTTTGACTTTCTCCGATCTGATGCAGCATCAGTTCAAAGGAAAAGTCTTCGTTGTTTCTCAAACCTCTGATAATGGTCGGAATGTTATTCTCATAGGCATAGTCAACCAAAAGACCTCTGAAATATATTACTTCCACATTTGGAATATGGGCAGTAGTTGTTTTAGCAAGTTCAGCTCTTTCTTCCAATGACATTAAGTATTTTTTAGCAGGATTTACACCTATTCCGATAATGAGTTTGTCAAAGACACGAGCTGCTCTTTCAATGATGTCCAGGTGTCCAAATGTTATTGGATCCCCGGAGAATGCGTAGATAGCCTTTTTCATGATTATAGATTGTTAAGTTCAAATGATAAATTCTTTCTTGCCTGGACTTCAAATTGGTTCCTCATTTCCTCCGTTTTATATATGTAGTCTGAGTGAAGAAATTTCTGTAAAACTTTTATTCTTCCCGGATTATATAAAAGATCAGGATATTGGCCATATTCTTTTCTGACAGACTTTGAATAGGCTATATAAGATTCTTTATCTGATCCAAGTATAGCTAAGTCTGCGTCGAGCAGTAGGTTGGTGTCAAAGTTTCCGCTTTTTACACTCATATGAGATTTTGTAGCCAAAATCATCTGTTCGACTTTAGTAATCAGTTCGACAGGAACATTCAGTTTAATCAAGATCTCAGATGCTTTTAATGCACTTTGTTCTTCATTATTCCTTTTAGATGAATTATAAACTATATCATGAAACCATATGGAGAAATAAACGGCATCAGAATCTTTCAGCAGATGTTTAAAAGGTGCTAATATTTCAAACATATACTCAAGATGGTTGAGATTATGATAAAACCTTTTTGGTGAGTTATAAGATTTATAAATTTCAACCCAATAAGATTCTACAACCTCTGCTTCAGCTTTGTATTTTGAGGCTAGTTCATACCACAAAGATTTAAGATTGTTGAAGCTTTT
Source organism: Bacteroidota bacterium (assembly GCA_023428135.1). GTDB lineage: Bacteria > Bacteroidota > Bacteroidia > Cytophagales > Cytophagaceae > Sporocytophaga. The sequence goes on along the minus strand of JAEYZG010000062.1, from coordinate 466,042 downwards.
GTGTATTTCTATCGGTTTGATTTTTAGGTTGTTTTGTATTGGTTTCATATTGTTGTGCTTTAATACGAAACAAAGGTATAGTCTGAAAAATAGCCGGGCATTGATGTATGGTAAGATTTTTCCGTAGAGACGCCATGCTGGCGTCTCCAGATCCATGAGGCTATGCTTTAAATGTAACGGGAGAACAATGAGCGTGATTTCCGTTTTTTCATCGGAACAGAGAGGTATCGATTAAAAATGATTTTCTACACTTTTGTAATTGCGTTATTAATATTATACCGTATTCTTCCTTATCCTGCTTAATGATTCTGCAGTAATCCCAAGATAGGATGCTATATAATGATGGGGAACGTGATTTACTAGTTGCGGATATATCTTTAAAAGGTTGTTATATCTTTCCGTCGCAGACTGGTGTTGAAGTGAGTAGATGCGCTCCATTGCCAATATATAATTATATTCTGCCATGAGCCTCCCTAGTTTTTGCAATTCAAAACTTTTATCGTATAAATGCTGAAGTTTATCATAATGAATCAAACCTATTTCAGAATCTTCCAGAGCATGGATACTCTCTTTGGACGGTTGTCTTGTAAAGAAGCTGGTAAAGGCTGATATTAATGGATTGCGATTGCCGAAATTAAAAAAGGAGGTAAATTCCTTATCGCCTTCAACATAAAATACTCTTAATATTCCTGTATTAAGAAATCCTATATGATTACAAACCTGGCCATCATGAATAAAGTATTCTCCCTTCTTTAAATGCTTTATTTCAAAAGAATCAAGTAGGGCATTCCAGTCTTTATCCTTAATCGTTGAAAATTTGTTGATTGTTGCTTTAAGGTTTTGTTCAAACATTATAAATCAGGTATTTGAATTTATGAAATTGTAGTAACTAAAATATTTAATTTTTTTAAGTTTATCGTTTGCTGTCAAATGAAATTTTATCATGGACTTCAATAAAAGCATTTATTTTTCTAATTTATGCCTTGATTATCATGAAGGCAACTTATTCCATCTTAATTCTCTTACTTCTCTTCTCATTTAATACTGTCTGGTCACAGCAGTATAATTTCCGCAATTTTTCTGTTGAGGATGGACTGGCTCAATCTCAGGTGTATTCAATCTGTGAGGATAACAATGGCAACATCTGGTTCGGTACGAGAGGTGGTGGACTCAGTCGTTTTGATGGCATTCAATTTAAAAACATTACCGTTCAGGATGGTTTGTCCAATAATTACGTCAGGACAATTTTGAAAGATCACTCTGGTAATCTGTGGATCGGGACAGATAATGGATTGTCAAAATACGACGGTTCTAAGTTTATTAGTTACACCGGAAAACATGGTTTGTACAACACTACTGTCAACGCTCTCATTCAGGATCAAAAAGGTACTGTGTGGATTGGAACAGCGGATGGCCTGTTTCATTTTGAGAAAGATACCATAGTTAGGTTTGGACGAAAACTGAATGCCCCAAGATCCAAAATCAATTGTTTGTTTGAAGATAAAAATGGAGCTATCTGGGCAGGTACTGATTTTGGGATTTATAAATTCCTGAAAGGTCGGGATAAATATGAAATGAAACAGATCTCCTCTTCCGATGGACTTGCAGGAAATCAGATAACAAATATAAGGCAGGATTCTCTTGGAAGAGTTTGGGTTTGTACATATAGTGGAGGAGTATCGGTCATTTCAAATGAACAAATAAACAACCTTACCAAATCTAACGGTTTACCTGGGAATACCATATATGATTGTCTGGCTGCAGACAGTAAAACAATTTGGTTGTGTACCTCAAACGGAATAGCAAGGATAGAGGATGAATCAGGAGTTTTATCTGTTCAGAATATTACAGAGGCAGAAGGACTTGCTAATAACGTTGTGATGTCATTGTTTAAAGATTCTTTTGGGAATATATGGTTTGGCACATCAGGCGGGGGGATTAGTAAACTAGGCTCTGAGCGATTTATCCATTATAAAGCTATTAAAGGAATTTTCGGAAACTGGGTGTATAGCATTTATGAAGACCAGCAAGGAAGTATGTGGTTTGGAACATCAGAAGGGGGAGTTACAAAGTATGATGGACGTATTTTTAAGAGGTTGTCAGAACGAAATGGTTTTACGGCATCAAAAGTTAAATATATATGTGAAGACAATAAGGGAAACCTTTGGATGGGCACAATAGCTGATGGTGTATATCTTTATAATGGAAAATCATTCAAAGGTTTTAATAAGAAGAGTGGACTAGGCAGTAATTTTATTAATTATATTCTTTGCGATAAAAGTGGCTTGATCTGGCTGGCCACAGCAGGAGGCGGCATAGATTGTATGATTCCGTATAGAAATACGTTTAAGATAAAACATATAACTACGAAAGATGGATTATCAGGAGACAGGTATAATACTCTTATAAAAGATAACTCAGGTACCATCTGGGCGGGGAGTACTGATAATGGGCTTTCTAAGATAGAACTTGACGAAAATCTTGAATTGAAAATTACAAACTATGAAGTAACAGATGGAATAAGAAGTAATTCTATTCGATGTTCTGCAAAAGATTCAAAAGGTAACCTGTATTTTGGAACTGCGGATGGAGGTATTGTTAAATATCAAAAGGGGAAGTTTTCTTTTATAACCAGTTCTCAGGGATTATCATCCAATAATATTTATTCTCTTATTTTTGATAATGAAGGCAAGCTATGGGTTGGAAGTGAGAAAGGTATAGACAGAATTGATCTTGATGAGAATTCAGCAGTTAAAGTTGTCAGACATTTTGGTAAAGCAGAAGGTTTTGTCGGAATAGAAACCATTCAAAATGCGGTTTGCAAAGATCATGAAGGTAATATATGGTTTGGAAGTATAAAGTCTGCAACAGTATTTAACAATTCAAAAGAGCTTCCTGTAAAGCGGCCGTTAGTGCATATAACAGGAATGAATTTATTTTATAATCAGATTGAGAATACACCTTTTGGAAAGAAACTTTTAAAATGGTATCCTGTCCCTGAACATCTCGTCCTGCCTTATGACCAGAACCATCTTACTTTTGGGTTTATAGGAATAGAGCAGGTGAATCCGGAAGCAGTTCATTATAAATGGAAATTAAGCGGCTTTGATCAAAACTGGTCTCCTGCTTCAAAAAAAAGAGAAGCTGTCTATTCTAACTTGCCTGCAGGGCACTATACTTTTGAAGTAGCTGCTGCCAATGAATTGGGGAATTGGTCTAAAGTACCGGCTAGCTTTAATTTCGTAATAAAGCCTCCCTTCTGGAAAACCTGGTGGTTTACAATTATAATTCTCATTGCTTTAGCAATAGTATTGTGGATGGCAGCCCGATATGCAATAAGGCGCTTACATGACCAGAATGAACGAGAGAGACTAAAGCTTGAGACAGACAGAAACTTATTGGAGCTTGAGCAAAAGGCCTTGCGGTTGCAGATGAATCCACACTTTTTATTCAATTGCCTGAATTCTATAAAAGGACTGATAGCCGAAGATAAAAACAATGAAGCAAAGATCTATCTCTCGAAGTTTGCGAAACTGATGAGGACGATACTGGATCATTCGGCGGATTCATTTGTCAGTTTGGAGAATGAAATAGCTTCATTACAGAATTATGTTGAGCTTGAAAAGCTTAGCAGTGAAGATAGATTTCAGTTTAAGGTTGAAGTTGAAGATTCAATAGACAAAGAATTCACAGGGTTGCCACCAATGTTAATACAACCATTTGTTGAAAATGCCATTATACATGGCCTGACTTCGAAATCATCAAAAGGAATACTGGTTGTTTCTTTCAATATGGAAAAAGATTATTTAAAATGTACTATAGAAGATAATGGAGTGGGGAGAGAGAAGGTGAAGATGTTAAAAGATGAATCGATTACCAAACACAAATCTGCTGCCATTTCAGTAACCCAGGAGCGTTTAAATATTCTGAACAGGAAACTGAATCAAAAGGAAATGAAAATTCAGATTACTGACCTTAAAGATCAGAATGAGCAGCCGGCGGGTACCAGAGTAGAATTGTTTGTTCCATTTCAGCAATTATGATAAAAGCTTTAATTATAGATGATGTCGAGAAAGCCAGGGTGGCTTTAAAAAGCGATATAAAAACTTATTGCCAGGAGGTTGATGTAATCGGGGAGGCTGATGGGGTAGAATCAGGTTTGAAGCTTATAAAAGCTACCATGCCTGATGTTGTTTTTCTTGATATTAAGATGTCTGATGGCAGTGGGTTTGATTTGATAGATAAAATAAAACGGGAAGGTCCTGTCACATTTCAGATTATATTTACGACTGCTTACAATGAATTTGCTATTCAAGCTTTTAAGTTCAGTGCAATAGACTATCTTCTGAAGCCTGTAGATCCTGACGACCTGGTGCAGGCTGTAAAGAAGATCAGAAAAAGCGAACCTAAAGATCACCTCTCTGAAAATCTGAATCTGCTTCTTGAAAATATAAAAGGTATGCAGGCTGTCGGTAAAAGAATTGCTTTAAATAGTATCGACAAAGTTCAGTTGGTAAATGTTGCAGATATTATACAATGTGAATCACAGAAAAACTACACTTTATTTTATCTGTCAAATCGTAAACAAATCCTTGTAACCAAAACACTCAAAGAATTTGAAGAAATGCTGGAAGGGGATGGCTTTCTGCGTGTTCATCATTCGCATCTCATTAACCTGAAGCATTTAAAGGAATATGTTAAAACAGATGGAGGGTATGCTGTAATGTCTGATAATTCTCAGGTTCCTGTTTCTGTGAGAAAAAGAGAGCAGTTGCTGAGAATCCTTGGTGTGTAAGGTTTTATAATACAGTAGAGACATGCATGACCTCTCAGGAGCTGTGGTCGTCGGATAGGTATTTAAATACTAAATATTTTTCTATTTATTTTTTTCTGTTTTAATAAAAAAAATATCTGTTTATCATAGTTTCAGAGACGCCATGCATGGCGTCTCTACAGAAACAATTAATCAATTTAACCCGACAGATAATAGACCGATATCATCAATTATTTGATCTCCCTGATTTGTCAATTGTACCCTTTTTATTTTTAGGTTTTACTTAAAAGATAAACATATGGGTAGAACGATCATTATAGGGTTTGCATTTATATTTTGTTTTTGCTTCAATACCGGATATTCCTGTATTAATGAATATGAAGAGGATTATACCAGGCTGGATGGCTCCTACAAAAATATTACGGATGAGTCGGAAGGGTCGGTTGGATATTACTTTTCTAATGAAATTGATATGGAAGTTGAGATGAAGCGTTTTCATGATTTGAAAAAAAGAGAGGATTTTAAAGGCAGATCAGATTACGCAGCGGTTTTATTGAAATTAGGTAAAACGAAAGAGGCTTTAGAAATTCTTGAAAACCTGGTTCAAAAATATTCCAATGAATATAACATAGTTGTAAATCTTGGCACAGCTTATGAACTGAACAATAATCCGGAACTTGCACTTAAATATATCAGTAAAGCTATCAAGCTAAATCCCCTTTCCCACAATGAGTCTGAGTGGATTCATGAAGAAATACTAAAAGCAAAAATAGCATTAAAATCCAATCCGGATTATTTGAAGCAGAATAGCATTCTTAATCTTAAGATTCCAAATGATATAAAAACATATTATAAATCATTGAATGAAGAAAAGAGGCTACAATTATTTGATGTAAAGAATCAATTGTTATGGCAATTGAAGGAAAGAATAGCTCTGGTTGCTCCCCCAGACCCTTTGGTAGCAGATCTACTTTTTGATTTCGCAAATCTTGTTGCTATCACTGAATCTATCGAAATCGCTATTCCAATTTATAATCAATCATTAAGATGTCTTCCTGAAAACTTTAATGAAGTTCTGGAAAGACGTGACTCATTGATCCGCATGACTTATTGGACGAGTATTCGAAGATATATTTATCTGGTGGTTGTAATTTCATTTCTGTTTATGGGTTTATTCTTTTTAATCAAAAGAACAAAGAAAATGAAAACCAGGAAAGAAGTGACAATGCAAACCATGGATACATTATGAAAGGAAAACTCTTATGTGAAATTCATCCTTTTTTCTATTACTTGTCAGTAAGGGAAAAACGAGTAAGAAGATATATTGCCTGGCATTTTGATAAGAAAGAATATGCTTTAATGTTATCTCATTACAATCTTCCATTCAGAGTAAAGAAACACCAGTCAGTGCTTATCAGGAAATTGGGTGATTCAGATATGATTTTGCAATACAATAAAGTTGAAAACATACGAATTGCAATTAAGAATATCAATGGAGTTGTAATACGACCAGGTGAAACATTTTCATTTTGCAAGCTAGTAGGTAATCCTACATCAAAGAGAGGTTTTCTTAAGGGTATGGAGCTTTCAAGAGGAAAGGCCAAGGCAGGAGTAGGTGGAGGTATTTGCCAGATAGCCAATCTGATTCACTGGTTGGTGCTACATAGTCCATTAACTATTACTGAAAGACATCATCATAGTTTCGATCCTTTTCCTGATGATGGGCGCGTATTGCCTTTCGGAAGCGGAGCGTCTGTGTTTTATAACTATATCGATTATCAATTTGAAAATAGAACATCACATACTTTTCAGCTGAAGTTTTGGCTTTCTGAAAAGCTTCTTGAGGGTGAACTGAGAATAGATGAAGAACTTCCTTATGCCTACCACATTTATGAACGAAATCATGAGTTCTTAAAACAGGATGAAAAATATTTCAGAAAGAATGAAATATGGAGAAGAAAAATCGATAAGCATAGAGGCGGAGTACTTTTGGAAGATGAACAGTTATATCAAAATTTTGCTGAAGTAAAATATATACCTGAAATATTTAAATCTGAAAAAAACTCATGAAAATATTAACAGCTCCTCTGATCTTGGTCTCTACTATTCTCACCTCTATGTTTTTTATTTTCAAAAGTGAAGGTCAGGAGAAAATCAAAAATGTCAGGATTGATAAGGTGCTTGTGCTAAAGTCCAAACGAGAGATGTATTTACTTAGCAATGGCACAAAGATTAAAACTTATAAGATAGCTCTTGGAGATAATCCTGTGGACCATAAAGTGCAGGAAGGAGATGAGAGAACTCCGGAAGGAAATTATGTACTTGACTGGAGAAATAATAAAAGCTCTTGCTATAGATCCATTCATATATCTTACCCAAATGCAGTGGATGTACAAAATGCAAAAAAATTAAAAGTACCTCCAGGAGGCAGCATCATGATACATGGCCTGCATCCTTCTATTAAATGGATGGGAAACTTTCACTCAATGCAGGACTGGACAGACGGTTGTATTGCAATCTCCAATGATGAGATGGATGAAATCTGGGATTTTATTAAATATGGAACACCAATTGAAATAAGGAAATAATACTTTTTAAGGGGATCTGTTGATTTAAGAGGTTCTGTTTTTAGAACCTCTTATTTTTTTGCTTTTATAATTTCAAATTCATGAGAGACATATCCACCGTTATTATCAAACAAGGTGATCTTGTGTTTTCCCTGTTCCGGATTCACAGCTATTTCATGTACATCATTTGTTGAACCGATAAATTCCTCATCAAGATGCCAGTATAATGTTTTTCGAAAACCTTTTATACTTGCCTGAAATACTACTTTTTCCATGCTCCCATTAAGATTTACAGGAATGTATATCCTGACGTTTTTCTTCGGATAAATGATTTCTGGTCTTTCCTCGTCCACTGGTGCTTCCGAACAATCTGTTTTATATGGTGGGAGAGAGAAGTAGTCTGCATTTTTATTTTTATAATAATATTCCTGAATTGCAGGCAAAACAAACCAGGATTTGCTAATCATGTCGGAGGGTGAATAACAAAAGCCTTTTACCTGATATTTTTCTGAGTTATCCATAAAAATTTGTTTGTGGTAAGGGCAGGTTCCTGTTTTGGTTCCTGGTTGCGGTACTGAAGTAGCATAAGAATCAGTACAGTATTCACTTGCCTGATAACCACTTTTCTTGCATACTTCTATTGTGACCATTTCTTTTTCAGGCATATCAAACCATTTGTAGTCAGTTTTTAATGAGTTGAATAAATCGAATAGTACTGGAGCAGCTGCTTCAATGCCAGTGAGTGTTGGCCTTCCTTCTCCATTTGCGTTTCCAGCCCAGATTACAATGGTATATTGAGGTGTGCATCCTACCGCCCACGCATCTCTGAATCCAAAGCTTGTTCCTGTTTTCCATGCAATCTTACTTGTATTCTCATATGCCTGCCAATTGCTTTCAATTGCTGGTCTCTCCACATCCGCCATTGCCTCAAATGTATACCAAATAGCAGATGAGGCTATTTCATATCTTTTATTATTTGTTTTTGATTCGGCTAGTTCTTCTTTATTGTAGTTGATTGAATTTTTATTTAGATAGTTACTATTATACAGCTTATTAGATAGGTTGGAATAAATCAGTGCAATGTCTTCAATGCTGGCTTCCGCACCTCCAAGTATGAGAGATAATCCATAGTGGGATGACTGCTTATTCAAAGTTTTCATCCCTAAAGTTTTAAGATTTAATATAAACTTTTCTGTTCCATATTGATTGAGCATATGCACTGCAGGAATATTCAGAGATTTGTATAATGCAATATTGGCAGGAACGGCTCCATCATAGTTCTTGTCGAAATTTTTAGGAGTAAATCCTCCGAAATTGCATGGAATATCGGGGAGAAGCGTTTGAGGTAGGATATATCCTTCATTCATCATCATGGCATATAACAGAGGTTTTAGTATACTTCCTGTACTTCTCGGAGATGTTATCATATCAACAAAGCTGCCATCTTTATTTATGTCTGTATTTGAATTTCCTACATAAGCGATCACACTGGTGCTTTTGTTTTCAACTATCAGAGCAGCAATATTTTCAATACTGTTTTCTCTTAATACTGCATGATGTTTGTTGAGAATTTTCTGGGTACATTCCTGAATGTTTTTATCGAGAGATGATTGAAAAACAGAAGGCTCACTTTTTGTATTTTTATTTTTTATTCTGATGCGTTCAGCAAAATGAGGAGCTCTGTCTTCAAGTCTTACAGGTTTTTCGGGTAATGTTTCCTGTTGGGAAAGTAAGCATGTCAAGGAATCAATTACTTTATTTTGTCTGAGTTTTTCAAGAAGTCGATCTCTTTTTGCTTTTAGAATATTTCTATTCTTTCCCGGATGTATCAATCCCGGAGCGTTTGGCAAGACAGCCAGTGTGGCAGATTCAGCCCATGTAAGTTGGTCGGATGATCTTCTGAAGTATTTCCAGGAAGCTGCTTCCACTCCCACTACGTTTCCACCGAAAGGCGCATGAGAAGCATAAAGAGCCATAATTTCTTTTTTTGTATATCTTATTTCCAGTCTGGTTGCAAGTATTGCTTCTATGAGTTTTTCTTTGATAGTTCTGGCTTTACCTTTTCTGGATAAACGTATAACCTGCATACTGATGGTGCTGCCTCCGCTGACAACAGATACTTTTTCAATATTAGATTTGACAGCTCTGAATATTGCAATGATGTCAATGCCTGGATGGCTATAGAACCTTTTGTCTTCAAAGGCTATCAATGCCTGACTGAATTTGTCAGGAGCATCTGCAATGGTTGGAAATCTCCATTGTTTATCTTCAGCTATTCTTGCACTTAATAAAAATCCTTTTCTGTCTGTAATTACTGTTGTAACAGGATCAGTAAATAATTCTTCAGGCAGACAGTTCAAATAGAAAAATGAAATGATGAGGAGCAGTATGATTAAAATACTGTTCTTCTTTGATATTAACTTGAAGTAATTCATATTATTGAATAGAATTATTTTTCGTCACTTGTATCCATTTTCCGGCTTTCAATGCCCTTATAGAATGATCATACATGGCTTCGGTATATACAGAAGGAAGATAATATTTCCCTTCATAACTGGCGTTTAACATTACTGAGAAAGTTTTTATCTCTTTCTCCTTTAAATTAAAGAAGGTGTTGACTCTGTCATCTCTGATGTCCTGATAATTATATTGGGAGGACTCTTTCATTCCGGAGTTGTACATTCTGTTATTATGTATCTCCCATCCGGATGGGAAAATTGCAGATAGAGCTATATTTTCATAATATCCATTATTGCCTGGATTTTCGACAGTTACACGAGCAATAAAATCAGTTCCCTGTGTCAGATTCAAAATATTAAGAGGTTTACCATCCATAGTTAGATATTGTATTTCCATTTTAATATTCGATGCATATTCAATAGGTTTATCTTCAGATGGAATTCCTTTGGAGGTGTATTTTATATATAAATCTCTTTCTCCTGAATTATTTATTTCCAATGAAATGTTCTCATCATTTTTGAATCTATTCTGCCATATGAGTGTATTGCTTATGATTTTTTCAGTTTTACCAGAATGTGTATAAGCAAATCTGATCATGTCATTCTGTATCTTTTTGTCTGCATAGCTTGCGAGAGCTAATAGACAATAAGAAGTTTCCTGAGTATTTAAATGAAGATCAGAGGACAATACTGATGCTATTTCCGAAACCAGTTTATTCGTTGTTTGGTTATCTTTAATAAGGTTCATAGTAAGAAGCATAATAGCTTTATCTCTTGTTTCTGAACCGTAAGTGTAAGAGTGTTCTTTCTTCCTTGTAACAGTAGGGTTCATTCCTTTAAGCGTTTGCACGGCCAGTTCTTTCTGGCCCGACAGATAATAGGCTGAATATAAAAAGCATTTGGAAATAGTTGATTTTGGTGTGCTTACCCTCATTCTGTTCATTGCTCCCATCTCAGGTGATTTGCATAAGGCAAGTAGAAATATTCTGTATGCCTGAATCTCTTCATCAATTCCATTCGGATTGTTTTTTACAGTCTCAGTAATGTATTTGATCCATTTGGATTTAAAATTAATAGGAAGAGTATATCCATGTTTTTCTGCTTCAAGTATAAAATGACCTGCATAACATGTGCCCCATTCGTTGGTTTCATTTTGCCCAGGCCAGTATGAAAGGCTCCCATCAGGCAGTTGAAAATTTTTAAGCCTGTGAATAGCAGCCCGGATATTTCTTTCAATATTTTTTTTTTGATCTTTTGTGAGGTCAGTCAATTGATGAAGGGATAGTTGAGGAAATACGGAAGACGTTGTTTGTTCCACACATCCATATGGATATTGTATCAGATAGTCGAGCCTCGTACTGAGATTTAATGGAGGCATAGATGATATTTCGAAGATACCTTCATTAGTACCTTTTATTCCAATGGGAGAGGAACTTAACTTCCATGATTGACTTGGTTTCAGTACTTTTTCCGATGGTTGTTCTACAAGAGGATTAGGACTCCTGACCGTTATTTCTGCTGTATATTCTGCCGTTTCCCGTCCTGATTTTGCAAGCACTTTTATAGTGGCTATGCCTGTTTCATTGCTGACTTTTAATGGCAGATAAAACAGTTGTTCACCTGGGGATGTAAAATTTATGCTGACTGAAGACCTGTCGGCTTTGATCAGCTTATTTGTATAAATCTCGAGATTTATATTTTTTAAAGATGCATCCATTGAAAAAACAGATATTGGAAAAGATGTTTCTTCGTTAGGCCCTAATATTCTGGGTAGCGTGCCTAACAGCATCAAAGGTTTACTTACTTGCGATTTCATTTCAGAACTTCCATAAGTGCCTTCATGAGCGGCGATTACCATGGTTTTGACAGACCCAATGTAATTAGGAAGCTTTACTTTATGATTTTTAATTTCACCTCTCTGACAATGAAAAGGTCCAAGAAACATTACCACAGGTTTAAATCTATTTGCTTTTGCTGCGTCCAGAGGTCTGTTACTGCCATCTCCGCCGATAGATATGATATTTCTATAATTCAATGCATCAGCTGCAATGACTTCATTATACATATCCCATGTCCTTACATCCAGTGCTTGTTTTTGATTAAAAGCAGTCCAAATATCCGGTGTCTTATATCGGGTGAGGTCTAGCAATCCTTCATCAACTAAAGCTATTGTGTAAGTCATAGGAAGGTTGTCCTGTTCTCGTATCTTAATGTTTACTTCTTGTTCAGGTTTTAGTTTTTCAGGCATGGAAATGATTGGGTGCAACTGTGTCAAAGGGTTAATGACTTTAATCGGGAGAATTCCATACATTCTAACAGGCAGATCGTTGGCCGTTTGTCCATGTGGCTGGATCATGGTAATATGTGCATATACATTTGGAGCCATCAAGCTTTCTGCAGGAAATGTATATTGAGTAATTCCTTTCTTGGCTTTAATCCAGTACGTCTTTAATACTTTAGTTCCTGATTCAAGACTTAGCAATGCGGATCCCGCATATGGAGAGGGAATGTTGAGGGTGATGTTTTCACCTACTGAGTAAAGATCTTTGTTCGTGCTGAAATTAAGCATCTTGGTGCCTTCAGGATTGTCATATGATTTCCGGTCAGTCCACCATTGTGATTCAAAGTAGATGATTTGTCCTGAGATATGTCCACCTTCAGTTGTGGCTTTAATAAAATACCTTCCCCATTCAGGAGCATCCAGATTAAGTTTCCATATCGCATGTCCATTTATTGTTGTAAGGGTATCAGTCAGCATTGGTTCAGAGTGTAGTCTTCCGTTATAAGAAAATTCATCGTTATCGGAAGATTCCCACCACCATCTCCAGCTTGTTTTATAAAGTTGCATGATAACTTTTTTACCGGAAACCGGAGTACCTGAAGAGTTGATTGTTACTATGTCTATAAGATTATCCTTATTGGTGAAAAGAATCTGGTTTTGTTCTGATTTAGGGATATGAATACCGGCGTATGTTTCGTATGGATAAATAATTGTGCTGAAGTAATCTGTACTAAACGAACCACCTGGCTCGAATACTTTGGTCTTAAAAGTAGCACGCAGCACTCCGACAGCTATTTCATTGGTCTCCAGCCGAGCTTTTATTTCAGCCCTGCCATTTTCATCAATGGTTCCTTTGAATATTTCTTTCTTCTCAGATTGAAATTTTTTATAAGGATCATTGAAATTGTATGCCTTATATTTCTCGAATTGGGCAGAACTTTCTGATAAAACCATACTGACATCTGCCTTCATATTTTTGGCGATACTTCCATGAATCCATCTTGCAGAAAGGGTTCCATTGATTTCTCTATCTGAAGGGTGAAATGAATCCTTGCTCAGTTTTAAATCTATTTTCAGTCTGTTAGGAATGATGGTTTCTATTTTAATTGTTTTTTCATATGTTGAGCCACCTACAATTACTTTGGCTGTGTAATTTCCTGTTCTGGCTTCATTATCTGTTTTGGTATGAAATGTATAAAAATTATTCAATGGTGATGTCTTTACAATTCTTTGTACCATTTCCTGTTGAGGATCATACAACTCAAAAACCACAGGGTGTCCGGGCGGTAATGATTTTTGAAGGTCTTCAAGAACAAAGTTTATGAATAATGAATCTCCCGGTCTCCACACATCTCTTTCTCCGTAAATAAAACCCTCTACACCCTTGATGTATTTATTTCCTTCAATATTGAATCTGCTGAGAGATAAAGAATTGTTATTATCTACTTTTAGGTATCCTCTTTGCTTGCCATGACTGGCGACAAGAAGAAACGGTTTTCTGTTTGTTGTCAGGTTTGCAATACCATTTTCTGTAACTGAAGAGGAGATGAGCTGTTGCTGGTAATCGTATAGCTCAAGTTTTACAGCTGAAAGAGGTGCTGCGGAAAGCAAATCATTTGCGGCAACTAGCATTTTTCCTTCTGATCCTTTTTTGGCTATAAGACCAATATTGCTTGCAAGAATATTCTTAATTATAGCTTTATCTGTAGTATAATATCTCAGTTCACACGGCGTGTATGAGTTTCCGTAGTAATCCCAATAGTTATAATCATATTCATAACCAGATTCATCCCAGGTTTCTGACATCTTTAACATATCTCTTTCTCCATCATAGGATGTGTCGGAAGGGTCATGACAAGTAAATAATGAATAAGATTTTTTAAATCCCACAGCTACCTGATAGATTGCACCAGGCTCTGTCCGGAATATTTTACTAAGATCAATAGTATGTTTGTTCCATTGCTTTAAATCAATGCTTTTATTTTGATCAAGTCTTATTTTTTTTGAAATGATTAATGTTCCGACTCTCTTGAGTTCCTCAACACCACTCAGGTTATTGACCTGAAGGAACTGTGGTATATTGTTCTCAGTTATTTTAATGATTCTTATATCAACTGCAGAAAGGTTGATAGCTTCAAAAGTGAAAGGAAGAATATCTGATTGAGGAAGAATGGTGCCTTGTCTGACTTCCTTTAATTGAGGGTAGGGCTCTTCGAAGGTAAAGTCTTTGGAAATCCTTTTCATAGTCACCATTCCTTTATTGCTTATAATGCCGGCTTCCACAGTAATGTGGATAGTTTCGGCAATTCTTTTTTTCGGATAGATTAATATCTTGTTATTGTCAATTACAGATTTGAATTCAATGCCAGGTATGTTGATCAAACCCTGCAGATCCTGATTACCTTTTAAAGGATCAGTGAATTCAAGCATGATAGACTGTTCTGGATAGGCATAGTTCTTGGAGTTGACAAGTGCAAAATTATCCAATGGTTGCTGGCGGATCACTTGTCGTCCGCTGATGAGCGTGTCATCTTCAACATATTTATTCCAGGCAATAATAATATTAGAGGTCTTGTTTTTTCTCAATAGACTGTCTATGTGAAATTTGAATTCTGAACCGTCACCTGATCTGTACCATTTTATTTCAGTAGCATTGCCATCAAATGAAGCTTCAAATGCATCCCTGATTCTGTAGAAATATTCGTAGTCCGAAGTCTTAACGGTTCCCTCGATTTTTTGCCAATGTGGATTTTCCGGGTCCATTGCTGTTGGATTTGAGACGTTAACTTTAATGGAATTTTTACGGGTTTTGAATTTGAATTGAAAGGTGCTTAGAGAATCAGGAATTCTAGGAAGGAGTTTTTTGAGGTCTATGCTGGCTTCATACACCTCATTTTCTCTGAAACTATACTCAGGGGTAAACTGGAGTGTTCTGGTATCGATCCATTGGAACTGGCCATGAGCATTCGGTGAAAAAGTTAAAGCAGAACTTTGAAAAGTTGAAGACAGATCTCCTTGTTTGACAATTTCATCAACAAAGCGAATTGTAACAGGTGATTTTCGGGAAATTTCTCCACCGGTGTAAGCAGAGATGATATTTACATACGAACCTACCGGTTTAAAATTTTTATTCTTTCTGTTTGGTAAATAGGCAAATACAGAAACTAAAATTAAGGTAATAATTGTGATAACACCTGGATGTTTTAGCACATTGAGTTTCATACAAAATCGGAAGTTTTTAAAAGACACTGAAAAAGTACCTTTTTAACACTCCTTTTTTATGGAAAAATAGTAAGTGTTGCAGATGGCTGAATAAGTGTATAGAAAGATTGATTATTTATATTGCTAAAAATTTACAACTGTTATGGAGAGGATTGATTTTCATTGGAATATTAGTTAGACCGGGAATTTTAGTTATTCTATATTAGATCATTATTACTTTTTTAATGGACATTATCATTGAAATTATTGAAACTTTGTCGCCGGACGACAGGAAGGATTTTTCAGTTTTCCTGAGAAGACATAAAAATATTAAGGACAGGAAAGATCTGGAGTTATTTGATCTTCTTTCCAAAAAAGGAAAAATCAAAAGGGATGACTTGCTTTTAAAATTGTATCCTGAAGACAAAAATCTTGAAGCGTATCATGCCACAAGAAAAAGGCTGTTACGTCAATTGATGGAGTACATTCAGCTTAAGAAAAAGAAAGGGGAAACAGTATCCGAAGGATATATTCTGAATCTGATTTCGACTGCTGGATATCTCCTGGATCATGAGAAGCTGGAAGCTGCATGGAGTATACTGAAACAAGCAGAGGAACTGGCAAAGAAGGCAGAAAACTATAGCATCCTGAGTACTATCTGCAGTATTGAAATAGAAAACTCTCAACGTGAATTTGCACCTGATCTTAAAGTCTTATTGGAGCAGAAGAGGAAGTACCAACAACTCGCCATAGAAGATGATAATGCAAATATCGCCAATCAACTTATCCGATATGAACTAAAAAAGTCATTGAGTACAGGCAGGGAGATAGATATCGATGTTATTATTAAAGAGGTATTGAAGCAATATGGTCTGGAGGACATAGTCATTCACAGACCAAGGCTTATGTACAACATAGTATCTATTACACGTAGTGCCGTTCTGGCAGGAAAACAGTTTTATTCATTTGAACCATATCTTATTACAAAGTATCGTGAGATTGTAGAAGGAAACGGTTTTAATAAATACAACCATTTTTATAAAGTAAATTTTCTTTACATGATAGCTCATGTTCTTTATAGGAATAAAAAATTCGAAAAGGCAGAGAGTTATTTAAAGCTTCTGTATGAAGGTTTGGAAGAATATAACAGAAGTCACTATTCATTGCTTTATCCTAAATATATCTTGTTACTGGCCGCTGTTTGCAATTACTCAGGAAGAAGTGTTCCTGCTATTGAATTGCTGGAAAAGCTTGTGAATAATAAGAAAATAAAGCTGAATACAGCTCAGTTATTGAATGCTTATCTGAATCTCAGTACATACTATTTCCAGCAGGAAGCTTATCAGAAATCTATTCGAATATTCCAGAATGTGCAACATAGCGATCAATGGCTTATGAAAGTAATGGGGTTTGAATGGGTATTTAAGAAGAATATTATAGAATGTATTAATCAGTTTGAGCTTGGGAATTCTGATATCGTTGAACAGCGTTTGAAAAGCATTGATAAAAACTTTAAGGAGTATTTTAATAGAGATTTATATAAAAGGGTAGGAGTGTTTTTAAGTCTTGTAAGAAAATTAAATGATAAGCCAGATATTGCTCCAACTAAAGAGTTTCAGAATCTCGTTGACAATTCTTTTGAATTTATAGATATCAGTCAGGAAGATATTCAGGCTATAACCTTTTATGGATGGTTAAAAGCTAAAATGCAGAGGAGGAAGTATTATGAGGTGTTGCTTGAATTGGTTAAAAGCTGAAAGCTGAAAGCGAAAAGCTTAAAGTTGTAAGTCTTAATTGATTTTAACAGTAAAACTAAAGTCCCTCTCCTTGCATTAGAGGGACTTTAGGGTGAGGTTCTTATTCTATTTCAAAAACCTTTTTAATTCAGCGGCAGCATGCAAAACTAGAGATCTTGTTTCCGGTATTTCAGCTAGACCATTCAGCATACCAAAGTCATGTATGACACCGTTATAGCGTATTGTAGTAACTTTTACTCCGGCTTCATCAAGCTTACGCCCGTATGCTTCTCCTTCATCTCTGAGTATATCGTTTTCTGCAACCTGAATTAATGCAGGTGGTAACCCTTTTAATTGTTCTTTTGTTGCTTGCAATGGAGATGTATAAATCTCTTTACGTTGTTTTGGATCCTTTGTATAGAGATCATACATCCACATCATCAGTGACTTTGTAAGAAAGCGTTGTTCTCCAAATTGTTTATAAGAAGCTGTTTCAAAGTTTGAGTCAACTATAGGCCACATAAGTACCTGTAGTTTGATATGAGGTCCGCCTTTTTCTTTTGCCATCAATGTTGTTACAGTACTCATATTTCCGCCGACACTATTTCCCACAATGGCCATATTGGTACCATCCACATTGATCTCATCTCCATGTTCCGCTACCCATTTGGTTGCAGTATAAATTTCATTGATTGCCTGTGGATACTGAGCATCAGGTGTGCGGGTATAATTTACAAATACTGCCGCATACCCAGATAGTACTACAAGGTCTCTCACCAGACGTTGATGCGTTGGGAAATCTCCAAGTATCCAGCCTCCTCCATGAATGAAAATGAAAACCGGAAGTTTTCCTTTCACACCTTCAGGACGTACTATATGCAAATCAATAGTAAATCCATCTGCATTAATAGTTTTTTCCGAAACTTCTATGCCAGAAAGATCTACTTTAACAGACTTCTGAGCTTCAACCAATACATTTCTCGCATCTTCATACGATAGACTTTCCACAGGAGGGCCTCCTGAATTCAGTGCCTTTAAGAAATTTTTCACTTCCTTTGTAAGACGCGGATCAACTGCATAATCCACTTTCTCTTTTTCCAAAATTGTTGTACCCATTCCCTCTTAATTATAAATCAACTTCACTAACATATTTTTAGATCTTACCATATAGGCCAATCACATTCATAATGTCAACTTTCTCTTAATTTTAAATGTTCTTCATTAAATGTTATGCTTTGTAATGTTCAGATCTTCATATGTTTAAGGTAACTGTGGAAAGGAACCTTGGTTACCTTTTACTTTTTTTCTCAAATACATTTTAATTCTTTTATTTTTGCTATTGATAATCATAGTAAAATATGGATTCCATAACCCAGATTGTTTTAGGAGCAGCAGTAGGAGAAGCTGTTTGCGGAAAAAGAGCAGGGAATAAAGCCCTGTTGTGGGGAGCTATAGCAGGAACGATTCCCGATCTTGATATACTTGCTAGTCCTTTTCAGGATCTGGTTGAACAATTGACTTTCCATAGAGGTATTACGCACTCAATATTATTTGCAGTTGTTGTATCTCCACTCTTAGCATACCTGTTGAAGTTCATTTACAAAAGAGATGCTACAACATATCTGGACTGGTTCTGGCTGTTTTTCCTGGGCTTTACAACACATGCATTACTTGACTGCTTTACTACCTGGGGTACAAAAGTCTTTTATCCATTCAGTAATTATGCTGTTTCTTTTCATAATATTTTTGTAATAGATCCTTTTTATACAATTCCTTTTATCTTATGTCTGGTACCGGTTTTCTTTTATAGGAAAGAAGATAACAGAAGACGTTTATGGACTTATGCAGGTATTGGTATTAGTTCTGCCTATATGATGATTACACTGGTGGAGAAATCTGTTGTTAACAATGTCTTTGAAAGGAATTTTAAAGATCAGAATATACCTGTTATCAGATATTCAACGAAGCCTACTCCCTTTAACACTTTTCTGTGGAATGCAACAGCTGAAGTGGATTCTGGGTATTACATAGGGTATTATTCTTTATTGGATAAAGATAAAGAAGTGAAGTTTAAGTACTTCCCTAAGAATCATCAATTGCTTCGAGACTATTTACAGAATGAAAAGTTACAAACATTGCTGAGAGTTACGGATGGATATTATACTGTACAAAGACAACATGATGGTTACCTCATTAATGATCTGCGTTTTGGACAACTGGACGGATGGGGAGAAGGGAAAGAGGGTTTTACATTTGCATATAAAATAACACCGCATAATAACAGTTTAAAGTTCTCCCAGGCTCCCAATAACCTTAAAAAAGCCAGATCTTTGATGCCGAAATTATGGAGACGTATTTTGGGTAAGAAACCTGTTGCAAATTGATTATTTTATAAAATATAAGGAGTTCATATAATAAGCTTTTTTTGTATTAATTTTATTTTTTATTTAATTATATAGATATAGTACTGGCTTTATCCTGCTTAAAATTAGTTAATAAGCTGAGTCTTAATTCTATTTTTTAAATGGATATTTTTAAGAAAAATATGCTCCAATCCTTTTCGTTTTCATCATATCATTACCTACATTAGTTATATCAATTGAGGCTTTGAGAAATAAGGCTTCAACAGTTTTTTGTTTCTGGAATTTAAAGATGTACCACTATGAATATACAAATTCCTGAAAGCAACCTTAAGAGAGTCGTGATTATCGGCGCCGGTTTCGGTGGGTTAGCCCTTGCACGCGAGCTTGCTTCCAAAAATTTCCAAATTGTTCTTATCGATAAAAATAACTATCATCAGTTCCAGCCCTTGTTTTATCAGGTTGCTACTGCAGGATTGGAGCCTAGTGCCATTTCATTTCCTTTGCGAAAAGTATTTCATTCTTATTCCAATGTTCATATTCGTATTACTGAGGTAAAAGAGATATATGCTCAAAGCTCTGAAGTTGTTACATCACTGGGCACTCTTAAGTACGATTATCTTGTACTAGCGATGGGCGCAGATACAAATTACTATGGTAATAAATCCGTGATGCAAAAGGCAATGCCAATGAAATCGGTTGGCGAAGCGCTTGCTATTCGCAATATTTTATTACAGAATCTTGAAGATGCCTTATCTGTAGAAGACCAAAAGGAAAAACAAAGGCTTTTGAATGTTGTGGTGGTAGGCGGTGGACCCACCGGAGTAGAGGTATCCGGAACTCTTGCTGAAATGAAAAGGACAGTATTGCCAAAGGATTTTCCCGATCTGGATTTTACAGGTATGAATATATTCCTGGTAGAGGCAGGAAAAAAAGTGTTAGGACCTATGTCGTCCATTGCATCTGAAAAAGCTACAGAATATCTGAAAAAGCTGGGTGTTATAGTTCATACTGGAATTGGAGTAAAAGACTTTGATGGTGAAACTATTTATCTGAGTGATGGGTCTACTATTGAAAGCAAGAATCTTATCTGGGCCGCAGGGGTAAGGGCTAATAGCATTATTGGTATTCCTGAAACCTCAATGCATAAAAATGGTAGAATCATAGTGGACAGATACAACAGGGTGCAGAGTTTTGAAAATATCTTTGCCATAGGTGATCAGGCTTTTATGGAAGAAGAGAAATTTCCAAACGGACATCCTCAGGTGGTGCAGCCTGCAGTTCAACAGGCAAAGCTCCTTGCCAAAAACCTGGTCAATAGTCAAAAGGGGAAGGCGTGGAAGCCATTCAGCTATAATGACCTCGGTTCTATGGCGACTGTTGGAAGAAACCTTGCTGTAGTAGATTTACCATACATCAAATTCCAGGGCTTTCTTGCCTGGTTATTCTGGATGTTCGTCCACCTTATGTCAATAGTTGGAGTTAAAAACAGACTTTTGATTTTTATCAATTGGTTCTGGAACTACCTGACCTACGATCAGTCTCTTCGTCTGATCATGAAGCCTAAAGAGAAGGGCGTTGAGGTTAAAGAATAAACTTTGGTGAATGCACTAAGAAATAAGCAATGGTTTGAGCAAGTGTAATGCAATTTTAAGAATTGCTCTTGCTCAAGCTCTTATAAACTTAGATTATAGGTAAACAGAAAAAATCTAAGGTGAAAAGTTTTCATAAATTTGGAGGGAGAGGTGTCCTATTTTTTATGCAACTTAACTCTGCATATAAGGACTTAAAAAGCTTAGGAAGCTATTTCTTTAAAAACTATTAAAACTAAGATTTTAAAAGATTTTACACTAGATGTAAGCCTAATGCAGTAGTAATATTTTTAAGGTGAAGTACTTAAAACTTATAACTTACAACTTATAACTTTTTTGCTCTTTCCGCTTTAAATCCTTAACTTGAACTGATTTAAACCGAGAAATTTTTATGAGTGATGACATTATCGCTAGTTTGAGAGAAGCCTTAAATTTTTCTCCTGATAACCTGCCGTTAAGATTATACCTCGCCGAGAGTTTGTTCAAGCTAAACAATCTGGAAGAAGCTGAGAAAGAATTTAAGCTCGTATTGAATAAACAATCCGACAATGCCAAAGCGAAAATTGGCCTGGCTAAAATTTACCTGAGTCAGGGCAATTACTCTACAGGGATTGTCGTGCTGGAAGACCTTGTTCATTCAGACAATGCAGATTCTGAATCATTACTTTTGTTTGCCAAACTTCTTCTGAAAGAAAACTCTATAGAGGAAGCCATGAAATACTATAAGCGCGTTCTTGAGGTAAACCCTGCATTGCTGGATGAAGAGCTGGACAGTCTGAGAAATCCGAATCACTATTTTGAATCTGAAGATGATGATTTTGTTGCGGAAGTGGAAAGGAATTCGATGCCTGTTGAAAGGCCAAAGTTAACGTTTGAAGATGTAGGAGGAATGGATCATGTGAAGGAGGAAATCAAAATAAAAATCATCCATCCTATGCAACATCCTGAGCTGTATAAGGCTTATGGTAAAAAAATAGGTGGAGGAATTTTGCTTTATGGCCCTCCTGGTTGCGGAAAAACCCATCTCGCAAGGGCTACAGCTGGTCAGGTCGATGCAAAATTTATTTCCGTAGGGATCAATGACATATTGGATATGTGGATTGGGGGCAGTGAAAAGAATCTCCATCACTTGTTCGAAATGGCCAGACAAAATGTTCCTTGTGTATTGTTTTTCGATGAGGTAGATGCTTTGGGAGCAAGCCGGTCTGATATGAAACAATCTTCAGGAAGACATCTGATCAATCAGTTTCTGTCAGAACTTGATGGAATAGAAAGTTCCAACGAAGGACTGCTGGTATTAGCTGCGACCAATGCTCCTTGGCATCTTGATTCCGCTTTCAGAAGACCTGGGAGATTCGATAGAATAATATTTGTGCAACCTCCTGATGAAGAAGGTAGAAATGGTATTCTGAAAGTTTTGCTAAAAGATAAACCGCTTAAGGACATCGATTATAACAAAATAGCAAAAGAAACCAAGGACTTTTCAGGTGCAGACCTGCAGGCACTGGTGGATTTTACAATCGAAGAGAAACTGCGCGAATCCTTTAAAACAGGAATTCCCGAACCAATAGAAACAAAAGATTTGCTGAAGGCTTTAAAGAAAGTAATCCCTTCTACAAAAGAGTGGTTTACAACAGCAAGGAATTATGCTTTGTATTCTAATGAATCCGGGTTATACGATGATATTTTGAAGTATTTAAATATTAAGAAATGATCTTTAATTCCAGCGAGAGAGCAAGGTTACTGATAGATCAGAGGCGGTTTAAAGAGGCAGAAGATGAACTTAAAAAATGTCTGTCTTCTGACCCCAATAATCCTGAAGTTTTCTCCTTGCTTTGTATCTGCAAGTGGCACGAAGGTAAGTATGATGAAGCGGAAGATTTTATAAAAAGTGCTATAAGTCTTGCTCCCGCCAATCCTTATCTGCTGTTTATATATTCTAAAGTCCTGCTCGATCAGGATAAGCTTGACCAGGCGGAAAAATATACCATTGAGGCTATTTCTATAGATCCTCTTGTAGCTGACTTTTTCGGACTAAGGGCCTCCATATTTCTTCAAAGAAAAAATTGGGAACTGGCATTGCATTATGCAAACAAAGGATTAGCCCTGGAGCCCGATAATCTTGGCTGTCTGAATATCCGTTCTACTGCCCTCCTGAAACTTGACAGGAAGGAAGAGTCTTACGATACCATTTATGAAGCATTGAATTATGATCCTGAAAATCCCATCACTCACTCAAACCTTGGTTGGGGATTGCTGGAGAAGGGAGACCATAAAAAAGCTTTGGTACATTTTGGTAAAGCGCTACAAATCGATCCGGAACTTGAATATGCCAAACATGGTCTGGTAGAAAGTCTGAAAGCAAGATATTGGATATATAGGATCTTTCTGAAATATGCTTTCTGGATAGGGAATATGAAAAGTGGTGCTCAATGGGGGATCCTCATTGGCTTTTTCTTTGGATCAAAGGTACTGGGTTACCTGGCTGACAGAATTCCTGCTTTAAATCCATTCATTCTTCCCTTTATTGTTCTGTATATTCTTTTCGCAATATCCACCTGGATCATCCGGCCTATTACTAATCTCTTCCTGAGGCTTAATGTTTATGGAAGATATGCGCTTACCCAAACCGAAATTGAAACATCAAACTTTGTAGGAGTTGCGCTATGTATGGGAATAGCTTCATTACTGGTATATCCTTTTTTCATGAACGATCTTTTATTGTTTACAGGAATCTTTGGTTTGTCTATGATGATTCCCTTGTCCAGTATGCTGGCGCCAACTAAAAAGAATAATAAGAGAACGCTTATCATTTATACATCAATCCTTGCTTTGATTGGAATTGCAGGTTTATCTTGTTTCGCGTCAGGATTTGCGGTCGCAGAATCTCTGGGGATTATATACCTGATAGGAATTATGGTATATCAATGGGTGAGTAATGCAATGATCATTGGCAGATAAAAAATACAATCCGGTCAGAATAAAGCTCTGAACCGGATTGTTTCCATCCCTGAAATAAGCTCTTATTACTATCTTATACTGTAACCATATTTTATAAAAACACTTTTCGCCTTTTCAGAAAATAGGTATTTATAAAATTGCTCAGCTTCTTTATAGTTTTGTACTTTGCTCTTCTTTAAAAGAACTACCCCTTGGGCAATAGGACTGTAGGATGTTGTATCAATTTCGATCCAGTAACCTTTGTCTTTCATTTCAGGACTTAATACTACTGATTTAGCCGTAAAACCAAGTCCGGCAGCTCCGGATAAGACATATTGATTGACCTGTGAAATACTTTCTCCGTTAACAATCCTGGGTTCAATTGCCTTATATATACTATAATAATTCAATACTTCAATTGCTGCTTCCCCATATGGGGCGAGCTTAGGATTGGCGATTGCTACTTTATCAAATTTATCCGATAAAAGAAGAGTTTTTATATGCCCATTTTCAAACTTACTCATTGACCATAGTACCAGGCTTCCGTATGCATACACTTCAGGTTTGGTTATCGTAAAGCCTTCTTTATATAAAGCATTTGGAAACTGCATATCTGCTGAAAGAAAGATATCAAAAGGAGCGCCTTCTTTCACCTGCGCTGTTATTCTCCCGGAGGAGTTTATAATCAGCTCCAGATGAATGCCTGTTTCCTTTTCGAAGTTTTTTTCAATTTCTTTCATAGCAAACCGGGCATTAGCAGCAACAGCTACAGTAACTGTCTTTTGTGCAAAGCTTTTGAAGGTTAATGCCAGTAAAAGGACTAGTATCCGAATATTCTTAGTTAACATTTTGCTGAGCTATTCCTTTTTAGGAATAATGATAAATAAAAAAAATCAAAATACTATTTTAGAGGATTGTTCCTGAAGGAATTCATTAAATGCTCTCTCCAGATTGTCAAATTCGTGAATAGCCTTTTCTCCTTCTTCTGTAAGGAAGGCTCCACCACCTTTTTTGCCACCTGTTTTGGTAGAAACCAGTTTAATAGCCGACATTGTATTCATGGAGTCAATAAGTCTCCAAGCATGTCTATAAGCCATATTCATTGATTTAGCGGCTTGGGTAATTGAACCGTACTCTTTGATTTTTTTTAAAAGTTCTACTCTTCCGGAACCTAAAAAGGCTCCATCTCCGCTTTGGACCCAGATACGGCCACTCACCAGATAGTCTTTTTTCTCCATCGTCATAGTTTTGTAAACATAAGGAATAAAAAATAATAAGTAAAAATACTTAATTTTAATTAAGTAAAAATGCTTAATTTTTAAATTTTATGTCAAATGGATGAGGAGATTGGGTGATGTCCAAAATTTATATACTTATATATAGTTCCACTCTTCCGTCCCTCAAGGGATCTGGAGGAGTGGAATACAACAATTTTAATCCATGAGGCTTAATTAATTAGGAACAAATTAATTAATTATGTGTAATAATCATGATCCTAATCACAGGCATTCGATTCACTGTATCCTTGCTCCGCATATTCTCAAAGCCATCGTAAAAAATGGCACTTCGGAGCAAAGACAGAAAGCGATGGCTACTCTTGCTAATGACAGCACTTTCAGGGCATTGAGAAATTTTACCAATGCTTCTTTAGCAGGAACAGGTCCTGTAACTATGATTAGTCCGGGTAAAAAACAGAGATCTATAATCGATGCTAAGAATTTGCAGAGCACAGAAGGGAAGATAGTGAGGTTTGAAGGGGATCCTGCAACCAATGATCCTGCTGTTGATGAAGCATATGATGGTCTTGGCATTACTTATGATTTCTTCTGGAATATTTTCGAAAGACATTCTATAGATGATGAAGGGATGCCATTGCAAGGTATTGTGCATTTCGGGAAAGAATACAATAATGCTTTCTGGGATGGGCAGAAGATGACATTCGGAGATGGTGACGATGATCTCTTCAAGAGATTTACCATTTCGCTTGATGTTATTGGACACGAATTGGCACATGGTGTCACTGAAGATGAAGCAGGACTGGTATACTTCAATCAGGCAGGTGCGCTGAATGAATCTATGTCAGATGTTTTCGGGTCTATGGTTAAACAATATAAACTTAACCAGACATCGGATAAAGCGGACTGGCTTATAGGTGCAGAGCTGCTTTCTGACAAGATAAATGGGAAGGCATTAAGATCTATGAGTGATCCTGGTTCTGCCTATGATGATCCAGTATTGGGGAAAGATCCTCAGCCCGGACATATGAATGATTTCGTGAATACATTTGAAGACAATGGTGGGGTGCATATCAATTCAGGTATTCCAAACCGTGCATTTTATCTGGCAGCAACCAACATTGGAGGTTTTGCCTGGGAAAGAGTGGGTAAAATCTGGTATGAGACTCTTAAAGATGCGAGATTAAGAGCTAACACAGGATTTAAACGATTTGCAAATCTTACAGTTTACAATGCAATAAGACTATTCGGACAGGGTAGCCTGGAAGAACAAGCTGTACAAAATGCCTGGAACGAAGTGGGTATTAAAGCATCCATTAAAGAACCATTGCAATATGCTCATTGAATTTAAATCAGATGGAGGGATTGCGTATTTCCCGGGATTGAACAGATCTAAACTGATTAATACAGACTCATTAAGTAATGAGGATTCAATGATGGCTAAGGAACTTGTACAGAAGTGCAGGTTCTTTAGCGTTTCTTATAATGAAGTGCCCCAAAGAGGTGCGGATAGAAAAACCTATACAATCAGTGTGACTGATGGCGAGAATAAAAATACAATCAGAGTTTCAGACCCTGTAGAGGATGAAGCTTTAGCCGAGCTGATAGGTTTTCTTAATAAGCTAAGCAGGAAATTCTAGTGTTCCTATGAAGACCATGTCTATGTCCAAATGAAGTTGTTTGAAACTATCTTATCTTACCAATATTCTCTCGAAAAACAGCTTATTCCCAACTGCAACCTGAATGACATACACGCCTGGTTTGAATCTTTCTTTGATAGGCAGGACTGTTCTGGCAGATGTTATATCACATGTGGTTTTTTCATTGTATTGTTTTTTTCCTTTTGAATCAAATACTAAAATATGTATACGTGGGTCATCTACATATCCAAGCAGGCTTAATGTGATAGTGCCTTTGTCAGCAGGATCCATATATGCAAGAATTTTTGCAATAGAATCTGCTCCGAAGGCCGGTATCAATTCTATATTTTCGGTTTCTTCATATGGAGTAATATAAGGCGAAAGTCTGTTTCCCGGTATTGGTCGTTCTAGTATACCATCTGGCAGTCTCCAACCAACCGAAATATGATCAATCTTCAGGCTTTCTTTGTGAAGGGCTTCTATATAGTATTTTTTGCCAACTTCCAGATGTATACCTTCAGATTTTTGTTCAGGAAATTTTGACCATTCCTGAAAGAATGAAGATGTAGGTACATAAGCTATTTTAGTCTTATGTTCAATGCTGTCATCTTTACTAAGCCACAACTCACCCTGCTCGTCTGATGCTATCCAGAAATAATAAGTTCCAGAAACCGGAGGATAGATATATCCGCTAATCCTTGTACCGTAATTGTCCATCAGATTTTCGGGTCCTTCAAATTGATTAATGAGAACTTTTCCATTAGGAGGCAACTGATAGGGGATTTTATCTACTGTTGTCCCCCTTACGCTGGTCCAGAATTCGCGAAGGATATATCCTTTGTTGGAATAAACATTATGTGTATCCTTCAATAAAGCACCAATCGCAATGTCTTCAAGATATTGTTCATCAGAGTTATTACTCATATCCCTTGACTCGAAAGTAAAATTGTTTGCGAAAATTTTATTCACTTCTGGAACCGGCGTATAGAAAGCTGTATAAGATGTACTTTCTCCAGGTGAAATTTTTGCCTGTTCGGTTAATTCAACTGGTTCCCAATGATCAAATCTGTATCTTTTACCATTCACAATCTGATCTGCAACACTGCCAATGTTCCGGGGAATTCCTGCAATATCTGTAAAGCTGTATGGGGAATCAACTATTGAACCATCCAGAGAAATCTTTAATCCAGGAGGATTGGTTAATAATTTTATCTGAATTTTTTTAGGGGTAATATCAACGTATTTTGTATCTGTAAAGCCGTCCCGATCTCTCACTGTTAAAGACAGCCTGTAATAGGCCTTATCATTCGTTATCTGTAGGTTTGGCACGATAAAGTATCCTTCTCTTATACCTTCTGATGTTATGATTGTTTTGGAGGGGAGATCCTTTTTGTTTCCACTGTGGTGGAATTCAAGTTTCCAAAGAAATGAAGATTTATTAAGAATGCCATTCTCAAAATCATTGCCACCTCCCAAAAATCTTATGGTGTCTCCAATACTGAATGTATTTCCAAAAGTTGGGTTAATAAGCATAGCGTTAGGAGGGAAATTATCCGCAATATCCAGTTTAACAGTATCACTCTTTGTCACACCGAAGGCATTACTGATTTCGACATGATAATATCCAGTATCTTTTAACTGAACTATAGAAAGAATTAAGTTTCGAGATGTAGCATCTTTAATAATGTTGATTCCGTTTTTCTTCCATTGAAAGGAGTAGGGGGGCTTGTCTTCAATATCCACGGAAAATATAACATTGGAAGTTTTGGCTACTCTCAGACTCTTTGGCTGGCGAGTAATTTTGGGCAAACGATTGGCGGAGTCTGTTGGATTACCGGTATTCCCGGAAGATAGTTCAAAATATTCTTTTATTTGTGCTGATAAATCTAATGCAATCGCAATAAATAAAATTGAAATCAAAGATGTTAACAGATACTTCATTTTATTACCAATATGAAGTAAAAAACCAGATACAATTCTAAAAGTTAAACAGCTGTATGGAGCTAAGGGAAAGGCTTTGAAAGATTTTACTTTTCAGGGAAAAATTAAGTCACACAATTATAAAGTTAGATCAAATTTAATATCGAATTGTTATCTCCAAAATAAAAGCCTGCAGGTCCTGGTTCATGAGTCTTATAGATGCCTGCACTTCATTAAGCATACTTGATCTGGTCCGAAGCAGGCCTTTGGTATAGGTTCCTCCCATCCCAAAAAGAAGTTCTTTTTCCTGGTCAGATACTTCAGAACCTTCGGCTTCCAGTTTTAGCTCTTTCCATCGTTTCTTAATATTGTGTACAATTGAAAATTCATGAGTATTGCTGAAAAAAGGTTCTTTGAGCAGATACCAGATAGAGGGCGGAAAAATCTTTGAGTGGTTAGGATCATTCCAGATCTCGGCAAGCAAATTTCTTTTATGGTAATATTTAACTTGAGTCTTAATGAATAATATACTTAATCCGAAAGAAGCGCTGATTGCTCCTCCGCTAATGGCAATTGCATCCTGTTGTGTATCATTTAGTTTTTGGCTGGCAAGGGTACCTGCAATGGTTAGTAATGCACCGGAAGTAATAGAGAGTACAGTTAGCAGGTTATTCCGACTGTTTTCTCGTTCAGTAAGATAGTCAGCTAATATTTCAGCCCTTTCTCCTTCGCAATCCAGTTCTGCGGCAATGCTTTCAATTTCAGTGGAAATGAGCATTACCTGAGTAAGGACGTTATTTTTAGAGTTAATATATTTTATTCTTATGGAGTCAGTAGGATTCTTGTCATAAATTTTTTTAATGCTATCTAGCTTTAACAATTCCTCAAATACGCCTGCCGCATTAGCAACGAGAAGGGTATGAGCGCTAAACCCCCCTGTATTTTTTCTGCTTAAAACCTCCTGAGTAGGTAAAGGGTAAAGTGTGGAGTCATAATGGTAGCTAATAGCAGGAGAACAATATCCGGAATCAAAATTACTGGCTGCTTTATTGTTTTTGGTTCCAACACAACTTGCTGAAATTAAAAAAAGAAATCCAAGAAGAAGTGAAATTTGTCCCTTGTTGAACATTGTTTTAAGCTTATTTAAAAAGCGCTACAATTCTGTCACAAGGAATAAATTAAAAAGATAAAAGAATGTTTAATTGATCAGGAAAAATTCAGATGGGGTTGTGTTTATTGCTCAATATGGCCTTCATGAACAAGTTGTAGAAAGGAGGGTAAATCGCAATCCTGATCTTTTTTGCATAATTTTAAAAAAGCCAGCCATTTTTCAAAATCAGCTCCCCAGGAAAAATCACCCCTGAGAATGGATGCAAAACTTTCTTTGATTTCATCCGCATGGTTACATAATTCTTTCAAGCCTGATTCACCTTCAGGCTGATTGACGACTTTGTTTCCTGTAAGTCCAAAAAATGCTGAAAGGTAAAACTTTGGATACCATCTGCTTTTCCCTTTCGGGCTATATATAGAAATGGTCAGTTCATTATTGCCCTTGCCTAAAAATATACCTGCCCAGCGGGATTCAAGATAGATCTCATCTTTTAATTCCTTACTTACATTCATGGAAAACTGAGTCATCAGTTGCTCAAAAGCTACTTTTACTTCCTGGCAAAAAAGGCTGTTGTTTTCAATTTGTGGATCCTGGGTATTCATATAATTACATTTAATAAACTAACCGGGAAGGGGGCATAAGAGTTTTTTACTCTAAAGCGCTCTCTGGGGTTTCACGATAAATGAAAAAGAATTTTTGAAACTAAAAGAAATCCTCAATATTCGGACCAAGTTCTTCTTATAGACAGATAAAACATTCAGATGGTTGCCTGTTTGAATATCAAACTCCTTGATTTCATATTTTCATGCTTGATTAAAATTTATATAAAGATCAGAATTCTTCAGGTTGTATATTTTTTTAATACATAAAGAATTTTCTTCTTTTATCTCTTTCAGTATTTCCTCGCTCTCTTTTTCCAGGTATTTACAAAAAAGAGGCCGTCTGAAACGGACGGCCTCTTCCAAAATTATTAGCTATTTCCTTTATTCCTTAATGATTCTGATGGTTTCAACTTTGCCTTCATAGGCTACTTTTAGAAGATAAACACCAGTTTTAATATCACTTGCAGGAATTGAAAATTTACCATCGTTAATATTCTGATTTCCTCCTTTGAATTTATTACCAAAGTTGTCATACAATTCATATGTAGCAATGGTTGAAGCCTCAGTAGTTTGTACAGTTATGTTGATGAAATCGCCAACGGGATTAGGTACTACTGATATTGCAATGGCTGGTGCAGCAAATGTAGGCGCAGATATAGTATCTTCGTTATTCTGGTCACCATAAGGATTGATTACCTGAAGTCCTTTAGCCAATGAATTGTTCGTCTCATTTGTTTCAATTATCTGATTGTAATTATCTGCTACAAACAATAGTTTATAACTTCCCTGAGAGATGTAATATGGAACTTTAAACTCTCCTGAAACAGGTACAGAAGATTTTGAAAGCATACCAGGTACACCTATTGTTCCTATAAAAATATCTTCAGAAGAAAGGGTTTCATCACTTGACAGGTAGTATCCTAGATTGAAGTATGATACATCTGAATTTCCGGAATTACTTATTGTTGCTTTGAAATAAACGGTTTGTTCTACTGTAGCCTTTGAGCTTACAGATGCACTCTTCACAAACAGATCTCTTGTTGCAGCTTCAATAGAAATTTTCTTAGAAACAATGTTATTGTTCTCATTCATCTCAGGCTGATTATTACCAGCATCAGCTACAAATACGATGTAGTAGTCTCCGGCTGCAAGGTACTCAGGAAGATAAAGTGTTTGGTTAAACGGAACAGATGCTTCCGGATATACACTGCTGGAATAATAAGAACCTAAATAGAATGCTGAATCAGTCTCAATATTTCCTGATTTAGAGATATAGAAATTCAAGTTAGTAGAATATGAATACTCAGTACCATGATTATATAAGTATCCAGATACATTAACAGTGTTTCCTGCAACTGCTTTCGCAGGATTTACTCTTTGGGTATTTACAGATAAATCAACATTTGGAGTAATGACTCTTAATCTGGAAAATGCAGTATTGTTGTATTCATTGGTCTCAGTGACATAATTGAAAGCATCAGTTTTTGCTATCAGGTAGTAATTTCCGGCTGGAACACTTGCCGGAATATGAAGATACTGATTATAGTAATTTACATTACCAGGGTATGAATCATATCTATAATAGGTGCCAAGATTAAAGTCTATCGAATCATCATAAATAGTATCGGCAGATAGCACAAATCCTGTGTAGTGCTCAGGGAAAGTGATATCGCCCAGATTCGATTCATGATAACGCACATTTAAGCTTGATCCAATAGTTACCACTTCCGATGATTTGCTCAAGTCGCTGATGGCAATATCATAAGTCGGAGCCTTTACTTTTACCTGAATGAAAGCATCATTATTGAATTCATTGGTTTCGTTTGCATATTCGTAAGCATCAGCCCTGGCAATCAAATAATAAACTCCATCTGAAACGGAAGCTGGTATGTAAGAAATGACAGATTTAAAGTTGGTAGATCCGGGTGCAAAATAGGGTTCATAGTTTTGCCCTATGAAGTAATCATATTCATCAACTATCGAGTCTTTTGATAGATAAAAATTGGTATAGCTTGAGCTTGCATAGGATGTACCGCTGTTGGTTATACTATAGGAAACATTAATGGAATTGCCCGCGCTCAGGATTGTATCTTTAGTGAATAAACTTGTGATTGATAAGTCAACACTTGGCAGCACTATATTCACAAGTACAGATGCAATATTATTATCTTCATTTGATTCTGCGACATAATTCAGGTAATCAGCTTTTGCTATTAGATAATACATTCCGGGTTCAAAGTCATATGCAGGTATTGAAGTATAAAAATATCTTAAATCACCTGGATATAAATAATCAACGTATTCTGATTGAACAAAGGCATCACTTGAGTCAAGATACGAGTCTTTTGACAGATAAAATCCAATGTAACTTGAAGAGGCAAAAGCAGATCCAATATTGCTTAAATATCCGCTTACATTAAAGTAGTCTCCTTTGAAAGCAGTGATTGTACTATCAAACAGTACTGTAGTAAGATCAGCATCTGTTGCAGCTATTAAAATAGGTATTAGTAATGTGTTATTTTGCTCGTCGCTTTCTGAAACAGAGTTGTAACTATCTGCCTGTGCTATCAGATAATAGAAACCTGGCGTTAAATCAGCCGGGATTATTGCATATTCGGATTTGTAAATCCCCTCCTGAGAGTTTAAGCCTGATACATATGTTTTACTTAGAGCTATAGCAGAAGGGTCAATATATGGATTAATCGAAAGATAGAAATTTGTATAATGCCCACCTGCAGATCCAGTTCCTATGTTTCTTTCTATAAAGCTCAAAGTTATACTATCTCCGGGACCTGCTCCATTCGGGCTTTCAAATTTGGTGCTGTCAAGTATAAGATCAGCAAAACCATTTTCAGAAATATAAAACCTTCTGGCAATTGTATTATTATATTCCTGAATTTCTGGTACAGTATTAAATACATCCAGAGCCGCAATTAAATAATACCATCCTTTTGAAAGTGATGGTAAGGGTATATTCACATCCGAATAGGAAGAAGTATTTCCTGCAAGTCCATCTGACTTTTTGCTTACAAGGAAGGGATCAAAATCGTCCAGAGTGGAGTCTTTGGAAAGATAAAAACCGACTTCGTAGCTTCCGGAAAAGTCTGTTCCAAGGTTGCTTTCACCAAGTTTTGCAATGGCTTGATTGGAGACAATCAGACTATCATCTACTGTCAGAAAAGTTGGATACAAGTCAACCGATGAGCTTGATGTACCAATATTTATCGGGAAAATATATCTATTGTTGAATTCATTGATTTCGTATACTTCATTGCCTGCGTCTGTGTACGAAACCAGGAAATAGACGCCTGTATTTATATCTTTCGGAATAGAGAGCCCGGCACTATCAAGTAGTGTTGATTGGGAAGGAAGTGGGGGCAGATAGGAAGAACCCAGAAAATAAGCCTTTACTTTATCAGGTAATGTCCAGGATGTATCTGTCGTAAGGTAATAGTCCGTTCGGTTGGAAGGGGATATTCCAAAGCCTGCATTGTAAACCTTACTAAAAACAGTAATATAAGATCCCGGATTTGCGTTTTCAGGGTAGACATGCTGGCTGGCCCTCGTCAGATCGGCTTGAGGAAAATCAATAGTATCCACAGCTTGTGCCGCTGACTGAAGCGAATTCCCGCCCTGGAAAAGAACCAGCAGCAGAAATTTTAAGATAAAAATCTTGTTTTTTTTCATGTGTTTGATGATTTAATAAAAAGTGGTTTGTTAAAATCATCTTTTCTACAACTAATTGGAAGTCTGGTAACCCCATTCATTCAGATAAATTAATGGATATTAAAAAGAATAAGTTGGAGGAAATTAATTTGGTCTCTGGTTCTTTGTTTTGTTGCTTTACCTAATTCTCATATCTTTAGCCTCTCAAATCATACTTATATTGCAATGCGTTACATTATAGCAGGAACTTTATTCTGCATAGCCTTATTTGCTATATTTTCATTTAGTTCATCTGTATCTTCTGAAAGAAAAAATGCTGATCCTCGGGTAGAAGAGCTGCTGGCCAAAATGTCTCTGGAAGAAAAAATTGGTCAGATGACTCAGATTAATATAACCAAAATTGTTACCGATTCACTGGCTGCAGTTTATGATTCCGCAACAACTCTGGCCATCGATACCAATAAGGTTATTCACTATGTAACGAAATATCATGTTGGGTCTTTCCTGAATGGAAGGGCAATGCCGCCCGATGTCTGGTTCAGATTTACCAATCAGCTTCAGCGTGTCAATATGCGTTATTCAAAGAATAAAATTCCTATCATTTATGGTGTAGATCATGTTCATGGGAGTAGTTATTTAAGTAATGGCACCATATTTCCGCACAACATCAATATCGCCTGCTCTTTTGATACTACCTTTGCTTATGAAGAAGGCTGGATCACGGCAACTGAAACAGCTGACCTGTACCATCGCTGGATATTTGCTCCTGTCTTTGATCTGGGAAAAAATAAATTCTGGGGAAGGTACTATGAAACGTTTGGAGAAGATCCATATCTGATTTCTAAAATGGGGAGTGCATATGTGAGAGGTCTTCAGGGAAACACGGAAATAGCTCCATTTAAGGCTGCTGCATGTGCGAAGCATTTCCTTGGATACTCAGATCCAAAATCAGGTTGGGACAGGTCTCCTGCTGAAATTCCTGATCAGGCATTAAGAGAGTTCTATCTTCCTCCATTTAAAGCGGCAATAGAGGCAGGTGTTAAAACGGTGATGATTAATAGCGGGGAGATCAATGGAATTCCAGTACATGCAAACTATGACATTCTTACCAAACTTCTGAGAAATGAATTGGGCTTTGAAGGTATTGCAGTAACAGACTGGATGGATATTATTGCATTGCAGAAAATGCACTATGTAGCAGAAAACGAAAAGGATGCTACGTTTCTGGCTATCAATGCCGGAGTAGATATGGCAATGGTTCCGTTAAATACGGACTTTTGTGATCATTTGCTTGCATTGGTTAAAGAAGGCAGAATCAGTGAAGAAAGAATCAATCAGTCGGTACGTCGTATTCTTAAAGTGAAATTTGATATAGGTCTTTTTGATCAGCCTTATCCCAGAAATGACAGGTTCAGTAAAATCGGTTCTAAGGAGCATAAAGCAAAAGCTTTAAAGGCTGCCAAAGAATCTTTGGTGCTGATGAAGAACGATCAGGATGTTCTGCCGATTAAAGGTGACAAAAAGACTATACTGGTGGTAGGTGAAACAGCAGACAAGAAAATACCTCTTTGTGGTGGATGGACATATAGGTTCATGGCTAAAAGCGAATACTGGTTTCCTAAAGACATGAAGACTATTTATGGAGCGCTTAAAGATGAGTTTGCTGATTCAAAGGTCATATTTGCAAAAGAAAATGAAATTAAAAAGTTAGCTTCTTCTGCTGATATAATTATAGCTGCAGCTGGCGAAGTGAGCGCATATGCAGAAACAGACGGTAGCATTAACGACCTTGAACTTTCAGAATCTCAGATT
This sequence comes from Bacteroidota bacterium, assembly GCA_023428135.1. Classification (GTDB taxonomy): domain Bacteria; phylum Bacteroidota; class Bacteroidia; order Cytophagales; family Cytophagaceae; genus Sporocytophaga. The sequence goes on along the minus strand of JAEYZG010000062.1, from coordinate 430,146 downwards.
TCACTGGTAAAAACGGCAATTGCAACAGGGAAGCCAGTTGTACTTGTACTTACGGAAGGTAGACCAAGAATCATCAGTAAGATTTACGACCAGTGCAAGGCCGTTCTGTTTGCAGGTCTTCCAGGAGTGGAAGGGGCTCAGGCAATAGCAGAAGTCATCAGTGGAAAAACCAATCCGAGTGGTAAGCTTTCTTTTACTTATCCTTACAAACAAGGGCATATCATCCCTTATAATCACAAACAAAGTGAATACTCAATATTGAGACCGGTAGAAGGTGAATTAAAAAGATTTGCAATCTGTGAGTTTGGTCAGGGATTGAGCTATACAAAATTTTCCTATTCTAAAATAAATCTTAGTGATACTGTAATTAGTACCCCTGGAAAGATAACGGCTAAAGTAACTGTTTTAAATGTCGGTAAGGTAGCCGGTAAAGAATCAGTACTTTGGTTTCTTGCTGATGAATATGGATCAATAACCAGACCAGTCAAAGAACTTAAGTATTTTGAGAAAAAGGAATTGCAGCCAGGTCAGTCTCTTGAATTTACATTCGTCATTGAACCCGACAAGCATTTATGGTTTCCAGATAAAGATGGTAAAAAACTTCTGGAGCCAGGACATTTTACGCTTATGGTAGGAGATCAGAAAGCAAGATTCAGATTGAAATAAATTGTAACAAGATTTAATATTCAGCTTCTATGAATGTAAAGATCCTTTTAAGAATTGCTTCCGGACTACTAATTTTTCATTTGATTGCTCATACTTTAGGGCATTCGGGATGGAAACGTGCGGAAGAACCTTTGAAGCAGGAAATTATCAACAAAATGATCGGTCATAAATTCCCATTTATGGGGGCCGATAGAAGTATGGGCGATTATTATCAAGGTTATGGTTATGTATCAACAGTAGCTTTGGCTTTTATGGCTGCTGTTTTATGGTTAATTTCCGGAGCTATAAATTCGAATAAGGAATTAAGTTATAAAATTCTTCTATTATTGTCTCTTGCACTTCTTTTCTGGGGTGGGATTGAGTTTATATATTTTTTCCCTTTTGCCGCTTCCATAACTTTGCTTGCATGCCTTCTCACCCTTGCTTCTGCAGTACAGCTAAGAGGAAACTAATAAGTATAAATAGCTTTATTCGTCATTGATCATAAATCCTTTTCATCTTTTGAAGGATTTATGATTTAATATGTCATATCAGTAAGTGATAATGGTCCAGGCATCGCTACGTATGAATTGGAGAAAATTTTTGAAAAGTTTGGCAAGGTGAATAAAGAGCCTTCAAAGATAGTTCCGGCCTCAGATTGACTATCGTCAAAGATATTGTGAAGGAAAACAACGGTTCTGTATGGGCTGAATCTGAAATTAACAAAGGATCTACTTTTTATTTCACAATCTTTAAACCTTAAGCTCCTTATTTGACTTGCTGATAAACAAATAGCATGTTCTCCTGTTGACTTTGCTGTTTCATTCGTTTAAAGCATGCCGCTAGTCATAAAAAAACATCCATTGGCAATAAGATGGTTTCATTGGATAAACTTCCCTGTTCTTGCATTGATGCTTTGGAGTGGCCTTTGGATTTACTGGGCCAATGATGAATATAGTATTAAAGTAGGAGGAAATGTAATAGTAAAATTTTTCCCTGAAGGGTTCTATGAAGCCTTTAATATTCCTTTTAATCTAGCTGTCGGAATGGCCTGGCACTTTGTGTTTATGTGGGTATTTATGCTTAACGGGTTTGCCTATGTATGTTATACCCTGTTTTCAGGAGAATGGAAATACCTGCTTCCAGGCAAAGAATCTTTTAATAACGCAATAAAGGTAACACTTCATGATCTAGGCCTGCGGAAAGAACTTCCTCCTGCCACAAAGTTTAACGGTGCCCAGCAGATAGCTTATACAAGTATTATAATTTTCGGAGTTGGTTCGGTGGTTACCGGACTGGCTATATACAAGCCTATACAGCTTTCGTGGCTTACTTCTTTGCTTGGTGGTTATAAAACAGCAAGGCTGATACATTTTTGTATTGCTCTCAGTTATGTTTTCTTTTTTGTTATTCATGTCGTTCAGGTAATAAGGGCAGGTTGGAATAATTTCAGAGCAATGATTACAGGTATTGAAGTTGTTGAGATGAGTAAAAACACTAAAGAAAATGAAGCGTGACAGTGAAAGTGATATTAAAAACATTTCTGAACAAGAAATGCGCAGGACAACCATCAAGTCCCTTATAGGCCTTGCTTTGGGGACCTTTGGCCTGCTGGGTGGTATGAAATGGCTTGTTACTGGCTCAGATGCAGATGGGCTGTCGCGGCCATTAAGAAAGGTTCTTGAGGTGAACAGAAAAGTTGCGGGTATGTTTTACAGTAACAAAAATCTCACACCTGTTTTTCCAAAGGAGAAAGCAGCTCCGATACCTAGACTTAATGGAACTATTGGTCTTGAAAATTCAATAGACCAGGCTGCATGGATACTCAATATTCAAAACAACGTGAATATACGTGGATTGAATAAGTCATCAATGAAGATCACTTTGGATGAAATTAAGAAGCTTCCTAAAACAGAACTTACTTTTGAGTTTAAATGCATTGAAGGGTGGAGTGAAATTTCTAATTGGGGGGGTACTAAATTTTCTGACTTTATGATAGCATATGGACTGGGAGGGCTTTATGCTGATGACGAAATTAAGAATCTCGCTGAGTATGTTGGCCTGGAAACTCCTGATGGTACTTATTATGTAGGACTAGATATGGAAAGTGCTTTACATCCTCAGACTTTACTTTGCTATGAGATGAACAGTCAACCGCTTACTTCTGAGCATGGAGCCCCGCTACGTCTGATTGTACCTGTAAAATATGGAATCAAAAGTATAAAGAGAATTGGGAAAATAGCATTTGTCAGTAACCGGCCATCAGATTACTGGGCAGAAAGAGGCTATGATTACTACGCAGGTTTGTAATTTTAATTTATAACTTCCAACAGGTCTTTTTCCAAAGTGTTTTGAGGGCTTTCTACAATCCTTCCGACTTCTTTACCATTATCAAAAATAATAAAGGTTGGAATCGAATGGATCTTATATTTTTTCTCTAGCTTCTCCGGTGATTTTTTATCATGGTTAAGAAAGTACAGCGTTATCTTTTCTTTTTTGATATTGGCCTGATCTGTGATTTTATAAAATCTGGGAAGCTCTCTTTTGGTATCTCCGCACCAGGTACCACCGAAAACAATAAAGGAAAGTTTAATTCCTTTGTCGGACAGTTTTTTTATAATTGTGGTGTCGGGTTGATAAAGATAATATCCTTCAGAAAACCATGGAAAATTTGAATCAACTTCTTTAATATCGGTTTTCCCCGTCAAATTTTTTTCTACGGAGCTTTGTGCTACACAATTATGAATTGCAATGACTGCAATTAGTATTAGAAGAAAACCAGATTTTTGCATATTAATTTAACCTCATTAATGTCTTTGTGTTTTGCTTACTAATTTAGAGTGGTAATATAAATCATTATCTTGAATAGTGAGAAGATAAGTTTTCAACGAGCTTTAAAGTTTTATCTCTGAGTTCTGAAGGAGATATTATTTCCACTTTATTTCCCATCATTAAAATCCACCTGGCGAAATAGTCAAGACTATAGGTGGCAAACCGCATTTGTGCTCCATCTTCTTCCGGATTTTCTTCTATCAGACCAAAGTTATATTTGCTTTCCTGAAGGTGGGGGAGTATCTCTTTACTGACTTTAATTTCTACATAGAAAAGTTCTTCTTCCTGGAGCATTTTGTCAAAGTATTCTTTAAGGGTAGGATGTTTGATTCTGAGAAAGGTTTCTGAGGAAACATTTATTTTATTGATTCTGTCAAGTCGGAAGTCTCTATAACCCTTTCTTAGTCTGCAATAGGCGATCAGGTGCCAGTTTGTTCGATAAAAGCAGATTCCTATTGGTTCAACATCTCGCTCTGTAGTTTCTCTGGCTGTAGAATAGTCCAGCTTTAAAATTTTATTATTGATAAGAGCGCCTTTAATAAGTGTTAAGTTCAGGTCCTCTACAGTGGGCTTGGAGTTAGGGTATGGCTGAATAAGTATTTTTTGATTCAGGCTGTCCAGCTCATCTTTTTTATCATTATCAATCACAGCCCTGACTTTCGTAAGTGCATCATTAAAACTTTTAGCTGTACCCTGATCTGTTTGCTGTTCAATGAATTTGCCTGCAAGCAGCAGTGCTCTTGCTTCTTCATGGGTAAACATAACTGGAGGTAAGTGAAAACCGTCTGTTAGAAAATATCCGACTCCTGCTTCTGCCCCTATAGGGATCCCGCCTTCTTCAAGTGCTCTTATATCTCTGTATACTGTACGAATACTGAGGTTGAAGTGGGTGGCAAGCTCTTCAGCCTTTACCACCCTCTTGCTTTGCAGTATTGTAAGTATCGCATGAAGGCGATCTACTCTGTTCATATTTTAACCTGGATTAAGCATTTGAAAAATTCCTATCTGATCAACTCATTAGAAGATACTGATTAGAATGGTTAACAGGATTTTTTCAATGACTAATGATTAATTTGAATTTAATTTATTCCGATCTGAATTTCGGTAATATTATCATTAGATGCCATACCCGAAAAACTTTTATAAACTTCTCTTACCTGGTTTGTAGGTTTGATTCCGCTCTTATATACTTGTTCAAAAAGTTGCTGGTAAATGCCAGGAAGGTTTAATAAATCTCCATTGTGGGTATGAGACAGGCACTTAAATTCATCGATTTTTTTGATTTTGTGAATGTTACTTTTAAAGTTCATGCTGTCCTCTACTGGTAATGCAATTTCCAGTGTAAATTCTTTGTCTCTGTCATTGGAACAGTCAAAGTAAATAAATTCCATAGGACCGGAAGCTTTTAATCCTCCTTTTCCGACTGCTTCATACACACCGTCAACAGCTTTATCCGCAAATTCCTTCAATTTGTTAAGTGTTGTTTGTGTAGTATAACATAGATAATGTCCTGATGGGATGAGTTTGGTTTCCATTTTTGCTTTTAGTTTATATTAATATTAATACAAACCTAAAGCAGGGATATGACAACCTTATGTCAGCAGGAAATTAAATCTGAAAAATTAAGGTTAATAGAGAACGCTTATTCGGATATAGTTTGCACCGTTATTAATATTGGCGATGTAGTAACCAATAGCAACAATATTTCCTTTTTCAGATGTGCCATTCCATTCTGCAGGTATGGACAGTTCCTTTATTTTGTTGCCGCTTTTATCATAGATTACCGCCTTCCCAGTCTCAGAAAAGAAAAATCCGTCTTTATCCCCATCATTATTTGGAGTGATGAAGGTTTCATCACAAGGTTCAAGCGGAATTTTTATGGCTTCCGGAAAATCCTTCTGGCAGTTGTCATCCAACAATATTTTAAGGCTATAGGACTCATCAGTAAGTCCGGTAAAAGACCCGAAGCTAGACTTATAGATATCTGTAGTGCTTTGGGATTTTAATTCATAACTGAGTGTTGCAGGATTTTCACCTTCCAGTTTAATTAAAACAGATCCGGTACCAAGGCAATTGATTCCCGATATATTGAATGTAAGTTTACTCAGATCAAGACAAGAAGATATAGATACTAAAAACGTGTCCGTCCGGAGTGTTACACCTGGGAAAGATGGATTGGTTATTTTAACAAAGTATTTACCTTCATTAGTTGTTGTAATATTGGGTATGGTAAGAAGATCTTCATTGGTAGTTGCTATTTTACTTCCATTATAATACCATTCGTAAGTATTATTTGTCAGGGAAGAATCAATACCTGTACGAATGATGAAATCTGAAAATTCTTTACCGCTCTGATTACTAACATCTAAGTCTTTCTGTGGTGAAATTATAAATACGTTTTGAAAGTTTGGATATCCTGTAATCGTTGTAAAATCTTCAAATGAAAATTGATTTAAATGAAACTCTACTTTCTTTAGTTTAGTAAGATTGCTGATATCAGGAATTTTGGTTAAGAAGTTTCTGTCAAGTGAAAACTCCTGAAGGTTCACGTTTTTACTTACGTCAGGCGTTAATACTATATTGTTGGTACCTGCATTGATCTTAATAAGGTTTGCATTATATTGGAGATCAGGGAGGGCCTGCAACTGATTTTTCCAGACAGTTAGTTCTTCCAGTAAGATAAGTTTATCAACTGGAGGAATTGCTGTTATCTGATTGTTTCCAACATCTATTTTTTTAAGACTTACCAGGTTATTTAATTCAGGAAGGGAAGTCAGAAAATTATTGGAGGCAATAAGCTGAGCCAATGAGGTATTCCCACTCAGATCAGGCAAAGAAGTAAGACCGTTGTTGTAAAGAAACAGTGTTTTAAGTTTGGTCAGGCTACTTAAATCAGGAATAGTAATGAGATTGTTATTAGTAAGCTCAATTCTTGTTATTTCTTTAAGGCCTGAAATATCCGGAACTGAAGTAAGCTGGTTGTTATTAGCTTTTAATACTTCAAGACTGGTGAAATACTGAATGCCTTCCAATGACTGAATGTTTTTTTCCGAACAGTCAAGTGTGCCATCTATATCTTTCGCTTTTTCTAAAATCAGACTATCATTTTTAATGACTTTGGAGTATTCTTTTTTCAGGAAGGCTAGAAAGTTTTTATCAGGAATGGCAATATTCTGTGCACACAGAACGCCTTGGATTCCGAAGAAAAGAATAATTAATATGGATGCCTTTTTTGTCATTTTACTATTGTTACACTTCCCTGTACCAAAATACCCTTACCTCTGTCAATAACAAAGATATAATATCCAGGCTTAATTTCTCCGCTTTTACCTTCTCCGGACCAATGTTCTTTTTCACCTTCTTCAATTTGTTTTTCAAAATATATATTTCCTGATGCGTCATATATCAAAAGCTTGCCTGCTTTACCACTGGACGGTATCTCCCAGTTTTCGTCTATAAATGGATTAAAGGAATAATCTTTAGGGCAGTTTTTATTTTTCACTATCAGATGATCAAATGTTTTTTTACATCCGTTTCCATCAGAAATGATAAGTTTATAAGAGCCGGATGCTAAACTGGTTGCATCTTTTATTTCATCACCATCAAATACTGTGTACGTATATGGCTCCGTTCCTCCTTTAATTTGCTGAACCCTTATTGCTCCTTGTTCTTCTCCTTCGCAGGTTTCGATTGTCTTTACGAAGGCTGTCAGCTCTGTTTTCTCACATGGGTTCAGGCTTGTTTTTTCTTCCGGACTACTTTTATCGGAGGTATTTATGATGCTAGGTTTATTTTCTCCTGGTTCAGCCAGTTCCAATTGGGTAATGGGAAGACTGTCAACTGTAATAGCAGGAGGAACAGATTCTGAAACCTCAGCCTGGTTGCTTTTCGTGTTTACGGTATTTATTTGAGATGTTGTTTTGCTCTTTTCTTTTAATGGTTTTGACTGTATTTCCTCATTTCTTTCAGAAATAGTTTCCTGATTTGCCTGAGGCAGTTTATATACTGTTTTTTCTGAATTATTCTGAAACCAAAACCATCCCGCTAAGCCAAGAAGAGCCGCACCAAAGATTGATATAGCTATATATTTTATATTTACAGATGAAGATTTTCCAGACTGATTTTTTATCAGTGCACTTACTTCAAGTAGCCTGTTTTCTATTACGAGATCATCTGCAAGCTCATGAAGCTTTACTTTTCTTGCCAGTTCAGGATCATTAGATAATTCTGCCTCAAATACCAATAATTCCTCAGTTGTAAGCCTTCCATGGATATAATCTTCAATTTGATTGTATGTAAAATCTTCCGGCTTCATATTCCTTTTAACTTATCTGCAAGAGCAGGATTATTTTCTATCTCTTTTATCAATTTTTGTTTACATCTCTGCTGTTGCATTTTTACAGCATCGACAGAGCGGAAGCCCATTCTGATCATTATATCCTCCATTAAGAGGTTATAATAAACAGTATTGGTAAGCAGCTCCACACATTTTTCTCCTATTCCTGAGAACAGTGATCTGATCACATTTTCATCGGTACGCTCCGGTGGGCGATCCCATGGAGAGGGTTCCTCTTCAAATGCTTCATCGCCTACCGTTTCCAGGTATTGAATCCTTTGTTCTTTCTTAATTTTATTAATCCACAGATTAATGCTGATCCTGTAAAGGTATCCGTAAACCTTGTACTTAGGATCAAAAGTATTTTTTATTACTTGTTTATAGAAAAGCAGAAGGCAGTCCTGAAATACATCAGATGCATCTTCTTTTCTTCCCGAATTTTTTCGGATATAATTTTCAACAAGAGGAAATACTTTTTTATAAAGATGAGGAATAACTTCCTTATCTTTGCCATTGCGTATTAAATCCGGTATTTGTTCTTCTGAAATTTTCACAAGTTATTTCTAATACATTTAAGGAAACCGTAGGTAACGAAGTGGAGTAAATAATTTTAAATGTTCACTTTTGAATTTTAAAACCGGATGCGCATTTGTCTTTTTACTATTTTCTTTTTTTTATATCTGACTGTAAAAGCGCAGGTTACAGATGTGTTTCCTGAGAGTTATACAACATACTTTAATAATACGGCAATTGTTAATCCTGGATTTGTGCAGGAAGATTCTAAAGCAGAATTTTTTTCTATGTACAGACAAAGAACCGGGGCATTCCAGAAGATTGCCAGTTATTCAGTGACTTGCAGTAAAGTTTTCAGAAAGGAAAACAATGCAGCCCATCTTGCCAGGGTATTTTTTTCCAATGACAAAGAAGGTCCATATATAGACAAGCCCAGAGCTTATTTTAATTATGCCTATGTTATTCCTCTTGCAGAAGAAACTTCTCTTTCTGCAGGTTTAGCGGCAGGATTTACACAAGTTTATTTTTCAGCGCCTTCTGCAACGGCATCTGGTAACTCAACGATGCCCGACGGGGCGATCGGTATTACATTTAGGCGAAAGAGTTTTTTTTCAGGAATATCTTCACAACAGGTTTTCAATGCAGAATCCAATCCTTTAAAGGCCAATGTAAAACTCAGAAGGTTCTATAATTTTTTACTAAGTCAGGAAAAAGACTTAAGCCCATCACTGAAGTTGAGAGGTAATTTTATGTATCAGCTATTACCATCCAATGCAGATCTTTTCAATTTAGTCCTGGAAGGAAGTTACAACGACATTTTCAGGTTAGGTGGGGCATACAAAAGCAGAGAAGGTCTTGCTTTAATTGGTTCTGTAGAGGCGAATCTTGGGGATGATAAAATTTTTATTTGTTTCGCCTATAATACAGGTGTATTAAGTAAATTAAAGTATGGCTTTAACTCAATAGAGATAAATTTCGGCTATAAAATCAATTGACAGGGATCAGAATCTTGTTTTCAGTAAATTGTTAAACAATTTATTAGAATAGTTAAAAAACAATAAAAATGATTTTTAGTTATGAGTATTCAAAATACTTAATTTTGGGTATTGTTTAAGTGTTTAATTATTAATAAGTTGGCTTCTCTTAGGTCGAAAAGTTTTTTTACTTTTATCTTTAAGGTCTTTTGAATTCAGTTAAATAAATCTTTTAAAGATTCAATTATGTTGAACCCTTCCGAAATAATGATAGATGAATCAGTTTTGTGGAAGGAGACCTTCATCAAAACACTGAAAAGGTCTTCCGATGGAATATTCGCTTTTGATGAATTCGGTAAGATATTTTTCTGGAACAACTCTCTGGAATTATTGACAGACTATCCTTCCCGGCTTGCGGTGAAACTCAGTTACAATGATGTTTTCTGGCCTGACTCTTTTGCCGTTTTATATAATAAGGTTAAGGATGGGGAAATTGTAGAAATTCCCCTTACACGATATTCATTTAAACCCGGTAAAAAAGTTTATTTCAAAGGAAATTTATTCCCTGTTTTAGATACAGATGGCAAATTTTTCGGAGGTATAGGATGTCTTACTCAGCTTACTGGTCCGGGGTTTGTAGAAGCGGAGGTTTTAAGTGAAGATGATTTGATCGAAGAGGTGGAATCCCTTGCGAGAGTTGGCCGCTGGGAAATGGATATAATGACTGGTTATACTTTTTGCTCTAATCAGATCTATGATATATTTGAAATTAGTTCGGACGGACCAGTACGTCTGGAAGATCTTTTTTGTTATGTTCATTCTGAAGATATATCAAAAGTTATTCAGGTCATTGATTGCGCCCGAGAAGAAAAGAGATCTATTGATTTTAACTACAGAATTATAACTCCTAGTGAGAACCTAAAATACATATTAGGAAAGGCTAAACCTATACTTAATGAAGCCGGAAAGCTTGTTCGCCTTCTTGGATATTTTCAGGATATAACTTATAGAAAACGCACGGACAGCCTCTTGTCAGGCATTGTACATTCTTCTGGGATGGGTTTTATGATGCTCAAGCCTGTCCGAAATGAAAATAAAGATGTAACAGATTTTCAACCAGTATTTTTTAATCATTTTACTGAAAAGTTTCTCAATAAAAAGTTTAGGGAATTACGTGGGAAAAGATTCTTTGCAGAATATCCAGGCCTTGTAAAACTTGGCATCCTGAATCAGTTCAAAGATGTAATGACCACGGGAGAGGCCAGCACAAATGAGGTTTATTATGGGGAAGATGGATTTTCAAACTGGTTAAGGATTTCAGCAGTACGAAATGAAGACTCCTGTATTATAAGCTTTGAAGACTATACGGAGAGGGTTGATGCACTTGAAGAATTAAGGAAAAATCAAATCTTTCTTTACCAATCTCAGGAAGCCGCAAACATCTGCTCTTTTGAATGGGAATTAAAATCTGATAATTTCAAAGTCACCCCTGAATTGCGAAAGATGTTTGACTATCCTTCCAAAGGAACTATTGCTTTCAAAGATATTCAGAATTGCGTTGAAGAATATGACAGGTCGAACATAATGACCTTTGTTGAAACCATCATTGAAACTAATGAACCATGGGAGCTTGAATGCAAAGTGAAGACAATCATGGGAAGGGAAATATATTGCTGGATGAAGGCAACTATATTTATCGACAATGCAGGTGAGAAAAAACTTGTTGGAAGTATCATGGATATTACCAAAAGAAAGAAAGCTGAATTGGACCTGGAAAAGTCAAAGCTGCAGCTGGAGAAGATTTCCAAAGCACTTAAAGAGTTGAATGAAGAACTTGAGATAAAGGTGAAAGAAAGAACTCTTGATTTGTCCGTAAGTAATGAAAGGTTCAAGCTGATATCCAATGCGACTAATGACTCTATGTGGGACTGGGATTTTATTACGAATGAATTCTGGTTTAACGATGCTTATAAAGCGCATTTTGGTTTTGAAAATTTAGAAGGTAAAGTGGGGCTTGATTACTGGAAAACCAGAATTCATCCTGATGATAGAACCCGTATTCTTGATAGCTTTGAATGCATATTCTTTTCTCAGGAATCAAATTGGAGAAATGAATATAAGTTTTGCAAGAATGATGGAACTTATGGTTATGTTATAGACAGGGGCTTTGTTATTAGAGATGAGAAGGGAAAGGTGATAAGAATAGTGGGTTGTCTTACAGAAATAACAGAAATAAAGGCCATAGAATCCAGACTTCTTGAAAGTGAAGAAACCTATAGAACTCTTGCCGAGTCTATGCCACAGCTCGTCTGGATTACAAATGAAACAGGAGAGATCATTTTTACGAATAGAAAGTCTGAAGAGTATTTAGGTAAATCTTTTGACGATCTCAAGGGCAACGGATGGTTTAATTTTATTCATCAGAGTGATTTAAGTAAAGCACTTTACAAGTGGAACCAAAGTCTTGGAACTGGCGCTGAATATAGTGTTGAATATAGACTCAAGAACTGTCTGAACGATTACCGATGGTTTCTTTCCCGAGCTGTACCTATTAAAGGTGAAAATGGAAAGAATGTAAAGTGGGTAGGTACATCAACGGACATACATGACCAGAGAATGATGCTGAATAACTTCGCATCTGCTCAGGTGAAACTCAGTGATATCAATAATCAGCTCAATACCAAAAATGAAGAGCTTAAGAAAATAAATAAAGAGCTAGACAATTTTGTATACATGGCATCTCACGATCTTACCTCACCTGTGAGAAACCTTGAATCATTAATGGAACTACTCCTTAATGAGTTAAATCCTGATCCTAATAATGTTAAACTTAATTTTCTAATTAACCTTGTAACAAGGTCTATAAGCATTCTTAAAAAAACAATCAGTGACCTTTCTGAAGTAGCTAAAACAGAAGAAGATCCTTTCCTTATCCAGGAGGTAAATCTGGATGAAGTACTTGAGGAGGTGAAAGACAGTATTAAAGATTTAATAGAAGGAAGTGAAGCTATTATTCTGGAAGATTTTAAGGTCAAATCACTTAAGTTCAGAAAGAAGAATATGAGAAGTATTTTATTCAATTTACTCTCCAACGCCATAAAATATAAATCGATAGACCGAAAGCCTGTTGTAGGAATAAGAACGGAATTAGTGTCTGAAGATATTATACTGCTTGCGATTCAGGATAATGGAAAAGGTATAAGGAAAGAAGATTATCCAAAAGTGTTTGCTCCATTTAAAAGAATAGATTATGGAGTGGAGGGTACTGGAATCGGAATGTCGATAGTTAAAAGAATTGTGGACAATAACGGTGGTAAAATCGAAGTAAACTCCAATCCGGGAGAAGGAACTGTTTTTAACATCTTCCTGAAAATATAATCTGATCTTTAATAACAATTGAATCCTGAGATTAGTCTTTATTCTATAATGGCTTCTCAGGATTTTTTTATTTTCTGTTAGGGAAGTATTTCTTATAGTGCCAGTGTTGTATAATTAACAAGTAGATTGAATGAAAAAGAGTAAGAAAAACAGAATCTCTGGAAAAGACGCGGAATTAAGTAGTGTGAATGAGAAAAAAAACAAAGCAGGAAACGCAAACGAACAATCACTAGGAGGTATTTCCACTGCATTTAAAATAGATCTTAACTACACATCTAGTGTGGAATTTTCATTTGACGATCTGCAGGAGGAGGATGAATAAAATAAAAAGGAGGTATTAATATGGAGGAGAGAACAAGAACCTTTAAGTTTAAAACAAATATAGATTGTGTACCATGTATTCAACAAATCAGATCTGTTTTTGATGACAGTCCGGGTATAGATTACTGGTATGTAGAACCATTTGGAGAAGAGCCGGAACTAACTGTTTCGAGCCAGGAGTTGGACGAACGGTCAATTATAGAAATGGTTCATAATGCCGGATATGAAGCCAGAAGGATTTGATATCCGATGCCAAAATGAACTGATTTTTGTTTTTTTAATTATTTTCCGTTGAAGGATACTTCATTACAAGATGTCGGGTCCGGAAGTCATTACTTAAATGTTTGAATGTGTAATTCAAACTAATTTCCGGTCACCTGATGTTTTTTTATAAAAGGAGGATATTCTATATGAAAAATATAGCTGTAAGTTCTGTTAATGCGCTTAATGAAATACTTTCGTCCCGTCAAGAAGCTTATAGGAAAGCTTTTTCGCTTACTCTGGCTCGTCCCGTACACGACCTCATGCATAATCATTTCAGAAAATCTCTCATATTGAAAGAAGAGTTAAATAAAATGCAGGGTAGTACTAACATGGAGGATCGGCTTGAAATCTCATTTTCTAAGAATATCTGGACAGATCTTGGCAGTGCTATTGAAAATGGTGGTATTAGTAAAGAACAAACAGTGCTTGAGGCATTTGTACAGGCAGAGGAAGGGACTATAGAAGAAATTGCAGAGATCATTGAAAATTCTCCGGATGCTGATGAGGATTCTAAAGCTGTTTTGTTAAGAATAAAAAATGAGGTTTCTGCTGATCATAAAGAAATAAAAAGTTTATGGATTTCTGACTAATATTATTGCCAGCTTCCTCCTAAAGCTTTTATCAGATAAAGTGTATACGTAAACTGATCGCCACGGATTTGTACTGCAATGCTTTGCGCATTCAGTGCTGTTCTTTCATTGTTTACCACTTCATAATATGTTACCAAACCTTTGGAATATCTCTCTCTTGAAAGCATTGCAGTGAGTTCAGCAGTTTTAATAATTGAGTCCTGAAGGATAGATTGCTCTTTTCTTTGAGCAAGTGTGTTCAGTGCATCTTCTACTTCTCTGAAAGCTGATAATACAACCTTTTCATATAGGGCGGTTGTCTGAAGGTATCTTGCTTTCGCCATTTGAATCAACGCTGTGTTCCTGCCTCCCAGAAATAAAGGAAAAGAAAGAGTAGCTCCAAGCAGCCAGTTTTTGCTGTCAGAAGAAAGAAGGGTACTGACATCTCTGCTTAATGTGCCAGCCGAACCTGTGAGTATAAGAGAGGGGAATTTGTATGCTTTATAAACACCGATTGAAGCATTGGCCGCTTCTGCAAGTTGTTCCTGACTCTGTATGTCAGGCCTTCGTTTTAAGAGTTCTGAAGGAATACCTTCTGGAATTTGTGGAAGTTGAATGTTCCAGTCTTTTTTTGATAAGGAAAAGCTATAAGCCGGAAGTCCGCATAGCGCAGCAAGAGCATGTTCAGCAGCATTTCTATAGTTCTGCAGATCGTAATATTGTGATTGGATGGTTTGGTAATCGTTCTGGGTCTGGCTTAAATCAAGTAGTGTGATTAACCCAACCCTATAACGCTCCTCTGTAAGCACAAGGTTGTCTTTTCTGGTTTGAAGAGCTTTTGTATATATGTTAATCTTAAGATCAGTAAGTCTTACTAATATATAGTAATAAGCTACATCAGTAGTGATGGACAATAACACACCGTTCATGTCTGCAGTATAAGAGGCATATCGATGCTTTGCTGCCTGTACATTATTTCTGTATTTGCCCCATAAGTCAATCTCATAATCAAAGTCTAAAGGAAGCTGAAAGGTATTGATGATCACTCCCGGAAGCTGATTCCCTGTAGTCTGAAATGGATTTGGTCGGTTTTGTGAAAGCTGATTCCTTGTTGCTGATGGATTAAAACGTATTGCAGGAAACAAATCTGAAGCTGAAAGTTTTATATTGGCTCTTGCTTCGTCCAGTCTGGCAATAGCATTTCTGATATCTGGATTAGCTTTTACCGCAAGCTCTTCCAGAGAATCAAGTGTTGGATCATTGAATATAGTCCACCAGGCATGGAAGTTACTGCTGTTTATGGTTTCTATAGAGTCGGAAATCCTTTGAGAAGTATAGGATTTCCATTCCCCACCCTCATAATTATCTCTGAGCTCTTTTAACGTATTATTATTAGGGCGAAAGGAGCAAGATAATAAAAGATAGATGCTCAATACCAGTAAATTTGAGTATGGACAATGGCGAATAATACGTTCACAGGTGTTCATTGTCTGCTATTTTGGATTACCTGTATTTTGAGTGAAAGATGCTTGTTGTTTTCCTACTACATTTACTTTGATTCCATTTGTCAGTTTATCAGTGGGGTTGGTAATGAGCCACTCATCACCATTGATTCCGCTATATATAGAAAGAAATTTTCCATAGTCGCGACCTATCTTAATCTCTTTAAGTTGTATAGTACTGTCCTTGTTCAGGGTGGCAACTTCGGTGCCTTCTGCTCTTACGATAAGGGTATTCGCAGGTATTAGTACGACTTCACCTTCTCGCGCAGGTTTAAACCTGACTTGTACATACATGCCTGGTCTTAGTTTAAGGTCTGGATTCTTGACATGGATTTCTGTAAGCAAAGTACGGCTGGCGGGATCCAGAGCCTCTGCAGTTCTTGCCACTTTCCCCGTAATTATATATTCAGGATATTTCTCAAGAATAATTTCTGCAGGAATGCCTTCTGTTATATTGGCCGAGTACACCTGTGGAACATTTACATAAGTTCTTAATACGTCAATCTGTTCTACTTTAAACATCGGTATAGTATTGGAAGGACTAATGAGGCTTCCGAAGTCAACATTTCTTGCAGTAACAATTCCTGCAAAAGGAGCTCTGATTGTTTTAAAAGAAAGCATGGCTTCTGTTTGTCTTACAATAGCCAGATTAGCCTCATAACTAGTTCTTGCCTGATCTATTTCCTGTTTGGAAACAGCACCTGGAATACGCACGCTGGAAACTCTGTCGTAGTTTGATTTGGCAAGTGATAATGAAGCTTTGGTCTGAGCAAGCTGCTGGTCTATCTCAGGAGTTTCAATTTCAGCAAGTAACTGATTATTTTTTACTGAGGTTCCAATATCAGTGTACCATTTTTTTATGTATCCGTTTACTCGGGCAAAAATCGGGGTCTCTTTAAAGGCTCTTACTTCTCCCGGAAGTTCTATAGTGGTGGTATCTTTTGTTTTTATTGCTTTTACCAGAATTACAGGTTGTGTTGAATTGATTTTTACATTTGCTTCTTCATTAAGCATTTTTTTATTTCTTAGCTTTGGTAGCAGGCCAATAAGAAAAAATACGGTAAGTATTACTATCAATAATAGTAACGGCAATAATTTTATTTTACCCTTTTTCATGCAATACTTTCTTTTTGCCTTTAAACACACTATAAAATACCGGAACTATAAAAAGTGTAGTAAAAGTAGCAACAATAAGCCCTCCGATTACTGCCCTTCCAAGAGGAGCGTTTTGTTCCCCACCTTCTCCAAGTCCTAAAGACATAGGAAGCATTCCTATAATCATAGCCAGTGCTGTCATAATAACGGGCCTTAATCTTGTGTATCCGGCAGATAAAGAGGATTCATATGCATTTTTTCCAGTAAGCATTTCATCGTTTGCAAATGTAACAAGCAGAATGCTGTTTGAAGTAGCTACTCCCATGCACATAATCGCGCCCATAAGCGCAGGCACACTTATAGGTGTTTGTGTGCAGAATAACATCCAGGCTATCCCCGATAATGCTCCTGGAAGTCCAAGCAGTATGATAAAAGGATCCAGCCATGATTGAAAATTGATGACCATTAGGAGATATACCAATAGTATGGCAAAGATCAGGCCCAGGGCCAAACCTTTAAAGGAGGAATTCATGCTTTGGACTTGACCCTTGACTTCAATAGAAGTGCCTTTGGGTAGTTTTGATTTTATTTCATTTATGATTTCATTGATTTTGTCTGCTACGCTTCCAAGGTCTGTATCCTGTACGCTGGTGAATATATCAATAACAGGTTGTACATTATAATGAGAGATAAGCCCTGCCGTAACTGACCTGTCAAATTCAGACAGGTTAGTAAGCAACTGTGGCTGTTTTAACTGGTTTGATGTTATCGTTGTTTTCCCCAGATCTTCTATAGAATTTATTTTATATTGAGGTGTTTGAACGGCAACAAAATAACTAATCCCGTTTTGGGGATCTAACCAGAAGTTAGGCGCTGTTTGTCCGCTGGAGGAGAGGGATATCAATACACTATTGGCAACGTCTCTTTGAGTTAATCCTATTTGCTGAGCTTTTGTACGGTCTACATTTACTTTAACCTGAGGAATATTGAAAACCTGTGGAATATAAACATCTGTAGCTCCTGGAATTTTGGAAACCTTATCGGCTATTTCAAGAGCTATCTTATAATTGGATTGTTGATCTCTTCCTATTACTTGTATATCTATAGGTGCTGAGATACCAAAATTAAGAATCTGAGTTACAATGTCAGAAGGAGGGTAGCTGATTTCAAGTCCTGGTATCCTTTCGTTAACAACCTTTCGGATTTTTTTCATGTAAACTTCTGAAGGAACACTTTGATTTTTTAATGAAACCTGTATTTCACCTTCAAATGATCCTATTGATGAATAACCTCCCCAGGCAAGGTTAATTCCGCTATTGGGCAAGCCCATATTATCTAGCATCAGATCCAGTTCTTCAGGAGGAATAACTTCCTTGATTATGTCTTCTACTTTGCCAAATATTATTTCCGTTTGCTCTATTCTTATTCCACTTGGAACCCTTATATGCAGCCTGAATTGTCCTGCATCAACTTTCGGAAAAAAATCTTTTCCAAGAAATGGGAACAATGCAGAGCTGATTAAGCAAAAACAAATAAAGAGGATAATCGGAAAAGCTTTACCAGAAAGCGCTCTGTCAAGAATCGTTCTATAACGTTCTCTCATTTGTTCAAACCATTTGTCAAATCGCTTATGAATTTTCCATATAATAGAGTTGGCTTTTTTATCAGGATATCGATGTGGTTGATAAAGATGTAACTCTTTTCCCATAAGGTATTGAATGGAGACGGGCACAAAAGTCCTTGAGAGGAAATAAGAAGCCATCATTGCAAAGATTACAGAAATTGCAAGAGGAGAGAACAAAGACTGAGCAACTCCGGAAAGAAAAAAGATAGGAAGAAATACTATACAAATTGAAAAGGTACTTACCAGCGCAGGTAAAGCTATTTCTTCTGCGCTATCAAGGATACCTTGTTTCAGGGGCTTCTCAAGTATCAGGTTCCTTGTAGTATTTTCTATCTCCACTGTAGCATCGTCTACAAGTATTCCTACTGCAAGGGCGAGTCCTCCAAGGGTCATGATGTTCAATGTTTGACCAAGCGCGTATAATACAATTATGGATGTCAGAATACTGAGCGGGATAGAAAGGACAACTACTAAAGTACTTCTCCAGCTCCCGAGAAACAGAAGAATCATCAATCCTGTAAGACATGCAGCAATAACAGCTTCTTTAACAACATTGTTAATAGAAGCTCTCACAAAAAGAGACTGGTCAAAAAGCAACTTTAATTCAAGCTCATCAGATACTGTTGATAAAACTTTCGGAAGGGCTTTTTTAACCCGGTCAATAATGTCAATTGTTGAGGCGGAACCTGCCTTTAATATGGTAAGAAAGCTTCCTCTTTTTCCGTTAAATCGGACAATATTTGTCTGAATGGAATAGCCCTCATGTACATAGGCTACATCCTTTACATAGATCATGGCCCCATTGACTTCCTTTATGGGCATATAATTGAGCGCATCGATGACATCTGTGCTGGAGTTAAGTTTTACATCATATTCTTTTTCACCCATTTTTACAGTTCCGGCTGGCAATATCAGGTTTTGTGATACCAGGGCATTCGAGACATCCGTTGAAGATAGATTTTTGGCATTGAGAGCCTCCATGTTTAGATCGACCATTACATTTCGTTGTTTTCCTCCATAGGGCAGTGGTATTTGTGCACCTTGTACCGTTGCCAATCCGGTGCGGATGAAGTTTGTGGCAATGTCATTAATGGCTTGCTCTGGTAATGTTTTGCTGCTCAGTGCTATCTGTAAGATAGGTACATTGGAAGCATTGTATCTTAATATTAAAGGCGCAGTAGTTCCAGGAGGAAGAATCCGCAATAAGCTTAGCGAGCTTGATGCAAGCTGAGCAACTGCTGCTTCTACTTCTGCTCCAGGTTGGAAATAGATTTTGATTACAGAAACTCCCCGATAGGATTGAGATTCGATGTGTTCAATGTCATTTACAGTTGTCGTATAGGCCCTTTCACATACTGTTACAATTCTCTGCTCCATCTCTTTAGGAGAAATGCCATTGTAACTCCAAATAACACTTACTACCGGAATGTTTATGTTTGGAAATATATCAACAGCCATTCTGCTGATAGCCACAAGTCCGAGTATCAGAATCAGCAGTGAAACTACTACAAAAGTATAAGGCCTGTCTAATGCTAATCTTACAATCCACATTTGCAAGTGGGTTTAATTGCTGCATTTGAAGTAACCGCTGGAAAATGTAAAGGTTTTTATAGATAGGAAAATGTGAAGAATTTATTTAGTTGGAAAAATGATAACAGACTGAAATGTTCAAAAAAAAGTGATCTGTGAGAGCAATCTTTTGATTTTGCCCTTTGATGCAGGACAAAGAAACTATCCAAATTTAAATTGATCCAATGTTTTATTTGATACCCACATTTAATGTAAATATTTGAATTTAGGCATAATGTGCCTGTTTGTATAAAATTTTTTAGAACAAATTACAGGTAATTTTTGAAAAACTGACAAGAGTTTTTTTTGAAAAACGTTGGATTATCGAATAAAATTTAAAAAATACTCACGACGACTTGAAATAATTACATTTGCTTTTAATTTGCTGTTTTTTAGAATGTTATGTGGTGTCGCGAAAAAATAGTTTTATTTTTTCTTATTTTTTTACACAACCTTTTCTTTGGCCTTTCAGATTTGAGGTCTGTATAGACCAACGACAAAATTTTAAAGACGATTTTTAAATTTTTAAATTTTCTTTTGTGCTGAAAAGGTGAATTTTCTTACATGGTATTATGGTGTCCAGGTAGTCACTAATTAACCATTGTTAGAGGTCAGCGTAAAAACCGACCACTAACAAGTATCAGAAAATTAACCAGATAGCAAATGAGTAAGAAAAGAATTGTTGGGATGGCTATTGCAATAGCATCTCTGACAAGTTTAGAACCTACAAAGGTTTTCGGTCAAAACCCAGCCGAAACCACAGAAGCAGCTCCGGCTGATGATTTACTGGATCTCTCCCTGGAAGAATTGTTAAATATGAAGATAACCTCAGGTTCGTTTCTGGATCTTGATCTTAAAAATTCAGCTTTGAGTTTGACAGTAATCAATCAGGATCAAATACACCTGTCGGGAGCAAGGCATTTATCTGAGCTCCTTGAAATTTATGTACCAGGCTTTCAGTACATGTACAATAAATGGAATGGTGTTATCTGGGGGATGCGTGGTGTTGCTGCAGATAGAAATACTAAATTCATTTTCCTTGTAAATGGTCATAAGATGAATACTGAGGCAAGAGATGGTGCTAACATGGAGCTTGATCTTGGTATGCTTGGAGATATTGAACGCGTAGAGATTATCCGTGGACCATCTGGTCTTATCTATGGTTCCGGAGCTATTGGAGGTGTGGTGAACATTGTAACAGAGCGCTACAAGAAAGATGAAGTAAAGGCTTCGGTTACTCAGGGAACATGGAATGGAGAAAACTTTAGCCGTCAATATGAATTGTCTGCTGCCTCTAAAATTAATGAACATTCCAATATAGTTATTACAGGTGGTTACAGACAATCAGATGGTATTGGTATGGAGAGGGGCCGTTTATATGGAAGACCACACTGGCCATATCCTCAGGACTACGAGAATCCTCCAGCAAACGGAGTCCCTACTTCAGGAAGTGCCTGGTCAACTCCTGGTAATTATAGATTCGGAGTAGATTTCAATTACAAAAATTTCAGATACTATAGCCGTTATACGCATCAGGTAACAAATGCTTCAGGTTATTTCCCTGTCGATGGCTGGCCTGATTTTGCAGATGGGGATTCCCTCGCTCCTGACAGAATGATTGATGGACAAATGCAAAGCATAAATGGATTTTATGGAAAAATCAACCCAGGTAATACAACAAGAAGACAATATGTAATAAACAACTTTACTAATCAATTCTCTTACGAACTTCCTGTTAAAAACAACAGTGTAATACTGAATGCTGGCTTTGATATGAATACAAACCGTATTCAGCTGGAAGATACAAAAAGTTCAGTAGTTGCTAATGCTAACAGTAATTCTGCAGACAGACACGCTTTCAGAATAGAATCATTTGGCGAGCGAAGATATAATGCATCTGCCATGTATCTTATAAAAAGCGTTTCAAAGCTTCAACTTGCAGTCGGTTATCAGTTCAGATTATTTGACATCGGAAAGGATATGGCAGGTTACAACGCGCAGGAGGAAAAAGAAAACCATCCCATTGTTTCGAATGTTACCTATATCAACCACGCTATTTTTGCGGAAGGTATCTATAAGTTGACTGAAAAACTGAATGCTCAGTTTGGTTTAAGATATGACAGACACACACGTACAGCGCAATTCGGAGGTGTGGTAACTCCTAAGCTTGCACTTGTTGCAAAAGCAAATGAGAACAATATCTTTAAACTGATTTACCAGACTTCAGCAAATAATGGAAATGCAGATAACTATGAGTTTAACCGAAATTCAATCGGTGATAATGGACAACCATTTGCAGGAAGTGATTATCATTATGAAAAACCGTTTGAGAGGCCAGCTGGCAACTCTACGCCAATTCCGCCAGTAACAAGTAGTGATCTTCATAAATTAAGACCTGAAAGATCCAATTCAATAGAAGTTACTTCAATGCACTCTTTATTGGATAATCGTCTGAGTGTATTGCCATCACTTTCCTATACTACCATTAAAGATTTGTTCGCTTGGAGTCAGACCCTTTTCAGAGTGGTGAACTCCGGTTCTTATAGCTTTGCCAATGCAGAACTTGACGTTCGTTATAATGGTTCAAAAATATCGATCGGAGTAAATCATGTACTGTCAAAACTCGCCAATACAAAGGTTGCGGATGGATATGAAAACTATGATGCAATCGTGTTCAAGGGCTATGATTCTACATTAGTAGGTACCGTTTATAAGTATACTCCAAAACCTGTCAAAAGCAATGTAGATCCGACTAAGGATTCTGTAACTACAGTAAGAACAAACTCAATTCGTGATCAGATCACAGTGGATAGTAAAAACTTCCTGAACCTTGCTTCTAACATAACTAAGATCTACATTGATTACAAACCAACAAACTGGTTGACCCTTCATACAGATGCAAGACTATTCTGGGGATTAACAGGACGCCGTGATATTCACACATACAGCACTGCTAATCAAAATAACCCCATTCTTGCGGACTATGACAATTATGGACACAATAATAAATATCCTTATTTAGGAATTCATAACAGCTTAATGGTAAAGTGGAATCTCAGTGTGAACATCCAGGCTAATGAAAAATTATCATTCTCAGTTTATGCCTATGACATTCTTTCCGGAGCAAGATCTATCAACTCTCTGAGATGGCAGCAGTCAGGTAACTCAAAAGAGCATACAGATCTTTATAGTGTCGACAGAACTTCATTTGCTGTAAAACTTAATTACAAATTCGGTTTGTAAGAAGCAAAAAATCTGAAAGTATAAAGTTGAAAATTGAAAGTTCTAAATAACTTTTAACTTTCAACTTTTGCTTTAAAAAGACATGATTTTAAATTTTTTAAGAAAATATGAGAGATGAGGTCTTCAAGACATAGTATTAGGAAATTATAAGTAAAACACATTTACCCAAGCGTACTTAAGGCAAACTACCTGTTTCAACTTTCAACTTACAAAAGCGTTCCTTTAAGAAATAAAAATGCCATGGAAAAATAAATGATAATGCCCGTAACATCCACAATGGTAGCTACAAATGGTGCGGAAGATACAGCAGGGTCAAAACCTAGACTTTTTAAAAAAATGGGAAGCATAGATCCCGAAAGTGTTCCCCAGAGCACTACTCCTATAAGGGAAAAACCAACTGTGGCTGCAATCTTTACTGAATGATCTCCATAAGCATCAAACAAAGTGCTCCAGATAATAACTCTTAAAAAACCAATGATGCCGAGAATGAGCCCAAGCATTACACCAGAAATGATCTCTCTTCTGAAAACTTTCAACCAGTCTGCTTTACTTACTTCTCCCAATGCCAAAGCCCTTGTAATAATGGTGGCAGCCTGAGAGCCGGAGTTTCCTCCACTTGATATAATTAATGGAATAAATAAGGCTAGTACTACTGCACTTGCTATTTCATTTTCAAAGAAACTCATTGCTGAAGCAGTCAGCATTTCACCGATAAATAATATGATAAGCCAGCCAGCTCTTTTCCTTACTAGGCTTGGTAAATTTATTTCAAGATAAGGTTCATCCAGTGCTTCACTACCTCCAAGTTTTTGTATGTCTTCGGTATCTTCACGTTCAATTACATCTAATACATCATCTGCTGTTACTATCCCTAGTAACTTGCCATTAAAGTCGGTTACTGGCAATGCAAATCTGTCTGTTTCCATAAAGGTACTTATTGTTTTTTCCTGATCAGAAGTTGCTTCCAGACTTACAAATCTGTTGTCAACAAGATCACCAATAGTTGATTCGGGCTTTGCAAGAAGTATTTCTCTGATTTTTAAATCATCTATCAGTTTATTGTCCTTATCTACCACATAAATAAAATTGATAGTTTCGCTATTAAGTCCGAAGTCTCTTATGAATTTTATAGTCTTCTCACAGGTCCATTCAGGGCGCACAGCAATATAATCAGTGGTCATAAGCCTGCCAATACTTTCAGGAGGATATTCCAATAGCTTCAGGGCATCTTTCCTTTCCTGTACAGAGAGCATGCTAAGCCATTTTGCCAGAGATTCTTTTGGCATTTCACTGAACAACCTTGTTCTGTCATCAGGTGAAAGCTCATTGAGAAGAGAAGAGGTAAGGTTTAAAGGTGCTATTTCCAGTATTTTATTTTGAAGATCAAAATCAAGATGCTCGAAAGTCCGGGCATTTTTTGGAAATGGAATAGCTGAAAAAAGTATCTTCAACTTTTCCTCTTCCTGTAAAAAATCCTTTTGAAGTTCATTAAATAATTTGCCAATTTCCTCAGGAGGTACTTCTTCGGCAAATGCAAGAAAAGCTTCTCCTGTCTCATTCTGTAATAGTTCTGATTTCTCCATCCTTGAAAAAATGATAGGCTAAATAGATAACCTTACAAAGCAGGAAAAGATTAGGATAAAGCTAAAAAATGAAAAACCTTTACTTTAAGAAAGTACCAGATGAATGGGAGTAAATTGGTTGAGATGACTTCTTAGTAGGTGATTAAGAAAGGTACAAACAGTAAATAAGATAAAAAAGTCCTTCTCTTTAGGAGAAGGACTAAGTATGAGTCTTTTATCCGAGGAACTTTGGAACTCTGAAATAATCTGAATCCTTTTTCGGAGCGTTGTATAAAGCTTCTTCATGTTTCAAAGTCATTTTAACTTCATCTTCTCTGAGCACATTAACCTCAGAGGACATATGTATAAGAGGAGCAACATTCGAAGTATCAAGCTCATTGAGTTTATCCATCCAGTCAAGAATTTTGTTAAAATCTTTTAAAATTTGCTCTTCATTCTTTTCCTCAAATTCCAATCTTCCCAGATGAGCAATTTTTCTGATGGTTTCTTTATCTATATGCATAATAAATGATCAATTGTGTGTCAAAAGTACTAAAATTCTGAATTCCATTAAAGTTTTTGAAAACAGGTATGATAAGTTTTTAAACTAAAGCTACTTCTTTGTTTTGTAGTATCAGTTCTCTTTGAATGATATCAAAAGTCTTATCTTTTAGCTTATCTACGTCATCCAGAGTTAAGCCTTTAGTTTCAATAGGTTCGTGTACAATAACTTTCATAAGACGGCGGTTAGGTACATATTTTCCATCGTCGGGTAAAATGAGCCAGTTGTAAGGGATGGTAACAGGAACAATAGGCACCTGTTTTTCAATTGCTATTCTAAACGCCCCATCTTTGAAAGGAATCATTTGATAACCTGCATTTTTAGGGATTGTTCCTTCCGGAAAAAATGCAAGGCTGCGTTTTTTATCTATGGCTTCCATGGACTTTTGCATTGTCTCATACCTGCTCAATTTGCTGTGCCGATCAACAGCTATGTAATAATTACGAAACATGTAACCAAACAAAGGTACCTTGGCAAGTGAGGCTTTTCCTATAAAAAGATAATATCCTGATAATGAGTAGCATAAAGTGGGAATGTCCAGATAGGAGGAATGGTTGGCGCAGTAAACGTAAGCTTGCTTTTTGTTACGCTTAAAACGAAATTCTACTTTGGTCCGGAGCATACAACTTCCAAAAACAGTATAAGCCCACACCTTATTAAAGAAATGGCCATATTTTTTCCAGCTGTCCCTTAAAGAAAATAAAACGAAAAAAGGATAAATCAGCAGAAATACGACAATGAAGCAAAACCAAACCCATATTTGGTATAATCTTTTTCCAAAACTCATAGGACAAAATTAAATTAAAAAAACAAGTAAGAAGAACCAGGGAATAGATTTTTACGTAAAATTTATTTGAAAAATACTGTTTATACGGGATTTAATAAATGAATTTGATTAAATCAGCTTACTTTACAAGTTCATTTTGGATTCATATTTTATGAATTTCAATTTACTTAATCCTTCAGATTACGTTATGAAACCGAATTTGAAAATTTTTATATATACACTTGCTCTGGTAATCAGTGTATTGTGTTTGTCTGCGCGATCGGCTTCGGCACAGTCATCCTGGTGGTGGTGGTATTTAAATTCAAATGAGTGTATATCTTATCGAAAGACACGTGATACTTCCGTGTGCGCTCCAGCCAGTATAAAAGTTTCTCTTGCAGATATAAAATTTAAAAAAGGGAATTCTGATTATAGGATCTATTGGCGCTTAACCCCTTTTACAAGCACTCCCACAGTACCTTCTATGGGGCCTGACTATCCAGTCACTAATATTACACAATCCACCACTGTTTATTATCTTATTACAAATAACAATTGTACAGAGAAAGGTTCTATCGAAATTTCAGCCACATCTGCCGCGGCTAACGGAAATGCGACTATTACAGATCTGAGATCATCCTACTGTATTTCAGGTATGAAATCGAGGATATATGGAACACCTGCAGGTGGAATATTTTATGGCCCGGGAGTCGTTTCAGGAGGCAAAGATATCTGGTATTTTGATCCGACCATTGCTGGTTCTGGAAAACATGTTATAAAGTATTCGGCTGGTTGTATAGTCCCTGCGCAGCAGACAGTAACAGTTGATCCTGCTCCTTGCTCTGCTGTATTGGTAGGCGGTGGGTCTGGATCAGTAGGTTTAATAAGCAATCCACAGGGTATTACGACTACCTGCCAGGGGAAGATTTATTTCAGCGACAGTGATAATAACAAAATCTGGGTGATTGATGAAAATGGACCTAGGGAAATTATAAACACTAGTGGGGCCAAAGGAAATACGGTAGGGGTTGATCCCAAACTGGTAAGGTTAAATGTTCCTACAGGTCTTGTATCGTTTGGTAATAATGTTTATTTCTGTGATCAGGTAAATCATAATATAAAAGTTTACAATCCCTCCACCGGAGTTCAAATTATAGCAGGTGAAAATACAGCGACACCTGTAGGAGGAGATCAGGACGGTATTGGAACTGCGGCAAAATTCAGAAATCCTTATGGAATAGCAATTGATGATTTGGGAAAAACACTGTATGTAAGCGATGCCAGAAATTATAAGGTTAAAAAAATTGACATTGCGACAAAGCAGGTTACTACCATTGCCGGATCTGTCAACGGTGATGTTCCGGATGGTACTACTGTTCCCGGCCCTGTGGCAGCCTCTTCAGCACAATTTGGTTTACTCGGGCACTTAACTTTTGCGGATGGTAATTTATATATTACGGATCCTTCCAGGTCTTCAATAAAGAAGCTGAATATTGCAACAAATATGGTCTCCATTGCAGTAAACAGAAAAGGAAGCGATGAAAGAATTTCTGGTCTTGCAATAGACTGCGATGGAAATGTTTATTATTCTGATGTTAATGGAAATAAGATTTTTAAGGTATCTGTTTCCGGAAGCATTTCAGATTTGCCGATAAGTGGGTTAGAGGATCCCTCCTCTATTTCGCTTTATAACAGAGGGTACATTGATGTAGCAAACTTTACAGGAAATTCTGTAATCCGATCATCTATTAGTAATTGGAAAGAATCAGCTTTTACAGGCTTGAAAGATTTCTATTGTAATACAGAAACAACTCCTTCTTCAATCACATCTACTATTTGTACTAAAAATTTCGGAACAGCAAGTTATTCGGAACCTGCTGAATATGTTAGTGGTAAATGGCAATTTAATCCATCAGGCATAACTCCGGGAGTGTATTCTGTTAAATATTATTTTACGTCAGGTGTTTCCTGTACTGATTCTCTCAGTAAGGATGTATATGTCTTTACGACACCCGAATTGGAACCATTGGAATTACTTGCAGATCTTGCCTGTGGGAATTATGCAATTGTAGCTAAAATCAAAGATGCTGTAGCATCTCCAATGGATACCATTATCTGGAAAAATCAAAAAGGGGAAATTATAAAAATATCTGCGGGAAGTAGTGATACCTTGTATTTAAGCAGCGTTGCGGCATCTGCTGATTATACTGCTTTTGCCAAAAACCCTGCATGCTCTTTTAGTCTCAATAGTGGCCCTACAACTTTCAAGGGCATGAGAATTAAAAAACTTCCTGAAGATACTGCCATTTGTGCAGGAAGTGCTTTTGGTTTAATGGCGGTGCCTTTAACTCCCAAAACAGCGACAATTTCCTGGACTCCTGCTAATCTTGTTGGAGATCCATCCAGTCTTTTAACTAGTACAGTGAATCTTTATACAACAACTCTTTTTAAAATTACCATAGAAGCAGCAGGTTGTATTACAACTGATTCAATTAAGGTTATTGTGAATCCTGTTCCTGATACATTGAATGTAATTCCGTATCTTTTGTGTCCCGGGACCGATACTCTTGTTGGAGTTCCTGAAGCTGAGACAAATGGAATTACTTATAAATGGCAATACAATTCTCCTGATTACCCAAAATATATTAATATTACGGAGACTACTCCTGCTGTTGTAATTAATCCGCCATTTAATTTGGTGATTCCAGCCGGAAAACCTTTTTTACAAAATTATTATCAACTGATCGCGACCAATGAATTTGGCTGTGTAACTAAAAGTGATGTCCGCATTGCAGTCTTTCCTATTCCTGATATTAATATGGGGAATGACGTAACCATTTGTAAGGGGCAAACAGTTCAGATTGGAATCCCGCCGGATGGTAATACTTACCTTTGGAATGCAGACCCTACCATATCTAATGTAAATGTGTCGAATCCATTCGTTACTCCTCTTGTGTCTACAGAATATATTGTAAAAGTAGCAGGGGTGAGATGTGCTAATTATGACACTATCAAAGTATCTTTAAAATCCCTGCCTACGAAAGCGGCAATGGACAGAATAGTGGGCATGTGCGATGGTGATCCTGCAATACTTGGGCCGCAAAACCCTTCTTCTAATTACACTTACGAATGGTCGCCTTCCGCAGGGCTTGATAATTATCTGAGTCCTAATCCTAAAGCTACACCTTCAGTTTCTGGTACTGTTTACACAGTTACGATGAAGGATGCTACAGGAACACCAATGTGTTCCGATACTGCACAGGTCATAGTGAAAATTTCATCTAAGCCGACCAATGTGGTTGCGAAAACTTTTCCAGACAAAGGTATTTGTCCTGGAGAAGCTGCCGGCCTTGATGTCCCTTCTACTGCGGGATATAAAGTAGCATGGTGGCCTGCAGAGACATTAAATGACAGTACGTTATGGACTCCGACTGCAACTCCTTCTGTAACTACAAGATATAGTGTAAAGGTTACTACAGAAGACGGTTGTTCTGATACCTCTTCAATTGAAGTTCTAGTAGATAAAATTTCAGTGGATGCTGGTACCGATATTATATTTTGTCCTGGTGATAGTGGCAAGTTCAAAGCTTCTTACCAATCTATAAGTGCTCTTACATTCCAGAAATGGTCTGAAGATATTGATGGTATCTCTAATGCTACTGGCCTTTCCGATATTTCGGATTTTAATGCGTTTGTTAAAATCGCAGAGGGGACATCTAAAAAGTATTATTTAAAAGTAACAAACAGTAACAACTGCTCAGTTGCCGACTCCATTATCGTTACAGCAAGCATTAAACCAACGGCTGATGCAGGAGAGGATACGGGAGATTGTATAGGAAATACTTTCATGCTTGGAGGTGTCGGAAACCCTTCATTACCTTCAACCTACAGTTTTAGCTGGACTCCCGGTAACTATGCCGATGCAAGGCCATCTGTAACGCCAACAGCTGCCGGGATCAATACTTTCATTCTGAATGTTAAAGATAATGCCACCAATTGTACCGCGGCCGATACCGTTGAATTGACCATCAGACCAAAGCCTTTGAAAGATGAAATTGCCTCCAATACTCCTCAGGCATGTGAAGGAACGGATGTTACACTCAGTGTAAACCCATATTCAAGCCTTGTTACCTGGATGGATGAAAACAATACACTCCTGGATCAGGGATCGACCCATATTGTAAATACGGATGGTACCTATTATGCAATTTTTGAGCAAAATGGTTGTTATGATACCAGCAAGTACACCATAGATTTCATGGCTCTTCCGGTAATCAGTTCTATTGAATCTCCGCTGAAGTCATGTATGGCTGATGGAATTCCTCTGAAAGTTATTACATCTCAGGGAGATGGCGTGCTTGTTTACGAATGGACTGTAGCTTCTTCCTCTGGTGAATTTTCATCTCCGGAAAAAGATTCCACTTTTTTCAAATCAGACAACTCTTCACTTGCATCAGGAGTGAAGACTTTTACCGTAAAGGTTAGTAACCAGTGCGGAGATGTAACTTTAGATAGGAATGTTACGTTTGTTCCCTCTCCTGAGGCCTCATTCAGAGCGGAAGGACCATCCAAGAGTCTGGATAACACCAGCAAAGAAACGATGGATGCAATTTCGGGAGATGTAATATCATTTATTAATACAGTAGATACTTTGGCACAAAACATAAGCACATGGAAGTGGGATTTTAAAGACGGTAACACAAGTAACCTCTTTAACAGTAGTTATTCATACCCTAATCCTGGTAAGTATAATGTAGAGCTCACTGTTGTCACCAAAGACGGGTGTTCTTCTATGGCAAGTCTTGCAGTAGAGGTGCTCTCAAGTAAATACCTGTTTGTACCTAATATCTTTAATCCATATTCCAGAAATCCGGAAAATTCAGTTTGTAAAGTTTATGGTTTGAATATTTCTTCTCAAAGCTTTACTTTTAAAGTATTCAATAAATGGGGAGAGGTGGTATACGAAACTTCAGACTTTAACATGGCTAACAGAAAAGGCTGGGACGGGCAAAATGCTCCGATGGGAGTGTACACCTATATGGTTGTTGGTAAGTTTAACGACGGTTCGGAATTTGAAAAATCCGGAACGGTTACACTTGTGAGATAAATATGAAACTGAAGAGGATATATGTCGGCTTTTGGGCCTGTATTTTTTTTGTATCCCTTTGTTTAAGAGAGGTTAAAGCTCAGGATGCTGCGTTTTCTCAGTATTATGCATCAGGGCTTTACCTGAATCCTGCTATGGCAGGAGTTTATTCCAATCTTACTTTTAATTCTAACTATAGAAATCAGTGGAGGTCCGTAGCAAACATACCTTATGTTACGAATCAGATATCTTTAATCAATCCTATTTATTCCAAGAAGGGAATTGAAGATTCTCACCTTGGAGGTATCGGTCTTTCCATTTATAATGACCGTGCGGGTGATGGAAATTTTAAAACTATTGGAATTAATCTAAACGCAGCTTATAACCTATGGCTTAGTAGTAATAAAATGAACTGCCTTACTTTTGGCCTGCAGGGAGGAATTGTTCAGCGAAATATAGACTTCACCAACCTCCAATGGGGATCCCAATTCAATCCCTATATTGGCTATGATGTTACTGAGTTTGTCAGTGAGGAGAGCGTCAATACAGGCAAAATTTATGCAGATGTTTCTGCAGGGGCTATATACTACTATAACGCAGGAAGAGACTATTCAGATAAAGGCTACAGCGCTTATGCCGGTTTTGCAGCTTACCACTTGTCGTCTCCGAATGAATCAATGGTGAAAGGTGTTATCAATAAAGTACCTTATCTTTTCAAATTGCATGCAGGCTTTGAATTGAAAGCCGGAGAACGATTAAATATTTCTCCAAATATTCTGATTTTAAGTCAAAACCCATATAGACAAATAAACGCAGGAGCGTATTTTACGTATGTATTCAACGACCAAAAGAAATTTTTGGCTCCTCGTGACGTTATTTTCGGAGGATGGTATCGTTTGCAAGACGCATTTATAGCGTCCCTGGGCCTGGGTAATGATAATTACATGATTGGTTTCAGCTATGATTATAACGCATCGGCTCTTAAAAGTATCAGTCGCGGAAGGGGAGCTTATGAAATTTCTCTCACACTCATGAAAGTAAGAGAAGGCAGATCGAGAAGGTTTTACACACCTAGAATCTGATTTTTTTTCTACTTTCGTATACAAGTTTCAAATTAATTAAATTTAGAATTATGGGAGGTTATCAGCGATGAAAAAGACGCTCACACTTCTGTTTATTCTTTTCTTTTTGTGCTTTCAGCATAGTGATCTTCTGGCGCAGAAAAAAGCAAAAAAGAAAGGAGAGAAAGCTTCGGTAGAGCTGGCAGATAAGTATTTTGAAAATATGGATTATTACCTTGCTTCTCAGGAATATGAAAAAGTATATGCGGAAGAACCTGGTAATAATTATGTTTGCTATAGACTTGCAGAAGCGTATAGATTTTATTTTAATTATCCTTCTGCAGAAAAATATTATAAAATATCTGTAGAAAAAGCGCTCCCTGATTTCCCACTTGCAAGATATTGGTATGCCCTAATGCTTAAGCTTAATGGTAAATATGAAGAAGCTGAAAAGCAGTTTCAGGAATTTATCAATGAAAACCCTAATCCTGATTCGGAAACAAAGAAATACAGAGACCAGGCAGAGATTGACAAAGACGGTTGCACACTTGCCATTGACGAAATGAAAAAACCGGTAAGGGATTACGAATTCTTTAATCTGAAGACTCCTGTTAATTCCGTAGAGTCGGATTATTCTCCGGTAATTTTCGAAAACGACAGCACCATTGTCGTTACTTCTGCAAGACCAGAATCCATAGGAGAAAGTGAATATGGCATGCTTGGAGGTGAATACAGTGATAACTTCAGATTCAAAAAAGAAGGTTTGACCTGGAAGCAAATGGATGACAAGGATAAATTCAGTGTGGTAAATTCCAAGTTTAATGAATCCGGTGGTTCTTTCAACAAAGACAGAACTAAATTTTACTTTACAAGATGTGATGAGCCTGTCAAGACCGGAAAGATCATAGCATATGAATGTGCTATTTATATGACCAAACTGGAAAACGGCAAATGGACGAATCCTGTAAAACTTAATGAGAATATCAATTACCCTAAAACATACAACGTTCAGCCTTCTGTTTCTCCCAATTCAGATACTTTATTCTTTGTGTCTAAAAGGGAAGGAGGGCTGGGGATGCACGATATTTACTACAGTACATGCAAGGGTGATGATAATTGGGGAAAAGCAATAAATATGGGAGCAGAGATTAATACTCCAGGTATAGATATGTCACCTTGTTATTATCCTGCAGACAGAACATTGTTTTTCTCTACCAATGGACGTGAAGGTTTTGGCGGTTTGGACATATTCATGGCTAAAGGGAAGAACTTTACTGAAGAGGTGCAGAACGTGGGGCTACCTTTTAACTCCAGTAAAGATGATTTCTACTTTGTGGTGGGTGAGAAAAAAGGATACCTTGCTTCAAACCGTGATGGTGGCATTGGTAATGATGATATCTACATGTTTTTTATTGAAAGTAAACAAGCCCTGATTGCTCAGATAGATAAAGATTCACTACAGGAGGCTCAAAGTATTTCTATAGTAGGTACTCTTGTAGATGAAGAGACGCATCAACCAGCATCGGACGTAGGGGTCATCCTTAAAAATGAAAAGAACGAAACGCTGAAAAGGACAACTACCAATGAAAAGGGTACTTTCAGATACGAAAATCTTAAGCCCGATAACTACAAAGTAACGCTTGAAGATAAGGATGCCAAAATCACAGCCGAAATAAAATATCTGGTAGAAGATGTAAAAGTAAAATCGTCGGACCAGCCGGTATCAAGGGTTCTGTTTGAAAACATATATTTCGATTTTGATAAATTTGATTTAAGACCGGAGGCCAAAAAGACACTGGATGACCTTTGTGCATATTGTAAAAAACATCCGGAGGTACAGATCGAAATGAATGCCTTTACAGACAGTTATGGTTCTGATGAGTATAATGTAGCCTTATCAGAAAAAAGAGGGATCAAAGCTTCGGATTATCTTAAATCGAAAGGCCTTGACAAAAGCGCGCTTGTTGTAAATGCAATGGGAGAAGGCAAACCTTTGGTGGCTAATAAAAATGCTATTGGCAGACAGCTGAACAGAAGGGTAGAGTTCCATATCATTGGAGGACCGGGATATCAGGCCAAGGCAATGACCTATATTATAGAACCGAAAGTTACAATAGAAGAGATTGCTAAAAAATATAAAATGTCAGTAGAAGAGTTGAAAAAGCTGAATAACCTTAAGGGGCAGAATCTTGAAGCTTTTACTCCTCTAAGGGTAAGAAGAACAGGAGATGCAGATATCGTTGCACCTTCTACAATGGCCGAGGTAGACCGTGATGAAGATGAGGTAAATCCAAATGGTTTTGTAGCGACAATTAATAAAAAAGCAGCTCCTCTGAATGAAGGGGAAGATTACTATATAGCAGAGTCTGGCAATACAGTGTTTTCTATAAGCCGCTTATTTGGCATGACACCTGAAGAATTGATTCAGTTAAATTCTCTGAAAGACAATACTATTTTTACAGGTCAAAAGCTGAAGGTAAAGATGAATGCAAGTGCTTCAGGAGCCGGAAAGTATTCTGTAAAGGAAGGAGATTCCATTGACAGCATCGCTAAAAAATTCGGTTTAACTATTGAAGAACTTAAGGACCTTAATAAGCTGGATGGCTACTCTGTGAAGAAGGGTATGATATTGAGGGTTAATAAGTGATCATTACACCGCCTAAGAATGTTAAAGGAGCTATCTTGAAAAAGGTAGCTTTTTTTATTATTTCAGTGATTCAGAGGAATGGGAGGATAAGGCTTATGTTAATTGCATCTCAAGATTTGATAATCATATGGAATATATTCCACAAGGTAAGAATGTTGAATTTATAATAGTTACACTCGAGGATGGTCAGAGCGAGTTAGATAAAAAAAATCCTTAATTCTGAAAATGGCCCAGAGGAGACATAAGTAATTAGGTTTATGGCCGGAACAGAAAATGTTTTAGTTCCTGTCATTCATGCAGTATTTATAGATAAGATAAACGGATATAACATAATCAGAGAATAAGTATAGTTGTAATTGCTATAATACAGGTAATATTAGTGGATGGAGAGATGGGGAGTATAGATGAGGAATTAGATGACAAGAAATGCTAAATAAAACCGAACCATGATAAATCCTTGCCAAAAAATAAAGTTCAATAGTTATATTTAATAATAAGAAGAGAAGAACAAATAGCCCAATGGACGAACTTGCCTTAACAACTCCTGCACTTTTATTTCCGACGATTTCCCTGCTGTTGTTAGCATATACGAATAGGTATATAGCTATCAGCAATAGAATCAGAGCACTACATAGTCAATATACTTCCGAGCAGTCTGATGTAATTATTAAACAGATAAAAATACTGAGACAAAGAATTATCCTCATACGAAACATGCAGCTTATAGGAATAGGAGCCATGGTTTCTGCCGCGTTTACCATGTATTTGATTTATAATGGTTTTACTCATTTAGTACACGCAGTTTTTGGAATCAGTCTGATTATGATGTTGATATCTCTTACACTTTGTGCTGTAGAAGTGTACTTATCTAACAAAGCATTATTGATTCTCCTGAAGGACATTGAACACCTGGTGGATTAATTCTTCGAAATACGAAAACTTTGTTTAAACAAATTTTGTTTATTGTAAAATTGCTATAAATTTGAGATATGAAAATTGAGGAGGCTATAAAGCAGAAAAAATTCAGTAATTCTCAAGAGAGGGCGTGGATAAACCTGATTTATACTTACAATCAGTTAAGCGGAAAGCTGGAAGAATTATTCAAACGCTTTGATCTTACTCATCAGCAGTATAATGTCCTCAGAATCCTGCGCGGCAAACACCCTGAATCAGCTTGTTGTGGCGCTATTAAAGAAGTGATGCTGGATAAAAACCCGGATCTGACCAGACTCTGTGACAGGTTATTAAGTAAAGGCCTTGTGGATCGGTTTGTAAATGAGGAAAACAGAAGGCAAGTAAATGTAGGTATTACTGAAAAAGGCTTGAAACTTCTTGAAGAGATGGAGCCTGTAATGAAAGAATACAATAATATAGCCGAAAACCTTACTGAGGAAGAGGCAAATACCTTATCTGATCTTCTTGATAAATTAAGAGGTTAGACCACTTAAATTCCCCTTTTAAACCAAAAGGGTATTTTTATAATTAAATAATTGTTTAAACAAAATACGTGAAAACTAAATTTATGGAAACAACAGTTAAAGACGTTTTATTTACATCAGCCAGAGTTGGCGGATTCGAACTTAAGAATAGAATTGTAATGGCTCCTATGACAAGGTCAAGAGCAATCAATTCCATTCCTGGGGAAAATGTAGCAATCTACTATGCTCAAAGAGCTTCAGCGGGACTCATCATTACAGAAGGAACAGCACCGTCCGCTAATGGAATTGGTTATGCGAGAACTCCCGGAATTTTTACAAAAGAGCAAATTGAAAGCTGGAAGAAAGTAACAAAGGCTGTTCATGATAAAGGTGGAAAAATCATAGTGCAATTGATGCACGTTGGTAGAATCTCACATCCGGCCAATATGCTGCCTGGTTCAAAAATTGTGGCTCCATCTGCTGTTGCTTCCAAAGGAGAAATGTGGACCGATACATTGGGGATGCAGCCTATGCCTCAGCCAGCAGAGCTTACTGCAGAAGAAATAAAACAGACTATTGCAGAGTTCGCTCAGGCTGCAAAAAATGCAGTAGAAGCAGGCTTTGACGGAGTGGAGCTACATGGAGCCAATGGTTATCTGATAGAGCAATTTATAAATCCTTCAACCAATAAGAGAACTGATGCTTTTGGCGGTTCCACTGAAAACAGAAGCCGCTTTTTAATCGAAACGGCTAAAGCAGTGATCTCTGCAATAGGTAAAGATAAAGTAGGTTTAAGACTCTCTCCTTATAATACTTTTAATGACCTGGAAGTATATCCTGAAATTGCTGAAACTTATAAGTATATATCAGGAGAGCTAAATAAGCTGGATATCCTGTATCTGCACTTAATTGATGCTCTTGCGAATGCTTCAGAAGAAGGTCGTTCATTGGTTGCAACAATCAGAAAGACTTTTAAAAATACATTAATCCTTGCCGGTGGTTATGACAAAGCCAGAGCAGAACAAGCATTAGAGGAAGGTAGAGGAGATCTGGTATCATTTGGAAGGTTCTTTATTTCTAATCCTGATTTACCAGAGCGATTCAGAAAAAATGCTCCTCTTGCAGAAGGCAATCAGCAATTGTTCTATGCAGCAGGTGACGAAGGCTATACAGATTATACTTCATTAAATTAATATTAAAGCCACGTGAAGTTGAATAACGTGCCGGAGAAATCCGGTGCGTTTTTTTATTTTAGGGGAAAAAATAGCCTCTGTAATTTTATTGAATTTAATTACTTCCAGCGATTAAACCTTTTAGTCCCATGGAAATAAAAAGTGAAATACATTTCCGCACAGAGGCTATTTAGCGACGAAAGAAGTTAATATTGATGAAATTAAACCTTGAAAAGACCTTCTTTTAACCGTCGTTAAATCTAAGTTCGTTTTTTTTTCTAAAAAAAAAAATAAAAGTTGAAGGGCTAATTTTGTGATTTTTATTATAAGTTGTTGAATTTTAGCGATTCAACTCCCCGTAATAAGATTTT
Organism: Bacteroidota bacterium; assembly: GCA_023428135.1. Taxonomy (GTDB): domain Bacteria; phylum Bacteroidota; class Bacteroidia; order Cytophagales; family Cytophagaceae; genus Sporocytophaga. Next base: position 392,636 of record JAEYZG010000062.1, on the reverse strand, counting down.
TTAAAATGTCAATTTAATTTTACAAACAAACCGGTCAGAAATTCTTTCTGGGAACGATTTTTAATTTTGAAGTCTATTAGATAAACCATTTTTATTCATTTGAGAAAATCTGGAATATGATTATGAAATTGTTGATTAGATATTGATAAACTTCTGTGTCCTCTGTATTGAGGACCATACAACGTAGTTACCATATGGATAAACTTCTACAGATTAATTTTTTTATTATAATATTGCTTCTTAGTATATCTGGATGTATGTCTGATAAATCTCCCATTGATCCTAGACTTGATGGAAGTATAGATACAATCGTCATAAAGCCAGGTCCGGAAGGGAAAGATGCAATAGTCAGTTCTTACTATCCGGAACATAATTTTGGTAATGGTTTATCATTAAACGCTATGATATCCAATATTGACAGAATCCCATATGTAGAAAGAGCCTACATAGACTTTGACCTTTCCTCAATTCCTACAGGAGCTTCTATCTTAAATGCAGAATTGAAATTATATGCTGATACGGTTTTAATGACTGGAGGGTATACTGGCCATTCGACATCTTCTGCCAGTTCTTATGAGACAAATGAATGGGTTGTGGAAACTATAACATCTCCATGGGAAGAAAATAGTATAACCTGGTTTAATATTCCTTCAACAGATATTTCATCAAAAATTGCCTGTGCTCCGGCAACTACGTTTTTTCAGAAATATACAATTAATGTTACCGATCATATAGCTCAGCAATTCCGCCATAGAGGGAGTTCATACGGTTTTTTGATAAAATTGAAGGATGAAAACGGGAGTCGCAAAATAAGTTTTTGTTCTTCAGATTATGCTTATCCTAAACTCCGACCAGAATTGATGGTGGTTTATCAGTAATGTTTAACTAAGTTAAGTGGTTGTTGAGATGGAAAGAAAAATAAATATGAACCTTTTACATTCATATTTTGGGGAAATATGGAGAGGCAAGTGCTTCTTCTTATGGTTAATTCTAATATTTTTAGTGAGTTGTTCTAATCCTGTTTGTTTAGCCCCAAATGGAGAAGTGGATACAAAAGTGATCAATAGGTTTACTATTGTTATGCAGCCAGGAGCAGAAGGTAAAGATGCTGGGGTCTCAACTTATTACCCGGAAGAAAATTTTGGCAACGTTAAAAGTTTAAATGCTTTAACATGGACGGAAAATGTATTGCCCTATACTGAAAGAGGATATATTGATTTTAATGTAAAAGAATATTTGCCTTCCGGGGCAAAGATAGTAAGTGCATATTTAAAACTTTTTGCAGATACTATTAATAAAGCTCCCAGTATTATAGGCCATTCTGTTCAGAGTTATCAGGGAGTGAAATTGAATAATGAATGGCAGATTTATAGAATAGTGAGTCCGTGGAATGAAAATGAGATAACATGGTTTGATCAGCCCGAAGTGTCAATGACTGATGTTTTTAATTTACCTGGCCCTCAGTTTTCTGTCCAATCTTTTACCATTGATGTTACAGAACATATCCGGCAGAAGTATAAAGGCACTTCGGGATATAACGGATTTATGATCAGAAATAAGGTTGAAAGTCCCTATCAATGTGTAGTTTTTTGTTCCTCTGATAATGATCGGAAAGAATTGCGCCCGCAGCTTGAAGTGGAATATGAGAATGATTGAGCGACTAGAGATTGTAATTAAAAATTTGACAAGGTGCGTTTCTCTTCTTATTGGGATTATCATTTCTTGTGGAGTTATTTTAACTGGATGTACTCATCCTTATTGTCCGGAAGAAGATGAAGTAATCAATATATTCCGCCTAAAGCTAAAGCCGGGACCTGAAGGAAAGGATGCTATTTCGATGCCGGATAAGTTCGGAAAAAACTTTGGAGATTCTAGTGTCTTAACCTTCTTGTATGAAGATGAAAGTGGTTTGAATAAAGGTAACGGATTTATTGAGTTTGATCTTGATCAGTTATCATCGAACGCAAAATTAAAAAGTGCTGTATTGAAACTATTTATTGATACAAACGATTCCGCTTTTCGCAAGATACCATTATCAGATATATTCCAATCTCATGGATGGTCGGCGCGGGCAGTCATACAACCTTGGGACGAGCAGATCAGCATGTACGGCAATGAACCATTAACTTCAGGAGCTTTGAAAATTCAATTTCCTGCCAATGATTCCAGCTTTTCGTGCAGTATCGACGTAACACCACTTATCGCAAAGGAGCTTGAAAGACCTGCCAATTATTATGGGTTTATCATTGTTCCGCCTTATGATCAGGCTAAATATATGTTCAATTATTGCTCTTCTGATCATCCGGATCAAAGCCTTCACCCAGAATTGATAATTGATTATGAATGATAAAAGTAGTATTTTGTATAATGAATTATATCAATAATATATATTCAGCATACAATGAGAAAACAACCTGACAAGAAATGAATTTATGAATAAAGCAATTTTGATTTTTGGATTGTTGGTTATAACTACTTTTGCTAAAGCCCAATTCGCTTTTGAATGGTACTACAAAGATAATTTTAACATGATTTATGAGTCGAGCCAAGGTGATATGCTTTCTATCAATGTATATTATAATTCCAAGAATGAAAGAAAAGTAGAGTTTATAAAATTGGATTACCATGGTGAAATATATTTCAGAAAAGAAACTACAGATATCCTTCCCTGGTATGAGTATTATTTTGTAACCCCGAATGATGAAGTTATTATTTCCACTGAGGTTGGATTTAAAAAGTTTAATTTTAATGGAGCCTTTCTGGGGATTACCTCTACTGCTGAAATGGGACCATTTATCATTGATGGAGAGGGGAGATATGTAATATCACAAAGGTTATCATCTGACTGTAATGTTACAAAGCTGAATACTGATGGGACAACTATCTGGAAAAATTCTATACCAAAAGCAAAGTATATTACTCCTCCTATTGAAATAGATGGCAAATATGTTGTAGGGGTCCGCACAGCGAATAAAGTGAATACAGATTCTATTCAATTTATAAAGTATGGAACTAATGGTAATGTTGTAGTTTCAAAGCAATATGCAATTAATGATGATGTACTAGAAATGCATAATAATACCTCTGGATTATATGCAATAACCAGAAAAGGTCTTATGATTTCGATGAATGAAAATCTTGACACCTTATGGACAAAAAAAATTGCAACCAGAATAGATGAAAGTAAAGGAAATGAGAAAGGAATTTATTTTTACGAGTTTGAAGATGCTCCATCCGGGACCCAATCTATAACAAAGGTAAATTTTAATGGTGATGTAATTTGGACCTATAATAGGTATAGTGGAACAAAAGAATTTATTCGTTCTGTAACTTTAACTAAAGATGATAATGTTTTGTTAGTTTGCTCAACCAGTGTTGCTAATAACTTTTCTCTTGTATTAAAGCCACTGAAGGATCCTGTTACAAGTAATCTTGAGAGTCTTTCAAACTCATTTAACATCTATCCAAATCCTGTAGAAATAAATGAGTCATTGCTCATTAGTTCTCAATTTGCAAGAGGCACTTTAAATATCTTTGATCAGTTTGGGCATAAGGTTTATAAAATCTTGATCGACAAAAAGGAAACTGAAGTTGAAAATTTACTCACAAAGGGAATATATTATTATCAAGTCGAGCATAACAATTCAATTCTAAAGTCAGGAAAAATTGTAGTAAATTAATTGTATAGTTATGATTTATAGTCGTCAGTTGAATTTCTGATAAATAAAAACGTATCAAATAAAAATAAATACTTGCCTGAGGCCAAAAGCAAATAGCATGACTTTTTTTTATAGTTTTAAAAAAATAAAACATTATTGGATTATAATTGTCGGCATTTTTATATATAGCTGTTCCCATCCGATTTGTGAAGAAGGATTAATACAAACTATCTTAATAAAGCCAGGAATGGAAGGGAAAGATGCAGTAGTTGTATCAAATCATCCTGATTCCAATTATGCAAGTTACAAAAGCCTGCATGTCATTTCCTGGAAAATTTTTAGAATACCGCAATATTTAGAGTATGGCTATTTTGACTTTGACATTGAAAAATCTATACCTAAAAATGTAAAAATTAATAAAGCAGTATTAAGATTATTTGCTGATACTACAAATCCTTATCATGGAGCTGCAGGGCATATTGAATATACAAAATATGAAACTTGGAGATTGAATATTATAACAAGTAACTGGCAAGAAGATTCTATTTGTTGGAATAATCAACCTGAGGTTGAGAAAACTGATTTTATTACTGTTCAAAGCCCCGATTACTCGTCTCAAGCCTTTTCGGTTGATGTAACAAAATATGTAAAAAGAAAAGTTTTAAAATCTTCTGATATTTATGGGTTTAGACTAAATTTTGGTCTAGGTTATCCATCTGAACCTCAAGAAACAATAGCTCTCAGATTTTGCTCATCAGATCATCAGAATAGTGAGCTTTGGCCAGAATTGAAGATCGAATATGAATACTAAACATATATGCAATCATCCGAAATTCTCTTGTGATTGTATCAGATTCTAAATGAGAAGATAAGTGCTTTTTGATTAGTGCAAATTATCATAATTTGTTATCAATTTTTATAATGACCTATTGTGAATAAGATATTTTCTTTTAAAGGTAGCGTTAGAAAACTAATTTATTTTATAAATGCTGTATTAGTATTTAGTTGTAAACATCCAATATGTGAAGATTTAAAGATTGAGGAAAAGAAAGAGGAAATAATTACCTCACACAGGGTTTCTTTTAAACCTGGACCAGAGGGAAAAGATGCTGCCATTTCCTCCTATTATCCTGATTCAAGCTTTGCAGCTATTGAAAGTCTTAATTTAATAGCATGGACTATAACTAGAAATAGAATATTCGAAAAGTTCTATATGGATTTTGATTTGTCTACATTAGTACCGCCTGGAGCTAAAGTTACTTCCGCAGTATTGAATTTATCTGCAGATGTTAGAACCGCATATCTTGGATACCGTGGACATGTGAGTTCTCCTGATGATTCCGGATGGAAGGTAAATATTGTAACTAGTCCTTGGGAGGAGAACAACATAAGTTGGTTTAATCAGCCAACAATAGATGAATTGGAGCTGTCTGTTGAAAAAGGGCCAACTAGATATAATCAAAAGTATTCTGTCAATATTACCACTTACGCACAAGGCAAATTGAAGAAAGATTCTAATGTTAAGGGGTTAAGTTTTGATTTTTATAAGAAGGTAAACAATATTACTGATTGTATGATTAGATTTTGTTCTTCCGATCACCAAAGTGAAGAATTGAGGCCAGAATTAATTATACATTATGAGATGATATAATGCACGTGGTTGATTTGATATGGGATAAATTGAAGCCTTGTACGGCTCTGTATTTAAGCTTATTATTTGGCTGTTCGAATCCTTATTGCATTGAAATTTCTAAAATGCCTGAAAGTGGAACAATAAAATTGAAACCTGGCGTAGAAGGAAAAGATACAGTAACAGGGTTATATATAAATAGAAAATTTGGGGATAGTCCTTTTTTGACAGGGTATTATGTACATCAAGGATTACAAGTTTATATCGATAATGGTTTCCTTGATTTTGATTTAAGCTCAATCCCTCCCAATGCAGTAATTAAAGAAGCAACGTTGAAGCTGTTTCTTGATACTACTGTTATGAATTTTAATAAGATACCATTAGAAGAAAGAATTAACCCCAAAAAATGGGCAATTCAGCCTATTATAGAGCCATGGAATGAAGATAGTGTGGATACGGATGAGGAGCCTCTGACTGCTGGACAATATCAAATTGATTTACCTCCCAATAATGCAGATTATACTTGTGAAATAGATGTCACAATCATAGTGAAGAATCAGTATTTAAGACCTAATTTATTTTTTGGATTCTTAATTTTTATTAAATCAAGTACTTTTATTTTAGAGCCAGAAGCTAACATGAAAAATTTAAGATATTGTTCGTCTGATAATAGTAATGCAGACCTACATCCGGAATTGGTTATTGTATATGAAAAATTATAAGAGGAAAGGTGATAATTATATATGGAATGGAGTGCCTCATACTGGAACGATTGCTTTCGCCCTAGTTTTCAGTTTATCAGAATAAATGGCTATACCAGTTTCTGAATGTAGATATTGTTGTTTCTAGATTTGATATTGCCTTTGGTGGGAAATGGGATAAAATATAGTTCTTGGATATGTATCATAAGGAATAGTTATGATTATGACAATGCCTTTTGGTTCATACTGATAAAAATTACATCTTGAATTAACATAAAGTTATTAAAAATAGGCGATGAAAAGATTTCCTTAAACGTGTAAGCGTTTTTTATTTCGGGGTAATTAAATTATTTTAGTATTAATATCTTACTAAATAATCCGGAATCAGAAAACTGATGCTGAAGGAAGCAGACATAATTAAAGGTTGTAAGGAGTATAATTCTGTAGCACAGAATGCATTATACAAAGCATATGCGCCTAAAATGAAAGCTTTATGTGTAAGATATTCTTCCAATGAAGAAGAAGCAAAAGATCTGATGCAGGAGGGATTTATCAAAGTTTTTTCAAACATCAAATCATATAATGGTAAGGGTAGCTTTGAAGGATGGATGAAAAGGATAATGATAAACACTGCTATTTCTTATTACAAAAAGAATAGAAATAAATTTGCAGTGGAAGATGTCTCTCTGTTGAACTGTAGAGAGTTAGGGTCGGAGCAGGAAGAAGGGGTTGAAGAAATATACTCAGAATATACTTCTGAAGATTTAATGAATGCTTTGAGTAGCTTACCTGAACAATATAAATTGGTATTTAACCTCTTCTGTATTGAAAATCATTCTCACGCAGATATTGCTCAATTATTATCCCTGGATGAAAAGACTTCAAGAACCAGATTATTCAGAGCTAAGAAGTTGTTACAAGAGTACCTGATCAACCTGTCTGGCAAAAGATGGGTAAATTCTTCGGAAAGGTGAATGTGAAATGGAAAAAAAGAGCATAGAAAATATTTTTAAACAAGGGCTTGAAAATTATGAAATTCAGCCTGATGAAGACGAATGGTCTGCAATAGACCTTGCTCTTCCCAGGGTAAATTTCTTCAGATTTTCTTTTCTTAATTTCAATATCTATTATTGTTCTCTGATTGTCTTAGGTTTTTTATTTTCTGCTTTGACATTGATATACACTCTTTCTGAAAGAAATGTTAGTACTCAGGCTGCTGTTTCCGGAGAAAAGAAAAAAAATGAATTTACGACATTTGATATTCATAACGACCAAAAGGGATCAAAGCAGATAAAAAAAGTTAGTAAACCGTCAGATTCTCAGAAAGTATCCGTAGCTAAGATAAAGCCTAATGAGGTTTTAATAACCGAAGTTGTCTCAAAAAATAAAAGTACGACTGAGCTAAATTCTCATATTCCTTTAGATGTTAACAAGGATACCCTTATAAGTAAAGAGGAATCACAGCACACAATCAAGGAAGTTAACATTACAACAAAAGAATTAAGTCAGCCTGAGCAACAAAAGAAAAAAGAGGTTAAGGAAAAAAGAATTGTCTATATTACAAAGCAGGATACTATTATTGTTATTGATACATTGAGTAAAAGAAAACCCAAAAGAAAGAATTAAATTATTGGCATGTATATAAAGTTGTTTTTAATTTCTGTAGTATTTTTATTTGTTTTTTCCGGATTATCTTTTGCTCAAATTGACACAACTAAGTATTCTACAGAAGATGATGTTGATACTATCATTATAAAAAAAGCAGATTACATTATAAGAAAAGAAGTTTACATTGATGAGCCAAAAGAGTATTCAAAATTTTTAATAATTTATGGCGCACCTGTATATCATTTGAGTTATTATGATGTATGTGAGGATTGTAAAGATTTTCTGACAAATCAAAAAAATGCTACAGATCCTTTACTAAGCTATAAAATCGGATTAAACCTATCCTTTGAGAGGAAAAAAATATACATATCTCCAGGAGTTGCCTTTACTTCCATCCGTGAAAGATTTATTGTCAGTGACTCTTTAGAGCAATTTAATCTAATTAATCATTATAACTACCTGGATGTATCTTTGGCTGCTGGCTATAAGATAGGAAACGGAAAGCTTAGCTGTATCGTTCAGGGGTATGGGGTTGCCAGCAGGTTATTAGGGGCTGATGGTAAAATCTTTTCAACAAATGACTTTACATCTGTAAATCCTATAACAAATAATTTTAAAACTTATGTATTTAGCTTAGGTCTTGGAATTCGTTTGGCATATCAGCTGTCGGAAAGGCTACAGTTTATTATTGAACCTGGATACAGAGGCAATATTACCACTGTTACTAAAAGTAAAAAACCATATATTCAGCAACGAAATTTATTCTCAACGGATATAGGCTTGTCTTATGCGTTTTGATAAATGTAAACATTAAAACAAAAAAAAAATGCTGATGATATGACCATCAGCTTTTTTGTTATTTTATACTTTTGAGAATTGATAATTTTTATATTTTATTTTTTAGAAGTAGAAATTGTAGTAGCTTCTTGCACCATTTGAAGATAACCCTTCAATCATAACCCTGCCTTTTATCTTTTCTAAAATCTCAATCAACTCTTCAGGTGAGTTGATGGCAACCTTATTAATAGAGGTGATGATAAAACCTTCCGGTAGCCCCATTCTTGCTATGAGTCCATTTTTAATTCCTGATATTTTGACGCCGTTTGCTATATTAAGCTTATCTCTTTCAACCTTTGAAACAGTCTCAAAGGAAGCTCCCAGGTTCTGAGAAGTGGTAACTTGCTTTACAAGCATTGTTGTTGTTCCCTCACGGTTGGTAAGTGTCACAGATTCATCTGTCAGTTTTGAATCACTTTTAAAAGTAATCTTTATCTTATCTCCTGGATTATGATAGGCAAGTAATTCTTCAAATTCACTTCTTGTATTCACTGGAATATCATTTAGCTTTAAAATGATATCACCTTTTTTCAGGCCAATTTTTTCAGCAGCGCCATCTTTTTGCAGATAGGTGACTATTACTCCTGATAAATCTTTTAAATGATGCTTCTCTGCGACAGAGGTATTAACTTCAGAAACTTCAGCTCCTATGAAAGCTTTTTGAACGCATCCGTATTTTATAAGGTCTTTTACTACTTTAACCACAATATCAACCGGAACTGCAAACCCATATCCTGTATACGAACCAGTCTTGGATAGTATGGCTGTATTGATTCCTACCAGCTCCCCTTTGGAATTTACAAGTGCTCCTCCACTATTACCAGGGTTAATAGCTGCATCAGTCTGTATAAAAGATTCCAGAGGAAATTGACTGTTCACTACATTTATATTTCTTGCCTTGGCACTTACTATACCAGCTGTTACAGTAGATGTCAGATTGAATGGATTTCCTACGGCCAACACCCATTCCCCAATCTGAAGGTTTTTAGAATTACCAATTTTTACAGCAGGAAGTCCTTCTGCTTCTACTTTAAGAATTGCTAAATCAGTACTTGGATCTGTACCAACTATTTTTGCCTGATAGGTTTTTCGTTCATGAATTACTTCAATCTTATCAGCCTTTTGAATGACGTGATTGTTGGTAATGATATAACCGTTATCAGAAAAGATCACTCCCGAACCAGAGCTGGCAACCTGACTACTTCCATTAAAGTACCAGTCGAACCAAGAACTTTGGGCGTTGGTTCCTACCGTCTGAATAAAAACCACAGAAGGGGTACTCTGTGCAGAAGCTGCTACAAAATCTCCGGTCATATTAATAGATTCCTGAGATTTGTAATTGGCAAAAACCTTATTTGCTGGGTTGGTGGCTTGAATAATAATGGGTTCATTTTCGCGGAACAACCCATAAGTGTATGAACCCGCTAAGCCTGAAGCGAACCCGATAAAAATTATTGGTATAAACTTTTTCATAATATTAACTGACGCAACTACGGGCGAAAAATTATAAAATTCTTACAATTTTTTGAAGAAGTTTTTTCTAAAATTGGAACATGGGAATATTTAATAAGGATAATTGCTCTTATTTATTAATTTTGTAAAGACACGTATATGGGAATCAGATCAATATTAAGTAAGCCAATCGCTAATTTTGTAGTATCAAAACAAAAAAAGTGGGCGTCCGATCCGTCAGGAACTCAGCAAAAAGTCTTTAAATACCTCATCGATAAAGCAAAACATACTGCATTTGGAAAAGACCATGATTTTGCTGGCATAAAGTCCTATGAGGACTTTAAAAAAAGAGTACCTGTAAGAGACTATGAGGAGTTAAAGTCTTATATTGAGAAGGTTGTAGATGGGCAGCCGGATATCCTGTGGCCGGGCAAACCTCTATATTTCGCCAAAACTTCCGGCACTACCAGTGGTGTCAAATATATTCCAATCAGCAAAGAATCCATTCCTTACCATATCAGCGGTGCAAGAGATGCTTTATTGAACTATGTTTACAACACCGGTAAATCACTTTTTCTGGATGGAAAGTTAATTTTTCTTTCCGGAAGTCCTGAAATGGAGATGAAAAACGGAATCCATGTGGGCAGACTTTCAGGTATTGTAAATCATCATGTTCCAGGCTATCTGAGGACCAACCAAAAACCAAGTTATGAAACAAACTGTATTGAGGATTGGGAGGAAAAGCTTGATACAATCATAGAAGAAACCATAGATCAGAGAATGACTCTTATCTCCGGTATACCGCCGTGGGTGCAAATGTATTTTGACCGAATTACTGCCAGGACAGGTAAGAAAATCAAAGACGTATTTCCTGATTTCTCTTTATTTGTATACGGTGGCGTTAATTTTGAACCATACAAAGCCAAATTGTTTGAATCTATTGGTAAAAAGATAGATTCGATTGAGACTTACCCTGCCTCTGAAGGCTTTATCGCCTTTCAGGATCAGCAAGATAGCAATCAGCTTTTGTTGTTACTTAATAGCGGTATTTTCTATGAATTTATTCCTGCAGATGAATATTTTAATGAAAATCCTACCAGGTTAAATATCAATGAAGTGCAGTTGGGCGTTAATTACGCATTGATTATGAATACAAATGCAGGTCTATGGGGGTACTCCATCGGAGATATGATTAAATTCGTTTCCAAAGATCCCTACAGAATCATTGTCACTGGTAGAATAAAACATTTCATTTCTGCATTTGGAGAACATGTGATAGGTGAGGAAGTTGAAAAAGCACTGAAATTTGCTGTCTCTAAACATCCTGAAACAGAGGTGATAGAGTTTACAGTTGCACCCCAGGTGACTCCAAAAGAAGGTCTACCATATCATGAGTGGTTTATAGAATTTAATAAATATCCTAATGATATCAATGCCTTCAGAGAAGATCTGGATGCAGAGATGGTTAGGCTGAACACATATTATGACGATTTGATTTCCGGAAATATTTTAAGAAAACTGGAAATCACTCCAATGAAAAAAGGTGCATTTATAGATTACATGAAATCAATCGGAAAACTTGGTGGTCAGAATAAACTTCCAAGACTGGCTAATGATCGTAAGATTGCAGACCAGATGGAACAATTTAAGCAAGTATAAATTTTTACAGATTTCATGGGTATTTTAAAAAAGCATATTGCAATATTAGGATCTACAGGTTCAATTGGAACACAAGCCCTTGATGTTGTCAGAGCTCATCATGATAAATTTAAAATAGATGTCCTTTCTGCTGAGAATAATGCAGAATTACTTATTCGCCAGGGGCTTGAGTTTTTGCCGGAAACTGTAGTGATTGGAAATGCAGAACATTTCCAGAAAGTCAAATCAGCCCTTGAGCCAGCAAATGTTAAGGTATATTGTGGTAAAGATGCACTTGCAGAGGTGGTCCAGTCTGAAAGAATAGATCTGGTATTAACTGCGATGGTGGGCTATTCCGGCTTGTCGCCTACTCTGAAGGCAATTGCTGCTGGAAAAGACATAGCATTGGCAAACAAAGAAACGCTTGTGGTTGCCGGTGAATTGGTTACACATGCAGCTAAGATAAGTAAAGTTAAGATCTATCCTGTTGATTCAGAACATTCAGCTATTTTTCAATGTCTTGCAGGGGAGGATTATTCAAAAATCGAAAAGATAATTCTCACAGCTTCCGGTGGACCGTTTCGCGGAAAATCATTGGATTATCTTAAAACCGTGACCAGACAAGATGCTCTTAAGCATCCAAACTGGAACATGGGAGCAAAAATAACCATAGACTCTGCCTCATTGATGAATAAAGGGCTTGAGGTGATTGAAGCGAAGTGGCTTTTTGGATTGGAATCTTCACAAATTGAAGTAATTGTACATCCTCAATCTATCATTCATTCTCTTGTTCAGTTTAATGATGGCTCTATGAAAGCCCAAATGGGACTGCCAGATATGAAGCTGCCGATACAATATGCGCTTGCTTATCCAGAACGTCTCAACTCAGATTTTCCAAGATTCGATTTTCTTGATTATCCTAATCTGACTTTTGAAAAGCCGGATATGGAAACCTTTAGAAATTTAAAGCTGGCATATGAGGCAATGGAAAAAGGAGGAAACATGGCTTGTATTTTGAATGCTGCTAATGAAATAGCTGTTCAGGAGTTTTTGGCAGATAAAATAAACTTCCTGGATATTCCCGATGTTGTAGAGGATTGTATGGTCAGCATTCCATTTATTTGCAGGCCTACCTATGAAGATTTTGTACAGACAGATATTGAAACAAGGCAGCTTGCGAAAAGAAAGCTTTATAAAGTCTAAATTTTACTTATATTTTTCATATTTATTGATTACTATTGTTTAAAGGAACTTAGAGATAATGGATGTATTAGGTATTTTAATTATGGCAGGTCAGCTTTTGCTGGCGCTCTCTATTTTAGTGGGAGTTCATGAAGCGGGGCACATGTTTGCCGCTAAATATTTCGGAATGCGTGTCGAAAAATTTTCGATTGGTTTTCCTCCAAAAATTTTCGGATTTAAAAAAGGTGAAACAGAATATTCTTTTGGTGCTGTACCACTTGGTGGTTTCGTAAAAATATCCGGAATGGTCGATGAGTCACTCGACACAAAAGAGCTTTCTGAAGAACCCAAACCTTATGAATTCAGAGCTAAGCCAGCCTGGCAAAGGTTGATTGTTATGATGGGCGGAATAATTGTCAATGTTGTTGTAGGAATAATTATTTTCATCATAGCTACATATGTATATGGGTCAGAATATTTCCCTGCTTCTGAAATCAACAAAAATGGTATAGTAGCTCATGAACTGGGAAGAGAAATAGGTTTAAAAACAGGAGATAAAATTGTCAATGTAAATGGCAAACCTTATGAAAAATTTCCTGAAGATGTTATCAATGCCGATGTATTTCTAACTGACAATAATTTTTATACAGTAAAAAGAGGCGATTCACTTCTTACAGTAAAAATACCAAGCAATATTGCTGGTAAACTTTCAGAAGATAAAAACAATTTCATTTCAGCGATTACTCCATTTGGTGTGGAAGCTGTTGAAGATGGATCTAATGCAGCCAAGGCTGGGCTTAAGCCAAATGATAAAATTATCACTATCAATGGTGATTCTATAAGATATTTTCATGAATTAACAGCTAAGCTGGAAACATTGAAGAACAAGAGGGCAAACATTGTTGTAGAGAGAGAGGGAAAATTGCTGACTCTAAATCCTGAAGTTTCTAAAGAGGGAAAGATTGGATTTCAGCCTAAAATGCTTCTGGAAACCAAAACGGACTATTATACTTTTGGGCAGGCTATTCCCAAAGGTACCACTGATGCTTTTTCAGTAATTACCAATACAGTGAGAGGGTTTGGGAAAATCTTTAAAAGGGAAGTACCTCTAAGCAAGTCTGTAAGTGGTCCGATTGGAATTGCATCTAAATTTGGAAATCAGTGGATCTGGCAAAGGTTCTGGTTCATGACAGGGCTACTTTCCATGGTGCTTGCATTTATGAACTTCCTTCCTATACCTGCATTAGATGGAGGGCACGTGATGTTTCTTACTTATGAAATAGTTTCAGGTAGAAAACCATCAGATAAATTTCTTGAAGTGGCTCAGAAAGTGGGAATGGTCATTCTATTGTCTTTAATGGTATTTGCCTTTGGCAATGACATATTTAAAAAGTTTCAATAAATTTTATTTAACCTAATATGACTAAAAGGTTTTTTCAGGTTTGCCTCTTGCTATTGTTAGGAAATGCTCCTGTATTTTCTGCCCCGCTTGATTCCCTTGGAGTCGTCAAAATAGATGACAAGCTCCATGTGAAATATCTGGTCTCTCCGGGAGAAACTATTTACGGTATTTCTACAAAATATGGTGTCTCTGTTAATGATCTGATGGAAATCAATCCTCAGTTAGAAAATGGCCTGAAGGTGGGCCAAATCATTAACATTCCTTATAATCCTGCAATCGTTCAGCAGATTAGAAAAAGTGAAGATGCAATAGTACATAAAGTTGCATCTGGTGAAACGCTGTTTGGAATTTCAAAGAAATACAACATTCCAATGAATGACCTATTGAAGTGGAATGGTATGGAACTTAAAGCTGGTCAGGAGATTGTAGTTGGATATAAGAGTCTTCAAAACGGTTCTTCTGCAATTGCTCATAATACAATTCCTAAAACAGAACCTGTAAAGCAAAATGCAACTGCTGAGCAGCCTAAGGCGGTGCCTGCTGTGAATACAGTTAATGCTCAGCCTGTAAAGCCGTCTCCCACGGCGGAAACAAAAGAACCTGTAAAGCAAACTGAAATTGCAGAAAAACCTGCTCCCGCTGAAAAAACTAAATCACAACCGGCATCTGCAAGTACTAGTGAACAGTCAAATAACGCAGCTACAGCATGGCCTACCAGTACTCCTGAACAATACAGATATGATCCGGAAATGAAGCAAATTCTGGTCATTCCGTTTGATCCTTATTTGTATTTTAGTGATGCAGACGACGAAATTGCAGCCAAGTCCAATATGCCACGCACTAAGGTGCGTCAGGTATTCAGAAGAAGATTAAATGCTTTACTGGATAAGCCCGGTTACGAAATGATATATCTGGTCGGTGGTAAAGCTAAGGACTCAATTGGTGACTTGAATAAAATATACAGCTCTGTGAGCTATGCATATCAGGAATCTGTAACCACTGTTAATGTTCAGCAGCAAGAGGTAAAAGAAGCCAAAGCTAAATCCTCTAAAAACTGGATCGAGAAACAGAAAGAAAAGCTGATTCCTCAAAATGAGAAAAAGTATGATGTGCCTGAAGATTATGGAAGCTATTTCGGAGTAAAGATCAAAAACCCACAGGAATTTTTCGATTATTTTAATTCCAAATACAGTGTTGACTATTATATTTTCATCAACCAGTTTGAAGTTAAAACAGATTATGAACATTGCCTGGATAGGGCAGCTTTAAATTTTGAAAGAAGCTTTACAACTCATTTCTCAATATATGACAATGAGGGTAAACAGGTTGCAGGAAATAAATTTAAAACGCATTATAACTCCAATTCAAACTACGTCTATCAGATTGTAGCAGATAATTGTCCTAAAATAGCAGAGAGAATATTATCCGAGCTTCCTGCTCCGGATCAGAAGTAAGAGAAAATAAATAGATAGGCTGAAACATTGAAAGAGAAACAAGGGGAGTAAAAAGGAACAGGAGTTGATACAAAAAAGAGGAAGGCTGAATTTTGGCAAGATTCAGCCTTCCTCTTTTTTAATATTCTATAAACTAACTGTTTCTGTTTCCTCAAATCTTCAGGATTCTTGCAGCCTTTAAAATTCCTGCAATGCTCAGACTATCAGTGATTTCATTGTTCATCACCATTTCTACCGCATCTTTCAAGTGAACCCTTTTTACCTGCAATTCTTCTGTATCTTCAGGCTCACTTTCTCCATCTTTCAGACCTTGAGCAAGATATAAATAGCCGACTTCAGAGGTCACACTGTTTGAAGTATGGATAGTGCAGATATTAGTCCATTGATCAGCAGTAAAACCTGTTTCTTCTTTGAGCTCCCTTTTCGCAGAATCAAGTGGGTCAATGCCAATAGGTCCGCCACCTTCAGGAATTTCCCAGGAGTATTCATTTAGTGTATATCTATACTGACCAACAAGGTATGTATAGCCTTCATCATCTACCGGGATAATTCCGATGGCTATATTTTTAAAAGTTACTACCCCGTAAATTCCATTTCCTCCTTTTGGATTTATTACCTGATCTTCGCGGACAGAAATCCATGGATTGTCATAAATAGGTCTGGAAGAGACCGTTTTCCATGGGTTTTGAGTTAGCTCCATATGTTCTGAATTTGAATTTGTGGATAAATTTAGCATAATATAATTAAAAGAAGGATTTCAGAGAGTCATTATTATTCCTTACTTTTATAATAGCAATTTGTTATTGATGCTGAAATCCTACCATACTGAAGACCTAGTGGAAGCAGGGGTTGATGAAGCGGGAAGAGGCTGCCTTGCCGGACCTGTTGTTGCTGCAAGTGTAATATTACCCAAAGATTACCATCATCCTGTACTCAATGATTCTAAACAGCTTTCAAAAAAGCAAAGGGAGATTCTGCGCGAAGATATAAAACGTGATGCAATATCCTGGGCGATAGCCGAAGTTTCGCACACGATCATTGACGAAATCAATATTCTGAATGCTTCATTTCTTGCCATGCACAAGGCTATTGGAAAACTAAAAACCAGGCCTGAACTTCTTCTGATTGATGGCAACAGATTTAAGCCCTACAAGAAAACTAATCACCAATGTATTGTAGAAGGAGATGCGAAATATCTGAGCATTGCTGCGGCTTCTGTGCTGGCGAAAACATACCGTGATGATCTTATGGTTAAACTTGCTTCTAAATTTCCTGTTTATGACTGGGAAAATAATATGGGTTATGGAACACCAAAACACAGAGAAGCTATTTACCAGAATGGATTATCTCCTTTTCACAGGCTTTCTTTTAAAATTGACAAATCAGGCTCTGATTCTCAATTGAATTTATTTTGACCTTTCACAGACAGGCAATATTATCAAGACTTTAAACACTAGATAAAAAATCGTATTTTTATACAATTTTTATATGGAAAACACCGAAATAATACTCAAAAAGGTCCCTTTGAATGACCTTCATACTGCGTTAGGTGCTAAAATGGTACCGTTTGCAGGGTTTAATATGCCAGTCCGTTATTCATCTGATTTGGATGAACATAATACTGTGAGAGAAGCAGTCGGTATTTTTGATGTTTCTCATATGGGCGAGTTTATGGTGAGAGGAAAAGGAGCTTTGGATTTGATTCAAAAGGTTACCAGCAACGATGCGTCAAAACTGGTCAATGGGAAAATTCAATATTCCTGCCTGCCAAATTTTAATGGTGGTATTGTGGACGATCTCCTTGTCTATAAAATAAACAACGAGGAATATATGCTTGTTGTAAATGCATCAAATATTGAAAAGAATTGGAACTGGATATCAAGTCACAATTCATTTGGGGCTCAGCTGGAAAATATATCTGATCAAACAGCACTTTTTGCAGTTCAGGGGCCAAAAGCTGCAGAAGCTCTTCAAGGACTTACAAGTCTGAATTTGTCTTCGATGGAATATTATACATTTGAAATTACGGATTTTGCCGGTGTGTCAAATGTGATAATTTCTGCAACAGGATATACAGGCGCTGGCGGTTTTGAGATTTATGTTCCAAATGATAAAGCAGTATTTGTCTGGAATAAAATTATGGAATCAGGAAAGGCGTTTGGAATAAAACCTATTGGTCTGGGAGCACGGGATACATTAAGACTTGAAATGGGATTCTGTCTTTATGGAAATGACATTGATGATAGCACTTCTCCAATAGAGGCAAATCTCGGCTGGATTACAAAATTTACCAAAGATTTTATCAATTCTAAATCTTTAAAAGAACAAAAAGAGAAAGGTGTGTCAAAAAAGCTGGTAGGATTTGTGATGCAGGAGAGAGGCATTCCCAGAAGTCATTACCCAATTTTGGATGTAGAAGGAAATAAAATAGGAGAGGTGACGTCTGGAACACAATCTCCAAGTCTGTCTGTCGGTATTGGAATGGGATATATTTCAACTCCCTTCGCAGAGGTAGATTCAGAGATATTTATTGATATAAGAAATAAAAAACATAAGGCTAAAGTTGTAAAACTTCCTTTCCTAAAGAAGTAAAAGTTAGAATATGAGAAAAGTGGATGTGTGCCTTACTCCTGAGCTGCTTCATCTATATGAAGTAGAAAACCGGGTAGTTGTAATTGTTGATATTCTAAGGGCAACCTCGTGTATGACTGTAGCCATTGCCAATGGGGTAGAAAAAATTATTCCTGTTGCGAAGTTGGAAGAATGTCAGTCACTCAGGCAAAAGGGCTGTGTTGGCGCTGCTGAAAGAGATGGAAAAATGCCTGAAGGTTTCGATCTTGGGAATTCTCCACTCGCTTATCTTAACAATGCTTATGCTGGTAAAACCATTGCTATGACTACTACCAACGGCACCCAGGCAATTGCAAAATCAAAAGATGCTGAAGAAGTAATTATAGGTTCTTTTCTGAATAAAACTGCCGTTGTAAATTATCTCATATCGCAGCCTAATGATGTGCTGATTGTATGTGCAGGATGGAAAGGTAAGGTAAATCTTGAAGATACTCTATTTGCTGGTGCAGTAGTGGACGGTTTGAAAGGCCATTTTGAAATTGAAAATGATTCTGTTATTGCTTCTGCAACGTTGTACAATCATGCTAAAAAAGATATGCTGGCTTACCTTTCAACATGCTCGCATGTCAAAAGACTGAAAAATCTGAATATTCAAAAGGATATAGAATTTTGTCTTCGTGAAGATCAGTTTAATGTAATACCAGTGCTTAAAGAAGATGCATTGGTTGATATGGAAAAGCTGGTTCTGACCTAGCCTTTCAATGGATTAAGATCTGGTTTTTTTTAGACTCTAAATAAAAAAAGAGTCCTGAATTTGAAGTAATCTTTTCTCGCATTCAGGACTCTTTAATTTTTATAATCTTTGGATTATTTTATTCTGTATATCCAGCCAAATTTGTCTTCCGCTTTTCCAAGCTTAATATCATTCAGCGCTTTATTCAATTTATTAGAAAGTTCTCTTGTATCTTCACCAGGAAGAACAAGATCTGTTCCTTTGTAATTGATTGTAGAAATCTGAGTAATCGTTGCAGCAGTTCCTGTCCCGAATGCATCTTTCAGCGTTCCGTTTTCATAAGCTTTTACAACTTCATCTACTGATACTCTTCTTTCTTCAACTTTTACACCCCAGTCTTTAGCCAATGTAAGGATACTGTCTCTGGTGATCCCTGCAAGAATAGAGGAAGATAGAGGTGGTGTAACAAGAGTATCTCCGATAATGAACATAAGATTCATGGTCCCGGATTCTTCAAAATATTTATGCTCTTTACTGTCTGTCCACATAATTTGCTGATATCCTTTTTCCGCAGCAAGTTTTGCAGGCAGAAGAGATGCAGCATAGTTACCTCCTGATTTTGTAAAACCAGTACCACCTTCAGCAGCTCTTACATATTCTGTCTCAATGATAACTTTAACAGTTCCTTTATAATATCCGGCAACAGGTGAAGTAAATACAATAAATTTATAAGTAGAAGATGGCTTTACCCCAATAAACTCATCTGCTGCATACATAAATGGTCTCAGGTAAAGAGAGCAACCTGGCTGGTTAGGAATCCATTCTCTGTCCAGCTTGATAAGTTCTGTGATACCCTCAAGGTAAGCATTTTCGTCAAGCTCAGGCATGCAAAGTCTTTTTGCAGATTTGTTTAGCCTTTTATGATGATCAAGAGGACGAAATAGAAGAATGTCCCCATTATCTGCTCTGTATGCTTTTAGACCTTCAAATATCGTCTGGCCATAGTGTAAAACTGAGGTGGCAGGACTCATTGATATATTCTGGAAAGGCACAATTTTCAATCCGCCCCATTGCTTATCCTTGTAATCCATGACAAACATATGGTCTGAGTATACTGCTCCAAACTCAAGATTTGTAAAATCCGTCTGACTTAACTTTGACTGTTTGGTCTTTTCAATCGCGATATTTTGAGTATTAATCATAAAAAGAGGAAATTCTCAATGTTTAACGGTAAAGTTATTATTTTGGCGATCCAAAATCAATCAAAACTGACTTTTTGCAAGATCAACCTTAAATTTTTTTAGCAAGCCTAATGAAGGTATGCTGTTTCAATAACGGATTTTAGAAATTGTATGTTATTATTTGTCCGGTTATTTTACATGTAGAGATTCAAAAGGAATTATTTAATTCCCATTTTTTATTTAAATTATTGAACTACTGTTTGTTTGTAAAGCTTACAAGTTGTAAGTATATTTTTTGATTTAACGTGGGGCTGTTCTGAGTGAGTTGTCGTACCAGTCACGTTTTCTGTTAAGCTTAAGGTCCTGAAGAACCGAAGCTTTGACATTTATATCAAAACTATAGGATTGTCTGTATCCAAATGGAATCCAGTTAAAACGCATTTCCCAGCAATGCAGGTCCCGGTAAATATTGATCTGGGTGTAGGTTAAAGCCTGATTGGTTACATCGTATCCCGAGTTGAAGCCTATTTTCCATTTTTCCGAGATTCTCAAATCTCCATTAAAGGAAAGTGTTTGTATGATGCTGCTCGGATTAAAGCCAACCCTTGAATAACTTAAGTTATAGCTTACATACATGCTCCATGGAATATTAAAGTCGACGTACATTTCAGGATTAGCGTTTATTACATCAAGTTCTGCCTGGGAGGCCTTGGGGTTTTTATAATTTTTCTTTTTAGCTGTAGGGTTCAGGTTGGTGCTAAGCATTAAAGAATACAACAAAGATCTTTTGCGAAATTCAGGAACAGTTTCCCATTCATCAACTCTTCTTTGATAAACAGTTGTTCCAACTGTACTATCCCTTTGATAAACATATGGATCATAAGTATAATTAAAGTTTATATCCAATCTGTTAAATAACCTCGTTCTTGCCGATAAGTTGATTAGACTGAAATTTAAAGAATCTGCAGTGAAATCATAGCTACCATTCATGGAAACGTTTTCAAGAATAGGTACTTTTTTAGTCGGGTTTACACTATCGTTTTTAGTTTTTACTTTAGCTTCAAGGGTATTGTTTAAGTTGAAAGAAAGCATATTAGATACACCTCTTCCAGGTGCTCCGTACAGAAATCCATTATATCTGGAAAGTCTTTGATCTGTAACTGGGCTATTTTCAGAAGTTCTTCCAGTTATGGACTGGTAAGAAGGTCCGCCGAACAAATTTGAAAAATCAGGACGATAGGTGTAGTTCACAGTAGGTATCAAAGTATGACGAACACCCATTAATCTGCCTTTTTTGAAATAAACAGATCCGAAAATCCTTGTAGTTAAATCAGTGCTGAAATTAAAATCATAAGCATTTGAAAATGCTTTAAGAGTATCATAGGTTATGACATCGTTACCAACAATTTTGTAATTTAACCTGTTGAAATACATGTACTCATTAAAGTTCAGGGAAGGATTCAGGTTAAAATATTTCAGAGCCTTTATAGTGGTTGCCACACTTGCATTATGTCTGAGTCCGCTTCTGGCATATGGAGGAGCAAAGATTTTTCCCAGGTTGTCAAAGTTTAATTTTAAGGTATCAAGGTTTTCACCCTCTGCAGTTCTTCCCCTCCGTACACCACTTAAGTTACTGGCCTGAATTGAACCCACAGAACTATATGAGATGTTAATTTTTTCATACCAGCTGTTCCCGTCTCCGATTTTCTTCTTGAATGGATAAATCCTGTTCATGTTAAACGCGAAGTCAGGGAATGTAAAATCGTAAACTCCTGTATTATTATTCTGAGTAGATCTTGCAGCGAGCGATAAATTGAAAGGTGTACCTCCGAAGAATTTTGAATAAGAAATACTGGAGGTCATTGTATTGGTTAAATAGGCAGCAGGGTTGTAAGCATTGTTTCTGTTAAAAGTTGTACTGGCGAAATTGACCCCTGCAGAAAGCCTGCTGTTTTTCTTAGATATCGTCTGATGGTTCCAGACAATTTTATAGTCATCAACAAAATAGAATTCTTTGGCTCCCTCTGCCGTACCAAAATTCGGATTGGTACTTTTTCTGTGATTGAAAGCTAAATCCACATTTCCCCTGAATTTATACCTGCTTATGTAGTCTGTCTGAGATTGTAGTCCATAACTTCCCAATGTATAAATCTCTCCGATTAGCCTTGATGCGACGTAGTCATTGATTGCAAAATAATATCCCCCGTTTCTCAGGAAAAATCCTCTGTCGCGAGACTCCCCATACATTGGAAAGATTAAGCCTGACTTGTTCTTTTTAGGTACTGGAAATATTCCAAGAATAAAACCCAGTGGGGTAGGAACGTCTGCAACATAAAGGTTAAATGGTCCTGTTACAATTTTGTCCTGAGGAATTACCTTTAGTTTATTTGCTCTGATATGAAAATGCGGATGGGCCAGATTACAGGTTGTGTAATTAGCGCTATTAATAAATAAGGCTTCATCTGTTCTTTTTACCTTTTCACCATGGATATAGCCCTCTCCTTGCTGAGTAATGATGCCTGAAATTACTCCTTTCCGGGTTTTGAAATTGTATTTAATAATATCTGCAGAATATTTATCATCCTTTTCTTTAAACAGAGGAACTCCTTTTACCTTCCCTGTAGAATCAGGAACACCAACAGCTGTCAGGGTAGAGGTTGCCCAGTTAATTTCAATCTCCTCAGCTTCCAGAGTAATGTCTCCGTAATTGATTTTTGCATCACCATATAAATATGCGGTTTGAGTCACCACGTCAAGACGTATGGAATCTCTTGCAGAATATTTAATGGTAGTTTCAATGTCGCCTTTATGTTTCACATTAAGCGAATCGGAAGTGCCTGTAGTATCCTTTACTGCAGCGGCTTCCGTGCTTTCTGCCGGCGCCAGCACCTCGGTAGAATCTGACTGAGAAAAAGCAATTCTGCCAGAGAGCAGAAAGATAGTCAGAAAAAATACCCCTAAATTTTGTACTAGTTTTTTCAGAATTTATTAAAAATTTACAATTTTTGTATGCAAAGTTATCGTAATAACTTTTAAAATCGAATATTTTGAACAATATTGTATTGACCATCCTCCTCTCAGCAATTATTGTGCTAACTTCCTTCAGTCCTGTTGAGGTCAAACAATACAAGCTTAAGACTGTTGTAATTGATGCAGGCCACGGAGGCAAAGATCCAGGTTGTCTTGGAAAGAATTCTCATGAAGCTGAAATAACCCTTGCAACCGCACTTGAACTTGGCAGAATCATCAAAGAGAATCTTCCCGACGTAAAGGTAATCTATACAAGAACAAAAAACGAATTTGTTGAACTTCACGACCGTGCCGGTATTGCAAACCGGAACAATGCAGATTTGTTTATCTCTATTCATTGTAACTCTGGTCCTAAGCATGTGTTTGGCACTGAGACATATACAATGGGACTGCATACGACCGAAGACAATCTTGAAGTGGCGAAAAGAGAAAACTCTGTTATTCTGAAAGAAACTAATTATAAGAAAAATTACCAGGGTTTTGATCCCAGCTCTCCTCAGGCGCATATCCTCTTTTCAGTTTACCAGAATGCTTTTATCGAAAATAGTCTTAGATTTGCACAAAAAGTAGAAAAACAATTTTCTACAAGAATTGGAAGAACAAGCAGGGGAGTGAAGCAGGCAGGATTGGTAGTATTGTGGAAAAGTGCAATGCCCAGTGTCTTGATAGAAATAGGTTTTTTAACAAACCCTGCTGAAGAAAAATATTTGAAAAACAAAACAAGCCAGGTTTATATAGCTTCAGGAATTTACAGAGCCTTGAAAGAATATAAAAATGAACTTGAATCAATGAATAAATAAAAGTGAAAATATCTAAAGAAGTAAAGGTAGGACTACTGGCCCTGGTTGCTGGTGTGATACTATATATCGGATTTAATTTTTTAAAAGGAGTTGACTTTTTTTCTCCTACAAAAAAATACTACATCGTTTACAATCAGATTGACGGACTCTCTGTTTCAAATCCTGTCACTTTGAACGGTATGACAATAGGCCGGGTAGACAACCTCAAAATGGTCACGACCGAAAATAACAAGATTATTGTTCAGATTCAGGTAGATGAACACATTGTTTTAGGCGACTCAACAAGCGCTTTCATTGCCAATACAGATTTACTAGGTGGCAAATCTATCGACCTTAAACTGGGCAAAAATAGCAGGACTTTTGAAAATGGTGATACACTGAAAGGAAAGATTGAAAAGAATATCACAGAAATGCTTAGTGAAAAAGCAATTCCAATTCTGACCAACCTTGATTCTACAGTGGTAAATCTTAACAAAATTTTTGGTGATGAGCTTGGTACGAGTGTGAAAACAACTCTTCACAATTTTGAACTTGCTTCCGGAGATTTGAAATTACTTATAGGTGAAAACAGAAAGAATCTATATACAATGACTTCAAATTTGTCAGCAATGACATCTTCTTTGGCTCAAACGGAGAAAGAATTAAAGCCACTGATCTCTAAAATGAACCATTTCGCTGATTCTCTGAATGATCTTGAGTTAAAAGCGACTGTTGCAAATGCCAACAAGGCAATGGAAAATCTTAGTTCTATTACTAATAAAATTAACTCAGGGCAAGGCAGTATTGGTGCCCTCGTGAATGACAAAGCATTTATAGATAACCTTAATAGTGCCGTAAAGAATATGGATAAACTGGTTATAGATCTTAGAAATAATCCAAAGCATTACTTCTCTCCTCTGGGCCAGAAACCCAAAAAGGGATATGTAGCTCCTGAATAGTTACACCAGATTATTTAGAGAATAGAATTCAAGAATCCCGCCCCTGCGGGATTTTTGTATTAAATTACCAGCTACAAAAGAGAACAAAATTTTTTATACTAAGTAAATATTCAATAATAGTATCCCAAGGTGAACTTGGATTTTGAAAAGTCAGATAATATTTTTATTCGGCATATTTTCAATTATAAAATAGGATGTGTGAATTGCAATAATAAATACTGACAAGTTCACACTGTAAATCCTAAACACAAATTTGAGATTATTTCATTTTAACCCCTAAAGGTCATGAATATTGAGTTCAACAAAAATGAAGATGTTTTCAAACAACTATCCTTTCAGTTAAAAACAAGATTACAAAAAGTAAAACTAGGGGGTGGTGAAAAAAAGATAGAGGAGCAACATGAAAAGGGTAAGCTTACTGCAAGGGAAAGAATTGAAAAGTTAATAGATAAGGATTCTCAGTTTCTTGAAATAGCAGCCTTGGCTGGAGAGGGCATGTATCCTGAAGTGGGAGGATGTCCGTCTGCTGGCGTGGTCACTGGCTTAGGGTATATTCACGGACGTCTTTGTATGATCGTTGCCAATGATGCTACAGTGAAAGCAGGAGCCTGGTTTCCGATTACTGCAAAGAAAAATCTTCGTGCTCAGGAAATAGCGATGGAAAACAGATTACCTATTATATATCTGGTAGACAGTGCAGGCGTTTTTTTGCCGATGCAGGACGAAGTCTTTCCGGATAAAGAACACTTTGGGCGTATATTCAGAAACAATGCGATTATGTCTTCTTCCGGAATTGTGCAGATATCAGCCATTATGGGGAGCTGTGTTGCCGGTGGAGCATATCTGCCAATTATGTCCGACGAGGCTTTGATTGTTGAAAACACAGGTTCTATCTATCTTGCGGGACCTTACTTAGTAAAAGCTGCAATTGGTGAAACTGTTGATAATGAAACACTCGGAGGTGCCTCTACCCATTCTGAAATTTCAGGAGTTACAGATTATAAGTGTGCCAATGATGAAGAATGCCTGGAGAAGATAAGAAGTATTATTAGCAAAATCGGACATTCGGACAAGGCAGGGTTTGATAGAGTAGAACCAAAGTCCCCGGCAAAGAACCTGGAAGAAATATATGGAGTTTTGCCTGCAGATAGGGTAAAGCCTTATGATATGCGGGAAATAATTGAACGTCTGGTTGATAATTCAGAATTTGAGGAATATAAAGAATTGTATGGAAAAACCATTTTGTGTGGTCTTGCAAGAATAGATGGTTGGTCTGTGGGGATTGTTGCAAACCAGCGCAAAATGGTGAAGAATAAAAAGGACGAGATGCAGATGGGAGGAGTGATCTATTCAGATTCTGCTGATAAGGCGGCGCGTTTTATCATGAATTGTAATCAAAAGAAAATTCCATTATTATTTATTCAGGATGTTACAGGATTTATGGTAGGCAGCAGATCTGAGCATGGTGGAATTATAAAAGATGGAGCCAAGATGGTTAATGCAGTGGCTAATTCTGTGGTACCTAAGTTTACTCTGATCATTGGTAATTCCTTTGGTGCAGGTAACTATGCAATGTGTGGGAAGGCTTATGATCCAAGACTGATTTTTGCCTGGCCAACAGCACAATTGGGAGTTATGAGCGGTGCCTCGGCTGGTAAAACACTTCTTCAAATCAAAGTGTCTTCCATGAAAGCGAAAGGGCAAACCATCACTCCGGCAGAGGAGAAGAAAATCCTTGATGAGATTACGGCCCAATACAATGAAAAGCTTTCTCCTTATTATGCCGCTTCCCGCATTTGGGTAGATGGAATAATTGATCCTAAAGAAACCAGAGTATCGATTTCTATAGGTATAGAAGCTGCCAATAACGCTCCAATTGAAAAAAAGTTTAACCCTGGAATCCTTCAAACATGATGTTTTCAGGTTTCTGTATATCTTTATAGTTTGAAAATTGGTTAATATATAGATTAGAGGGTAGTTAGTATAGTAATGGACAATAAGAAGATCAAAGCTTTAATTTCACTTTTGGATGATGAAGATACAGAGGTGCTTTTGCATGTAGAAAAAGAAATTCTTGCTTTAGGTGAAGGAATTATTCCTTTTTTGGAAAATGAATGGGAGAATAATTTTAACCCCATAGTTCAAAAAAGAATTGAAGAGCTGATCCATACTGTCCATTATGATTTGTTGAAAGTGAGGTTAGCTGCCTGGAAGGAAAGTGGTGGAAAGGATCTGCTCGAAGGGATGTGGATTATTGCTACTTACCAATATCCTGACCTTGAAATAAGTAAGTTAAAGTCTGAGCTGGATCAGATATATTTTGAAGCCTGGACAAATATGAAAAATGAAA
Source organism: Bacteroidota bacterium (assembly GCA_023428135.1). GTDB lineage: Bacteria > Bacteroidota > Bacteroidia > Cytophagales > Cytophagaceae > Sporocytophaga. The sequence continues at coordinate 365,470 of JAEYZG010000062.1, read as the reverse complement.
TTCATCCATTTGATCAGGTCAAAATTTTAAACAATGTAATTTTCAGCCAATATAGATTTTCAGCAAATACTAAAAATTTTCACTCTCCTTCTAATTCAATGATTAACATTGTTTTAGAAAGCAAAAAGGGGAATCCGATTACACTTTGTGTAATTTATCTGCTGATCGCGCAAAAACTAAATATGCCAGTATATGGAGTGAATCTCCCTAATTTATTCATACTCACATATAAATCGGAATCTGTTCAGTTTTACATTAATGCATTTAATAAAGGATTGATCTTTTCTAAAGCTGATATTGACAACTATTTGTCTCATCTCAACATCAACCCATTGGATATTTTTTACCAGCCTTGTTCCAATCTGGATATTGTCAGAAGAATGCTAAGGAATCTATCAGTTTCCTTTGAAAAACTTGGTGATGCAGTAAAAGTGGAAGAAATTAAACAATTATTGGATTCTATTTCAGATGGAAGAGAAATAATAGATTAGCTTCTGATTATTTATCTTTTAACAATACAACCTATAGCTCTTTTTTCTGAAACCTTAAGCGCATTATCCTGAATCAATGCAAGTAAAGCATCTCTCAGATAATGATAGTGAACATCTTTAGGCACTTGAGGATTGTCGTCAATTGCTCCTTTATAAAAAAGCACGAAAGACTTATTGATGTTTTTTAATACAAATACTTCCGGAGTTTTTGTGGCACCGAAGGCATTTGATATTTCAAAATTTTTATCTGGTAAATATGGGAAATTGTAGGCCATTTCCTTTGCTCTGCTAGCCATCTCGTTTACTCCGTCAGATGGACAGGCAGCAGGATTGTTAGGGTTTATTAAAATGAATTTAACTTTGTTAAGTTCAAATTCATTTGCTAAACGAATAATCCTTTCTTCATATAATTTAGAATAAGGACATTCCTGACTGGTGAAAACGATGACTATACCTTTGTCCTCTGAATACTCAGCCAAACTTATCTTATTCTGATGAGTTACATTATTTGCAGTAAAGTTTTTCACCTTGTCTCCAACATTGTAACCTGTCTGAGCAAATAGATTTAAGGCAAAAAAAGAAAAGAAAATAGTCCCGATAATTTTCATCTTTTTCCCGGATTAGTGCTACTAATTTAATAATTAAAAGCTAAAATGTAATTTCCAAATCTTGAAATTTTCATTGGAATTGTGTTGACTACAATATCATCACTTCTAATCTCACATAAACAATGTGCATCTTTATTAGAAAAATCAAACGGTTTAATTCTGATTGACTCCTTAAAATTCAGCTTAAGCTCGGAAAACATTTTATATGCCGCTTCCTTCACGCACCAATACGCAGACAAAACATCAAGGTTATCTCCGGCTTCAGCTAATTCGGTTTCACTCAGAAATTTATCTTTGACACGTATAATTTTTTCTGAAGAAAGTTCAATATCTATACCAACTTTTCCGGATTTGTTTAAAATTGCGCAGCACATTGATTTCGAATGGCTTAAAGAAACCTCTGCATTGAAAGGTACTAAAACCGGTTTCCCAAGCTCATCTTTATGAATATCCTGGAATTCAATTCCACTAAAGGAGCATAACTTCTCTAAAAGTATTCTTGAAGCAAGCCATTCTTTTTTTCTTTTTTCACTCCAGGACTCCTCACATTTTTTTTCAGGCTTGTACATTTGGAGGAGCTCATCAAGATTTTCTTCAATTGCCCAGATTCCCCAGCAGGAATTATCATCAATTGAAGAAATAGAAACTAAGGGCATCAGGAAGTTGAATTTTTTAGATGTGTAAAATCGTTTATTTAATTGCTAAATTTAGACAAAATTCCAAAAGTACACTCCATGACAAAAATTGAGGTAGAGAAGATTGCTTCCTTAACAGGTCATAAAGACTGCATTTATACAATCGAAAAGGGCGAATCTGATAGGGTGGTTTATTCTGCAGGTGGAGATGGCATGGTTGTTAAGTGGGATCTTGATCAACCTGAACTTGGTAAGTTGGTTGCGAAGGTCGAAAATTCTGTTTACGCTCTTAGATTTCACGAGGGAAAACTTCTGGTGGGGCATAATTTTAATGGTATACACCTCATAAATCCGGAGATTAAGAAAGAAGAATTCTCAGCCTCTGTGAGTAGTTCTCAGATTTTTGATGTGAAGTCCACAGGAAAAAATGTTTACTTAGCCTGCGGTGACGGGACTTTGGTCATTCTTGATGCCGAAGATTTGTCTACCATTGCTAAAATTAAGGTTTCTGATAAAAGCCTGAGAACAATTGATATTAATGAGGCAGCTAATTTGCTGGTAATAGGATCCAGTGATTTTACAATAAGCGTATTTGACCTTCAGACATTGCAATTGACAGATCAGCAAAATGCCCATGAAAATTCTGTTTTTACATTGGCATTTTCTCCTGATGGGATATATTTGCTAAGTGGAGGAAGAGATGCGAAATTGAAAGTATGGGCAATAAGACAAAAAAAACTGGAGCTGGTAGAAACAATAGCTGCTCACTTGTTTGCGATAAACAATATCGCATTTAGGGAAGATGGAAAATATTTTGCTACTTGCAGTATGGATAAGTCAATTAAAGTATGGGATTCAGGAACTTTTTCCCTTATAAAAGTTATTGATAAATCCAGACATGCAGGACACGCTACTTCAGTTAATAAAGTACTATGGTCATCTTATGATACCATTGTTTCTTGCAGCGACGACAGATCAATCTCTGTTTGGAAAGTGAAAAATTTATAAAATACCTTAGCGAAAGGTCAGAAGGGCTGAACAGTTTAGTTTTTAAATTAGTATCTAAAATGAAAATAACCCCAATTGAAATCAGGCAGAAAGAATTTGAGAAAGCTTTCAGAGGGTACGAAAAGGAAGAGGTTGATGCTTTTTTGCTTTCACTGTCTCAGGAATGGGAGCGACTGCTCGAAGAAAATAAAGAACTTAAGAGAAGACTTGATACTTCAGAAAAAGAAGTTTCCAGATTACGTGAAGTTGAACATTCTTTATTTCGCACACTAAAGACTGCAGAAGATACAGGGGCTCATATGATAGATGCAGCCAATAAAACTGCTGAGCTGCACTTGAGAGAAGCGCAAATGAAAGCTGAAGCTTTGCTGAATGATGCTAGTTTTAAGGCTAAATCTATTTTAGAAGATGCTGAAGAGACGGCTAAAGACATAATGGATTCACTGCACGATGAGGTAAAAGCAGTAGAAAGAGAATACAATTATATAGCTGATCAGAGAGATAATCTGCATTCTGAATTAAAAAGTCTGGTTAATGATACTAATGAAAAGGTATCGAGAGCTATTGCCAAGTCTGGTTCTCAAGAAAGGCTTGATGCAAAGCTGAAAGAATTCAGAAGCTTAGGTTTTGAAAAAAAGAAACCGGATCAGGCACCTCTTCCTGAAATTAAACCTATTGAAAATCCAGTAAAGAAAACGGAAGATCCCAAACCTGCGAGTAATAATACACCAGAGCAGGGTAAAAAAAGCGATGGTTCATTTTTTGATTCACTCTGATGAAAGAAGAAATTGAGGTAGCTCTGGAAGGATTGGAATTCTACGCATACCATGGATTATATGAGGAAGAAACAAAAACAGGTAATCGGTTTATTGTTGATTTGAAAGTAATCTATCCTAAGACCAATCCACTAAGTGATGATATTAGAGAAGTAGTAGATTATGTAAAGCTTTTTCAGGTTGTAAAACTTGAAATGGAGGTACCAAGCAAACTGCTTGAAGTAGTAGCTCAGAAAATCGTAGATGCCATTTTTAATTTATATCCCAATATTACATCTGCAGAAGCATCAGTATCCAAAATGAATCCTCCACTTGGAAGTCTTTGCAATAAATCAAAGGTAACTATCAGAAGAGTTAATGAATAGGTTAGTTTTTTATATTTTCCTGACATTATTTCCATTAAATATCATTGCTCAGGATGCTTATACTTTGTTTAATAAGCAAGGTAAGAAGGTTTCTTATGATAAATTTCTCAATGCATTGGAAGGAGCTGATATTATTTTATTTGGAGAAATTCATGATAATGCTCTTTGTCATTGGCTTGAACTTCAGATTTTAAAGAGCCTGGAAGCCAATAAAAAGGGAAAGATAGTCGTAGGAGGAGAGTTTTTTGAAGCAGATGATCAGATCATTATTGATGAATATTTGAAAGGTTATTTTTCTTTAAGTAATTTTAAAGATGAGGCAAAAACCTGGAATAATTTTGAACAGGCTTATTTGCCGATTATTCAGTTTTCCAAAGAGAAAAACCTCCCGTTTATAGCTACGAATATCCCAAGAAGATATGCATCTATGGTAGCTAAAAAAGGGGTAGATTCTCTCCAGCTCCTGCAACGTGAAGCTTTTAAATGGATGGTTCCTCTACCATTTGAAATAGATAAGAACCTGCCCGGGTACAAACAGCTTAATGAGTCTGCAGTACACGGACATGGCTTTAGTCTTCCCTTTATGGTTGAAGCTCAAGCTATAAAAGATGCTACCATGGCTCATTTTATCAATCTAAATAGGGCAGATAAGATATTTTTTCATATTAATGGAAGTTATCATTCTGACGGGTATGAGGGAATTTATTGGTATTTAAAAAGAAAAAATCCTTCTTCTAAAATAATTACAATAAGTTCAAGAGAGCAGAAAGACCTGGTCACTTTGAATAAAGAGAATTTAAATATAGCTGATTTTATAATTTGTTTTCCCGAAGACATGATAAGAACTAAATAAATCAGGATATTAGGTTAAGTATTGAAAATTAAAGTAAATATTATGCAAGAGTTTGTAGATCTTTTAAAAATTTTGTTGCCTGCAGGAGTAGTATTATATGGTATGTACCTGACTGTTAAAGCTTTTTTGAATAAAGAGTTTGAAAAGAAGCTTGTTGATATAAAAATTAAAAATACAGAAACCGTCCTGCCAATCAGACTTCAGGCTTATGAAAGAATAGCACTATTCCTTGAAAGAATCTCCCCTGCAAATCTGGTTGTAAGAGTTAATGACGCTTCTTTTAGTTCTGTAGCTTTTCATCAGCAACTATTACACGAAATTCGTGAAGAATTTAGCCATAATCTTTCTCAACAGGTTTATATGAGCGATCAGGCCTGGGATAATGTGAAAAAAGCCATGGATGATATCATTTCAACAATCAACATGGCGGCTGATAAAACCAATCCTCAGTCGAGAAGTATTGAACTTGCTAAAAATATTTTTGAGCTGCTTTCCACCAGAAGTGAAGATCCTGTAAATAATGCTCTTAGATTCCTTAAAAATGAAATAAGACAAGCTTTTTAATAAGAAATAGGGTTATTGAAGTTTACTTTTTATAGGTGTTAATGTATTTACACCTATAAATTTTAAACAAGTAAACTTCAATAATCTATGGACTTTCTCAGAGACCTCTTAAACTCTCAAACTGCCGGAGATTCTTTTTTTTCATACGCTTCATTTTATATTTTTTTATTGATTTTTGTTCCGGTTACATTCATTTTAATCGTTTTCATCGATTATATCATTTCAAAGGTTTTAAAAAAATAAGCTTATATCTTAGACGAAAATTTTGGTTTCTTTCCAATAACAAATTAAATTTGAAAGTATGGTCCGGGGTTTAATGTTATTTGCATTTTACTATTTCTATAAGTCCTAACCGGAGGGATCAGAATTGCTATTGTTGATGGTCCCGTTAGGGACTTTTTTTTTATATATAGTTAAACAGAGTATGGTAAAAGTTGCAATACAGGGCGGCAGAGCATCATTTCATGAGATAGCGGCTCGAAATTATTTTAAAGAGGACGTAGAGATGGTAGAATGCGGCTCTTTCCCTATCTTATGTGAGACTTTAAAAAAAGAAGATGCTGAATATGCAGTTATGGCAATTGAAAACTCCATTGCTGGAAGCATTCTTCCCAATTATGCATTATTGCAAAAATTTAATTTTTTAATAATCGGAGAAATATATCTAAGGATAGAACAAAATCTGATGGCCTTGCCCGGGAGCACCATTGACAAAATAGAAAAGGCCAGATCTCACTATATGGCTTTGCTTCAGTGTCAGGATTTCCTTCAAAAACACCCTCATATAAAAGTGGAAGAGTATCATGATACAGCAGATAGTGCCCGCGATATCAGATTAAAAGAGGAAAAGAATGTTGCTGCTATTGCAGGAAGGTATGCTGCTGAGCTTTATAATCTGGATATTCTGGCAGAAAGCATTGAAACAGAAAAGAAGAATTATACAAGGTTTCTGATTCTTTCCAGAGATAAGAGATATAAGACTGAAAATAAAAATAAGGCAACCATTAGCTTTCATCTTCCGAATAGGGTAGGAGCTTTGGCAGAAGTGCTCAGGGTTATAGTCGAAAATAATATTAACCTGACCAAAATTCAATCTCTGCCTATTATTGGCAGACCCAATGAATACACATTTTATGTAGACTGTGAATTCTTCAATTATGAAGACTTCAAAAAGTCAATTGAAATAAAACACATTGTAGAAAATCTCAGGATTCTGGGAGAGTATAGAAAAGGAGAAACTATTCATGATTATTCCAAAAGCAGACAGGCTTAATCTTGTAAAAGAATATTATTTCGTAAGAAAATTAGAAGAAATTGCCAAACTCAACAAGGAGGGCAAGAATGTGATCAGCTTTGGAATTGGCAGTCCTGATCTGGCACCTTCCAAAGAAACTGTGCAGGCAATTGTTGCTGCCGCTGAAAAAGATAATACACATGGATACCAGCCTTACAGAGGGATTCCAGAATTCAGACATAAAATTGCAGAATGGTATAAAAAGACCTATAAAGTAGATCTTAATCCTAATGATGAAGTATTGCCTTTGCTTGGCTCCAAAGAAGGAATTCTGCATCTTACAATGGCATTTTTGAATCCTGGGGAAGAAGTACTGGTGCCTAATCCGGGCTATCCTGGTTATTCGTCACTAACAATGCTTGCAGGTGGTGCTATTCGCTATTATGATCTAAAGGAAGAAAACAACTGGTTTCCTGATTTTGAGGCATTGAAAAAGGCTGACCTATCCAGGGTTAAAATCATGTGGGTGAATTATCCGCATATGCCAACCGGGACAGTAGCTAATAAGGAAATGCTGAAAAAGCTTATCGAATTTGCAAAGGAGAAGAAAATTTTGATTTGCTATGATAATCCTTACAGTCTTGTACTGAATAAAGAAGAACCATTCAGCATTTTACAGATAGAAGGAGCAAAAGAGGTAGCAGTTGAACTGAATTCATTCAGTAAATCTCATAATATGGCTGGATGGAGAGTTGGAATGATGTTGGGTAAAAAGGAATATCTTGATGCAGCTTTGGCAATCAAGAGTAATATAGATTCAGGTATGTTTCTTGGCATTCAGCAGGCTGCTATGAAAGCTTTGGATAATAATGAAGTCTGGCATGCTAAAAGAAATGATGTTTACAGAGAAAGAAGAGACTGGGTTTATAAAATTCTGGATTTGCTCAATTTCGAATACAGCAAAGATCAGGTAGGATTATTTATCTGGGCAAAACCTAAGGATCCGATTGCTATACCAGATATAGCAGCATTTGTGGATCAGATTCTATATTCTTCTTATGTGTTTTTTACACCAGGTGAAATATTCGGTTCAAATGGAAAGAACTTCCTGAGACTCTCTCTATGCGTACCTGCCGAGAGGATGAAAGAGGCTTATGAAAGGCTGGAAAAAGTAATGACAAAAGCATAGAGTTTATAACTCCTCCAAAATAAAAAGCGGCTCCCTTCACTAGAAAGGAGCCGCTTTTTATTTTGTTAAGTTTTTACTATTGAGTTACTCTTTTCGGTTTTGAACCTACAAAACCATAATAAGCAATATAGAGGTAACACAATAATGGGATAATAAATGAGAACTGAAGCCCGCTATTTCCTTCACCGTATAATAAACCTTGAACAGGAGGGATGATTGCTCCTCCAACAATTGCCATGATTAGTAATGAAGCTCCCTGAGAAGTGTCTATTCCTAAATCTTTGATTGCAAGAGTGAATATAGTAGGGAACATGATAGAATTGAATAATCCTATTGAAAGAACAGACCACATTGCAAGGTCACCTTTTCCAACAATTCCAATTAGAAGTAATCCTACTACTATGGAAGCAAACAAACCTAAAGTGAATCCTGGTTTATTTTTGCCAATATAAAACGCAACTAAATTTAAAAGTGCAACGCCCATGAAAATAACTGGTGTTTGGAAATCAACTACATCTTCAGGAGAAGGAGTTCCCATGACAAAATCTTTATTCATTAGGAATACTCCTAGTGCGTAAGACAATAGAATTACAGAGAAGATTACCCCTTTTTGTTTACTTATATCTGTTTTTTCATCCAAAAACACAGCTCCGAAGAATCGGCCAACCATAGCTCCACCCCAGTAGAATGAAAGGAACTTATCAGCCTTATGTGCTGGTAATCCTGCAATATTATCTAATTCAAGAAAGTTGATTATTGCAGAACCAATTGAAACTTCACCACCTACATAAAAGAAAATACAAAGAACCCCCAATAACAAGTGAGAATATTTCCACGCTCCAATTCCCTTTTCCATTGAAATTTCTTCGCTAACTTTAGGCAAAGGTATTATTGCTATGATTAAAGCTAAGGCAAAGAGAGCAGAAGCTAAACCTACATACGGAATTTTGACAGAATCTAATCCCCCGGCTAAAATAAACATACCACCGATAACAGGAGCGATAGTTGTTCCTAATGCATTGAATGCCTGTGTCATATTTAAACGGGAAGAACTACCTTCAGCCGGACCAAGAAGGGCCACATATGGGTTTGCTCCCATTTGAAGAATTGTTATACCTGATGCTAATACGAAAAGAGCTCCAAGAAACTGATAGAAACTTTCATTGTCAGCTGCAGGAATGAAAAGTAAACAACCTGCTCCGCAAATTGATAGACCTAAAATGATGGCATTTTTGTAGCCGATTTTTGAAATAAGGTCAAACCCACCTGCTGAGGCAATAAAATAAACAAGTGATATTAAGAAATATGCACTGAAAAAGGCAGACTGAACAAGCATCGCTTCCCAACCTTGTAACGCAAAATGACTTTTGAATTTTGGAATTAAAATGTCATTTAAACAAGTGATAAATCCCCACATGAAAAATAGTGAGGTAATTACTACGAGAGGTACCTTATAGTTTTTATTTCCCTGCACATTAGGCGATGAGGTATCGTCCTTGACAGTATTACTCACAGGTGCACTGATTCCGGCCATAAATTTATTAAATCGTTTTGGGTGAAAAAGATTAGATTTTACAAATCCAATTTTACAAACTTACAATTTTTGCACTTTAGCTCAAAGCGAAAAAATGCAAATAAATACAAAATAAATTATAAAAATTAGCTTTATAAGTACTTCAGTTTTATTTAATTATTAATAAAATTATTCAACGGCTAAGGTAAGAAAAATAACAGTTATGAAACATTTTTAATTCTATTTAATCTTAGTTTTTAGTTAGTTAAATGTTAATAATTCAGATTTAGTCGAACTTTTTTATGGTAACTTTTGTTTGAAATTACACGCCTAAAGACTTTAATAATGGATAAAAGATATAGATTTATTACTTCAAGACCAGATCACGAATGTATTTCACTTGATGACTCTGACCTCATAACATTTTGTTTGAGGAAGATAAAACAGGAAAACTCTCGAAATGTTAATTTGGACCTGACTTTAAAAAAAGAAGGGGAAATGAACTTCTCTGTTTTAAATGTTTTGGGAAAAAGTGTTTTTCAGGCAAAAAAATATTTTAAATCTGGCTTTAACACTATCAATATCGGTGTCGAAAAGCTTGAACGAGGAGTTTATTTTATTGAATTGCTATTTCAGGGAAAATCCTTTGTCAAAAAAGTGGTATTGGATTAGACAGCTATAAATTTTTTAATCTGATATCTGTATTTTTCTTTTATATCTTTGCGGCATGCAATTGAAAAATGATTTAATTCTGCGAACAGCCAAAGGAGAAAAAACAGAAAGAACTCCTGTATGGCTTATGCGGCAGGCAGGAAGAATTCTTCCGGAATACAGAAAAGTAAGGGAAAGTGTAAATGGATTTAAAGAACTAGTAACAAATCCAGCCCTGGCAGCAGAAGTTACAATACAACCTGTTGATATTTTAGGGGTAGATGCAGCAATCATTTTTTCAGATATTCTGGTAATTCCTGAAGCAATGGGACTTCCTTATGAAATGATTGAAGCGAAAGGGCCTTTGTTCCCCAAAACTATACAATCGGAAAGCGACATGCAGCAACTGAAAGAAAAAGAGGCTGCCGCTGATGAGCTTCAGTATGTTTATGATGCGATAAAAATTACCAAAAAGGAGTTAAACGGGAGAGTGCCTTTGATTGGTTTTGCTGGTGCGCCATTTACTATAATGGCATACATGGTTGACGGAGGCGGGTCAAAGACATTCAGTAAAACAAAAAAAATGCTTTATGCAGAACCTGCTCTGGCTCACGCATTGCTTAGCAAAATTACTTCTGCAACAATTGCCTATTTGAAAAGACAAATTACTGCTGGAGCTGATATGCTTCAGATATTTGACTCATGGGCAGGTATACTTGCACCAGATGTTTATAATGAATTTTCATTGAAGTACATCAGCGATATCTGCAATGCGATAAATGAAGTGCCTATAACAGTATTTGCGAAAGGTGCTTTTTTTGCAAGAAAAGAAATGGCTGCGTTAAAATGTAATACGATCGGTCTGGACTGGAATATGGATATTAAAGAGTCCAGAGCAATCATAGGAGAATCAAAAACGCTTCAGGGAAATCTTGACCCTTGTGTATTATATGCATCTTTTGATGATATTAAAAAGGAAACTCATAAAATGCTAAATGTTTTTGGGCCTTATAAACACATAGCGAATCTGGGGCATGGAGTATATCCGGATACGGATCCTGAAAAGGTTAAGTTTTTTATTGAAACTGTTAAGGAGTATAGTTCTAAGATGAGATAAAAAAATGGAGTTCTTTAAATTAAGAACTCCATTTTTTTTATGGTTTAATTTTTAATTATCCATTATTAACCTGCACATTCAGCCTCTTGGCTTCTGCAATTAGCATTTTTTTGTCTATAGGAACGACTCCAACATGCTCACAAACAATTCCACCGGCAAGGTTAGATAGTTCAGCCAATGCCTTATGATTGATGTTGAGTGCGCAGCATAATGCAGCAGCACTTACGACTGTGTCTCCAGCTCCGGAAACATCAGCAATTTCGCGAAGGTGAGCGGGAACATGGTGTGTTTCTTCTGAATTGGCAATAATTACACCTTTTTCAGACAGCGTAACTAATATTGTATCCGCATTTAATGTAGTTCTTAACAGATCAATCGAACTTTTTAGCTCATTGATATTATTAAGGTCTCCATCAAGTTTTAAGCCCTCCTTCATTTCCTTTTTATTGGGTTTGAAAAGAGTTGTTCCTTTGTAGTGAAGGAAGTTTCGTTTTTTCGGATCTACAACTGTAGGAATGTTGTATTCTTTGGCGAGTTTTACAATTTCAGCAATCAGGTCCTTATGCAGTGCTCCTTTGTCATAATCTTCAAAAATTATGACATCTGCTTCCTGAATTAACTTTTTTGCTTTCTCAATAAGAAGAATGGACTCTTCCTTGGTAATAGGCGTGTCAATTTCTTGATCAACTCTTAGCATGTGATATGATCCGGAAATAACCCTGTGTTTTATAGTGGTAATTCTGGAATCACTTTTAATAATCCCTTCTGTTGAAAGGTTGTTTTGTTCTAAAAGTGTGATGAAGTCTTTTGCTTCAGTATCATTACCTATTACACTGCATAGAACTGGCGTAGCGCCCAATGATTGCACGTTTAATGCTACATTGGCCGCTCCTCCAAGTCTTTGATCCTTTTTCTGGACATTAATAATAGGGACGGGAGCCTCCGGAGATATTCTTTCGACCTTGCCCCAAAGGTAAGAATCTATCATAACATCTCCGAAGATTAATACTTTCAGACTTTCAAATGCCTTGAAAAGCCCGTCTATAGAGTCAATATTGGTTATTTTAGTTTTGCCAGGCATTCTTTGATTCTTCTCAATGCTTCTTTCAGATTTTCATCAGAAGCTGCAAATGAAATACGAATACAGTTTGGTGCACCGAATGCATCACCACCTACTGAAGAAACATGTCCTTCATTAAGCAGAAACATTGCAAGATCACTTGCTTTATTGATTACAGTTCCATTATAGCTTTTTCCGATATAAGAGCTGATATCAGGGAATGTGTAGAATGCACCCTGAGGTACATTTACTTTAACTCCTGGAATTTCTTTTAATAATCCCGTAACCAGGTCTCTTCTTCTCTTATATGCAACAGCCATTTCTTTTGCAGCAGATAGATCTCCAGTAACAGCTGCATATGCTGCTTTTTGAGCAATTGAGCATGTACCTGATGTAACTTGTCCCTGAATTTTATCACAAGCAGCAGCTATCCATTTTGGAGCTCCAATGTATCCAACTCTCCAGCCGGTCATTGCATAGCCTTTAGAGAATCCGTTTACAGTAATCACTCTGTCTTTTATAGCAGGTACACTTCCTATGCTAAAGTGGCTTCCTTCAAAATTGATGTATTCGTAGATTTCGTCTGCTATCACAAATATTCTTTCGTTCTTAGCAACGATGTTAGCAATAGCCGTTAATTCTTCTTTAGAGAATACTGCACCTGATGGGTTGCAAGGGCTAGAGAAAAGTATTGCTTTGGTTCTAGGTGTGATAGCAGCTTCAAGATCAGAAGGTTTTACCTTGTAGTCATTCTCAATTGTTCCTTCAACGATTACAGATTTACCTTCAGCAAGTTTTACCATTTCGACATAACTTACCCAGTATGGAGCGAAGATAATTACTTCATCTCCCGGATCAATGATGCTTAGAAGAACGTTTGCAATTGACTGCTTAGCTCCGGTTGATACTACAATATTCTCAGCAGTATAATCCAAACCGTTTTCTTTCTTCAGTTTGTCTGCAATAGCTTGTCTAAGCTCTGCAGTACCTGGTACAGGAGTATAGAAAGTAAAACCATCATCTATGGCCTTCTTCGCTGCATCCTTTATATGTTGTGGTGTTTGAAAATCTGGCTCACCTACGCTGAGGCTTATTACTTTATGTCCTTGTCCTGCCAGCTCACGCGCTTTTTTGGTCATGGCTAGTGTTTCAGATTCTGACAAGGCTCTGAGTCTTTCAGACAAAAGATTAGTTTCTGTGATTGTACTCATTTTAGATGTTTTTTGCGGGATCAAAATTATGGATTATCCACCTATATTGCTAATCAATTTTGGGTTTTTTCTTTATTTTATTAAATTTTTTTTATTTTATATTTTCTTTTGTTTTCGTTGATTTACAGTTTGTTGTATTAACCTTTGTTGAGGTTCTCTCTGCTGTTTTTTACCAAATTCAACATTCTTGAATTTTCTATTGTTCTATTGATAGTGAGAAAGAAAGTGGAGGGATATGAAACTATTAATGAGTATTGTAGGGATATTAGGTTTGTTCTTGGCTTCTTGTTCGCCAAAAGTACATTCCAATCTTGCAAGTGGTGCTGATTTTAAGAATTATAAAACTTATGCCTGGATTAGGGAGACCGACACTTCAGGAACTGATCAGGACCAGCAATTTAGCGCGTACAACAATCAGATTATAAGGAATAATGTGAAGAATAATATTAATGGCGAATTGCAATCGAGGGGATTTACAATAGATACTTTAAATCCAGATTTTCTGGTATCTTTAAAAGCAGTTTTTGAGAAAAAAACTGACCTTGTAGGATACCCGCTATATAGTAGTTATTACAACTTCTATTATCCTGGATATTACGCACTTTACCCCGGATATTATTATTCTTATCCTTTTGCCTATGACTACTATGACTATACCTATACTGAAGGTACATTGGTTGTAGATATCATAGACAGAGAAACCAAAAAGCTGGTTTGGAGAGGGTGGTCTGACGAGAGAGAAATCAAACCTAAAAAGGTGGAAAAAGAACTTGCTAAAGATGTAACTGAAATTTTTCAGGAATTTCCTTCTTAAGCATGACAATCACTAAAAGGCAAATCCAGTAGAATAACTCTTCTGCTGGATTTGCCTTTTTAATTCGTAGCCATCATTAAACAATCTGCTGTTTATTTTTATTAGTATAATGTACTAATGCTATTATCACTATTAAATCTCTAAAGAAATTCTTCTTATTATTTGTTAAAGGCTCACTGTTTTTCTTTGGGGCTTTAGTTATTTTATTTTTTCTCATAGCCATATCCTTAAGATTACCCATTGTTCAACATGTTTTAGCAAATAAATTATCTGTTAATTTCTCAAAGAAGACAGGTGTAAAAGCGTCTGTAGAAAAGGTTTATCCGGAACTTACAGGGAGAATTGTTTTGAAGAATGTTTTTATAGAAGATCAAAACAACGATACTCTGATCTTTGCTGAGCAAATCAAAGGAAGACTTAGTTTATTAAAACTTCTGAATAGATCTGTTGAGATTAATTATGCTTCAGCAGATAATGCGGTCATGAATATTAAAAGAAATTCGAACAGTACGATATTTAATTATCAATTTCTGCTTGATGCATTTAAAAACGATACTTCAAGTGCTCAAACTTTTGGCTTTAACCTTAAGCAAGCGAACCTTCAGACATTACGCATGATCTATGACGATTTTTATTCGGGGGTTGTGTTTTCTTATTACTTAAAATCTGCCAAACTGGAATTCGACGATGTACCAGTCTCTTCTAAAAAATTAATAGTAAGAGGATCAAAGATCGATGGGCTATTTTTCAAGCTAGACCTGATAACTAAAGGTGGACAAGAACAACGTGATGCTACACGAGAAAATTCAGAGACAATATATATTCAGTTATCTGATCTGAATGTCAGTAATTCAAGGTTTATTTATAATAATCATAGCTTCCCTTTAACTGCAAATGGTTTTGATGTGAATCATTTTAATACAGCAGTTGATGGTATGCTGAATAGCTTTACAATGACAGGAGATTCATTGTTTCTTTCTCTCAATGATTTGTATTTAAAAAACTCTGATGGTTTTTTGGTAAAAAGCTTAAGTGGAAAACTAGAAATGCCAGGAGATCTAATGAATGTTGGTATTCAAAAGTTTATGACTGAGAGGTCTGAGTTTAATGGAAATTTAGTGCTCAAATTCCCTTCGGTTGAGCATATGTCGGATTCAACCTCAGGGATTTTTACCACAACTACTTTTAACGAAGATAAAATTTCACTTGATGACATTCATTACTTCTATCCTGATTTATATTCTATCATGGATAAAAGAAAAAAGGAAATCTTTATTAATGGCAATATTAATGGTTATTTGTCTGGTTTCACTTTTAATAATGCATTCATAGGCTTTGATTCTTCAAATTATTTCAAAGGAAATCTTTCTTTCTATGGCTTACCAAGCCTTAAACAATCTACAATTGATGCAGAAATTCATAGTCTGAATCTTGATGTTCCCTGGTTTCTTTCTTTTGTCAATGCGCCCAAAATTCCCAATGTCAATCTTGATGAATTGGGGCAATCTCATGTCAAGGGCAGTTTAAAGGGGGCATTAAAAAATCTTAAATTTCAGGGGCTGGCAATAACTGAAGCTGGTGATGTCAATGGAAATGTAAATGTTATTTCTAATCAAAATTTGAAGTTTCAGAGTGCATCTGGAAGCTTGTCTGGCCTTGATATTCATGTTTCCAGACTTATAAAAGGGCTGGAAGCATTCGGAAGATTATCAGCCAGTGCGATTTTTAATTTTGAAAATGACAATTTATCCTATCTGGAATCTGATATCAAAAAACTTGAGTACAATAAAAGGACTTTGACTAATCTCTCAGTGGTTGGGTCTTTAATTGAAAATAAAGGAAGGTTTCAATTGCAGTCTGCTGGAAATTATCTTCATGCGGATCTATGGGCTGATCTGGATCTCAATCAAAACAAATACAAAATTAAAGGAACGTTGGATGAACTTGATCTTTCTTTATTAGATGAAAGTTTGCACAAGACTTATGTTGGCGGGGATCTTAATGCAGTCGTTGCAGCGTCAAAGCTCGATAACCTTAATGCAGAAGTGAGGATTGTAAATTTCTATGCAAAAAATACTCAATCTGAATACCGCTCAGATACAGTCATAGCAAAATGCAAAGGGGACAATGTTTACCGGAGGCTTTCATTGCATTTAGACAACATTGATGCTGTAGCGGAAGGAAGATTTGTACTATCTGAGTTACCTGAGCTTTTAAGTAGCGCTTATTTAAAGGAAAAGAAAAGTGATAAAAATTATGATTCTGAAAATATTGAGGTAAATATATCTGCCAAACAGGTTACATCATTGATTTCAATGTTCCAAACAGGAGTTTCTGCTAATAACATTAGGGTAGATGGGATCTTTGATTTTTTTAACAAAACTGGAGTATTAAGTGGATTCGCAGAACGCCTTAATTATAGTAAATACTCTTTAGAAAATTTGACAATTAATTCAGAGGGAGGATTTGATGGTCTTAGATTTGAACTTTTGGGAGATAGGATGGAACTACCAAATGGTATATACTTAAGCAGTCCCTCAATCAGAGGTGAGTTTAGGGGTAATACCACTTCATTCGTTTTGAACCTTTATGAAAATCAATCTAATTCAGCTCTTAATATGGCGGGAACACTTACTTTTCCTGGAGATACCATGAATTTGAATATTCAGGACCTTGATCTCAAATTAAAAGGAGAAGAGTGGAGATCAGAAGGTAATACAAGTATTATGTACTATCAAAAAAGTCTTGCTATACAAAATATTTTGCTTTCTCAGGGATCGCAAAAGGTAAAGATACATTCACAGGATTTGCTGGGTGAGGGTGAGCTTCAGGCTCAATTATGGAACCTTAAGCTTGAACCAATACTGTATTTTACTCCATTAAATAAGTATGTGATAAAAGGCTCTTTGAATGGAGGGCTTCAAGTTAAAGGGCTTTTTACGTCACCAGCCTTTAATATAGATTTGATTATTGACAGTCTTATTGTTGGAAATACACCTGCAGGAAGATTAGCGTTGGTAGCTGCTCCAATTGGCAAAGAAAGACATTCATTAAATTTTAGCCTATCAGGTAAAGAGAATAACGCTTATGTACATGGATATGTAGATAAGGTAACACAGATAAACGAAGCTGTGGGAAATGTAAATGTCGACATACCAAAATTGAGCTTACATTTTTTTGAACCGTTTTTAAAGAATTATTTATTCGCTATGCATGGTTATATGTCAGGGAAAATGGCTTTAAAAGGGAAACTTCTGCGCCCTGATGTGAAAGGAAAAATAGCTTTTGAAGATAGAAATGTTTTGGGGCTCCATTTTACTCAAAGTAAATATGTAATAGCTAACCAATATATAACATTTAATAATAACAAAATTATCTTTGATGATCTTGATTTCAGGGACTTTGAAGGGAATAAAGCGCGTGTCGACGGATATATTCTTCATAATTATTTTAAAAACTTTGATATTAATCTTTCTCTGGAGGCAATGAATTTTCAGGTGATGAACACTGAAAAAGTGAATCAGGCGGGCTTTTACGGAGTTCTCTTTGCTGATATTAATATGGAACTTAAAGGACCTGCAAATGACCTTGCGATTAATCTTAAACTTACCACAAGACCGAAATCTACAATTAACATCCCTCTTCAAACATCTAATGCTGAATTTAAAACACCAAGTTATATCATCTTCGTGGGAGAAGAGGACAAATCTGACACCGCAGAAGATGTATTTCACGGAGTTCCTATAAATCTTTCACGGTTTAAGTTTACAGGTAATCTTGCGATTACCAAAGATGCTCAGATAAATATTATTGTCGATCCAACTAATGGAGATAAAATATCAGCCAGCGGCTCCGGAAGATTTGAAGTAAAGGTAGATCAGGAAAATGTGCCTGAATTGTATGGTTCTTATCAAATAAGGGAAGGTAGCTACACTTTCACTTTTGCCAGTCTTGTAAAAAAAGATTTTATAATTGAGAAAGGCAGCAGGCTATCCTGGAATGGAGATATTATGGAAGGACTTTTGAATGTCAAGGCAAGTTATACTACAAAAGCATCCAGATATGACCTGATAAGCAATTATACGACTGCATTAAATGACGAGTTTATAAGATCATCAAAAAGAAACCATCCTGTAACTGTAAAACTTAATGTTACAGGAGAGCTTGCAGAACCTGAATTGAGTTTTCAGATTGAAATGCCGGAGAGTAATGATCCTTTCCTTGGTAATATTATTTCACAAAGAATTAATGAAATTAACAATGATCAGCAACAATTGCAGAGGCAGGTATTTGGATTGATTGTATTGAACAGATTTTTCCCTGAAGGTGCAGGATATGTTAATTCTGGAGGAGGTATAGCAATGGAGCAAGCAAACCAAAGTGTAAGTCAGATTCTTAATTCGGAGCTGAATAAAATTGCACCCGAATCAATAGCAGGCTTTGATATTGATGTAAATATAGAAGCACTTTCCCCTGATAATCCTGGACTTGCACAAAGTTTGCAGTTTAAAGCGAGTAGGCAGATTAGTGAAAGGATTACAATTACGGCAGGAGGGAATGTTAATGTGGGCAATGTGCCGAATTCAGGCCAGTTCCTGGGAGATTATACAGTTGTTTATAGGCTGAATAGTTCAGGAAGCGTTAATCTGAAGTTTTTCAGTACTACTTATCAAAGCTATTATTATTACTACTATGATGATATCACAACACGTTCAGGTGTGAGCATTCAACATAGAAAGTCTTTTAATGAATTTAAGGAGTTATTTAAGTAATCCTTTATTTACTTTTGCTAACCAGTAAAACACCCGCAAGTACAAAGACAGTTCCTAGAATCTGAAGTAGTGTAATTTCTTCTTTCAAAAAAATATTTGCAAGAATAATCGTGGAAACGGGACCGACACTGCCTATGATCGATGCTTTACCTGCTCCTATTAGTCTGATTCCCTCGGCTAGAAGAAAACTTGGAATGACAGTTGCAACAATAGCCATGAATACACTAAGAGCATATACCTGCCAATCATAGTGAAACAAACTATCTTCTGCACTCAACAGATAATGTATCAGCACGATCAATGTTGAGACAATCATTGAAATAGAATTATACCTGACAGCGCCGATTTTAGGGATAAGTTTTCCACTTCCTACAAGGTAAAATGAATAGGTGAGCGCACTTCCAAAAATGAGAAGCCCTCCGGTAATTACATTTTTTTGATCAAATTTTAAATCATTTAAAAATACAACGGCTATACCACTATATGTCAGTAGCAAAGCAATTATTTCATTGCGTGTGATTTTCTTTTTATATATAGCAGCTGATAAAAGCACTACCAGGGTAGGATAAATAAATAGGATAAGCCGCTCAAGACTAGCAGTGATGAATTCAAGTCCTTTAAAATCAAAGTAACTAGCCAGGTAATAGCCCATAAGTCCCAAAACAATCAGAAAAAGCCAGTCGTTTTTTTCAATAGGGCTGGGTTTTTCTTTCAGACTTGAATAAGCAAATGCTCCCAAAAAAAATGGAAGAGAAAACAACATGCGTAAGGCAAGAAGAGAAACTGAATCTATGTTGAAATTATAAGCTAATTTAACTATTACTGCCTTTGAAGAGAAACAAATAGCTCCAACAAAAATGATAAGAGCTCCCCAAATGTTTTTATACTTAGTATTCAATTGATTCTTTTCCGGATTTTTCCGGAGACTTAAATTAGGTGAAATTTCAGATACATTTTCCCTAGCAATTTCAAAACAAATCATCAAAAAAAAACGTTTTAAAATTACTTCTAAGAGAGGTATTAATAAATATTAAACTTTTTAGAATATTATGGTAATTCAAGGAAATAAATTGAAAGTTTTCATTCAGGAAGATGATAAACTTTTGCAAAAAAGAATAGCTGAAGATCTTAAGGAGTATAATTATAAATTACACTTTTTCTCAAAAGATGATTCTATATTTGATTTGCTTAAATTCAATCCAGATATCCTGATTCAGGATTATTACAAAAACAAAGTAATAAACTGCTATCAATGGACATTTCCTTACTAAGTCCCCAGATTTCTGAGAGATCTGAAAATAAGCTGTATATCGTTCATCGGGGTATAATCCCTGGAATATAAATAATTAAGTCTTTTAACAGTCTCTTCATCAAGGGATTCGCTGGATATTCCTGTGATAGGATTAATTATACCATTTTTCACCTGATGTACGTCTTTATTAGAATTATTTTCAAGTCCAACCCAGGATATCTTCCCACTTATAACATTAAAGATGTTTCTTAAAAATTTTCCAGGATTTTTTACCAGAAAAATCAATATTGGAAAAGATATTAAAAAGAATAGTGCAATTAAAGTGTCAAATATTCTTTTAGTTTTTGCCTTTTCACCATCGGTTTTATTAAGCTTGATATCAAGAGTATAAAATGAACCTGGGGCATTGGAAGAGTTGCTTCCTATAACAAAGTTACTTTCATCCGGTACAATTTTATATTCTGGTATATCTTCACCATGTGCAAGCATCCATTCAATAATCTGTGATGTGTCAAGCCCCTTGGAACAGAATATGATTTCATGAGGTTTGTATAGCAGACATATTTCCTCTAATCTATCAATATTGCCAAGCCAGTAATCTTTATTTGTTCTTTTATCAGGACTTACAAAACCTAGAATCTCAAGATTATAATCCTGGGTATTTAATGTTCTGATTACGCGTAAACATTCTTCTTCTCGTCCTGCAATAAGTACTTTTTTATTCGAGATTTCGTCTGCGAGAAGTTTCTTTGATTTAATGAAGTTAATAGCTAAACGGATTAAGAAACTACAAGCGATTGTCAGTATTCCTCCTAGTACAATTAGAGCTTTTGAAAATCGATAGTCATCAAAAAAGTTACTTACAGCTGAAATAATTAATGTTCCTATTAAAGCCCCCTGAATTATTTTTCTAGGTTGAAAAAGTTTGCGGTAACCACCAAAGAAATATATACTAATTAACCATATTCCAATATATATAGGCACTACAAGTTCCATATATACAGGAGGATATGGCATACGAACATATTTATGATTATTTTCCCAATATGATTTTAATAAATACATTCCTGTATATATTAATGATGCTTCAGCAAAAGGAATAGAGCATTTTTGTATAAATCTTGATGATATAGATAAAATTGCCCTCAGGTAAATTGCAATTTTAATTAAGAATGAAAATGAACCTGCCTTGTTGTCGGGAAAATGTTTTTGGGCAAAAATTATCATTGCCTTATAAAAGATAAACACGTAGTTAATACTGGTTTTTTTTGTGCTTTCTCCTTTATAGTGGATAATCCGTGTTTCCGGATAGTAATAATTTTTATACCCGCCTTTAAGAATCCTGTAGGAGAGGTCTATGTCTTCTCCATACATGAAATAATCCTCATCTAGTAAGCCGATTTTATCGAGCACAGATTTGCGGATAATCATAAAGGCGCCACTGAGAACCTCCACTTCATGGATTTTATCTTTATCCAAATAAGTGAGGTGGTATTTACCAAATTTTTTAGATTTAGGGAAAAGAAAAGATAAGCCGAACATTTTGTAAAATGCTATCCATGGAGTTGGTAATCCTCTTTTTGATTCAGGAAGAAAATTCCCTCTACCATCCAGCATTTGTACTCCCAAACCACCACCATCAGGATGACTGTCTAGAAAAGAAATACATTTTTCAAATGTATTTTCCTCAACAACTGTGTCAGGATTCAGCAATAAAATATATTCTCCATTAGCTTGTCTGATAGCCTGATTGTTGGCTTTTGAAAAACCGTAATTAACCTTATTTTCAATTAGATTGAAGTCTGGAAATTTATCTTTAACCATCTCGACAGAGTTGTCTGCAGAGTTATTGTCAACGATCCAAACTTCACCGTCTATTCCGGTAAGTGCTTTTTTAACGCTTATCAAAGTCTGTTCTAAAAAAAAGCAGACATTATAATTGACGATAATGATGGAAAGTTTTTTCAAGGATTTTAATGTTCGTACGTTGTTCGTGCTGTAATACTTCTTCCAAGAGTTATTTCATCGGTGTACTCTAATTCTCCTCCAACGGGAATTCCCCTTGAAATGGTACTTATTTTCACGTTAAAATCCTTAATTTTTTTTGTGATGTAAAAAGCAGTAGTGTCACCTTCCATAGTCGGACTAAGAGCTAATATCACTTCTTTGATTTCCGAACCTGGTATTCTGCGAGTTAAGGCATCAATTTTTAAGTCACCGGGACCTATACCCTGAAGTGGAGAAATTATACCTCCGAGTACATGATACATTCCATTGTACTGGTGTGTATTTTCGATTGCCATAACATCTCTGGTGTCTTCAACAATACACAGTATGGAAGGATCTCTTCTTGGATTATTGCAGACATTACACAGGTAATCATCTGCAATGTTATGGCATGCTTTACAATAGGTAATGTTTTTTCTAAGGGTCAGCAAAGCAGAACTAAGAGATTCGGTAGCAGTACTTTGCTCTTTTAATAAATGCAATACCAGCCTGAATGCTGTTTTCTTCCCAATGCCAGGTAGTTTTGAAACTTCATTAACGGCGTCTTCAATCAGCTTTGAGGGGTATATCATAATACTTTAATCTAATTTTTTAGGTTCAACCCGTTTTTCAGAGAAATAATTTCCGAATAAAGCCTAAAAACTAAAGTATTTCTGCAGAAATTCCTCTATTGCAGATAGCTTGCCTCATTGGTATGAGCTTCTCAAAATTTCCTGATTTTACAGTGCATTTGCCCTTGTAGTGAATAATAAGAGTGCATTGTTCTGCTTGCTCTGAGGAGTGTTCACATATTTCAATTAGGGTATTAATGACATGATCAAAAGTATTCACATCATCATTAAAAACAACCAAATCAAAATTTTCTGAAGTTTTTTCAAGCTCTAGAACTTCAATTTCTTCTTCGTGAAACGGACGCATGTTAGAAATTGTGGTCATATATGTGATTGACATTTTAGCAAATTTAAAAAAAAATAAACAATTTTATCGCTTATTTATTGATAAAATATGTCTCCTTCTCTGATTATCACTATTATAGCAGTCTATTTCAGCGCATTATTGATAATTGCTTATTTTACAAGCAAAAATGCAGACACTAAAACTTTTTTTACTGCTGATCGGAAATCGCCATGGTATTTAGTGGCTTTCGGAATGATAGGAACATCAATCAGTGGAGTAACGTTCATTTCGGTTCCGGGTGCTGTTGGTCTGGTTAATCAGGCTGGGGAATTGAAAGCTTTTTCTTACTTTCAGATTATCCTGGGTCACCTGGTTGGATATTTTATCATTGCCACTGTCCTAATGCCATTATACTATCGCCTGAATCTTATAAGTATATATACTTATCTTGAACAACGATTCGGATTCTGGGCGTATAAAACCGGATCTTTTTTCTTTTTACTTTCTCGCACAATAGGATCTTCTTTGAGACTATTTCTGGCTGCTATGGTACTGCAGTTGTTCTTATTTGATAAACTCAATGTGCCGTTTTTTTTGACGGTACTTATCACTATTGTTCTAATCTGGATCTACACTTTCAAAGGAGGGGTAAAAACCATTATTTGGACTGACAGCTTCCAGACTCTATTCCTGGTTGGAGCAGTTGGAATAAGTTTAGTGCTGATTTCCCAGCATTTAGGTTTATCTGTGCCTAAAATGTTTACAATGATCCAAAGCACTGATTATTCTAAAGTCTTCTTTTTTGATGATATTAAAAGTGATAAATACTTCTTTAAGCAATTCATTGCAGGAATTTTTATTGCTGTTGCAATGACTGGTCTTGATCAGGATTTGATGCAGAAAAACCTGACCTGCAAAAACATAAAGGAGGCACAGAAAAATATGTTTTCTTTTTCTATAATAATGGCTATTGTAAACTATATGTTTTTGATGTTGGGTGCATTGCTTTATATCTATTCTACACAGAAGGGAATTTTACTTCCTGCAGGGGCCGATAAGGCATATCCTTTTTTGGCAATGAATGAATTTGGTACTTTGGCTGCAGTGTTTTTTCTTCTTGGTATAATCGCTTCATCTTATGCCAGTTCAGACTCTGCGCTAGCTGCTTTAACAACGTCCTTTTGTATAGATTTCCTTGATTTTAAAAATAAACCGGAAGAAGTTAAAGCAAAGCAGAAAACTATTGTTCATGTGGGATTTTCACTTGCGTTCTTGATTATTATTTTGATTTTTAAGGAATTAAAACAGGCTTCTGTAATTGATGCAGTATTGTCGGCAGCCAGTTATACTTATGGACCTCTTTTAGGATTGTTCAGCTTTGGAATATTAACCAAAAGAAAGGTGAAAGATACTTTAGTTCCTCTTATTTGTGTTCTGAGTCCGTTTATTACCCTACTTATAAGTTATAACTCAGATACTTTATTGTGGGGATATAAATTTTCGTTTGAAACTCTTATTTTGAATGGATTAATCTGTTTCCTTGGGCTCTATTTTATTTCATATCCTTTCAAAGAGGAAGAAAAAGTAATCATATAATTTTAAAGCATTTCAATTGAGGGATCCCAAAATACTGATTTAAAATCTTTAATCTTGTCATCGATAACTTGAATTCCCTCCATCTCAAGTTTTTCCTGCATTAATGTAGGAGGGGAGAAGTGCATTTTTCCAGTAAGTAAACCGGACCTATTTACAACACGATGTGCCGGAATATTATTTTGAATGAGTGAGGCATTTAAGGCCCACCCCACCATTCTGGCACCTGATTTTATACCAAGGTACTTTGCAATTGCTCCATAGGAAGTCACTTTTCCTTTAGGAATGAGCTTTACAACTTCAAAGACATTTTCAAAGAAAGATTCGGAAAGCATGGTGTAAAAGTAGAAAAAACGAGATTAAATTAAAAAGTCAGGGTATTTGCCCTGACCTTACTTAATTTCGATAGATTTTACATTTTTTATATCCTTTTCGGCTATTTTAGGAATAAATAATGCCAAAATTCCATTTTCATACCTTGCTTCCACCTTATTTTTATCTGCCGTTTTAGGTAGTACAAAAGATCTTGAAAAACTTGAATAGCTGAATTCTTTTCGACTATATTTTTCATTCGTTTCTTCTTCACTTATCTCTTTTTCAGCAGAAATGGTTAAAGTGTCATTATCGATATTAACCTTAAAGTCACCCTTTTCCATACCAGGAGCAGCCACATCCACATGAAATCCTTTATCTTCCTCTTTCACATTTACAGCTGGTACAACATCAGCTGAAGTGCCGAGAAAATCGGAGACATCTCTTCCGAAAAAGTCTTCCAATGCGTTTGTGAAACCGGGAACCCTGGATTTATTAAATTTAACAATTCCCATAATTATATTCCTCCGTTTAAAAAACAATGAGAAGGGGAATATAATTCTTTCTCAAGAGCCTATTTCCTTTTCAAAATAGGTAATCCTGTTTTTTCATTTTCAATAATTGTATAGCCATCGGGCATGTCTTCGATGACATCAGTTCCCTGGCTTTTGGAGAAAAAATAAAGTTTACCTTTACCCTCTTGTTTTGCTGGTCCTCTTAAATGAAGATAGTAGGTAATTCCTTTTTTGTTTTTGTAGCTGAATGGCATAGTAGTTCTGATTTGTTTGGTACAACTACCCGTGAACAGCTATTTTGTTAAAGTTTTTGAAAAAAAAATGAAAATTAAGATATAATTCAGGGTATTATATGCTTTAAGATAGAACTTAATTGGACTTTTCTTTGAATATTTTTGGACTCTTTAGAATGTGTTTCCCGAAAGCTTCCGAAATTCAAGTGCTACACTCAGCTTCTCATTTTTGAGTGAATAATGGAGGTTGGATTTTTTTGCCAATTT
This sequence comes from Bacteroidota bacterium, assembly GCA_023428135.1. Classification (GTDB taxonomy): domain Bacteria; phylum Bacteroidota; class Bacteroidia; order Cytophagales; family Cytophagaceae; genus Sporocytophaga. The sequence continues at coordinate 339,533 of JAEYZG010000062.1, read as the reverse complement.
GTATAATTTATTTGTCTTCCATTCGGATCTTTCTTAATTTGTAGTCAATTTTTTAGATAAAAAATGCAAAAATTAAATCTTTTATAACTAAACTATGATAAAACAATACAGTCTCAGACTATGGGTGTTTTTGATTTGCTGCTTTTTCTCCATTGGAGCGATAGCACAGATTAATACACCAGCAGGGGCGGTTGTACCATTTGGAGCGAATACAAAATACGCTTATGGTATTATGCCTCAAAATCTGCCGACATCCGGAGCTTACGGAAAATCAACAGATGCGGCAAATGCTTATCTTGAATGGAAGGCTAATTACACTGAAGTTTGTGGTGACGGGTCAATTAGAGTTAAGTTTGATGAACCTCAAAGAACTGTATCGGAAGGTATAGCATATGGTATGGTTCTTTCTGCCTATGCAGCTGACAAAGCTTTATTTGATGGTCTTTGGAAATACTATAAAAAGTTTTCTAATGGAAATGGAATTATGCACTGGAGAATTGAAGGATGTAATGGTCCTAATTCAGGAAACAATGGAGCTACAGATGCAGAGTTGGATGCTGCTTTTGCACTTTTAATTGCTCATACTCAGTGGCCAAATGCAACCGCTCCATATAAATATCTTACTGAGGCAAATAACCTCATTTCAAAAATCAAACAATTTGAGGTTAATGCTCAAGGAGTTGCGATCAATGGAGATGGCTGGGGATTTGGTGATCCTTGTAGAAACCCTTCTTATCAGTCACCAGCTTATTACCGTGAATTTGCTAAACTAGCTGATGCATCTTTCTGGAACACAGCGGTAAATGGTGGTTATAATCTTATCAATGCAAACGCCAATGCTACAACAGGTCTTATTTCTGACTGGAGTACACAAAGCGGAGAAATGAATACTTGTAACGCCGGGGGGTTAGGATTTCCTCCTACTGCTGGTTATGGTTATGATGCATGCCGTAATCCATGGCGGATGGCTCAGGACTTCCTTTGGAATGGACCAACTGAAGCTTCTTCTGCAAAAGCAATCTGTGATAAAATTACAACTAAGGTTGTCGCAGTAATGGGGGCTTCCGGTGTAAGAGCTCCACTTTATCAAAATGGAAATTTATACAGTGGGAATCAGCATAACGCAACTTTTACTTCAACATTCGCACTTCCTGTAATGGCTACAACCAATCAGACATTAATGGATGCTATGTATACAGAGGTTAAAAATGTAAAAGACCCAATTCAAAATGCTACTCTTTCTGGTTATTTCGGAAATACACTTCGTTGCTTGTCTCTATTCATGATGACTGGTAACACTTGGAAAGTGGGTACTACTTCTTTGCCAGACCTAAATGTTAAAACTACAGCTTCTGATGTTTTAACAGGTGGAACTTATGACTTTCAGAATGTTATAAAATCAGGCACTAAGACTGTTACCTTTACTTTAGAAAATAAAGGATTTCAGCCTTTAGCATTGAACGGAAACCCAATCATTCAAAAATCAGGTACTGATGCAGCTTTATTTACAATAAATCAAGCTTCTGTTACACCTTCTTTAGGAGGAAACCAAAGTGTTACTTTTACTATAACTTTTACTCCTGGTGGAGCAACTGGTATTAAAACTGCCAATATCTCAATCGCAAGCACTGATCCGGATGAAAATCCTTATACCTTTACTATCACTGGTACAGGAACGAATACAGCAACCTCTCCGAAAATTTCTGTATTTACAGAATCTGGCCCGATTGCTAATGGTGGAACATATAATATGGGAACATCAGCCACAAGTTCCATTAATAGTAAAAGGATTAAGATCAAAAATACAGGTGATGCACCTCTAAATATTGAATCTCCTGGTATCGTGGCTACTGGTACTGGTTACACAGTTATTGGAGCTCCAACTACAATTGCAATAAATGATTCTGCTTATTTTTGGATAAGAGTAACTGCTGCAACAGCCTCAAATCCTGCTGGCAGTGTAACAATTAACAATAATGATGCAACAAACGGGGCTTATTTAATAAATTTAAGCTCAAAAGTTGCGACGTGTTCGACAGCATTATCAGAAAATGAAGTGTATCAGGATTATGATGGGAATGCTTCAAATTCCACATTGGGGTATGCTAAATCAAACATGACTATAGCAGCTAATCAATTCCTGGATGCTACTAATTCAAGTTATAATGTTGCTAAGTATGATAGACCTGCTACAGGTGAGTACGATGGAATTCAATATAAACTGTGCTCCGGATCAATAAATATTACTGCAAGTAAATTTGTTGTAAGCGCACTAGTATATTCTCCAGCTGTAGGAGTTCCAGTTCAAATGAACTTGAAAACAGCTGCTGATATAGCTAATACTACTACCTATCCTTCAACTGCCACTGCCATAGTTAACACAACTCAGGCAAATAAATGGGAAAGATTATACTTTAACATGGGACCTGCTGCTGGTAAAACAGGAATTACTTATTTTGAAATATTTTTCGATCCTAAAGCCCTGAGCGGTGCGAAGACATATTATCTGGATGATATAAGACTTGAAGTTGCACCTTGTCTATCTGATCTTCCCCAAAGTGGAGTTCTTCAAGGTTTTGAAATACACAACAATTCTACGCTTGATTATGATGTGCCATCTTATGTAGGACCTGTAGCAAATCCAAATTTAACTGGAAATCCATCTTCAACAGTTGGAAGGTTTAACAAGAGTGGAGATGCTGGAGAGTATAGTGATGGAATTAGATATAATGTTTGTGGGAACAAATTCAGACTTAACAGCAAGAAAATAATTAGCATGTTAGTCTATTCTACAGCAGCAGGCGCTACAATTCAATTTGCAGCTAAGAAACCTGATGGAGCTGATACTGATACTTATCCGGATGATGCTGCAGTTGATTCTGCAAAAACAGTATTCGCTAATCAGTGGCATAGGGTTTATTTCGACTTATCCAAAATTGCAGCAGCAGATACTGCTTCTACATTTGGTTTTGATATTTTCTTTGATCCGAAAGCAACCAAAGGAACTCAAACTTACTACATTGATGATATCAGATATGAGTCTGAATTGCCTTGTATTGCAGGAATTCCAGCTTCTAAAGTGTTAAATGATTTTGATTTTAACAGATATGCTGAAATCGTATTTCCTGGAACATTTAATACAATATACCCGAATCCATCTACTACTGGTATTAATACAAGCATTAATACAGGTCAGTTTGTAAGAAACACAGGAATTGCTAGTGGTACTTCAGTAAGATTCAGTGGATGCCCTGGAAACTTTGACTTAGGTCTTGGTAAAACTATTATTGATGTTATGGTTTATTCTCCAAATGCAAATACTGAATTTACGATGTCACTTAAAAAGGCTAATGGAACCTCTATTAGCGATGTGACAGTAAAAGGTGGAGCAGCTAATACTTGGGTGAATTTATCCTTCGATCATTCTGACGTTGTAAATTCTGCTGATGTTGCATTTATTGATATCTTAGTTGATCCAACTGGATCTCAGTCTGGAACAACGACAACCGTAGCTCAAAGAACTTACCTTTTTGATAATCTGAAATATGCTGATGCAAGACCTGAAATTAATGTTAAGGCCTTAACTCTTCCTAGCAATACATCTATCCTTAATACTGCATCCTTTAATATGGGTACAGCTACGATAGGAGATAGTACTGTAATGACTTTCAGTATTAAAAATAATGGTTCAGCAGATTTGCTTCTGACTGCTCCTTCTGATCTTGTAGTTGCAGGTGCAAATCCATCTGATTTTGTTATTAGAAAAGCTCCAACATATTCTACGACTATCGGAGCATTCGGCGCAAGTAACTTTGTGGTAGTTTTCAAGCCAACAGCTGGTGGAGCTAGATCTGCATCTATAACAATAAAAAGCAATGATGCTGATGAGGCAACTTATGTGTTCTATTTGAATGGTACTGCTAAATCCTCTGCACTGACAGTTAAGCAAGGAGCAACAATTTATAACGCTGCTTCTGCTGCATATGACTTCGGTACTTCTTTACTAAACACTGCTACGACTCCTGTTACTTTCACCATTACAAGTACAGGTGACGATACTTTGAGATTGTCTGGTAACCCTGTTGTGTCAATAACTGGGACTGACGCAGCTGACTTTTCAGTTACTCAGCCGGTTGTAACTAAATTACACCCTTCTACTGGTACTGTTCTTACAACTACATTTACTGTGACATTTAAGCCAACAGCTTCTGGTGCTAAAAATGCAATAATCAATATTGGAAACAATTCTTCTGTTAATCCTTATACTTTCAAAGTAACAGGAAGCGGAGATTGTCCTCAACCAACAGCTCCAAATGCCGGTGCTGATCAGTCTACTTGTGACGCATCAGTAACTCTTGCTGGAAACACTCCAACTGTTGGAACCGGAACCTGGTCTATTGTAGGAACGTCTTCTGCAACTATCAAAACTCCAACTTCTGCTACTTCAGTAATTGAAAATTTGACTGCTGGACAAAGCGTAACATTAAGATGGACAATTGCTAATACTTGCGGTACTAACTTCGACGATGTAGTAATTACCAGAAATGCAACACCAACGGTTTCTTTCCCTGAGGTTTCATCTGTTTGTGCTGGTGGATCTGTTGATCTTTTCCCAACTGTGAGCGGTGGAACTCAGCCTTATGTTTATACTTGGACTGCTAGTTCAGGTACTGTGCCAACAGGCCCTATTCCAACTGTTACACCAACAGTAACAACAACATATTCTTTGGTTGTTAAAGATGCTAATAACTGTTCAAACGTTGCTGTTCAGAAAGTAATCACAGTGAATGCAAAACCTGTATTAACTGTTACTCCTGCAGCTTCTGACATTTGTTCTGGCGGATCAGCTTTATTGACTACAAGTGTAACCGGAGGAACTGCTCCATATTCTTATGCATGGGATTCAGCTCCCTCATTAGTTATCAATAATGACAAAGCAACTGCATCACCTTCTGTTACCTCAACATATTTCGTGACTGTATCTGATGCAAATGGTTGTTCAAGTGATAAGAAAAGTGCTCTGGTTAATGTAACTAACGGTGGTGCTGCAACAGTAACTATAACTCCGACTACTGTCGCAGTGTGTGAAGGTACTCCAGTTACTCTTACTGCATCCAACCAAAATGGTGGTGTGCCTACATATGAGTGGTTTGTTAACGGAAATAAAGTTACAGCAGGCGTAAACGGTGCAGAATTTACTTCTTCAACACTATCAAATAATGCCCAGGTAACAGTAAAAATGACTTCAAGCATTGCTTGTGCCACAGGTTCTCCTGTTACTTCTGGAGCAACAACTGTAACAGTTAATACTCTACCTGAAGTTGCTGTGAATACATCTGGTGCTGAAATTTGTAATGGTGGATCAGTGAATGTAAATGCGGTTGTAACTGGCGGCATGGCTCCATATACTTATGCATGGACATCTTCAGCAGGAAATAAACCTTCTGATGCTGGATCTGCTTTGAACCCGACTGAAACTACAATTTATTCAGTGGTGGTGACAGATGCCAATAATTGTCAGAATACTAACGCTGCCTCTAAGCAAGTTGTCGTAAATAGTAACCCTTCAGTTGCTCTTACACCTTCATCTACAGATGTATGTACAGGACAGTCTGTAGTTCTTACTGCTGACGTAACTGGCGGAACTGCTCCATACAATTATCAATGGACAAATGTTGTGGGTACTACTTCAAGTGTTACAGTCGCTCCAACTACTGAAACTACTTATTCTGTAGTTGTTACAGATTCCAAAAACTGTCAGAGTGCAGCAGCAACTTCTTTGGTAAAAGTAAGTTCATCTGTAGAAGCTAAAGTATCAATTGAGAGTTCAATTGATAAGGCTTGTGACGCAGGTACAAATGCAACATTCACTTTAATATCTCAAGGTGGAGGAGCTAGCCCTGTTTATACTTGGTCTGTAAATAACATAACTGTAGGTCTTAGCGCTCAAACTTATTCTGGTTTAGTAAAACCAGGCGATGCTGTAAAAGTGACAATGGTTTCTAGCCTTGCATGTGCAACAGGTTCTCCTGCAACTTCGAATGTGATCACTCTGGCTAATGCAGGTAATATATGTGTTATTCCTGCAAAGAAAACTGTTACCGGCCCTGTATCCGTAACTGCTGGTGATGAGGCTACTTATATGACAGACGCTGCACCTGTAGGATCTGTATATACATGGTCACTTCCTGCTGGTGCTACGATTGTAGAACATAATGCAGATTATTCAACTATCAAAGTTAAATTTGGATCTACTTCAGGTAATATAGTGCTTCATGAAACTAATCCTGCTGGAACCACTGATTCTGATCCAATAAATGTAAATGTTACACCTGCTGGAATATCTGCTCTATTGAGTAGTTCAGTTAATGTAATGCCTAACCCTGGAGTTGACTTCGTGGTAACTTTAGGCGATGCATTTGCAGGAAATGTTAATATTATTGTGAAAAATGCTCTTGGTACTTCAGTGCTTGAAGAAAATGTATTTAAAGGTTCTTCTTCTGCTGAATACAATGTTAACTTGACTGATTTTGCTTCAGGAGTTTATTTCCTGGAAATCAGAACTGAGCAAGGTAATGCAGTTAAGAGATTGATAAAACAATAACATTATTTCTCTTGAAAATAAAGAGAAGCGGCTACCTCATAAGGGTAGCCGCTTTTTGTTTAAAACAGTTGTTGGCCCTCAGCAGATACTTACTTTTTAAAGCAAATTTCAAAATGGACAGTATCACTGATATACAGAGGTGAAATTCTTTTCAGACTTTACCTTGTGCTGGAACGGCAACCTTTCAATTCAGTTAGGCAATATATTTCAGACTACAAAAGATAAAAGAGTAGCCTTCACTAAACTGGCTCAATGGTATGATAAGGTAGATAAAGCAGGATTCAAATCATTTGCCACCGTGAGGAGATCGATTGAAGCTCATTATCCCACTATTTTAAACTTCTTTGATAACCGCAGTACCAATGCTTCCGCTGAATCTTTTAATGCAAAAATCAAAGCTTTTAGATCTGCTTTCAGAGGAGTAAGAAATGTAACTTTCTTTCTATTCAGACTTGCAAATATCTATGCTTGAAAAATATCAGGCCTTGGAAAAATTATATCGCTCCCCAGGAATTCCGATTGATCCCTTGATCCTTTGAAAGATTTAAAAAAAAGTAAAAAAAAAAGTGTAAGCTTTTATGGCTTACACTTTTTGCAGAGAGAGAGGGATTCGAACCCCCGGACCTGTTACAGTCAACGGTTTTCAAGACCGCCGCATTCGACCGCTCTGCCATCTCTCTGTGATTTGGGACTGCAAATATAGGTAAATTGTTTTTTTGTCCAAAAAAATAAGGAGTTTTTTATTGAATTTTTTCCTTTTGGAAATAACTACCTGTGTTTCTTTCGAATTCCTCAGGAGCTACACACGGTTTACCTGTTTCAGAATTCACAAATACCAATGTTGTTTCTCCTATATTGAGTAGGATATTCTGTTCATTATATGTTTCGTATTCAAATTTTATCCTGACCCTCGGAATCTCTTTGATAAAAACTTTAATCCTGAGTAAATCATCATAGAGTGCAGGTTTTATAAATTTTGTTCTATATTCTAACACAGGCATCATTATCCCACTTTCTTCTAACTTTTTGTAGCTTAATCCCAAATGACGCATCATTTCAACCCGGGCAACTTCATAAAAGGCAGCATAATTACCATAATAAACATACCCCATTTTGTCAGTTTCAGCATATCTGACCCTTACCTGAACTTCATATTCAATCATTATTTAATATTCAGTTTATTTAAAGCTCTTCTATATTTTTCTGCATTTACCTGATGTTGTTCATATGTCTCTGCAAAATTGTGATGTCCTGTAAGATCATCGCTGGCGCAGAAGTATACATATTTATGATTGGCAGTATTTAAAACGGCATCAATACATTTAGTTGAAGGAAGATTTATTGGGCCAGGAGGAAGGCCAGTATATTTGTATGTATTGTAGGGAGAATCTATTGCAAGATGCCCATCATAAATTCTCTTAATTGAGAAATCACCCACTGCAAATTTAACAGTAGGGTCTGCTTGTAATGGCATTCCTTGTCTTAGCCTGTTTATATACACTCCTGAAATGATCGATCTTTCATCTTGTTTATTAGTTTCAGCTTCCACAATAGATGCCAGAATCGTAATCTCGACTGGTGTAAATCCAAGACTTTTAGCCTGAGATTTTCTCTCATCGTTCCAAAAAGTATCATATTCTTTTTTCATTCTATCAAAAAGATCCTTTCCTTTAATATTCCAATAAACTTCATATGTATTGGGAATAAACATGGTAAGGATTGTTGTAGTGTCAAAACCATACTGGGAAACAAATTTTGAATCACCTAATAATTTCAAAATATCTTCTTTTGAAAGAGATAATTGGTTATCAAGTTTTTCGGCTAAATCTTGTTTCAGCCTAATAGTGTTAAAAACCAGTTTCGTAGGCTCCTGTCTTCCTCTTTTTAACATCCGTACTGCATTTAAATTTGACATATTGGCAGAGATACGGTACATACCTGGTTTTACGGTATCCTGGTAGCCTAACAGTCTGGATATAAATGCAAAAGATAAATAGTCAGCAATAATATCATTCTTTTTTAAGCTGTCAGAAACGGTCTGAAAAGTAGCCCCTTCCGGAATAAATAAATAAGTATCTCCTTTTTTAAATTGCAGATTTGGAGTAAAGAAAATCTGGTATGCGTAAAATGAAAAGCATACGAATGAAATTGCAAAAACAACTGCAAAGACTTTAATTTTGTACTTTCTATCTCTCATAAGTCTTCAAAAATAATCAATTCATTTGGAAACAAGAAAAGGGTGGAAACAGGTTCTACTTAAAAAGTGAATTTTTAATAAATTTAAAAAGGTTAATAGTAAAAGTGAAGCAATGAAAGCCAAATTAATTAAAATAAACTCTACAAATCCACAAATGAATAAAATCGCGGAAGTGGTAGAGGTTTTGCGGAGGGGAGGTATTATAATTTATCCAACTGACACCGTTTATGGTATTGGCTGTGATATACATAATCAAAAAGCCGTAGAAAGACTATGTAAAATAAAAAATATTAACCCTCAGAAAATTAACCTTTCGTTTATATGCTATGATTTAAGTCATATTTCCGAATACACAAGAAATTTACCAACAAACATTTTTAAAATAATGAAAAAGGCCCTACCTGGTCCTTTTACATTTATTTTAAATGCGAGTGGAAAAGTTCCTAAAATTCTTAATACAAAAAAGAACACAGTGGGAATAAGAGTTCCAGATAATGCTATTCCCAGACTTATTGTAAAGGAATTAGGAAACCCAATTATTACAACTTCAATAAAAGATGAAGATGCAATAATAGAATATTCAACAGATCCTGAATTAATTTATGAGCGATTTAAAGGACTTGTAGATATTGTCATTGATGGAGGTTTGGGAAATATAGAGGCTTCTACTATTGTAGATTGTACAACTGATGAGCCTGAAATTTTGCGTGAAGGATTAGGGAAAATTGAGGAAGTATTATAACTGAAACCTTCATTAAGAGTCTTTTAGCCGGACGTTTTTCCACCGTTTATGTGACCAAAGCCAGTCTGAGGGAGATTCTTGAATAGTCTTTTCCAAGGCTTTGCTGTATTTTTCTACCAGAGAAAACTTCTCCTCTGGAAATGGAGGTTCAGACAAAAGTTCATAAGTGGTCTCATAATATCCTCTTTTGATTCTTTTCATGCTGAGGTAAAATACAGGAAAGGAGGTATTACGTGCTATTTTGTCAGCTCCTACAAAAAAAGGTGTGTCTTGATTTAGAAATTTTGTCCAATATTGAATTTCTCCTCCAGGAGGTGTTTGATCAGCAACCATTGCAATGCCTCTAATAATGTCTTTTTTCTTAATAATGCTCCTTAAAGTGTCTTTCATTGGAATCAAATTAGCTCCAAATTTTGACCTCATTTTTAAGAAAAAAAGATCTGATTGTTTACTTTTTAAAGGTCGATAGATTGCATCTACACCGTATTCCGAAAGAACTGAAGAACTTAATAGTAGCCATTCCCAGTTACATTGGTGACCGGTAAGAACTAAAATAGACTGTCCTTTTCTAAGGTATTCGAGAGGAAGTTCTATGTTTTTTTGAATGACTTGTTTATTTAATTGTTCTTTGGTAAGAGAGGGAATTAGTAGAGTCTCCAGCATTGTATCAGTAAGATTAGTATAAAATTTTCTGGATATTACCTTTAGCTCATTAACTGACTTTTCAGGAAATGAATTTTGAAGGTTTTGAAATACAACATTTCGCCTGTATTTAATTATATGATAGAGTACAAAACTTAAAAAATCAGAGAATAGATAAATCAATGAATTTGGGATAAAATAGAAAACAACTTTTAAAACCGAATACATTATGGGAGATAATTAATACGAATGGATAAATTTATTAAAATCATTTTTAAAATTGTATTAAATTTTTAGAACATTGATGCAACAAGAATCACAAAGAATAGTATTAGACTTACAGTACCTTCCCTGTATCGAATATTTTTTAAATATATTGAAAGCGAAGGAAGTTGTTTTTGAAAATTCGGAAAATTATCTAAGGCATACATACAGAAATCGTTGCAAAATATTAACGGCAGACAAGGTTTTGGAATTATCTGTACCTGTAAAGCATGAAGGTAAAAAGCTCTATACGGAAGTAGAAATCGATTATTCCCAAAAATGGCTTCAGGTCCATCAAAGGGCAATTGTTTCTGCTTATAGAAATGCTCCATATTTTGAGTATTATTGGCCGTTCTTTGAGGGTATTTATTCCAAAAAACACAATTCTTTATTTGATATGAATTTTGATTTTCTGACACTTTGTCTGAAATTATTTCAAATCGAAAAGAATATTTCCTTTTCTAACAGTTATATAAAAGAATACGAGGGTGTTTTTGATATGAGGAATCATATTGTCCCTAAAAAAAGTCAGGCAGAAGATCCCAAACTTGACAGGATAACGTATAAACAAGTGTTTGGCAGGAATTTTGTAAACAATATGAGCGTAATTGATTTACTATTTTGTGAAGGAAATAATGCAATAAATGTTATAAATATGTAAGGGATTGCAATAGGGAAAAGTGAGGTGGATCGAACAAAGGGAAAAATCAGTTTGTTCTCTAGTCAGAAGAAAGAATAAAATATATTAATTAGTTGGTTATTTATAGTAAAAAAAAATTAGATTTACGCTATTACTAAATAGCTCCTTTATAATATGGAAGCAAAATTTTCAAACCGAGTTAAAGAAGTAATTTCCCTAAGCAGGGAAGAAGCACTTCGTTTAGGCCATGATTATATTGGAGCAGAACATCTTTTGCTTGGAATGATCAGGGAAGGGGAAGGAGTTGCAATCAGCCTGTTAAAAAAACTGGGTGTTTCTCTTGAAGAGTTGAGACTTGCGGTGGAGCAAGCTACAAAAGGTACTGCTACAGGCAATGTTAAAAACCTGGCCAACATTCCCCTTACAAGGCAATCAGAAAAAGTATTAAAAATTACTTATCTGGAAGCCAAAATTTTTAAAAGTGAATTAATAGGGACAGAGCATCTGCTCCTGTCAATATTAAGAGATGAAGACAATATCGCAACTCAGATTCTGGAAAAGTTTGAAGTGAGTTATGATGTAATCAAAGAATTATTAGAATATCATCAGCAAAATCCTATGGCATCAGGCGATACAGACGATTCTGACGAAGATAGCTCAAGAATCTTCGGAGGAAGTGGTTCAGGTGCTGGCAAAGAGCCGGCCAAGGGAACCACGGAAAAATCCAGAACACCTGTTTTGGATAATTTTGGCAGAGATCTTACTAAACTCGCAGAAGAAAATAAACTCGATCCTATAGTGGGACGAGAGAAAGAAATTGAGAGAGTAGCACAGGTACTAAGCCGTAGAAAAAAGAATAACCCTATTCTTATTGGAGAACCAGGCGTGGGTAAAACTGCAATTGCTGAAGGTTTAGCTTTAAGAATTATTCAGAAGAAGGTTTCAAGGGTACTTTTCGGTAAAAGAGTTGTTACTCTGGATCTTGCATCTTTAGTTGCAGGAACTAAATACAGAGGGCAATTTGAAGAGAGAATGAAAGCCGTTATGAATGAGCTGGAAAAATCTCCTGAAGTAATTCTCTTTATTGATGAAATTCATACTATAGTCGGTGCTGGAGGTGCCTCTGGTTCGCTAGACGCATCTAATATGTTCAAACCAGCTCTTGCTAGGGGAGATATACAATGTATAGGTGCCACTACTTTAGATGAGTATAGACAATACATTGAAAAAGATGGGGCTCTTGCAAGAAGGTTCCAGATTGTAATGGTTGATGCAACTACTCCTGAAGAGACAATAGAAATATTGACTAACATTAAGGATAAGTATGAAGATCACCACCATGTGAATTATTCTGACGAAGCGATTGCTGCCTGCGTAAAATTATCAGACAGATATATCAGCGATAGGTTTTTACCAGATAAAGCTATAGACGTCCTGGATGAAGCAGGTGCAAGGGTGCATATTAATAATATTCATGTTCCGGCAGATATCGTAAAGCTTGAAGAGCAGATCGAAAATATCAAAAAGGAAAAAAATAAGGTTGTAAAAAGCCAGAAATACGAGGAAGCTGCCCAACTGCGCGATAAGGAGAAGAAATTCCTTGAGCAGCTTGATGCTGCTAAAGTAAGATGGGAAGAAGAAACCCGTAAAAAAAGATATTCTGTTACTGAAGAAAATGTTGCTGAAGTAATTGCTATGATGACAGGAATTCCTGTAAACAGAGTAGCACAAAATGAAGGTAACAAATTGCTTGGAATGGGTGGTGAGCTTAAAGGCAAAGTTATCGGCCAGGATCAGGCAATTGAGAAGCTAGTTAAAGCAATTCAGAGAACAAGAGTAGGATTGAAAGACCCCAAAAAGCCAATAGGATCATTTATTTTCCTGGGTCCTACAGGCGTTGGTAAAACAGAGCTTGCTAAAGTACTTGCAACTTATTTGTTCGACAAAGAAGATTCTCTTGTAAGAATAGATATGAGTGAGTATATGGAGAAATTCTCCGTAAGCAGACTTGTGGGAGCGCCTCCAGGATACGTTGGTTACGAAGAAGGTGGTCAGCTTACTGAAAAAATCAGAAGAAAGCCATATAGTGTTGTTCTTCTGGATGAAATCGAAAAAGCACACCCTGATGTATTCAACCTATTGCTTCAGGTACTAGATGATGGTATCCTGACAGACGGTCTGGGAAGGAGAGTTGATTTCAGGAATACTATTATCATCATGACATCGAACATTGGTGCAAGAGATCTAAAAGATTTCGGCGCTGGTATCGGTTTCGCTACAAAAGCAAAACAGGATAATATTGATGAATTGATGAGAGGAACTATTCAAAATGCTCTTAGAAAGGCATTTTCTCCTGAATTCCTGAACAGACTTGATGATGTGATCGTGTTTAACTCTCTTGGTAGAGAAGATCTCCACAAAATTATTGATATCACATTGAACAATGTATTCAAAAGAATAAATGTTCTTGGCTACGCTGTTGAATTGACTGAAAAAGCGAAAGATTTTCTTGCAGAAAAAGGCTACGACCCTCAATATGGAGCTCGTCCTTTGAACAGGGCTATTCAGAAATACCTTGAAGATCCTGTAGCTGAGGAAATCCTTAAAGGAGAAGTTCAGGAAGGTGACACCCTTACAGCAGATTATGATGGAAAGAGCGAGACTCTTACTTTCAAAGTAAAAAAGAAAAAAGTTGAGAAAACTGATGAATAGAAAAAGGCCCGTTAAGGGCCTTTTTTATTTTTTATAAGTTCAGCTGATTATTCCTCAAGAATGTGATCCACGTATATTCCGGAGTTTTTCATATGATTAAGCAAAGTTATTTTCCAACCACCTTTAGGTTTAAATTCTTCATAAGATATGCCCTGAAAATTTAAACCAGTTTCAATAAATTTATCGCTTGGATAAAAGGCTATCAGGTTTTTTAGGGATGATTTTCCTATAAAATATCCAAGTTCAAGCATTACGTTGGAATTGGTCTGAAATTTACCTGTAGTTCCAATTTCCTGATCTGCGGAAAATAAGAAAATTCCATATTCACAATCCTTCGCATATTTCACGAATGTTTCAGGAGAATAAGGAACCTCTTCTTCATCGATAACCACAAAATCCATTTTGATTTTACCAAGAAAAGTACACACCTTATCTTTCATTCTTGATTCTCTGCCAAAACTTACAAAGATCTTTTTATTCTCTTCTTTTATTTGATAGAGTAGGTCAATAATATGCTTTTGGTTTCTTCTGAATGTCAGCTTCTCTTCATGACCAAGACTATGTGGTAGATCCATCATGATGCCATTGAATTCATCAAGAGATTTTATATATATATTTCTTTTAGGATAAAGAGAATTGTTTAACAGTTCATAGGACTTTTCATACAAATGATAATATTGCTCTTTCCATTCTCCCTTATATCCAAAATCCTGGAATCGTTTTAATAAAAAATTAACCTCTTTCATTCAATGCAAATTTAAAGACTAGCCTAGTAGATCTATAGCGAAATAAAGACTAAAATGTTATAGCCTTATTTAAAAATTAACTTACGTTTAATAGCTTCCTTTAAATTTTCGAAAAAACCATTCAAAAGTTATGAGACTGAGTAACAGAAAGAATACCCACTTTAAATTAATAATTTCAGATAGCTCTTCATTACTGTGAATAATATTTTGCGGAGCTGTATTTTTTAATATTTCTGGTAAAGTAGATAGCTTGGCAACAGGAAGAAAGATCCCCTTATTCTTTTCAGAAATTGTCCTTAATAAATCAAAATCTGAAGTACCGTTAATCAGCTCAATGTTTAATTCTTTAATTAAAAATTCACCTTCAGAGGTTTCCTTTTTACCGTTAAGAACAGTATTGGCAACATATTTATAAATTCCCTGACTTAATCCTTTGATTTCAAATCGTGAATTTTCATTATTAACATATGAATAATGTTTCTTTTCATTTTTTTCTGAAATGATTGTCAAATCGATGTTTTGTCCATAAATTTTTTCATAGATGTCATTGTAAACTTCTGTTTCAAAAAGTACAGGATCACTTGAAAAAAATTCTGAGTTAATAGGGTAAACTTTAAATTTTCTTTTTTCTTCCCGGGAAGATAATAGCTGTATTAGATTGCCTACCAGTTTGTCAAAGACTTTTGTAGTGCCAGTTTCTTTAAATTCAAGCAATCGCCATTCCCATAGTCCTTCTCCACAGAATACTGCTTCTTTTTTATCATTTGCATTGGAAAAAAGAAGGAGTGGCTTTACTGTTTGAATATTACCCAATCTTTGATAAATTATTACCTCTGCGTTATTCATCGGTTTGAACTCACCAAAAGGGACAGATACAGGGGGATATTTGGAAATAACGGCGGCCTCTTCAGTGGTAAGTGAAAACTTGTTGAAGTCTGCATTATACAATGCTGTAATCTGGTCAAGTTGTTGTCCTCTCTGGCTAATCTTTAAAGCATTGTTAATTTGATTGAAGTTTGCATAGTTTACTTTATTTCCTGTAATGTACCAGACAGAACTGTTGTCCTTGCCATATTTACTCAGTATTTCAGCTGCTGTATTTTGCAGATCAGGAATTTGATGGAAAATGATAAGATCATATTTCTCGTTTTTAAATTCGGTAATTCCCGGGATATATATATTTAAACTATAGTTTTCTTTTTGATCGGTTACGCTTTTAATTGCTTTAATATCTGGATGAGGTGAGGAGGCTACTAAAAGAATTTTTTCTTTTCCTTCAATTACGTCAATGTAAGCATGTCCTGTATTGTTTTTATCAGTAAACTCACCTTCCTGGGGAGTTACCTCAATTTCATAATGCTGAAGGCCTTTTTCATCAGATGACAAACGAAATTCTACTTCTTTTAAATCATAGTTTTTGGAAAATTTAATGACTTTTTTATCAAGTACTTTTCCTTTGTTTTTCACAATCACAGTGATGTCTTTCCCTTCAAAACCTTGATTTTGAATTTCTGCGACAATTGGAAAAGAGTTTCCCTGATAAGTAAGCTTGTTGTAAAGAATATTTTTGAGGATTATATCTTTCTTTGCTGTAGTGTCTCCCAAGCCAATTGTGTACAAAGGATACCCCAGTTCTTTATAGGCGGGAGATAAACCTTGATTATAAATGCCATCGGAAAATAGGATAGTGCCGGCAAGATTTCTGTTTTCATAGTTGGATTCAATCTTATCAAGCAAATAGTCAAGGTTAGTGGATGGATTTTTAAAGTTTATTTCGTTGATAGTTTGTTTACCTGATAAAGTAATTATATCAACAGTATAATCTTCTTCTTGAATGCTTTTTTGAGTTTGCTCTATTTCATTTTTAAGAGCGCTTAATTTTGAAGCTCCGGTTGAAATGGTATTTGATTCAGAATCGTCAATTGCAAATACAAAAATTGGTTTTTCAAATTCGTTTTTGATGTATTGGAGTAATGGTCCGATAAGTAAAAAACAAAGCAGAAAAATCAGAATGAACCTGACAGAAAAAAGTATTTTGTTTAACAGAGGAGACCAAGGTCCTTTTTTGGAATATAGAAGCCAGGAATAAGCACCAGCAACGCAAATTGCAGGGATTATAAACCAAAGAGAAAATTCTGTTATAAGTTTAAAGCTTGACATTGAGGATATAAATGAAACAGCCTTTCAAAGAACGTGAAAGGCTGTATTTTTATTTTTATAATTTATAAAACTAGGTAAGCATACCACCATCAACCTGAAGGACCTGTCCGCTTATATATTTTGATAAATCGGAACCCAGGAATACAGCGCAATCAGCTACTTCTTCAGGTAAGCCAGCTCTCTTCATAGGAATTGAATCTTTCCAGCCTTGAACTACTTTCTCATCAAGTTCTCCTGTCATTTCAGTTTCAATAAATCCTGGAGCAATGGAATTACAACGAATATTTCTAGAACCTAATTCTAGTGCGACTGACTTCGTGAAACCAATGATTCCCGCCTTTGATGCTGCATAATTTGCCTGACCAGCATTACCTCTGATTCCGACAACTGAAGTTATATTAATGATAGAACCGTATTTTTGTTTCATAAGCTGTTTGGTAGCAGCTTTAGTAAGGTTAAAAACAGATTTTAGATTGGTATTAATAACATCGTCCCAATGTTGTTCTGTCATTCTCATTAATAGCGTATCGCGCGTAATACCTGCATTATTTATTAATACATCCAATGTTCCGAATTCTGCAATGAAGCTGTTGACTAATTCTTCTGCAGCAACAAAATTGGAAGCATCGGATCTGAATCCTTTAGCTTTAATACCTTTAGATTGTAATTCTGCTTCTAAAGCCTGACCTTTTTCTATACTTGAAAGAAAAGTAAAGCCTACATTAGCTCCTTCCTGAGCATATCTTAGAGCTATCGCTCTACCTATTCCTTTTGAAGCACCTGTAACTAGTACATTTTTTCCGGATAATAGTCCCATTTAAATTTTACGTTTTGGGCCCAAAAATAACTATATAATCCGAAAATCCTAAAATGATGGTTCGATTTCAGACCTATTTAATTGAAATCTTGCCAGATTGATAATATTTAGTGCACTAAATATCCCTGAATTTTTTTATAATCCTAAATAATTTAAATTTGCCCCTTATAAACTAAAAGTACTTTATGTCTGCAAAATATGATTTAATTGTGATAGGAAGCGGTCCTGGTGGATATGTTGCTGCTATCAGAGCTTCTCAACTTGGAATGAAAGTAGGAGTGGTAGAAAAGGCAGAGTTGGGCGGTATTTGCCTCAACTGGGGATGTATTCCTACAAAAGCTTTGTTGAAAAGCGCTCAGGTATTTGAGTATGTAAAGCATGCTAAAGAATATGGTATTAATGTCGGTGAAAGTCAGGCCGATTTTTCAGCTGTTGTAAAGAGGAGCCGTGACGTTGCTAGTGGAATGAGTAAAGGCATCCAGTTCCTTTTCCGTAAAAATAAGATCGATCATATTTCAGGATTTGGTAAAATTCTTCCAGGAAAAAAAGTGGAAGTAACTGATGCTTCAGGAAAAAAAGAAGTTTACAACGCTGATCACATTATCCTTGCAACTGGCGGTAGATCAAGAGAATTGCCTAATGTAAAGATTGATAACGAAAAGATCATTGGATACAGAAAAGCCATGGTTTTGGAGAAAAAACCTGAATCGATGGTTATAATGGGATCCGGAGCTATTGGTGTTGAGTTTGCGTATTTCTACAATTCAATGGGCACTAAAGTTACTATAGTTGAATTTATGCCAAATATAGTTCCTGTTGAAGATGAAGATGTATCTAAGCAGCTTGAAAAAGAATTTAAAAAGGCAGGGATAGCAGTAATGACGAACTCCGCTGTTGAATCTGTGGATACAAACGGAACAAAATGCAAAGTAAAAGTTAAAACTGCTTCTGGTGTTGAGACAATTGAAGCCGATATCGTTCTTTCGGCTGTAGGTATTGCTACCAACATTGAAGGTATAGGGCTTGAGGAAGTTGGAGTTGCTACAGATAAAGGAAAGGTTTTAGTAGATGATTATTACAGAACCAATATTCCTGGCATTTATGCAATTGGTGATATTGTACAAGGGCAGGCTCTTGCTCATGTTGCTTCTGCTGAAGGAATTATCTGTGTTGAAAAGATTGCAGGACAAAACCCTCATCCGTTAAATTATAATAATATCCCTGGTTGTACTTATTGCACACCTGAAATAGCATCTGTTGGTCTTACTGAAAAACAAGCTAAAGAAAAAGGCTATGAAATTAAAGTTGGTAAATTCCCTTTCACTGCATCAGGAAAAGCAAAAGCTGCAGGAGCAAGCGAAGGATTTATTAAAGTTATTTTCGATGCAAAATATGGAGAGTGGCTTGGAGCTCATTTTATCGGAGCAAATGTAACGGAAATGATTGCTGAAGTTGTAGTGGCAAGAAATCTTGAAACTACTGGACACGAAATCATAAAATCTGTTCATCCACACCCTACAATGTCAGAAGCTATCATGGAAGCTGCTGCAGCAGCATATAATGAAGTGATACATTTGTAATTGATCGTTCAGATAAAATTAAAAAGAGGCAGTAAAATCTGCCTCTTTTAGTTTTATCATTACCCTACTTTTTTAAATATTCTTAACGCATTCCTTAATATTTCAGCGCTTTCTTCTGCAGGTTTTGAGCTTATATTAGCCCAGGCACCCATTTCAGATCCACCATGGAACTTTACATTGGAGGCATCTTTGAGTACCGGAGAAAATTCAATATGCAAGCTGTAATAATTTTTACAATCAGAATAATTTTTTGACTGATTTGGGGCCTGATGAATAGACATTGTGTACGGCAAAGGCTTTTTATAAACTGCATCTAAAGCGCCAGTAACGTCTTTTAAAATCATTGCAAGATCAGTTATTTCTTCGTTTGTAAAATCGGATAAACTATTCTTTTGTCTTCTGGAAGAAATAAATACTCCTAACGGATGTTCCGCAAAATATGGGATGTAAGCAAGAAAACTTTTGTTGGAGGTGATAATCCTTTTTTGATCTCTTTCTTCCTGTTCATTTAATTCGAGTATAAGGTTCTTGTTGGTTTGTAAAAAATATTCCTTGCAAGAATCCAGCTCTGTTTTAAGTTTCAGAGGAATAAATGGGTAACCGTAAATCTGACCATGAGGGTGATGTATTGAAGAACCTACTTCCTGACCTCTGTTTTCAAATATATGAATGTATCCAATTGACGGATCCTTGCTCATCTCAATACAGCGATCTCTCCATAGCTTTATAAGTTTTTCAAGATGTTGATTTTCCAAATCATATAGCGTTGCAAAATGATCAGGGGAATATAGAATTACTTCACATTGACCATGACTTGCTTCTGAACTGAATAAAGATTCAGTTTCCTTAATTGGGGCATTAAATTTATGTGATAATACAGGGAACTCATTTGGAAGAGAGAGGACATCATAAGTATCTTTTATTTTTCCACTTCCTGGACAAAATGGACATTCATCAGGGAATATAGGCCTCTCAGTTCTATTAGTGGCGATTAAGGTATAGGTTTTAAGTAATGGATTCCATCTTAAATGATTCATGCGGTAAAAATTTAATCAAAATATACTTCCGGATAAATTTATCCGGAACAGTAATTTTTAACTGGATATAGATTTAAAAGGTTACCTGGATATTAATTTTCTTTAAAAAGTAATATTAATGATGATTTAAGTTCTTTTTGCGTTAATATTTTAAAAAATATCAAAATCTCAGAACTTTATAAATACAAATTAATTAACTTTAATAGAAAGGATTTTTATTATAATGGAAGGTAAAACAATTTTAGTAACTGGTGGAGCCGGATATATCGGTTCTCATACTGTAAGACTTCTTGCGGAAAAAAAATATAAGGTAATTGTCGTAGATAATCTTGTTTATGGTCATGAAGAGGCAATTCTGGATAAAAATGTAAAGTTAGTAAAAGCTAATATTGCAGATGGAAAGGCTATGACTACTTTATTTTCTGAGAATAAAATAGATGCAGTACTTCATTTTGCTGCATATGCCTATGTCGGTGAATCCGTAAAAGATCCTGCCAAATACTATCTGAATAATATAGCAGCTCCGCTTAGTCTGATTGAAGTAATGCGGGCTTATAACTGTAATAATTTTATTTTTTCTTCTACCTGTGCTTCTTATGGAAATCCTGTAAGGTTGCCTATAGATGAAAATCATCCTCAGGAACCAATAAATCCTTATGGACAAAGTAAATTGATGCTTGAAAAAATTCTTAAAGACTATGGTACTGCTTATAATCTGAATTACTTTTTTTTAAGATATTTTAATGCCTCAGGTGCTTCAAAAGATGGACTCATTGGTGAAGATCATGATCCGGAAACACACTTAATCCCTTTGGTAATTGAAGCAGCTAAAGGTACAAGAGGTCCTGTAACCGTATTTGGTACTGATTACGATACTCCGGATGGTACATGTATCAGAGATTATATCCATGTAGAGGATCTTGGAAGAGCTCATATACTTGCACTGGAGCATTTATTGAACAATAAAGGATCAGCAATTTGTAATTTAGGAACGGGAAAAGGTTGTTCAGTAAAAGAGGTCATAGAAACAGTAGAGAAAGTTACAGGATTAAAAGTGCCGGTTATATACGGACCAAGGAGAGATGGGGATCCAGCTCTTTTGGTTTCAGATCCTTCGGCAGCAAAGAACATTCTGGGATGGATTGCTGAATATCAGGATCTTTCTAGAATTATTGAAACAGCCTGGAAATGGCATAATGGCGAGAGGAGTGGAAGATATACTCCTAAAAGCAAAGAGATAAACGCTGTTTAATTTATTTATATAATAAAATATTAAAGAGATCAGTTTGAATAGACCTGATCTCTTGTTTTTTTGTGAGGTTGTTTGTTTATAAGAAATACACCTGTTAGTATTAAAAGGCTATAAGCAATTTTTTCTGGTGTCAATTCATCTTTTCCCATCATCAAGGCAATGACAGCAGCAAAAACAGGTTGTACGTAAATATAACTTCCGGCAACTGATGGGTTTACTTTTTTTAATACTCCAACATTGAGAATATAAGAAATGTATGTTGCGAAAATTATTATGAAACCAATGGACAGATATGCTGTCGTATCGAAGTTTTGCCATTTAGTTTCCATAAAAGAATTAAAACTGAAAGGGAGAACTAGGAAGAAGCCCAGGTTGAACATCCACTTGGAAACGGTAATAAAATGATATTTTGCTAGTAGAGGCTTTGCTATTACCAGAAATAATGCCCAGCTAACTGCATTTAAAAGTACAAGAATATCACCTATAAAAAGTTCGTGAAATTGAGCCTTCCCGGAAAGTAATAGAGCGGCTGTACCTATAGTACCCAAAATTAATCCTAAAACTCTGAAAGAGGTAATTCTTTCAAAACCATTGATAGCAGAGATAACAAGTACAATAATTGGGCTCACTGTCATCATTAAAGAAGCATTGATCGGAGAAGTTAGGCTTAATCCTTTGTAGAAAAGTAATTGATTGCAGGCAACACCAAAGAGAGCACAATAAAATATTCTTTTTCTGTCAGATATATCTATTTTTTCTTTTACAAAAAAACCTAATGCGTTGAAAAGTAGAATTGTTGCAATAATTCTCAGTAAGATAATTGCAGAAGGAGCGATATATTCCGGTGTTGCAAATTTTGAGATTGTATAATTAGCTCCTGCTATAAGGGTTGATAATAATAACAACCCATGAGATTTTAAATCCTGCTTCAAAATTCTGTTTCGTTGGTAAACCGAAATTTTTTTTAATTTGTTAAACATAAGAAAATTTTCAAATTTTGATTTCCAAAACTCTGTTAGATCATAGAAAATAAATATACATCCGGACAACCACTGGCCGAAAGGCTAAGGCCTACAAGCCTAGATGATTTTATAGGTCAGAAACATCTTGTAGGAAAAGATGCTGTATTAAGGAAAATTATTGAGACAGGATCTATTCCGTCAATGATTTTCTGGGGACCGCCTGGGGTGGGTAAGACAACACTGGCTAATATCATTGCGGCTCAGTTAAAGACTCCTTTTGTTACACTCAGTGCGATTAGCGCAGGCGTAAAGGATGTAAGAGAGGTTATAGAAAGGGCCAGAGGCACCCGTAAGACAGTCCTTTTCATAGACGAAATTCACAGGTTTAATAAATCTCAGCAAGATGCTTTGTTAAATGCTGTTGAGAAAGGGATAATAACCCTTATCGGTGCTACAACAGAAAACCCTTCATTTGAAGTTAATAGCGCTCTTTTGTCAAGGTCACAGGTTTACACTCTTAAAGCCTTGGAAGAGGAAGAATTAAAAGGCATGCTGATTCAGGCTATGGAGAAGGATTTCCTTTTGAAACAAAAAAAGATTGAAATAAAGGAATATGCTGCAATGCTCAATCTTTCCGGTGGTGATGGCAGGAAATTGTTAAACCTGTTTGAACTGGTAGTTGACAATTTAAGTGATAAGGAAACGGTCGAAATTACGGATGAAGTTGTCTTAAAGATAGCGCAGAGGAAAGTTGCATTATATGACAAACAAGGGGAGATGCATTATGATATTATCTCCGCCTTTATAAAGTCAATAAGAGGAAGTGATCCAAACGCAGCTGTTTACTGGCTCGCAAGAATGATAGAAGGTGGAGAGGATGTAAAATTCATAGCCAGAAGATTGGTTATACTTGCTTCAGAAGATATTGGAAATGCTAACCCTACTGCTCTGGTGATGGCTACCACCTGCTTTCAGGCTGTACAAGTTATTGGTTACCCTGAGTCTGATATCATCCTTTCTCAATGTGTTACCTATCTTGCATCTTCACCTAAGAGTAATGCATCCTATGCTGCCATTAAAGGGGCTCATGAACTGGTAAGACAGACAGGAGATTTGCCAGTGCCAATGCATTTGAGGAATGCCCCGACCAAATTAATGAAAGAACAAGGGTATGGGAAAGAGTATAAATATGCACATGATTATGATAATAACTTTGTAGAGCAAGAGTTTTTACCTGATAAAATTAAGGGACGAAAGTTATTTGAACCAGGAAATAATGCCAGAGAAAACGAACTCCGAACCAGGCTGAAAAAATTGTGGAAAACCAAGTATGGGTATTAAACCTTTCCCAATAATTTTTAAGTTTTTTAAGGTTAAAAGAATTGTAAGCTTGCACTAAAGAATCTGTAATATTTGTTATTAAAGTATAAAATATTCAGAATTATGATGGTGAGAAGTTTTGACGATCTATTCATAGAGCTCTTTCGAGATCTATATAGTGCAGAAACCCAACTGGCAGAAGCTTTGCCGGAAATTATAGAAAACAGTTCTAATCCAGACTTAAAAAAGGCTTTTGAGAAAAGTTTGAAAACAACGATAAAGGACAAGGAAAGACTGGATAGTATTGCACGAGAAATGGACGTTGATCCATTTGGACAAACTTGTCCTGTGATGGGTGGCTTATTAAGTGAGATTAAAGAATACTTTAAAGATATTGAAGATGATAATGTAATGGATGCCGCTTTGATTGTTGGCCTTCAAAAGACAAAACACTATGAAATTGCAAGTTATGGTACTGTTGCAGCATTTGCCCATATCTTAGATTATGGGAATGTTGGAAATATCTTTCATGAAATAAAAGATGAAAAGCAGGAAGATGATGCAGCGTTAACAAATCTTGCAAAAGGCATGATTAATGAAAAAGCATTATTGCATTATTAATCCTGACAAATGAAAAGGTTGAACTTATAAGAATATGATTTCAACCTTTTTAGGATTTTTTTTATTTTTTTGCCGTAAATGTGTTTACTTAAACACGAATTTCTATATTAAGATAAAGAGCGTTAAAAACGTCTAGTTTCAATTAAATTCGTGAGAAACTTTTTATACATTTTTTTATTATTATTCTTTATTGCTTTCCAGTCAGTGAGAGCACAACCGTATAATTACAGATGTAAATACCACTCGATTGTCATAGGAGGGGCTGGAAGTTATGCTAATGGAGATATTAAATCATCATTGAGTACCATTAGACCAGGTTTATCACTTGGCTTTAACAAAAGAATTTATCCAAGACTTTCTTATGAATTTGACTTCCTATGGTTTAGACTTTTAGGGGATGATTTTTTAGCTTCGGATAAAAAACTTGAATCTGCTGATTATCTAAGGAATCTTCATTTTAGAAATGATATAAAAGAACTGTCATTCACGTTAAGGTATGATCTGCTGCCAAATACAGATCATTATCGCAAACGTCCTATTTACAATGCATATGTTTTACTGGGAGGTGGTGTTTTTTATCATAACCCAAAGGCAAAAAATGACCGGGATCATTGGATAAACCTGAGAAAGCTTCAAACTGAAGGAAAGTCATATTCAAACATACAATTCTCTGTTCCTGCTGGTTTTGGATTTCGATATAAGCTTGCAATTCAATGGGATCTTGAGCTGGAATTTACATATCGTTATACTTCTACTGATTACCTGGATGATGTAAGTGGAAACTTTATTAATCCTGAACTGTTAAAAAGTGATGAGACTAGACAAATGTCAAATCGCTCAGCATCCTTATTCGGATCTTATAACGGAGCAAAAAGAGATATAGATTTTATTAATAATACACTTGAAGAGCAATTTTTTTATCCAGGTTCTGAATATTCCTATTCAACTTCCAAAGCGCCTGGAAGCAAAAGGGGAAGTAAAGTAGGACCTGATAGTTATGTCTTGGTTTCTTTGAGGCTGATTTATATTATTCCTGGTAAGATTTATTGCCCAAAATTCAGATAGTTAGCCTAAAAAGAAGCCAGGAAATTTCATTTTTTAAAGATTTAAGTATTTTATGCGCAGGATTTTTTTATAAGAACCAAAAACTTATATTTTTGTGGGGTATAATCTAACTAAAGATTCATGAGCGTACTAGTCAATAAACAGTCCAAAGTGATAGTGCAGGGTTTTACAGGCTCTGAAGGAACATTCCATGCAGGTCAGATGATCGAATACGGAACAAACGTTGTTGGAGGAGTAACTCCCGGTAAAGGCGGCACTAAACATCTTGATAAACCTGTCTTCAATACAGTTGAAGATGCAGTTAAAGAAACAGGTGCTAATGTTTCTATAATTTTTGTACCTCCGGCTTTCGCAGCGGATGCCATTATGGAAGCTGCTGATGCAGGTATCAAAGTAATCATATGTATTACAGAAGGAATTCCTGTAAAAGATATGATTAAAGCAAAAGAATATATCAAAGGAAAAAATCTAACGCTTATTGGACCTAACTGTCCCGGAGTAATGACTCCTGGAGAAGCCAAGGTTGGTATAATGCCCGCATTTATTCATAAGCCAGGTAAAATAGGTATCGTGTCTCGTTCCGGAACATTGACTTATGAAGCCGTAGATCAACTTTCTAAAGTTGGTTTGGGACAGTCAACTTGTATCGGTATAGGTGGAGATCCTGTAATTGGAACAACAACCAAAGAAGCAGTTAAGCTTTTAATGGATGATCCGCATACTGAAGGTATCATCATGATCGGTGAGATAGGTGGAAGTATGGAATCTGAAGCAGCTAAATGGATCAAAGAAAACGGTACTAAACCAGTTGTTGGTTTTATTGCTGGTCAGACTGCTCCTGCAGGTAGAAGAATGGGACATGCTGGAGCTATTGTTGGTGGAGCAGATGATACTGCTGCTGCAAAAATGAAAATCATGAAAGATTGTGGCCTGTTTGTGGTTGAATCTCCTGCTGATATCGGAGAAACAATGCTAAAGGCGCTTCAAAAAAGCAAAGCAACTGCTTAAAATACAAAGGGGCTGTTTCATTGAAACAGCTCCTCTTTTTATTTTCCCAACATACTGTCTTTGAGATCCTCATCTGCCGGTTCATCTCCAAGCCAGATTGTGAATAACAATTTTTTAAAATCCAGACCTTCGACCTGCGTTTTTAATTTCCCGTTTTTATAAAGTTTTACTCCAGAACCAGGTAAATAGATGATATCAATTATGTCTTTATTGTGGATTTCCTCCTTAAATGCCAGCATTAACTGATCAATTTTAGTCTTATAAGGTGCGGTATTGCCCTTTGTAGCTTTTTCAAATCCTTCTTTAATGGTCTCTTCCATTTTTTTATTCGTGATCTTATCAGAAATAATATACATTCTGATAGCTTGAGGGGCATCCTGATTGATAACAGCTTTGGGATCTTTATTTTTTTCTTTTAGATAGAGAGCTCCAACATAAAGATCAAATATATATTTGGTTCTTACACCGGCTCCGTTTAACAGAAGTTTGCCTTTTTCTGTATCAATTGTAGCTGGAACATCGACTCCTTTAATTTTTGTCTGAGCATGGCCTTTAAAGGAAGTCAGTGTTAAAATGCCAATGAAAAAAAGGATCTGAAGTTTTTTCATATTATAAGTCAGTTTTAGTAAATAATTGCAGTAGTGATATTTTGTTTATTCTCTTGATTTTTAAGGAAAATTCTGATTTAATTTGAATTATGAAAGCAGAGGAACTGATTAACCAACTTGAATTGGAAAAACATCCGGAAGGAGGATATTTTAGGGAAATTTACAGAAGTGATTCAGAAATTCCTGAATCGGTCTTATCTAGAGATTATTCAGGAAACAGAAATTATGCCACAAGCATTTATTTTTTACTTACAGCCAAAGAGTTTTCTGCTTTTCACAAAATTAAATCAGATGAAATTTGGTATTTCCACCAGGGAAATTCTATAGAAATTTATATGTTATCCGAGAAAGGACTGGAAGTTAATAAACTAGGTGCACAATATGATGAACACTTTCAATTGCTTATACCCCAAAACACCTGGTTTGGTGCAAAAGTAGTCGGAGAAGGATATACTCTTGTTAGTTGTATGGTGGCTCCGGGATTTTCGTTTGATGATTTTGAGCTTGCCAATAGAGAAGATTTATTGAAACTGTTTCCTGAGCAGACTGCTATTATCAGGGAACTTTCAAGGTAAGTTGCAAACAAAGCTTTTCTGAATTTCTTCAAAGCCGGTATTATTTTTCTCCTCGTCTTCCTGAGCAGTTTGAAAAATAAGGCCTAATGTTCTGCCATTACAATTGAAGCAAACAATTTTTCCGGAATGTTTTAGTCCAGATAATTGGGTTATAAATCCAGTACTTGAGACCTGAAAATGACCAAGGTTTTTGATGGGTTGAATTTCATTGAACAGAATCCCTGTGTTTTTATAAAAAGAATTTTGGGATAATTGTTTCTTTAGAAGCAGTAAAAATTCCTCTTTGCTCACCTCCTGGTTAATCCAGCTAAGAGTAAACATTCCACTCTCATTCATCCCTTTCTTTTCACAAGTAAGGAAAAAGCCTAATGTGTCATTTAAACTTTCAGATTGTGTTATAACCCAGCCCTCAGGAATGGTAAAAGAAACCCCGTGCTCAGAAAAAATGTTCTTCTGTGTTTTTTTGCATGAAAGGAGGGCAAGGAAGAGAAAAGTCCCAATTAAGGAATTTTTCAATTTTGGCATCTGTTGGATAATTGACATATAATATTAATTGGTCTTTATTTCTATAAAATGAAACTGCTGAAACTACTTTTGGTTTTTTCCCTCTTTGTCGGAATTAGCTATTTCTCTAAACTTAAAAGTTCTTTATCGCAAGATTCATCATCTAAAAATCGAACTATATCCAGCTATTCATTTTTTAAACAAATCAGCAGATTTACTGCCCTGACCTTTCAATAGTGAATTTCCGGTAATACCTTTGGATTCAAATTTATACCTGAAAGATGATTACCATTAGATTAGGCGGAGTACCGGAACATTTTAATTTACCGATTCATTTAGCTAAGCAAAGCGGAAAATTTGAAGAAGCTGGCGTGGATCTTATTTGGACAGATTTTCCGGGTGGAACCGGAGCAATGTGTTCAGCTCTAAAAGAAGATCAGATTGATTGTGCAATCTTGCTTACTGAAGGAATCACAGCGGATATCGTAAAAGGAAGTCCTCTTAAGATTTTGAAAGTATATGTAGAGAGCCCATTAATCTGGGGAATTCATGTCTCTGCAAATTCACCATATGTTCATGTGGATCAGTTGGAAGGGAAAAGGTATGCAATAAGCAGGCAGGGATCAGGCTCTCATCTTATGTCTTATGTAGATGCAGCTCAAAGAGGTTGGCAGATATCAGAAAGTCAAATGGTTGCTGTTGGCAATCTCGAGGGGGCGAGAACTTTTTTATCTCAAGAAAAAGCAGATATTTTTTTATGGGAAAAATATATGACTAAACCTTTAGTAGATTCAGGGGAGTTTAGAAGACTTGGGGAACGGCTCACTCCCTGGCCCTGTTTTGTATTTGCTGCATCTGAGAACTTTCTTGAAAAGCATGGTTCCATACTGACTTCATTTTTTGAAATCGTTAATAAATCGGTAGAAGCGTTCATGCAAAATCCAGAAGCGCCTGATATGGTCTCTGAGCGATATTCATTGAAGAAAGAAGATTCAAAGGTGTGGTTTGAAAGTACAAAGTGGAATACTGAAAATGGCATTGACGAAAAAATTCTTGATAATATTCAGGAATGGTTATATCGACTTCATATAATTCCTCATAAGAAGCAAATTAGCCAATTAGTTTATAAATATTGACTTTATAGCTAAATCAGGTCGTTTTTATTAATGATTGATCTGAATTTATTAATATTGCGGGCAACTTTTAAGTTTAAAGAATTCAAATTTTTAACAAACAAAACTGATTTTTAAATCATGAAACAAAATTTTAGAAAGCTGTTTATTGGCGGGTCTTTGGCACTATTGCTAGGAATGACAATGGTGGGATGTAAAAAAGATGATGATAATGGACCTGTTGTTTCAAATGGAAAGGCTACGATTATAGGATATCTGAAGGCACAGTTAAATACAAACACTGCTGATTATGAGCCGGCGGCTAATGTTAAAGTGCAGGCAATTATTAATTCAGCAGATTTAGTAAATAATCCGGATCCTAATAAAAACTATCCTAATATTGTCTACAATACAATAACGGATGTTAACGGAAAGTATGCTTTCACTGTCGATGCAAATGGAAGACCTGTAGACGTAAGAATTTTACCTCAGGATTTTGAAGCAAAACAAAACAATAATGGAGACGAAAGAGCAATGATTTATAAATATCCTGGCTCATTCTATATCTCTAAGGATGTTTATGCAGGAACCATAGTTTATGAGGAATCCAGGTATTATGATTCTTATGTAAAGGCTGATTTTTAATCTGATTTTTTTAATAATACATAATGATGAAAAAAATAATCCTAGTAGCATTGCTCACTATTTCAGCATGCAAGCTTGTGACAGCACAGGAAACAGAGGCAAGTCAGGAAATTGTTGAATTAAGATCAAAAAGAGGTGTTTTGATTTTGCCTAAAAAGGGAGAATATGCTATCGGATTTTCAGCTGATCCAGTGTTGTTTTACCTTGGCAATTTCTTCCATGGAGATAATCAGTCTCCTGCTCCGTCAGTTCAATATCCGAATGGATTTAGTAATACAGTATTAGGAGGCAGAATTGCTAATGCTTTCACCGGCAAATATCTTCTTGATGATCATACTGCCGTGAGAGCCAGATTCCAGTTTAACTTTACCAAAGCAACTAATAAGTACATTGTAGCAGCAAATAATGACGGTACAAGAAATAACCTTTCGCCTCAGTTTGCAGAAGATAAAGTAACCATAAGAAATAACGCTGTATTACTGGCTTTAGGACTTGAAAAAAGAAGAGGAAGCAGCAGAGTTCAGGGAGTGTATGGAGCAGAGGTCCTTTTAGGCTTTAATAAAGTAAAGGAAAAAGCTGATTATGGAAATGGAATGGGGGCAAATTTTACAACACCAGTTTCTTATGAATTTGCATATAACAGAATTCCAGGAGCAGATTCTACAACCTCAAGATGGACTGAATACAATCATGGAGCTACACTATTTGCCGGTGTCAGAGGTTTTGCAGGAATAGAATATTTCTTTGCTCCAAAGCTTTCTATTGGTGCTGAATTTGGCTACACAATAGGTATCGCTAACAAAAAAAGCGATTCTGTAAAACTTCAGGCGATGAATAATGCGACAGGAAATGCTGTCGAATATGAAGCGAAGCCAACTCCAAACAATTCAACTGGAATTAATAATTTTGGATTAGGATTGGATAATCTGAATGCTAATCTGAACCTACATTTCTATTTTTAAGAAAAGTAGATTATTATTATAAAAAAGCTGTCCCCAAAAGACAGCTTTTTTAATTTTGACTATCCGCAAATGATAGAAGCCGCTGCAGGAAGGGCAGTGGGAAAGTCCAGACGGTATTTTACCCTGCATTTGGTACCATTGTCAAAGAGTTGAACACTATTGGTGTAGAATACTGCATCTCCGACATGAGGATTATTAGGTGTTGCCCATTCCATCATCCATACTGTTATACATTTTGTTCCAATTGGCAGGCTGTGGATGATGACCTCATTATCTCCCGGTTGTGCATCAAGGGAAATTTTTGCAAAAAATCCGAAAAAAGCTCCTGCCATTCTTGTTTCTGAAGAGGCAATATCCATTGTGGTGGTTGAAGAAAGTATAGTTTCCATTTCCAATTCCTTTATAGGAAAACTGGTAGGAAATTAAAAAAGTTAAAAGTATTGCTTATACTAATGAAAAAGGCTGACCATTAACCGGTCAGCCTTTTGTTTAAAGTGAATTTCTTTATTATTTCGCGTAGCTTACAGCTCTCATTTCTCTGATCACAGTTACTTTTATCTGACCAGGGTACTGCATATCTGTTTCAATTTTTTTAGATATATCGAAAGATAATGTTCCTGCTTTTTCGTCAGAAACATTTTCAGCATCAACCATTATTCTTAACTCTCTTCCTGCTTGTATAGCATAACATTTTGTTACCCCGTCAAAAGACAACGCAAGTTCTTCCAGTTCTTTAAGTCTCCTGATGTAAGACTCCATAACTTCTCTTCTTGCTCCAGGTCTTGATCCACTGACAGCATCGCATACCTGAATGATAGGAGAAAGGAGTGAGGTCATTTCTATTTCATCATGGTGGGCACCGATAGCATTACAAACTTCAGGACTTTCTTTGTATTTTTTAGCAAGTTCCATTCCTAGAATTGCGTGAGGCAATTCAGGCTCTTCAGGAGAAACTTTTCCGATATCATGAAGAAGACCCGCTCTTTTTGCAAGTTTGGCATTAAGGCCAAGTTCTGCGGCCATAGTTGCAGCAAGTTTGGCAACTTCTCTGGAATGTTGAAGCAGGTTTTGCCCATATGAAGATCTGAAACGCATTCTTCCAACCATTTTGATTAATTCAGGGTGTAAACCATGAATACCGAGATCAATAACGGTACGTTCTCCGATTTCAATAATTTCTTCCTCTATATTTTTGAAAGTTTTAGAAACTACTTCCTCTATTCTGGCAGGGTGAATTCTTCCATCCTGAACAAGTCTGTGCAATGAAAGTCTTGCAACTTCTCTTCTTACAGGGTCAAAACCACTGATAATAATTGCCTCAGGTGTATCGTCTACAATAATTTCTACTCCGGTTGCTGCCTCCAGTGCTCTAATATTTCTACCTTCACGACCAATGATTTTACCTTTGATATCATCACTTTCAATATTGAAAATGGAAACGCAGTTTTCAATTGCATTTTCTGTTGCAGTTCTTTGAATTGTTTCAATGACTACTTTTTTAGCTTCTTTGGTAGCAGTAAGCTTAGCTTCGTCAACAATGTCTTTAATGTAGGAAGATGCTTTGGAACGAGCTTCGTCTTTCAAAGCTTCTACCAGATTTTGTTTTGCTTCTTCAGCAGTAAGATTGGCAATTCTCTCCAGTTTGGTAACTTGAGAAGCTTTCATTTTTTCAAGCTCATCCTTTCTTTTGTTGATGATCTCCATCTGAGCAGCAAGGTTTTCTTTCATGCTTTCTAACTCAGCTTCTTTTCTTGAATTAGTTTCCAGCAACTTTGAAAGATTACCTTCTCTTTGTTTCAGCTTGTTCTCATTTTGAATAATGATGTTCTTTTTCTTGTTAGCTTCTTCTTCAAATTCCGCTTTGATTTTCAAATAGTTTTCTTTAGCCTGGAGAATTTTTTCTTTTTTAATGCTTTCTCCTTGAATTTCAGCTTCCTTAATGATTAATTGTGACTTGGCCAGCGCTTCTTCCTCATGTTTTTTAAAAACCTTCATGAGAAGGTATCTGCCTATTGCAAACCCGATTCCCAGGAATACAATTGCAGTTATGATATAAAATAGAACATCTACCATTTTTTTGGTTTTAGGGGTTAATTAAAAAGGCAGAAGGGGAAATGAAAAAGTTTTCTAACTTTTAAGCAAAAATTAATAGATCAGAAAAAAACAGGGATTCTAAATCAGATACCGGAATTTGAAATCAGGTGATCCAAATGGGTTATTTTGGACTCTATTTCATTTATATACTTTTGATTTTCAGCATCTGTCCGCAGTCCTTCAGCAAAGCAGTCAAAAGCTACCATTGCCAGAAGATCCTGCTTGTCATCTATTCCAAACTGATCCCTATACATTTTTATTCTTTCATTAATCAATCTGCCAGCGATCCTAAGTCGCTCTTCTTCAGCAGCATCTACACGCATCGGGTATTCCCTTTCTGCGATTCTGATTTTTATAGAAAGTTCTCCCATTCAGGGAATTATGATCTTGAATTATTCACTTAAATGTGCTATACACTTATCAATTTCTCTAATATACTCGTTAATTTTCAGCTTTAATTCTGAAGGATTATGAGCATCCTCTGCTATTGACGATACAATTTTACTAATTTTCTGTTGATTTTGAAAGTTTTTTATCTCTTCATTTTGGCGTTCGATTACTGCTTTTAAGTCTTGATTTTCTCCTTTAATCCGAACCAATTCTGTCTTGGCCGAATGCAGTTCCTGCAATACACTTTCGATTTTGTGCTCAAGAAAATCCAGTTTTACCAATAAGTCCCGCTTATCCTTCATTAATTACTTTCTGATAATAGCTCCAAGGTCTTTTTCAAATGAATCCATGAGTTTTTGCATGGTTTGATCAATAACTTTATCGGTTAAAGTTTTCTCATTGTCCTGAAGATAAAAACTTACAGAATAAGATTTTTTGTTGTCTCCTAAATTTGAGCCTTCATATACATCAAAGACATTAATTTCCTGTAATAACTTTCTTTCTTTGCTCTGAGCCAGTTGTTTAATCTGTTCAAAAGTAACTCCTTTGTCAATTACCAATGATAAATCTCGTCTCACTTCAGGGAATTTTGAAATTTCCTGATATACAGTAGTTTCGGATAGGAGGTCTAAAAGTAAGGCAGCATCAAAATCTGCATAATAAACAGCTTGTTTTAAATCAATAGCCTTTAAAATTTTATCAGCTACTTTTCCGAACTGAACTAAATTTTTACCTTTTGTTTGATATTCAAGACCTTCTGAGAAATAGCTACTCGAAATCGTTTTGATCGTTAAACCTTTAATATTGAGTTTTTCAATAATTCTCTGAATGAAGTTTTTTAGTGTAAAGAAATCTGATGGTGCATCTTTTGCTATCCAGGATTCATCATGCTGATTCCCTGTAATAAATAATGCAAGACGATCTTTTTCGGTATAGACCTTCTCTGTTTTGAAATATGTTTTTCCAAACTCATAGAATTTCAGGTCTTTTTGTCTTCGATTTACATTGTAAGCAATGACTTCAAGGCCTGAGAAGAGCAATGTTTGGCGCATTACCCCCAAATCTTCACTCAGTTTATTTAAAATCAATACAGGATTGTCACTATTTTCAACCAGCTTTTGATAGCTTTCTTTTGTAAGAGAATTTGTAACTATTTCAGAAAATCCTGCTCCGGCAAGCAAATTGCCAAGTTTGCTATGAAGTTTTGCCTTGTCTTTTTTAGGAAAATCAGCAATGTACTCAGTTCTGATTTTTGTATCGATTTCAATATTATCGTATCCGTAAATTCTTAAGACTTCCTCAACAATGTCAGCTTCTCTCTGAACATCTACTTTGAAAGGTGGAACTGAAACTTTGAGTTTATCATCTTTTGCTTCAACTATACTGATTCCAAGATTAGAAAGAATTTCTAGAATTGTTTCAGGTGCAATCTTTTTACCAATCAGTCTATGGATATAGGAAAATGAAGTTTCTATCTCAAAGTTTTGAATAGGAGTAGGGTAAATGTCAATCAGATCTGAAGCAATTTCTCCTCCAGCAATTTCAAGGATCAGATTTGCAGCTTTATTAAGAGCATCAATGGTGATATTCGGATCCGTACCTCTTTCAAATCTGAAAGAGGAATCTGTTTTGATACCATGATGTTGAGCAGTTTTTCTTATATAGTCTGGTGAGAAATATGCACTTTCAAGAAATATGGCAGTTGTTTCAGGTTTTACACCAGAATCCAGTCCACCAAAAACACCTGCAATACACATCGGTTCATCAGCATTGCAAATCATGAGGTCTTTGGCAGTCAGTTTTCTTTTATTTCCATCTAAAGTAACGAATTCAGTCCTTTCAGCTACTGTTTTAATTTTAATTGTATTTCCAACTTTAGCAAGATCAAACGCATGAAGTGGCTGGCCAAGATCATGCAGAATAAAATTGGTACAGTCTACAATATTGTTAATCGGAGAGAGGCCGATAGATTTCAATCTGTTTTTAAGCCATTTAGGAGATTCTTTTACTGAAACGCCTTTAATGACTATGCCAGAATATCTAGGGCATGCTTCTGTATTTTCTACAGAAACATTGATCGCAACTTTTTCTTTTGGAGCTGGCAAAGATTTTTCCTCTCCTTTGCAAATTTCTCTTTTCAAGAGTGCTCTCAAATCTCTTGCTACCCCAAGGTGAGAAGCTGCATCAGCACGATTGGGAGTGAGGCCTATTTCAAAAGTATAATCATTTTCCACTTTAAAATATTCCGCAGCAGAAGTACCAACAGGCAGTTCGGTCTGAAGTACCATAATTCCGTCGTGGGATTTGCCTAAACCGATTTCATCTTCAGCACAGATCATTCCTTCGGAAACTTCACCTCTTATTTTGGCTTTGCTGATTTTAAATGGTTCGCCTTCAGTTGGGTATAATGTAGTGCCAACAGTCGCGACAATTACCTTTTGTCCTTCAGCAACATTAGCAGCTCCGCAAACGATTGGCAAAATTGTTCCATTACCTATATCGACAGTAGTTTTCTTAAGTTTATCAGCACCAGGGTGTTTTTCGCAGGTTAACACTTTCCCTATTACAATGCCGCAAAGGCCTCCCTGTATGCTTTCAAATTTTTCAATTCCTTCAACCTCCAGGCCTGATTTTGTAAGCAGAGCACCTATTTCTTCAGCAGGTTCGGTAAGTTGGATAAACTGCTGTAGCCAATTATATGAAATTTTCATTTGTAAATTTTAACCTTGAAATGTGTAATCTGTAAAATTACTTAAAACACTTATTTCTCCTGAGGCTTTTCCCATATTTTTTCGCCTGCAAGAATTTCTATGTCCAGATGGTTTTCTGGTGGAGGTAAAGGACAACTGTATTTATAACTATACACGCAAAATGGGTTGTAGGCAAAGTTAAAGTCAATTACAGCATGTTTTTTATCAGTTATTTTTAAGTCAATGTACCTACCTCCGCTATAAGTTTCGCCTCCATTAGTTTTATCAGAAAAAGGAATAAAGGCGTTTAGTTCATTGTTTGATGAATCTTTTGAAATGAGAAGGGTTAGTTGTAAAGGTTTTTTTTCTAATGTAAATGAAGCAGTCGCAAATTTCTTATAAGTGTCTTTTCTGCCATCATTCCTAGTGATTGTAACTTCTGAGGAATCAGAAAGTGGATAGAGTTCCGCCTCCACTTTAAATTTAGGATTTGGTATGAAGTAATCTAGTGTGGTAAAAGCTTCCTTATCCTCAATGGGGGAAAATGGAGAATGTCTGAAAAAGTCATTCCGCTGGCTTCTATAATCTTCCACATTTTGTTTATAGCTCGTTTTAATATTGCTAAACACAAAAGAAAGAATTACCAATACGAAAGCAACACCCATACCGGTCCAAAGGATGTGCTTGGTTTTTATTGTATCAAAGTTTGTCTTCATCTGCAAAACTATAATATCCATGATCTGTAAAGATCAGATGGTCCAGTACAGGGATTTCCAGAAAGGATCCTGCCTGTTTTAATTTACGGGTTAACGATATATCGGCCTCGCTAGGTTTCAGGTTTCCGCTTGGATGATTGTGGACGAGAATGATTGCACTTGCAAGATGTTCAAGTGCATGTTTGTATATCAATTTAGGATCTGCCACAGTTCCGGCAATGCCACCTGAACTTATAAAGACTTTTTTAATAACAGCATTGGATCTGTTGAGCAAAATAATCCAAAACTCCTCGTGCTGAAGATCCAGAAGATGTGGTTTCATTATGTCAAATGCGTCAGAAGCGCAGGTGATTTTTTCCCTCTTATTCTGTCCTGCCTCTTTTCGCCTTCTGCCAAGCTCAAGTGCGCTTATGATTGTAATGGCTTTAGCTTCTCCAATTCCTTTAAATTTTTGTAAGTCTTTGACGCTCAGTTTTGCAAGGTCGTTCAGATTGTTATTACATCCCTTTAAAACGAGCTTTGCCACATCGACTGCACTTAAAGATATCGTTCCCGATCCTAATAATATTGCCATTAATTCTGCATCTGAAAGAGATTCTTTTCCTTTCAGAATAAGTTTTTCCCTAGGTCTGTCTTCTTCAGCCCAGCTTAAAATTTTTAAGTATTTAACATCTTCCATAGCTATTGAAAAAAATATTGGGATAAATATAAAAATAAAAAAGTCTGACTCAATAGGAGGCAGACATTTTTAGATTTATCTATTGTGATATTTTAAGGAGGCGAGTTTAGAATAAGTTTATGAAGAATATAGTTTTGTAATTGGGAAATCAAATGGAGGGTAAGTACTATAAAAATAAAAACCTTGTACATTGTGCTGTACAAGGTTTTTTATAAACTAATTTATTCTTTGTTACTTTTCTGAAATTAAGCTAAAGCAGCAACATGTTTTGCAAGAGCTGACTTTTTGTGAGCTGCATTATTTTTATGAATAATGTTTTTCTTTGCAAGTTTGTCGATCATTCCAGATACTTCTTTTAAAAGTTCCTGAGCTTCAGTTTTATCTGTAGTGTTTTTTAATCTTTTGATAAAAGTACGAGTTGTTTTAGCCTGATATTTGTTTCTTAAAGCTCTAGCCTCGTTAGCTCTTATTCTTTTTAAAGCGGATTTATGATTAGCCATCTTATTATTAATTCTTATATTAGACTTTTCCTAAATAGGATTGCAAAGATACGACTATTTTGAGAAAAACAAAAACTTTGTAAATATTTCCTTTATTTTCACATCATCAAAACACAGCTATGAGATTTTTACTAATTATAACCGGATTTTTTATTCCAAACTGCTTGAACGCCTGGGGCTTTTATGCTCATAAAGAAATTAATCGTCTTGCTGTTTTTGCCCTTCCATCAGAACTAATGGCTTTTTATAAACCACATCTTGCTTACCTCCAAAATCAGGCTGTTTTGCCGGATAAAAGAAGGTATATAATAAAAGAAGAAGCTTGCAGACATTATATTGATATAGATGTTTATGAAAGTTATAATAAATACATTCCGGAAGGATGGGAGCAGGCAAAAGAAGTTTTTACTGAAGATACTCTTTTAAAGCATGGAATTGTGCCCTGGCAGATTTACAAAATGACATTTCAGCTTAAAAATGCTTTTCAGGAAAAGGATATCGAAAAAATTCTTAAAGTATCAGCAGAACTTGGGCATTATATAGCTGACTCAAATGTGCCACTTCATACAACAAGTAATTACAATGGACAAAAGACTAATCAACATGGTATTCATGGCCTTTGGGAAAGCAGAATCCCTGAACTGTTTTCTGAAAAGTATGACTTTTTTGTAGGGCGAGCATTTTATATAAATGATTTAAGAACTGAGATTTGGAGTAATGTCTGGAAAGCTCATTCGGCGGTGGATTCAGTTCTTTCTTATGAAAAGCAGGCAACCATTGAAATTCCGGAGGATCAGAAGTATTCATTTGAAGAACGTGGGACAGCAACTGTTAAGGTTTATTCAAGAAGGTATTCATCCTATTATGATAATCTCCTTAATGGGATGGTCGAACGACAGATGAGAAACTCAATATTAATGGTAGCATCTGTGTGGTATACTTGCTGGAAAAATGCGGGGATGCCGGATCTGAAAGATGCACAAAATACTCCTGATCTACCTGATAATCCCAAAAAGGAGGAGATTGCTGAAGTTCCTTCTGATTGTAATCACTGATTAAACAAAAAGGCCACAATCTGCGGCCTTTTTGTTTTTTTTATTTAACAAGCTTTTTATACTTGATCCTTTTTGGAGCAGTATCCCCAAGCCTCTTTTTCTTATTCTCTTCGTAATCTGAATAGTTTCCTTCAAACCACTGTACATGCGAATCACCTTCAAATGCCAGGATGTGCGTTGCTATTCTATCAAGGAACCATCTGTCGTGAGAGATAATCACAGCACAACCTCCGAAGTTTTCAAGTGCTTCTTCAAGAGCTCTAATCGCATTAACGTCCAGGTCGTTGGTAGGCTCATCGAGTAACAGAAGGTTTGCTCCTGTTTTAAGTGTTAAAGCAAGATGAAGTCTGTTTCTTTCACCACCTGAAAGTATACCTGCTTTTTTCTCCTGATCTGATCCGGTGAAGTTAAATTTGCTTACATAAGCTCTTCCGTTGATCTGTTTTCCTCCAAGGTTGATAAATTCAGTGCCACCAGTGATAGTTTCAAATACACTTTTAGTGGAATCAAGGTTAGCATGTTCCTGGTCAAGATAACCAATGTCAACAGTTTCACCTACATCAAATGTGCCTGCGTCAGGTGTTTCAGCTCCTGTAATAAGCTTAAAAAGAGTAGTCTTACCAGCTCCGTTAGGGCCAATGATTCCCACGATACCACCTTGAGGAAGCGAGAATGACAGGTTTTCGAAAAGAATTTTATCTCCAAAAGCTTTTGATACATTATTCACTTCTATAACCTTGCTTCCAAGTCTCTGTCCTGGAGGGATAAATAGCTCTAGTTTATCTTCTTTCTGTTTTGCCTCTTCTCCCAATAATTTTTCATAAGAGCTGATACGGGCTTTAGACTTGGCCTGCCTTGCTTTAGGAGCCATCCGAACCCATTCAAGCTCACGCTCCAAAGTTTTCTGTCTTTTAGATTCGGACTTTTCTTCCTGAGCTAAGCGGCTTTTCTTTTGCTCCAGCCACGAAGTATAGTTACCTTTCCATGGAATACCTTCACCACGGTCTAGTTCAAGAATCCAACCCGCGACGTTGTCAAGGAAATATCTGTCGTGGGTTACTGCGATAACAGTACCTTTATATTGTTGTAAGTGTTGCTCAAGCCACTGAACTGATTCTGCATCCAAGTGGTTGGTAGGCTCATCAAGTAGCAATATATCAGGCTCTTTAAGAAGGAGTCTGCAAAGTGCTACTCTTCTTTTTTCTCCACCTGATAGATTGCCTATTTTAGCTTCTCCAGGAGGGCATCTCAAGGCATCCATTGCTCTATCAAGCTTACTATCCAAATCCCAAGCATTAAATTGATCCAGCTTTTCTTGTACCACTCCTTGCTTCTCAATAAGCTTAGTCATTTCATCGTCGCTCAAAGACTCTCCGAATTTAAGATTGATCTCTTCAAATTCTTTTAGCAGATCCACAACTTCTTGCACTCCTTCTTCGACAATTTCTTTTACTGTTTTTTCAGGGTCGAGCTTAGGCTCCTGTTCAAGAAATCCTACAGAATATCCAGGGGAAAAAGCGAGGTCCCCTTGAAAGTCTTTATCAATGCCTGCTATAATTTTAAGGAGTGTTGATTTTCCTGAACCGTTAAGTCCGAGTACGCCTATCTTTGCTCCATAAAAAAAAGAAAGATATATATCTTTAATAATCTGTCTCTTTGGGGGAATGATTTTGCTCACTCCGGCCATTGAAAAAATAATGGTTTCGCTCATTAAACTCAGTTTAAACTTGTTGTGAAAAACAAATATCAGAAAATTTTATTGAAAACGGATATAGTGCAAGGAGAAACAATCTATGATATATAAGGTTTAAAGAGTAATATAAATGGACAATTAATGTATAAATCTGCGAATTAGCGAGAATGGGTTAGACGGCAAATTTTTTATAAGACAACTTTTTCAAAAGTCACACGTAGGACGAAAGAAATATAATTACCTCATAATCTTATAGAAAATTTGTTTATTATAATAAAATAAATTTTATTTTTGCGAAAACAAAATTAGGAATAGACTATGTACTGGACATTAGAATTGGCTTCTTACCTGGAAGATGCTCCCTGGCCTGCTACCAAAGATGAATTGATAGACTTCTCAATTCGTTCCGGGGCACCAATGGAAGTTGTTGAAAACCTTCAGGAACTGGAAGATGATGGTCAGCCTTATGAAAGTATTGAGGAAATCTGGCCGGACTATCCGACCAAAGATGATTTCTTCTTCAATGAAGACGAGTATTAAAAATTGCCTGTACTTGAAGTTAAAGACCTTTCACTAGGTTTTGAAAGAAAGTTAATAATAGAAGGTATTTCTTTTGCTATTGAAAAGCCTTCTTTTGTGGCAATTATCGGTCATAATGGTTGCGGTAAAACGACATTTTTCAAGTCTTTGATACAATCTCACCCGTATAAGGGTGAGATTTTTCTTTTTGATCAAAAAGTCAACAAAAGCCAAACGAGTCCAAGACAGATTGCAATCCTGGAGCAAAGAAATCTGGTTAATTTTCAGATTAAAGTGAAAGATATCGTGGTGATGGGACTTTTTAGAGTGAAAGGATTTTTTGAAAATTATACAAATGAGGACTTTGAACGAGTTCTGGAGATATTGGAATTTTTGAAAAGACCGGATCTTTTTGAAAAAGATTTTAATCATTTGTCAGGAGGTGAGCAGCAGCTTGTCTGGCTCGCCCAGATGATGATTCAGGAAGCAGAGATTTATTTGTTGGATGAGCCTACCCAGTACCTTGATTTATATTATAAGAAAGTACTTTTTGATTTGATGGGGGATTGGGTAAAAAGATTTAACAAGACAGTCTTCTGCATCACGCATGATCTTTATTATCTTGAAACAATGGATGGGTATCTGTTAAACTTTTCAGAGCAAGATCCCAGACTTCAGGTTTTGAACAGAGAATGCCTGGAAAAAAATATAAATTTGATTTTACAGCGCAAGCCTAACAAAACTTTTTGAACAAAGCCTCTGCAATAATCAAATCTTCTGGAGTAGTTATTTTAATGTTCTCATAACTGCCATCTACTAATGAGATCTTATGGCCTGCATGTTCAAATACTGTAGCGTCATCTGTGAAAGTAGGCAATTCTTCGGCTTCAAAAGCTTTTTTCAGTAAAGTAAGGTTAAAGCACTGAGGTGTCTGAATACATTTGTAAAGGCTTCTGTCCACAGCTTCAGATTCATTTCCTTTAAGTACTCTCAGGGAATCTTTAGAGTTTACAGCAACGATACCACTCCCATAAGTTTCAGCTGAATTGAAGGCATTCTGAATAATATTCTTACGGATCAAAGGCCTTACTCCATCGTGAATGGCCACTAGTCCGCGTTTTTCCTTGATGTGAGCTAATCCATTTTTTACAGACTGAAATCTTGTATTTCCTCCATGTACAATCTCTAAAGGCAAATTAAAATGATGCTCCTTACATAGGTGGTTCCATGCAGAAATCTGTGATGAAGGCAGTACAAGTATGATTGTGATTTTTGAGTCGTAGAAAAAAAAGTTTTTGACTGTATGCATCAAAATAGGAAGGCCACTTAGCGGAATAAACTGCTTGGGCAACTCGCTGTTCATTCTGGTTCCACTTCCTCCGGCAACAATGATGGCATATTTTGGCAGAGCTTCCATAAAGAAAAAACATCCGGCATTGCTGCCGGATGTATATTTTTAAGAGTTTTTTACTTACAAAATAAGCATTGCATCACCATAGCTAAAGAATCTGTAGCGTTCTTTGATGGCAGTTTTATAGGCTTTCATTACCAAATCATATCCTCCAAATGCACACGTAAGCATAAGCAGGGTGGACTCAGGCATATGGAAGTTAGTAAGCAAAGCATTGGCGATTTTGAAATCGTAAGGAGGGAAGATGAATTTGTCTGTCCATCCTTGGTTTGGTTTTAATCTGTTATTTGCCGAAGTAGAAGATTCCAGGGATCTTACTGATGTTGTTCCAATTGCACAAACACGTCTTTTATTATCAAGAGCGCCATTCACCAATTTTGCAGTTTCTTCACTTACTACAAAATTTTCAGAATCCATTTTGTGTTTTGTAAGATCTTCAACATCTACAGGTCTGAATGTTCCCAACCCAACATGCAGAGTTATTGGAGCAAAGTTAACGCCTTCTATTTCCAGACGCTTCATTACTTGCTTGGTAAAATGAAGACCGGCAGTCGGAGCAGCTACAGCACCTGTATGTTCAGCATAGATTGTTTGATATCTGTCGCGGTCTGCAGGTTCAGCTTTTCTTTTGATATATTTTGGAAGAGGAGTTTCTCCAAGACTGTCAATGGTTTTGTAAAATTCCTCATCTGTGCCATCGAACAGAAATCGGATAGTTCTACCTCTTGATGTAGTATTATCGATAACCTCTGCTACAAGATCACCATCTCCGAAATAAAGTTTGTTTCCAACTCTGATCTTACGTGCCGGATCAACGAGTACATCCCAAAGATGTGCTTCCTGATTTAACTCTCTGAGAAGGAAGACTTCAATTTTAGCACCTGTTTTTTCTTTATTTCCATAAAGACGCGCAGGAAATACTTTAGTGTTATTGATGACCATTACATCGCCTTCGCCGAAGTAGTCAACAATGTCTTTGAAAATTCTGTGCTCAATGGTTCCGTCAGCACGATTTACAACCATTAGTCGTGATTCGTCTCTGTTTTCTGCAGGGTAAAGAGCAAGTAATTCTGAAGGTAGGGTAAACTTAAATTCTGAGAGTTTCATTTGTTAATATTACGGTATTAAATTTAAATAGGGCTTGCAAAGATAATAATTGTTTTGATTTTCGATTCAGCCAAAATTTTTTTTTGTTTAATTTAACTTTAGCAGGAGGTAAAATCTAGAATAATATCTTAACAGCAGTGAAGTTGAAATTAATGGAAGTGAGTGATTTAGCCGATTGTCTCTAAAAGCAAAAAGCTGAACGCGACGGCTCAGCTTTTCGATTATGAATAAATAGATAGGTTGTCTGATTATTTAACCTTTTCGGCTTTCTCCGCTTTTTCTGCCTTTTCAGCTTTCGCTGGTTTAGCGGGCGCTGGAGCTGGTTCTTCTCCTCCTTTTGACTTATCGTCAAGATCAGACGATTGCATGATTTTAGCTCTGATTTTTGCATCAATCTCTTCCATAAGCTCAGGGTTGTCGGAAAGAATTTCTTTTACAGCATCTCTTCCCTGACCTAGTTTATTTCCTGAGTAAGAGAACCATGATCCGGATTTCTGAATAATTTCAAGCTCAACACCAAGGTCAATTATTTCACCTACTTTAGAAATACCTTCTCCATACATGATGTCAAACTCAACAACTTTGAAAGGAGGTGCCAGTTTATTTTTTACAACTTTTACTTTGGTTCTGTTACCGATGATATTTTCAGCACCTTCTTTAATCTGTCCGATACGACGGATATCAAGTCTTACGGAAGCGTAGAATTTAAGGGCATTACCGCCGGTTGTAGTCTCAGGATTACCGAACATAACACCGATCTTATCTCTTAGCTGGTTGATGAATATGCAGCAGCAACCAGTTTTGTTAATAGCCCCTGTAAGCTTTCTAAGTGCCTGTGACATTAATCGTGCTTGTAAGCCCATCTTGCTGTCTCCCATTTCACCTTCAATCTCGCCTTTTGGAACCAACGCTGCTACTGAGTCAATTACAATGATATCGATAGCTCCTGATCTGATAAGGTGCTCTGCAATTTCAAGCGCTTGCTCACCATTGTCAGGTTGTGAAATAAGAAGGTTTTCAGTATCTATTCCCAATTTCTCTGCATAAACTTTGTCGAAAGCGTGCTCAGCATCTATAAATGCAGCAAGACCGCCTTGTCTTTGAGC
Organism: Bacteroidota bacterium; assembly: GCA_023428135.1. Lineage (GTDB taxonomy): Bacteria > Bacteroidota > Bacteroidia > Cytophagales > Cytophagaceae > Sporocytophaga. The sequence continues at coordinate 294,798 of JAEYZG010000062.1, read as the reverse complement.
TTCTGCAATGCAGTGCATCGTCAGAGTTGTTTTTCCTGAAGATTCAGGACCGTATATCTCAACTATCCTTCCACGCGGCAAACCTCCAATACCTAAAGCTAGATCAAGTCCAAGTGAACCAGTTCCGATAGCAGGAACATCTGTAACTTTTTCATCACTTAACTTCATTACGGTACCTTTTCCGTATGTTTTTTCCAGCTTATCTATTGTCAGCTGCAGGGCTTTTAGTTTTTCGGCTTTGCTCATGTGAGATGATTAATATTTATGCAATATTACAGTTTGCTAAAATAATTAGCAAGAAATATTTTAATTTTTATTTTTTATTTTAAAATTGCTGGTATTCAACGAGGTATGTTTGTTAAAATTTTTAACAAAATAGATAAATGTAAAAGTTCGCCTTGGGAGAATTTTCATTTATAGTTGAAAATTAAAAATTTTAGTTCGGATCTCTAAAATTTGACTTGAAAAGTTATTAACAAGGGAGAAATCTAAAATGATCCGGTTCAATGAAACTATTAAGCGATTTTTTAGATTTACATCGAAAATGAATAAGAGCTCAATAAAAATCAAAAAAGTCCTCAGATACTTTTTTTTGACATTAATTAGTTTGCTGATACTGTTTCTGGTTTTTTATCATAAAGAACTAATATATGGTCTTGGTCAGGCTAGAGGGCAAGTTTCAATTATATGGAATACCAGACCTGTGAGTGAGGTTTTGGAGGATGTTCATATCGCTGATTCTATCAAGCAAAAGATCAGACTTATAGATGAGATCAAGGCCTTTGCAAAAGATTCTCTTGGATTAGATGTTAAAGACCAGTATACTTCATTTTATGATCAAAAGGGAAAACCTATTTTGTGGGTTGTAACAGCCTCTGAGCCATTTGAGTTGAAAGCATTTGAGTGGTCTTTTCCTATTGCCGGAAGCTTTTCCTACAAGGGGTTCTTTGATTATGAAAAGGCTGTGGAGGAAGAAAGAAAAATGAGGCAAAAAGGATTTGACACATCAATAGATGAAGTAGGGGCATGGTCTACTTTAGGTTTTTTCAATGATCCTATTTTATCTGGAATGTTGTATAAAAGTCCCGGAGCATTGGCCGACCTTTTTATTCATGAACTTACGCATAGCACATTGTATGCAAAAGATAATGTGGAATTCAATGAAAATCTGGCTAGTTTCGTTGGGTATGAGGGAGCTTTGCTATTTCTGAAATCTAAATATGGACCTGACTCTCCTGAATTAAAAGATTTTCAAAACTCAGAGGAGGTTTCGGATAAGTTTGCCGACCTGGTCCTTGCTCATTCAGATTCTCTGAAAATATTTTATAAAACATTAGGATCGGCAATGTCTTTGCAGGATAAATTAAAAAGGAAAGAAGTTTATTTGTCAAGAGTAACAACTATTTTCAGGGACTTTTTAATTTCTAACGGGAAAAAAGTAAGGAAGAATAAAAATGTCAACAATACTTTCTTTTTGGATTATCAAAGATATTTATCCAAACAGGATGAGTTTAAAATTGAGTTGAATACCAAATTTAATGGTAATTTTAAAAGGTATTTGGATCATTTGAAAAAGAGATATCCTCTACTGTAAATTTTAAGTAATAATAGAGATCTCGTAGGTTCTTTTACCATAGTAAGTAGCATGAAAAATAAATTACTTTTTTTAATTGGTCTTATTCCTTTCCTGTCCGGATTTGTAGGACCTTCTTTGCCTATTGCCAGGGAAATGCCTTATGGCCCCAATGAAGTGCTGGAGTACAGAATTCATTATGGTTTTATGAATGCAGGGGAGGCGAGGATTGAGGTTCACCCTAAGCTTTATCTGGTAAATAATAAGGTTTGTTATAAGGCCACAGTGACTGGAAGATCAACCGGCGCATTTGATTTTGCATTAAGAATCAGAGATCAATGGGGAACCTATATTGACACTTCCTCTAAAAATCCGCAGAGAGCGTTTCGTACAATTGAAGAAGGTAAGTATCGATTAAAAGAATATGCCTACTTTGATTACAATAATAATCAGGTTAGCCTTGAAAGGGAGACAAAGGGTAATAAAAAAGAGACAAGAGTATATTCTATTACGGATGATGTGCAGGATATTATAAGTGGTTATTATTTTCTGAGAACAATAAATTACAATGCTCTCCATTTAAATGATACTATTAAGGTAAATGCTTTTTTTGAGGATAAACTTTATGATTTTTCTGTAAAGTATCTCGGAAAGGGGCAGGTGAAAACAAAATTCGGTTCTATTACTGCCATTAAATTATCACCTATAATGCCAGATAACGAATTGTTTAAAGGTGGAAGCTCCATTAGGTTATGGCTCTCAGATGATAAAAATAAAATACCTGTGAAGGTAGAGGCAGATATGGTTGTAGGAGCTGTAGAGATTGATTTAAAAGGTTATGAGGGACTTAAGCACCCTATTTGTTTTAAGTAACACTGATTTCTCCAGTCAATTGCTTAAATTTATGCAAAAGTTTTACTAAGCACTTCGATGAATTTCAATAAATTTTGCAAGAGTTTGTTTCTGTTTTTCTTATTTATAAGCCATTTATCTATTGGTAAAGGAGTAACAGTCACCGGAGAGTTGAAAAATTCCGGGAAAAATACATATGTCTTTCTTTATAGGATTTTTGGTCCTGAAATAGCAAAGTCAGATTCTGTCAAATTAAACAATGGCTTATTTTCTTTTAAGTTTAAAAATGCCCTTCCCCGTGGCTTTTATAGAATAGGCGTTTCTGAAGAAAATTCCTTTGTATGTATCTTAGGAGATGAAAATCTTTCTGTATCAGCAGATTTGAATAATATCCCTGCTGGCCTGCATATAGATAAAAGCAAAGAGAATGAAGGATATATTTTGTTTCTGAAACGCAACAATGAATATCAGCAACACCTTGCTAAGCTGGACAAAGAAGCTCAGCATATCATGGCCCAAAATGCTTATAATTCTGAAAATTATTCAGTAGAGATTAAAAAATTACAGGGAAAGTTAGATTCTTTAAACAGAGATCTAAATAATTTCTATAAGGAAATTGCTAAAAATTATGATGGATTTTTTATCGGAAAGTTAGGCAATGTCTTCCATACTGATGACTCTACTACCAGAGAAAATTTCTTTAAGCCCTCCGATTTCAAAGACGATGAATTATCCAGAGGTGATATGCTTTCATCGAAGATTTCCATGTATTTACAACGTTTTGTAGAACCGAACATTGAAGAATATAAGCTTGCTGCAAACAGGATTGTGTCTCTGACTCTTCCTGGCTCACCACAGAGAGAAATTGTTTATAGTACATTTATAAAGATATTTTTACCCCACGATCAGGCCACTGCAAGGTCTCTTGCTGTAGCTTATGAAAAGGAATATCCTAAATCTCCTTTTGCAATAAAATATCTTAAAACCATTCCTAAAGGAGCACCATCCGTAGGGGAGGAAGCTCCGGACATTAAACTTACAGATCCGTCAGGAAAAGTAATTACTCTTTCATCCTTAAAGGGCAAGGTTGTATTACTTGATTTCTGGGCTTCCTGGTGTGGCCCATGCAGAAAGGAAAATCCTAATGTGGTTAGGGCTTATGATATATATAAAGATAAAGGATTCACTGTTTACAGTGTATCTCTGGATAATAATAAAGATAATTGGACTCAGGCAATTCTGAAAGACGGATTGAAATGGGAATATCATGTTTCAGATTTAAAAGGCTGGCAGTCATCAGCAGCTCAGCTTTATGGGGTGAGAGGCATTCCCGCTACTTTTCTTTTAGACAAAGATGGCAAGGTTATAGCAACTAATTTACGGGGGGAAAGCCTCGTAAATATGCTGGAGTCACTTTGTAAATAATCTTATTGAATTGATATGAGTAAGAATAATAAAGTACTGATAGTAGATGATGAACCAGATATCCTGGAACTTCTTCAGTATAATCTGGAAAAGGAAGGATATGAAGTGCGCACTGCTTCAAGTGGTGAGAAGGGAATAGAAGTGGCAAAAGAATTTCTTCCTCAATTAATTCTTATGGATATTATGATGCCAAAAATGGATGGGGTTGAAACATGTAGAAGGATAAAGGAAATTACTAAGCTAAAAGATGTCTTTATAATATTTCTTACTGCCAGATCTGAAGAATATTCTGAAGTAGCCGCATTTGACGCAGGCGCTGATGATTACCTTACAAAGCCTATAAAACCAAGGGCATTAATGAGCAGATTATCAGCTTTTTTTAGGAGAGATTCAAAGAATAAAATCGAACATGAATCTGTTAAGATAGGCAGACTCATTATCGACAGATCAAGTTACGTGGTAAAGAAAAATGATGAGGAAATTGTTCTGCCCAAAAAGGAATTCGAATTGCTATATTTTTTAACACAACACCCTAATACTGTATTCAGCAGAGATGACTTGTTGAAAAAAATATGGGGTACAGATGTCTTTGTTGTTCCACGGACAGTTGATGTACATATCAGAAAAGTACGCGAGAAAATAGGAGAAGATTATATCAAAACTGTCAAAGGCATCGGATATAAATTTGAGAACATTGATTAGTGATGTTGTCTAATTCTAAAATTCTTCCAGCCCTATTGGCTTTATGGACCGGAATAATATCTGCCTGCTTCTTTTCATTCTTCAGTGATTTTAGCCAGCTTTATATTTTTGGAGCCTCGCTGATAGTTTTTGTAATAACTTATCTGTTATATTATCTGGTGTTTGAGCATTTGATTTTTACAGAAATTCATAAGCTTTATACACGCCTTACCAAGGTAAAAAAGAAAGATTATCAGCTGACTAAAGGGGAACTTGTAAAAGTGGAAGACCCGCTTTCAAGACTGCATGAAGAGATTGTTGATTTTGCCTCTAGAAAAGAGCAGGAAATTGCAGAATTAAAAAAGCTGGAAACCTTTCGGAGAGAGTTTTTGGCAGATGTGTCCCACGAATTAAAAACCCCTATCTTTGCAGCCCAGGGTTTTATTCATACTTTAATTGATGGCGCTATTGAAGATGAAGGAGTGAGGGATAAATTTCTTACCAAAGCTGCAAATAATCTTGACAGTCTTAATGTTCTGGTTGAAGATCTTCTTACAATTTCTCAATTGGAAATAGGGGAAATAAAAATGCAATGTCAGAATTTTGATATTCACAGGCTTGCAGAAGATATATTTGAGCAGCTGGAGGAAACTGCAGGACGAAGAGGGGTGAAACTCAGGTTTCACAAACATACGCCCAGGTCATGTTACATCTATGCAGATAAATACAGAATAGGCCAGGTACTTACCAACCTCATTGTAAATGGGATAAAGTATGGCAAGGAGAGGGGCAACATTACTGTTTCCTTTAATTATCAGAATGATTATGTATTTGTTTCTGTTCAGGATGATGGACCAGGGATAGAATCAAGGCATTTAAACAGAATTTTTGAAAGGTTCTATCGAGTTGAGAAAAGCAGATCAAAAGATAAGGGTGGTACAGGGCTGGGGCTAGCCATTGTAAAGCATATTTTGGAGGCCCATGACTCAAAGATTTATGTGTCAAGTATAATGGGAGAAGGAACAATATTCTCTTTTAAATTAAAAAAAGGAAAAGTAATTAATGAAAAGGGCTAGTTTTAAAGACCTGATAATTTTTGAAGATGAGGAATATTTATTGATAAATAAACCTCCATATATATCTACGTTGGAAGATAGAGATGCTACGAAGACAAACATTCTTGAAATGGCAAGAGAAATCTATCCGGATATTAAGGTTTGTCATAGACTTGACAAAGAAACCTCCGGAGTTTTGGCATTGGCCAAAACTCCAGAAGCTTACCGTCACTTGTCTATTCAGTTTGAAGATAGAAATGTTACAAAGCAGTATCATGCCGTTGTTGATGGAGTTCATGAGTTTGAAGGAGTTGATGTTTATTTGCCGATCTATGCAGGTTCGGATGGGATAGTGAAGATCGATAAGCAAAAAGGTAAAATTGCTGAGACAATATTTAATACGATAGAGGTATTTAAGAAGCATACATTAGTAGCCTGTTATCCAATTACAGGCAGGATGCACCAGATCAGGATACACCTCACTTGTTTAAAAGCCCCGATAACCTGCGATGGGCAATATGGAGGCAAGCCTCTATATTTATCTACATTGAAGAAAAACTTTAATTTGAAGCAGGATACGGAAGAAATGCCCCTTATTCAGAGGGTAGCACTCCATGCCAGATCTTTAGAGTTTAAAAATAGCGAAGAAATGACTATCTTTGCAGAAGCTCCTTATCCTAAGGATTTTGAAGTTTTGGTAAAACAGTTAAAAAAATATGCCTAAATTGATGATCCTGAACATTTTTGGTAAATGTGGATAAAGAATTGTAAATTTTTTCGGTAAAGTTGTTTTTGAAAATTTAAAGTTATATCTTTGTGTCCCTTTTTAAGGGGAAGTATGCTTTATATAGTAAACAGAATAAAAATTAAAAATGGATAGCATAAGTTATAGAACCAGTTTTGCGACTAATGAGACAGTTAAGAAAGACTGGGTTATCGTAGATGCAGAGAATCTGATTGTAGGTAGAGTTGCGAGTGAGATTGCAAAAATCATCAGAGGAAAACATAAAGCTAGTTTCACTCCCAATGTGGATTGTGGAGATAACGTTATTGTTATTAATGCTGATAAAGTTCGCTTTACCGGAAAGAAATTTGAAGATAAAGTTTATACAAGACACACTGGTCATCCAGGTGGACAGAGATTCACAACTCCTCGTGAATTGAAAAATAAGTCTTCTAGATATATTATTGAAAATGCAGTAAGAGGAATGTTACCTAAAAACAGAATCGGAAGAGCAATTTTCAAAAATCTGTATGTATATGAAGGTGCAGAGCATCCACATGCAGCTCAACAACCAAAAGTCATCAATCTATAATCAAGAAATATAGTTAATGGAAACTATTAACAAAATAGGCAGAAGAAAAACATCCGTAGCAAGAATATATTTAACTTCGGGCAAAGGAAATATTACTGTAAACGACAGAGATTTAAAAGAGTATTTCCCAAATGAAATACTTCAAACTACAGTAAATCAGCCATTTGCACTTACTAATGCCCTTGGTAAATATGATGTAAATGTGAATGTTCAGGGTGGAGGTATAAGAGGACAAGCTGAAGCTGTCAGACTTGCAATCACCAGAGCATTGATCGAAATTAGCTCGGATAGTCGTCTGCCTCTGAAGAAGGAAGGTCTTACAACCAGGGATCCAAGAATGGTTGAGAGAAAGAAATATGGTAGAAGAAAAGCTAGAAGAAGATTCCAGTTCAGTAAACGTTAATATTATAGAAATTCAGATCTCGATTTGACGATGGCAAAGAAAATAGAATATAAAGACTTATTAGAGGCAGGTGTTCACTTCGGTCACTTAACCAGAAAGTGGGATCCTAAAATGGCTCCATACATTTTCATGGAGAAGAATGGAATCCACTTGATCGATTTAAATAAAACGCTTGCTTGTCTTGACGATGCTTGTGCTGCTATTAAAGGTGTTGTAAGATCAGGAAGAAAAGTCCTTTTCGTAGCAACTAAAAAGCAGGCAAAAGAAGTTGTAGCTGAAGAGGCTAAAAGACTTAAAATGCCTTATGCAACTGAAAGATGGTTAGGTGGAATGCTTACCAACTTCGTTACAGTAAGAAAATCTCTTAAAAAGATGTCTTCTATCGATAAATTGATGAAAGACGAGTCTTATACAGCACTTGCAAAAAGAGAAAAACTTACAATCACAAGAGAGAGAGAAAAATTAGAGAAAGTACTTGGAGGTATTTCTGAGTTAACTCGTCTTCCTGCAGCTCTTTTTGTTGTAGATGCTAAAAAGGAGCATATCGCAATCAAAGAAGCGAAAAAGTTAAATATACCAGTGTTTGCAATGGTTGATACTAACTCTGATCCAAATACGGTTGAATTCCCAATCCCTGCAAATGATGATGCTTACAAGTCAATTGCAATTATCACACAGGCGATAGGTCAGGCAATCGAAGAAGGCTTGGTTGAGAGAAAGAAAGATAAAGATGATGCAAAGCTGAAAGAGGAAGAAGAGACTAAGAAATCTGCAGATATCGAAGAATAATTAAAGATTCTTATCAATTATAAAATTGAACATTGGACCTCATTCAATGTTCAATTTTTTTTAGGGTATTACACAATCAAAACTAAATAAAAACTTTAAACATACTTAAAGCGATGTCTATATCAGCAACAGATGTTAATAAGCTAAGACAAATGACAGGTGCCGGAATGATGGATTGCAAGAAGGCACTTACTGAAGCAAATGGCGATTTCGAGGCGGCCATTGATATTCTTAGAAAAAAAGGTCAAAAAGTATCAGCGTCAAGATCTGATAAAGAAGCTAAAGAAGGTTCTGTATTTGTAAAAACAAATGACCAAGGCAATGAAGGTATTATCGTTGCATTGAATTGCGAAACAGACTTTGTAGCAAAAAATGAAGAGTTTCAGAAACTTGGATCAATGATCCTTGAGGTTGCTGACAAAAATAAGCCTTCATCAATTGATGAGTTACTTAGCCAAAAATCTGGGAACCTTTCAATTCAGGAACACATCACTGATCTAGTTGGTAAAATTGGTGAAAAAGTAGAGGTAAGTTCTTACGAAAGAGTTACTGGTGATCAGGTTGTTCCTTATATCCACGGTGGTGCTAAACTAGGGGTATTGGTTGCTCTTAAAGGCGTAGCTGGTGGAAACTTTACTGAAGTTGGTAAAGATGTTGCAATGCAAATCGCTGCTATGAAGCCAATTGCTCTTGATAAAGGTGATGTAGATCCAAGTGTTGTTCAAAGAGAAATAGAGATTGGAAAAGAGCAGGCAAGAGCTGAAGGAAAAGCAGAAGCTATGCTTGAGAAAATCGCTCTTGGTAAACTGAATAAATTTTACAAAGACAATACTTTGTTGAACCAGGAATTCGTAAAAGATAATTCTAAAACTATTAGCCAGATGCTTGATAGTATTCAGAAAGGCTTGACAGTTTCTGCTTTCAGAAGAATTTCTGTTAACTAATTAAAAGCTTACCTTTTAATAAAAAAAAAAGTCCCGAATTTCGGGACTTTTTTTTTATGTCTTTCTTCTTCTTATTCGAAGTGAATAGTAGTATTTGGTAATAAAGCTTTTACCTTATCCTGTTCTTTTTTACTTAGTTCATTTCCAACAAGAACCAGTGTTTTAAGATTTTTTAAGTTAGCAATTTCTATGGGCAGACTGGTCAGTTTGTTCAGCGCCAGATCCAAAGTTTCAAGAGAGGATAAAGTTGCTACAGATTTGGGCAACTCTGTTAATGCGTTTTGTCTTAGGTTCAATATCTTAAGATTTTTAAGATTCCCGAATTCGTAAGGAAGCGTCGTGATTTTATTTTTGTTCAGACTTAATTCCTTGAGATGTACCAATTTCCCTATAGCAGGCGATACGGTTGTTATCTGGTTACTATTAAGATCTAATGATAACAGAGCATTAAGTTTTCCGAATTTATCGGAGATTGTAGTTGCTTTGTTATTAAAGAAGTTAAGTTTTACCAGGTAAATCAGATGGTCACTATTTGCTGGCAAATCCGTCAGAATTTTAGAACTAAAATCTGCGCAATAAACTACTTCCGGTTCAAAAAAGGCACCATCCAGGTCAAAACATTCGCCCATGCAGCTTTTTTCAAGTTTTGCAGCGGCATCTTCTTTTCCCAGTTTCATTGCACTTACAAAATCAGTACATAGTTCTGAGCTGAAGAATCCCATTTTTTTACCTAAAAGATCCTTAGCATATGCTCTATGATAATATGCATCTGCAAAATCAGGTTTTAAGCTAATTGCGTTGGTAAATTCTCCAATGGCTTGGATATATTCTTTTCTATTGAGACTAGCTAAACCATTTTCATAATAAGTCTTAGCATCAGGCTGATTAAAACTAGAAAGCGTTATGAAAATGAAAATTAGGCCTACGGTAAAAAACTGTTTCATAGGAGTAGTATTATTCCTTTTTGATTTGTACTTGAGCTTTTAAACAAAGGTTACACTAAGTTTTTCACAAAAAATGCTTCCTCCTCATATTCAGAGAAAGATTTTTTTGAGAACTGTCAAAGTTACAAAAATTATTTACCGGAATTCATTAGTTCTTCAATTTCGTTAGCTTCAATTGGAATATTTTCCATAAAATCGACAGGCCCTTTTTCTGAAAGAAGTATATTATTTTCAATTCTTATGCCTAATCCTTCTTCTTTAATATAAATGCCTGGTTCGACAGTAAAAACCATTCCGTTTTCAAATATGGCATTTCTGCTGCCTACATCGTGTACATCCAGCCCAAGATAGTGACTGACTCCATGCATAAAATATTTTCTGAATAATGGATTGTTGGGGTCTTGTTTTTTAACTTCCTGAGCGTCCAGCAGTTTTAGTTTTATTAATTCTTGCTCCATAATTTTTCCTACAGTTTCATTGTAGGTTTTAAAATTATTTCCTGCTACCAGCAGTTGTTTAGCTTCTTTCATGACTTTAAGGACGGCATTGTACACATCTTTCTGTCTTGAGGTAAATTTTCCATTTACCGGTATGCTTCTGGTGAGGTCAGCTGCATAATTGGCATATTCTGCTCCGAAATCCAGGAGTAGTATATCTCCATCCTTACATCTTTGGTCATTTGTTACGTAATGTAGAATACAACTGTTTGATCCAGATGCAATTATGGATTGATATGCAGGTCCTCGAGAACGGTTTTTAAGAAATTCGTAAGCTATTTCAGCTTCGATTTCGTACTCCATAACTCCTGGGTTTACGAAGTTTAATACTCTTCTGAAAGCTTTTTCTGTAATATTCACAGCTGTTTTCATCTGTTCGATTTCTATTTCCGATTTTATAGAGCGGAGTTTATGAAGGATGGGAGCCGATCTCTCATAAGAATGTAAGGGGTAATGCTTCTTACACCATTTTACAAATCTTTCTTCCTTTGACAATACTTGTTTGTCTGCTCTGGTATGCTCATTGTAGTTCAAATAAATTGAAGAGCTGTCGAATATTATAGAGTTTAATACAGATTCAAATTGAGAAGACCAGTATATAGTGGGAATCCCTGATGCCGTTGAAGCGTCGGTTTTAGTAAGTTTGTTTCCTTCCCAGGTAGCGATATGTTCATTAGTTTCTCTGATAAAAAGAATTTCCCTTGAAGACTCACTTTTTGCATCAGGAAATAAAACAAGAATAGTCTCTTCCTGGTCTATACCTGAGAGGTAGAATAGATCGTTATTTTGTCGGAAAGGCAAAGTACCATCAGCGTTGGTGGGATATATATCATTGGAAACAAATATTGCAATGGATCCGGGTTTAAGTTGACTAACAAAGTTTGATCTGTTTTTTACAAAAAGGTCCTTATCTATAGGTAGGTATTTCATTTTAAAGTAATTTTATAAATCGTTTTGAAAATTGATGTTTATGAATAAAATAATAAAAACCATATTCTTTTGTTTCATTTCAGTTTATTCGTTTGGCCAGAATAAATACTGGGTTAATTTTAAAGATAAAGATATTCAGAATTATGATTACGAAAAGTATTTAAGTGCCGAAACGATCAAAAACAGAAAACGATTTAATCTGGCACTTTATCAATACTCAGATGTACCTGTTAACCTACAATATATTAATACCCTCAATAATTCCGGGATAAACATTCAAAGTAAATCACGATGGTTTAATTCCGTCTCTGTATTTCTTACTCAGGACCAGTTGAAGCAAGTATCCGAAATGCCTTTTGTTGCATCAGTGGAACCGGTTAACAGGGATATTATCATTACTGGTAGCGAAACTAATTTGAAACCGGAAAACTATCATATCGCGATGATACAGATGCAGTCAAGTGCCATGTTAGCTAAAAATCTAACAGGGGAAGGTGTTACCATCGGGGTAATAGATGCAGGGTTTCTTCAGGCTAATTCAGATAGATATCTTGTTCATTTATTTGAAGAAGAAAGGATTAAAGGTCAGAGAGATTTTCAGGACCCTTCAAGAAAGGATATAATGAGTGAATCTGCTACGGATGCTGATTCTCATGGAACAACTGTACTTCAGATGATAAGCGGATATTATCCGCAGCAGAAGACTCAGACCGGTTTGGCGGTAAACAGTAATTTTTATCTGGCAAGAACAGAAAATGGTGCGAGAGAATACAGGGGAGAAGAAGATAAGTGGATTGAAGCAATTGAATGGTTGGATAGCTTAGGAGTAAGGCTGGTGAATACTTCTCTGGGGTATGCGATAAATATGGATGATCCTAAAGAAAATTACAAGCCGGAAGAAATGAATGGTAAAACAACCAGAATAAGTAAAGCTGCTCAGCTTGCAGTGGCAGATAAAGGAATATTTGTTGTTGTTTCTGCAGGAAACGAAGGTAGTAATCCTGGCTGGAGAATAATTTCTTCTCCTGCTGATGCAGAAGGAGTATTATCTGTGGGAGCAACAAGAGACAGATATTGGGATAAAATTTCATACAGTAGCATTGGGCCGGAGTTTTTAAATTATATGAAACCTAATGTTAGCTGTTTTTCACCAAACGGCACCTCATTTTCTGCCCCCGCTGTTGCAGGATTTGTCGCTTGTCTGATGCAGATGGATCCAAATAAATCTAATAAGGAATTAAAAGCCATTATGGAAAAAAGCGGACATTTATATCCGTACGGAAATAATTTTATCGGATATGGAGTTCCTCTGGCTTCAAGAGCCATAACGCTCATGGAAAATCCAGATTTCAAATTAACTCATTCTGATGAAAAACATGTTTCAGGTTCCAAGGTCCAGATAAAAATTGACAAAAATCTTAATGCAGATGTAGTTCTGTTTCACAAAAAGAATGAAACAATAGTAAAATATCAGGAAATCGGTACCGTACACAAAGGCAGACTGAAAATCAAGAGAATACCAGGAATCGCCAGAACTACTGTTGCTTTTGGTCAGGAAGTGCTGGAGATCATCTGGGACTAGTTGATTTCGATTTGTCAGTACTTATGAGTTAATTTGTTTAATGAAAGATTATGAAATTTTTACCCTGAGCAATGGGCTCAGGGTTGTTCATAGATTTGTATCCCATACTAAAATAGCCCATTGCGGATTTGTGCTGGATGTTGGCAGCAGGGACGAGCATCCGGAAGAACATGGTATTGCCCACTTTTGGGAGCATATGGCTTTCAAGGGCACACAAAAGCGTAAATCTTTTCATATCATCAACAGACTTGAGGTATTCGGAGGCGAGTTGAATGCATATACTACAAAAGAAAAAATCTGCTTTTATGCATCAATCCTCGATGATCATTATGAAAAAGCTGTAGATCTGCTGGCTGACATTACCTTCAATTCTACATTTCCCGAGAAAGAAATAGAAAAAGAAAAGACTGTTATACTTGAAGAAATGTCAATGTATGAAGATTCTCCAGAAGAGTCCGTGCATGAAGATTTTGAAGAGCTCATTTATGGCAAGCATTCTTTAGCACATACTATTCTGGGAAAAAATAAAACAGTTAAATCGTTTCAGAAAAAGCATTTTATTGATTTTCTAAGAGATAATCTTGACACCAGGAAGATAATATTTTCTTCTGTGGGGAATATTCCTTTAAGCAAAGTAAAGAAACTTGCAGAAAAGTACTTTTCAGAAATTCCCCTTAGATCAGTTAAGAAAAAGAGAAGCCCATTCAGTTCTTATAAACCCAAAACCTTAGTGGTTAATAAGAAAATCCAACAGGCGCATTGTATATTGGGGAATAAAGCTTATTCCATAAAAGATGAAAAGAGATTACCATTTTTTATGCTAATAAACCTCTTGGGAGGTCCAAGTATGAACTCAAGGTTAAATATGTCTCTGAGAGAGAAACATGGTCTTGTATACAATGTGGAAGCCAATTATAATTCATTTGTAGACACGGGCAACCTTTCAATATATTTTGGAACTGAAAAAAAGCAGGTAGAAAAAAGTCTTAACCTTGTAAAAAAAGAATTAAGGAAACTCAAAGACAGTCCGCTTGGAAGTCTTCAATTGCATACCTGCAAGGAACAACTTATAGGACAATTAGCAATGGCAGAAGAAAGTAATATTTCCTTTATGCAAATGATGGGAAAGAGTTTACTTGACCTTGGTCAGATTGAAGACCTGAATGAGATATTCAAAAAGATCCGAAAAACATCCGCTCTGGAGTTACAGGAGATTGCGGAGGAAATCTTTGATGAAGATCAGTTTAGTTATCTCACTTACCTTCCTGAATAAAATAATGGAATTCATATCAAAAGATCTGGAACAATATGTAGAGCAGCACTCTACTCCTGAGTCAGACTTGCTAAAGAGACTTGACAGGGAAACCCATGCCAAGATTTTAATGCCGAGAATGGTCTCCGGGCATATACAGGGGAGGTTTCTTTCCATGATTTCTCATATGATTAAACCTTTGGTTGTGCTTGAAATAGGCACCTTTACAGGATATTCAGCTATATGCCTTGCTGAAGGATTGCCTGCTGAAGGAAAACTCATTACAATTGACGTTAATGAAGAAATTGAGTCTTTTGCACGTAGCTTTATTGAAAAGTCAGATAAGGGGAAGCAGATTGAACAAAAAGTAGGTAATGCTCTTGATATAATTCCAGAGCTTGATATGCAGTTTGATCTTGTGTTCATAGATGCGGATAAAATCAATTATCAGAAATATTATGATCTGGTGTTTGACAAAGTTAAGCAAGGGGGATATATACTTGCTGATAACGTGCTTTGGAGCGGTAAGGTATTTAAAGATATCCCCAAGATGGATAAAGATACCAAAGCACTTATGGATTTTAATGACATGGTTCAGAATGATGACAGGGTTGAAAATGTGATGTTGCCTGTCAGAGACGGACTTTTACTGATAAGAAAAAGATGATAAGAAAAGGATTGTTTGTTTGGTTATTATTCATCAACCAGCTTGTACTTGGCCAGATACCGGAAGTACCGGAAAAAATATATTTTGCTGATATGGAGCTGAAGCTTACGGATAAAGCCAGAAGGACTATTCAATCAGAAGTAGATGCGCTCTATCGTAGCCCTAAATATTTAGATCTAAAGGTTGAAAAAGCAGATTTATATTTCCCACTTGTAGAAAAAGTTTTTAGAGAAGAAGGTTTTCCGGATGAATTTAAATACCTGGCTATCCAGGAAAGCAGCCTTGTGCCTGATGCCGTATCTTCTTCAAAGGCAGTAGGATATTGGCAGTTTAAGAAGGAAAGCGCCATTGAAGTCGGATTGCGTGTGGATCATGATATTGATGAGCGGATGAATATAGTCTCTGCTTCCAGAGGTGCCGCAAAATATCTTAAAAGAAACAATGCAACTTTGAATAACTGGATCTACGCCCTATTATCTTACAACCTGGGCCTTGGTGGAGTTCAGCCGCATGTAGAAAAAAAATATGTTGGGAGTAAGAAGATGGAAATTGATGGGAGTATGCATTGGTATGTTATCAAGTTTCTGGCACATAAAATAGCTTACCAGGATAAAGTAGGCAAAAATCCCCAACCAGGTTTTAAGCTTGTTGAATATACAGATTGTCATCATAAATCGCTTGCAGAAATAGCCGATGAAACCCGAGTAGCAAAAGAGGATGTGTTGAGCTATAACAAATGGGTATTGAGCAGAAAGATTCCCAATGATAAAACATATGTAGTGGTATTGCTTTCAAAAGCGGATCAGCAGATCGTTATGGCCAGTCAGAATGATTCTGATAAAGGTGCGCACTCAGAGCGAAAAGGAGGATGGCATATATTCAGAAGGAAACAGGAAATTGTCCCCGACATACCTGTAGGTGAAATTCCTATTTTGTCAGAGATAAATGGATTAAAGGTAATCAAAGCAAAAGAAGGTGATTCATTTGCCAAGCTGGCCTATCAAGGGGGAATTACAACAAGCCAGCTTTTAGCTTATAATGACCTTAAGACTTTCGATAAAGTTAAACCAGGAAAGATATATTATCTGGAGCCTAAAAGAAGCAGAGCTATTGTAATGTTTCATACAGTTAATCCCGGAGAAACCCTTCAAGACGTTTCCGATCAATACGGAATTAGAGTTAATGATATTAAGAGGAAAAACAGGATGAAGCTTTCTGAAAAGGCCCTTAAGCCTGGACGAGTATTGTGGCTGAAGAAAAGACGTCCAAAGGATACACCAGTTGAAATTAAGCCTGTAGTGATTGAAAAGGTTCCTGAGACTGTAAGGACTCCAGTGGAGAATACTGAGGTTATCAAAGATATAAAAACTGAGGAAAAGCTGGATGTGATGGTTGTAGAAGCAAAGCCTGAAGTTAAGCCAGAGGTTAAAAATCAGTTGGCTGAACCCAAAGATGAATCTATATTCATGGACAGCTATATCAAGACAACCGACCTGGATACGGAGAAAAATTATCAGGTTCATATAGTAGAGGCGGGTCAAACCTTATATGGAATCTCAAAAATGTATTCAACGACGGTTGACTCTCTTAAATATTTTAACTACCTGGAAGGAGGGTTGAAACCAGGATATCAGTTAAAAATCAGAGAGATTAATACTGCCCGTAATACCGGAAATACAGGAGATAAGCGGGCAGGTTCAGGTAATTTTTTCATTCATAAAGTAGAGAAAGGAGAGACACTTTACAGCATTTCAAGAAAATACAGCGTTTCTGTAAAGGAAATTCAGGAGTGGAATAGCAAAAATGATAATGCCGTTTCGATCGGGGAAGAATTAAAAATTTTGAAGGTTAAGTAATATTTTGACTTAACTTCAACAGAAGGTTTTCTACAAATTATCTAGATTTAAGATTAAAGAAGCTTGAATATCAAAAATCTAGGTAAAAAAGGTTTAAACTTGATCCTTGAATCTGCTCCTGTTCCATTAATTATTACAGACAGGGCTTTTTCGGTACTCTATCTAAACAGAAAGGCAAAAGATCTGTTAGGAGAAGAATACTTTTCATTCAAGAAAGACCGTTTACTTGAAATCTTTTCTCAGGATCTAAAATCAATCCCTTCTTTTAATGTTTTGCCGGATAGTCATTCCCGAGTGCTTATAGCGCCATATGGGAAGGAAGGTAAGGTTTATGAGTGCGACCTTATTTATGACACATCCAATGATGATCAAACAATACACTTTTGGCTGAATGAAAAACAGGGAGGCTTCCTAAAAGGGGATTTTGCCAAACTATTTGATTCAGTTTTGGAGGGAATTTTTTTAATCGGTAATGATGGTATTATTCTCGAAGCGAACCCCGCTGCAGCAAGAATCTATAATTTATCCATAGACGCAATAAGGAATAGTAATATCAAAGATCTCTTTCCTCACCAGACTGTTGAAGATCAAAAGAGCTACTGGATTGGATTTATGAAGAATAAATTCATTGATGGGTTTTATAAATATAAAATCAGTCAAGAGGAAGTCAGATATATACAGTTCAGAGGAGTAGCAGACTTTCTTCCAGGTATTCATCTCGCTGTATTTGAAGATGCTACCGAAAGAACAAATACAGGAAAAGCCTATCGATCTTCAGCCGCAAGTCTAAATGCAATTTTTGAAAATAGTAACGAGTTTATATTTCTTTTCGATCTTCATGCTAAGATAGTAACTGCTAATACCAAAGCTTTTGAATGGATAGAAGATTTACTCGATACTAAAATTATAATAGGTACCCCCCTTGAAGACCTTAAAAAGAAAGGACTGACGTTTTTTTCAGTTTCTTTCTTTGAAGAAGTAAAAAAAGGATTAACGTTAGTACAAGAGTATAACCTTTCTTTAACCAGGAAGGAGCTAAGCTGGGTAGAAGTAGATTATTTTCCAGTTTTTGAAAATGAAGTAGTGCTGGGAGTCTGTATCAAAATTACTGACATTACAGAAAGAAAAAGGACACAAGGTGTTCTTGAAGAAAAAGAAGCACGGTTTCGTTCTCTATTTCTCAATTCTTCAGATCTTATAATGGTTTTGGATGAATCTGGTACTATAAAGTATTCAAGCCCTTCCAGCAGCAGGATCATTCAGATGAATGGAGAGGAATTGAGTGGAAAAAAATATGTGTCATTTGTTCATCCCGAAGAGAAAGAAAACTTTAATAACAGGTTTGAAAATATCTTATTGAATAAACTTCAGGTTTCTATAGAACACCGTTTCATTTCAGGTAGCGGTAAAACAGTATATGTAGATTGCATCTTCAATAATTTGACTGGAGATCCATATGTTCAGGGAATCGTAGTGAATATGCGGGATGTTTCAGAATCAAAGAGCAGGGAAGAATATTTACTATTACTTGAAAGGGCTATAGACAATAGTAAAAACGGCGTTATCATTACAGATTTTATGCAGGAAGATAATCCTATCATCTATGCAAATAGTGCCATTGAGGAAATTACTGGATATTCGATCTATGAAGTAGTGGGAAAGAACAGTGAATTTCTGCTTGGACCCGAGCCAAATCTGAAAGATCTGAAGCGAATATCAGAAGTTAAAAACAATACAATACCTGTTAAAACAGTTGTAAAAAGCTATAAAAAAGACGGAACCTTATTTTATAAAGAATTATCAATTTCTCCGGTTTTTAACAAAGAGGGAGTCTTAACAAATTTAATCGGAATATTAAATGATGATTCAGAAAGGATAATTGCAGAAAAGTCTTTGTTAGAAGTTTCTAAAGGAATTGAAGATAATAACTCCAGTGCTTTTTATGCTTCGCTTGCAGAGCATTTAGGAAAACATTTTGCAGCTGACAAGGTACTGTTCGTAGAGAGAGAAGATGGTGCAATTATAATCAAGGGACAATGGTGGACACAGCCTGATGAATTCAAAATTCCAATTGATATAAAGAATCCTTTTTGGTCAAGAGTATTCAGTAAAACCTCATTTTTCCACTATGAAGAGGAATTAAAAGAATTTCCGGACATATATAACAAGGGTATTCGAAACCTTTGTGCCTTACCTTTGACAGGAAATTCAGGCAATTCAATTGGAGTTATTTTATTAATGAGGAAAGGAAAATTTTTAAATCACGCATTTCTTGAAATAATATTAAATCTACTTTCATTGCGTCTGCTTGCTGAATTCGAGAGAGACAGGAATATTTCAGCATTACTATCAAGTGAGGGCAAATTCAGGAGCCTTGCCGAAAATTCTCCCGATATCATTTACATTATAAATCTTGAAGAAAGAAAGATCAAATATTTTAACCGGGATAAAATCTTTGGATTTTCCGCTACTGACCTTATTTATTCAGATGCCTGGGAAAAAATTGTCCATCCGGATGATGTGAATAAGGTTGCCCGGCATTGGAATAAGTATCTAAAATCCAAAGGAGTGGATAGTGCTTCCATAGAGTACAGGTTGATGCATAAAAATGGCTATTATGAATGGATAAACAATCGTCATGTAGTAATAGAAAGGGATCCGGGAGGAAAACCCTTGAATGTGCTTCTGAATATTACCGTTATAACTAATAGGAAAAGAGCTGAAGATGCTTTGAGAGAAAACCAGGCAAGGCTTACGGCTCTGATAGAGAATACAAGTGATATAGTCTGGTCGATCAATACACAGTACCATTTCACGACAATGAATAATGCATTTCAGGCATTTGCAAGAAAATATTTTCATTATGAGGCAAGGGTTGGGGATAAATTAACTGATATCTTTCCTTCACAAGTCAGAGATTATTGGAAGGAACAGCATACAAGAGCTCTGAAAGGAGAACGATTTGCGGTCGAATTGCAGATCCCGGATGATTTCCTATCCTTTGAAATCAATTTTAACCCTATTTATTCAGATAAAGACGAGATAAGCGGCGCCAGTGTATTTGCAAGAGATATAACTCAAAGAAAAAAAACTGAAAATGAGATTATTCAGGCCAATTTTGAACTGGATAGCTTCGTTTACAGAGCATCTCATGATCTCAGAGCACCGCTTCGGTCAGTATTAGGTCTTATTTCACTTGTAAAATTAGAGGAGAATGAAGATCAAAGAAATTATTATCTTAAATTGGTTGAAAAAAGTATTGATAAACTGGATTACTTTATTTCCGATTTAACAGATTTTTCCCGAAACAGCAGGACGGAAGTTGAAATTGAAAAAATTGACTTTAATGCCACAATTGCAGACTGCATTGATAATCTGAAATATATGGAAAAGGCAGAGGAGATAGAAATGAGGAAAAATTTTATGACAAATGTACCTTTTTATTCAGATTCCAGAAGAATCACAATTATTTTTCAGAATCTGTTAAGTAATGCAATTAAGTATCAAAATCATAAGAGTGTTAAACCTTTTGTTGAATTATCAGTAACAACCTTTCCTGATAGAGCTGAAATTTCAATCACAGATAATGGAAGAGGAATTCGTGAAGAATATTTGAATAAAGTATTTAATATGTTTTTTAGAGCCTCTCAAGACTCTTATGGTTCAGGATTAGGTCTTTATATTACCAAGCAGGTTGTTGAAAAGCTAAATGGGAAAATTGAAGTTTTTTCCCAATTTGGAAAAGGCACAACATTCCGCTTAAATCTTCCTAATTTGGAAAATAATAATTATTATTAGTATTATTTTAAGTTTGTAGAATAGGATGGAAATTGCAGATCTGATATTAACTGCAAAAGATGAACGAAATATAAAAAGCAGGAAATCGGATATTTCTGTTTACAGGATTATTTTATTCCTAACAACAGCTTTTACTTTACTGTTAAGGTATTTATTCGTAAAGGAAAACCCGGAGGCATTTGATCCGCTTTCCATCCGGCTTGTACTTTCATCAGGGTTAATTCTCATTCTGGTGCTATCTTTTATCTGGAAATACAGGGATGGGATGGCTTATCTGAATTACTCGGTTATTTTTGCTTATTCGATATATATTCTTTTCCTTATCAGGAGAAATGATTTCGCAACTAATTACCTGCTGGAATTTATATTACTGATAGTAATCATCTGTCTGGCTTTTCAGAACCGTCTTCATCTTAAGGTTTATCTGGCATGTATCTTTATCGCTTTTTTTATATCCGCTTTCCTTTATCTGGATTCTTATCTGGATATATTTGTTAAAACAAGTCTGATAGGAATTTTTTGCATTGCAATCGTCACATTTTTTAGTAGCAGGTTTGAAATTGAAAAGCGTTTAGAAATTCGGGAAAATCTTTTAAATACCATTTTCAATGAATCTCCCGATGCCATGTTAATAGCGGATCCTTCAAGTTCTATTATTTTGAATTGCAATGAAAGGGCGATTTCAATCTTTAAGATTCAGGACAGAAGAGATTTGATTGGTAATAACCTTAATTTTCTTCTGAAGTACCCCAACAGCACAGGAGCGTGGAATAACTTAAAAAAGAAAGTTGATAAAAACCGTTTTCTTGTTCAGGAGCTTGAATTTAAAACAGTGCATGGGCAAACTTTCTGGGGAAGTGAAGCAATTACTGAAATCCAGGTTGGCCCTAAAGCTTATTGGCTTGTAAGGATCTCAGATATCACAGAAAGGGTAAAAGACAAAAAGACGATAGAAGAAAGTCGTAAAATCCTCAATCAGATCATAGATTTAGTACCACACCCGATATTTCTGAAAGATAATGAAGGCAGGTTTGTTATTGTTAACAAAACAGTGGCTGACAGATATGAGGTGGTTCCAGAAGAAATGATGGGTAAAAAGGACAGCGATTTTATAGATCCTATATTATCTGTGGAACTGCTTAAAGATGACAGAGAGGTTATTGAGAATGCGAGAGAAAAATTTATTCCTGAAGAATCTCTGACTTTTTTTGATAGAAATTATACCTATCAGACAATCAAAATTCCTTTTTATTTCGAAGATGCTACAAAACCAGGAGTGCTTAGTATTTCCATAGATATAACGGATCTTAAAGAAGCTGAAAAGGCTATCAGAGAAAGCGAGAGTAAGTATAAGATGCTCATGGAACAGGCTTCAGACGGTATATATCTAACAGATAAATTCGGTAATATTCTGAGCGTAAATGCCAAGGCCTGTGAGATGTTTGGTTATACTGATCAGGAGTTTAAAAGGCTGAATGTTCGAAGCCTGGTAGATTTGAAAAGCGTAAAAGAAGAACTCATTTTTGCATTGTTCAATAATGAGCCCGTCATTACAGAACTTGTATGCAAAAGAAAAGATAATTCAGAATTTACAGTAGAACTTAGTGCCACCAGACTTGACGGTGGATTATTGCAAGGAATCATAAGAGATATTACGGCAAGAAAGAAGCTTGAAAAAATACTTCAGGATAATGAGAAAAAGTTTCGAGCGTTAATTGAAAACTCATCCGATTTAATTATGATCCTTAATGAGGATTTTAAAATATCCTATGTGAGTGTTTCTGTAGCTCGTATCCTGGGGCATACCTATATCAGTCTTGTGGGTAAAACAATCTTTGATCTTTTTGATCACGAAGGAATAGACAAGATTTCTAAATTCTTATCAGATACGATTGCTTGTCCAGGCCAGAATCAAACAGTTGAAGAGCTTAAGATTCTTGCGCGTAACGGATCTTCGAAGATCATTGAAATAGTAGCGGTTAATTTGCTTAGTGATCCGGTAATTCAAGGTATAGTTCTTAACTGCCATGATATTACCAAGAGAAAGAATACTGAAAATGAATTAATAAATACAAATTTTGAGCTGGACAGTTTTGTTTATAAAGCCTCACATGACCTGAAGGCTCCATTGAGATCAGTGATGGGACTTATAAAGCTGGCTAAGCTTGAAAGCAAAGATTCTACTCAGCATATGTATCTGGACATGATGAGTAAAAGCGTAAATAGTCTTGATGCATTTATTAAAGACCTAACGACTTTCTCACGCAATACCAGACTTGATATAGAAGCAAATATTATTGATTTCAGCCTTGTACTGGAAGAGTCTCTCAACAATCTTAAGTATATGGAACATGCTGAAAAAATCAGAATAAATAAGAGTGTTGATATAAATGTAAATTTCTACTCAGATCTTACACGCTTAAGTACCATTGTGAACAATTTAATTTCAAACGCTATAAAATACCATAGATTTGAAAATAATATTCCCTATATTAACATTTCAATTAAGACGGACTACGAGAAGGCTGAGATCGTTGTAGAAGATAATGGGAGCGGAATTGATCCCTTACATATCAACAAAATTTTTGATATGTTTTACAGAGCTTCAGAAAATTCGTACGGGTCCGGGTTGGGATTGTATATTGTAAAGAATGCGGTGAAAAAACTCGGAGGATCTATTGATGTATCTTCAGAGCTTGATGAAGGAAGCTCATTTAAAGTTGTTATCCCCAATCTGGTAAATGATATAAACTAAAAGTAAAAGTATATTTAGATTTTATGAAAGAGGTACAGGTAAATTCTGTAATGCTGGTAGATGATAATGATACAGATAATTTTATCCATAAAAGAGTAATCGAGCTAACCGGATTTGCAAAAAATATAATTGTTAAAAATTCAGGTAAGAGTGCGTTGGAATTTTTGGAATCCAACAAGTCTAATCTGGATGCCTTGCCTGATCTGATTTTTCTTGATATTAACATGCCGATAGTCGATGGTTTTGTTTTCCTTTTTGAATATGAAAACTTCCCTGATCCGGTTAAAGACAAATGTAAAATAGTTATACTTTCAAGTTCAGATAGTAAAAGAGATATCGATAGAATTGTTGATAATGAGTATGTGATCAATTTTATCACCAAACCCCTCTCTGAAGAAGCCTTGGATGATTTAAAAACGATATTGTAATATTTTAAGAAAGATTATTGTAAAAGCCTCTCACAAGAGGCTTTTTTATTTCTTCTTTTTTTCTCAAAAACATACATAAAAAAGGGGCTGTTGATAAACAGCCCTTTGTATTTTCCTTTCAAGAAATATAATGTTATTTAGAAAGCTTAGCTTTAAGATTGGTATCGATTGCAGAAAGGAATTCCTCTGTGTAAAGGAAATGTTCTCCATGTTTAACGTTGCTTCCGTAAACAGATACAGCAAGATCTTTAGTCATTTTACCGCTTTCTACGGTCTCAACGCAAACTTGCTCTAATGCTTCGCAGAATTTGATTAACTCCTGGTTGTTATCAAGTTTTCCTCTGAAGGCAAGTCCTCTTGTCCATGCGAAGATAGAAGCGATTGGGTTGGTAGAAGTTGGTCTGCCTTTCTGATGCTCTCTGTAGTGACGAGTTACAGTTCCGTGAGCAGCCTCTGCTTCAAGTACTTTTCCATCTGGAGTAATAAGTACAGAAGTCATAAGACCTAAAGAACCGAATCCCTGAGCTACGATATCTGACTGAACGTCTCCATCATAGTTTTTACAAGCCCAAACAAAGTTACCATTCATTTTAAGTGCAGAAGCAACCATATCATCAATCAGACGATGCTCATAAGTAAGACCTGCAGCTTCGAATTTAGCTTTGAATTCTTTCTCGTAAGTCTCTTCGAAAATATCTTTGAAACGACCATCATATTTCTTAAGAATAGTATTCTTAGTTGAGAAATAAAGAGGCCATTTTTTCTGAAGCGCAAGGTTAAAGCAAGATTGTGCAAAACCTCTGATAGACTCATCTGTGTTGTACATTGCAAGAGCAACGCCATCACCTTTAAAGTTATATACTTCAAATGTCTGAGGAGCTCCGCCATCTTCAGGAGTGAAAGTCAGAGTTAATTTACCTTTTCCTTTGATTACTGTATCAGTAGCACGATACTGATCACCGAATGCATGACGACCGATACAGATAGGTGCAGTCCAGTTTGGAACAAGTCTTGGAACGTTGTTGGTTACAATTGGCTCACGGAAAACGGTACCATCAAGGATGTTTCTGATTGTTCCGTTAGGAGATTTCCACATTTGCTTAAGGTTGAACTCTTTTACACGAGCCTCATCAGGAGTGATGGTCGCGCATTTGATACCAACCTGATATTTTTTTATAGCCTCTGCAGCATCAACAGTTACCTGATCGTTGGTCGCATCACGGTGCTCGATACCAAGGTCGTAGTACTTAATATCAACATCAATGTAAGGAGTGATAAGTTTATCTTTGATAAATTTCCAGATAATTCTGGTCATTTCATCTCCATCAAGTTCCACTACTGGATTTGCAACTTTAATTTTGTTCATTTTTGCAAAAATTAAATGGTTATTTTAAGTTGAATAATAGTTCTTTGCAGGAATCCCTGCCTTATATTGCGGTGCAAATATAGCAGGTAAGAGTCAAGAGACAAGAATTTTGGGTGAGAACGTGCAGGAATAGAGTAGAAATACAGATTTCGTCAGGATATAGTGGGGAATAACGCTGATGATAGTGTTATAAGAGAACAATAGTTAAAAGAGAACAATAGTTAAAAGAGAAAACCTGATCACTAATGGTCAGGTTTTCTCTTTTAAAATGAAATAGTTATTGGCATGTATAGTCGTATTTAGTGAAGTAAAGTTCACCATCTCGCTCAACGGTTTGTTTGGTTACAAGCCCGTCCGTATTAATCTCATAGGTGTAATTTACGGAATGTTTATATTGGAATCGACCTTTACGGGTTTCGACTACACTTTTTATCAGATATTTTCCAGGATTTCCAAATTCATACATTAACTCTTTCTGTGCAGGTTTATCAAGATAGTATTCAAATTCTACAAATGTTGTATCCGGAATTTCAATCCCTTCTTTATTTTCAAATTCCCTGGTTTGACTGCAGTTGCCGTTAGTATAGGTAAATAATTTCACTCTTTCTGATGGTTCACCGTTATCCGTTCTTTGAGTGATGGTTTTGACAAGTAAATCGTTTTCATAGTAATAATCTGTCCGGTCAATAATCATTGTTCCATTATCAAAGATATAATGCTCTACTGCCTTAAGCGGTAGTTTTTTTTCGTTAATCCAGATTGTATCGTTAATACCAAACGGGTTTTTATTTTTATCAAATAAACTTCCAATGATATATTTGTCAGAGAGAACTGCTTTTGCATATTTTATCTGACTGCTGCTTAAATCGCTGTCATCAGCATAGGTAAATTCTGCAATCTGACCATCCTGTGATCTTATCTGAGTTAAATAAAGCTGATATGTTTGATCATCTTCACTGTATGAAACAGACTTTACATAGCATTTGGATTCTGCTGAAGGTGCCGGATTGTCTTTATCTTTTTTACATGAAAAAAGTGAAGTGCATAATAATGCAGATAGTAAAATTTTATATTTCATCTTATAAAAAAAGTCTGTTATATGAAGATAATAAAAAAATGCTAAGAAAGACAGGGGATATAACAAAAAAGAGGCGCTTATTTCTAAGCAGCCTCTTTTAGCCTTTTTAAAAAAAAGTTAATGAATTAATATCCAAACAACTCTTCCAGCTTCAATTCTCTTACTTTTCCATATTTTGAAAGCGTATCAAAATTAATTCTGTCCTTAGATCCGATAATAACATAAGCTTTCTTTTGGTTTCTGTAATACTTGTCATGGAAGTCTTTAAGATCAGTGAGAGACAGCGTTTTTATCTTTTCGTAAACTTCTTTTCTGATATCATAATTGATCCCCAGTTTTTTCAGTCTTTCATATTCTGATATAACAGAGAATTTGGTAATCCTTTGTGTATTTACATTTTCTATGATTGAAGTCACTGCATTTTTAAACAACACTTCTGATTGAGGCATGTCTTCATAAAGTTGTAGCATTCCATCAATGGCTTCTTTAATCTTGTCTGCCTGAGTTCCTATGTATGATGATATATAATTGGGATCATCTTTTCTCCATGCATTTTCATATCTTGATTTTACTGCATAAGCTAAAGCTCTTGATTCTCTTAATTCCTGGAATACAATAGAGCTCATACTGCCCCCAAAATATTCATTAAACAAAGCTACCCGCGGAAGTATGGTTTTATCATAGGTAATTGACTTTGATAAGAAGATAACTTCACCTTGCACCATTTCATAATTGGCCCATAGGACTTCGTTTTCATTGATTTCCTTGAGAGTGAATTTTTCAGGAGCTGGGGGCGCTTTTAATTCAGTACCGCACTTATGAATAGAGGTAAGACTTTTGTTGAGTTTGATAGCGTCTGTTGGTCCATAATATAGAACACGATGTTTTATAGAGTTCAGGCTTTTTATGATGTCAGTAAGTTCAGCCGGATTCATGGAACGCAGTTGTTCTTCTGAAAGGATTGAAGTAAATGGAGAATGAGGGCCATACTTGGCATAGCTTACCAGACCGGAGCGAAATATGATGTCTTTGTTAAGCTTATTGTCTTTTCTCGCTTTTAGTGACCTTTCTACAAGATCTTTATAAGCTCCAGGATCTTCCTGAGGGGTCTTAAGTACTTTTTCAAAAAGCTTTAGTCCCTGGTTAAAATTTTCCTGGAGTCCTGTCAGCGTAAAATACATAGCATCTGCAGACATAGAGAAGGAATAGGAACATCCTATTTTATAAAACTCCTTTTTCAATTCTTCACTTGATAAGCCCTTTACTCCCAAATAGTCAAGGTAGCTGACAGCAAGACCATACTTTGGTGAATGTTCTCTTCCGATATCCCATACATAACTAAGTGTAAATATGTCGTTTTCGGTGTTCTTTTTATAAGTAACAGGTAGCTTAGTCTTTGTTTGGAATTGTAATAATTCTTTATTGAAATCTATCCAGACAGGCTTAATGCTATCATTTGGCTGGTTCATTACAAATTCAAAGAAAGGAGAGTGGTCTTCTCTGTTTACAGGCACAGGTGAAATTTGAGGTTTGGGTACTTTTTTGATGGTGGTATCTGTACCTGTAAATTTATAAACAGCAACGTAATTAGAATCAAATTTGTGTTTTACAAATTCTATAATTTGCTCTTTGGTTATAGATGAAAGGATGTCTGTTTCTTCTACACTTCTCTTCCAGGGTTCTCCTGTGATGAAGCTCTCTACAAATGCATCAGCTCTTGCTTTATTGCTTTCATAAGACTTCATTTGAGACATTTTGATATCATTGATGGTGGCTTTAATTAACCATTCTTCAAATTTCCCTTTTTTTAATGAATCCAATTGAGCAAGCAATAATATTTTAAGGTCTTCCAGTGACTGACCTTGTTTTGGTCTTCCTCCCATTACGAAGATAGAATAGTCATTTAATGCCATGTCATAGGCAAAAGCGGAAAGCACTTTTTGTCTCTGATTGAGGTTTAAATCAATAAGACCTGCCTGTCCATTAGTGAGCAGCAGGCTTATTAGTTTTAAATAATAAAAATCAGGAATAAAGTTTTGTTTAACTTCTTGTCCCTTTATACCGTTGAACCTGAAAGCCAGAGTAAGGTTTTCAGCATCAGGTCCGTAAACATTGATTTTTTCAGGACTTTTAATCGGACTTTCTGTAGGAGGATTAAATGTAGGAACTGCTTTTTCCTTTAGCTTGCTGAAGCTTTTATCAATGATTCTGATCGCTTTTTCAGGATCGAAATCACCGCTCATGCATATTGCCATATTATTTGGCACATAATATTTATCAAAGTACCTTTTTATTTCTGTTATAGAAGGATTTTTCAGGTGCTCTACTGTTCCTATAGTTGTCTGGGTGCCGTATTGATGTCTTTGGAAAAGTCCTGCCATCATTGCTTCATATACTTTTCGCCTGTCGTTATCCAACCCTCTGTTTTTTTCTTCATAAACAGCTTCAAGTTCAGTATGAAACAGACGAGGAACTACTATGCTAAAACGTTCACTTTCAATTTCAGCCCATCTCTCCAGGCTGTTAGAAGGAATATCATTTACATAGACTGTCTGTTCAAGAAATGTATATGCGTTAGTCCCTGTGGCGCCAATGTTACTTAGCATTCTATCATACTCATTGGGAATGCTGAATTTAGCTGCCAGCAGTGACGTGGAGTCTATTTTTTGGTATAGCCTTGTTCTTTGATTCTCGTCCCTGGTTGTTCCGTATACTTCATAAAGATTTTCTATTTCCTTTAATAAAGGTTCTTCTTTTGCCCAGTCATTTGTTCCGATCTTTGAAGTGCCTTTAAAAAGTATATGTTCCAGATAATGTGCGAGACCTGTATTGGTTGCAGGATCATTTTTGCTTCCGGCTTTTACTGCTATGAACGTCTGGATTCTTGGAGCGTCTTTGTATACTGTCATATACACTTTCAGTCCATTTTTCAGTGTATAGATCCTCGTTTTCAGAGGGTCATTTGTAACTGTTTCAAAAGTATATTCTCCCGAAGAATGTCTTTCTGTAACAAACCTGGAAGGTTGTCCTAATACCCATAATGGGAGTAGGAGTAAAAGGAAAATTTTCCTGATCATCTGACTAATACGAACTATGGTTTAAATTATTGATATTACTAAGGGAAACCCCTTAATGGTTCTAAAAGTTATTTCCAGCGAAATTTAAAAAATAAAAATGATAGCTTGATTAGAATTCAGATTCAAGGCCGAATCTTTTTCTTAACTCATCAATAATCGGATATTTCTGGGTAAGGTAGTTCAGCTTTTCTTTTGGAGTATAGATCAATTTTACTTCATCCTGAGAGGAGAGCTCAGCTTCAAGCTGCAGGGTTTTATTGCTAATCTTGCTTCTTAGAAAATCAAGCAATGATGATCTCATTTCATTTATCTGATCTTGTTGTATGAAATTATCAAGTTTGATTTTGATAATATTACCATTCACCAAGTCATATACTCTGTCAATGATAAAGTATTCATTCATTTTACCTTCATTTCTCAGCATCATGGCATATTCCTGCCAGTATTTCATGAGTTCTTTCGGGTCTATGGGCTTGTTTACTGTAATCAGATCTGATGCAGATACCGTTTCGGTTTTCTTTTCAGGTACTTTAGTATCGGCTCCTTTTTGGAGATCTTTCAGACTGGGAAGCTTGATAGTAGATTTAAGCTCTGATTTCTCAGCAGCGGGTTTGAGAGCCGCAGGACCAATGTTGGTTTTGGATTCGGAAGGCGCCTCTGCAGGCGCCCCGGATCCGTTAATATTTACTGTATCAGCTTTTTTTTTTAACTCCTCAGGCATTGCCCGGAGTTCAGCACCAAGATTTATGGCTTGGTTTAGGAAGGACATCTTCATGAGTGCAAGCTCTATGAGAAGTCTCGGATTTTTGCTGTTTTTGAATTGAAGATCGCATCCGCTGATAATATTCAGACAAGACATAAGGAATGAAATAGACGCTGCTTCTGCCTGAGAGCCATATTTCTGTTTCACCTCATCTGATACTTCAAGGAGTTTGAGTGTCGCAGCATCTTTGCATACAAGGAGATTACGCAAATGCTCACCTAGTCCGATGATAAAATTATGTCCGTCGAATCCATCTCTCAGAATTTCATCATATACAAGCAATGCTCCTGACACATCCTGACGATTCAGCAAGTCTGTTATCTTGAAATAATAATCGTAATCAAGAATATGCAGGTTGTCGATTGTACACTTATATGTTACGGTGTTATCTGAAGAGAATGTAACGATCAGGTCAAACAGAGAAAGCGCATCTCTTAAAGCTCCATCGGCCTTTTGAGCGATCAGGTGTAATGCCTGAGCTTCGGCCTTAATGGATTCTTTCTCAGCAATTCTTTCAAGATGAGAGGCAATATCTTTTACTGAGATTCTGCTAAAATCAAATATCTGACAACGCGAAAGAATAGTTGGTATAATCTTGTGCTTTTCAGTTGTTGCCAGGATAAAGATTGCATATTTCGGAGGTTCTTCCAGTGTCTTAAGAAATGCGTTGAAAGCCGCATTGGAAAGCATGTGAACCTCGTCTATGATATAGATTTTATATTTTCCGTACTGAGGTGGGTATCTTACCTGGTCTACAAGGTTTCTGATGTCATCAACTGAGTTGTTAGAGGCGGCATCGAGCTCGTGTACGTTAAATGATGCATTGTTATTAAAGCTTTTGCATGATTCACATTCATTGCATGCTTCAATTTCAGTGGTAATGTTTTCGCAATTGATTGTTTTGGCCAAAATACGGGCGTTAGTAGTCTTACCGACTCCTCTTGGTCCGCAAAAGAGAAATGCCTGTGCTAAATGCTTATTTTTAATAGCATTTTTTAGCGTTGTAGTTATATGAGACTGACCGACAACTGTTTCAAAAGTAGTCGGACGGTATTTCCTTGCCGAAACAACAAAATTTTCCATTCTCGCAATTTAGATAATTTCTGGTAGTTTTTAAACGGAAGGAACGTCTAAATTGGATACTTTATGCGGAAAATTTCCATGTTCCTGTTTTAAAACAGGTTAGATGGCTGAAAGCTAAAAGCTTAAAAAAGTTGAAAGTCTGGTGTTAAAAGTTTAAAGTCTCAAAATGAATTTTAAATTGTATGTAACATGTTGATTTTAAAAAATTGTTAATAAATCAAAACTGTTGTCCGAAAGGACAACAGTTTGTCTGATAATTTATTAAAGGTTAGTTTGATAATATTTTAAAAAGTCTTGTAGCTTTTTTTCAGGATTTTCATCAAATAGTCTTTCTTCTTCCACATGACCACTGTGATTAAGAATAGTCACCTTGCATTTTTGCTCTTTTCTGGCAAATTCAAAAGTTCTGAGTACAATATCCCTTTTAGTGGGGCTTCTGAAAATAACTTTGTCAGAAATGGCTTCTTTTGCTTCCCAGCAAGAGCCAGCCGGCACAATGCTAATTGATCTGTTCATATCTTTAGTGTGTTATTCTGTTTTTGTGATGATTTTAATTCAAAACACCTTTTAACAAAAAAGGTTTACTATTTAACATATCAGTAATAAATATTTTTTAATTTTTCAATTATAAAATACTTACTAATGAAAGCTATCATTGCTGCTCTTTTTACATTACTATCTTTTTCATCAATGGTTTTTGCTCAGAACGGACTTTTGCATTCCGGACCTATGCCGGGCTTTTCGGGAAAAAACCATGTGTTAATCTGGCTGCAGACCAAAGAGCCGGCAACTGCATATCTCAAATATTGGATATCTAAAAATACTGATAGTTACCTGCTGAGTCCCGAAATTATCTCAGATAAAGAAAGTGGAAATACTTTTCATTTCGACCTTCAAAATCTTAAACCTGGAGAAAGGTATCGGTATGAAGTCTATATTAATAATATCAAACAGGAGTTTGAGGAACCTCTATTCTTCCAAACCCAGTCTGATTCAGCAGTTGGTGGGGAATTCTCTTTTGCGACCGGAAGCTGCGCATATACTAAAGAACCTGATACTGAAAGTGAAGAATATAAAGGCATTTATAATATTTATAATTCCATTGCGGCTCTCAAGCCAGACTTCATGCTTTGGCTAGGTGATAATGTATACTTCGAAAATACTGATATCACAAGCAAAGAAGGTATGTTGCACCGATATACTTTTTCAAGAGGTAATCTTTATCTGCAAAAGCTATTAAGAACTTCTCACCACTATGCTATCTGGGATGATCATGATTTTGGCTCTAATGATGCTGACAGTACTTTCAAAAACAAGGCCTACAGCAATGAGATGTTCCGATTGTTCTGGTGCAATAATAATTTAACAGAGTTCCCAAAAAGAAACAGCATTGCTAATGTATTTTCATGGGACGATGTTGATTTTTTTCTTCTTGATGACAGAACATTCAGAGCCCCGACAAAGAATGCAAGAGCAAATAAACAACTGCTGGGTAAGGAGCAGATCAACTGGCTCATTGAGGAACTTAAGGGGAGTAAGGCAACATTTAAGTTCATCGCTATGGGCGGTCAGATTCTGAATCCGGATGCGAAATTTGAAAATTATTCAAGATATAAGAAGGAATGGAAGTACTTACTCAGTGAGCTTGATAAAAGCGGAGTAGGAGGAATAATACTTCTAACCGGCGACAGACATTTTTCTGAAGCTACCATGATGCCCAGAGAAAATAAATATCCTTTATTAGAACTGACTTGTTCTCCTCTTACTTCCGGTGTACCAAGGAAGGAGTTTGGTCACAATAAATTCAGAGTTACCGGATCTTTGATTGCCGAAAGAAACTTCAGCATCATTACTATAGGTGGTGAGGGCGAAAAGCGATTTGTGAATATGACTATCTACTCAAATAACGGAAAACCATTGTGGGAAAAGAGGATTTATAAGCGTGAAATATATTAAGAATAAAATATTAACACACGTGGATATAGTTATATTTTTGAAACGCATTTTTAATAGCAAAGAATTAAAAGAAGAGCTGGTAATATTTTTCAATGGTTCCAGCTCTTGCTTTATGCAGGTTGCTCTAATGACATAAAAACATTTTTTATTTGATCAGCCGTGTTGGGACTTTTAATAATAGACTTGTTTACTCCTAAGTTTTCAGCTATTTCTTGCTGTTGCGTATCATCAATGTTATGAATGAGCAGTAAGTAGTCATCCGGAAATTTTTCTTTCAAATGCTGCAATGTCTGCATTGAAAAGTCTGCAACTAGTGAATCAATTACGACAAGATATAAATCTTCTTTTTTCTGATATGATTCATTGATAAAATCATTCAATGAATTGTATACGCGAAATTCCAGGAACCCTCTCTCTTCAAGTTCACTGTGCAAGCTTCCAAAGCTTGTCTTGCTGTTTTCCACAAGAATCAATCTGTTCATCTCAAATCCCTTGATGTGTTCTAATATCATAGGAAAAACATTGGTATTTTAAGGATAGTTTACATAGCTTTTTTTAGATTTTTTCTATGAATTGACGAACGAGGGTACATCGATAAAATGTTAAATGATATAGGGTAAAACATTGAAGCATATGGAAGTTATTAGTCCGGCTTTTAGAAACGGAGAGATGATTCCTCTTGAGTATACGTGTGAGGGGGCAAGTATCAATCCCGAGTTACAGTTTTTGGATGTTCCAGAAAATACCCAAAGTCTGGTCTTGTTGGTTGAAGACCCAGATGCCCCGACAAAAATATGGGCTCATTGGGTTGTCTTTAATATGCCGGCTGATTGCAAAGGAATTCCGGAAAATTCAGAGCCTGATGGCATTGAAGGGATTTCTTCAGGAGGGACTCTTGGATATGAAGGCCCTTGCCCGCCTGTGGGAGAACATCATTATATTTTCCGTTTATTTGCTTTGGATAACAGACCTGCCATACCTGAAGAGTCAGATAGGAGAATGCTTTTAAATTATATAAAAGGGCATGTCATAGAGGAAGCAACTCTTGTTGGAACCTATGAAAGACGAAAAGTAAAGCAAAAGGACAGAAGGTGATTGCATGAGAAGAACCCTCTAACAGGGATTTTAAAAACTCTTTTAGGCCGAAAAAATTTTATTAATTTATTCTTAAAAAGCAATTATGGTACAGTCAGAATCTTTAAGTAAAAGGTCTGGCTGTTTTTGTTATTGTTCTACTTTGTTTTCCCTTAATGAACTTTTATGAAAATATCTCTGTATGATATTTAACCCAATTTAAAAAGAGAATTTTCAAATACTTTTTCAGCAAGGTGCTGAGGGGTAAAATTTTATTTTATAGGCGCGATGAGACAGCTTAAAATTACACAATCTTTAACAAACAGAGACAGTTCTACAGTAGAGAAGTATTTCAACGAAGTGTCAAAAGCAGAACTTCTGACACCAGATGAAGAAGCAATTCTTGCAAAAAAAGTAAGAGAAGGAGATGAGGCAGCTTTGGAAAGATTGGTAAAAGCAAATCTTCGCTTCGTTATATCTGTAGCAAAACAATACCACTATGGAGATATTCCGCTTAATGATTTGATCAATGAAGGGAATATTGGCCTTATTAAAGCGGCTCAAAAGTTCGATGAAACAAAAGGATTTAAGTTTATTTCATATGCAGTATGGTGGATCAGACAATCTATACTGGATGCTTTATCCAAAAATGGAAGATTTGTCAGATTACCATTGCATAAGATTATGGAACGCTCTAAAATAAAGCAATTCAGTTCAAAATTTGAACAAAAATTTGAGCGTGAGCCGACACCTGAAGAAGTTGCAGAACATGTTGATTGTAAACCTCAGGAAGTTATAGATTTAAATCCTATAGGGGATAAGCCAACATCTCTTCAGGCTGAGTTCGATGATGGAGAAGGATGTATGCTAGATATCCTGAAGCATACAAATTCTTCTAATCCTGATCAGGATCTGATGTTTGATTCCGTAAGAAAAGATATAGAGCGAATTTTAAAAAAACTTTCAGATAGGGAAAGGGAAGTTATACTTAGGTTTTTTGGACTTGGAAGGGAATACAGCGAATCATTGGAAGACATCGCAGCAACTATGGGGCTTACCAAGGAGAGAGTGAGACAGTTAAAAGAATGTGCTTTGCGCAAGTTGAGGTCCGGGGTTAAACCTGAGTTGCTGACAGCATATTTGTAGATGATTTTTGCGGATCTCCCTAAGAAAGTTATCTTTAAATTGTTTAATCTTCTTATAGTTAACAAAAATCATAAATGTGAGTTTTTTTATATAAAGGAATTAGTCATGAATGAAATATACAACGTCTGTTCAGAAAAAATTGAATCCATAAAAAAGTGGATAGTGGATTATCTGGAAGACGAAAGTGCTGTTGTTCTGATTTCTGAAGGACAGTGTGATAAGGATAGTAAGGAAACAAATGTGATGATATTATATCCCAATCAGGAAACGGTAATAGGGAAGTCGGTAGGTTTTTTCAAGATCAAAAAGCATTTAACGGAAATTGAGCAGACAGATATTCCTTGTCTGTTTAATGGAAAGCTTTGCAAGGAGATGAAACCTTGGAGGTTAACAATAGACAGTCATGCTGAACACCAATTTGTATTGAAACAAAGGTTGTAAAATATAAGAGTTGAATACTAAAAAAAGATGCTTCTAAGGAGTATCTTTTTTTAGTATTATATCATTAATTTTTTAATCATCAGATCGGTCGAAACCTTTGAGATCTGTGTTTTCAATTTCATTGTCATCAATTGTTCCCTTTGTGCCTTTATGAATAGATTCAACATTTTTTCTGATTTCTTCATCTGCGATTCCTGCTCCAAAGGATAAATGCTCTTCTTCATGATGTTCAAAAGAAAAAGAAGATGTATCAGTAGAAACTTTTTTAGCTTCTTTCCTTTTTATGTGTTTAGGCATTTTCAGGGAATCTCTGTTGCTGCCGATTTTTCTTGGACGGACTTTCTTTACAACCATATCCTTTTCAAGCGGAGGATTAAAGCTTTCATCTTCCAATCGTACATTTTTGTCAACGTTTATACGGGATGTAATTTCCTCCTGTATGGATAGATTATCCTTTAAATCTTCTTCATTAAGGGTAACGTCCGATAAATCTTTGTCGCCCTCAACTACAGCTGCAAGGTCCAGTATCTGGTTCATAATATCCGGAAGATCTTCCTGAACTATTCTCCATAGAGAATGCAAATCAAGCTCAAGGGTTTCGTCAAAGTTCGCATATTGCAAGCCTTTCAGCATATCCCAATCTATCTCTCCATATTTATCTCTAAACTCATCACTCAGCATTGCAGCGGCACCACCAATCATAACAAGTTGTTCTATCACAGCTTGTCTTTCATTATCTGAAATCCTAAACTCTGAGAAATCATCTCTTCCTATATAACTTTGTATTTCTCTTATGGAATCGGCCATATCCAGAAGCCTGATTCTATCTTCACTTACCATTGCCATAATCCATTCCTTTTCTATCTAACAAGAAAATTCATCCTTTACGTTTCCTAAAACTGATTGCATTAAATTTTTTGTTATTGTGTAAGTAATAGAAAATTAAATCTAACAAGGATGCAGTTATCTTTTGAAGAAGATGCATTGATTTTAATTACCGGAACCGGACAATTACCTGAAAGGGTAAAGCATAAGGTTACTGGTATTGACGATCCCAAACTCTCGGAGCGTTTAGAAAAGGGATTGTTGACTTTTCTTCACCTTGTGAGACCTGCTTTTGATGAGATCATACATTTAGCAAAGGTCGCAAAAAAGAATTTTGTACCCTTTTATGTACTAGGCAAAGTAGAACGTGAGAATCCTGATAAAGTAATCAATTTTAAAGTGAGAAAAAGACTGAGACGACAGGGTGTAAAGAATGTTTATCTTACTGATAACCGAAAAGAATGGGATGCTCTTTCATTCAGATTTAAAAGGATGCAGACTCGAATGAGCAATGAACATGGCCCTTTTGATTTTATAGGAGACATTCATGGTTGCTACGAAGAGCTAAATACTTTGCTTGATAAGCTTGGTTATGTTACTAAAGATGCCATAAAAAATGGTTCCATTCAAAAATGCTATTTTCATCCTGATAAAAGAAAATTAATTTTCCTTGGTGACATGGTTGACAGAGGACCGGCAAGTGACAAGGTGATGGAACTTATCCTTGAATTGAATAATCAGAATATGGCTTATGCTGTGCTTGGAAACCATGATGAGAAATTTTTACGCTATCTGAAAGGCAATCCTGTTAAGGTAAATAGTGGTCTGGAAACAACAATAAGCCAGTTTGAGGGAAAGTCTGAAGAGTTTAAAAATAATGTGATCCGTTTTCTGAAAGGCTTACCATCTCATTATGTTCTGGATGATGGACGCATTGTAGCCGTTCATGCAGGTATCAAGGAGGATATGCAGGGAAAGGATAAAAGAGAAATAAAAGACTATTGTGTTTTTGGAGAGCCAGGAGAAAAGAAAAAGGATGACGGACTTCCTGTAAGGCAGGATTGGGGCCGCAATTATAATGGCAAAGCTAAAGTTGTATATGGACATACTCCGGTAAAAGATCCATTTTGGTTTAACAATTCAATAGATATAGACAGTGGATGTGTCTTCGGGGGAAAACTTACGGCATTAAGATACCCCGAAATGAAACTCGTATCAGTAAATGCTTTTGATACATATTATCCAGGAGTTGATTTTGTGGACTTTAGAAAAGAGTGGAATCTGCAGGATTAAAATTTAGTTTGAATTAAAAGAGAAATTAAAGAGGGTTAGGCTGAATCTTATGAAAGATGTATCTCTTGCATTAACTATACTTACAGCCATGATCACACCTGCGGTGCTGATTCTGGCTACTACTTCGCTCATTGTGGCTACCAGTCAGCGCCTGGGCAGGAATATTGATCGTGCCAGGAACTTGTCTGAAAGACTGATCAGAAATTTATTTACCCCAAAAGCACTTTCGGAAAAAGAACATGTTTATAATCAGTTAAGTAAGGTTACCCGAAGAACAAGGTTATTACAAAGAGCTATGACTATACTCTATGTAGCTCTGAGTGATTTCGTTGCTACCAGTATTTGTATAGGCATTGTGGAAATAGTGAATATTCGTTTTACATGGCTGCCTTTGGTCCTTGGGATATTTGGTTCAGGCCTAGTATTCTATGCAACACTGTTATTGATTTCAGAATCAGGAATAGCATTGATTGCAGTAAGAGAAGAAATGAATTATGTTTTGGACGTTGGAACTGAGAAGTTCAACTCCAGGCATGAGGAAGATGATATCTGAAATTATTGATGTCAGATAATCAGAGCTGATAAAATTTATTCCACTTACCGGTATTTTTTTGAAACTCACCGATTTTTAATTTTTATTTTTTTATATGCTTTCTATTTTTGACTTGTCAAGCAGAAAAAATATGAAAAAAGATCATTATTCAAATACGAAAAACTCATCTATAGATGCTTTCTGGTCAGCCCTGTTTTTTATTGGTATCGGAGCAGTTCTATTATTTAAGAACCTTGAAATATTATTACTTCCCCCTTATGTATACACCTGGAAAATGCTTTTGATTGTCTTTGGTATATATAATATTCTACTTCGAAATTGGATGTTCGGGCTTACTATGGCTGCAATAGGTACTTTCTTTATATTGCCCGAAGCGCTGAATATTCCTAAGTTAGAGTTTGGGAAAATATGGCCTGCAATTCTCATACTAATAGGTTTAGGAATTTTTTTCAAAATGATCTTTCCAAAAAAAAAAATATTAATTGATTTTAAACGGGATTCAACAATAGATATAACTGAAGAAAATTATATGGAAACTACTGTCATCTTTAGCGGAGCTGAAAAACAAATTAGCTCATATGATTTTAAAGGAGGAAAAGTAACAGCAATCTTTGGAGGAGCTGAAATAGACCTTACCAATTGCTACCTTTCAAAAGAAAACAATGTAATTAATATTGTTGCAGTCTGCGGAGGTTTGACAATGGTTGTGCCACACGAGTGGAATGTTCGTTCTGAACTGGTTACAATTATGGGAGGTTTTGAAGATAAAGCAGCACCTAAAGATAAAAATGCCTACATTGATCCTGCTGCAGAGATTGTGCTTAAAGGAACTTTGGTAATGGGAGGCGTTGAAATTAAAAGAGGGTAAGATGATTCACCCTTTTACCGGAAAAATTAAACAGCTTTATTTTTATATCACTGTTTGGGTATTGATTTCAATTGCTCATACAGTGATAGTATTTATTTTATATCAACAGTCCCTTCTCCAGGCAGTATTGGATTCAGTGGTTTTTAATTTTTTATTTTCCTTCACTGGCCTAAGCCTTTGGTATATGGTCAGGTATCTTAATTTTGAAAATCAGACTTTCTATTTTATCTGTACAAATTACTTGGGAGCGGCAGTGGTATATGTATTATTATCTGTTGGTTCAGGTTATTTGATATTGAACTCGATAAACACTGGAAATCATGAATATTTAGAGTTCCTTGATTCATCTTTACCTTGGAGGTGTATATCCGGAATCTTTTATTTCCTAGCCTTTATATTGAGTTATTATCTGATAATGTTTTCCAGGACGATAAAGGAAAAGCAGTTAAAAGAGGTTGAACTGAAGTCTGCGATTCAGGAAACAGAGCTGTCGATGTTGAAGTCTCAGCTCAATCCTCATTTTATTTTCAACAGTCTCAATTCTATTAATGCCTTGACGATATTGGATCCGAAAGCTGCAGGTAACATGATTGTCAACCTCTCCACCTTTCTAAGAACGTCTCTGGATCAGAGTAAGACTTCCTTTGTCAATATTGAAGAAGAGCTTGAAGCCATAAATTTGTATCTTGATATTGAAAAAATTCGTTTCGGAGAAAAGTTGCAGATAGAATCAGATATAAAGGATTCTGTGAACGGATCCTTAATACCACCTATGTTACTGCAGCCTCTGGTGGAGAATGCCGTGAAGCATGGGGTATATGAAAGTCTTGAAAGTATTGTGATTTCAATCCATGCTGAACTAACAAATGGCCAGCTGCATATATCTATCGAAAACTCATGTGAGCAGGAAGTAAAAAAGGAAAGTCGCAAAGGAATTGGGTTGAAAAATGTGTCGCAAAGACTATTTCTTACCTTTGGCAGATCTGACTTGTTGAAAGTTAACAGAGAACATCATAAATTTCGTGTAGATGTTTTTATTCCTCAAAAACAAATATGAGCAAATATAAAATAATCATTACTGATGATGAACCACTTGGAAGAAGCCTTATCAGATCATATCTTAAAGATGATCCTGAAATGGAAATAATAGCTGAATGTGGAGATGGTTTTTCCGCATTAAAATCAATTCAGGAATTGCAACCGGATCTTCTTTTCCTGGATATACAAATGCCAAAGCTTACAGGCTTTGAAATGCTGGAGTTGATAGAAAGTCCTCCTTTGATTATTTTTTCAACAGCTTATGATGAATATGCACTCAAAGCTTTTGAAATGAATGCCGCTGACTATCTTCTGAAGCCTTACTCCAGAGAGCGTTTTGAGCAGGCTGTTAAAAAAGCAAAAGCAAGACTTAAGCAAAATGGATCAGTGAATGATGTTTCAGGAATCAACAACAGCTTAAAGCAGAAGGAAGGGGCACTTGAAAGGATTGCAGTTAAAACCGGCAATAAAATCAATGTGGTTCAGGTTGAAGAAATATTTTACCTTGAAGCACAGGACGATTATGTTATGATTTATTGTGCAGCAGGGAAATTTTTGAAACAGCAAACGATGAAGTATTTCGAAGAAGCTCTTGATCCTTCAATATTTATGAGGGTACACAGATCCTATATTGTTAATCTCAATGAAATTACTCAGATTGAGCCATATGAAAAGGACAGCCATCTTATCGTCTTACACAACGGAGCTAAAATTCCTGTAAGCAGAAGCAACTATTCCGTATTAAAGAAGACCCTTAATTTTTAGTTTTTTTTCATCAGCTATTTTTAAACATCAATAAATACAATGAGTATTCATTGAGGTAATTGTTTTAACTTATGACACCAGCAGTTTTCATTATAGTGACTAAAATGTTCCTGTTCTGGATTAGTGAATGGTACATCGTCCTTGTCGTGCTGATACTCATGTTTGCTGGTTTTGAAGCAGGTTTCAGGATGGGTATAAAAAGCCCTGCGGTGAGAGATGCAAAGAGGAGAAATGTGGTTGCAAATTTTCAGGTAGGTTTGATTAGTCTTCTTGGGCTTATGATTGCATTTACTTTTGCAATGGCTGTTGGCAGGTTTAATGATGGACGAGCTTTGATGGCTGAAGAAACAGATGCTTTAGAGACAGCTTATTTCAGATGTGATCTTTTGCCTGATTCTACCAGGATGAAATTGCATAATGTATTAAGAGAATATATTGATATCCGACTTTTGTTTTATCAGCCAAGACTTGATGAGTCCAAGGTATCGGCAGTCAACAGACAGACAAGGGAGATTCAGAATGAATTGTGGTCCTATGCTCCTGATATTACGAAAGAGCTTCCTGATTATCAGGCGGTGGTAGTTCTGGAATCCCTGAATAAACTAGTTAATGCAAGCAACAAGCGATACATAGCAAT
This sequence comes from Bacteroidota bacterium, assembly GCA_023428135.1. Lineage (GTDB taxonomy): Bacteria > Bacteroidota > Bacteroidia > Cytophagales > Cytophagaceae > Sporocytophaga. The sequence goes on along the minus strand of JAEYZG010000062.1, from coordinate 253,088 downwards.
GGAAAACCATGTTCCTGAGCTTATACTATTTCTTTTGTTTCTTATTTCTGTATTAACTAATGTTGCTATTGGTTATAGTTGTGGAATAGCGACAGACAGACATATCTTTTTTACCATTTTATTCTCCTTTTTTGTATGTTCTATTCTCGTAGTGATAATGGATCTGGATAGGCCTAGAAGGGGATTTATATTAGTTAGTCAGGAAAGTCTGATAGAATTGAGAAAAACAATAGAGAAGAGGCATATAAAGGTATAAAAAAATCAAGCTTTCATTATGCTGAAAGCTTGATGTCTTTTTCTGTTATTAGTTCCCATTTTTTTGCGATCAATGCTTCTTTCGTGATGATAAGGCTGATCGGGTTTTCTTCTTCCTGTCCTATAGGATAGGGGCTAAGTCTGAAACTGTTTTTATTTTGATGATAGGAATTAACCTTGTATATCCTTCCTTTGGGATTTCTTAATATGTGTTCCGGTTTCAGTTCAATTGCTTCGGTAATTAGAATTTTCTCTTCCATTTTAGTTTAATCATTTCCGTTAGTCTTTACAAAGGCTGATAAAGGTGGTTTCTGTAATTTCAGACGCAGTGATTAATACGAGATAAATATTCAGTTTCATCAACTCAGCCTTTTGGGTATTATTAATTAACCATGTGAGTAAATAACCGGCATGAAATACTTTTTGTTTGGATTTAACAAAGATGTGTTTATGAAAAAACTAGTTTAAGGGCATCAAATCTGTATTTTACTCATATTCATGATCTTTTAAAAGCAGTGCTTAGGATAGAATATAATTCAGGATGTTTAATTTTAAACTTATCCGGATTTTCGAGAAAATACTCACAAACAACAGCGAAAAATTCTGCAGAATTGGTAACTCCATATGGATTTATATCAGATTGTCCCCTTTTGATTTTTTCGATTTCCTTATACATCAGGTCTGTCCAAGGCCTGACCAGGCTAGGGGGTAATATTGATTTTGGAATGCCATCAATAGATCCGTCTGTTTCATCTATGAGATGGGCGAATTCATGAAAGCCAAGATTATCCCTGCCATTCATAGATGCAAACCCACGAATGAGGGATTGCATGGACAAAAGCATAATATGCCTGTTTTGAAAAGGCCTCACCTGTCCGAGTAAAGTTCCGCCACGCTCAGGATCATTGGGCTGATTGGGGTTCACTTCTTCATCATAAATGAGAATTTCAACCAGATTGAAATAGTCCCATTCATCAAAATAAAATATAGGGATAATAGCGCTCGAAGCAGCCAGTAGCCGAAGCTCATCACTTATTTCAATTTCTACTCCGGTGATTCTTATATCATTGAGAAATAATTTAATCTTGTTTTCATATCTTATTTTTTGAAGATCGTCAAGGTCACGGTAGAAAGCTATTTCTTTGTTCAGAAATTCTTTCCAGCTTTCAGGAAATGGGGCATTCAGAATTTTCTTTTTTTTCTTTTTCTCACTTTTTATCCAGATAGAAATAAAAAGAACAATTCCTGCAATTGCGATTACCAGAAAAATGAATAGGAATAGATAAAAAGCAGGAACCATTATTTATTGTGCTGTGTAGGGCGAAAATAACTGAGTCTGGGGGTTTTCATTCGCATTCATGCAAACATCGCAGGAACCGCAATTATCAGGGGCATATGTATCGCCGAAATACTCCAGTAAATATTTTCTTCTGCAGGTATTTATTTCACAGAACTCAGCCATTCTGCCCAGCTTTTTAAACATGAGCGCTGTTTGTTCTGAGTTATTTTCAACTTCTACATACCGTTTCATTTTTGTTACGTCACCACTGCTGTAGAAGAGTATAGCTTCACTAGGATTGCCATCCCGTCCTGCTCTCCCGGTTTCCTGATAATATCCTTCAATATTTTTAGGCAAATCCATATGTGCCACATATCTGACATCAGGTTTGTCTATTCCCATTCCGAAGGCAATGGTAGCAACAATGATTTTTACTTCCCCTTTGATAAAAGCATCTTGGTTCTGATCCCTTACCCATTTGTCAAGGCCGGCATGATAGGGTCTTGCATTGTATCCCTCAAGACGAAGTTTTGCAGCAAGCTCTTCAGCTGATTTTCTTGAGAAAACATAAATGATTCCGCATTGATGCCTCCTGGGTCTCAGGTAGGAAACCAGCTTGGCATAGCCATCTTTTTTCGCCCTTACATGGTATTTAATATTGGGTCTGTTGAAGCCGGCTACCAATATTTCCGGATCCTTCAGCTGCAGCTGTTGAATGATATCTTTTCTTGTAAGGTCATCTGCCGTAGCTGTTAAAGCAATAACAGGTACTCCGGGAAATTTATTACGAAGCTCTCCCAGTTGCAGAAACTCAGGCCTGAAGTCATGGCCCCATTGGGAAATACAATGAGCCTCATCAACTGCTATTAGGGAAACTTTAACCGACTTTAATAACTCCATCAGTTCGTTTTCTTCACCAAAGAATCTTTCAGGAGCCAGATATAAAATTTTTAATTGTTGGTTTTCAATTTTCTCAAGTGTATCCAGTCGTTCACTTACTCCTATAGTGGAATTGAGGCAGGCAGCTTCTACTCCTTTAGCCCTAAGGGTATTTACCTGATCTTTCATGAGGGCAAGCAGGGGTGATACTACGATCGTTAATCCATCAAATACAAGAGCTGGAACCTGATAGCAAAGAGATTTGCCACCACCAGTAGGCATAAGGACAAACGTGTCTCTTCCTGATAATATGCTCCTGATTGCATTTTCCTGCTCAAACCTGAAAGCGGAATACCCAAATACATTCTGAAGAACCTGCAATGAATCCATCTGTGAAGATTTAAAAGAAATTTGTAAAAGCTAATTTTAAAAATAAGAGTTTTTTTTATTTGATAACATAGCTAATTTTGAACAACTTATTAACATTTGTCTTCTGGGTTTACTCTTGATTTGCAGTTGTTTATATTTACAGTAGTTGAAAAGTAATTAGAAAAGTATATAGTAGCCCCAGGTTTTTTCTGTTGAAAACTCCTCTAACGATAAAAGAATTCGATGACCCGAAAGAACAATGCCTCCTTACAATTGGCTGAATTGCTTGCAAGGCATGAGCAACTAGGTTATCTGTTGCTGGATTCAGATTTGAGAATTTTTAACATAAATTCTGAAGCAGAATATATTTTTGGTATCACAAAAAATGATGCGCTGGGATGTGTGATTACTGACCGGTTTCCTTCTTTGAGAAATTCGGAGCACATCACTTGTATCAACGAAGCGTTAAATGGAAATTCCAAAGAATTAACAGATTTAACTCTAAGTCCATTTTCTATATATTCCCATAAGTTGTTCAGGTTCTCCTACCTTCCTTTTAAAGATGATCATGATGAACGTACAAGTGTTCTAATGCTTGTCAAGAATTTGCCAAAGGCTACAGAAGAATTTAATCCTGGAGGAAAAAAGTTTGAATTAATAATGGACGAGATAGATGTTGGTATATGGGAAGTTGATATGATGGGCTTTACTTTATATCTCAATAAATGTATGTGTACTATGTTGAACCTTTCGTCTATTGATGACATAAAGGGAAAAACCTATTTTGATTTTTTTACTCCAAGAAGTATCGATACGATGAGGAATCAACGTCAGAATGGGTTAGATGATGTAACTTCTGTTTTTGAAGGTGAATTGATTTCTAAGAATGGGAAAATACTGAATGTGATGATCCATGGTACTCCTTTATTTGACAATAATGGAAATGTAAAAGGGTACATTGGAACATTTACTGATATTACTCTAAAGATCAAATATCAGAGGGAGTTAAAGAATTCAGAGGAGCGATTCAGAATGTTGTTTGAGAAATCTCAACGCGCCAACCTTATATCAAAAGACTACAAAATCATACTCGTAAATGATGCATTATTAAAAAGGTTTGGATACAGCTCAGCCGATGATCTGATAGGAAAATCGCCCACAGTTCTATTAGCTCCATCTTCTGTTGAAACAATCAATGAACGGATTAGAAGAATCAATAATAAGGAAGAGGCAGAGAAAACATTTGAGCTGTTTTTTTCTGATACTCACGGCAACGAATTCCCGGCAGAGGTAGAAATAACATATTTTGAATTGGCAGATGGAAAATCTACACACATTTCCATTAAAGATATTACCGCTCAGAAATTAGCTGAGGAAGAGATAAAGAAGAGTGAAGCAAAGTTCCGCAGTTTGTTTAACACACAAATGATAGGTATTGCATTTACAGATTCAAGTTATAGAATAGTGGAGGTCAATTCAAAGTTTTTAGATATTATAAAATATACTAAGGAACAATTTGAAGAGAAGGAAATGTATTGGAAGGATTTAACTCCGGAAGAATATTTATGGAGGGATGAGAAGGCTGTTGAAGAGTTTATGAAAAACGGTTTCATTAGACCTTATGAAAAAGAATATCTATGCAGAGATGGGAGTAAGGTATCTGTGCTTGTTGCATCTGCTATATTGAGAGGGATAAATAATTTGGGGGTAGTGTTTGTTATTGATGCATCTGAACTAAAGAAAAGCAGAGATGAAACGAATAAGATTGCAGATGAGTTGTCTAAGTTTTTGTATATGGCTTCTCATGATCTAAAAGGTCCACTTTCTTCAGTAATTGGGCTTACAATGGTTGCTAAAAATGAAGTGAAGGATGAAAAGGCTATTGAATATTTTTCACTTATAGAAAAATGCACAAAAAAACTCGACAGTTCTTTGCTTAACCTTATGAAGATAATAAGGATAAAAAGCAATGTGTTAGAGTTTGTAGAAATTGACTTCAACAGGCTGGTACCGGAGGTGCTGGATACCTTGATTTATCAGCAGGCACATGATCTTCCCAGGCTTGAGTTGAATGTTGATCTTAAAACTCCATTTTTTTCTGATGAAGAATTGCTTGTTTCGATCTTTCAGAACCTCTTTGAGAATTCAATAAAATATAAATCTCTGCTGAGAAAGCTTCTGATTAAAGTAACTGTTAGAGATGTTAGTAATGGTATTGAGATTATAGTGGAAGACAATGGTAGGGGAATCAATTCAAAAATCATAAACAGAATCTTTGATATGTTTTATCGGGGCGATTCTGATTCCAAAGGTTCGGGATTAGGCTTATATATAGTTCAGAATGGGATTGAGAAATTTAACGGAAGTATCTCTGTTTGCAATATTGAAACCGGTGGAGCAGCATTCCATATTATATTGCCGAGGGAGTTAGCCAGGCCCTGATATCAAAAGCGCATTTGATAGGAAGGGTTTTGGATATTAATATAAACCTTTGGATACCAGTAGTAAACCGGGTTTTGCGATCATCGTATAATTTAATAATTAATATATACGATTATGAGAGTTTTAAAACTGTTCGTTTTACTTTGTTTTGTTTTTCAATTTGCTGAAGCCCAGATATTTCAAACTGGGGATGTTAATTTAGATGCAGCTCTGAGAAATTTTAATATTCATTCAAAGACTGATTTAAGTTTGTTTAAAAAGAAAATCGGTATTGATTTTGGTTTGTCGGAAGGACGAATAGATCATTTGCTGTTATCTTATAAAATGGAACCCGCTGATTTATTATTAGTTCTGGAGACTTCCCGTCATTGCAGTAAACCTGTTGAAAAAGTAATCGAATGCTATGAGGGAAATAAGGGGAATGGGTGGGGAAAAATAGCTAAAGACTTAGGGATTAAACCTGGATCACCCGAATTTCATGCCATGAAAAAAGATCTAAAGTATAAATGTAAGGGGGGAAAATATAATCAGGGAAATGGGACTAATCAAGGGCATAGCAAAGGCAAAGGTAAGGGAAAAGGAAAAAGGATGTAATATAGAATTGAAATATTAATTGTTAAGCTCGATGCGAAAAATGCATTGAGCTTTTTTTATGTGTGCATATAAGCTTAACGAATCAAAGCCATGCTCTTCTTAAGGCTGTTTAACATTCCTTTATTTTGATGGTTTTACTTATAAGCCACCAAAGGACAAACAATATGTTAAGTCAAAATGATCTAGCTTTAATAGAAATTTTAAATGATTGCGGCGCAGTCTGCGAAATGTGCGCTACAGCTTGCCTCAGAGAAGACAATGTAAAAATGCTGGTAAAATGTATTGAGTTTGACAGAGACTGTGCGGATATTTGCAGAACTGCTGCAGCACTTTTAAGAAGAGACTCTGCAATCGCACATCAGTATCTTTTATTGTGTGAAGAAATCTGCAGAAAGTGTGCCGATGAATGCAGAAAACACTCTTCCATGCGACATTGTAAGGAATGTGCAGAAAAGTGTCTACGTTGTGCCGATGCCTGCCATGAACTGCATGAACCTATTTTGCAAAAGTAAAGTCAGAAGGTTGTTTAATTTTTAAACAGCCTTTATTTATTCATTAATTTTTGAAAGAATTTTGCTTACTACTCCAAGGGTATAATACTTGGCAACATTCTCAATGTATTTTGAGAAATCTATTGGAGCATGATCATTAGCTGAATCGGAAATCGTTCTTACAACAATGTAAGGGATATTAAATTCATAGCAGATCTGGCCTACTGCTCCGCCTTCCATTTCTACACATAAAGCATCAGGCAATTCCTTCTGTATTTTATTCAATTGCTGCGCTGATCCGATAAACTGATCTCCGCAACAGATCTGTCCACTGTAAACAGCAGGGGTACTGAGTGAGAACTGATCAATATATTCCTTGTCAATAAATTTTTGAAAATCATCCTGAAGGAATTCTTCACAACAGGCAACTGCAGAGCAGACAAGCGAATCGTGACATGGGAATATTGCTTTGTCCAACAGAGGAGCTTCAAATTGTGGAAACAAAGGCCGAGCATCAAGGTCATGTTGCGTTGCTTCTGTAGCTACAACGATATCTCCGACTTTTAATTTTGTATTGACGGCACCAGCTACACCAGCAACGATAAGCCTGTCTATTCCAAAACGTTCAATCATTATTGCGGCTGTTACAGAAGAGGCTACTTTACCAATACGTGAAAGGGCTACAACACATTCGTGGCCATTGAGTGTTCCTTTGTAGAAATTTCTTCGGCCTGACTCATAGGTTGATTCTATATTCATATTGGAAATGATCAGCTCAATTTCCTCTGGCATTGGTACAAGTATTCCCGTTAGCATAGTTAGTTTTAATTAGAAAATTTAAAGTTAGTATTTTAATTCAACAAACCCTTTGATCATGCTGGCTCCATTGTAGAAAACATAATAGTAGGTTCCTGCTTGAAGCTGCTCTCCTTCATCAGAGGTACCATTCCAGTTATTGGTATAGTTTTTTCTGCTATACCATAGCTGGCCAAAACGATCAAATATTTCCAGCTTATTTTCTTCTTTGTTATTGATTCCACGGATAACGAAATAATCATTCATACCATCGTTATTCGGGGTAATAATGCTTGGAGCCTCCAGACGATCGTGGCTGGTAAGCTGTACAAGATAATCTTCAGTTTCTCCTGTTTCCCCCTGAGAAATACAACCCTGGTCAGAGGTAAATGCTCCGGTGGTACGCATACGCACTCTAAGCCTTCTTGCACCGGCAAAATCAGCGTTGCTGGATATGGAAATATTCTGGAGGGTAATTACAGAGTCTTTACCGAAAGATGAAGTAAGAAATTCTCCGGCATCATCAAACTCTCCATTGTTGTTATAATCAATCCAGATGGCTGTATAATAAGTGGGAGAAGATAATTTATCACTTGAGGTATGAACTTCAGCAGCATAGATGTCTCCAAGGAATATCTTGGTACTTATCTCTGATTGTGTATAATCTGAATATCCGGTAGGATTGCAACCAGAATCTTTGTTCCCGATGGATGCCAGGCTGAAATAATTTATCTGTCCCCCTGTGCATGGCTCAAAGACTGTAGAAGCAGGGCAGGAGGTGCCAGGAAGAATGACAGTCGATCCACGATTGATTCTAACGGCAAAATTAACCGTATCATATGGAAGTCCTTCAGGGGTGAAAATGATGCATCGAAGATTACCGTCTTCTACATTTTTATTAAAGCCTAGCGCGATTGTAGGACCTGTTTTATTGGGAAATACTATATTTTCGTCTGAGTATTCCCACTCATATGTATGTCCGCTTAACTGAGGTACTATTGAATATGCCTGTAAGGTATTTTCTGCTACTATATCTCTTCCTGAAATGGATAAGATCGGACCTTTCACTTTCAATTGTCTTTCAATGGTAGTAGCAGGAAGATAATTCTGATTCCCTTCCTGATCAGCAAAAATAGTAGTATTTCCTATACCAGTCAGTGTAATTACATTTCCTGATATAGATGCGACATCAGGATTAGAACTTTCCAATTTTAAAGGTAAGCCGGAAGATGAAATTGCAGTTATGGTAAAAGGAGGTTCCCCATACGTGCGTTCAGCAAGTGGTTCAAAGGTTATGATCTGATTAGCCTTGTTTACAGTTAAGATTTTATAAATGACATTTGATGGGAAGTAATTCTTGTCTCCACCACACCAGGCGCTGATTGTAACAAAACCAGCCCCAGTAATTGTAATAGTATCTCCAGAGGTTGTAGCTATACTTTCAATTTCACTGTAAAGAGTTATTGGAAGGCCTGCACTTGACTTAAATTCAGGAACAAACGGAGCGTCACCATAAGTTTTAGTGGGAATTTCTTCGAATGTTAATTCCTGTTGTGCCTTGTTTACTATCAAACTTTTGGGTGAAGAGGAGCCAGGATAATAATTTTCATTTCCATCAACATTAGCAGTCAATTCTGTAGATCCTGCTCCTGTAATAGTTGCTGTTGTATCTGAGATTTTAATAACCGAAGTGTCAGAACTGGTGTAAGTAATAGATAATCCAGAATTGACAGATGCTTCCAGCGTAAATGGCTTATCCCCGAATGTCTTTTGGAAAGGAGGGGTAAATGTGAAGACAGGTTCTATTCTGGAATCGTATTTTGCGATGAATAAGTCTCCACCATTTGCGGAGAAATAAGCTTGTTGCTGATCGGGGTCAAAATTACCACTACCATCTACTGCTCCCCCAATATATATATTTCCTGTATCATTAATAGCAATGGCAGATACAGTATCATTGCGATTTCCTCCGATATTTTCAGCCCAGATAAATTTGCCGTCCTGAGAATACTTAGCCATCACGATATCTGTTGCCTGACCGCTTAACGAACCTGAATTTGATGAGGCAGGATCCGGATTTAATCTGTTTTGAAAAAGGCCGGCGAAATAAATGGTGCCTGACGATGAGACCGCCACGTTTAATCCGCGTGCCACTTCTCCACCTCCGATAGAGTGAGACCATCTGTAGTTTCCGAGCTCATCAAACTGAGCAAGGAGAATATTACAGGAAGATTTCGGACTGATGTTATTGATTGCAGAGGAAGGATCGATGTCTGTCTGTGCTTCCAATGCTCCGGTAATGGTAACGTTACCTGAATGATCAATGCAAAGATCATGGAATATGTTAGACTTGTCAGGAGAATTATTCTGAAATTCGTTGACCCATTCCAGAGTTCCTGATGGAGAGTACTTTGCAAGATAGACAGCGCCATAGCTGCTTTTCAGTTCATGTACTGTTTCATTAATATCAAAATCTACTGATTGGTAAAAGTAACCTGTAGTATATATATTCCCCTTAAGATCTGTTACGTGAGCTGTTGTTTCACATGTTGCATCAAAACCGCCCATTACTCCTCCCCATTTAATTTCTCCGGAAGTATTACTGTATCTAGCAATGAAAGAAGAGTTTTTTCCTCGACCTTGTTTGTTATATCCTTTGTTGTTAAGGTCTAAATCGATCAGGTTAGTTTGATTATCGGAATTCCAGTTTCCGGTTAAAGTAATATAACCAGACTCATCAGTTGATATGTCAACCCCCATATTATCTGAAGAGGATTTTATTAAACCAGCCCAGATAAGAGAACCATCGGTGCCTTTATATTTAGCAACAAATGTTTGCCTGTTGCCGGACAATCCAAAGAGGGTATGGATGCCATTTCCTGGATCAACATCTATAGATCCGTTAAAATAACCGGTGACATAAATATTTCCTTCTTTATCCACGCAAATACTTTTACCTTCATCATCCTTAAGGGTCCCGATTCCAAAGGCCCAAATGAATTTTCCGTCCTGGCTGTATTTAGCAACAAAGATATCTTTCTCACCATGTCCGACTAAAAACTTATTGTCTTTAGAAGGATCAAAATCCATTCCTGAATCGGTATAATAACCGGTAGCTATAATACTTCCTTCGGAATCAAGTACAAAGTCATTTGTTTGCTGAAGTTTTCCTTGTCCTTCATAAATGGAGAATCCCCAGTCAAATTGGCTATGCTGAGCTTTTAATCCGGTGAAGGTAAACAGTAATAGAGTGATTAAGAAAAATTTACTTTTCATTTGTAAAGGCAATGTCATTTGAAAAATACACTATTTTTATATATTCAAAAATACGATTTTTAGGCCGCTTGACAATGAGTTTTGCAAAGAGTCTTTTAGGATCAGTATTTTGCATCATACAGTTTATAGTTGTTGATTTGTAGTGATTTATGATATGATGGATTCAGATTTAAAGAATTTTTAGAAATAAAGTAAATGGAAGCAGTTATATTTTGTGGTATTCAGGCTTCGGGAAAATCCACTTTTTTCAAAGAAAGGTTTTTTAAAACGCATGTGCGTATCTCTATGGATTTGCTCAGAACAAGAAACAGAGAAGGGCATTTTCTGGAAACATGCTTTAAAACCAAACAGCCTTTTGTGGTTGAAAATACTAATCCAACAAGGATAGAAAGGGCATTATATATATCAAAGGCAAAAGCATCCGGATATAGAATAGTCGGATATTTTTTTAAAACAAACCTACAAGATGCACTTGAAAGAAATAACAGCAGGGAAGGGAAGGAATGTGTTCCGGAAGTAGGGATAAAGGCAACTTTAAAAAAGCTGGAACTACCTTCATTCGATGAAGGTTTTGATGAGATGTATTGTGTTGAAATTAAAGATGGTGAATTTATAATAAAAGATTGGTCAGATGAAGTTTAATGAATTGGATAATAAGATGAGAGTTTATGAAACTGCTCATGATGTCTGTGTGTTGCCGGGAATCTATATGGTTGCCCGCATTGATGGAAGAGGCTTTACAAAACTAACAAAAGAAACCCATCCATTTGAAGCTCCTTTTGATGTGAGGTTCAGAGATTATATGATTGAAACAGTAAAGCATCTTATGAACTGTGGCTTTAAGGTCATTTATGGATATACAGAAAGTGATGAGATATCTTTGTTGTTTGATTTGAATGAATCTTTGTTTTCACGCAAGCATAGAAAATATAACTCTGTTCTTGCAGGAGAAGCAAGCGCTAAATTTTCCCTGCTTCTTGGAGGCCTTGCTACTTTTGATTGCAGGATCTGTGAGTTGCCCAATAAACATCTGGTGGTAGATTATTTCAGATGGAGGAATGAAGATGCTTACAGGAATTCTTTGAATGCTCATTGCTATTGGGCATTGCGTAAGGATAACTTTTCTCAAACCAATGCAACTAAAAAGATAGAAGGCCTGAGTGTGGCAGAGAAAAATGAATTGTTGTTTTCTTACAATATTAACTTTAATGATTTGCCTCTCTGGCAAAAGAGGGGTATTGGATTTTACTGGGAGGAGGTGGATAAGGAAGGTTTTAATCCTAAAACAAACGAACAGGTAATTTCTAAAAGAAGACAGTTAAAGGTGGATATGGAACTTCCGATGAAAGATGAATATTCAAAATTTATTTCGGATATTATTGAAGTGAGTCACAAAGATTAATATTGTAAAGTTCTGGGGAATCAGGACTTTTTGCATTTAAATTGATTACAGGTAACCACGGCATAATGGTTTATTCCTTGCTCCAACTATTATATCAGCTTTAAGTTGAAAAAAAACGAAGGATAACAAAATCTGTATATGATTAAAGAAATTGAGAACTTTATTGTATAACAAACGATACCATAAGATCTCCAGGGCTATTATAATTTTTTACATCATTTTTCTCGCTATCATCAAGGTGAATGTAAAAGCCTCTTCCGAATGTCATGATGTATTTTAGGCTGTTTTTAACCAAAAGGTTTTTCTCTGCCATGAACGTAATTCTTTTCAGAAAGTCTGATTTATAGATTCCTATAAGTGGTTCTTCCTGCATGTCGTTTTTGAGAATGTAATAGTCATAGTCCTCTGAGAAGTTGGAAATGTGTGCATTGTAAATTTTACTTAATAAATGTGTACTGATATCCCGAACATCGCAGGCAAGAAGGAAAAGATCTTTAGAAGGAGTATTGGAATGCACTGTAAGAATTCCGTTTAACGGACCTTCTATTATATTTTTATCTATTATAAGATGTTCGGGGTGGAATATATCAGAGTATGGAAGCTTTTGATTTTCATTGATAGAGACTATAACTTCCATAGGCAGCTGATTTAATTTGGCAAAGGCGTTTTCAGCCCAGGTCTGGCCGTTTTCCATCATTAGTCCTTTGTCTTGTCCCATTCTCGAACTAAGGCCACCGGCCATCACTACTCCAATTATGTTTTCTTCCATAGCTTATTCAGTTAATGATTGTGTTGATGTTCAAAGCAACTGCAGTTATGTCCCCACTCATGGGTACCATCTGAGAAAAATTCCTGCTTCCAGATAGGTGCTTCATGTTTTACCCTGTCTATGATATATCTGTTGGCAGCGTAAGCCTCTTCTCTGTGGGAGGAAGCTGTAATAACGACTACAGCACTTTCACTTATACCGACTTTTCCTATTCTATGACAACATAAGGCTTTGTGTAGTTTAAATTTGGTATAACTGCTTTCAATAATTTCTTTGATGATTTTCTCTGCCATTGGAATATAGCATTCGTAAAAGAGGTAATCTACATCTCTTTTATGGCTGTGATTTCTGACTTCTCCACTAAAGAGCACTACTGCACCGGCTTTGGGGTCATGTGCTTCGGATAGCATCTTTATCAAGTCTATAGGATCCTCAGTAATTAGTTGCATATCAGCCTCCGCTTGATGGTGGAATAATTAAAATATGTTCGTTGTCTTTCAAAGTATAAGACCCATCGACAAAACAATCATTCACCGCAAGCTTTGATTTGCGGAGAATGCTTTCTGCCATTGGATGTTCTGTTAACAGCCTGGAACGTACTTCGTTTGCTGTTGCGCCTTCTTGCAATTCAAGATAAAACTGCGGATCAAGGTAATCTTTTAATGCAGCAAATACCTGTATTTTAATTTTCATTTTTTATCCTCCGATATATCTCATAGACATCACACTTCCTGCAAACTGAATTTCTTGCTTTTGAGATAGTGCTTGTTTCAGTGAATATTCTAGTTTTAATGAATCATCTGAGTGATCCTTTATACTTATTCCATTATCATTGCTCAGGCAGCCATATATATTTCCATAGCTGTCAAGTCGCAATCTGTTACAGTCTCCGCAAAAGGGATGACTTTCATTTGCTATAATTCCAAAGATTTGCTTTTTGTCTGTGATCCAGTAAGTGGCAGTAGCACCGTGTTCTCTGTCCATTGGAATAAACTGATGCTGCTCAGCAATTTTTTCAAGTATCTCTTCCTGGGAGAAGTAAAGGTCATGATAACTGTTGTGAAGATGTCCCATTTTCATTATCTCAAGGAAACGTATACTGATGCTTCTTTCTTTTGCAAATTCAAGCAAAGGAAGTATCTGGTCTGTGTTCATTCCTTTCATCACAACGGTATTAAGTTTTACGGATATGCCAATGGCCAATGCATGATCAATGCCATCAAGGATTTTCTTCAGATTTCTTCTTTTGGTTATTTTAAAGAAAGATTCAGGATCAAGACTGTCCAGTGAGACATTTATACTGCTTATGCCGGCATTATTGAGTGAAACAGCCTTTTCTTTCAGGAAAACCGCATTGGTAGTCAACTTAACCTTTTTGATTCCGATCTCTCTGAGCTCTTCAATGAGGTTGCTGATCTCTTTATATAACAATGGTTCTCCGCCTGTAAGCCTTACTGTTTCCAGGTTCAGCTTCAGGTGCAGGCTTTTGATAATTTTAATATATTCATTTGTAGACAGCACATTATTCTCCGGATTTACAGTCTTCTCTGTGGCAGGTTGATCTGTACAGTAGTTACAGAACAGATTACAGGCATTGGTAAGACTTACCCGCAAGGTTTTAAATGTTCTGTTATATTTATCAACCAGCATAATTATTTTTTTCAAAGTAATATTTCTGAATTTACGGATTTAAATGATTCCTTTTCCGAATCACAAACCGGACATCTGTAAGAAGAAGGCAATGCTTCAAAGGGCCTTCCTGCAGGTATTTCTCCAATGTCGTCCCCATATCTGGAGTCATATATAGTCAGGCAGTTTTGACACTGGAATAGTTCTACTTTCTCATGTGGCCTCTGATTAATTTCAATTTCTTCCTGCAAAAAGTCGGATTCTGACTGAGCATTAAATGAGTTAAGTTTTTTGTAAAATACTTCTGTGAGATACGTTAATACTGTTGGAACGTCACGCTTCTTGACATAGTTCGCATAGGATATAGCCTCTCTGGAATTGATATCAAAATTTTTATTATAACTGATGTTATAATAATCCAATAACTTTATTTTCCCAATCTCAATTCTGAATTTTCTTCTTATAATTACCGAACAGGCAAGATCTACATCTGTAGTTCTGATTCCAAAGATCAAACCGTTTGTCCTTAGCCCTTCTTTAATAAAAGATCTGGTGATGAACTTTTTTAATTTAGTGGCTTCCTTATCAAGATCAGGAATCTGCCAGTTGAGCTCAAGAGAAGAATGGCCGGTGTTGATTTTATATTTTCCAAGAAGCTTTTCCCATTCAAATATATCTTTTCTTTCTATGTTTTTAATAATAATTGAGCAATTAGATGTCAGATATATCGAGTTATTGTTCGTCTCGGAACACAAGAGACAAAGGGATTCCAGGAAGCTTACATGATAAGAGTTATCAGAATTATAAATACCCAGCCACCATTTCTGATCTTCCTGCTGGTGGAAACCTTCGTAATAGGGGAGTTGATAGGGTGGAAAATCAAGTTGATTAATGATGGGAATGGTATTCCATTTTCTAAAACTGAGTACGTCATCTTTCAGATATTCAAAAGAAGCAGATGGAAATTTCTCAAATGTTTGCTCTATTGCTTTGCAGAGCGGAGGAATTTCATTTGATTCTACGAGAAAGGGCCATAGATCATATCCTTTCTGATTTTTAATTTTAAGGTAAAGAAACCAGAACCCTCTGAATTCTGATGCGATGAAGTTTAATTGTCCTATAAACAGCGGTGTCAGAGACTGCAAAGGATCTACAAGATTAACTTTTAAAGTGGGCTGAAAGTCAAAGCTGGAAAGTATCTGATGAAAGGTTCCTTCCGAGAGCCAATTGGTAGTTTCCTGTATATGAATAGCCGGGTAAGATGTTACTATATTTTGTGTCTGAGTTTTTTCAGTTTCGAATTTATATTGAAGGAAGCTGAACCTTTGTTCTAGAGATCGTTTGTACTGAGCGTCACATTTTAAAATTAACTCTTGTCTTGAGCTTATATGAATAGAATTAGTGCCAAAGTGGTATGCTGATGAAACTACTTTGCGCAAATCTCCGGGAGATAATATCCCACCTGGAATAAAGAGCCTTATAAATATGCTTTTGCTCATTTCTATTCTTAAGATCTTCCGCTTTATCAATAAACATGCTTGAAATCAAGGGAGGCATGCTGCTCAGATTCAGCGTGCTTGTTTTTATTTGAAAGCAGTAAAGAAACTCTTTTGTCGGCAAGTTCTACTTTGCCTTGTATCAGATTTTTAAACTCAGTAAACTCTGATTTGTCGCCAACTAATATTGCCCCTACAAGCCTGTCATTTTGCACTATACATTTTTTGTAATACCTTTTCGATTTATCAATATATACAATTTCTTCAAATTCGTCTTCCTTTTTTCCCGGTACTTCTATCATTCCGATAGAGCAGATATCAAAGCCTGAAACAGTGAGTACATTGACTGGTAGCGTTCCGGAATACGACTTCGTTTCATCGCCATTCAGAAATCCTGCTACTAAATCTGCCTGCTCTTCGGCTGCGGTAGAGCTTTCAAATAAGGATTTTTCAAATTCAGCTACTTCGCCAATTGCAAAAATGTGAGGATTGTTAGTTCTCAGATATTCATTAACAACAATTCCTCTGTTACAATTTAATCCTGCGGCCTGAGCAAGTTCAATATTGGGTGTAGTACCAATTGTATATACGAGAACATCGCAGCTAAGATCTTTTCCTGATTTTAACTTTACTCCCGTTATTTTATCTTTTCCCCAATGTGAAAGAACTTCATCATTGTAGTAGAAACTAATGTTTCTTGTGGATAGTTCTTCATGTAAAAAACTACTAGAGGTTGCGTCTAACTGTTTGTTCATCAGTCTTGAAGATCTGTGTACGACAGATGCCTTTATAGAAAGCTGAGTAAGCGCATCTGCCAGTTCAAGCCCTAATAATCCTCCACCTGCTATTATTACATTACTTTCGGGAGAAATTGATCTTTTGAATTTATCTGCATCCTCTTTACTTCGCATAGTAAATATTCCCTGGATTTTGGGAACTTCCCTGGGTAGTGAAGGTCTACTGCCTGTAGCGATGATTAAGACATCATAAGAGTGAATTTTACCAGTATGATCAGTGACCACCTTATCTCCAGGATCGATCGAAGTTATAGATGTACTTTTATGAAGGAATATTTTTGATGTGTTAAGCTCATCCTCATTGATTCTGATAAGATTGTTCCATTCCTCTTTACCGCTGATGTAGCCAGGAAGCATTATTCTGTTGTAAAAGAGGTTTTTTTCTTTGCTGAAGATATGAATTTCATCATCAGGATTTAATGTCCTGTATTTTCGTACAAACTGACCGGATCCTACTCCGGCACCTATGACTATTATCTTTTCTTTTTTCTTATTGTATTTTTTAACCTGAACTACAGAAAACCCTGATTCAGATTTAACACCCATTTGATCAGCTTGGGTGTGCATCGGAGCAGACATCCTATCTAAATCTTTGTTCAGGATTTTTCCCCACTGTAATGGAAGAAAAACAACACCTTTTTTAATGTCTAAAGAATATTTAGCTGTTACTTTCACTGATCCTGTTTCACTAAACACTTCTACAACATCACCGTTCTTAATGCCTCTATTCAAGGCGTCTTCTTTATTGATTTCAAGAAATGGCTTGTCTGTCTGAAGGTTGACTTTTACTAATTTACCAGAGGTGCTAAATGAATGCCAATGATCTTTAGTCTGTCCTGAGGTAAGGAGTAATGGATAGTTCTGACTGAGTTCATATGGTAAATGGCTTTTCGCTACAGAATGAAAATTGGCTTTGCCAGAGACTGTGTTGAATATATGATCAGAGTATAAAATTTTAGTGCTTTTACCCGAATATGGTTCAAATGGCCATTGAATTGAACTTTTTTGGATAAGCAATTCTAAGTTTATATTGCTGATATTAAAGTTAGTTTGCTTTGTTATTCGGCTATACTCAAGAAATATATCAGAAAAATTTTCGTATTTGAATGCCTCTGCAAATCCCATTTTTTCAGCAAACCGGGATATGATTTCAATACCTGGAATAGCTTCTCCCGGTGCATTGGTGAGTTTATGAGCAAGACTTATTCTTCTTTCCGGATTTGTTATAGTACCTTCTTTCTCAAGCCATCCGGCTGCTGGCAATATCAGATCAGCAAATGGTACCGTTTCTGATTTTAAAGATATGTCTTGTACGATTACAAACTTAGCATTTTTCAATGCGACTTCTACATTTCTTGCAGAGGGAAAACTTACCAGGGGATTTGTATTGATAATCCAGACAGCTTTGAGTCTTCCCGATAAAAGGTTGTCAAATAGTTCTGTGCCTGTGTATCCTCTTTTATCGGAAATTGAAGGCACTCCCCAGTATTTTGCAATCTCTTCTCTATGCTCTGGATTAGTAAGGCTTCTACGACCAGGAAGAGAATCTGAAAGACCTCCTGCTTCTGTTCCTGTGATTGTATTTGGTTGATCTGAAAGTGGAAATGGCCCACTGCCTTCTTTTCCAATCTGGCCGGTTATCAGAGAAAGATTTATTATTGAGAGAATTTTATTGATGTCTGTTGAACTTTGATTATTACCAGCAGACCACATAGATATAAAGCTTTTGGCTTTGCCTATATATTCAGCTGCAAGTATAATATCGATAACTGGAATATCACATATGGAAGAAGCTTCTTCAATGGACTTCTCCATTGCTTTGTTTTTATACTCATTGAAGCCTTCTGTACGAAGTTCTATGAAATCTTTATCTATAAGGTTATTCTCTATAAGGAACCTTCCTATAGCCCTGTATAGAATAATCTCAGTTCCGGGTTTCAGCTGAAGATGAATATCTGCTATGTCGCATGACTCTGTTCTTCTGGAATCAGCAATGATTATTTTAACTTCCGGATTATTGGCTTTGTATGCTTGCAGACGTTTGTAGAGAATCGGATTTGAACGGAAAGGATTGGCTTCGGTAATAAAAAAACAGTCTGCAAGTTCAAGACCTTCAGTGGATCCGGGAACGGCATCCAATCCAAACACAAGTTTATTTGCGGTAAATCCAGACCCGCTACAAATAAGTGTATTGGAATCAACATTGTTAGTTCCAAGAAAGCCTTTAACAAGTTTATCAATTAAATAATATTCTTCTGTAAGGCATTGTCCTGAGATATAAAAGCCCACTGAGTCCGGGCCGTACTTAGAAATAAAAGTTTTGAATACAGCTGCTGCTCTGTCAAGAGCTGTATCCCAGCTTACCCTTTGCCTGGGCATATTCCTGTTCCACCGCATTTCAGGATATAATATTCTGTCGCTGTGGTCAGATACCTTACTATGGAGGGCAACTCCTTTAGAGCATAGTATTCCTTTGTTTACCGGATGGTTCTGGTCACCTGTTACTGTGATTCTTCCGGAGGTATCTTTTTCAATGATAACACCACATCCTAAGCCACAGTAGTTACAGGTTGTTTTTGATATGTTTTTTTTTGAGGGCATCCGGCATTTATATTAACAAATAAGACTGCAGGCATAAATGCCCGCAGCTTATTTGTACTAACCTTCACACTAACCTTGAACAAGGTTCTATTCTTCAAATTTAACTCCTTCATCTTCAATTGAAAACTTCTCTACCAACAAGTTAAGGAGTCGTTCTCTTATGGTTTTATACTCAGGTAAATTTACGATATCTTTTTTGTTTCTTGGTCTTGGCAAATCAACTATTTCAATTTCTTTAATAGTTGCTGCCGGGCCATTATTTAAAACAACGATTCTGTCTGACAAGAAGATAGCCTCTTCGATATCGTGAGTAACCATTACAATAGTTTTATTTCGGTTGTCCAGATTCCAGAGTTTTAATAGCTCTACGTGCATACTTCCTTTGGTTAATGCATCTAAAGCTCCAAAGGGCTCATCCAGGAGCAGGACACTTGGGTTTATAGCAAATGCTCTAGCTATGGCTACTCTTTGTTTCATTCCTCCTGAAAGTTGCTTGGGAAGTTTGTCTTTGTGAGGAATAAGATTTACCATTTCAAGATGTTTTTCAACAATCGAGTGTTTTTCATCTGTTGAAATATTTTTTATACAGGAATCAACGGCTTCATATATATTTTGGTATACGGTTAGCCAGGGTAAAAGAGAATAGTTCTGGAAAACTATTCCTCTGTCAGGTCCGGCACCTGTTACTTTTTTGCCGTTAACGATAACTTCTCCTTTGCTTGGTTTTACCATCCCGCTTATGGTACTCATCAGTGTAGACTTTCCACAGCCTGAATGACCGATGAGTGAGATGATTTCTCCTTTTCGGATATCAAGATTTATATCTTTTACAGCTATGTACTCGCCTTTGGGAGTTGGGAAGCTCACAGTGACATCTTTTATATCAATGCTTACAGGACGAAGCAGAATGTTCTCTTTTACTTTATCTTCTGAAAGAATATTTGTATTAGCTATCATAAGAGTATTTGGTTTGTAGTGATTTAAAACTTTTGTCAAGAACGAAGCCCACAAGGCCTATTATCAATATTGCAGAAAATACTTTTTCAAGACTTAATGCATTCCAGCTATCCCACACAAAGAATCCGATACCAACTCCGCCTGAAAGCATTTCTGCTGCTACAATAACCATCCAGGCAATACCTATGCTTAGTCTTAATCCTGTTATGATATGCGGCAGTGTAAAAGGAAGTAATACTTTGGTAATATACTTGAAAGTGGAAAATCCGAATGCTTTAGCCACGTTTTTATGATCCTGCGGAATTGTAGATACACCAAAGGCTGTATTAATCAAAGTTGGCCAAAGTGATGTAATGATAATTACGAACACTGTTGATGTCTGGGCAGACTGAAAAGCGACAAGTCCAATCGGGAACCAGGCCAGCGGAGATACAGGTCTTAATACCTGTACCATTGGATTGAGAAGGTTCATTCCAATGGTACTTGAACCCATAATAAGCCCTAATGGAATTGCTATAAGAGAACCTATTATAAATCCTTTAGTAACTCTCTCTAATGAACTTAATAATTGATTTCCTATTCCTTTATCATTTGGTCCATAGTCGAAAAAAGGATGACTTACAAGGTCATAAAATACAGAGAACGTTTGTGTTGGTCCAGGTAGCTCTCCGTCTGTTGAAAGGCTTGCGATGTGCCAGATGATCAACATGAATGACATTCCCAGGAGGAAATATAAAAACCTCCCTGTTCTGTAGGTAACGACTTTTAAAGCTGTTGCTCCTAATTGTTGATTGGACTTGTTCATTTTAATGCTATATTAGTAAAGGTTAATGTTGTTTTATTTTTTACATACTTTCAAATACGCTTCCGGATTAGAAGGATCAAATACTGTTTTATCAAAAGTCATTGAAAAGGGTTTCATATCATCTGAAGGTATTGGGATCTTCATCTCAGCAGCAACTTCCTTGTAAAGATCCTGAAGGATTAGCTTGTCAGCTATTGCTTTATAGTCAGGTGCTTCATCAAGCATTCCAAATCTTACATACTGTGCCATAAACCATATGCCATGTGCTTTTCTCGGATAATTTACAAAGCCATCCTTGTGGAAAAACATATAGTCTTTATATACTTCCTGGCCTTGATCGCAGCCTAAATCATAGATTCCGGCAAGTCTGTTGTCTATAACATCTGAAGCAGCGTTTACATAACTTGCTTTTCCGATTATAGGGGCAGATTGTTTTCTGTTTCCGGATTTGTCAAGAAGTCTGCAAGCTTCAAGAATTGCCTTCATTACTTTTTTCAAATCTTCACGACGCTCTTCTGAGAATTTTTTGTTTACAACAAGTGCTTTTTCAGGATGGTCTTTCCACATATCCTGAGTTGCTATCTGAGTGAAACCAATTCCTTGCTTTACTGCCACTCCATTCCACGGTTCACCTACACAGAATGCATCCATATTACCAACTTTCATATTTGCTACCATTTGTGGAGGAGGAATGGTGATCTGCTTAACAGATTTTTGGTTGACTCCCGCCATTGCCAGCCAGTTTCTCATCCAGATGTCGTGTGTTCCTCCGGGGAAGGTAGCTGCTACAATTACTTCTTTGGTTTTGGCTTTTTCTGTGATAGCAGGACTAATCTTATTTACCTGCTTGAATCCAACTTTTCCGCAGAATTCTTTAGAAAGGGTGATAGCCTGACCGTTTACATTCAGCATCATAGCTATTTTCATTTCAGAACCGGCTTTGCCACCAATTCCAGTGTAAACAGAGAAGGGCATTCCAAACAGGCAATGTGCCCCATCCAGCTCCCCTGTTAATATCTTATCTCTCACATTTGCCCAGGAAGCTTCTTTTGAAACTTCTACTTCCACGCCATATTTTTTGAATAGTCCGTATTCTTTTGCCATCACAATTGGAGAGCAGTCTGTAAGGGGGATAAAGCCTAATCTTATTACAGAATGTTTTTCTTTTGGTTCAGAAGCTGGGGCATTTGTCACCGATGGGAGTGTGAACAATACAATAGCAAGAAGGAATACTATGCCTATTTTATTTAGTAAATTTTTCATAAAGATCTTTGTTTAGTGGGGTTATTTTGGTTGGTTCAACGTGTCTACATCTTTTCTAATTCCATCTATTGATTTTACAAGTGATGCTAGTTTATCATTGATCTGACCTAATAAGTCTGGTCTTATTGTAATCATAAGATAAGCCCAGTTGCCGTTGTTTCTTTTGTTGATATGTGGCGCGTTTGCTGTTGCTGCTATCGCGCCCTGATTTCCTCCTCTCTTTAATCTATCCAGTGTATTTGTTCCTAGCATAAGGCTATAGCCTGCCTCTATGCCGATTTGTTTGGTGAAGTTGTAGTTTAATATAAAGTCAAATTCAGTGCCTAGTCTGCCATCAAGTGTTTTTCCAGGCGTGGTTTCATCAGCTACTTTGTTTCCAGCATAGAATTCATGAATATCAAGGCTTAGTAGTAAATTGTCTTTTAGCTTGTATCTGCTTTTCAGATATAGATCTATTAAGCCAGGATTCCGGGTTACATTGCCCTGTACTCCATATGCGTCGGCAACATAGAAATAGTCCATGTATCCCCAGAACTTATGAGGTGTGCCGTAGAGCGGATCAAATCTGCGGTTAACTTCTCCGCTTTTGGTAGTGTTATTGCCTGAAAGGTAATCCCCTCCAAGTCCTAAGCTTAACTTTCTGTCAATAGCAAACATGGTTGATAACGATGCCATGTAAGCATCCATTTTATTTCCAAGTTTGTCTTTGTTTCCCTGATAAAAGAATGAAGCATCTATTTTATGTTTTCTCATCAGAGTTCCAAAGAAATTACCTCCAACAGTTACACGACTGTTTGTGCCTTTCGTAAACTTTCCACCTGCAATGGGCTTTTGAAAGTCATCTTTAAATAAAAGGAATGTTGCTTTTGAAAAGCCTATTTCTTTTGACACATATAAGAATTGCATGCTTTTATACATGGTTCCTATGAAGTTGGTACCAGCAGGAGCTGCAATGTTTGCACTGTCTGACGCGATTTGACTTCCTGGTACGCCATAGTAAATGTTTCCGGTATTTTTTAATTCCCTTTGTTGATTAAAGGCCCCTCCGATATCGGCTGTCCATGTGCCTTTGGCAAATTTTAATACTGCTGCATCATGCCTTCTGCCTTGCTGGAGCCAGTTTAAGCCTCCTAGTAAGCGTTCATCATCATATACAAGTTCCTGCCTGCCAAGTTTAAATGAGACGTTTTTAAAGGTTTTAAAAAGAGTTGTGTCGTTAAATACAATTTCTCCCCAGGCCTCATGCAGGAAAAGCTTATTCCCGTCAATATTTGAGATTGTAGAAGCGTCCTGTCCCCAAATTCTAATGTCCTGAATGGAAGTAAAGAGTCTTAACTTATCCATCCCATATCCAATGTTCAGACGAGTTCTTTGTGATGTAAAAAGAGATGGCGTCTGATGTGGAAGTGGTAAGGTGCCTTGACCGTCCCGAAATTCTGTGCGGGTTCTTAGTTGAGCATTCATAAGTAACTGAGAAAATCCTTCCTTCTCGAATGCAAACAGGCATAAAATGAGAAACAAAAGCGCTTTATGGGTAAATCTTTTTTTCATATTCCAGGGATTTAAAGAGATTTTAAGATTAATAATTGCTTGTTTGGGCTTTCTTACGTCAGGTTAGTTTTTTGGGGGGGAAAGACTATGCTTTTTTTGAGGGCCTCCTTTCGGTTTGTTGAAGTATTGAATCAAATATATATAATAAAATTTACACTGGTAAGTAAAAATACGTAAATGTTACGTAAAACGTGAAAGTTCTTTTTTTAATAAAATGGCAAATAAAAAAAGTTATATTTTGTTGATTGTTTTTTGAAAATTGGTTAAAAAAATAGCCTATATTTTTTGAAAATGTATTTTTTGGTAATATGTATGGTTTTAAATTAACGTATATTGTTTAAAAAAGTACAAATAATTTGAAAACAGGTTTAAATTTTAAGATTGGTGTCTTTTTGACCTTGATTGTATTTAACCAAGTGTATGCGTTCTGGTTTTTTTATGATAAAAGTGAAGTTTAGAAATGTAGCTATGGTTTTTAATTGTGAGGTTTTGTAAATAAAAATGCCCCTTATTTAAGGGGCATTTTTATTATTTGGTATGTTTTTTTTATCAGACTATCTTGTTTTCTAAAGCAAGCTTTACAAGTTCTGCAGCATTTTTTACTTTTAGTTTTTTCATGATATTGAATCTGTGAGTTTCAATTGTTCTGATGCTTATTGCAAAGCTATCGGCAATTTCTCTGTTGCTGTTTCCGTTGATTATCATTTTTAGAATGCCTTTTTCACGTTTTGTCAGGCCAAAATTGTCAGAATCGTCATCAGGAGTAGAGCCTTTTTTGATTTTTTGTAAGTAACCTTCTGCAATAATACTTGAAACTGGGGTGCTAAAGTATTTATCTCCTTTATAGATTGTTGTTATTGCTTTTATAAATTCTTCTTTTCCTGTGTCTTTTAAAATGTATCCGGAAGCTCCTGATTCTATGGATTTTAAGATGTAATCTTCGTTGTCGTGCATAGAAAGGATAAGAGTTTTAGAGTTGGGGAAACGATCGGAAATGATTGAAGTAGCTTCAATACCATTCATTTCTGGCATTGAAATATCCATTACCACGACATTGGGTGCAAGTTTTTTAACCTGTTCAATAGCTTCAAGGCCATTTGAGGCTTCTCCTACTATTTTTATGTTTTTCTCACTGTTTAGAGTGGCTTTGATGCCGTCTCTTACAATGCCATGATCATCAACCAATAAAACTTTTATCATATTCCTAAGCGTTTACTATAGGTACTTTTATCATTATTTTAGTGCCTTTGCCAATTCCTGTTTCAATTCTGAATTCGCCATTGATAAGGCTGGTTCTTTCCTGGATGTTTACTATTCCATTTCCTGAGCTTACAGATCTTACTTTAGAGTCAAGGTAGGAAGTATTGAAACCTTTTCCATTATCTGATATGCAGATAGTGAGGCAAGTGTCTGAATTTGATACGAAAATTGTTACTTCATCTGCTTCTGCATACTTAATTGCATTGTTTAATGCTTCCTGTGTAATTCTATAAATATTGATTTCTACTGTTTTATTTAATCTTTGGATATTAGATTCATTTTCAAAAACCACATCTATGTTAGAACTTTTGGAAACCTGTTCGCTGAGGTTTTTAAGTGCAGGAATTATTCCGAAGTCGCTCAAAACACTGGGCATTAGGTTGAAAGATATTCTTCTAACCTCAACAATAGTTTCGTAAAGCATATTTTTTATTTCGGTTAGTCTGGATTTTTCATTTTTGGAGGCTGCGCCTTTTAAACCTTCTATATTGAATTTTAATGCCGTCAATTTTTGACCCAGGCCATCGTGTAATTCTCTGGCTATTTTTTTTCGTTCTTTCTCTTGTCCTTCAATTATCGATGATGTTCTGATTTTCTGTTCATTAATGCTTTGTTTGAATTTTTGGGTAATATCCGTATAGATTGCAATATAACTTCCAGGGCTTCCATCATTACTTAAAACAGGTACAATGGTGGTGTCCAGCCAGAAAAAGCTTCCGTCTTTGGCTTTGTTCTTTATCTCGTCGTTCCATAGTTTCCCGCTGGATATAGTTTCCCACATTCTGTCAAAGAACTGTTTGGAATGATAATGGCCACTGATCATGTGAAATCGGTTTCCTAAAAGCTCTTCTCTTTTGTATTTTGAAATTTCGCAAAATTTATCATTTACATACGTAATGATACCATATTTATCTGTTTTTGCTACAATTGATGCGTGGTCTAGTGCAAAATGAATGTCTTGCAGGTCTCTGATCGATCTTTCCAGTGATTTGTTGGCTGTTGTCAGTTTTTGGGCAAGGTCTGAAGTTTTTTCTTCCGAAAGGATTAGTTCTCTTATGGTTAGTTTGATCTGTAATACTGCAGGCCTGAATATAAACAAGCCTTCAAATATGAGTATAATTAGCGTGATAATAAGTAAGATGTGTTCTATTTTTCTTAATAGGGCCATTTTTTTCTGAGCTTCCACATCATACTGATGTACAATTTCGTCCATTCCATTCAAAAATGTTCTTTCATTGCTTAGGATTCTCCTGATGGCGGCATCCATTTTGGTTTGATTTGCTTCCGTTGGATTTTCTTTGAGATTTATAATGGTTAGTGCGCCGTTTAATACACTATAAAAGTTCTGATCGATGGCATCATACATTTCTTCGGTTTTGGCGCTGTTTTTCCCTGGAAGATTGAGGTCTTTGTTGCCATATCGAAGTCCTAGGTGATTTTTCTCCCAGTATTCTACAAGGTTTTTCAGTTCCTTTATTTTGTCTTTGTATTCTATATGGTCAAGATTGGCATATAAAATAAGGCATAGTTTGACTATTTCCTGACTTTTAAAACGCTGTTTTCCAGCCAGGTTTACAACATGGGAGTCTGAAATTTGACTACTTATTGATGATTGTATTAGAAATTGGCCGGTAAGGGTTAATAATGCAACCGCTGTAAGGGCAAAAATATACATTCGGGTAAAATTATTCCCCGTTTTTTCATCCAGAACCTCTTGTTTAACTTTCACGCGAATACTTAAAATATAAATTTAATAAGACACTCAGTTAATTCAAAGTATTTAAAGTGTTGTACGTAGAGACTTACTATTATAATATAGTAGTTTTGTTTTTTGATATGTCTTTAAATTTTAACCTATTTTTTGAAAAAGTATATTTTTTATCTGTTTTTATGCTTAAATTTTAGGTGTATTTTGATAAAAATACTAAAAAAATGTCCACAAATGGTATTTAATTAAGTGGTGATGTTGTTTTAAAAGGAATTTTACGTATATATCGAATAAATTATACGTAAAATTACTTAGTTGTGTTTTTTTTCTATATATTTGATTTAAGAGAATTACTTCTGGCAACCTTACTAAATAAATTTATGAAGAAGCTAAACAATCTTGTTATCGTCGGAAATGGAATGGTTGGATATAAAATGTGCGAAAAACTCATTGAGAAGAAGGTGCAGGATGAATACAATATAATTGTGTTCGGAGGAGAGGCAAGACCAGCCTATGACAGAGTGCATCTGTCTGAATATTTTTCTGGCAAATCTGCAGAGGATCTTTTAATGGCTTCTGCAAACTGGTATAAAGAAAATGGTATTTCCCTCTATTTAAATGATCCAGTTGTAAAAATTGACAGGGAGAAAAAAACAGTAATTTCTTCTAAAGGCCAGACTGTTTCTTATTCTAAACTTGTGCTTGCAACTGGTTCAAGTTGCTTTATCCCGTCTATACCAGGTATTGAAAAAGATGGAGTAATTGCTTACAGAACTATTGAAGATCTTGATGATATAAAATCTTATGCAGCTAAGTCCAAAAAAGGTGTAGTCATTGGTGGTGGACTTCTTGGTCTGGAAGCTGCCAAAGCATTGATGGATCTTGGTCTTGAAACGCATGTTGTGGAATTTGCATCAAGGCTTATGCCAAGGCAGCTGGATGAGAAGGGAGCGATAATGCTTAAAGACAAAATCGAATCTCTTAACATTACAATACACCTTAATAAGAATACCAAATCTATCGATGGAGAGGGAAAGGTTGCGAAAATGGTTTTTGCAGATGGGAGCGAACTGGAGACTGATATGATTGTAGTTTCTGCAGGTATTAAACCTCGCGATGAACTTGCAAGAGAATCTGGTCTGGAAGTTGGACCAAGAGGAGGTATCGTTGTAAATGACTTGCTTCAGACTTCAGATCCTGAAATTTATTCTATAGGTGAATCTGCTTTATATAAAGGTATGATTTATGGCTTGGTTGCTCCAGGCTATGAAATGGCAGATGTAGTGGCGAATTCACTTGCAGGTGGATCAAAAACCTTTGCTCCATACGATATGTCCACAAAGCTTAAGCTCATAGGAGTAGATGTAGGCAGCTTCGGAGATCCTTTCTGTTCAGAGCAAGAACATCAGCATATCGTATATGAAGATAAAACCAAAGGAATCTACAAAAGAGTAAATATTTCAACTTGTGGTAATTATCTTCTTGGTGGGGTTCTTGTCGGTGATGCTAATGATTACAACATGTTGTTACAGACTTATAAGAATGCTATCATTTTGCCTCCAACTCCTGAAGATCTTATTCTGGGACCGCGGGGTGGAGCGGAATCTGCTGGTAGCGGAGTTTTAAGTCTTCCTGATGCTGCTTTAATCTGTTCATGTGAAAATGTTACCAAAGGAGACATTTGTTCTGCAGTAACCTATAACAATCTTGAAGATGTTGCTGGAATAAAAAAATGTACCAAAGCTGGAACTGGTTGTGGTGGTTGCGTTCCTATGCTGAATGACCTTCTGACTGCTACACTCAAGGCTTCAGGAAAAGAAGTAAATAAAGTTTTGTGTGAGCATTTCAGTTACTCGAGACAAGAGGTGTTGGCAATCATCAAATCGACAGGAATCAAAACTTATGATAAGTTACTGATGAAATATGGAAACGGTGATGGTTGTGAAATTTGCAAACCTGCTGTTGCCTCTATGCTTGCAAGTACCTGGAATGATATGATCCTCAACCAGGATACAATTCAGGATACCAATGACAGGTATCTTGCAAATATTCAAAAGGGAGGAACTTATTCCGTAGTGCCAAGAATACCTGGTGGTGAGATCACTCCTGAAAAGTTAATAGCAATTGGAGTAATAGCCAAGAAATATGATCTGTACTGTAAAATTACAGGTGGACAAAGAATTGACCTTTTCGGAGCGCGTGTAGATGAATTACCTCTTATCTGGGAAGAGTTGATAGAAGCAGGTTTCGAAAGCGGCCATGCATATGGGAAATCATTGAGAACAGTTAAGAGCTGCGTGGGATCAACATGGTGCAGATTTGGTCTTCATGACTCAGTGACATTTGCAATAGAAATCGAAGAGCGCTATAAAGGTTTGAGAGCTCCTCATAAACTGAAGAGCGCTGTTTCTGGCTGTGTTCGTGAATGTGCAGAAGCACAGGGTAAAGACTTTGGTATTATCGCAACTGATAAGGGGTGGAATCTCTATGTGTGCGGTAATGGCGGTGCAAAACCTCAGCACGCCAAACTACTGGCTTCCGATATTGATAAAGAAACTTGTATTAAATACATAGACAGGTTCCTTATGTTCTATATACGCACTGCGGAGCCATTGAACAGAACATCAACCTGGCTTAATAAACTTGAAGGTGGTATGGAATATCTGAAAGACGTGATCGTGAATGATTCCCTGGGCCTTGCGGAACAATTGGAAAAGGAAATGCAATATATGGTGGATACTTACAAATGCGAGTGGAAAGATGTTGTGGAGGATCCTGCTAAGAGAAAGAGATTTACCCACTTCATAAACTCTCCGATAGCAGACCCAACTGTTAAGTTCCAGGCTATGAGAGATCAGAAGAAACCGGTAGAGTGGGGAGCATAGTAGAGTCGTAAGTTATAAGTAATAAGTTTTAAGCTTGAAGCTTAAAGTTCAGAAGATATTAAAGTTCCTCTTCTTCAGGAGAGGGGTTTAGGGTGAGGTGAATTACAGAGAAGAATTAAGAATAAGTTTTGTCTTAAAATACTAACAGCTCAATTTCTAAATTTATTATTATGGAAGCAATTTCAGTAGAAACTATAAAATGGGTCATGGTGGCGAAAGAGGAGGATGTTCCGGCAAATGGCGGATCATGTGTGATGTATAAAAATGAGCAGATTGCTATATTCAATTTTAAAAAAAGAAATGAATGGTATGCAACACAGAATATGTGCCCTCATAAAAAACAAATGATTCTCTCCAGAGGAATGATTGGAGATAAAGAATGTGAGCCTAAAGTTGCATGTCCTTATCATAAGAAAAACTTCTCACTTAAGACAGGAGACAACCTAAATGGAGAAGAATACAGCATTAAAACATATCCTATTAAAGTTGAAGACGGAAATGTGTATATTGGAGGTTTGGAATAACAAACCTCCAATATAACATTTATGAGAGATATTACAGGAAAGCAAATTTCTCTGAGAACAGCCAAAGGTATGGGGGCTGTTCTTTGTGCCAAGGAGATTGTTGAACTGATTAAAAATGATAAACTTCCGAAAGGAAATCTTTTTGATGTTGCCAGAGCAGCTGCTTTTCTTGCTGCAAAAAATACCCAGAACCTCATCCCGCATTGTCACCCGGTTTCCATTGACGGGTTGAATATATCCTACAAATTTATTGATGAACTCACCGAAGAGGAGGATCCTGACGGAAAACTTAAGGGGCAATCTGGTGTGGTTATTTTCGCCGAAGGAAAATCTATAGGAAGAACAGGTATAGAGATGGAAGTACTTACGGCCATCTCTATTGCTGCACTTACGATTTATGACCTGCTAAAGCCTTTGGGGAATAAAGACATAGAAATATCTTCCGTAAAACTTCTTGATAAAACCGGTGGTAAGTCAGACAGGGCTAAGTTCTCTAAAAGGCCTCATCAGGCAGCCATATTGGTATGCTCAGATTCCACTGCTGCAGGTACAAGAAAAGACAGCTCCGGGTTGAAAATTAAAGAAATGCTGGAGTTACATAATACAGAAGTGGTGGATTACCAGATTATTCCAGATGAAGAGGAGTTGATTCAGGAGCAGATCAAAGATTGGATAAAGCAGGATATCGCCTTTATTTTTACTACAGGGGGAACAGGTCTTGGTCCCAGGGATCATACAGTGGATGCTGTGCAGAAAATCATTGAAAGAGATGCTCCTGGTATAGCAGAGGCTATGCGGGTCTATGGAGGAATGAGAACCCCATTGGCGATGATGTCCAGGTCCATTGCAGGTTCAATAGGAGGGACTTTGATCGTTACCTTGCCCGGAAGTACAAACGGAGTAAAAGAATCTCTGGAAGCTATTTTACCTGCTGTATTTCACGCCAAAAGCATGCTTCGCGGAGGAGCACACTAACCTTACCTTATGCTAACAGTTACTGAGGCCCAAAGACTGATATTGCAACAAGCAAGATCATTTGGAATCGAAACTATTTTACTTTCCGAATCATACGATCGGGTTCTTGCTGAAGATGTTTATGCAGACCGTGATTATCCTCCTTTTAACCGCTCTGCAATGGATGGATATGTCCTTAAATTTAAAGACATAGAGAAGTTTAAAGAATTCAAGCTCGTTGGAGAAATGCTTGCCGGAGAAAGTATCAAGTCATTGAAAGAGGAGGGAACATGTATTAAGATAATGACCGGGGCTCCTGTTCCGGAGGGAGCAGATCTTGTCATTCGTATAGAGGATTCTGAATTAAAAGATGGTATGGTGAAATTTAAATCTCTTCCATCCAGGATCTGGCAGAACATAGCTATAAAAGGGGAAGACGCTAAATCAGGAGAAATGGTATTGCAAAAGTCAACCATTATTAATGCAGGTACCTCCGGGCTTTTAGCTTCACTGGGAAGAAATAATGTTAGAGTTTATTCTTTGCCAAAGGTATCTATTGTATCTACAGGTAATGAAATAAAAGCAGTTGGTGATGCTGTACTGCCTCATCAGATCAGAGATAGTAACTCTTATACTATCGCTTCATTTTTTCAGCATTACAATATTGATATTGCATCAAGACAATTAGTACCAGATCGCAAGGAAGATATTAAGAATGCTATTGAAAGCTTAAACGATGTGGACATTCTTATTCTTTCAGGTGGTGTTTCAATGGGGGATGCGGATTTTGTTCCGGAAGTACTTGCTGATTGCGGTGTGAAGGAACTATTTCACAAAGTTCAGATTAAACCTGGAAAACCTCTTTGGTTTGGTGTCCGGGATAATAAAACAGTTGTGTTTGCATTACCTGGAAATCCTGTTTCTTGTCAGGTAGCATTTAAAGTATTCATAGAGCCCTTTCTCAGAGCTTGTTTCGGCCTTCCTCCTTGTCATACTCTAAATTTACCTCTAATCGGTATCAGGAAGAAAAAAAGCTCCTTTGAAGAATATTTTCCTTGTACACTGGAGCTATTTGGATCGCAGACAGGTCTTCATCAAATTAAAAATAATGGCAGTGGTGATTTTACATCCGTTACTCGTTCTTCCGGCCTTGCGGTTCAGCCAGCAGAAATTGAGGAACTTAAAGAGGGGGATTTCATTGAATTTATACCCTGGAGAGGGATTTGAAGGGTAGGGGTTCTGCTCAGTATTAATATCCCAATCAAAGCTTTTTAAATCATTATTAAATTTTTATTTGTTCTTGATTTCAACTTCCTTTTATCCTAAGTTTTTTGAGTAACAATGTGTCTGAATTTATTAGAAGCAAATTTTCTATCCAAGATCACTACTTTTAGAGTATTATTTCTCTTTTTTTTACCTTGTTTTGACTTGTAATCTGTTGTAAAATAGTATGATATGATTAAGTGGTTTACGTAAGACCATATTGAAAATTTTATTTTGAGGATCCCAGGTGTAATTCACTCCTACTGAAACCTTTGGATATTTTCATTTAAAGTAATTACTTTTGAATTGATTTATGTCTTAAAAAGAGTATGAAAAAAGTTTATTTGTTTGCCCTTTTGTTTTTGCTTCTTGGAAGTACAAGGGTTTTCTCGCAAAGCAAAGGAAATATACACTGGTCATTTAGATTAGCACCAGGCCTGAATGTAGCAACAGTAAAAGATCCGGATCCCACGCCATCAGGATTTCGTTATGTAGCAGATGGCTCAACTACAAAAGAGGGAAATGTCGGAGGCATAAGTCTGGGTGCCAATCTTGAATATTTTGTGAATGATAACTTCGCATTTACACCTGGTCTTTGGTTTACTACTAAAAATATTTTTATCAGAAATACAGATGGTTACTATTCAGGTGTCTCCAAATATAACCTTGTTTACTTGCAGGTGCCATTGATCGGGAAGTATTATACACAAGAAATCATCGATAATTTGAAACTGGTATTTGCTTTCGGTCCCACTCTTGATTTTAAACTTTCTGAAAATGTAAATGGTGGAGATGGTGCTCATTATTGGAATCTGGCTAAAAATGAGTTTTGGGATGATCCTTCTCGTGGCAGAAACGGGGACAACAGGCCGCAGAGTTTGTTTAATCCTTTTGATCTTGGCTTATTCTTCAGTGCGGGAGCAGATTATGCTCTGAATGACAAGATAAGTGTGTATGCCGGGTTAAGCCTGAACAAAGGGTTAATAAATATGATTCACCCACATTTAAAATTTAATGATCCTTATAGAACAAAAGTCAATTCAAGTGTTAAGATAAGAAGCAATATAATTGCATTAGATTTTGGTGTTAAATTCTAAATAACATTGTTATGGTAAAATATATTATAGCTTTCTTTCTTCCCTGGTTGTCTCTTATGTTACAGAAAAAGATGGTTCCTGGAATCATCTGTCTGGTATTACAGGTAACTGTTATTGGCTGGTTGCCTGCGTTTATATGGGCTTTACTCTCTTTGTTAAAGGAAGAAGGGAAACTATAATGAGTTAAAAGTAAAAAGTTGAAAGTCTAAAGTAAATGTTAATTTACTTTAGACTTTCAACTTTTCTTATTTTTCCTCTACTTGTGGTATAGAGTAAGCCATTCGGGAAGGTACCACGATGTATTTGTACCGTTTTACATAAACCTGTGTAAACTCTGCCCCAAAAAGAAGTAATAAGCTGGAATAGTAAATCCACAAGAGTATTAGGATTACCGATCCTGCCGCCCCAAATACAGACTCAGGTGAAACTTTGTTGAAGTATATATTAAGGCATACCTTTCCCAGATAAAATAATATAGTAGTAAGAAAAGCTCCGACCCACAAAGCATCGAATTTTATCTTAATGTCAGGCAGGTATTTAAAAATAAGTGCAAACAAGATTGCCTGTATGGAAAAGGAAATAATAAAGTCAAACAGGTAAAATATATATATAGAAAATCCTGGAATAATAAGGGCAAGAAATGAGTTAAGGGATGATATAACCGAGGAAAGGATTATAGATATGAATAAGAATAAACCTACTATAAGTATAAGACTAAAAGACTCAGCTCTGTCCAATAATACCTTGATCCAGGTAGCTTCTTTTTTTACTCTTACCTGCCATACCTGATTCAGTGAAGTTTGTAGCTGAATAAATACCCCTGTTGCACTTATTACAAGCACACCGATACCTGTAATCATTAATATATCTGAGCTGGGTTGTTGGGATGCGTTTACTATTATCTGCTGAATTTGTTTAGCAGTATCCTGTCCCATAAGCATATTAATTTTTTCCGAAATATCTCCCTCAATTACATTCTTGCCAAGAAAAATCCCAATAGTATTAACGATAATAATCAATATTCCAGGTAAAGATATCAAGGCATAGAATGAAACTGCAGCCGCATGAGTAAATGCATCATCGTTGATCCATTTATTAATAGTTTCCTTCAACAGGCTTGCAATATCTCTGAACCTGAAACCATGCTTCTCCATATTATGCCTTTAAAAGGTAACAAATTATTAAGTAAGCTTTGTTCTCTTCGTGAAGTTTGGCCGATGTAAGGGATGTTTTATAACACTTTTTTTGTAAAAACAAATTGAATAGTGCTCAGTTAAGAAGGAAGTTTTAAAATTACTAGAGGTCTTACTGAATTTATAGAATCATGAAAAATCTCCTTTTCATCCTTGCCGGTTTATTTATAACTGCAAATGCCCTGGGACAATGTTTGCAGGTAAATGTCGGAGTTGTGATAGAGCAAGAAGTGGATCCCTGTAAAGGACCAGTCATTCTTGACGCAAATGTTCCCGGCGCAACATACCTCTGGAGTACCGGAGAAACTACTAAGCAGATATCTGTTACCAAGACAGATACTTTTACAGTAATAGTCGATAAGGCAGGATGTACAGGTGTAGATACAGTACCCGTTATTTTTCTTGAAAGTCCGATTGTTTACTTAGGGGCAGATCCATTACCGCGCTGTGGTGGCTGCGTGACTCTTGATGTAGGGGATCAGGGCGGAGCGAAAATACTCTGGAGTACCGGAGATTCTTCTCAAATAGTTCAATACTGTGATATTGGTATCAATAAAGTTTGGGCAACGGTGACAAATGATCTTGGTTGCAAAGTTTCTGATACGATAGAACTTTCAGTGAAGCCTGGGTATGGTATTGACCTTGGATCTTCTGATACCATTATTTGTGCTGACAGCATAACTATTTCTCCTAACAACACCTTCGGAGGTACAGTCAAATGGAGCAACGGTCAGTCAGATAATTCTATTGTAGTAAAACAATCCGGAATTTATTACATAGAGATTTTTAATATTCCGGGTTGCAGTCCTTCCGATACTGTTAGCGATACAATTAGTATTAAATTAGGCAGTTCTCCAAGTGTCGATCTTGGACCAGATCCTGATGTAAAGTGCGGTGGATGTGTATTAATTGATGCCGGTACTTTTAATGATGTAAAATACTGGTGGAGCACTGGAGATACAACTTCTTCCATTCAATATTGTAAAACAGGATTTACAAGCGTTTGTGTAAAGGTTACAACTTCAGAAGGTTGTTTTGATGAAGATACAATTAAGATAAATATTAAACAGGGTTACGATCCTTCATTGGGTGAAGATGTAACATTGTGCGGGGATAGTCTTATCATTCGCTCTGCAGATATAGGAAGGAAAATTATCTGGAATACAGGAGAAACATCAGATTCAATCATTGTGAAAAGTTCCGGTGTCTATTATGTTACTATCACTGATATTCCAGGATGTAATCCGGCGGATACAACATCCGATACAATTTCAGTAACACTTAATAAATTACCGATCGTAAATCTCGGGTCCGACCCTGATAAAAAATGTACAGGATGTTTTACTCTTGATGCAGGAGTATTGGCAGGAGGTACATACCAATGGAGTACAGGTGAGACCTCTCAACAGATTTCTTATTGCAAAGCCGGGGAGAATAATGTCTGGACAAAAGTAACAGATAGTAACTCCTGCAGCGCTTCCGATACTGTTATTCTTTTTATCAGAGATGATTTAGGAGCGATACTTGGTAAAGATACTACATTATGCGGACAGGAAGTAACACTTAAGAGTCCTGTTCTTCAAGGAGACTATGTTTGGAGTACCGGAGAAACAACACCTGAAATAACAGTTCGTGAATCTGGTTTTTACGCTGTTAAAGTCTTTAATGTAAATGGTTGTTTGCCTGGAGACACATTGACTGATACTTTGGAAGTAAGTTTTGTGGCAGTGCTTTCAAATCCATCTTCAATCATAGATTTAAGTTCTGCATGCGGAAAGCTGGAATTTATGGTGAATCCAGTGCCTGGAGCTAGTTCTTACGAATGGAAAGTTCCGGATGGATGGAAAATTTTAAGTGGTCAGGGAACCAATCTTGTCGAATTGGAATCGAATGAAATGAAGCAAGGTACGATAACAGTAAAAGCCAATAACAGTATGGCGAACTGTGCCAGTGGTGAAGCCTCTATTGAGTCTAACGAGGCTATCTATTCGGTGCATGTGCCCAATACTTTCTCTCCAAATAGCGATGGTATTAATGATCTCTGGATATTAAGAAATATTGAATACTTTCCAGATAACGAGCTGGTTGTTCTGAACCGCTGGGGCAATGAGGTTTATAAGAAAAGAGGATATAAAAACACCTGGGACGGAAGTAGTTTGAATGAAGGTACCTATTACTTTAAGCTGAAGATCAGGTTTTGTAACTCAGAAAAAACTATAGTTAATTATTTAACCATTGTAAGATAAGTGATGAGAAAATTATTTACATCCGTAATTCTTTTGTTCTCTGTTCATTGTTATGCCCAGCAGACATTACAATTCAGTCAATATCTGTTCAATGGCGTAGTAATAAATCCGGCATACGCAGGAAGCAGAGAGGCAATTAATATTAATGGCCTTTACAGAAAGCAATGGTCAAAGGTTAATGGAGAACCAAATTCTATAACATTGAGTGGAGATATGCCGCTTTACTGGAACAAAGCGGGCGTTGGAGCTTATTTCATCCATGATGAACTCGGCGCTCAATTTCAGAATTCATTCTTTGGATCTTTTGCTTATAGGATAAAAGTATCAACAAAAGGAAGACTAGCATTGGGAGTAGCAGCAGGTATCACTAATTATGGTATAGATGGAAATAAATTAACAACGGATCAACCAAACGACCCGGCTGTACCTATAGGACGTGAAGCAAAAACCAGAGCAGCATTTCAGGGAGGACTTTATTTCAATACTGACAGGTTCTTTGTTGGCTTGTCATTGAATAACGTGCTAGTAAACATGAATAAAAGTTCCGACATGATTCCATCGCAAAGGAAACACCTGTTCCTGGCAGCCGGTTTCGTTTCTAAAATCGTCGAAAATATAAAGATCAGACCAAGTATTATGATTAAAGAAGACCTGAAAGGCCCTACCAATGGTGATGCTTCAATTTTCTTTATATTCCATGATATCGTTTGGATTGGAGGTTCCTATCGAACCAGAGTATTCAATAAAAATAATGTTGAAAATGTGGGATCAGCGAAAGATGCTGTCGTAATCATGGCAGAAGTTTTCCCTATTCCTAATCTTAGGCTTGGATACTCTTATGATATTACTTTAACAAGTTATAGGGACTTTGCTACCCACGAAATTTCTGCGGGATACAATATTAATAGAAAAGGCGGATCAAAAATGTTAACACCAAGATACTTTTAATGTATATAATTATGAGTCTTCTTATCAGAACCGGATCACTTATCCTATTGTATAGTCTGATCCAAAGCTACGCTGCATCGGGACAGAGTATTCTTGCAAGGGCAGATAAAAACTATAATCAATTCAATTACTCTCTTGCTGTTAAAGAATATGAAGTTATTGCAGAAAAGAAAGGACAGTCTGCAGAAATAGTACAAAAGATTGCTGACTGTTACAGAAAAATGAATAAATCAGAAGAGGCGGAAAAATGGTATGCTGTTTTATTGACAAAATTCTCCACGGTTGAGCCTTCAAATTTATTGTTTTATGCTGAAGCTTTGAGAAACAATGGAGATTATCAGGAGGCAAGAAAACAATATATTCAATTTGGGAAGCTCTTTCCTTCTGAAAAAAAGATGGCAGAAGCATTTGCAAGAAACTGTGAAAAAGCAATGGAGTGGATGTCCAATCCCGTACAGGTTAAAATTGAAAACGTAAAATCGGTGAATACTGCTTTTTCAGAATTCTCTCCTCTGTTGATTGAAAATAAACTTTTCCTGGCTACAGATAGAAAATTTGATGATACTGACTATTCCAACAAGCAGATCTATGGTTGGACCGGAACGCCTTTCTTAAACCTTGCTTTTGCTGAGATTGATACAAACTTCAAAATTGAGTTCAAAAACAAGCTTAAAGGCGTTAACGGTATGTACCATAACGGGCCTGCTACATTTTCAAGAAAAGGTGATACTATCTACTTTACCAGAACAAACAAGGTTAGTAACAGAGGTAAAATTAACGGACAAAAGAAAGGGCCTGATTTTGTTAACAGACTGGAAATATATTATTCAGTAAAGAAAAATGGGTCATGGTCTGCAATATTACCTTTTGAATATAATAACGTCCTGAATTATTCCGTAGGCCATCCTGCGCTTTCTCCTGATGGAAGAACTTTATATTTTGTTTCAGACATGCCTGGATCTCTAGGCCAGACAGATATATATTTCTGCACTATGGAGGCCAACGGAAAATGGAGCTTTCCTAAAAATGCTGGTAAGTATGTAAATACACCTGCTAAAGAAGTGTTTCCTTATATTGCTCCCGACGGAAAGCTTTATTTTTCTTCCAATGGACATACTGGTCTTGGCGGACTAGATATGTTTGTGACAAACGGGAAACATGATAAATGGGACAGGCCTGAAAATCTTATGTTTCCAATGAATTCTCCAAAAGATGACTTTGGTATTACACTGGATACAACATTGAATGGAGGTTTCTTCTCAAGCAACAGAGAAGGCGGAATGGGAGAAGATGATATTTATAAATTCTCCAACCCTACCTGCGTGCTTGCAGGACTCACACTTCATTTTGTTGATAATTCAGAAAAGCCACTTGAAAATGTATTGGTAAAACTTTATAAAATGGGAGATACCGCAAATGTTATTGCTTATGAAAGAACTTACGGACAGCCTGCAAAAAAGATTTGCTTAAGGTCTTATGAGCCATGTGCAGTAGTGAAAAATCCTGAGGGTAAATTCTTCTTTAAATTACAGCCAGGAGAAAAGTATGAACTGAAACTGGCAAAAAACAATTTCTTCTCTCATTCTACAACCATAGAGGCGAAGTGCAACACAGAAGATACCATGAATATAGCTATTCAGTTAAAAGAAATCGAAATAGATAAGCCTATTGTTCTTAAAGATGTATTTTTTAACGAACAAGATAAGCTCTTTGTAATCCGAAATATTTATTATGACCTCGATAAATCTGAGATCCGATATGATGCAGCACTTGAGCTTGATAAGCTGGTTGAAGTGTTAAAAGAAAATCCGAATATTAGAATGGAGCTTTCTGCACATACAGATAGCAGGCATTCTGATGAATACAACGTGAAGCTTTCTCAGAAAAGGGCAGAAGCGGCTGTTCAGTATATTGTATCTAAAGGAATTCCTTCTGACGCTATTGTAGCTAAGGGCTATGGCGAAAGTAAAATTATGAACCATTGCAAAGATGGAGTCAATTGCAGTGAGGAAGAGCACCAATACAACAGGAGAACCGAAATCAAAGTAACTGAAATTATTGAGCCTGAAGTACACAGAGTTGGCCCTTATGATACACTTGAAACCATATCTAAGGTATATGGAATTTCTGTTGATGACTTGAAAAAGATTAATAATCTTGAAGAGGATACAATTACAGCAGGAATGAAAATAAAATTGAAATAATTTTCTCTAGTAATAAGTTTATTGGTAACCTGTGGAAGCAATTTCACAGGTTATTTTTTTGATTAGAAAATGTAAATCTGAATGTACTTCCCTTATCCACTTCACTTTCTACTTGTATTGAGCCATTGTTATTATCCATTATTCTCTTTAAAATGTATAGGCCAACTCCTGTTCCTTCTACATTCAGTTTTTGATTGTGAACCCTTCTGAATATCTGAAACATTCCTCCCTGGTTTTTAGGGGCAATTCCAATGCCATTATCTTTCACCTCTAATACTATTGCATCTTTTTGATAGTAGGTTTTAACCATTATCCTGCATTTTCTCTTCCTGGATCTGTATTTAATGGCATTACTCAGTAAGTTGTATAAAATGCTTCTGAAATCCTTTATGGAAAACCTAATTTCAGGGGCATTCAATTGATAGGTAATGATACATTTGGAGTTATTGATATCGTTCATTAGTGTTATTTTGGCTTCTTCTAGAGCATCGTATAGATTGATCAGGGTCAAATCCCGTGATGTACCGTTTCCTTGTGCCTTGGTTACGTCAGAGAGATCTTCAATGGTTTTTTTGAATTTCGTCAAGCTTTGGTACATCATATCTATAAGGCTCTCAACTTCTTCATTTTGCTCGTTTGGCGAAGATGTTTCCTTTAACAGCTGATCAAGATATATTACAAGCCCTTCAATATTTGATACAGGAGCTTTTAAATCGTGAGAAGCTGTATAAATAAAATTGTCAAGGTCTATATTGGCTTTTTTTAATTCTTTGTAAGCATCTTCAAGGTTTTGAATAGCAATTTTCAGATCATGAATATCCATGCAGGTACCGAACCATTTTATGATATTTCCTTTAGCATCTTTTAATGGCGTTGCTTTGGAAAGAAACCATTTGTATTTTCCTTCCCTGTTCATTAACCTCAGTTCTTTTTCATATTTTATTCCTTGGTTTACGGCTTCATACCATTCTTTTTCTGTTGACGCTGTATCCTCCGGGTAGATAGCAGAAAACCATCCGCTGTTAATGGATTCTTCCTCTGATAATCCGGTAAATTCTATCCATTTTTTGTTGAAAAAATTAACAATACCATTTTCGTCTGCACTCCAAAATATCTGAGGAACGGTGTTGGCAAGAAATCGATATTGTTCTTCACTTTCTTTCAGTGCTTCTTCTGCTTTTTTTCTTGCATCTATATTTTGAGTAATGCAGATGAAATACTGAATTTCATTTTTTTCATTCCTTACAGTACTTAAATTCAAATCGACCCAGAATACATCTTTATTTTTATTCATGTACCTCTTTTCAATCTGGTAATCATTGATTTCTCCTGTAGAAATTTTTTCAAGTAAATCTGCTTCTCTCTTTGCATCTTCATGATAGGTGAAGTCTTTAAAATGTCTTCCCAGAAGTTCGTTCTTTTGATAACCAAGCATGTTGTGAAATGCTTCGTTACTTTCAATCAGGAAGCCTCTTTCATCTGAGAAGGCGAAGCCTATTGTAGGATTATCAGCTAGAATTTTATATTTCGTTTCATTTTGCTTTAATGTGTATTCAGCTTTTTTTCTTTGGTCTATGTTTTCAATTATTATAATGAAGTATTCTATCTTCCCATACAGATTTTTATATGGTGCAGCATTCACTTCAACCCATATAACTTTTCCTGATTTTGTTATTAATCGTTTCTCAATTTTATAGGTAGAGATTTTACCTGATATTAACTGGTCAATCAATACTCTTTCCTTATCCAGGTCTTCATGGTAAGTAAGGACATCTAATGTTAGTTCTGTAATTTCATCCAGCGAATATTCTGTGAGTTGACAGAAGGTTTGGTTTGCTGAAATATATTTTCCATAGGGAGATCTTCTTACAATACCAAAGAGTCTATTTTCTTCAAGAGCCTTAAACTTTTCATGCCCTTCATTTAACTTGTTAATATATTTGATTAGTCCAGAAATGTCCATGCCAAGGGCAATTGAACCAATTAACTCTCCACCGAAATGGACTTCGTTAGTTTGCCAATGAATAATTTTTTCTTCGCCCGATTTCGTTATGAGGGAAGTCTCAAAGTTCTTGAAGTTTTGCTTGGACTTGCCAGAATAATATTTGTAGACATCTTTGGGCGTCACATAATCGAGCCACTTTTTACCGATCATTTCTTTTCTTGAAAAACCTGAAGTGACCTCAGCTGCTTTGTTATAAATTTGTATAACTCCGTTTTCACTTACACCTACTATGATCAGGTTGGTAGAATCAATAATGTTTTCAAGTATATAGCTTGAGATAAGATTTGTACTGCCTTCTATTTTTTTGTTATTTAAGTTTTCTTGATGTTTATTTTCACGGTAAATCCTGTTGAGTTTTGAGATACATAATCGCAGATGCCTGATCTTGTATCTTTTTTCTTCAATCTCCGAGTAAGATGCCGGAGTAAAATTTATTTTACCATTCTCAATTTCCAGAAATGATATCTTTTCTTCAATAGGGACATCTCGCGTCTTATCAATTTTTATTATGTTTTCAGTGATTTCAATCTGACTTTCCGAAGGTATAAGATATACCTTTTCAGCTTTTACTGTGGATTGGTTAATGATTTTATGTAAATATAGATTGTGACTAAAAAGGAACTTTTTCAGTTTAGATACTTTCTTTGATTTTGATTTAAAGTTATCTTCAAGCAGTATGATAACAGAACTTGGTGGATAAATGCTAAAAATAGTATTAAGTATTCCTTTAATAGTAATAAAGTCAGAGGTTCCTGCTTTTATTTTGAGGACCAATTTTCGAAGCAGCGGATGTTTTCCTGTTGCTCTCTTTTTTTTGATATTTAAGGTTTTCTTCTTTCTGTTGAACATACAGCTTGACCTTTTTATAATAGTAAGAAACCCTCTGGTCCTATTTTTTTATTTTTGATTAACCATAAGTCATTATAATATCTAACATTGTTTCAGGTGAATTAAGTTGTCAAATTATTTTTTCTTTTTTGAATGTTTCCCCTTCTGAATATTTTTATCAAAATCAAGGTCTTCAACATTCTTCATTAAAGATTTCCAATCCGTATTATTTTCCTCAGTAGATTCAATGGTTTCTATGTAGTCCTGTTTACTGATTTCCATTACTGTGATTTCTTTTCCTATATATTCCTCAATAGTTTCTAATAATGAAAGTTCATCTTTGCTGCAGAATGAAATGGCTCTTCCTTTGTCATTCCCACGACCTGTTCTTCCGATTCGATGAACATAGTTTTCGGGTTGTTCCGGAAGGTCATAGTTTACTACAATTTCTACATTAGAAATATCGATACCTCTTGCACTGACATCTGTTGCAATAAGTACCTTTGATTTGCCCTGCTTAAATAAGTTCAATACCTTCAACCGGTCTTCCTGTTCTTTATCTCCGTGCAAGGTAAGAGCTGCAATACCTGCTCTTTCCATTGCGGCT
The DNA here is from genome assembly GCA_023428135.1 of Bacteroidota bacterium. Lineage (GTDB taxonomy): Bacteria > Bacteroidota > Bacteroidia > Cytophagales > Cytophagaceae > Sporocytophaga. The sequence goes on along the minus strand of JAEYZG010000062.1, from coordinate 209,716 downwards.
GATAATCGTTCTGCACGTACCTTGGTTCTTACAAAAGCAAGAATTTTTTTCTGAGCATTATCTTTCACTATTCTTTCAAGGAAAAACCTTTTATCATCCATTTCAACAAAGGCTACAAAATGGTCTATTTTTTTTGACACAGGATCTTTGGGAGATATTTGTATCCTTATTGCATTTCTGACAAGGGAATAAGCGATTTCCTTAATTTTCTTATCTATCGTTGCAGAGAAGAAAAGCGTCTGATGCTTTTTGGTCAGCATCTGTTTAACGTCTTTTATATCCTTGATAAAACCAAGATCAAGCATATGATCTGCTTCATCCAGAACCAGTATTTCTACGTTTTCAAGACTTAAATGCCCCTGATGGGCAAGGTCAAACATTCTACCTGGTGTGGCAATAAGTACATCAATTCTCCCTGACAGTTGACTGATCTGAGCCTCTTGTTCCACTCCTCCATAAATGGCAAAAGACTTGATTTTTGTGTATTTCCCAATCTTCTCAAATACTTCATTGATTTGTACTGCCAGCTCTCTGGTAGGCACCATTACAAGGCATTTGATGTTATTGTTCTTATGTTTGGACTCGTGAAGCAGCGTGAGGATTGGGATTACAAATGCAGCTGTTTTGCCAGTACCAGTTTGTGCAATTGCCAGTACGTCTTCCTTATTCAGAATAGGCTGAATACACTTGAACTGAATGTCAGTCGGTCTTTTCAAACCAGCTTCTTCCAGACTTTTTTTTATTTCTTGTGGAATAGGATATTCTTCGAATTTCATTTTCAATTTTTTTGAGGTTCCCCTGCTAAGCGTTATTTATGAGATAACTTAACGGTTATGAGGATGGAATTTCAGATTTTACTATGCTTTTAGTAAATTTCCGATTTTTTATGTTAAAAATATGACTTTTCTGGAATTTATTTATGCCTGTATAAAGCTTATTTATTCCATTTTTTATAAATTTAACATCTCTTAGGCAAGTCTTATCACTTTATCTTCAGGTATTAAACTAAATATTCATTCGAAATGGAATTTCCGTCCTATGGTATAGTAGAAGAAATTCAATCTGATTATAGCACTGTGCTTTATCGGGTTGCAGTTAATTCCGAAACTTTTCTTCTCAAAGCATTAAAATCACCAAGTGATCAGAATAGTCTTGCAAGATTAAGACATGAATTTGCCATTGCAAATGAAATTTCATTTCCAGGAGTACCCAGGCACATTCATCTCGAAAGCACATCAGCTTTAGCTGGAATTTTTATTGAAGATATCGACGGGATAAGGCTTTCTGAATTTATTAAAAAAGTACCGATAGATCTGAATACTTTTTTTAAAATCAGTATAAATATTTGCGGTCTTCTGGATGAGCTACACCAAAGGAGAATTGTTCACCATGCTATCAACCCCTACAACCTTTTTATTTCTCCGGATACTTTTGACATAAAAATATTAAACTTTAGTAGATCTACGCATTCAAATAGTAAAGTTGCCAACCTTAATTTTCTATCAGGTGAAACTAAGCTTGAATATATTTCTCCTGAGCAAAGCGGAAGGGTGCAATGGAAGACAGATAGCCGAAGTGATATATATTCTCTTGGAGTTATATTCTATGAAATGCTTGGAGGATTAAATCCCTTTTATTCTGAAGATTCAATGGAAATAATACATTTCCATATTGCTAAAAGTCCAAGGCCGTTAACCAAGCTGAAAGTAGAAGTGCCTGATATTTTATCCGACATGATCAGTAAAATGATCAGCAAAAATCCTGAAGATAGATATCAGTCTGCAAGTGGCGTAAAAGATGATCTGGAAAACTGTTATGAACAGTTGCTTAATAATGGCAATATAGAAGTATTCCCTTTATGTTGTACTGACTTTTCTTCTAATTTTCAAATCTCTAAGAGGATATACGGAAGGGATCTGGAAATTCAACAACTTGAGGAAGCATTTGATGAAGTATGCGCTGGAAAGACGGGTTTTATGCAGGTTACAGGATATTCAGGCGTGGGGAAATCTTTAATGGTAAGGCAAATATGTACTAAGGTTATTGATAAAAGGGGATGTTTTATAGAGGGGAAATTTAACCAGATACAGCAAAATATACCTTACTATGCATTCATCATTGCTTTCAGGGAATTTGTAGATTTTATTCTAAAGGAAAAGCATGAAAAGCTTAACCAATGGAAGAACATCATCAGCACAGCAGTAGGGGCGAACGGAAAAATACTCACAGAAGTAGTTCCTAACCTTGAATTACTAATTGGTGTCCAGCCTGAAGTACCATCACTAACCCCGGCAGAAACACTTAACAGGTTTAATTTCGTAACAAGAAATTTTATTAAATCTATTGCCACTGAAGATAGTCCCCTTGTAATATTTATTGATGATCTTCAATGGGCAGACAACGCTTCCCTTGAATTGCTCAAACTACTTTTATCCGGTAAAGAGATAAGCAACCTTCTGATTATAGGAGCTCTGAGGGATAATGAAGTGGGGGAATATCACCCCTTAAACAAAGTAGTAAGTGATATAAAGTCGTCAATTCCTGTAAGATCTATACATATTAAAAATCTTACCTTTGATGATGTAAATTGCATGATCAATGAATCATTCGGAATTGCAGAGTTACAAAAGAACCATCTTGTCGATCTTGTCTATCACAAAACTAAAGGTAATGCTTTCTTTGTGCATCAGTTCCTCAAATCTTTATATGAGGAAAAACTTCTGAATTTCGATTTTATAAAACGTCAATGGGAGCTTGATATCAAAGGTACGGAAGAACTTAATATCACGGACAATGTTGTGGATCTTGTAGCCGCCCGAATACAAAAGCTTCCAGAGGAAACTCAGAAAGTTTTTAAACTTGCTGCCTGTCTTGGCAACCGCTTTGATCTTCTCTTACTTTCTATCATTTGCAATAAACCTGAGCATGACCTGGCACAGGATGTTCAGATCGGATTGATAGAAGATCTTGTAATTCCGGTAGAAAGAAGTTATAAGTTTTCTCATGATAAAGTTCAGCAGGCGGTATATATGCTGATAAATGAAGAAGAAAGAGATACACTTCACCTTCAGTTGGGGAAAGTCTTACTTGCATATTTTTCAAAAGATCAGATTGAAGAATATATATTTGATATTGCCAATCAGTTTGTTTCAGGAATTAATGCCCTTGATTCAGATCAAGAGAGAAAGCAAGCTGCGGAACTTTTTGTACTAGCGGGTAAAAAGGCTAAAAGAGCCTCTGCCTACTCATCAAGCCTCGATTATTTAATTAGAGGAATAGACCTTCTTTCTGAAAACTCATGGAAAGAAAGTTATGATTTAAGTCTTGCATTATATAGTGAAGCTGCTGAAAGTGCTTATCTCTGCGGAAATTACGATAAAATGGAAGATTGGATTGAACATGTTCTGGAGAATACAGAGATAACATTAGATCAGGTAAAGGTATATGAGATTCGGATAAGAGCTTATACTGCGCTTTCCAGAGTTGAAGAAGCAGTGGTAACTGCGTTAAAGGTTCTAAAAATTCTTGGAGTGAAGTATCCTGAAAAGCCAAACAAGTTCCATGTATTGATGGATGTGCTTAAAGTTAAAGCAGCTTTGGGTACAAATTCACTTGACAGCTTTTGGAAGAGTAAGAAAATGAATAATCCTAAAGTATATGCAGCGATCAGGATTATTGCAAGCGTAGCCTCTGCTTCTTATTTCTCTTTTCCCGATTTGTTCCCATTGTTTGCAACAAAGCCGTTTCTTTTGATGGTGAAACATGGTAACTGTGCTATGTCTTCATATATTACTGTAAGTTATGCTCTGATTATTTCAGGTGGATTTGAAGATTATGCAACCAGCAAAAGGCTGGTAAAGCTTGCAAGTGAACAGGAAAAATATTTTCCACCTGAGCAGCATAAGGCAAGAGTTGGAATGGTTTCCAATACATTTCTGACACATGTGTTCGATCACTTGAAAAAGACAATAGCTCCTTTGGAAGAAGCTTATAAAGCAGGTGTCCAGGCTGGAGATTTTGAGTATGCTGCATATTCGGTTTTAATTCAATCTATCAATGAATTCATATCAGGGAATCAGTTAAGAGATAGTATCGTTTCAATGAGAGAGAGGACCAGAAGGATTGTTCAACTACAGCAGTCTACTCCATTGTGCAGTCATAGCTTGTTTGCCCAGGCTGCACAAAATCTGCACGAAAATCCTAAAGATCCTTTATTGCTCATTGGAGAGTTTTTTGATGAGTCAAAGGTAAATCCATATAAAGAGGGATTTATCACCAAATCTTCAACCTTTGATTATTTTATTTGCAAACTGCTACTTTCCTATTATCTGTGCAAATATGAAGATGCATATAAGTATGCAATAGAAGCGGAAAAGTATGCGGCTAATTCTGTAGGGAATCCATTGGTGCCATCTTTTTATCTTTATCAGTCAATAGCTTATCTCGCGGTAATAAATGCAAAGGGGGGGAAAGAAAGGAAAGTTATGTTCAGTCGGATATTGAATAATCAGAAGAAGCTTGCTAAGCTTTCCAAAAGTGCTCCTATGAATTACTTGCATAAGTATTATATCATAGAGGCAGAGTTAAACAGAGTAAAAGGTAAAAATGAAAAGGCGCATGCTAATTATATAAAAGCTATTTCATTTGCCCGCCAATATGAATACCTTCATGAAGAAGCACTGGCCTTAGAGATGATGGGTAAGTTTAACCTGTCTCGTAAAGAGCCTGTACAAGGAGAGTTTTATATACAAAAAGCAAGAGAGCAATACTTTCACTGGGGAGCAATTGCCAAGGTTGAAGAGCTTGAAAACAGATATCCTTCATTTCTGAAATTTGGAAAAACAGTTGGAGGGCATCATTCTACAATGAATGAACAGGAGCAGGCTGCAGGAGATGCAATAGGTTTTGACCTCAAAAGTATCATGAAAGCATCTACTGCTATTTCCGGAGAAATAAACCTGGAAAGGCTCCTGGAAAAAATGATCAGAATAGTGCTGGAAAATGCAGGTGCCGAAAAGGGACTATTGGTTCTTAAAAATGAGGATGAAGAATTTTATGTAGAAGCAGAAGGTGCCTTGAATGACCCTATTGTTACAGTACTTAAAAGTATAGATTTCAAAGAAGCAGGACTTATTCCCAATTCTATTTTTCAGTATGTATTGCATACAAAAGATAGTTTGGTAATAGATAATGCTATGGATGATCCCAAATTTTCATCAGATGAACTGATTCATGAAAAGAATCTTAAATCGGTGTTGTGTTTGCCAATTTTGAAATCCGGCAACATAATGGGGGCTCTTTATCTGGAAAATAACCTTATCTCAAATGCCTTTACTCCTGAAAGGATTCAATTCCTTCAACTGTTGTCAGGTCAGATGGCAGTATCAATAGAAAATGCATTGAATGAAGAGAAGAAAGTCGCAGCCTTCAGGGAGCGTGAAAATCTGCTTAAGAAAATCAACATTCAACAAACAATCCTTTCAAAGGAAGTGATCAAAACCCAGGAGTATGAACGCAAGAGAATTGCTGAAGAGCTGCATGATGGCATGGGATATCTGCTTTCTACTCTGAAACTGAATCTGACTGCATTCAAGGAGAGCGGAGTGGACGATAGGGAAAGTTATCTCGACAGTTCATTAAACCTTCTTGAAGATGCCTTTAAGGAGTTGAAGTCGATCTCCAACAATCTTATGCCGGACGTTTTATTACAGTATGGACTTATTCTGGCGGTAGACTTTGTTTGCAAAAGGATTACAAGTACCGGCAAAGTAACTATTAATTTCAAATCCTTTAATATCAATAAAAAATTCCGGACTGATTTCGAGATTGAGGTTTTCCGCGTGGTTCAGGAGCTTATCAATAATGCTTTAAAGCACTCCGAAGCAAAAAATATGGATATTCAGTTTGTAAATCAGAATGATATTCTTGTAGTAACTGTGGAAGATGACGGAAAAGGGTTTAACTTTGAGAAGACTATTAAATCCCGAAAAAAGGGCAGAGGTTTAAACAATATCATTGCGAGAGTAAATTTTCTCAGAGGAACTGTCAATTTTGACTCTTCCGAAAGGGGAACCTCTGTCATTTTAAGTATACCATTAAAAGTGAAAATAGATTAATCCCTATATCTATGATAAAGATCTTAATTGCCGACGATCATCAGTTATTTATTGATGGGGTGTCAAGTTTAATGAAAAACGAGCCTGAGATAGAAATTTCAGGCCAGGCACTAAACGGGGCAGAGGTACTTTCTGTACTCGCCAGCAAAAGTATTGATATCATTCTCCTGGATATCAATATGCCAGATACGGATATCGTTGCGCTTACAAAGGAAATCCGTGAAAAATACCCAAACCTGAAAGTCATTATCCTGACAATGTATCACGGGACTCGTTATTATACTAAACTCCTCAAATATGGAATACATGGCTATCTTTATAAAAGTGAAGGAAAAGAAGTATTCCTTACTGCTATAAAAATGGCTTCTCAGGGTGAAATGTATATCAGTAAAGAGCTCTTTTCAAGCGGGGCAAAAAATACCAAAGACCTTATGCCTGCATTTAGTTTAAAGTCATCCAGTATTGATAATGTATTGACAAAGAGAGAGTTGGAGATTTTGAAGCTAATCGTTCAGGAATGTTCAAATAATACTATTGCTGAAAAACTATTTATTAGCACCGGCACAGTTGATACACATAGAAAGAATATTATTTTAAAGTTGGGAGTGAAAAATACTGTAGGCCTTATCAAATATTGTATTCAGAATAATCTTATAGATTGACTTTCTCTTTTTCGTAATTTATTATAGCCCTCTGCTAACTTTTGGATGCCCCCAAAAGCTTTTATTTTTTATACTAATTTGTTGAAATAGTTATATTTTTAAAAGGTTAATGAAAAGTATTATCCCGTAAACAGGTAGAGAAAAAAAATACCAGTTTACGGGATGGTCAAGCTTTTACTTCTTTATCATATTTGTATCATGGTATCAGTTAGTTATTTTTTGGTATACATTAACGCTCTGATAGTCATTTATTAATAGTCATTAGAATTTTGTTTTTTTAATATGATCTCTTGAAGGGACTGACAAACTTGTAAATGGGAAATTTTTAGAGGATCCGGTTATTAATAGGGAGATTAAACGGATGCTTATTCCTGATGAAGTATGTGAAATCTTCAGAGATTTTCGAGTAATGTAAATTTTTTACTTGGGACAAGGGTGATCATTTATGATCACCCTTTGTTGTTTTTTAGCACACTAATTTTTTTAAGATTAAATGGTTCATTAAAAAAGCTACAAAATATTTTCTTTTTCTATTTTCTTTTTTAACTTTGTATAACAAAGTACTTTTATGTCTGAAACAATTGATCATTTAAACGACCTTAAGAAAATACGCTCTTTGATGGAGCGCTCTTCGAGATTTATTTCTCTTAGCGGCCTTTCCGGAGTATTTGCCGGTATATTTGCATTATTGGGAGCTGGATTTGCCTATATCCTGATAGAAGGGCTTAAAAGCGGAAGAGTGTGGATGTCCGTGGAAGAGATCTATATCTTTCTTTTCCTTGATGCATTTATTGTGCTTATCCTGGCGATTGGTTCAGGGTTGTTTTTTACGATCAGACAAACGAGGAAAAAAGGGCTGCGGATATGGGATTCAACTAGTAAGAGACTGATCATTAACATGGCAGTACCTCTTGCTACCGGAGGGTTCTTCTGTCTGGCATTATTATATTATGGGGTAGTAGGGCTTATTGTTCCTGGTACTTTAATTTTCTATGGATTAGCGTTACTTAATGGAAGTAATTTTACCTTGAATGATATTCGTAATCTTGGTTTTTGTGAAATTATATTAGGTATTTTTGCCACAATATTTATTGGGTATGGCATACTATTTTGGGCAATGGGCTTTGGCGTATTGCACATAGTATATGGAGTGGTTATGTATTTCAAATATGAGAAGTGAAAGGTCTAATAACAAATCTGAATAAAGCATTTGAAAACAGAATCCGCCTTGGTATAATGTCTGTTTTAATGGTCAATGACTGGGTGGATTTTAATGCCTTGAAAGAAACCCTTGATGTTACTGACGGAAATCTGGCAAGTCACCTTAATGCCCTTGAGAAAATAAAATATATAGAAGTGAGAAAATCATTTATCGGTAAAAAACCTAATACATCTTATGGTGCTTCTAAAGAAGGAAAAATTGCATTTAAAGAGCATTTGAATGCATTGGAAGCACTTATTAATGCGAAAAAAAACTGAAGTAGTTTTTTTTTATCCTTTAACTTTGAAATGCAAAGTACTTTTAAATATATGAAAGTGAAATTTATATTGCCGGCACTAACTGAAGCTAAAAGTCCTTACTGGAGGCCTGTTAAATATTCATTATTTCCTCCCCTTGGACTGGCGACACTTGCATCCTGGCTATCTGATAATGATGAAGCCACGATTCAGGATGAACATGTAGAAGAGATTGATCTCAACGATGGGCCTGATCTGGTAGTGATTCAGGTTTATATTACCAATGCATACAGGGCCTACCATATAGCGGACCACTACAGAAAAAAGAAATGCTATGTAATACTTGGCGGCCTTCATGTTACTTCATTACCTGAAGAGGCAATGCCCCATGCAGATAGTATTTTTATTGGTCCCGGAGAGGATACCTTTCCTACTTTCTTAAAGGATTTTAAGAATAAATCTCCTAAGAAAAAGTATGTATCTGTGCAGAGGTCTATTGAAGGTATTCCTCCTGTAAGAAGGGATTTAATTAAAAGATATTTATACCTCGTACCGAACTCAATAGTAGTGAGCAGAGGATGTCCACATCATTGTGACTTTTGCTATAAGGATGCTTTTTTTAATTCTAAAAAATCTTTTTACACACAACTCGTAGATGAAGCACTGTCTGAAATAGAACGCCTTCCAGGAAAGCATCTTTATTTCCTTGATGACCATCTGCTAGGCAATCAGAAATTTGCTTCTGAGCTATTTGAAGGCATGAAAGGAATGGGAAGGGTGTTTCAAGGTGCAAGTACAGTTGATGCTATTTTAAGAAGCAACCTCATAGAAAAGGCTGCTGATGCTGGTTTGAGAAGTTTGTTTATTGGGTTTGAAACATTGAATGAAAGCAACCTTAAGTTAAGTAATAAAAAGCAAAACCTTGGACGAGATTATCAAAACGCTATCAGACGTGTTCATGAATTAGGTATTATGATCAATGGTAGCTTCGTGTTCGGTCTTGATGAAGATGATAAAGACGTTTTTAAAAGAACAGTTGACTGGGGTGTGGAAATGGGTATTACCACTTCAACTTATCATGTGCTGACGCCCTATCCTGGTACAAAACTTTTTGATAACTATGAGAAGGAAGGAAGAATACTGACCAGAAACTGGGATCTCTATGATACCCGAAATGTAGTTTTTAAAACAAAGAATCTTTCTCTTCAGGAATTAAAGGCGGGTTATGATTATGCTTATAAAGAGTTCTATTCCTGGAGCAATATCTGGAAAGCAGGTACAGCCCATGATTCCATAAAATACAAACTTAAGCATCTTTCCTATGCCGGTGGATGGAAGAAGTTCGAACCACTCTGGAATTTTATCATTAAAACGAAACAATTAAATAATATGCTTCCCCTTCTGGAAGCCATATTGTCAAAGGTAAATCCTGAAAGGGAATCTAAGAAAATACCTGAGATTGTTTCAGATTTATCCATGTCAGTTGTAAAAAAATAAAACCTAAAATATATATGAAAAAGAACGATATAATAATTGTGACAGCGACGCTAATCTATAGTTACCTGTTTTATGATCAGACACCAGGTATCAACATATTCTTATTTTCTGTCGTGATCACATTTTTAATGGCGCTAAAAGATAACAATTTGTTTTCTAACGGACTTTGGCTTATATCCTCTATAGGAGCATTGGTCAGTGGAGCTATGGCTTTGTTGCATGGCACCGGCCTGCCTGTATTGGCCAATATCATCTCTTTAAGCATGGCTGCAAGTTTTTCTTTGAGAAAAGATTCATCATTGATTTTTGCATTACTGTATGCTGCATATAGCTATTTCTTTTCATTGATAAATATTTTCGCCAGACTATTTGAACGAAGCGAAAGGAAAGAAGAGCGAGCACCACAATCCTACAGCTTGTTATTTGTCACTACAATTCCTGTTATTATTACATTGATATTCTTCTTTATTTATAGAAGTGCCAATCCTTATTTTGATGAATTGGTGGCCAATATAAGATTCGATTTTCTTTCATGGGGACTTATAGGCTTTACAATTATGGGCTTCGTACTGCTCTATGGCTATTTCAACCAAATGGATATTCTTTCTCTTTTATATAAAGATCTGACTTCTCCTGACAGACTTATTAATGATGAATCTACTTTTTCAAAGCCTTTGCTGAATATCAATAATGAAAATATTTCAGGTATTGTATTATTTGTGATGCTGAATTTATTACTATTCGTAGTAAATGTTGTTGATATATACTCTTTATCAATTGTTACAGAGTTTCCTGAAGGTTTTCAGTATTCTCAAGTAGTTCACCAAGGAATCAATTCATTAATACTATCCATAGTTATTGCAATCGCTATTATCTTGTTTTATTTCAGAGGGTCTTTGAATTTTTATGAAAGCAACACTGCCATTAAGATACTGGCTGTGTTATGGATTATCCAAAACACCATATTAGTGGTTACCTGTGGAGTTAAGAATTTTCATTATATCGATGAGCATGGATTAACATACAAAAGAATTGGTGTTTACATCTATTTGATTATGACTGTTGCCGGGCTATTGACAACATTTATAAAAATTGTATCAGCAAAAAGCAACTGGTTTTTATTCAGAAAAAACGCCTGGGTCGGTTATGCTGTATTAATGTTATCATGCTTATGGAACTGGGATATGCTTATCGTAAAATACAATCTTTCGGGAATAGCTGCTAAAACAGATCTTATTTACAACGCATCCCTATCTGATGCTGGATTGCCTGATCTGATTTCTTATTGTAAAAAGAACCCTCAGCAACTGCGGGATAACATGAGTTTTCTCATAGCTCTTGATATAAGAAAAAAAGCTTTTATAAAAGAATTTGAAGACCGTGATTGGCAGTCCTGGAACATGGATGATGATGATATTTACCATGAATTAAAATCCATGGAAAATTTATCTGGGATTTTTTAGTCCAATTTTTTAAAGCCTTTCTCTTTGTGAGAAGGGCTTAGGACAAATAATTTATTGAATGTAAAACTAAAATAGAATGACAATGAAAACTGAATCTTTAAAATTAAGAACAAGGGTCAAATTTTTGATATGCCTCTTCATAGCAGGCCTTGTCTTAAGCGGTCTTACTGCATTTCCGTTGGAGACTGAGTTGTTTTTTCTGAGAAATACTGCACAGCAAGTACTGGAAGCGGACAATCCATTATCTATATGGGTAGTTAAAGTTTATACCGGTTTATATGATATGAATATTCATTATCCTTTTCTAGCCTATGGAACTGATTGGTTAGCATTTGCTCATATAGTAATTGCAATAGTATTTATAGGACCTTTAAAGGATCCGATCAGAAATATTTGGGTTATTCATTTTGGTATGATAGCATGTATTGCTGTCTTTCCCCTGGCCTTCATAGCTGGGGAGATCAGAGGTATACCTTTTTATTGGCGAGTGATAGACTGTATGTTTGGAGCAATCGGCATCATTCCTTTATTGTATTGTGATAAATATATCAGAAGAATTATCAAAATCGAAAATTTGCAAACATATCAAACTAGTTGAATTGTATGAATAACATTAAGAAAGAGATAGCAGCCGGAATTGTTTTGCTCTCAGTATTTTGTTTTATGCTACTCGCACTTAGAGTTCATATTTCAGGAAGAGATAGTTTTATGTTTCTAATCTGGAATTGGCTTCTGGCAATGATTCCATTGATATTGTCTTTTATAATCAATGCTCTGGATTATAAAAAGTCAATTAATATCCTTTCTTTTATAATTCTTGGTGCAGTCTGGCTTTTATTTTTTCCTAATGCTCCATATCTGGTTACCGATATAGTTCATTTGAAGGAAAGAGCGATTGTTCCTTTGTGGTTTGATACATTGATGTTATTTTCTTTTGCATTTACAGGATTAATAAGTGGTCTTGTAAGTTTATTTTATATTCATCAGCATTTTATGAAATATTCAGGAGGAAGGTTTTCCTGGTTCTTTATCTGCATTGTGTCTATCTTATGCTCTTATGGAATATATCTGGGAAGATTTTTAAGGTGGAATAGCTGGGATATTTTAACAAATACAGGCATGTTATTAAATGATGTAATCTTGAATGCCTTTAAAACAAAGGCAATTTTGGTTACAGGAGTTTTTACTTCATTTATGATAGCATCCTATTTCATTGTATATATTCTTTTAGCCAAAAAGGAAAATATTAATTAAAATAATCATTAGCAGTTGAAAATCCTGTTACTGATTATAATCAATTACCTTAATTTAAATTTTAATGAATTTTGATTAATTTTTTTTAAACGATTAATCAAGCTTAAATTTAAAAGCTGATATTTTATTTCATGTATCTAAAAGGAAATTACAGATATATGAAATAAACAGTTCTTAGAATAATGACTCAAGAAGATTTTACCCAATACCATAAATATTTGTTTATGATTGCCTATAACATACTGGGCGATATACAAACAGCCGAAGACCTTGTACAGGATACTTATGAAAAATGGCTGGGTTTGGATCAGGATAAAATCAAAGATGTAAGATCATATCTTAGTAAGATAACTGTCAACAAAGCTATAGATACCTTAAAAAGGTTAAAACAGGAAAGGGAAGCATACAAAGGCATATGGTTACCAGAGCCAATATTGACAGAAACTCGTCAGGAGGAAGAGCAAACAATAGATTATGCTTTTTTAGTGATTCTGGAAAACCTTAATCCATATGAAAGGGCAGTAATTGTGCTCAGAGAACTGGTCGGATATTCTTACCTTCAGATTGCAGGTTTACTTGAGATCACTCAGGAAAACAGCAGACAGATATATCACAGAGCTGGTTTGAAACTTAAGAAAAGGACGTTTAGACATTACAAGGTGAAGGAAGAACAGAGAGATTTGTTTGAAACATTTCTTGGAGCAGTTGACAGTAAGGATTATAACAAACTCACAACGCTTTTAAAGCATGATGCTGTCCTTTATTCAGATGGTGGGGGTAAAGTGGCTGCAGCAATTAATCCTATTTATGGAGCTACCAATATTCTGAAGTTTTTTCAGGGAATATTTAAAAGTGAGAGAGGGCAATTCAGGTTTAGAAAAGTAAATCTCAATGGAAAGGCAGGTATTGTTATTGAGATCAATGGAGAATTTCATTCTATTGTATATCCGGATATTGTAGATAGCATGATTGATGAAATATTTATGATCAGAAATCCCGAAAAAATATTTTTTAAGGAAAACTGAAATTTTTGTCACAAAAGTCAAATGGCTATGTCTATAGGAAAAATGAATATTCCTATGGAAAGCAGAATCAAAATAAAAGACCTGGAGCCAAACGCCTACCAGGCAATGTATGGAATAGAAAAATATCTATCTACCACAAGTATTTCAATTACTTACAAAAGTCTTATCAAAATCAGAGCTTCTCAGATAAACGGATGTGCGTTTTGCATACAGATGCATACAAGAGAAGCACGCCTGCAAGGCGAAACGGAGCAACGTATTTATGCTTTATCTGCCTGGAAGGAAACTCCTTATTTTACTCCTGAAGAAAGAGTAATATTAGCGCTCACTGAAGAAGTGACACTTATAGCTAAAAATGGAGTGTCAGATGCAGTTTATAAAGAAGTAGAAAAATACTTTGACGGAAACTATATAGCACAGCTGATTATGACGATTGTCTCTATTAACGGATGGAACAGGATGGCTGTCGCTACCCGGTTGGCTCCTGAACATATTTAAGGCTTTGAGAAACAAAGCAGCATTAAAGTAAAGGCTGCTTTGTTTCATTAGATCATTCTGAAATAATGATAGTTACTTTATTCTGTCTGTTTTCTACCAGCTTTTCAGTTTTTTCTCCCGCGCCAAAATTATTTTTATCACCTTTTTCAGCGCTTATATAATATGTTACAGATTCAAGGTTTCCGAATACAGCATTTCCTTTTTCATCCGTAACCTGGGTGTCTACGGGATTTATGCTTTTTTCATAATCTTCTTTAGTCTTATAAAGACTTACAGAGGCTTCGCTTTCAAGATTGCCAAGGTCATTTCGCACTGTTACTTTCAGGCTGGTTTTTAACACATGCATTGTAAAAGAGCTTAATAATGCAAGGAAAATCAGGCTAAACACGACTGTTCTTATTTTCATAGGTTTATCTTTTAAAGAAATATTAATAATAATCTCTGAAATCACAAATATTTACGCTTAAGGATTCAGGTTGTTTTTCAACATTGCAAAATTATATGGAATAATGTCCTCCTTAAGTAGTACTTTTGTCATTATAATTTTTGAATGCAATATGATAAAGTATCCATCTTTCCTTGAAGACAGTTTTAGTAAGGGTTATTCTATTATTGAAGAAGGTATTACCTATTCATTTCAATGTCAGGAAATGGGAAACATCAATATACATTCAGGAAAGATTCTTACATGTGATCCGTTAAATACCGAAGAGGTGGATGCATTTGTCAACTTGTTTCCTTTGGGTAGTTTTCCTGTGGAACTGTCAATAGCCGATATTGAGACAGACGAGCGGATAGCGTTTGCCAGAATAAAATTTTCCGAAGAAAAACCTGTGAGATGGGAGTTCGCATTGCTCGAAGACCAGCGTATGGAAGACTTACAGGAAGGAGAAATATTCGGATATGCAGTAGATTCAGGCCTTGGCTGTTTTATGGATCTTTCTGCGCTGGATGCCTATGAATTCTATGCTCAAAAGAATAAAGAGTACCACGAAGAGATTTTTGATCAGATGGATGAAGTTTATAAGGATACCAGAACATGGTACTTGTGGAAATCAAAAGAAGAAACTATTGCCATTTTTACAACAGGATATGGAGATGATGTATATCAGTCTTACGTTGGCTTTGATAATGAAGGAAGAATTTGCAGACTTGTTACAGATTTCAATCTGCTGGAATGGAATAAATAATTGGTCGGGGAGTTTTTCTACAGGTTTGTTTTTATATTTTTGATAGTTAGATAGTTGTCCTGTCGATAGCTCAGGATCAGAAGAAATAGTATAAATTTTATATTCATATCTTAAACATATACATTTTTTAATTGTTGTATTCAATTTTACTTTCATGTTGTAATAGCATGAGTTGATCGATATTGCCAGCCAGTGTTAATTTAAATATATTGTATATGTTGCCTTTTGAGAAATTTAGTCTTAATAAAAAAATAAGACTGGGTTTAGGATTCTCCATTGTCCTACTGATATTGTCTTCATCCCTTTCTTTTTATACCATATTAAAACTGATAGAGCAATCTTCCTGGGTAGATCATACGCATGAAGTCCTCATCAATATAGAATCTACCATTGCTGAGTTAAGAGGAGCCGAGACAGGTCAGAGAGGTTATATCCTTACAAAAGATGAGCAATTCCTGGAGCCATACAGAAATGCTGAGAAAAGAGTAGAAATGAATTTAGCTAAGTTAAAGAAACTTACGGCCGAAAATGAATATCAAAGGCGGTCTATAGATACATTGAAACGGTTGGTGGAACATCGTTTTAACAGATTGAACCATGTATTGGAGCAATTTAGAAAAGATAAGACGCAGGTAAGTTACAGCGATATGATTGTTGGAAAGAAAATGATGGATGAGATTCGTAGTGTGTATACTAATATGCGGATCGAGGAGGAGAGGCTTCTCAAAAGCAGGGTTGCAACAGCCCATAAGTATTACAGGTTATCTCCAATCATTATTGTAGTCTCCTCGCTCATTGCAATTGCTTTAGCCGGAGTGTCATTTTATTTTATAAATAATGATATCAAAAACAGAGAAATTGTTCAGCAGGAATTAAAAACGCTTAATAGTCAACTTGAGAATTCCAATGAATTATTGATTAAAAACAGAAATGAAATAAGCAACCAGAATTATTTGTTGCAGGCAAATGCTCAGATCAATGATTTGTTGAGAGGAGAAAGGGATTTAAGCATATTGAGCAGTAAGGTCTTGTCGTACCTTACTGAATTTATGAAGGCTCAGTCGGGAATTATCTATATAGTACAAGAAGATGGTAGTTTTCAGATTGCAGATACCTATGCATTCGAGACAAATGTGAACGTTCCTAATAAATTTTATCCTGGAGAAGGTTTATTAGGCCAATGTGCCTTACAGAAAAGGTTCAGTTAATTAATGATGTATCTGTAAAAAATATAAAGATCAATTCTGGCTTAGCCACATTTGATGTTGCTGAAATTTTAATAGTTCCATTTTATCATTCGGAGAAAACTATAGCAGTAGTCGAGCTTTTAAGTACAGGAAAATTCAATCAACTGGATCTCCAGTTTATTTATAGTATCGGAAGTACAATATCCATTTTTATAAATGGAATAATATCAGAGATGAGAACATATGAGTTGTTGTCTGAAACCCAGAACCGGGCAGAAGAGCTGGAGGCGCAGCAGGAAGAGCTTTGGTTTATGAATGATGAATTGAGAGAACAAAGAGATAAGTTACAGACTTCCGATGAAGAGTTACGAGCAAGTGAAGAAGAACTTCAGGAAAAGAATGCGGAACTAGAGTTGCAATATGAGGCTATCAATTCAAAAAATAAAGCGCTTGAGGATGCAAGGCAAAGATGAATCAGGTAGAGGTAATCAGTCAATATAAATCTGATTTCCTTGCCAATATGTCCCATGAGCTAAGAACACCATTAAATAGTATTTTAATACTTTCAGGCCTTTTAAAAGACAACAAAAACAAAACATTAAGCAAGAAAGAAGTTGAGCAAGCGGGAATTATTGAGCGTTCCGGAAATGATTTACTTAAGCTTATCAATCAAATTCTGGATCTTGCAAAAGTTGAATCAGGAAAAGTAAAACTAGAATTGGGGGATTTCAGACCTTTTGAGTTTAAAATGGATGATCAGTTTAGAGAACTTTCCAAAGAGAAAAATGTAGACTTTAAGTTCCTTATTGAAAAGGGCCTTCCTGATGTTATCTATACTGATAAATTCAGAGTAGAACAGGTGCTCAAGAATCTGTTATCAAATGCATTCAAGTTTACTCCGGATAACGGTACTATTGAATATACCATAAAACCTGTAACAACATCCAACAAGAAATTCCTGAATCCTGATTTGAATAATAAAAAAGTAGTCGCCTTTGTCGTAAATGATACGGGTGTCGGAATTCCTACAGATAAGCTGGATCTAATATTTGAGGCCTTTCAGCAAGCAGATCCATCGACAACCAGAAAATACGGAGGCTCTGGTCTTGGACTTACGATCAGTAGGGATATAGCGTTATTGCTTGGGGGAGAAATTCAAGTGGAAAGCACAGTTGGCAAAGGGAGCCAATTTACATTATATCTTCCGGAGAGAGCTGACGAAACCCATATGGAAGAAGCTGTCCTGGTGACAGAAAAATATGTACCGTTATCTGAAGAATTATCTGCTACTAAAAATATCCTGCCGGAAACTCATCAAAGAGTATCCTTATCGTAGAAGATGATGTTTATTTCTCCAAAATTCTTGAAGACTTTGCTAAAAGTAAAGGGTATGAGGTAACAGTTATTCATAAAGGTAATGAAGTGATTGACATTGCAAAAGAGAATAACTTTACTGCCATTCTTCTTGATGTTCAGTTACCGGATACCAATGGGTGGGAGGTACTTAAAGGACTTAAACATAATCCTTTGTTAAAAGATATACCCGTACATATGATGTCTGCATATGATAAGGATACCTATCATAATCACTTGGGGCAGGAAAACTTTATACCAAAGCCTGTAGCCCTGGAGACTCTCGATCAAGCCTTCAGTAAAATCGGTTTCAATATGGACAAAGATGTAATGAAGGTATTGATAGTAGAAGATAATGAAAATGAGAGTCTGGCAGTAAAAGATCTTTTAAAATCTCAAGGAATTGAATCTGATAATGCCTTTAATGGAGCAGAAGCTCTTGAATATTTGAGAAAGGAAAGATATGACGGGATCATATTAGATATAAAACTTCCTGATTATAATGGATATGATCTGCTGGAGTTTATAAAAAAGAATGATAGCCTAAAAGGAATGCCCGTAATTATTTATTCAGGAAAAGATCTTTCCATAGATGAGGAAGCTAAATTCAAGAGGTATGCAGATACGATAATTGTTAAGACGGAATATTCATATACCAGGCTTTTGGAAGAAGTTAAACTCTTTATGCACAATATGGGCGAAAGTATTGAAAAGTCTTCCAGATCTTCAATAGTACATAGGGATATGTTGCTGAAAGATAAAAAAGTACTTATTGCTGATGATGATATGCGTAATATATATTCTCTAACCAATGTGCTGGAAGATCAGGGAATGAATGTAGTAGTGGCATATGATGGAAGACAGGCCATAGAGGAGCTGGATGCTAATCCGGATATTGATATAATACTTATGGATATTATGATGCCGGAAATGGATGGAATCGATGCTACTCGATATATCAGATCCAGGCTTGAATATCGTAACCTTCCTATTATCGCAATTACAGCAAAGGCAATGACAGGTGATAAGGAAAAATGTATCGCTGCAGGTGTTTCAGATTACATATCCAAACCAATAGAGTTAACTAAATTGTTATCTCTGATGCGTGTGTGGTTATATAAAAGCTAAATATTGGAGATGGTATTATGGAAATAGGAGATGAAGAATACCAGGATTTGCTCACGGCCATTCTGCAACGCTATAGCTATAATTTTGCCGGATATTCCGAGGCTTCAATGAAGAGACGTATAAACAGGTTTTTGATTAATAAAAACCTGGAAACTTTGCGTGAGTTAAAACTAAGAATACTTGCAGATACAGAGTATTTTAAATTTTTTTTGGAAGAAGTTACTGTAAATGTAACTGAGATGTTCAGAGATCCTTCATTTTATCTTTCTCTATGGAAGAATGTACTTCCTTACTTGAAGACATATCCTTATGTACGCATTTGGGATGCAGGTTGTTCAACAGGCGAAGAGACGTATTCTCTTGCAATGCTTTTTAAGGAAGAAGCTATTTTGGACAAATCAAGGATTTATGCAACAGATATAAATGGTAAAGTATTACAGACTGCAAAGGAGGGGATTTATCCTATATCCTGTATGAAAGAATATTCCAGAAATTATATTAAGGCAGGAGGCTTATACTCCTTATCAGATTACTATCATGCGAGATACAACAGAGCTATTATGGATTCAGAGCTAAGTAAAAACTTTCTGTTTTCTGTTCATAATCTTGTGCACGACGGATCATTTAATGAATTTAATCTGATCGTGTGTCGCAATGTACTGATATATTTTCAAAAAGAATTACAGGAAAAGGTGTTTGAGTTATTCATGAACAGTCTTCCTATTTTTGGGTTTCTTGCTCTCGGCAACAAGGAATCACTTAGGTTCAGTAAAATTGAAAAATATTTTCAGGTGATAGATCATAAAGAAAAAATTTACAGAAGAATTAATTAAAAGTTTGAATTGCATGCAGAACAATATTGTAAAGATATAGTTGTGATTAAGTTTCTACAACCTTAAAATTCCGTTTCCGAAATACTGATCTTTACGGCCTCCAATAAGAGCAATTGAGAAAGTACAATGAAAAGTTACTAAAGTGTTCTCTTTAATCTTATTTCAAATTCAATCAAGTACAAGCATCCAGATAGACGGCCTTTGATTAATATTAATTTTCTGATTATTGACAATTATAGGATTTTGACAGTTAGAGATAATGGAGTCGGCTTGACTGAAGAAGAGCAATCCGGATTATTTAAAGTTTTCAGCAGACTTCATAAGGATGAGGAATCAGAAGGTACTGGTCTTGGTCTTTATAATTTGAAAAAAATACTTGAAAGATACGATGCTTATATTGAAGTAAAGAGCGAAAAGGGAAAGGGGAGTGAGTTTAAAATACTATTTCCTCTTGAGTATGAAAGTCTTGTAGAATAATGATAAACCACCTGAAGAACAAAGAGTCCGGGTGGTTTATCATACGCTGGTTGTTATATTATTATATTAATTTTTATTATCTGCCATATCGGGTAATTGCCTGTTCAATATCAGAAATCGTTTTTAGATTCAGTGATATGATGTGACTCAAAATATCCGTAGAATATCCTCCACTGCCATGGCTTCTTTCTTTTTGCTGCGCATAAGATTCCTCCGCTAATTTTTTATGAGGCATTCTGAAGCTTTTTAATCTGTTACACAGGGAAAGTAAAGCTCTTGTAGATTTTGCGGTTTGAGGACAATACGTAGGATTTTTCTTCAATGCTTCAATTGCTTTTGTTGCAAGCGAAGGCTGATTGTCGTAGTTATAATAAATGTCTCTAATATCCGGCTGATTAAATGGAAGGTATGTTATTTTAAACTTAACATATTCTTCATCGATACTTTCAGAGCTCCAAAGGAGATGGTCAAATACAAACAGCGGCATTTCAACAGCTCCCGGACCTATAAATTCTCTTCTGTATAATGAAATCGGATCAAAATAAAATCTTAATTCATTTGCAAAAACTTCCGGGGAAACATTGCGCTTTGCATATACAATTCCATTAATCATTCCTGAAAGATTTTCTTCTGCTAAATTGCAAAGTTCTTCGAAGGCAGGAGTGTTCAAAGGAGTTTGATGTAATTCTACTAAATTATAGATAGCATCCACCAGAGGAAACATTGACATTTTTACACTCTCTATGAGATGAATTTCATCGCTAAGACCAGTATAGGTCCTAACCCTCAGGCCAGAAGGGTTCCAGATGGTATAATGAAAAAGTGTATCTCTCGGAGGTAAATTTGTTTTGTCACTTAATACATCCAATACATAGTCCAGTTCAGGAATTACTTCAACTGGTTCTGTACCGTGTTTTTTTAATGACCCCAGAAAAATTCCAATGTCCCTCATGCAGGCAATGGATTCATTGTATGTGAATCTTTCGAGCCTTTCCGGGTAAGGTAAATGTTTGTATAAAATCTCGGTAAGTGCCTGTACATTCTTTTCTCTGTTGAGTTTATGAATGAAAGGAATTAGCCGGTCAATTTGTATCGGATCAAGTTTGTCAATTTCCTGACTAATCTTTTTCCATTTATTTCCTTCGGTTAGTAGCGGGGGTTTTAATGTTTCTGGGGTCATTTTTTTATTAGCTTAAAAGCCATTTAATACATTCATCTTCGCTTTCAAAAGTTCTTATTACAAGATTTCCGACATGGGCGTCTTTGTTAACCTTATCAACCGTTGCTTTCGCAAACAAATCAGGTGCTACCAGTGCAGCGATTTTTTTCATGCCGATTTTTTCTACTTCTGGAAACCACTCTTTTGCAAGATATTCCTGTACCTCTTTCGACAGTACTTTTAGGTTTCTGTGGTCACTCAGATGGACTGTAATCTTATTTTTTGTAGCATGTTCTGTAATTACCGAACAGCCTTTCCTTACTTGTTCTGGTTTTAAGAATCCACTCCATCTTGCATAGATAATACCGTTTGAACCTTCTGTAACTTCACAGTATTCTTCCTGAAAAACTTTTGTTGTAACCATTTTTGATACTCTTTGAGTTGAAAATATAAATTATCTTTATTTGAAAAGTACAATTTTTGGTATATTGTATTCAAATTGAATATTTATACGGTTCCAAGATATAATAAGTTTCGTCTATTTGAAACTTATTTTTATCTATTGAAGTATAGTTTTAGGCTTTTTAATTTCTTTATACCAATATTGGAAAAATACTTTTTGTGAAAATTTATGACAATCAAGCGGTTGAGTGTTGAAACATGAGTTTGGGGAAATATTGGAATATTGAAATATTGAAAAAAATAATAGGTTCTTAATATCACATAATTATTGAAACTGATTTTTTATAAAAGAAATTTTATTGAGATTAGTATAACATAGTTTAAAAGATTTTTTGTTGAATGGATCTATGGTCGTAGCTTTGAATCTGCTTTAACTAAAATAAAAAAATATGGCTACTACTTCGGATATTTCCAAAGGCGCATTTTTGAGATATAACGGTGAATTGGTGATGGTTACGGATTATACGCACATTACACCAGGAAAGGGTAATGCGATATACACTGTCAAAAGTCGCAATGTGAAAACCGGTAAACAAAGTGAAATCAGATTCCGGTCTGGAGAAAAGATTGAACTGGTAAGAGTGGAAACCCGCGAATTGCAATATCTGTATCAGGAAAGTGATTCTCTGGTCTGCATGCATCCGGAGACATTCGAACAATTACCCGTGCCTATGGTATTGTTTGGCGAATCTCTTAAGTTTCTAAAAGAGAATACCATTGTTCTTGTAAAGTTTGATGATAATGATGTTCCTGTTTATGCTGAACCTCCTACGCATGTTGAACTGGAAGTTACTTATACAGAACCAGGATTAAAAGGAGATACATCAACAAGAGCTTTAAAACCCGCTACTGTTGAAACGGGGGCTACCGTTCAGGTACCTTTGTTTGTTGAAGCAGGTGAAAGAATAAAGGTAAATGCTGAGACAGGTGAGTATGTGGAACGAGTGAAATAAATTCATTTACAGTATAAAAAATAAAGCCATCAAGATTCTTTTGAATGGCTTTATTTTTAATATCTAATACTCAGTGCTAGTTAGTTTTTATAATCTTACCATTCTTGTATCTGAAGATATAAATATAGTCTTCCTTTATATCCGCAACTCCAGATTTTTACCTTCCAAAGAATAAACAGAAAGTATTTCATCAGCATTCTCAGATTTTACAATTGATCATTCCAGCTACTTTTGATTTGTTTTTTTTTTTTTTAAGTGATTTTTAAATTTAATACGAAGGATTGAAAACATAGGGGGATGTTGCATAAGACTTCTTGCAGTAGATTTTCTATTCATCCACAAATTCATAGATAGGATAGTTTTTAATATTTTATTGTCATTGCTATAAACGGTTTACTTGTTGCCTATTTCAAAGAGGTTATTCAATTTTTTTTGCTAGAATATAATAATTTATTCTTGTCTTCTACACTTCGTATGAACCTTCAATAGAAGCTCTGTATATACCTCTTGTGCAAGGGTATATCAAATCTATCACCGGTGTCTTTTTCTGAATGAGCAATGTTGATCGCGGAGTCTTCTTTCCTGTTGGAAAATCATTTTAATTCATTAAAGACCCAATAAAAGAATGCCTTTATATATTCTGTGATTAGTGGTAAACAGAACTTAAATAACAATTAAATCTATTGATTTAGTAAGCAGTTGGTTATGAGATTGGTTTAAATATCATTCCTTTGAAAAAATTAAAATTATATTAAATGTTATGGACCTAGCTTTATAAAAATGTAAACTAATCATAGATTTTGTTAATTTTAGTCAGGTGGAAATTTAATGAATATAACCACTGTCAATAATTTATATATGCTTCCAGTGTGCTTTTTCATTATTAAAGTAGTTGTTTATGAGTCAGAATTTTAAGATACTAATAGCAGACGAAAGCCGGGAGATTATTGATATACTTGAATTTATTTTTCAAAAAGAAGGCTATGAAGTTAAAGGTTGCAGGAGTGGAAAGGAGCTTGTAAAGATAGCAAAGACTTTTTTACCTGATCTTATTATTGCAGAAGTTAAACTTGATGAAATGGATGGCCTGCGTGCATGTAAAATGATTCGTGAGGTTTCAGAGTTGAAGAATATTGTATTTATGTTCCTGACTTCTTTGGATGATCAACAAAATGAACTCTCTGCATTTGAAGCAGGGGCAAATGATTATGTTATTAAGCCTATTAAGCCTAGACTTTTAATTTGCCGTGTTAATGCGTTTCTAAAAAGAAATATAAATAATTCCGGAATAAAGTCTGAAAAGGATAATAAGATAACCATTAATGATTTAACAATAGATATTGATAACTTTGTTGTAGTAAAAAAAAATAAAACCATCATTTTGTCAAAGAAGGAATTTGAGCTTCTTTGTTGCTTATCAAAAAATCCCAACAGAACATTCAGACGTAAAGAGCTTATAGAGCAAATCTGGGGCCCTGAAGTATCGGAGATATCCAAAACCCTGGAAGTACATATCAGTAGAATTAGAGAAAAGATTGGTGATGACTATATTGATACAGTTAAGAAGATTGGTTATAAATTTCATTTGGACTAAACAGTAACAGTATGGTGGTATATATTACCAGTATTTTCGTACTGTTCAATAATACCCTACACTTTTTACTCTTTATCCAGATTTCTGATCATAGTATAAAGCCTTTTGGATACTTCTTTCAGCTCATAACATATTTCCATCACTAGATTTTTAGCAATTTCATTTTCACTCCCCATGAACTGTATAAGAGTCTCATATCCTAAAATTGATCCTCTGGAAATAAACATAAAGTTCAACATTATACTTAGGCTTGTACTTCCTAATTGATTTTTTATATAGTAGACGAATCTTTAATTGTATTTATATATATGGATTTGTTTAATTGAAAAGCTTTTTGATAAAAAAAGAAGTTTTCAAATGGGAGCCTAGCGTAGGTTGTAGTAAAAATGATGTCGTTTGAATGAGTAAACAGTAACAGTTAGAATATATACTACTGTTCACTATTACTGTTTACTGTGTTTGTGGAGCCGCAGGGAGTCGAACCCTGGTCCAGAGAAGCTAATAATCGAGCCTTCTACATGCTTAGCTGACTTTAATTGTCGGGTAAAACCAGGCAGGCAGCAGCCAAATTTTACCTTAGTTGTTTAGGTTTCGCCAAAGCTTAACAACATCACTCTGACTAGTTCCACTGTTCGACACTCCGTATTCAGTTCCCGCGGAACGAAAGAACTGAGGAGTGATGGCTTCCTGATAATCTAATATCGGGATGAGCTAATCTAACATTCAGTCAGATTAAGCAGCCATGGCGTAAGATTCTTCGCCAGATATTGTTCGGAACTATCTTTCAAGGCTCTCATCCCATGAGCCTGCATGCTTATACACGTCATTACTCAACCTGTCAAATCCGGTCGGCCCCATAAGTCAATGAACTTTTACTAAGAACAAATAACAAAAACCTTTGTTTTTGCTCCTGCAAATATAAAAATTTGTAAACTATTATTTAACCTTTTCAATGAAATCATTTGTAGTGTTTATAATAACATTCATTCTGTTAATGAAAGTTCCTTTTTCTGAGGCGCAAATACTTAATATTGAGAGGTTCCGAATAGAAAAGGATACGTCTAATTTCTGGACAGGAAACGTTGGTCTGGGTTTTTCAACTAAAAAACAACAAAATCAGGTCACTTCTCTTAATTTCAATTCTAACCTTGTTTATTTATCGGAAAATCATGGCTATCTCAATATAAATTATGGGAAATTGATCAAGACTACTCAACAAAAGGTTATAAGTGAGGGATATACCCATTGGAGAGTTAACCTGTTCAGAACGCAAAGATTGTCTTATGAGCCATTTCTACAGTTGCAGTATGACCTAGGTAGGGGATTGCAAATAAGGGAATTGTATGGAGCAAGCCTCAGATTCAGAGTAAAATCTACACCTAAATATTCATTCAGCATAAATTCCGGCGGCATGTATGAACATGAAATCTGGAAGGGTGAGGTTTTAAGGTTTGAGTCTGGAAGTGATTCCACAAAGGCTGAAACGTACTTTTTTAAAAATACAACCAATGTATCGTTTAGAGGTGATCTATCTAAAAATGTGAATGTCTTTATGGTTACTTATTATCAGGCAAGATTCAGCAGTTTTTTTAAACCAAGAGTGATTTCAGATTTTCAGGTGATGATTAACATCAATAGATATTTTTCATTAAATAACCAGTTTGTGGCTACTTACGATGCTTTGCCTCTGATTACAGGTAATAAATTTGTTTATACATATAATATGTCCATTGTCGTAAAATTTTAACTTCAGCATATGGAAAACAAGTTAGAGATTGTTAGAGTATCTTAAAAGTTCCCTTATTTTTTAAGTTTTTTCCCTCCCGAAAGCTGAACCCAGCCATCTAATATCATGTTCGGATATTAGACATTTAAAGGCTTTGGTAACATATGAAAATGAATTGTGTTTTATTAGTAGATGATGATCGGGTAAGTAATTTTATTACTGAAAAGGTCCTGAATGGAATGGGTGTCACTTCAATGGTAACTACTGCATATGATGGGAAAAAAGGTCTTGATTATATCAAGTATCAATGTACCGATGACTTAGGGACATGTCCTGATCTGATTTTACTTGATATAAACATGCCATTAATAGACGGAAGGGAATTTGTAGACAGGTATCATAAAATACCAAGGCAAAAGGAGAGTGTTATAGTAGTTCTAAGCGCTACTGAACTTCCAGATGCTGAAAAAGCTGAGCTTCGAAATGCCGGAGTTTCCGAATTCCTTGTAAAACCATTAAATGCCGATAAGATTAATGATATTGTTCAGAAGTACTTTGTGCTGGAAGAGTGATGTCCGGAACAAGGCAATGTAGAAGGTTAACATTAATTATATAATAACAATGGGGTCAGACATAAACATAAAAGGGGAGAATAAAAAAAAAATAGATGAGATTATAACTCCGGAACCACCGCAAAGGATGTATCCACTGGAGCTTCCTTTGGAGGAGCAAAAGGAACCATCTAAAAAGCACGGAATAAAGCCTGAAACTAAAGAAGGTAAAAATTAATCTGCAATGAGGCTGTCTAAAAAGGCAGCCTCTTATTTTTATAGAACAATAAATATTTTTTCTAAATAATAAACAGCCCTTTGTTGGAAAATCAACTTTTAATATAATTTTATTTTTTGGTGAAAAAACTTGATTTTAAACTGTTTGTATCTATTTGAATTTTGTTAATGTTACTTTTTTTTAAAATCCGTTAGTGGTATTTATAGGAAGCATTCTTCTAATCTAAAAAATGTGGTTGGTCCAAAGAAAATTTTTAACTAAATTATATCCAAAACAACCTTAAAATAATTTAAAGTGCTCCAATTTTAATTTTATAATTTATTCAGCTTTTGTATAATTTTTAAGCCCTTGTCATTTAACAGGCAAAATTCTAGCTGAATTTGGGTTACAATTTTTAATGAATTTGTATACAGCCTTTAAATGCTGTATCTTTAAATAATTTATACTTTTTATAGATTTATTTGTAACTTAAAACTCTTACAATTCATTAAAACTGATTTTCAAAATATTAGACTCGAAAACAACTTAAATAATATGAAAAAAAGCCTACTTCTTTTAACCATTATCCTTACCGCAATTAGGGGCTTTGGGCAAAATCTTCAGATTTCGGGAGGAAATAACTTTTCCGCAGCTGTTTGTGATAACCAAACAGTCTATGTTTGGGGGGAAAATAATGCTGGACAATTAGCCATAACTGCAACAGATGCTCCTGTAGGAGCGGCATTCAGTAATATTCCTGTGGGAGTAACGCGTGGTAATATAAGTAATACTGCAACTTTAGATTATGGTAACTTACCTGCAATTAGCCAGGTTGACGCAGGATCTGGTGCACACGTTTTAGGCCTTTCTTGTGCTGGACAGGTTTGGGCTTGGGGAGGTGGAGCTGAAGGTCAATTAGGACGCGGAACTAAAGCTATTAGTCCTATACCTCAAAGGGTATTACGTGGTGCTCAAGCAGCTGTTACTTCACTTAATGATCCTAACGGACTTTTTCTTAATAATATCTTTTACGTGTCAGGAGGAAATAATTCCTCTTTCGCATTAGAAAAAACAACAGGACGAGTTCTTGCATGGGGACAAAATACAAATGGCCAGTTAGGAAACGGTGGTACAGTTGATCAGGTTACACCAGTTTATGTTATGATCAATGCAACTACTCAATTGACCAATATAATACAGATTGAAGGAGGAGATAATTGTACATATGCCTTAGATGCAAATGGTAATGTTTGGTCTTGGGGAGCTAACGATGGAAATAAGTTGGGGAGGCCAGGTGCAGGAAATCAACCATATGCGGCAAGAGTAGTGCAGGGAGATCCTTTAAATAACGGATATTCAGCTACTCCAACTCCTTTGGTATATCTCTCAAACATAGTCCAGATCTCTGGAGGTGATACGCATTGTCTTGCTCTGGATTCAAAAGGTAATGTTTGGTCATTTGGAGGTGATTGGGGGCAAGGGCAATTAGGTAGATCAGGAGGAGAAGTATATCAAGACGATGCCAGAAGAGTATCTATTCCTGGTCTGGCAACTTATGCAACTGCTGAAAATCAATTTTTAGGTAATGGGACTGATGGAAAAGCTGTTTATGTTTCAGCAGGGCAGGCAAACTCTGCGGTAGTAATGGCTAATGGTAGGGTTGTTACTTTTGGAGCAAGAGGCTTGTTTAATTCAGGAGCAACAAGTGCTTCTGCTGGATCAATAACTTGTCCAGCACCGGATGGTGATATGATAGCTTCAGGGGCTCTAGGAGACGGAAACGTTGCAGGATGTAATTCAACGAACTGTAATGGAAAAGCGACTCAGTTCAGCCGTGCGCCAGTTTATGTAAGAACTGCGACCGGTATATTAACCGGAATTACTCAGGTATCAGACGGAGACGCTTGGTTTTATGCAATTTCCGGGACAGGATCAGCCTATGTTTGGGGATGGAACAGAAGAGGTGAGTTAGGTTTGGGTGATTTTAACGATAGATGTTATGCTGTACCGTTCTCATTGCCTTCAGGTTGTTCGTTTTCTGATCCTTGTCCAGGCAAACCAAATCTTGGACCTGATGTAGTTACTTGTCCAAATTTTTCAGCCACGTTAAATTCAAATGTCCCTCAAGCACATACATCGTATAAATATACTTGGGAATATCGCTCAGGAACAACTGGAGCCTGGTTACCTCTTGGTACTCCTCTGGGTAATAACGTGACTTATACTCCAGCTGACAAATTTGGCCAATATAGGGTTACAATTACAGATAATAGAGCCTCAGTTCCATTTCTTTGTGCTCCGTGTCCAGTCTATATGGATACTGTCACTTATACTCCTGCTCCGTCTCCATATAAAGTTACTGCATGTGAAGACCCGACCAGAAATATAGCAAGATTCTCTGTGTATGAACCAAAGGATCTTAAGATTAAATGGTATACAAATTATACAGATTTACCCGGCACGGAATTAAATCCAACGGATGAGGATTCTGTAATCGCTGTTCCCTTCGCAGCAACCAATACTTCAGTAGCTGGCTGCGCAAGAGCTTTGTATGCAGAAGATAAATCCAGTATAACTGGTTCAATAATAAAAACGCAGCCTTGTAATCCATCTACACAATCAAATAGTTCTGATGCTCTATATACAATGATTACATCTACTCAAGCGATTAAATTGACAGAAGTTAGTTTCTTTCAAGGAAGTGGATGGGGAGCTGGTGCTTTTGAATTAAGAGTTTATCCGAATATTATTCCCAGTACTATATACTGTAATGATTGTAGTCCAGCAGGAAATTACAATGGTCCAGGAGGTACAGGTACTGTAATTGCAACAACAACATATCCTGATGCCAACACCGCAAGAACTTGGACGCTTACTACACCTTATGACCTGCCTGCCGGAACCTACTGGCTTTCAATTAAAGCAACATCTGGAGCTTTAAAGCCATTTACCTGTGGAACAACAAATATTACCGCAAGTAGTAATCTTTGGACAACCCCGGAAACAGAAGCAAATGGAGTACTTACCGGAAGTGCATCAATTGTCGGAAACAATTCAAAGAATAAAGGAGGGTTATATAATATTACATACACTTCAGGTCCTACCTATTCTTGTGGTAAAATTCTGGTTTGCGTAGATGGGACATGTATATTACCTGTCGAATTCATTTCTTTTGATGCACATAGAATCTCCTTGTCACATGTTTCAGTAAATTGGGCAACTGTTAAAGAAGAAAAGTCAAAAGAATTTATTGTAGAGCGCTCTCTGGACGGAATCAATTTTGTAGCCGTTGGAACTGTTAAGGCTGCAGGAAACTCAAATTCTTTACTGTCATATTCATTCACTGACAAAAATGACTTTAAAGGGACTTCTTATTACCGTGTAAGAGAAATTGATTTCAATGGGGATATTACGAGCACAACTGTTGTTGCTGTAAATGGCTCTGGAACATCTTCATTCAAGTATAAAATAATTCCTAATCCTAATAAGGGAATTTTTAACGTACAGATAGTCAATCCGTCAAAAGGAAATTATGAATTCAGAATAACAGATGTACTAGGTCAAGAAGTGTATCAATTATCATCTAATTTTGAAGAAGGTTCCTTGTATGAAAAAGAAATCAATCTTAGTCATTTGCCATCAGGTGTTTATTTATTGAATATAATTGGTGAGAATGATATATTGATGGAAAAGGTTATAATAGAGTAAATTCTAATTACTAAAAAGAGGAGAAAAAGCTACCTATTGGGTAGCTTTTTTCTTTTGAGGTTATTTTAATAAAAAAGAAGGGTTTTTCGTTTAATATCCTAAAAAAGGAATTTTAATTACGTACGACTTTAAAATAACTCCTGTCATTTTATTTTGTGATGAATTTTATTCCTGCCAAATTTGTAATCTAAGGTGAAATTTGAAAATTCATGGGGATCAAAAAAAGACATGTTTTTACCGGTATTATCGCAATTTTTTTATTTCTGATTATCTGGTTTATCTCTGTTGCACTTGCTTATCCGCCGGTACCGCCCAATACAAACGTTCATTTTCTTCAGAGAGAGGAAGTTTCCAATGGCTTTTATAGAATTGGGAATAACTGGTTTAAGAAGAATGAGTTTGGAATGTATGAAATGTATGTTGAAGGCTCTCCATATGAAAGGGGTATTATCAATGGTAAATTAAGTACGGAACTTGTTAAAAGACAGGAAGATGTTTTTGTTGGCCAAATAACGGAACTGGTTCCTAATAAAACCTATCGCGGTTTTTTAAAATATCTTATCGGCTGGTTCAACAGAAATCTGGATGAAAATATACCTATGGAGTATAAACAGGAAATATCCGGTGTCTCCTTATCTGCATCTGAGAACTATCATGCTATTGGAACTCCTTATCAGCGTCTGCTCAATTACCATGCAGCTCATGATATAGGCCACGCTCTGCAGGATAAAAACCTTGTAGGGTGCACATCTTTTGCAGCCTGGGATGCTAAAAGTCAGGATGGTGGACTTGTAGTAGGAAGAAATTTTGACTTTTATGTAGGGGATGAATTTGCTCAGGATAAAATTATCGCTTTTATTGCTCCTGACAGTGGATATAAATTCATGATGGTAACATGGGGCGGTATGACTGGGGTTCTTTCCGGTATGAATGAACAAGGACTTACAGTGACTATCAATGCAGCTAAGTCTGATCCTCCGCTTGGTTCAGCAATGCCTATTTCTTTGCTGGCAAGAGAAATATTACAATATGCTTCAACTATTGATGAAGCCAATAAAATCGCTTTACAAAGAAAAACATTTGTTTCTGAGTCTATATTGGTTGGCTCTTCAAATGAAAACAAGGCTGCAATAATTGAAAAATCTCCTACCAAACAAGGCCTTTTCAGGACAGATCAAAATTATATTGTTTGTTCAAATCACTACCAAAGTGAAGTGTTTACAAATGATCCTCTGAATATTCAAAATAAAAAAGAAAGTTCCTCGCTTTACAGGTATGAAAGGATGGATCAGCTGATTGGCAAATATCCCAAGATTGGGGTAAAAGAAACAGCAAAGATTTTAAGAGATAAAAACGGACTGGATGATAAAGTTCTTGGTTATGGAAATGAAAGAGCAATGAATCAGCTTATCGCGCATCATTCAGTCATATTTAAACCAGCACTGAGGCAGGTATGGGTATCTTCTAATCCCTATGTACTGGGGGCTTATGTTGCTTATGATCTTAACAAGATTTTTCAGCTAAAAGGACTTAATAAGGACACTGCCATTTATGAAAAAACATTAGTAATTCCTGCCGATCCTTTTATTTATACTCAGGATTTCAGAAATTATGAATCATACAAGAGTCTTAAAAAATTCCTTAAAAAACAGATGAGTCTTAAGTCCAACGTGGCCTTAGATTCAATAGTGAAAATTGTCAGATGTAATCCTGATAGCTATGAATCACATTGGATTGCCGGCGATTGTTATAGATACCTGGGCAAAAAGGACGAAGCTTCATTCATGTATAAGGAAGCTTTAAAAAAGGAAATACCAACGTTATTTGAAAAGAATAAAATTGAAAAATTATTAGGTACTTTATATGAAAACTAATTTTATTAAATCATTTTTTGCTTTATGCATTCTATTTTTTGCTGTCACAGTTTCCTTCTCCCAAGATCTGATTTTGAAAAGAGGGGGGGATGAGATTTATGGTAAAGTGTTGGAAATTAAAGAGGACAGGATCTTTTACAAAAACAATGTAAATGATTCTTTAATCATCAGTATCGACAAAAAGCTTGTCTTCATGGTGAAATTTGAGAACGGAGCAAAGATAGTCTTTGATAATCCGATTATTGCTGAGCCAGTAACAGCAGCACCTATAGAGGAAAAAGAAGAACGTTCAGGTCCGTTGCTTATAGATACCAGAAGCAGAGGATTGTATTACTATAATGGCAGATATTATTCCATAAAAAGACTGAGTCCGGTATTGCTTTCGACAAATGACAAAGAAATCAGGGAACATCTTTCAACTGCCAAAGCTGCGAACATTGGCAGCTGGGTCTTATTTGGATTGTCATTCCCTCTGGGTACTATTGGTCTTGTTGGCCTTGCTGAAATTGATGCAGCTACTACTAATTCAGCATATCGGCAAGATCCTAAGGCAGTACCTTTAGCTGCTGCTGGTATTGGCTCTTTTCTGATTTGCCAGATTGGAAATATAGTACTTAAAAAGGTCGTGAGAGATGGTAGTAACAAAAGGGCTGTAGAGCGTTACAATCAATTACAACTTTTAAATAAATAATTAACCGATTCAGATGCAGGCCCCCGAAATAGAATTTAAGGATAAAGAGCAGGTTAAAAGATTTCAGGAAAAAAAGTTGGGAGAGTTATTAGATTATCTTCTAACTTTTTCTCCATTTTATAAAGAGCTGTTTGAAAAAAATAATATTCAAAGATCTGATATCAAAACTTTGGAAGATCTTACCAAAGTTCCAGTATCGTCCAAATATGATCTTTACTCCAGAAATTTTGACTTTTTATGTGTTCCCAAAAATAAAATAGTTGACTATGTTACTACTTCCGGAACACTAGGGGATCCTGTAACTTTTGCTCTTACCGATGGCGATCTGGATCGTCTTGGCTATAATGAAGCCATTTCTTTCTTGTGTGCAGAATGTGGTCCTGATGATATCTTTCAGCTTACGACTACCATAGACAGGAGATTTATGGCTGGTCTCGCCTATTTTCTGGGTGCAAGAAAACTTGGTGCAGGACTTGTAAGAGTGGGATCAGGTATACCGGAACTTCAATGGGATACTATACAGAGAATAAACCCTACCGTGCTGGTTGCTGTCCCGTCTTTCATTATCAAATTGATTGAATATGCTGAGGCTAACAATATAGACTATAAATCCAGTTCTGTACAAAAGGCTATTTGTATTGGAGAATCTGTTAGAAATCCTGATTTTTCGCTTAATACATTGGGCCAGAAAATACAGGATAAGTGGGGAATTAAATTATATTCTACTTATGCTTCTACAGAAATGGTCACCGCCTTTACCGAATGCGGAGCATCTCAAGGAGGGCATCACCATCCTGAATTAATTATTGTTGAATTTTTAGATGATAATAATTGTCCTGTTGAAAAAGGTAATCCAGGTGAAGTAACCATTACAACACTGGGTGTGGAAGGCATGCCTTTGTTAAGGTTTAAGACTGGTGATATTTGTATTGCCAACTATGAGCAATGTGAATGCGGAAGAACCAGCATGCGTCTTGGACCAATATTGGGTCGTAAAAATCAAATGATCAAATACAAAGGAACAAGTTTGTATCCTCCCGCTTTGTATGATATACTTGATACAATGCCTTTGGTTAAAAACTATATTATTGAAGTTTTTACCAATGATATAGGTACAGATGAAATCTTAATCAGAATAGGATGTGCGGAAGTAATGGAAAGTTTTGAAAAGGAAATTAAAGATCATTTCAGGGCAAAGCTGAGAGTGGCGCCAATGGTTAGATTTGAAGATCCTAAGGTGATACAGGCTTTGCAGTTCCCTGAAATAAGCAGGAAGGCTATTAAATTTTTTGATAAACGAAATAGCGTATTATCCTGATCATCGGATATCAAAGCCTTTGCCATCATTCCTTTGAGAAAATCTGGATTTATCTTCAAGCGGTATAAGTTCTCCGTGAAGAATGTCCATATAAAACTGCTTTATATTTGGATAACTCTTGAATAGGCCGGTATTACGGTAATAGTTATGCTCTTTATTAGCGATGTTTTGAAAGTTTATGTACTGGGCATTACCTGCTAATGGCTTCTTCAATCGTTCTCCCAACTGCTTTCTGAATGTGATGAGATGGGCTCCATTTAATGTATGATCCTTTTTGTTATAGGTTATATAAATGTTTTTCTGAATATTACTTTTTTCCAGCCACCGCCTATGACGCTTTTGCTTTACAGCTGCAGCATTCATTAGAATCGTCTCAAATACTACCGGGCAATCATTTAATCGATTTTGCTTCAGAGATTCCATATAAACATAGTTGCCAAGACTGTGCATATGTAGTACAAAGTTCAGGTTGGGTTGATTCTCTTTTATTTTGCCTAAGGCCCTTAAGTAAGTAGCAAACAGATCAACAGATTCTTTATAGTTGCGTTTAGAATTGTAAAAGTTTCTGATCTTATTACTTTCAGGCAGAAGACTAGGAACATCAAAGGCAATTACAGGTATATCGAAAAGAAGTCTTATATCTGTAGCTCTGTTGATAGCTAATGGAAAATCCTTTCCATCTCCATGAACAAAGGTTACTACTTCTTTTGTACAACCCGATTTTTGTAAGGCAACCTCCAAAGAAGCCACTTCCATGATATACCAGTCAGGGTTTTTCCAAAGGCAGATTAAAGTAGTATATTGATCTGAGCAAATTGATTTGTCAGAAAAAAACTTTGGACTGCCTCCAATTTTATTTCTTACCGTTATCATGATAATGGAGGTGTCTGAGTTCTTATACTGCAAGTCTTCAGCCCATTTAAGATTTGTACCGTTATAATTATCATAAGGGAAAAATGTCTGGGAAAAGGAAGTATAGGGAAGGATGGTGAATGTAAATATAAAAATTGCGTTTATTAGATTTTGCGGTTTCATCGATCCTGATTTGCTTGTTTTTTTGAAATTAGTTTATTTTAAAACTGTATAAACAATTTTATTTCAAATTTTGATTTTAGATAAACCATGAAAAAGTCATTTACACTTTTGTTAGCAATATGTTCGGTAATTTTTACTGCATTGGCTCAGGATAATTTACTTCAATCCGGAGAAGTCGTGTGGTATGGAGTTGATTTTTCTCATTCTAAATTTATAGGTGAATTTAGTCAATTCTCAGAAGCTGGAACTAAGAGCAGTCAGGAAATACAGGCAAAGTATTTTCCTGCATGGAACAACCTTATTATCAATGAGCCTGATAAATATAACATAAAGAAGTTTTATGGATTTGATGAAGTTATATTTGACTTGGATCTGGTTAAAAAAAATAATGCAGCTGCTGATATTGACGCCATTTTTGACCAATCGAAACCAAATAACCTTTCACCAGAAAAAATACAGAAAATGATAAATAGTTATCATATATCAGGAAAAAAAGGTCTGGGATTGGTTTTTATTGTAGATAATTTCAATAAGATAGAAGAACAGGGAAATATTTATGTAACATTCTTTGATCTTGCGACCAAAAAGGTGATAACCACAAATCTTTATGGAGGTAAACCGGGTGGATTTGGTATAAAAAACTATTGGGGCAGGGTTATTTTTAATGTGATGGAAGTAAGTGGTAAAGAGTTTAAAAAAATTAAAAAAGGCAAAAAGTAAGCTTTTTTTTAAAAATCAATATGGACACTAAGTTTTATATAAAACTTCTCTGTCCCAGGGTGGTCATGGTAGTTGAGCCTCCAGATGCCATCTAGTCTGATCACCCTGAAAATATTCTCTATTCCTACACCAGCTTCGAGAAAAGGTTCTTTAGCGAGGCTATACATCTCAGGAAGCAATACCATTTGAGCTTTATTCTTATCAGATAAGGATCCCATTACTCCTTTAAAGGAAATAACCTCTCTCCATTTTAGTTTTCTTATTAATGGAATTTTATTGAAGAAATATCCATCAAAGTGATGTGAAAGCTGAACGTTTACATACTGATCACTTACAAACTCAAAGAATCGCATTGAATTAAAGATATAATCGTCATAGAAGATCGTCTGGTTCCCGTTATGCAGCTCCAGCAAGGGGTAGGGCAGTGTTCCGAAAATCTTTCCGGCTTCAGCACGGTACCTGGTATATCCGATATTTTTAATCCTCAGCCTTTGTCTTACACTCAAAGCAATTTTCTGATAACTATAATTGCTTCCCAATAAATTTTTTATACCTAATACAACTGCCGCATCAAAGACAGGATATGGAGTGCCAAGACTGATTCTCCTATAATCACCTCTGAGAAATTTTTCCTTATATGCATAATGAGTGTAAATAGAAACTTCCGTTGTAGTAATTGACGATACATTAACAGTATCGTTCGTTCCAGGAGTTTCTTTATTGTATTCAAGTTTACCTACAGGCCTGATTGTAGCATTCCTTATCTGTAATTTATTGGACAGGTGTTGGGTCCAGAATTTTTCATAATACAATTTGTATTCATCGATAAAGTTTAGTCTGTTTTGAGCTGAAATTTTAAACAATGCGTTCAACAGATTGTCCGGCCGCATAAAAGTAACCTGACTAAAGCCTAGCTGTTCTATATCATGTTTAACTCTAAAACTTATTATCTCATCGGGATCTTTTTTTCTGAAATAAGTAATACCCGCTCCGTATTTTATCTTTTCATCTCTAAGACCATAAGCTCCATAACCATCCAGCAAAATTCTCCTGCTGAGTTTGGGATTAGTTCTGAACCCCAGCCTAAATTTATTACCTTCAACGGGGTTGTATGAATAGACTTTATAGATAGGGCCAAACTCAATTTTTTTTACCGGTATATATCCTTTAAACAAAACCAGGTACCTCTTAAAGGCTTTGGTGTTCTTAAGGGAATCGGTCAGGTGGTATAAGGCCTGTTCAGAATTTGAAAGTGTATCATGCCTTACAGATTCCCAGTAAGAATTATCTTTTTCTCCTGCTTCCTTCTCTACAATCGTAGTTGCTTTGTCGTCAAAAAAACTATTGGTGAAAGATGGGTTCAGATTAAAATTTTTGTTCGATGTACTTCTTGATGCAAAAAACTTTTGAGTCTTTCCTGAATGCGGGACGAGAACTTCACCATAAATATAAAGCTGCTCTTCAGCAGTGAGGGATTTACTTTCTACATCCATATAGGTTTGCCTCAGGCCAAAGGAAGTAACAAAGTTGAGGTTAATTTCCTGGCCAGCTTTAGCATCTATTTCTTTAATGGTAAATGTAGAATCCCTTACCCACATGATTCCTGATAATGTCAGTTCCTGCTTTCTGGAAGGGAAGTAGCGTACTTTATAACACCAGTTATTATCTACATATCCGCTGTCAAGCAGTTCATAATCGTAGTGACGAAAACATGATGAGCTTACAGGGCTAATAAAATTTTTGTTAAACATCAGTAAGAAATCATCATAGACATACACATTCAATGCAAGATTGGAGAATAGTTTTCCAATACTTTCATTTTTCATTCCGGAAAGCCTTGTCGCTTTTATGATTTCTTTTTGTTTATTGCCATCTTTCTGATAAAAATTATCCGATACCGTTTCGAGAAGCATTACAGGAAGATAGGGCTTGCCATCAGTAGTATCCATGTTTTCAAAAAAGAAAGCAAAGGGCTTAAGATAGAATTGTTTCTTCAGATCTTCATCAAGTTCCCTTAAACCGATCTTAGACTTGTTGTAGGATTCATAGGAATAGCTTTTAATGGTCTCTCTTCTGAAGTTTTTTTTGTTGGAGATAACATTCCTTATAATTCTGTATGCCGGATTTTCAGTGACAGAAACTGTAATTTCATTGAGGCTGCCAACTTCTTCTTCCAGAAGGATATTGATTTGCTGTACCTGATATTTTTGAATTGCGAGTTTCTTTACTGAATATCCTACACTTGTGACAATAAGGCTATCTGGCCCTGTGGATGTTTCAATTATGAAATTTCCTTCAAAATCAGAAACAGTTCCTTTTGATTTATCGGAAAAGTAAATACTTGCGAAAGGAATAAGTTCTTTACTTTGGGCATCAATTACCTTACCTGTGACTCTTGTAAGCTGGGAATAAGCCGGATTTATTAAAAATGAAATGAGTAAAATAAAAAATGCAACCCTAGAACAGAGTTGCATCTTCTGACTTTCAAATATATAACTTAATGAAATGATCTGTTTCAAAGGTTAATTCGCTCCTTCTTCTAATCGGATAAGATGCGAAAGATTCTTTATTACCCTGTCGTGTTTTTTCACGAAAGGATTATTTAAATCCCATACATAACCTGCAAGCACTGAGCATATCTGCTTTTTAATTTCGTCATCAGGTTTAGGGGCAAAGAAAATGTCCTGAAGGGTTCCATCGTACCAGCCCATTACATAACTTCTGAATGTATTAACCCCCTGCATAGTTGGCTCCATAAATTCTTTTTCCCAGTCGACATTTTGGCCTTTAAGTTTTTTTACTACCAGGTTTGCTGCAGTTGCACCTGAAACAGTTGCAAGTGTTACTCCTGAAGAGAAAATAGGATCAAGGAACTCCGTAACATTTCCTGTAAGTACAAACCCGTCTCCATAGAATTTATTGGTAGTTACAGACCAGCCTTCCAGAGTTCTTGGCTCGAATACAAAATCAACTCCGTCAAACCTTCTCTGTGTGTGTGGCTGAGTTTTGATCATCGCTCTGAAGCGTTCTTCGGGCGTCCCTGTAAACCTGTCAAAGAATTGTGTGTCACCCACAAAGCCAACCGATGTATTGCCATTCGAGAATGGGATGATCCAGATCCATACTCCCGGTTCATGAGAGACAATAGTAATTCTGTTTGGTTCCTCATCTACAAATCTGTTTACGTCTACAGTGTGCGCAAACAAGGTTCTTCTGGCCGGAAGGTTTGATGGTTGGTCCAAATTGAATAATTTAGGAATTACTCTTCCATATCCACTTGCATCTACTATAAATCTGGCCTCTATAGTACTTGTTTTTCCGTCCTTATCTTCAATTGTAGTAATACTGTCGCTGCCGTTAAATTTTATATCAGTAACACCTGTTTCAAACAAAACCGGTATACCTTTACGCTCCATTTCATCCGTAAGTGTTTTGTCAAAATCAGCTCTTGGTACTTGCCAGGTCCAGGTCCATCCTTGGGTAAATTGGTTTGAGAAGTTAAAATCACAAATTTTTCCGTCTTTCACGAATTTAGCTCCAGACTTTTGCTGAAACCCTTTTGCCTTCACTGCTTCAAGTAATTCAGCTTCTTCAAGGGCCTCCATACATCTCGGAAGCAGGCTTTCTCCGATTACAAAACGAGGAAATTTCAGTTTCTCAACAACTTTAACTTTTAATCCATGCTTATGGATAATAGATGCGGCCACGGCGCCGGAAGGACCTGCTCCTATTACCAGTACGTCAACTTTTTCAGAACTCATAATAATTTTAATCGGATGTTTTTACGAATCAAATATCTAAGAAGGCTACTTTGGAAATAAAATAAATTTTAAATAATCACCTGTTGTAAAAATTATGTTTAAATATGCTTTAACAATCAACTTATTAATAAAATTACCTTAAATGTAAGAAATTAATAAAGTAAAGGAAAAATTAGAATTGAGTTTGTGGTAAGTTACTGATAGTCAGTAAATTTATTTTACCTGATTGTAAATAGCTTTTTTCGCATTTTTAATCAGGAAAATTACCTGTAAACTTTTCTTTACATTGCTTTTACGAAAGCTATTCAATATGTTATTGGATCGAAATTTTGGGGCAGTTTAAACATTGATGGCTCATCTTGCAATTATCACTTTCCTGTATATAAATTAGTGTATTATTTTCTATTTCTGTAACGAAGTGTATTGGTAAAAAAGTATTATTTCAACTTTTGGCGAAAACAAATTCTCCAATTAGAAGTTATGCAAAACCCTTCGTGGCAGCTCCATTAAGTTTTAAAATTATCATCTATTATAAAACCATTTGAAAAATTCGTTATTATGAAAAAGATCAGTTTACTTTTTTTGAACTTTTTACTTGTACTCCTCATTTCATGTGAAAGCAAGAAGCAGGAACCGGCGAGCCACGATGTAGACACCGTCACAGTTGTAGAAGATCAGAAACCTAAAGTTGTACTAGAAGAGATTTGGTCTTCTGATACCACTTTGAAAACTCCTGAATCTGTAATTTTTGATGAAGGTAAAAAAATATTGTACGTTTCTAATGTTAACGGTGATCCTACTGCAGCTGATAATAATGGTTTTATCTCTAAAGTAAGTCTTGACGGAAAAATCGAAAACCTGGAGTGGGTAAAAGGGCTTAGCGCCCCTAAAGGACTTGGTCTTAATAAAAACATCCTTTATGTTACTGACATTAATAAGCTGGTTGAAATTGATACTGACAAAGGTAAAATTGTAAAGACATATGCCGTTCCTGGCGCAAAATTCTTAAATGATGTATTCGTTACTCCTCAGGGTGTTGTTTATTTCTCAGACAGTGAGACCAATAAAATACACAAACTGGAAAATGGTAAGGTTTCATTATTCACTGACCAAAATCTGAATAAACCAAACGGTATCTTTATTAAAGATAGCACATTATATCTAGCATCCATGGGAAGCAGCGATTTTAAAGCTATCAACATGAATACTAAAAAAGATACTGTATTGGCTACAGGTATTGGTATGGGCGATGGTGTAGAATATGTTGGTACCGGAAATGATTTTATTGTTTCTGACTGGGAAGGCGGTATTTATTATATTTCTGATGGAAAATCACAAAAGCTGATTGATTCAAAAGAACAGAAAGTAAATACTGCTGATATAGAATTTGTTCCTTCTGAAGATCTTTTATTGGTTCCTACTTTTTTCAGAAATAAATTGGTTGGTTACAAACTGAAAAAATAAACGGTTGATTAATATAATATGAAACTACACAAGTTGTTGATTTATTTGCACTTGTGTAGTTTTTGTTTTTTTAGATGTAGTATCTTTGGTTTTTTCCTGAAAAAAAATCAAGATCTCTATCATTTTATTACCCTTTGCCGTTTAATATTAAAAAGTAAAACATGCAATATCTGGTTGATATATCCTTTCCCATCAATTTTGATGAGAACTTTATGAAGCTTGTTCCGCTTCAAAAGGATCATATCAATAATCTGGTCAGCAAGGGTATTGTACTTTCTTATTCGTTATCTCTTGACAGAACACGGTTGTGGGTCAATATAAAAGCCAAGAGCGAAGAAGAAATTAAAAATATATTGTCGACATTTCCTCTCTATTCCTATTTTAAATACGCTGTTTTTCCATTGGCTTTCCATGCTTCAGGTTTTATGCCATCGGTGTCTATGAATTAACTATTCTTCAATTACTGCAGGATAGAGGAACTCTATAAATGGCAGCATTTCTTTACTGTATTTTTTTATCAAACCTTTTAACTTCCCTTCTTCAATTTCTTTATCAGTAATCCCTTTAGATACTATAAAGCTTTTATACTTTAGAAGATCAATGTGTGGGTTTTCCTCGTCATATCCTTTGGGAGCTCTTATCAGTTTTTCTCCTTCCATAGTTCCAAATGTATTTTTAAAACTTGCTTTACTTAATATTTTTGAAAGGTTCTTTCCGTTGTAGTCTATTTCCTGACGTATTTTTTCAAGCATATCTTTTTCCGGCATATATACGCCACCAGCTATAAAGCTCTGGTCTCCCGGCTGAATATGGATATAATATCCGGGACCAAAGGATTTCCTGCCCTTTATGCTTATAAATGCCGAAAAGTTCTTCTTATATGGTGTTTTATCTTTTGAGAAACGAATATCTCTGTTGATTCTGAATATGGTATTTTTTGCTTCTATACTTTTTATCTTATCATCAAAGTCCGCTATATCATTAATTGCCTGTTGCACAAAAGCTACAAAATCTTTCCTTAGTGCATCATAGGTTGTTCTGTTTTTATCAAACCACTCCTTGTTATTGTTTCTCTTTAATTGTGTTAGAAACTTTAGAAGATCTTTATTCATGTTTTGGATTCGCGTTTATCAGCTTATATAAAAAATAATTGTCTTAGAATTTTAAACTTAAGATTTAAAAAACTATTTTTGCTAAATATACTATTAGAAATAATCAATGAAAAATACTTTCTCTGTCGTTGCACTAGTCGTGGCAGCCAGGCCTAAGGTCCGGAGAAAGTAATCCATTGTATAAATATAAAAATATAAGGATGAAGCCCCGGACCTAAGTTCGGGGCTTTTCTGTTTTAATACCTTTTATTTAATTAAAAAAATGAATTCACTATATATCAATACTATTTCATGCATTATAACTCTGGCCGTGGTCGCGTCAGTGGCAGTCCTTGCGGATAATTCCCCCGGGTAAAGCATGCATTTATTAATATGAAGATACATGTAAGCCCCGGATTCACATTCGGGGCTTTTTTATTTAATACAAAAGAAAATCAAATATTTAAATATTATGAAAACTGAAACAGAGTTTTATGAATTTTCGGAACGGACCAAATCCATTCCTGTATCCTTTATCAGAGAGATCCTGAAAGTAGCCTCTTCCAAAGATCTTATCTCTTTTGCAGGCGGGTTGCCCAATGCAGCGTTCTTTCCGATTACGGCTTTGCAGGAGATCACTAATAAAGTTATTAAAGAGGATGGAGCCAAAGCCCTTCAATACAATATTACAGAAGGGTATTTGCCATTAAAAGAATGGATTGTTAAATGGTATAGGAAGAAGCGTGGTATTGATGTTTCACCCGATGAGATATTGATTACAAGCGGCTCTCAGCAGGGCTTGGATCTCATAGCTAAAATATTTATCAATAAAGGTGATCAGATCTTTATGGAAAATCCTGGTTACCTTGGAGCTATTCAGTCATTCTCTGCTTATCAGCCTGAGTTTATACCAGTTTCCTTAACCTTTCAGGGAATAGATGTTGAAGAGCTTAAAGAAAAAAGTCCTGCTGTTAAAGGTAAGTTTATTTATGGAGTTCCTAATTTCCAGAACCCTACAGGAATTACATATTCGGCAGAGACGAGGATGAAGCTTGCCAGGCTCCTTGATGATAAGAAGCTTCTTTTTGTGGAAGATGATCCATATGGTGATATAAGATTCAAAGGTAAAGTGCTTCCGGGCTTATTGACATTAAATAAAAAAAGGACCATTCATCTTGGTTCATTTTCAAAAATGATTTCTCCCGGTCTGAGACTAGGTTGGATCATTGCGAATAAGGAAATTATTAATAAGCTTGTGCTTGCCAAGCAGGCAAGTGATTTGCATACCAATATGCTATCGCAAATGATAGTTTCGGAATTTCTCCGTGAATATGGTATAGAAGATCATTTAACCCTTCTTCATAAAGAATATGGTAAACGATGTGATCTCATGAGATCTCTTATACTGGAGTTTTTCCCCAATACAGCTGAGGTATTTCAGCCTGAAGGAGGGATGTTTATGTGGGTTAAATTACCCGATGAATATCCTGTTAAAGATATACTTGAAGAGTCAATTAGAGCAGGAGTGCTGTTTGTTCCGGGAGCTGAATTCTGCACCAGCATTAAAAAGGAAAATGCTATGAGGCTTAATTTTTCTAATGCTTCTGAAGAAGAAATACTCCTTGGCATTGTTAAAATAGGAATGGCTATTGATAAATGCAGGAAGAAAGGATGTTGATCCTTTCTTCTTTTATGATGCTTTGTCTGACTTGTA
The DNA here is from genome assembly GCA_023428135.1 of Bacteroidota bacterium. Lineage (GTDB taxonomy): Bacteria > Bacteroidota > Bacteroidia > Cytophagales > Cytophagaceae > Sporocytophaga. The sequence goes on along the minus strand of JAEYZG010000062.1, from coordinate 165,537 downwards.
TTTTAAAGAGACTTTTTCCTGAATCACATCCTGGATAAGTCTCTTTTCTATTTTACTCTCCAGCCAGGAGATAATGTCAAAATATATGAATGCACGCTTTTCGTAGGTGCTGTTAACTAATGGAATTAACTGCGATTTGAGGCGTACAAATCGCTCGTACAGTTCTTTATCTCTGGTGTTCTGATTCAGATCTTTCAGGAATTTTAGTATGAATTTCTGGAAAAGATGCAGATCCTCTTTCTTGAGTAGGAATCGATAGGTGGAAATAATATAATATTTGATTACATCATAATTGCCCAGTTCATAATGGCAAATAAGATTAAGTATTCTTGCAAAACAATGTAGGTCTTCCCTTATATCACCATCAGGAATATTGATAATTCTGTTCAGCCATTTCAATGCACCGTGAAAATCACTTGCTCCAAAATACAGACAGGATAACTTGTAGTTGATGATCAATTCCGAATGCTTGTCTACAACTTCCAGAAGCTCGTATATTTTAGTGTCAGGGCTTTTCATTAATACATCGACCCCTTTGGTAAAATCTCCTGTGATAAAGTATTTGTTTATTTCGTGGATATAATAATATTTAAGCAGCCTGATTCTTATGCTTTCGTTTTGTGAATGGTTATGGTCTGCTGCAATTGAATGCAGGATTTTGTTTGTTTCAACAAATTCGTTGTACATGTCCAGCTTGTACTGTGCGATGAGCAGGTTGTTAAGGCTTTTAATGTATTGCTCTGTGCTTGTTTCTTTAAGCTCGTCATGAGTATCAAAAAGTTTAACAAGTTTTAAGGCATACTCATAACCATTTCTGAAATCCTGTATAAATAAATAATACCCTACATAAAGTTTATAAAGATTCAGTTTTTCAGAAATTGATAATTCTTCTTCAGTAAAGTCAGGAATGTTGGAATTGAAGAATTCTTTGACTCTTAGAAAGTCAGCCTCGTCTCTGATATAGCCGATTTTAGTATAGAATGAATTAAGCTTTATGGACAGGTTAGAAAAGGTATTAATATTATTAATCCTTTTATTTATTGTTCTCGCTTCTTCAATGATTCTGTCAACTTTATCTACGGTGTCATGATCAATAGTCTGCATTAGCACACTTTTCTCAAGTTTGATGATCTCCAGTTGCAATTCAAGGTTGTCGTGTACCAATGCCATTTTTCTTGCTTTTTTCAATGAATTCATCCCTTGTGTGTAAAGCCTTCTTGAAAATAGCAGCTGAGCATAATCAATCTGCTCCCTTATCTGGAGATCCAGAATTTTAGGAGCATTAAATAATCGGATAGCCTGAAGCAACTTGTCATAAAGGTATGCTTTCATGTTTGAAAGCTGCTCGGTTTTGAGACTTGGGAGCCTGTCAGCAATAGAATCTTCGTCGAATTCTTTCTGCTTATTCATGTAGTCGAACAGAATCAGCATTTTTTTGTCTTCTCCATTCCCGGAACCTCCATATAAGAGCTTAAAATACCTTTTTTCATTTTTGCTCATGGATTTTACAAGTTCGTAAAGACTTCTTGATTTTATTCTGGCCACCGTAGTTATTTTTTAATTAATTACCTGAATTATAGTACAAATCTAACTGATAAAATTGGATTTGTAGAAGAGTTATTGTGAAAACTCTATATAATACGTTGAAAGTTTAGATTAGTAGAAATATATTTTATATTGGTTTGATTTTAAGTTAATTGTGTTTATTTTAATTATTTTGGAAAACGTATTAAAATTGAAATAAAAAAAATGTGCTAAGAAACAGACAATATATTTGTGGCTGTTATTCGATTGTTTATCTGATAAAAAATTCACCACATGGAAAAAGTAAAAAAGAATGGTGCTCAAATGCTGGTAGATTGCCTTGAAAGAGAAGGGGTGGAGTATGTGTTTGGGTATTCTGGCGGGGCTGCTATTCCGATCTTTGATGCTTTATATGATTCTAAAATAAAACTTATATTAACCAGGCATGAACAAGGAGCAACCCATATGGCAGACGGTTATGCAAGAGCAACCGGTAAACCTGGAGTAGTGCTTGTGACAAGTGGACCTGGTGCTACCAATACTATTACTGGTATTTTGACAGCCCAGATGGATTCTGTTCCAATGATAGTCCTTACAGGGCAGACTATAACAAGTTTGCTGGGAATGGACGCTTTTCAGGAAGCAGATGTGTTTGGTTTAACAATGCCTGCAGTAAAACATAATTACCTGGTAAAAAGGACCTCTGATATTCCCCGGATAGTAAAAGAAGCGTTTTATATAACTAATTCAGGAAGACCAGGCCCAGTCTTGATAGATCTTCCGAAGGATATTACTTCTGCCGTTTTTGAAGGGCAGATTAAGGATAATTTTGAATTACCAGGTTATAAAGTGCCTTCAAAACCTGACCAGAGTTCTGTACAAAGTATAGCTGATCTGTTCCTGAAATCTAAAAAACCGTTGTTACTAGTAGGGCATGGTGCATTGATTGCTAAAGCTGATGAAGAGGTAAAACAACTGGCAGAAAAACTTAAAGCACCGGTAACCACTACTTTATTGGGTAAGGGATCTTTTCCGGAAACACATGAGCTTTCCCTTGGAATGGTAGGAATGTATGGAACAGTATATTCCAACAAAGCCATGTTAGAGTGTGACCTTATTATGTCCATCGGCAGCAGATGGGATGACAGAATTAACGGAAATCCCAAAAAGTTTTGTCCCAATGCCAAGAAAATTCACATTGATATTGATCCGGCGGAAATAGGCAAAATAGTGACTCCCGATGCTTATGCTATTGGCGATGCCAAGGAAGTGCTAAAAATGCTTATACCAATGGTTCAAAAGTTAGATACCGAAAAATGGCTGGATAAATTAAATCAATATAAAAAAGAATTTCCCTTTACATATTCCAAAGATGAGCCTCTTAGGGCCCAATATGTTATTGAAGAAGCCTATAAAATTTCTGAGGGTAAAGCTATAGTCTCCACGGATGTAGGACAGCATCAAATGTGGGCAGCTCAGTATTATTTGACAGATACTCCTGATCAATGGCTTTCGTCAGGGGGAGCAGGGACAATGGGATTTGGCTTTCCTGCAGCGATAGGTGCTCAGCTGGGTAAACCTGATCATAAAGTTCTTGCAATAGTTGGTGATGGAGGTTTTCAGATGACTCTTGCAGAGCTTTCTACCGCAGCTATTCATAAATTACCGGTAAAGATTCTGGTTGTTGATAACAAATACCTGGGAATGGTGCGTCAATGGCAGGAGTTTTTCCTTGATTCACGATATAGCGGCGTAGATATGGTTGTAAATCCTGATTTTGTAAAGCTCGCTGAAGCTTATGGTGTAAAAGGATTTCACATAAGCAAGCCTTCAGAAGTTACAGCAGTTTTAAAAGAAGCATTTGATTATAATGAAGGACCATGTCTGATACATGCAGAAGTGGTAAAAGATGATAATGTTTATCCAATGGTACCAGCAGGTATGTCTGTTGAACATATGATAATGGAGGCTCCTACTGTGAAAATGGAAATGCCGGAAGGAAGTACCTAGAATCAGAGATTATTCCTCATTCTTTATTTAATATAAATAATAAAACAAATCAGATAAAAGAACTTAATAACTAAACCTATGCAGCATATATTTTCCCTGTCAATAAACCAAAAGCCCGGAATCATGATCAGGACAGCTTTAATTTTTGAAAGAAGAGGATTTGATATAGATTTTATGGAGATTTCAGGAGGAGATCCCAGTGGTTTGAATAAAATGATCATCAGGGCTACAGGGGATGCTTCAAAAGTAGATCAGATTGAAAAGCAATTGGAAAAACTGATTGATGTTGTGAAGGCTAAATATATATCAAGTGAGCTGGCTATCGATAATAAACTTCAGCTGGAAGGCAAGCCTGCTCTTCTTAAGGCTGTTTAAATCGAACATTTTAATTCTCTGGTCTGTTTTTAAATAAGTATTGAAGGGAAGAGATATGAGCAGATCAAAAGCATTAATAAGTGGTCTGGCAGGTGCATTGGCACTTACTGCCGCAAATCAGGGATTGCAAAAGTATACCACAAAGGCTCCAAAGGTGGATTTATTCGGAATGAAAGCGATAAAAAAGGGTCTCAAGGCAGTTGGATTGGCAAGTCCCGGAAAGAAAAAGCTCTTTGGTTTAAGTTTGGGAAGTGATTTGTTGTTTAATAGTATATATTATAGCATGACAGCTTCCGGTAAAACGCCTTTAGTGAGTGGTTCTCTTCTTGGTTTGGGTGCCGGAGCAGGAACATTAAGTTTACCTGGCCTGTTAGGCTTTGGTAAAGAGTTTGTAGGTTCTACATTTAAACAAAGATTACTTTCAATGGGAATTTACTTCGCTGGGGGATTGACGGCGGCAGCAACTTATAAATTGCTGAACAGATAAGATCAAAATATAAACAGATATTAAAAGACTTCCCTGAGCGGAGGTCTTTTTTGCTTTAAGGGAAAATTATAATATATATTTTGAGAAAATTATCAGTCCGACAATAAGTGCGAAGATGGCTGCTATTAATACAGCTGCGGCACCTAAGTCCTTTATTTTGCCAGCTGCAGGATGAAATTCAGGGGAGATAAAATCAACTATTTTTTCAATTGCTGTATTCAAAAGTTCCATTGTCCATACCAGGGTTATTGCCAATATAATCCATAGCCATTCAGCTTTTTCGATCCTGAAATAGGCCGATAAAGCCAGGACAAAAACAGAGGCAGCCAAATGAATGCGAGCATTGTTTTCAAACATCAGCAGATGCTTCAGGCCTTTTACTGCATATTTATAACTTTTTAAATTCCTCTTAATGTCAATCATAAAAATTTAATTGAAGCCTAAGTTAAAAAAGAAAGGGAAACAAAGTACTTCGATTTTTAGAATGAATAAGGTAAAGATCTTTAAATAAAAAAAATTAATAGGATGCGGGCAAAGTAAATAGGAAGGTGGTACCTTTAGGTTCATTGTTTTCTACCCAGATTTTACCTCCGTTTTTCTCAACAAACTCTTTACATAATTTTAGTCCAAGGCCGGTACCTTCTTCTCCTGCGGTCCCTTTGGAGCTATATTTATGATCTATGCTGAATAATTTTGGTAGTAAATCATTGGCAATGCCAATTCCACAATCTTTTACAAAAAGAGTTACAAATCCATTTTCTTTAAAGGCATCTATTGTTACAGTATCATTTTCGGATGAATATTTGATTGCATTAGAGATGAGGTTTCTCAGGATGGTTTCGACCATATTTTTATCCGCATAAACCTTAATTTTGGGTTGTATTTTAATATCTATGGAAATCTTTTTCATTGAAAACAAAGGAGAAAGATATTCGGCTGTTGCACATACCACATCTTTCATGGAAAAAGTTTCAGGCCTGTAAACGAGCTCATTCATTTGTAGTTTGGCCCATTTTAAAAGGATCTCCAGCAGATTCTGAATTTTTACCAGACTCTTATGAAGAAAGAAGATGGTTTCGGATTCATCCTCATTGACGTGATTTTGATCTTTTAAAAATGTAGATAATACAAGTGCAGAATTAATTGGTCCGCGTAAGTCATGACTGACAATTGAGAAAAATCTGTTTTTACTTTCGTTTAATGTTGCCAATTCATTTTTTAGTCTTTGCTGAAACTTATATTCTCTGTAAAAGATATAAACAATCATCAGAGATGTAATCAGCGCAGATATTCCGGAAAATATAATGGCAATGCTTATAAACTTTAAGGTAGAGGTTGCCTGGATTTGCTTATTGATTAAAGTTTTTTTCTCAAGATATTCTATTAATTTTTTTTCTTCCCGTATTTTTATTTTCAGGTCACGTGAGTAGGAAAGCTTTTCAAAAGTAAGGCGCTGGTGTCCTTTTCTGATTGCATCTTTATCTACAAGCCTGTCAATCTCTTTAATTCTTTGCTCAAAAAGTTCCTCAATAAATTTTATTCTATGATATACAGGTGGGTTTGTTTTTACCAGAGATTTTAAAATGGCTATCTCTGCTTTAGTTTTTCTTGCATTGTCTTTATATTCATAAAGAAAATGAATATTTGAAGAAAGAATATATCCTCTCAGATTGCCCTCTGTTTCTGAAAGCAACAGCACAAGGTTATCCAGGTGATTGATGACATTATAGGATGCCCCAACAGCCCTGAATTCTTCCTTGATTTTTTGAGAATATATGATAGAGTAAATGGAGGCGGCTGCAAGAACTACTAACAATAGACCCAGTATAGGAAAGAGGATTTTAAGTTTTACAGAATCCTTCATATGAATTTCCCCCTCAACTACAAAAATATCCTTATTGTACGGGTTTTGGCTAACGTAAGTTTTGGGACTTTATTGCAGATATTCAGCTGCAATATTCTGAAGTTCTTCCAGTTGCCGATTATTGAGACTTTTTAAAAAAACGGGCAATTGGCCAGATTTTAATCTTACCTGAAAAAAGAATACAGCGTCCTGAATTACTTTTAAATGATCGAAAGCGAGCAATGGTAAGTCAAAAAGTGAAAACCATTCAACGTTTTTCGCATCGTCTCCGGCATTCAGATTTTCTTTGCTTGTAATTAATGTTGTATAAGCAATGGAGATGGTTCTGCCCCTTGGGTCTCTGTTTACATCTGTATAGGTGCCTGTCTGCTCCATGGTACTTACTATCAGCCCAGTTTCTTCAAGTAATTCTCTTTTTGCACACTCCAGGCCGTTTTCATTCATTTCAAGGAATCCCCCGGGAAGTGCCCAGCAGTTTTTAAACGGATCATGTTTCCTCTCAATTAATAGAAGATTCAATGCTCCAGAAGTCAGATTGAAAATTACCGAATCTGTAGTGACAGAAGCTCTGGGATAATCGTAACAGAATTTATCTTCAGACATTATATTTTCCATTTGATATTGCATCCGATACTTGGTTTCTGATTACTGTCAACCTCTTTGTTGTTCAATAAATGATCAAGAGCCCTACGGATATCCTTACCATTAACAGGTAAAGAGTTTGACGGCCTTGAATCATCGAGTTGACCTCTGTATACAAGAGAAAGATTCTTGTCAAATATATAAAAGTCAGGTGTGCAGGCAGCTTCATATGCTTTAGCAACTTTTTGACTTTCATCATACAGATAAGGAAAGGGGTAGCCAAGGTTTTTTGCTGCTTTAGTCATCTCATCGGGAGCATCAGCAGGATACTTTTCGGCATCGTTGGAACTGATTGCAATAAATGAAATTCCCTTTGGAATATAATCATTAGCCAAACTTGCCAGTTCGTTGTTCACATGTTTTACAAAAGGACAATGATTGCAGATGAACATGATTACAGTAGCTTTCTGAGATTTGATCTGACTTAGAGTTAAGTCTTTCCCTGAAACGGTGTCTAAAAGCGTAAAATCCGGTGCAATAGTTCCGAGAGGAAGCATATTGCTGGGTGTTTGTGCCATATAAAAGTTTTTACGAATATAAATAAAACCTTTAAATTAGTATGATGTTGCTTGGGTAAATTGTAATAAGGTTTTGAATATGAGTCTATATGATATAATTGTAATCGGGGGAGGGCCAATAGGTTTGGCCTGCGGCATTGAGGCTCAGAATGCAGGGTTGAAATACCTGATACTTGAAAAAGGAGCTTTGGTAAATTCCATCTACAATTATCCTTTGAACATGCGTTTTTTTTCTACTTCTGAAAGACTGGAGATAGGGGCAGTACCTTTTGTTTCCATAAGTGGTAAACCAATAAGGGATGAGGCCCTTGAGTATTATCGCAGAGTGCTGGAATATTTCCGTCTTAAAATAAAACTTTATGAAGAGGTACAAAAAATTAATAGAAGCAATGATGATTTGTTCGAAATCCAGTCTTCAAAAGGAATCTATCATTCAAAACATATAATCATTGCTACAGGCTTTTATGATCATCCTATTAGTTGCGGGATTGATGGAGAGCATATGTCAAAGGTTTTTCATTATTATAAAGAGCCCCATCCATTCTCATTCAGTAAAGTTATAGTCGTGGGAGCGGCAAACTCTGCAATCGATGCAGCTTTGGAATGTTACAGAAAAGGAGCTGAGGTCACCCTGGTTGTCCGAAAGCCAGAAATAAGTGACAGAGTTAAGTATTGGGTGAAACCTGATATAGAAAACAGGATAAAGGAGGATTCAATAAAAGCTTTATTTAATGCAGAACTGATTTCTATAAGAGAAACTGAAGCGGATATAAAAACGCAAGATGGAATAGTCACCATAGCGAATGACTTTGTGTTGCTTATGACCGGCTACCATCCTGACTTTAGCTTGTTGACTAGGGCCGGTATTGAATTTCATTCAGGCGATTTAAAGATCCCATATTACAATGAGCATACAATGGAATCAAATGTAAAAAGTATTTATCTCGCAGGAGTTGTTTGTGGTGGTATGGAAACTCATAAATGGTTCATTGAAAATTCCAGAGTGCATGCGACCATGATTATACGTGATATTTTAAGTAAAGCTAATTTTATATAGTAATGGCAGGATGTGGGTATGTTTGTCCTTTATGTGAAGGACGCGGTATAGATGAACATGGAAATGATTGTGATCATTGCTCGGTTCCTAAAACCAAATCTTTGTCAGAGGAGCAGGAGGAGTGGGTCAGGAAGGTTCATGAAGGTCCTTGTTGCAGTCATCCGGAGGAAGAAGAATGAAAATAGTCTTGATGCCTGATTCCCTGAAAGAATCTTTAAGTGCATTTGAAGTTGCTGATGCAATGGCTAATGGTATCAGAAATGTCTTTTCAGATGCTGAAATAATCTCTTGTCCACTTGCTGATGGAGGGGAGGGCACAGTAGATGCTTTGGTTCATGCTACTGGCGGTTATAAGGTTGAAGTGCTGGTTCATGATCCTCTTATGAGGCGTATAAAAGCATCTTATGGAATTTTGGGTGATCAAGTGACTGCAGTAATAGAAACCGCGGCCGCTTCCGGGCTTGCTCTCCTCAATAAACAAGATAGGAATCCGATGATAACAACTTCCTTTGGTACCGGGGAACTGATTGCAGATGCGCTGAACAAAGGAATAAGGAAATTTATAATTGGTCTTGGAGGAAGCGGTATCAATGATGGAGGTGCTGGGATGGCTCAGGCTTTAGGGGTTTCTTTACTTGACGCACTGGGCAAGGAACTGCAAAAGGGAGGTGGAGCCCTTATGAACCTTGTAGATATAGATGTTTCAGGGATTCATGATGCTCTGAAAAGTGCGGAGTTCACGATTGCTTCGGACGTAACAAATCCTTTAACAGGTTCAAATGGGGCATCCCGAGTATTTGGTCCTCAGAAGGGGGCTACTGAAGCGATGGTTGCTATTCTGGATAAAAATCTTTCTAATTATGCTTCCGTTATAAAAGAACAAATGGGTACGGAGATTGATAACATTGCAGGAGCGGGTGCAGCAGGAGGTTTGGGGGCAGGTATCCTTGCTTTTTGTGGTGGAGTTATTAAATCAGGTTTTCCTTTAATAGCAGAACTTGCAAAGGTGGAAGATAAACTAGAAAATGCCGATATTATTTTTACTGCAGAAGGCAAATCGGATTTACAAACGCTTTCGGGCAAGTTGCCACTGGGCGTGGGTAAAATCGGTCAAAAGCATGGAATTCCTGTATTCCTGCTTACCGGATATGCTGCACCTGGCGCTGAGGAACTGTTGAAGCATGGAATTACATGTATTATCCCATTTCAAAATGGCCCTATGACATTGAAAGAATCGGTAAATGATGCTTACGATCTTGTAAGTCAGACTAGTGCCAATGTTCTAAGATTATTTTTAGCAGGAAGAAAAAATAAACCTGCCTTGAGAGCAGGTTTATGATATTGGTTGAGTTAGGTAAATAGCTGGTGCTCTTTACATTTTATGTATAATTGCTAAATGAAAGATCCCGGTTTTTGTTCGGCAGGAATTAAATATTTTTAACAAAATCAGCTTATTTTTTCACCTTATCTTTTGACTTGATATCTTCAATTTTCTCCCCCTTTACTGGTGGTCTGCTGATTGTATTATTCGCAGAAGGGATCAGAGTAGATAAAGTATTAATGATTCGATCATCAAAAGCTGGAAGGTCCGAAGGTTTTCTGCTGGTAATAAGATTTTTATCTGTTACGACGGGCTCATCTACCCAGGTTGCTCCTGCGTTTATAAGATCCGTTTTTAGGGAAGGATATGACGTAAGTTTTCTACCTTTGATTAAACCTGTTTCTATTAAGGTCCATGGTCCATGGCAAATTGCCGCTATAGGTTTTTGAGCAGTCACAAAGGTTTTTACAAATTCAATGGCATTTTTCTTTATCCTTAAAAAATCCGGATTCATTACACCTCCTGGTAAAATTAAAGCATCGTAATTATCAGGGTTAGCTTCATCCAGAAGGATATCAGCAGTTATTGCATCACCCCAATCTTTCAGATTCCATCCTTTGATTTGCTTCTCAGGAGCAATAATTTCTACAATTGCATTGGCTTCCCTTAAGGCTTTAACTGGCTCAGTCAGCTCTACTTGTTCAAATCCGTTGTCCACAAGCACGGCGACTTTAATTCCGCTTAGATTTTTTTGCATATTTTTTAAAATTGTTAAATCAAAACAGCGGATCTGAGGAAATGTTAAACCTGTTTTATTTGCTATGGAAAATGAAGGATATGGTGGCTCTATAATTAATAATTGTTTCTAAGGAAGTTGTTTATAATATTTAAATGGAATGCTTGTCAACAATTGTCTTTCTATGGGGTTAATTTAAAACCAGACATATTATAAATTCCCAGAAACATATATTTTATATTATGAGATTATCTACTCTTACAGAAGGATACGAGGTTACAGAAATTTCCGATGGTGGAGACAAAGTGAAGATTGCCTATACAAAAGAAGGTATTCATCCTAACGACTTTATATTTCTCAGCAACTCTCCATCCCTTGAAGATATCAAATACCAGGTGATTGATGTCAAATGGTTGGACGGATTATATTATGCAGATCTCGTGAAGATATCCTGATAAATTGCTACTTTTATTTTTTCTGTATAGATTCATTTTTAATGGATAAAAATTAATGAACAGGTTTTTAACTTTATTTCTTGCAGCTATTCTTGGAAGTGCTGTAACGATTATTGCCACTCGTTTTTTAACGGGCAAAGGTAGTAATGGCAGTATTGTCTCTTACAGTAAAAAATCTCATACTTCCGACACTACCTATAAAGGGCATGGTTCTGGTCTTAATTTCCGGCCGGCTACAGTAAAGGCTTTACCTTCTGTTGTGCATATTCATTCTGCTATTCCTGCCAGCAAACAGTATAATGATATGGGCCCCTTCAGAGATTTTTTTGGTGATGATTTCTGGGGAAGGCCCAGGGAAGAAAAACAAAGACTGGAAATGGCAACAGGATCAGGGGTAATCGTTAGTCCTGACGGATATATAGTAACTAACGATCACGTTATTGCAGGAGCAAAAGAAATCAATGTGACCTTAAACGATAACAGAAGTTATAAAGCGAAGCTCATTGGTACAGATCCTTCAACAGATATTGCTCTGATAAAAGTTGATGAATCTGATATGCCTTTTATTTCATTTTCAAATTCTGATTTTGTTGAGGTTGGCGACTGGGTGTTAGCAGTAGGAAATCCATTCAATCTTTCATCTACTGTAACAGCCGGTATTATTAGCGCTAAAGCTAGGAACATCAGTATTTTGCAGGATAAGTCAGCAATTGAATCATTTCTTCAGACAGATGCTGCTGTTAATCCTGGAAATAGCGGTGGAGCTTTAATAAATCTTGAAGGTGATCTTATCGGTATTACTACTGCTATCGCTACCCCTACAGGTGCATATGCCGGTTATGCTTTTGCAGTTCCCAGCAACATAGTTGCCAAGGTAATAGAAGATCTTAAACAATATGGAGTAGTTCACAGAGCATATCTTGGAGTGGTAATCAGGGACATGGATTCTGAGCTGGCTAAAACACTTGGATTAAAATCCTTGAAAGGAGCTTACGTGGAAAGTGTAGTAGAGAATAGCGCTGCATTTAAGGCAGGAATAAAAGCAGGAGACGTGATCCTTGCAATTGATGGTGTTGAAATAGGCTCAACTGCAAAACTTCTGGAACTTATTGGAATCCATCATCCAGGTGACAATGTTAAACTGACAGTTTTAAGAGATGGCAAGGAAAAGGAATTTAAAGTAGAATTGAAAAATAGTCAGGGTAAAGTAGAAGTGATCAAAAAGGAAGTTAATGAAGTAGAGGAGAAGTTGGGTGCGGATTTTGAAGATCTAACCAACCAGGAAAAGAAGAAATATGGCATCTCTGGAGTTAAGGTGAAATCTCTTGGCTCAGGTATATTGTCAGAACAAACGAATATGAAGGAAGGCTTTATTATTACAGGTATCAACCATAAGCCAATTAAAGACCTGAACGAATTCAATGAGGTGCTTTCAGCCCAACAAGGAGGGATCTTGCTGGAAGGGGTTTATCCCGGAAGCCCTGGAAAGTATTATTATGCTTTCGGTCTTGAATAACATTGATAAAGAATATAATGAAAAAAAAGCCCCGAAATCTGCGGGGCTTTTTTGTGCTCTACTGAAATGTTACTGAGTTGATAATTTTTAAAACAATCTATGCCCGGAGGATGCTTTTTCCTTTAAAATTTGGCTTTAATTTTTTGGAACAGCCTTTTGATTTTTTTAATGCTATTATCTTTTTCATCAGAATCATCACCTATCAGATATCCTAATGGTTTCAACTCTTCTACATGGTCAAAAATTATCTTTATGATACCTATTAAAGGAATAAAAAGGATCATACCAAAGACACCCCAGATTAATCCTCCCAGGATTAAAGCCATAATTGTTGATAAAGGGTTTACCCTTACTTGAGAACCGGTAATAAATGGAGTGAGCAAATTGTTCTCAATAACCTGGTTAAACCAAAGTGCTCCTAGTACAACTAATGCAGGGCCCATTTCATTTTTGGTTACCAGGGTCATAATGAAGGGGAGAAGGCTTCCTATGATTACTCCAATGTAAGGAATAACATTTAGAAGAGCAGCCAGACATCCGAAAAAGATCGCATTGTTCACTCCCAATAGAAGGAGTACTGAAGAATTCATGACTGCAAGAATTAATATCACAATGGATACTCCAGTCAGGTATCTCTGAGTTACCTTGCTTATCTGGTTAAGTATTACAGTATTTTGTTGGTGAAGGATCTTGGGACTTACCATTAGAATGAAATTAAAAAATTTATTACGGTAATAAAGAAAGAAGAAAGTGTAGACCATTATCAGTCCAAAGGTAGCGAGCCCACCAAGGAATCCTGTAATAAGGTTAGTACTGCTTTGAAGCAGGGTTTCTGTTTTCTCCCTGATTATTTTGCTTTGTTTGGCCTTCTCCATTCCAAACTTGCTTTGAATATATTCCTGTATATCATCAAAGATTTGTCTGAACTGCTGTTCAATTTCTTCCAGATTTTTTGCAAGATTAAATCCTTGCATAGATAGCAGTGTTGTGATGCCCATAATAATAAGCATAAACAAAACAATGCAAAGAATTATAGAAATTGCCCTTTTTATTCCGAGTGATTCCAGTTTTCGGGCAACAGGTAATAGCAGCATAGCTAAGAGGCTTGCAATTGTAACAGGAATTAAAAATGGACGGGCTAGATATAAACCACCAATAATAAGAAATGCATTAAATAAGAGGCGATTTATATTTCTAATTTTCAAAATTTCCATGAGGTATTTGTTAGTATGGAAATAATACTTCCTTACTAAAAAAGTTTAAGGAGATATTTAGTTTCGTCGTTACAGAAAAATGTATTCCATGATTTGATTTTGGAATACAGGTAATTAAGAGAATGAAATATTTTCCTTAAATTTCAAATTATATCCGGGATGATATTTTCTAAAAAATGTTTAATTTCGTTAAATATAAAAGTGAATTATGAAAGTAATTAAAAAAGATACAATCATTAAAGTAGGAGATATTTTAAGAAATCCGGAAAATACAGAGCAGTGGGAAGTGGAGAAAATTGATGGATTTAAATTTCTGGTTAAAAATCCTAAAACTAAAACTCAAGGAACACTTCTGAAAAATGAATTGCTTGCTAATAATTGGACTGTGCAAATCATGGATGACCGTAACTATTATTAATATCATTAGCTTTTTGAAGCCTTGAAAATATGTAAAAAAAGAGTCCTGAAGATCAGGTCTCTTTTTTTTATCTTAAATGTTTACTTTTGTATGCTACCATTGTTACGCTTGCCACTGTCAAGCGTTTCATATTGATAAATTAGAATTATCTTCTTAATTAAATGCTATTCAACCACAACGTTGAATATTTTTGTTGTCAATAATCAGAAACTTCCGTCATTACATCATAATTTTTTTTCTTCACAAAAATGTACTAATAAATTCGATTAAAGGATTTTCTTTAATCTTTGAAAAGCCTTTTGAATTTTTAAGCAAAGTAATTGGGAAGGAACAATGAATTGTATTTCTTAGGATCAGGAAGGCATACAAGAAGGCATGATGGAGATAAATGTCAAATTATATCAGAGTCACTTTTAGGGTATGGGCTTTGATTTCTGTTTTAATCTGGAAGTTAAATAAGCCTGCTTTTAAAAATCGTAGAGTTTAATTTTTATAAAATAGATGATATTTTTGTTATGATAAAAATGGTGGTAAGATTCCGTTCTCCTTAGCTTGCCTTTGCGACAAGGGTTTTTAGATGAGCTATGTGGTTATGATTGAAAGGTTTATGGAGTATTGTCTTAATGCCGAGATTTCTTGCTTTTTCTAGGTCCTTGTTTCGTGTTGTAACGGTAAGAACAATTATTTCAGGACATTGGCATAATGAGCCTTTTATCTGATTGAATTCTTCAAGAAATTCGAATCCATCCATGATAGGCATAAACAGGTCCAACAGGATAATTTGAGGAAATGATTGTTTACCATTTTGGGAGCGGAGAAAATCCAGAGCTTGTTCTCCGTCCTTTACACTGTGTAGTTGTTCTGAGATTTGGTAACGGGAAAAGAATTTTGTTGTAATGAAATTACAAATGTCATCATCCTCAATCAATAAAATGGATTTAAACTTTTCCACGTGGGTGTTAAAAATATAGTTCCGGAAATTTTAAACAAGTGTGTGGAGCTTGGGCTTTATGCTCCTGGGAACCGCCATCCCCCGATTCACATAAAAAAACCAAGTCCACACATGTAGTGAACACTAGTTTCCTCCGGTGAATCTTTATAAGGCGGTATTTGGAGCCGGAATAACTAATGAAAAGCATTAAAGTTATGTTCAAATATATGGTTTTTATCGATAAAAAGGAACTAATATATTTCAATCATGATGAATTTTACGATGGGTTTTTCTTTTGGGTTAATTTATAGGATAATAAAATGTCAAGATATTCCTATTTTAATGTAATATTTTTACAGCGAATTGATTTTTGCTTTTAGAAATCGACAAATAAAATTTTATGCCAGATGAAATTAATATTTTAAGGAAGACTGAATTATTACGAATTCGTTTAAGTTGTCCAGATTTATAACACCTGTAAGTACACCGTTATTTAATACCGGAAAGTATCCTGTAGGGTCTTCTTGTATAAAGTGATAGATCTTGGAAAGCTGCTCATGTTCCTCAAAAGTTCTGAAAGTAGTTTTCATAATATCTTTAACGGGGGCAAGAGGATTATAGGATTTAAGACTACTGAATAAGGAATCTCTTTTTATAATTCCTTGAATTTCTGAATTCTCAGCAATGATGAAGTTATGGTCCCATCCTTCCAGAAGCTTGTCTGCTGCTTCTTTTATGGTTGTTTGGGAATTAATGATAATAAAGTGTTTCATCATAGCTTCTTTCACAACATGTCCTCTGAGAAATTCCATCTGTTGTACTGACATATTTTCTGCATATGCTCCAAAAAAAATGAATGCAGCTATAAACATTAGCAAAGGGCTATAGAATAAACCTAGAAAAAAGAATCCTACGGCAACAAACTGGCCTAAGTGTGAGGCAATTTTAGTTGCCCTGAATCTTCCCATTTTTATAGCAAGCAGAGCTCTTAGTATTCTGCCTCCATCCATAGGAAAGGCAGGGATAATATTAAATATGACCAATGTAACATTTATCCAAAACAAGCTTTGAAAAAAAGTGTCTGCAGATATGAAATTATTACGATCTCCTGCTATAATCACCTTGTTCCCTAATATAAGATAAAGCAAAAGAGCAATGATTATATTTACCATTGGTCCGGCGACAGTGATCCAAAGTTCCTTTTTAGGATCTTCAGGGATACGCTCAATACTTGCCAGTCCACCGATAGGAAGGAGGGTGATCTTTTTGGTAGCGATGCCGAATTTCTTTGCTGTCAGCGCGTGGCCGAATTCGTGAAGCAGTACACAAACAAAAACCGTTAAGATAAAACTTACAGTCAGTAATATTTCAGGAGGTGTTGCTCCTTGTCTATAAGCGGAGAATCCGATCCATAAAAGCAACAGGAGAAATGTCCAATGAATTAAAACTTTGGTGCCGGCGTATTTACCAATATATAAAGACCATCGCATAAGATATGAAGGTTATCATCTAAAGAGTTAACCTTCATATTTAGTGATTTGTTAAATCAGGATTTTTTCTTTTTATAAAAGCCCAGAGCTCTTCTCATATCTCTGCCATAGTTTACAAGCAATTCTTCACCAGCCTTGATATCTTTGATAGCTGTAATCTCTACACGTCTACCGGTAGATTCAAATTTTACATTGGCAGTTTTTCCGGAATTAAAAAAATCACAGATATAACGGGCGATACCTGCTGATGTCTCTCTTGCATCTATAACGGTAGATTTATTCAATGTCATTGCATAGGATCCGAAGCCGTCATCTCCGTATCTTTCCTGAAACACTTTAGTGGAAATGTGTTCACCAGTATACTCCATAAGGGTAGTACCTTTTTTCAGATCTCTGTCAGTATAAAGGCCATAACCGGCTCCTTCTATGCCTGACTTGGCAACGTAAAATCCAGTAGCGATTTTTGTATGGTGATTACAATAAGGATGAGTTTGTGTGGTTTTTTTTCCGCATTCACCTTTTTCAGTCTGATAGGTGCAAGTGGCAATTACTTTAATGGTATGATTTTTCATTCAATCCTGTATACAATTTGTCAGTAAATTTGATAAAAATAATACATTATTTTAAAATGCCACTTTAAAAATCTGATGAATTTTTCAAAAGCTAATCTTTGAATAATCTTCCACTAAGGTATTTTCAATTGCTAAACGTATAATGCTGTTTACACTTTCAGCATCTTCAAGAATTATGGAATGACCTCCGGGAATATAATAGGCTCCTTTAATATTTCTTAAAGGGAATACTTTGTCATCTTTTCCATGTATCCTTAATAGGGATTGAGGAATGGTGGTGTTTTTCCATTTCATAAGAGCATCAATAGCCCATTGAATAAAAAGAGGATTCGTAGTCTTCAGCATATTCAGAAATAAGCTCTTTCCTTCATCAGTCTGAAAACCCATACTATATAGGAGGAATTTCTGAACTAAGCTATTATTGTAGATGGATGGAGGAGTCAACCTGTATATGGGAAATCCTGAGAAGAATTTTAAAAGTAAAGGATATTCCTGGTAAGTGGGGACCGAGCTAATCAGTATTGTCTTCAGAGGGTTTAATTTTTTAGCAATTTCCACAGCTATCACTCCTCCGAAGGAGACGCCTGCAATAATAAAGTCTTCGTTTATATTGAGACTTTCCGACAATCTTACGGAATAATCTTCAATGGACTCACCTTTATATGGCGTTATCCATTCAAGTACTTCCATTTCAAATCCTGCATTTCTTTGATTGGCAAAGAGGTCTTTGTTGGCCCCCATCCCAGGGATGAAATAGACTTTAGGTTGTTTCATTTGTTAAGAACTGATCAAGATTGGTATGATACATACTAAATGAGGAAATATTTCCGTGCATACCTTTTTCAATTGTGACAAAACAATCAGTTTTTTTTAAGAATTGCTTTAGCTTAAACGCCTGTTCATATGGAATAAGTTCATCCTCTGTACCGTGGATGGCTAAAATGGGACATTGGATTTTGGGTAGCCATTTGTAAGTGGGTAATTTGTACCTGAGTATTAGCTTAACCGGAAAAAAGGGCATTTGTAATCTCGCCATTTCCTGCATACTGTAATAAGGTGTTTCAAGTATAAGTTTCTCCGGTCTCTTCTGAATAGCCAGTTTAGCAGCAAATCCAGACCCTAATGATCTTCCATAGATGATCATTTTTTTTCCTGGCTCTAACCTTGAAGCATATTCGTACATTAGAGAAGAGTCTCTGTAAAGATCTTTTTTAGAAAGTTTTCCTGTACTTTTTCCATAGCCCCTATAGTCAAATATGAAGAAGCTATATCCTCTTGAGAGGAATATTTCAGAGATTTCCGCCCATGTTCTCATAGATCCGGCATTCCCATGAAGGTAAAATATTATTCCTTTGCTTGAGGGGTGTTGAAAGTAGAGCGCGTTGAGTACCGCGTCTTTAGTGGTAATGAACAGTTCTTTATATGGATGCTTAAACTTGAATTCAAAAGTTCTGGATAATTTTTCAGGTAAGAAGATAAACTTTTCCTGAAAATACCAGACCGCTGTAGTTGCAACCAGATAAAGAACTGCCAGAAATATCAGTAAGAGAATTAAAAGTTTCATATCCTATTCCTCCGTTTATATGAAACGTAAATTAAACTTACTGGTTCAAATAGTTATACCAATGGTTCCTGTTGACTCAGACAGTGGAAACTTCCTAGTCCCCAGATGATATCTGTACTGTCTAACCCTAACACTCTTCTGTCAGGAAATGCCTTTGTCAATATATCCAGTGCCTTCTGATCATTTTTGTCATTAAAAACAGGCACAGCAACAACATCATTAGCAATGTAAAAGTTAGCATATGATGCAGGAAGTCGTTGATCTTCGAAAATCACTGGAGACGGCATTGGCAGTTCCAGTATATTTAACTGTTTGCCATTCAGCAATCTCATTTTTTTAAGATCTTTAAGATTCTCCTGAAGAAGTTCATAATTTTCATCCTTCTTATTTTCCTCTACCACAGTTACGACAGTATCAGAATTTACAAAGCGGGTTATATCATCTATATGCCCATCTGTGTCATCTCCGACAATACCATCATTAAGCCATAGGATTTGTTCTATGCCGTAGTATTTTACAAGAAAGTTTTCGATTTCTGCCTGAGAAAGATGTGGATTCCTGTTTTCATTAAGCAAACAAGCGGTAGTTGTAAGTACAGTACCTTGTCCGTTGAACTCAACTGATCCGCCTTCCATTACAATACCCGGATTGAAAACCGGTAGGTTATAATGTTTTCCAATCAAAGTTGGAATAACATCATCCTTGTCATATGGCGGATATTTGTCTCCCCAGGCGTTATAGCCCCAGTCAACAATAACCTTTTTTATATCAGCTTTCGGATTTATCAGGAATGCTGGTCCATGATCTCTGCACCATGCATCATTTGTAGGATGTATGAAAAAGCGGATATTCGAAAAATCAGCGCCTACTGCCCGGAGGCAAGCCTCCGCCTTTTTTTTCATTGCTTCATCATTCACATTGATGTTTACAACTTCACCTTTGGCAACCTCTTTAATAAAAGTACAATAAACCGGATAAATAGATTCTATTTTACCAGGCCATGATGCTTCTTTGTGCGGCCAGCTAAGCCAGGTTGCTGAATGTTTTGCCCATTCGGCCGGAAAAAAATATCCCAGATCTTTGGGATATTTTTGAGTTATTTCCTGATATAAATTAGTCAATGAATCTTCTTGTAATCTGCTCATAAGAATCTATTCTTCTGTCTCTTAAAAATGGCCAGTGAGTACGGTAGTATTCTGACCCTTCCAGATCAATCTCCTGTACATGTATTTCTTCTTCCTTGTGAGGAGCCTGATAAAGAACTCTTCCAAACGGATTAGATACAAAAGAGCCTCCCCAGAACTGCATTGGTCCTTCGACACCTGTTCTGTTTACAGCTACCACATGAAGTCCGTTTGCAACAGCATGGCCTCTCTGAATAGTCTGCCATGCATTATATTGTTCTTCATTCACTTCTTTGGTCTGAGTGTCAGCCCAGCCTATTGCAGTTGGGTAAAATAAGATTTCAGCTCCCATTAAAGAAGTGATTCGGGCTGCTTCAGGATACCACTGATCCCAGCAGATCAATACACCGATCTTTGCAAACTTGGTTTCAAATATTCTATATCCGGTATCGCCAGGGGTAAAATAAAATTTTTCATAGTATCCCGGATCATCAGGAATATGCATTTTGCGGTATTTACCAAGGTATGTTCCATCGGCATCAAGAACAGCTGTGGTGTTGTGATACAACCCCTGCGCTCTTTTTTCGAATAAAGATGCTATTATTACGACTCCCAGCTCTTTTGCTATTTGTGAAAGAGCATCTGTGGAGGGGCCGGGAATTGGTTCTGCAAGTTTAAAGTTTTCATGATCTTCCACATCGCAGAAATAAAGAGAGCGAAACAACTCCTGAAGGCAGATGATCTGAGCACCTTTTGCTGCAGCTTCTTTAATTTTTTCAATGGTTTTGCTGAAGTTTTCCTGCGGCTCTTTCACGCAGGAAAGCTGTACAAGTCCGATTTTTACTTTCTTACTCAAGGCTGAAAATGATTTTGAGGGCGAAATTACAAGAATTTTACGGAAGGTTAACCAGGGTGTGGAAAATTAGGTTCAATTTCTCCTATAAGGCTACAGATCAATTGATTTTAAAAAGGGGGTAAGCTGTTTGACCAAAATATCACTATCATTTTTCGTTACCTGAAAAGATATGCTGCAAACTGACTGGAAATCCTGACTTAAAAAGTCCGCAGAAAAACTTTTCAGTACCTTCATCACTTCATTCATTTTTTCATATTCAAAGGAAATTGTAATAATGACTTGTTCTTTTTTTTCAATCTTCTCCGCATTTTTTAAAGCTTCCTCTGCAGCTGTTTTATATGCCTGAATAAGACCGCTTTTACCAAGCTTAGTACCACCGAAATAGCGAACTACAATTACAATAATATTAGTTAGTTCAAAAGATTTAATTTGGTTAAATATTGGATCTCCTGCTGTATGAGCAGGTTCTCCCGCGTCATTAGCCCTGAACTTTTGCTCTGAAAAGCCTATTCGGTAAGCATAGCAAATGTGTCGGGCATCATAGTACTCTTTTTTAAATCTTTCAAGAATGTCCTTTATATCTGTTTCAGTAGATACAGGAAAAGCAAAAGAAATGAATTTACTGCCTAGCTCCTTGTAAAGTCCTTCTGATGGAGCTTTTATTGAGTAATAGATATGTTGCATGAAAATAAGGAGACAGAATTTAAAGGGAAGTTTCGTAAATATCTATTTACTTTCCTTTTTTTAGGTATTTTTCGGCTTCTTCAATTACTGAAGTATATTCTGCCAATTCCAGAGCCCTTTGATAATAGGCTTTTGCTTTATCTCTTTCTCCACGGCTTTCAGCTATTCTGGCAAGCCCTGCATAAGCAAAACTCACGTAGTCTTTATTGGGCGTATTTATTTCAGGAGCCATATTTACTGCTCTCAGATAAAAAGCTTTTGCATGTTCAGGCCTTTTTTTTCCTTTTTCATTAATGATCCCCATAAATACATAGGATGCCATTTCAAAGTATTTTTTTCCACTGTTTCTCAGAGTTAAAGAAAGCTTTTCTGTTTCTGAATATTCACCTGTTCCAATTAAGGATTCGATATGCCTTGATATAAAATAAAGGTTATTGGGGTATTTTGTGAATAATAGATCGGTATAATTAATAGCTTTTTCAGGGATATTCTGGTAGCGTAAATATATATTAGCCAGATAATGGTTGGCCTCAATTTTTGAAAACACAGAATTTGCAGCCGCAATTTCAAGTTCTTTTATGCCTTTTTCTTTACCTCCTGCAGAGAAAAAAAACATAAAAGGTTTGAAAACGGGATGAGTTTCAGGAAATTGTTCCACATAAAAGTCATATAAGCCTGTAGTAAAGTAAAACTCATTGAAAATCTCTTTTAAGTTAAAGCCGGTTTTTATATACTCATACGTTTTTTTAGCATTGTTCACTGCCTTCATTGTTTCTTTCATTTGAGAATGATATTGAGCAAGAGAACTATAAATAGCGAGCGAAAAAAATACCCCTTCCGGATCTTTATTATTTTTGGTAATGCGAGCTTGAGCTTGTTGTAAGGCAGCATCAAGATATTCCAGATACTCTCCTGAATTTTCCTTAAATGTATTGAAGTAATACATTTTCCAATAAAGGTTCATTGCTTTCAGGAAATTATATGCTGGGTGGGTAGGATAAGCAGATTTGACCTCTGATATTACTGCATCTGCTTCATCAAATTCAAAATTATAGGTGAAATCCATTGCCTTTAAAATAGTTTCCTTAATTTTTTCATCTTTAAGCATCGATTGGCCTGCTGCTTTAAGACTTAAAGTCACCATTAAAATTATGCCGGTAATATGGACTAAAATAACTCTCATTCGTCAAAACTTATCCTGAACCTTTCCTTGCAAACAGCATGGAATATATGCTTTTTTTTCTAATGACCTTTCGGGAATTACGAAAATGACTCCAGGGTTCAATTTTTTATTACGGAAAAATAATACCCTTTAGCGTAAAAATATCCTATATAAGCCCTATATAATAAAAAATGTTACCTGTAATAAATATTTAAAATATAATCGGTTGGTTCTTAGTAAGTGACCAGTCCAGTTATCCTTAAATGAATGTTCATTTAAATCAAAAATGTGAGCATAAATTACAATTAATTGGGGAATAAAGTTTACTACCACCATTAAAAAGGTATATATAGAAATTACTATTATTAATTTATTGCGTAAAAAAGATTAACCAATTTTTCATATTTCCCTATTTAAAGCGGTTATTTGCGAAAAAAATTGTTTTTATTTAAGAATTAGTTGGATAAGTGGATTTAATGGATATTCCCAGAATTATAGATTTTCAGAAAATAGGCAATCCGGAAATTGGATATATCTCTGTAGCAGAACCTAAAGGAGCGTTACCATTTCCTGTAAAAAGAGTATACTGGGTTTATGGAACAACTGAAAAGTCTGAAAGGGGAAATCACGCTTCCAAAACAGGAAAACAGGTGTTAGTGATTGTAAATGGTGAAGCTGAAGTGATTTTGGAAAATTCAGAAGGAAAGATTACTAATTTTAAACTGAATGATCCGAATACTGGTTTGTATGTGCCTCCATTACACTGGAAACAAATCAAACTTTCCGAAAAAGCAATCATTTTAAGTCTCGCATCTTCAGAATTTGATGAATCAGATTATCTAAGAGATTATAAACTATTTAAGTCCTTTGTTGCAGTTCAAAGACGATAGTACTTTTTCTATTCAAAATTCCTTTAAAGGATTTCTTTTTAACTCTGCTGAACAAATTCATTTTCAATCTGCAGGAAATCTGTTTTACTCTTTCATTCTTTTTGACGAAAAAGCTTCTTTAGCCAGATTAAGGATAACCTTGTTAATCAGCAATTCAGAAGCTTATAGTCCATTGAGATCCCCTTTCGGAGGCCTGGAATTTGATGAAGATATTTATATCGGGGATATAATTTATTTTTTAAAGGAGCTCGACAATTGGCTAATCTCAAAAAATATACAAAAGGTTTCTATTGTATCTCATCCCTATTGCTATAATACGAGACACAGTGAAATGGCGACCCATTGCTTATTGAAAAACGGTTATTACATATCTGAATACGACATGAATTTTCATATTCAGATTACATCAGATGATTTTGTTAAGGAGATAGATCCTGCTGCGCGTAGGAGGTATGCGAAATTCAAAGATAAGTTTCAGTTTTCGATTGAGGTGCATCCTGATTTAAATGCTATTTTCAATTTGATAAGAGAAAACCGGGAGATTAAAGGCTATCCGGTTTCTATTACTTCTGAAGTTTTGGAAAAACTATATCAATCATTTAGGGGAAACTTTAAGGTATTTTTGTTAAAAAATGGAGATACACTCATTGGTTCGGCTTTTGGAGTAATGGTTTCAGAAAAAATTCTATATTATTATCTGGCAGCAGATTTATACAGCTATAAAAAATACAGCCCTTCAACCATCATGATTGGCCATATTTATAATTACTGCAGCCAAGCCGGCATATCAATACTTGACTTGGGTATAGCCACTAGTAAGAGCGTTCCAAACTTCGGCCTTATCAAATTTAAGCAGAATATGGGAGGGAAGGTTTCACTAAAACTTTCATTTGAAAAAGTGTTTAATTGAAGGTATTACAGGCTGAATTTTTGTTTCCAGATAGCGAAGTTAATGATTCTCCAAAGCCGCCTCGCTGAATTATTGTCCGCACTATCAATCAAATGATCCCAGTCTCTTAGTAGTTTTCTGGTATTTAAGAAATGATCCAGATTGCTGTTTATGTAAGATTTGTAAAAATCTTTGGAATGCCTCAACCAGTTTGCATCGGGAGTAGAAAATCCTTTTTTATCTTTTCTATTTACTATGGATTCCGGAAGTAAATCTCTCATAGATTCTCTGAGTAATACTTTGCTATAACCGTTCCGTATTTTGTAGGTTGAAGAAATATTGAAAATGTATTCTATAAGTTTTATGTCGTCTGCAAACGGCATTCTTGCTTCTACAGAAAATTTCATAGAGTTTCTGTCTGCAGTCTTAAACAGATGTTTTATATCCTGTCCGGTAAACTGATTATGAAGGTATTCATTCAGATGTAGAGGAAGGGAATCCAGAATTGTGGTGAGAGCTTCCTTTTCCTTTTCCCAAAATGGTTCTGCAATATAATTGTATTCTCGATGAAGCTTTTTGTATCTGTTATTTTTAAGTTGGTCAAAAGCTGTCTGGAAATATATTTTTTTCCCAATTAGTTTCGCCAGAGTTTTTGTATCTGAAAAATCTCCTTTGCTACAAATAATATTATTTAGGAGGATTCGGAAGGAAAGAGAATTGAATGCTTGACCTATGAATGCACTGAAATGAGGAATATATCCGGAGAAAAGCTCATCGCCACCCTGTCCGTCCAGCGTAACTTTTATGTTTTCCTGCTTGATCAGTTTCATAACTGAATATTGTGCAAATGTGCTTGTAGATACGAAAGGTATATCTTGCGTATAAATAAGATTTTCGGTTTCTTCAATCAGATCCGGTGCTTCGGGAAAGGTCTTGTGCCAATTTGTTTTGGTTTTTTTGACAACTTCGTTAGCCCAAGGGCTTTCATCATAGGCAGGGTCTCTAAAGCAAGCTGTAAAAACTTTTTGTGAAAAATTATTTTTCTCTGAAGAGATCTGCTCTGTAAGGTGCTGAACTGTACATACAATCGATGCACTATCCAGGCCTCCGCTGAGGCAACTTCCGACAGGTACATCAGACCGAAGCCTTGCATTAACTGCGTCCGTTATAAGTTTTTTTATATCACCGAGATAGTTGTTGTATTTATTTTCCTTAAAAGATTCAGTTGTCCTGTTATAACTCAGTTCATAATATTTATTGATGTTGATGCTATTACTATCCAGATGTATAGTTAATGAATGAGAAGGGAAGAGTTCAATGATATTGCGGAACAATCCTTCTTTTTCAGTTTCTGTTTTTCCCAAAATAAGATACTCAAATGCCGCCTTTTCATTTATTCCAGTGCTTACATGCGGTAGTGTCAACAGGGCTTTTTGTTCTGATGCAAAGGAAAAATAATTCTGGTCTAAATGGTAATAAAACGGTTTTACACCAAATCGGTCTCGCGCTGCAAAAAACAGATTTTTATTCTTGTCATAAATTACAAATGACCACATACCATTAAACCTGGATAACATGGTTTCTCCCCATTCCTGGTATGCAGCCAGCACTACTTCCGTATCTGTGTTTGTCCTAAATTGGTATCCTCTTTCTAAAAGGGAGTTTTTTAATTCTTTGTAGTTGTATATTTCTCCGTTATAAACAATCCATAAATCACCCATAGAATTGCACAGAGGTTGATGACCTGCGGGAGAAACATCAATAATACTTAATCTTCTGTGGCCCAGAACTGCTTTCCATTTTGTTGCCGGTAGGTTGGTGATATCTTTTTGGGGGGCATATTTAAACCCGCTTTCTTTAACCTGAGAAGGAGTGTCTGTTCCGGCTGTACATTCTACAAAAGAATCATAAATTGTTATAAATCCTTCATCGTCAGGTCCTCTATGCCTTATAGAGTCTGTCATTTTCTTAATGGCTGTATTGGGCAGGCTGATGTCTGAGGATAATTTTATGATTCCCGCAATTCCACACATGTAAATTTCTTAAGTTTTCGGCCTTTTAAAGTTAGTTGATTAAATATTATAACTTTATTACAAGGCTAAAATTTTATTTTTTGGATTAACTTTGAAAAAGGTAATTTATGAAAATATTTGATGCAAAGTGATTTGTAGGATTTTGTTGTTATGAATTGTTTCTCAATATTAATAATTGTTATTCAAGTTCGTTTTTCTTTTTCCAAAGGAAGTTAGTTGATCCGAAAGTATATGCGTTTTATAAAATCATCCATGTGGGCGGGGGCAGTTGTTGGTGTAAAAGCCTTTGGAAATATTTTAATTAATAAATTAATCTCATCCTATTATCAAAGCCCTGATGTATTTGCCTTATTGGCTCATTTTCAAAATTTATTAGGAATATTTTTGTCCGTTCCGGCAGATGGAATAAATCAGGGTATAGTTAAATATCTTTCGGATAAAAACTTAAAAAAAACAGATTACTATAATTACTATTATGCAGGATTATTTCTGAATCTGCTGGTGTTTGGAGTATGTTTTGTCTCTTTATGGTTTTACAAAGATTATTTTACATCTGTTTTTTCTATAAGTGAAAATAGAAGTTTGTGGATTATTGGAGTTGGAATTGTTATCCTGGCTCAATTATTAACTCTGTATTTTCAGTCCCTATTGCTGGCTTTTCAAGAACTCAAAGTGTATGCCTTGCTCAATGCTGCCGGGATTATTAGCGCTGTTGCTTTTTGCTATTTTGCTTTAGGAAATTTTAATTTCCCGGTTGTATTACTGGCTGTTGGTTTGGGAAATTCGGGCTTGTTTCTGATCAATATAATTTTTATTGTTAAAAGACATTTTCCAACTATCAGTATTGGAAAGCCTAAGATGGAAGCCTTGAAAAAACTTGGAGATTTTGTGCTGATGGCTTTGAGTATCTTGCTTTTTGGGAAAATGGTAGATTTTGTGGTCAGGCAGTTTGCTATGAATTCATTTTCAACCTATCAGACAGGCTTATGGCAAACAGTAGTAAAATTTTCCGACTATTATACTGCCGCTTTCGGAAGCCTCATAGCAATGGTATATTTTCCTAAGATCAGTGAATATATAAATGATTTTGATGTGCTTAAAAGGTATGTGAGGGAAGTAGCTATTATTATAATTCCCTTAATTGCATCGGGGCTTATTGCTATATATTTTCTGAGAGAATATATTCTGGTCCTGTTCTTTGATGAACATTTCAGAAGCGCAGAAAGATTTTTTCTTTTTCAATTGATAGGAGATTTTTTAAAAATGACTTCCTTCTTGTTGGCTTATTTGATCAATGCTCAGGCCAGAACAGGATTGTTTATTGTATCGCAAGGGCTTTCAGCCTTGCTTTATATTGGTCTCATATTTCTTTGCTCTTCTTATATTGGCATTGATGGATTTCCTCTGGCACATACGCTTAGGTACGTAGTCTATTGCATATTTATTGTGGGATTATATCGTAAACTCATATTTGCATGAAACCTTTAGTTTCCGTTATATGCCTATGTTATAATCATGAAAGGTTTGTTGAGAAAGCTTTATTGTCTGTAGTAAATCAAACCTATTCAAACGTTGAAATTATAGTGGTAGATGATTGCAGTTCTGATAAGAGCAATGAATTGATCATACAGTTTTTGAAGACTTATCAAAATATAAAATTTATTCAAAATGAAAAAAATGTTGGCAACTGCACTTCTTTTAACAAAGCTCTTGCAATTGCCAATGGAGACTTTATAGTCGATTTCGCTACGGATGATGTATTAAAGAAAGATAAGCTTGAACTACAGGTAGCTGCTTTTGAGCAACTCGACAATTCATATGGAGTTGTATTTACAAATGCAGAAATTATAAATGAAAATGGAGATTACCATAAGGATTGGTATGCCAGGGGTGAAGTAGTTCCGGATGGATATGTGTTTGAAAAAATATTGGAAAGGAGTTATATCAGCGCATCAACAATGTTGGTGAGGAGGGAAGTGTTTGATTTTTTGGGCGGATATGACGAAAGACTGGCTTATGAAGATTTTGATTTTTGGGTTAGGTCTTCTCAGAAGTTCAAGTACTATTATTTATCTGATAAGACAATAGAAAAAAGGATCGTTTCCGGATCGCTTTCTGCAAAGGCTGATACAAAAATCGGATATACTATTATAGCTTCTACTCTTAATGTTTGCGCAAAGGCATGGTGGCTTTTAAAAAAAGAAACTGAAAAACAAGCATTAAAGCAAAGGATCTATTTTGAAATGCGGCACGCGTTAATGATTGAGGCGTTCGATTGTGTCTTGTCTTATTATTCACTATTAGAAGAAATGAACGATACTGATATAAAAAGCAGATTGCTCAAAACATTGGCTGAATTAAAAATACCATTATATTATTTTTATAAAATTTATAAAGGAGAGCAAGGGTAATTATGGAGATGAAGAGAAGATTGAATGCTATGAAGATACTGATTGGTATCAGCCTCATTGGATCGCTTGGCTCAGTCTACACGACAAAGATGAATTGGGGAGAGATTTATCCTTTCTTTCACTGGAAATTGTTTAGTCAGCCTACGGGTTGGGATCTGAAAGTAATAGAACATAGAATTTATGGTATAAAACCTGGCGGGGAATCTGTCAGACTTAGAAACCAGGTGCGCAAGACATACACCAGTGATGAGATCAATTATACTCTGGAATACCTGATAACATTGCCGGACGAAGCGGAAAGGAATGAAAAACTAAAAATATTTTGCAGATATCTGGCACCGGAATATTCTGCTTATAAAATTGTGGAGGAGGTATATAATCCACTTGTTATCATAAAAGATTTTGACAACTATGATAAAAAAACTCTTTTCGAAATACATTGATTTTGTAGGTATACGGAAAATCTCTGAACATTATTGGGATCGGGAAAGAAAAGAATTGCAGTTCAATTTTTTCTACGCAGACAGGCTTCTGAGAATATTCACCTACTTTTGGCTGGGTTATCAGTTTTTTGTTTTTCTTGAACTCTGTGACAGACCTAAGGAAATATTTTCACCGGTAAATTATTTTCCGAAGGTATTCATGTCTGGTTTTCCTTCTCTCTGGTATTTCGGATTTGTTGCTAGTGTCGCAATGATTACAAATACCATATCACTGATCAACTCAAGATTAATACTCAACAAAGCCATACTTGTTTTTTGCGTCATGTGGATCAGTAATGTGAGATGGAGTTATGGTTTTTTGTCAAATGTAGGTCATTGTTTTATTCTGACCCATTTGTTTTGTCTCTTTATTCCTGCCCGAAAATCAGAAAACATAGAGGAAGATATATCACACGCCAGAATAATTCAACTCCTCTATTTTGGGGTGCTGGTTGTTTATACAATTTCCGGAATCTGGAAGGCAGGGGGGCTAGCGTATAAGTTAACTTTGCAACCTGAAGTTATTAATTGGTTGCATCCACAGGCAGCTTTGGTAAATTCAATTTCAGGTTACAGATATTGGGATATTCATCCAGGAATTTTATTGCATGCATTTGATTTTCCAATAATCTGGCAAGTACTCTTTGTAATCACATTATACCTTCAACTCATAAGTTTTTCAGCTTCTCTCAGACTTCCCTTGCTATATTGGATAGGCCTTGGGAGTATCATATTTCACTTTCATAATACCATATTTATGCGAACTGAATTTTATGTCACTCCATTGATACTGACAATACTATTTTTTCCTTATCATCTCCTTTTGAAAGGAGGTAAGAATATTTCATATCTGAAGTTTAAGTCAGAAGAAGCTTTTACTGATAAAGGAGTTATATACAGACGAACTTTTGAAAACGGTGCTACGGAAGCTTTCTCAGGTTTCTTTGCTATAAGAGAGAAATGTCGTGACCAAAGGAAGTGGTACTATGGCTTCTTATATTTACCAGGTATTGAAATTGCAGGCAAAGGGTGGTTAATAGTTCAAAGTCAATTGTTGAAACGAATTACAATTGCCAGATAGAAATGACTTATCTTCTGCTGTCTTCATTGATAAGCATGCTTAAATAACTCTCATACCTGGATAAAGCAATTTTTCCCTTTTCTACCTGTTGGATGATGGTGCAACCTGGTTCGTTGAAGTGCTTGCAGTTATGAAATCTACAATGTCCCAGAAGATCTCTCATTTCTGGGAAATAATGACTGATTTCTTCTTCCTCCATATCAAAGATTCCAAGTTCTTTAATACCTGGAGTATCAATAATGTAGGTGTCAGGTTCCAGTTCAAACATTTCAGCAAAAGTAGTAGTGTGCTTGCCTTTCAGACTGAAATCTGATATATCTCCGGTTTTGAGTTCAAGATCCGGAGCAATTAAATTGACAAGAGAAGATTTGCCAACTCCTGAATGGCCGCTTATAAGACTCTTTTTATTTTTCAGAATATTTTTAAAGTCTTCAATACCTTGTCCCGTTTGCACTGAAGTCAGAATACATTTGTATCCGAGGCTTTCATATATGCTTATAAGATCCTGCTGGTAGGCATAAAGAGCCTCATCGTATAGGTCTATTTTATTAAAGACTAAAACTGCTGGTATCCTGAAAGCTTCGCAGGAGACAAGAAACCTGTCAATGAATCCCATTGAAGTTCTGGGAAGTACGAGGGTGACGACAAGAATACTCTGATCTATATTTGCAGCAATCATGTGACCATGCCCTGTCTTATGGACAGACTTTCTGATCATGTAATTTTCTCTCGGATGAATTTTGTCAATGAGTACAGTTTGTTCCGCTGTATTTTCAATGGTAAAATCCACGTAATCTCCTACTGCTATGGGGTTTGTTACTTTGAAGTTTTTTAGTTTGAATTTGCCGGGAAGCCTGCCTTTAAAGATCTCTTTTTGATCCGTTATTATTTCATACCATGATCCTGTGGATCTCATTATCATTCCTTGCATATTCAGCCCTGGATTTTATCTTTAATAGGAGAAATCTTTTAAGTACTGTTATTGGTTCAGTAATATGTTTGAATAACCAATTATTTTATCAGTAGCGCCTTTATTGGCTTCTATAAAGTTTTTATTATTATTTACTATTTCCTGATGTAGGGTAGGATTGTTCATTACTTTGAAAAAAGCATTTTCAAATTCTATAGTAGATGTTATTGAAAAAGCCCCGCCAATGTTTATCAGATCCTTTGCTTCCTGAAACTTCCTATAGTTTGGACCAAAGAATAATGGCAATCCAAAGGTTGCGGCTTCAAGCGTATTATGCAAACCTTTTCCGAATGCACCACCAATATATCCAAAATCGCCATAGGCATAAACACCGGACAAGATACCTATGCAATCTATTATCAACACTTCAAAATTATTTACCTGTAAGTTGTCAGCCATGGTATATCTAACACAATTAAGTTTACAGATTTGCATAAAACTATTGATCTCATGCTCATGAATTTCATGCGGTGCTATTATGAATTTTAGATCCTTAATACCTTTATTAATTAATGGCAATAGAATTTCCAGATCCTTTGGCCACGTACTTCCTGCAATAAAAACTTTTGAAGTACTCTTAAAGGATTCAACTAAAGGAAGAGGTCTGATTGATTTTCTGATTTCGAGAACTCTGTCAAAACGTGTGTCCCCAGCGATTTCACCTGTATTGATATGATGACTTGTAAGTAAATCCAGAGACTCCTTATTCTGAACAAAAATTTTTGAAAGCCTTTCAAGAATTGTCAGATAGAACTTGCCATAAGGTTTAAAGAAAAGCTGGTCCTTTCTGAAAATTGTAGAAAATGAGATTACAGGGATTCTGGATTCATTCAGGCAAAGTATGTAATGATGCCAGAATTCATATTTAACAAAAAAAGCAATTTTAGGTCTCGTAATCTCAATAAATAACTTTGCATTTGAATGAGTATCGAGAGGCAGATAGTCAATAAAATCAGCTTTGGGATAGTTTTTCCTGATCTCATAACCACTTGGAGAAAAGAAGGTCAGGGAAATTTTATATTCGGGGAATTTTTCCCTGAAATTTTCAAGTACAGGTCTGGCCTGCTCAAATTCACCTAAAGAAGCGCAATGAAACCAGGCTACCGGAGCTTTATTTGTGTTAAATTTATCTGCAAGTTTTTCTTTCCACTTTTTCCTTCCCCTAATCCATAATCTAGCTTTGGGATTAAATGGTGAAATGATCAGAATGAGCAGAAAGTAGAGATAAATTCCGGCGTTATAGAATATAATCATTAAGGATATCTAAAATGACTAAAAGTCATCTTCTAAGTGAAATTTTTTAATTATTTTAGGAGGTTAAAATTAACGAAAAAAGACGAATCTAATTACCATAAAGGTTTATTATGAATAAAGAAAAAGTCAGCTATAAAGATGCCCTCAATCTTGCTGTCATTGTTGCCGCTTTAGGCTATTTTGTAGATGTTTATGACCTGGTTTTGTTCCTTATTGTAGGACTAAAGAGTTTGGAAGACTTGAAAATTCCCGGAGAACCGGTTAAAAATTTCCAATTTTTGCTGAATGTTCAGATGATAGGGATGCTGGTAGGAGGGATATTCTGGGGAGTGCTTGGAGATAAAAAGGGAAGGCTTTCGGTACTTTTTGGATCTATATTGCTTTATTCTCTTGCAAACCTTGCCAATGGATTGGTAGCAGAAATTAGTGTCTTCACAGGCTTTTCTCCAATGGATACCTACGCAGTTCTTCGATTTCTAGCTGGTCTGGGACTGGCAGGAGAGCTTGGAGCAGGAATCACCCTTGTCTCCGAAACTATGCCAAAAGAAACCAGAGGTTATGGTACAATGATCATTGCTTCTGTTGGTGTTACCGGTGCAGTAGTGGCTGCCTTGGTTGGAAAAATAGGATGGGAGTTATCTTATTTCATCGGCGGAGGATTGGGGATCTCTCTTCTCTTGCTCCGTATTGGGGTTTTTGAATCAGGAATGTTTCAGGGGCTAACAGAAAAGAAAGTGAAGCAAGGTGAATTTTTGATGCTTTTTCAAAATAAAGAAAGAGCAATTAAATATTTGAACTGCATTTTAATTGGATTGCCCGTTTGGTTTATCATAGGTATTCTCGTAGGGCGTGCGGGATTAATAGCTAAAACCCTGAATGTACAAGGTACGATAGAGCAAGGCTATGCAGTTATGCTTTGTTATGGTGGCTTGGTCTTCGGTGACTTATGCAGCGGTTTAATGAGTCAGGCTTTAAAAAGCAGGAAAAAAGTATTTTACTTTTTTTACTTGCTTTCAACATTGATCATTGTCTTTTATCTAAGACAATATAATGTTCCGGTAGCAACATTTTATATATTTATCTTCAGCTTAGGGTTTTCAGTAGGCTTCTGGGCAATTTTTGTAACAGTGGCTTCTGAGCAGTTTGGTACAAATATTCGTGCTACAGTTACCACAACAGTTCCCAATTTTGTAAGAGGTTCACTGGTTCCCATTTCCATTTTGTTTGACTATTTATTGGAAAAAGAATTTGGACTGATTAATACAAGTTATATAGTAACTGCAATAATAGTGGTGATTTCACTGATATCATTATACAACCTTGACGAAACTTTCGGAAAAGATCTTGATTATCTTGAAGATGAAGGAAGCGGAAAGCTTAATGCAGAAGGCGTAAAGCTGAAAGCATAAAGCGGAAGGCGTAAAGCTGAGAGTATTAAATGGTGAGAAGTTATTGCTACATATTCTTGAATTAAAGAGTTAGTGTTTGTTTTTTTATAGAAAAAGCCCTGCAAATCTAGGTATGCAGGGCTTTTTTACTTTCAGCTTTTCGCTCTAAGCTTGCAGCTTAAATTAGTGTTTCGCCAAATAATCAGCAACACCTTCTCTTGATGCTTTCATCGCATCTTTACCTTCTTCCCAGTTAGCTGGACAAACCTCACCATACTTTTCGTTGTGACGAAGTGCATCAACAATTCTGATTGCCTCATCAATGTTTCTTCCTAGTGGAAGGTCATTGACAAGCTCGTGTCTTACTATACCGTTTTTGTCAATAAGGAAGGTTGCTCTGTAAGCGATTGGAATACCTTTGAATTCCATCATTCCTTCTTCGTTGTACTCATATTCACCGGCAAGTACACCGTAGTTTAATGAAATTGTCTTTGCTACGTCAGCAACGATCGGGTAAGTTACGCCTTGAATACCACCTTGTGCCTTAGGAGTTGTAAGCCAAGCCAGGTGAGAGTTCTCAGTATCTGTAGAACATCCGACAACAGCTACATTTCTTTTGTCAAATTCTGCAAGCTTTTCCTGAAAAGCAAGGATTTCAGTAGGGCAAACAAAAGTGAAGTCTTTAGGATAAAAGAAAAAGATCACATCTCTTTTTCCAAGGTACTGCTGAAGGCTGAATCCTTCAACGATTTCTTCTCCGTTGATTACCGCCGGAGCATTGAATACAGGAGCTTTTCTTCCTACTAATGCCATGATTATTTCTAAAGTTTTAGGTTAATATTAGTTAATTTGATTTTCTGTCATGTCGACTTTTTCCCCATGGATTTGGAGCTTAAAATCTTTGATTTTTAAATTAGGTATACTTTTCTTTTTAAAGAATGCAATAATCAGTTCTTGCAACTCTGAATCATAAAAATCAACTATTTCTTTAGTGTCAGTATAATAAATATGATGATGTGAATTTAAGTTAGCATCATATCTGTAACTGCCAGTTTCTGAAAGAACTTTCTCTGCAAGTCCTGTTTGTACAAATGTATCAAGTGTTTTGTATACTGTGCCTAATGAAATGCTTGGATAATTGATTTTTAGTTTTTCAAAAAGAAGTTCTGCTGTAGGGTGTTCAAAAGAATTAAATAGCAGATGGTAAATCACAATTCTTTGATGTGTGACTTTTAATCCTTTGCTTATCAGTAATTCTTTTATTTCAGAAAAACTTTTTTCCATGATCCCTCTGCCATTATAAATAAGAATAATTCCTATTTAAGAATATTTAGAAAGACAAAAATAGACGGATTAAGAGAAAAATCAAATGGCAGAAATGCAGGAAGGGGATAAAACTAAAAAAAGCCCTGGTGAAAGGGCTTTTCCTAGAAGAAATTAAACAGGTTATGAATAAAATTATTAAGTGTATTCTGAATATTAATACAGAAACGTTACAAAATGTAACCAATTGCTTTGAAAAAAGATTCATAAAAAAACCTCTGCAGGAGAGGTTTTTTGAAAATCTATTAAATATTTTAAATGGTTATTAGAATTTTACTTTTTTTAGTAATTGTTGAGTCATGGCTAACTTTTCCATTTCAACTTTTTTCTCCGCTAATTGCGAGGTATCCATTTTTTTATGGAGAATAGAAATACCCAGAAGTACAAAGAGACAAAATATTTTTAACAGAAATCTCAAATTTGACATAACCTCTATATTAGGCTTACTGAATTTTATTTTAATACCTGAAAGTAATAAAAGGTAACTTAAAAAGAGTTTTTATTAATTTTCTTATATTAAATTTAGTTAAAAGTGTCTAAAATTATTAATAAATTTCAATTTATTCGATAAAAAGTGTTATTACTTATTTGACCGTATTTATAATTTACTGATAATGAAGAAAATTTTATTTGTCTGTCTGGGAAATATTTGTCGTTCGCCAATGGCAGAAGGTGTATTTAAGAAAGTTATTGATAATAAAGGTGTAGCATTTAAATTTTATTGTGATTCTGCCGGGACTTCAGCGTATCATATTGGTGCTTTGCCAGATGAACGAATGCGGACAACAGCTCAGGAAAGAGGTATTATTTTGGATCATTGTGCAAGGCAAATTACAGTAAAAGATTTTGATGACTTTGATTATATCCTTGCCATGGATACTTCAAATTACAATAATATCAAAAGTCTCACCAACGACAAATTTAAGCATGATAAAGTCTTTATGATGCGGGCTTTTGATTCGGATAAAAGCTCTATGGATGTTCCTGATCCTTATTATGGCGGGTTATCCGGTTTTACAGAAGTTTATGAAATCCTCTGGAGATGTTGCAATAATTTCTACAATCATATTTCCGGGAGTCAAGAAATCTGAAAATTGAAATGGAAACGCTTGTTAATCTTTTTAAAGAAGGCATACAGGAAGATATAATTTCAATAGTACCTGTCGGTGGTGGAAGTATTAACAATACTTATAAAGTAACAACCTCCGACAAGGTCTGTTTTGTAAAGGTTAACAGAAATATTCCGGATGATTTTTTTGAAAAAGAAGCGGAAGGTTTGAGTTTACTTTCAAAGACAAACAAGGTCAGGACTCCTGAGGTAATTTTCATAGGACGCAATCTTTTGGTACTGGAGTTTATTGAAAGGGGAAGGGAAAGTAAAGATTATTGGGGTAACCTGGGGCAAAGGCTTGCTGACATTCACAAAGTGGCAGCTTCCTCATTCGGATTAGATCATCATAATTATATCGGTAGCCTTGAACAAATCAACAGCTGGCACAGCAACTGGCCAGAATTTTTTGTGGAAAGAAGGCTTTTACCATTAGCGAATCAGGCCTATGCAAAGGGAAGACTTGAAAAAAGGGGAGTGGAGCTGATTGAACACCTTTCTAAGAAAATCAATACCCTTTTAGTGCATGAAAAACCATCACTATTACACGGAGATTTGTGGAGTGGGAATGTAATGGCAGATTTATCAGAAGCGCCTGTTCTCATAGATCCAGCAGTATATTATGGGAACAGGGAAATTGAAATAGCCTTTACGACTTTGTTCGGTGGTTTTGATTCTTCATTTTATGAATCTTACCAGGAATCATTTCCGTTGGAGAAAAATTTTGACAAGAGGATAGATCTTTATAATCTTTATCCATTGCTGGTCCATGCAAATTTATTTGGCGGTGGTTATGCTAATTCAGTGATGACTATCCTCCGAAGATTTGCCTGAATATTTTTGTCTGATCTGGATTCTTAGAATCTGTCTTTCTACCATTTTTTGAGCAAGTGTTAAACAGAGTTCCTCTCCGGCTTTTTCCTTAAATGCAGTTTTTACAATACTCTCATTGACATCTAGTCTGTAAAGTATCTGAAATAAACGTTCTGGCTGAGTTTGTAAAAGCTGACCAATAGCTTTGCTTAAAGAAGCAATAAGATCGTCAAGCGAATTATTTAAATTATTAGGAGTCACAAGGTCAAATTCCTGTCTCAGACTAATTCCAGCTAGTTGTTCAATTTCTTCTTTATTTTCAGACATATTTTTTTAAATAAGTAATAAATTCGGAATCTGGATCAACTTGCAAATAAGTAATTACTTTTGAATATTTACTCCCACATTGTATTATGAAAAAAGCAATAATTTTTACATGGGCTTTAACTGCCTTATTCTTATTTAGTTTTAAAGTTTCTGCCCAGTCAATAAAAGGCAAACTTATTGGAGGTATCAATGCTGGTCAGGTTGATGGTGATGATTATGCAGGCTTTGATAAACCCGGGCTAATACTGGGAGCAGCAGCAGCATTCCCTTTGTCTGAAAAAATATTTCTGCAACCGGAAGTCTTTTATTCTCAAAAAGGAGCAAAGAACAGCGAAAAGAATCCCGCCTATTTCAGATGGAGGTTAAATTACATTGAAACTCCTGTTGTTGTTCATTTCAGGATTGTGAAAAGATTTGGATTTGACGCCGGAATATCCCCCAACTTTTTATTAAAGTCTAAAGTAGATTTGGGTACTGGATATGATGATAATACTAAGGATTTTGATAAGGTCAATCTATGTTTACTGGGAGGGCTAGAGTTTAGAATTGTACGTGGACTTGATTTGAATTTACGCTATTCAAGATCTGTTACGCCTATCAATTCCAAAGAGAGTTCTTCCTATGGCCGTAAATTTTATACAAGTACTTTATCCCTGTCCCTCAGAATTACTTTGAATAAAGTTGAAGAAGATTGAAAGCTAAAAGTTGAAAGTAAAAAGTTAAATAAGTGGCAATTCATAAAAAAACCGGAAGTAATTCCGGTTTTTTTTATTTATGATTTCTTAGCGGCAGCCTTGGCTTTAGGCTTTGCTTCTTTTTCTTCTTTGTCAGCGACTTTTTCTTTAGCTGCTTTAGCTTTTGGCTTGGCTGCTTTTATTGGTTCTGCCTCTTCTTTTTCTTCCGAAGTTTCTGCTGAAGCATTCTCTGATGAAGATGGCGCTGTAAATCTTTCAGGAAAATAAGTTGAAATAGTTGCGTACCATACAACTAATTTCTTCATATCTGATTGATAGACTTTTTCTTTGTCGTAGTCAGGAACTACTGACTCTACGAATTTTTGCAGTTCTGCAGGTGTAGATTTCCCGGAAACTGCCAGAGAATTTCCGTATTTTTCAAAAATTCTTGAAAATACGTCCTCTAAAGGAACAGAAGCTTCTTTGCCATCTGTGTAAATTGAAATTTCTTTTAAAAGAGAAACTCTGGTGTTAGCATTGGCAATGAATTTAGTTTTTTGCTCATCAATACTTTCCAGGATTACACCATTCCTCGTAGGTTTTAAAACTTTATAAAGACCACTTTTTCCTGAAACTGCTGCAATATCTTTTAAATCCATTTTAAATTAAATAAGGTTAAAAATCTATAGTTTGAAATATATAGGAATACTAGTTTGAATTTTATATCCTGGAGCTTTGAATTTCAATAGTTTTGCTACCCTAAGTGCTTCCTGTCCGCAACCTCCTCCGATATTTTTTACGATTGTTGGACTAGAGATTGTACCGTCTTCATTAAGAATGAAATTGATAATGCATTCTCCGGAAATTCTATTCTTCTTTGCGAGAATTGGATATACCTTGTTTTTTTCAATAAACGCATACATGGAATCTTGTCCGCCTGGATAAAATTCTGCTGCTGGTATTGCTTTTCCACTTTGAGCAAAAATCACAAAGTTTATTCCTAGGAAAAGAAGGGATGATAAAATGAGTTTTTTCATATTTTTACTCGAAATTATATTAAAAGCAATTGCAAAAATACTTTGAATTATTTACTAACCAAATTTTAATTTTTCTGTTCTTCGAAATTTTTTACCAGACTATCCAAGTAATTGAGTACCTCTTCTTTGCCAAAACCTGTTTCGGAAGAAGTAACGAATCTAGGTGGTAATTCTTGCCATGTCTTTGACATCTCGTTCTCAAACTTTACCAAGTTATTATTCGCCTGTGTTTTGGATAGTTTATCGTATTTTGTGAATATTAAAGAGAATGGTATTCCGTTTTCTCCTAGCCAGTTAATAAATTCTAGATCAATAGCTTGTGGCTCTAGTCTGTTGTCGATCAGTACAAATACGCAAAATAAATTTTCTCTTAGAGTGAGGTAATCTTTAACCATTTTTTCCCATTTGGCTTTGGATTCTTTGCTTACTTTGGCCCATCCATAACCTGGTAAATCAACTAAATACCATTTCTCATTAATAATAAAATGATTGATCAACTGGGTCTTGCCTGGTTTGCCACTGGTTTTTGCCAATCCTTTTTGTCCGGTAAGCATATTTATCAGAGAAGATTTCCCCACATTTGACCTGCCGATAAATGCAAATTCACATTTATCAGGTAAGGGGCAATCTTTATAATTGGTTTTGCTTTGGACAAAAGCTGCATTTTTTATTATCATAATTGTAGTCTTTCGTTGCGGAATTTCGCCGGTTGAAATTTTCTAAAAGAAAGACAAAATTAAGAGAATTGGCTTAATATAACATAGCGTATTTTAGAATTACTCTGTAAGGATGTGACAAAAACAATTTCAAATGCAGCCCGTATTGAACAGATTGGAATAATTGCTCAAAATATTTCTTGATTAAAAAAAAAGTTATAAATTGAATTTAAGGAAGAAATAATATTCTCTTATTAAGAAATTGCAAAGAGGAAACACATTGATTTCTAAATAACTTTGTCTTATCCTACCCCTTAATAAACGCTTAACAGTTAGTCAAAATATGCGAAAATCGTATCTCCTGGTCCTGTTGCTAATTTGTTCCTTTGCTGGAATTGCTCAGCCCAATATCAAGAAATCTTTAAAGAAGGCAAATTATTACTACGATGAACGCAAATATAAGGAAGCAATTACTGCTTATCTTGAGGTGCTTGATCTGGAAAAAAATAATGCGGAAGCGAATTTTAAACTTGGCGTTTCTTATTTAAATACAATTCACCATACGAAATCCCTGCCTTATCTTACAAAAGCTTACGAAGTAAATCCTAATATTGATCCTAAAATTCTTCAGCTTCTCGGTAAATCTTACCAATACAACCACAGATTTGAAGAAGCATTGAAATATTATCAGGAATACAAAGCGAAAATTGACAAGAAGGATTTAGAAGAGATCAAAAAAACGGATCGAAAAATTTATGAATGCGAAAACGGTATTATCTATGTAAAAAATCCTGTTAAAGCGAAGATTGAAAACATGGGCCCCATAATCAATTCCAGGTTTATAGATCATGGACCGGTGATTTCTGCAGACGAATCCGTACTCGTGTTTACAAGCAGAAGAGAGGGAGGGACTGGTGAGGCTCTAGATGAACAGGGACTACTTTTTGAAGATATCTACATTTCCTATAACAAAAACGGTCAGTGGACTGCTCCTCAGAATATTGGGAAACCCATCAATACTGAAGCTCATGATGCAAGTATAGCCATTTCTCCTGATGGTAGTCAGATATTTATATACAGAGATAGTGATGATAGTAAGGGAGATATATTTTTATCTACATTGCAGGACGGTAAATGGTCCAAACCTCAGGATCTTGGTAAAAACATTAATACAAAAGCGGATGAAAAATCCATTTCCATGACTGCGGATGGCAACACTATCTATTTTACCAGCGATCGTGAAGGCGGTTTGGGTGGGCTAGATATTTATATGAGTAAAAAGGATAAAA
Source organism: Bacteroidota bacterium (assembly GCA_023428135.1). Lineage (GTDB taxonomy): Bacteria > Bacteroidota > Bacteroidia > Cytophagales > Cytophagaceae > Sporocytophaga. The sequence continues at coordinate 124,392 of JAEYZG010000062.1, read as the reverse complement.
AAGGAAAATGGGGAGTAGCTGTTAACTTGGGAAAGACTATCAACACTGAATATGATGATGATGCTCCCTTTATACATCCGGATGGAAAGACGCTCTACTTTAGCTCAAAAGGCCACGCAGGAATGGGCTGGTATGATATTTATAAATCCACTCTGAAAACAGATGGAACATGGTCTGCTCCTGAAAACCTGGGTTATCCTATCAATACCGCTGATGACGATATATACTTCGTACTATCAGCTGATAATAAACATGGTTATTATGCAAGTGAAAGAGAGGGTGGCCAAGGGGAGACAGATGTATATAGGATCAGTATGCCTAAGCCGGAAGAACTTGCAGAAGTTTCAGGAAAAAGTGTTAATGAAAGCAAAGAACCGGGAAAGAAAAAACTTGTATCAATAGCAAAAGTAGAAGCATTTAATCCGATTACCATTCTAAAAGGCACAGTTACAGATGCACTTACAAAAGCACCACTTGAAAGTAAATTGCTGATCATTGATAATGAAAAAAATGAAGTCATTCATGAAGTAACAACCAATAGTCTTACAGGGGGCTATCTTGTTATTCTTCCGTCAGGAAAAAACTATGGAATAGCAGTCGAAAAGAAAGACTATTTATTTCATTCTGAAAATTTTGATATTCCGGGAAGTACCAGCTATCAGGAAATCGTGAAGGATGTGGAACTCAAGAAGGTCGCTGTTGGAACTAGGATTGTGTTAAGAAACATATTTTTTGATTTTGATAAAGCAACTTTAAGACCGGCATCAACTGCTGAGCTGGAAAGGTTGCATGAATTACTCGTTAAGGTTCCGACTTTAAAGATAGAAATCTCCGGTCACACTGATAATAAAGGATCTGCGGATTATAACAAAAATCTCTCACAGAAAAGAGCACAGGCTGTGGTAGACTATCTTATCAAAAAGGGAATTGATTCTGCAAGGTTGAAATTTGAAGGATATGGATTTGACAGGCCTATGGAAACAAATGATACCGAGGAAGGCCGTCAGCTCAACAGAAGAACGGAATTTGAAATCATCGGAAACTGATTAGGTTTAATTACCTATCTTGCATTTACTATTTATGCAGGATTAGTATATAAGGTGATATGAAAAAGCTTTGTTTTTTTATAATATGTTTTTCATACTCTTTGTTAGCAAGCATTTCAGTGCGTGCTCAGGGGGAAAAGAAAATTATTAAAGAAGCAGAAGCCGCATTGGCACAAAAAGACAAGAAGAAAGCACTTGAGTTGTATCTCAAAGCATTGGAAATAAATCCCAATAAAGCCGATGTCAATTATAAAATTGGAATCTTATATCTGGAAAGCGATTTTAAGTTTAAGGCATTATCTTACCTGGAAAAAGCCTCGGCTTTGGGATTATCTTCTGATTACCATATCACCAAATACCTTGGAATCGCCAATCAGTTCAATCATAATTTTGAAAAGGCGATAGAAAATTATCAGAATTACAAGGGTTCTATAACTGATAAGGAAGAAATCAAAAAAGTTGATCGACGAATTTATGAATGCAGGAATGGATTAGAGTTTATTGCAAATCCTGTTCCTGTAAAAATTGATAATTTAGGACCAGCTATCAATACATCTTACCCCGAATATGCCCCCGTTATTTCAGCGGATGATTCTATTCTTATATTTACTTCAAGACGCCCCGGTTCTACAGGTGGAGTCACAGACCAGTCGGGAATGTATTTCGAGGATTTGTATTTAAGTAAAAAAACAAATGAAGGTTGGGCTAAGCCTCAAAATTTGGGGTTCCCGGTCAATACTACTTCACACGAAGCCTCTGTCGGAATCTCACCTGACGGAAATCAATTATTTATTTATAAAGATAATGGAAACGGAGATATTTATGTGTGCAGCCTTACTGAGGATCACAAATGGTCAAAGCCTGTTTCTGTAGGAAGTGAAGTCAATTCTGTAAAATATTTTGAGAATGGAGCTTGTCTTTCTTTTGATGGAAAGAAATTATTCTTTGCAAGTAATCGCGAAGGGGGAGCAGGTGGAAATGATATTTGGGTTTCAGAGAAACTAGACAACGGAAGTTGGGGGAAACCTGCAAATCTTGGTCTTCCGATTAATACGGAAGCCGATGAGGAAAGTCCTTTTATGGATCTTGATGGTAAAACACTTTATTTTAGCTCTCGTTCCCATAAGGGAATGGGCGGTTTTGATATATTCAAATCAGTTTTCAATGAAGAATCAAAAAAATGGTCAGTACCTGAAAATCTTGGATACCCCATAAACTCAGCTGATAATGATCTTTACTTTATTTTGTCCGGAGATGGCAAATACGGATATTATGCTTCGGTAAAAGAAGGTGGCTATGGAGATAAAGACATTTACAGAATCTCAATGCCTCCAAGGTCAGACTATCAGGACCTTCAGGCAAGATTACAAACGATCAGGGAAAGGAAATACTCATCAAATCCATCTGTTGATAAGGCACAATCCTTTATATTATCCGGAAAGGTATTGGATGCTGTTTCAACTAAAGCTATATCCAATGCGTTGGTGCAAATAAAAGATAATAAAGGAAATGTTATCAATGAAATATTCAGTAAACCAGATGGAGAGTATTATATAAAAATAAAGATTGATACACCAAGTGCTTATGTGCTTTCCGCTTATGCAAAAGGTTATGTTCCGTTTCTGAAAGATATTGAAATACATAAAGACAAGAAAATAAATAACAATCAGGTCGTTGATATAAAATTGAAAAAACTGGATCTGGGTGAAAGATTTGTCCTCAGAAATATTTATTTTGATTTTGATAAATCAGAATTAAAACCAGAGTCTAATTCAGACCTCGAAAATCTGATAAAACTTTTGGATGACAATCCTTCTATAAGGATTGAAATTGCAGGGTATACGGATAGTAAAGGTGAAAAGGAGTATAACAGGAACTTGTCACAGAAAAGGGCAGAGGCGGTATTAAACTATCTGGTATCAAGAGGGATTTCTAAAAAGAGATTAGTTGCAAAAGGATATGGTGAAGATAGTTCCGTCAATAATGGGCAGGTAAATCAAGACGGAATAAATAGAAGAACAGAGTTTGTAATCATAGATAAGTAATTGTACCGAAATTAAGAGTAAATAATACTATGGAGTTGAATGTCAGATTTTTTTTAATCCTGGTGATGTCGTTAGGACTTATAGTTCAGGCAAAAAGTCAGGATGTTTCAGGTGATTTGAGGGAAGGACAACGTCTGTTGAGACAGGAACATTACAGAAATGCTCTGCCTTTTTTTGAAAGGGTTTTAACTAAAGAACCTAAAAATACTAAAGCATTATTTGGTGCAGCTGTCTGCTATCTCCACAGGTATTCCAAAGAAAAAGCACTGACATATATTGAAAAGGTTTATGCTCTTGATTCTGTTGTAGATAAACATATTCATTTCTGGATGGGAAGAGTCTATCATCAAAATTATATGTTTGATAAAGCTCTTGAACAATATAATATTTATCAGTCCAATCTATCCAAAAAAGATCTTCGTCAGAAAGACCTTTCAAAATATATCAATCAGGTAAGCACAGCAAAAGAATTTGTTAAAAATAATCAGAACTATCTGGTTTCAAATCTTGGGCCTGTCATCAATAGTTCTTATTCAGAGCATAGTCCTGTTACCTCTATGGATGACAAATTACTTTTGTTTACTTCCAGAAGGTCAAATGAGTCAAGTAAAGAAGACCTGGATGGTGAGCCTTTTGAAGATATCTTTCAGTCAAAAAAACTGGAGGAAGGTAAATGGTCTGAACCGCAGAAAATACAGCTGAATTCAGGTGGACATGATGCTTCCATTCAGCTGTTTGATAATGATACCAAGTTGCTTGTATATAAATTTACAAAAGGCGGAGATATTTATTATACTGAAAGAAATGGAGACAAATGGGGAGATCTTAAGCCTTTTGCGGGTATTAATTCCCGGGATTTTGAAGCCGATGCATTTATTTCTGCAGATGGCAAGACTGCATATTTCGCTACCAATCACTACAAAAGAAACGGAGACCTTGATATCTATTATGTAACGAAAAATGCTGACGGATCGTGGGGAAAGCCTACAGAGTTGAGAGGCGGTATCAACAGTGATGAGGATGAAGATGCTCCGTTTATTACACCGGATGGAAAGACCCTTTACTTCAGTTCAAGAGGGCATAAAAATATGGGAGGGTATGATGTATTCAAATCGGTCCTTGGTGATAGCGGCAAATGGTCAGAACCGGAAAATATGGGCTATCCGATTAATACGCCGGATGATGATGTGTATTTTTATCTTTCGTCTATTTCCAAGAAGTCATACATATCCTCATATCGCGAAGGTGGATACGGAGAAAAGGATATCTATGAAATTTTACCTATACCATCAGTGAAAATCAATGGGATAGTTACAGAAGATCGGACTGGTAAAAAAGTAAATAATCTTCAGATTTTATTCGTTTCCACAAGAAATACAACCAAACCTGTAAATGAATCCGCAATCACTCAGGATGGCAAATATTCGGCAGCACTTACAGCTTATAATTCCTACAGGATAAAACTTGTAGACGGTAAAGATACATTGTTGACTCAGGAGTTGGATATTCCTTTTACAGCTGATGAAAGTATGGTAATAACAAGAGATTTTGTCATTCCATTTATTCAGAAAGATTCAGGTTTAGCGATCATTTTGCCTGAGAAGTTTTATTCTGGAAAATTCCTTATGAGAGATATTCATTTTGAAAAAGGGAAATCAGTTTTAAGTACCTTGAATCAAAAAGAACTTGACAAAGCCGCGGAGATTTTAAAGAAAAATCCTGAAGCAAAACTTAAGTTAAAAGGATCGGTAGAAAGCAATGAAAACCCTACTCTTGCACAGGAAAGAAGTAAAAGTGTCTCTGAATATTTAAAAGGAAGAGGCGTATCAACTACGCAGCTGGAAGTTGTAGATGGCTTTACTGACGGCAGTATAGTTGCACTTGAAAGTAACTTTAAAGGTACTCCTGCAATGGAATTTGATAAGAGTATTATCAATTCAGCAGCAGTGGGAGAGTCCTTTATATTAAGAAATGTTCATTTCGAGACAGCTAAATGGGACCTAAATGAAGTATCGAGAAATGAGCTTGATCTGTTGATCAGTATTTTGAAAGAAAATCCTTCATTAAATATTGAGATAGGAGGTTATACGGATAATCTTGGAGAAGACGCTGCAAATAAGATTTTATCAGAAAAGAGAGCTAAAGCAGTTGAAGAGTATCTTTTGAGTAATGGGATAGATAAAACTCACTTATCGGTGGTCGGTTATGGAGAAGCAAGTCCTCTTGCACCGAATGATACTGAGGAAGGAAGAGTACTGAACAGGAGGACTGAGATTCGGATTTTGGGTAAGTAACTTTCCACCTGAAAAGTTTATAAAGGCTAAACCATTCGGTTTAGCCTTTTTTTATTTAATTTGCGCAAAATTTTGACTGATGGTATTACCTTATAAGGACGATTTAAGCAAAGGCAAAAAGGAACAGGTTTCTCAAATGTTCGATAATATCGCCCCTAAATATGATCTGCTAAACAGAGTTTTAAGTGCAGGAATCGATATCAGATGGAGAAAAAAAGCTATCAGTAAATTGAAAGCAAACAAGCCCCAACTTATACTGGATATTGCGACTGGAACCGGGGACCTGGCTATTGAAGCGCTAAGTATTAATCCTGAAAGAATCATCGGTATAGATATTTCGGAAGGAATGCTGACCATTGGCAGAGAGAAAATTTCAAAACTTGGTCTTGGCGGTAAAATAATCCTTCAGCAAGGCGATTCTGAAAATATTATATTTCCGGACAATTATTTTGATGCGGTGACCGTTGCCTTTGGTGTAAGGAATTTCGAACATCTGGAAAAAGGACTTAGTGAGATTTTCAGAGTTCTGAAACCAGGTGGTGAAGTAATGATCTTGGAATTTTCTCAGCCAGAGAAATTTCCGTTTAAACAATTGTATTCTTTTTATAGTAAACAAATTCTTCCTCTTATCGGAAGGCTGGTATCAAGAGACAAGGCTGCGTATACATATCTTCCTGAATCAGTTAAGAAGTTTCCTTACGGAAAAGAGTTTGTCGGTATTTTAAACAGAATTGGATTTAAATCAGCAACATGTCAATCTTTAAGTTTAGGAATAGCCTCCATTTACGTGGCAAAAAAACAATAGCTCTATTTTTTTGTTTATTCACCCTGAGCAAGTCATTCGGTCAATATACGGCAAATACAAACCTGCCATTTTATGACGACAAGCTTTTGCACTATGGATTTTTCCTTGCTGGAGGAATGACCAAATTTAATGTGGTCCATTCCGACTATTATTTTCAGCTGGATTCCATTAGACAAGCTGCACCGGGGAATAATGGAGCCTTGACAATAGGATTTATTGTAAATTTAAAATTGCATGATCACTGGGATTTAAGGCTTTTGCCAAACTTTTCTTTGTACACAAGAAATGTTGTATATCAATTCCAGAACAAGTATAAGTCAGATCAGATTACAGAATCTTCTTATATTAACTTACCACTTCTTGTGAAATTTAAGTCACAAAGGAGAAAAAATGCCAGAATGTATATTCTCGGAGGGATCAATCCTGGTATAGAGGCAGGAGCAAAGAAAAAAGAAAAAAAAGAAACGGATCTTCGGGTTCAGAATACGGATTTAAGAATAGACTATGGATTTGGTTTTGATATTTACTATCCACTGTTTAAATTTTCACCCGAGCTAAGATTTTCGCACGGAATCAAAAATATGTTGATTAATGATGATAATATTTACAGTAAAAGTTTAAAAAAAGTATTTACGCATACGGTTACTTTATATCTGAATTTTGAATAAAATAATGTCAATCATTCTTGAAATTATTCTATTTAGGGTGTTAGTGCTCTGAAATTTAGCTACTTCTAGAAATATGTGATTTTTCTTATTTAGAATTTATAGACGAGCTAAAATATTATTTCAAACTATTGTTATTGTCAGGCTTTTATTATTACATTTGTATAGTTTGATATTAAAAAATTAAACTTAATCTAAAAATAATTCAATAAACTTAATTCTATGAAAAAACAATTACTTTCTGTTTTGGCAATTGCTTTTGCAACCTCAAGCTTTGCACAATCTGTATTTAATGGAACCGGATATTTTGATGGTTTCGATGATGGAGAAATTGCAGCAACAGCTGAAGATGGTTGGTACAATGATAAAACTATTTACCCTTCAATAGTTGAGTCAGATGGCAAATTAGTTGTAACTGCTGCTGAAGCTGATTCAGCTTTTAAAGGATTTGGTCTTTACATCAAATCTACAAACGCTATTGATATTACTAATAATCCTGTAGTTAAATTTTCAGTTACGAATAACGGAACTGCTCCTATTAGGCTTAGAGTAGATCTAAAACTTGTTGATCCTGATTTCCCTGCTGGTCAAAATTGCCCTGCAGAGTTAGGTGATACAATCAATGCAAATACTGATCCGATTATAGTTCCTGCAGGTGAAACTGTAGATGCTGTTTATGATTATGAAGGTTCTGGTTATGAGTATAACACAACTTGTGAACCAGGTGCAGGTTGGAATCCAGAAATCTATCCTGTTGAAAATTTTACAAGAGTTGCAGGTCTTTACATAGTAATTAATGGTGGTGCTGGAGAAAGTTGGTGTAATCCTGCTTCAGTTTGCTCCAAATTCTCTGGAACTGTATCTTTTGATAACCTACAAATTGGAAGCAATGTTGATGGTATCCTAAAAGGTTCTAAAGTTTCTTCAATTTCTATTTCCCCAAACCCTGCTTCTGATTTCACTACATTGACCTACAATGCAACTTCAGAAGCTGTAGTAAACGTATCTGATCTTAAAGGAACAGTTGTTAAGACTGTAAAAGGTTCTACAACTTCTGCAACTATCAACACTTCTGATCTTACTTCAGGTCTTTATGTTGTAACTGTAAATGTTGATGGAGTTCCTTCAGCAGTTGAGAAACTTGTTGTTAAGTAATTAACTAATAACAATATTAAAAAGGGTTGCCCAAAGCAACCCTTTTTTTGTTTATATACCACAGATTTAAGGTTTAGTAAATATTTATTTTAGTTGATTCAGCACCTGCTCATTGATCTCATGTTTCCCATTAAAAATTATCACTTTTAAATTTTTAAACTTAGAACCCAGCAATTCTATTTCCTTTAAATGTTCTTCCTTTAACAAAGGGTCTCGATCTCCATAAACAATAATTACTTCCTTTTCCTGAAAGGTTTCCATACTAAACTGAAAGTCTGTATTCAAATCAGGTGGAAATATTCCTGCCCATAAAACAAGTTTACCAAAGTTCTTTTTTTTACTCACTGCCCATCTGCATACTGTTGCTACTCCCTGTGAAAAGCCCAGGATGTTGAGTTTAAACTGGGCTGCAGGATAACCATGAGTTATTTCATTATAAAGCTTTTCAAGATATTCGACATAATCTTCAATATCGCTTTCACGCTCTTCTTTAGTCATCCAGGTTGCGCCCACTCTTCCGCTGAAACCTTCAAGATAAAACCTGGAAAGGGCTTCCGGGGCTACTATGAAAGTACTGTCATCGTCTAATATCTTAAATTTATCAATAAAATAGGGAGCAAGCTGGCCATAGCCATGACAAACTATCCAGATATTTCTGGTTTGCTCATTCATCTCTCCAAGTGTACAATACCTTGCAGTTTTTTCAACTTTAAGAAAATGTGTTTTCATAGAATTATTTAACTGTCCAAACATAAAAATTTATTTTCTATTTTTAGTGCAGACTCGTATATCGGAAATAAGGCAAATCGGTCAGATATGAAAAAAATACTGGTGTTAGGAGCTGGAAGGTCGTCGGCAGCATTAATTACTTATCTTTTAAAAGCTTGTGCAACAAAAGGCTGGAAGCTTACAGTAGCAGACACTGATGAAAAACTGATCAATGGAAAATTAAAAAGTCATCCCTCTGGTGTCCCTTTGATTTTTGATATCAATAATGCTGCACAGAGACAAAAGGAAATTGGAGCGCATCATCTTGTAATATCGCTGCTTCCTCCACATTTACATATTATTGCCGCCAGAGAATGTTTGAATCTATCAGTCCCTTTTATGACCGCTTCTTATGTTTCTCAGGAAATACAAGCACTTGATAAAGAAGCTAAAGACAAAGGTGTACTGATTCTGATGGAAACTGGCCTTGACCCGGGCATCGATCATATGTCTGCAATGGAAGAAATCGATAAAATCAAAGCAGACGAAGGATCACTTATCAGTTTCAAGTCCTATACAGGTGGACTGGTTGCTCCTGAATCTGATACTAATCCGTGGCACTATAAAATAAGCTGGAACCCGCGCAATGTGGTGCTTGCAGGACAAGGAACTGTTAAATATCTGGAAAACGGAATTTATAAATATGTGCCCTATCACCGTCTTTTTTCAAGAATTGAAAATATTGAAGTGGATGATGCAGGAAGGTTTGAGGGGTATCTGAACAGAGATTCATTAAAATACATTGATCTCTATGGCCTGAATGGGATCGATACTTTTATCAGAGGAACCCTCAGAGGAGAAGGATATTGCAGAGCCTGGGATTGTCTTGTTCAGCTTGGTCTTACAGAAGATTCATATACAATAGATTTGCCATCGGATGCTTCTTTTGTTAATCTGCTGGAAGCCTATTTGCCTGCCGGAACTGGTAGTATAACAGAGAGAACATTCAAATATCTTGGAATAACTCCTCAAAGTAATGAGATCAAACTAATGCAATGGCTTGGTTTATTTGATTCAGGTAATAAAATTAAACTGCTAAATGCTACACCCGCTCAGCATTTGCAAAGCTTGCTTGAAGAGAAATGGAAGCTGGAATCAAATGATAAGGACAGAATAGTTATGGTCCATTATTTTGAATATAAAATAGGAGATAAGCTGTTCAGGAAAACCTCCTCTTTAGTTGTAAATGGAGACGACCAGATGAATACAGCCATGGCCAAAACTGTTGGGCTGCCTCTTGGCATAGCTGCTAAGCTTTTGCTGGAAGGAAAAATTAAACTTACTGGTGTCCATGTACCTAATAGGAGTGAACTTTATTATCCGATCCTTCGGGAATTGGAACAGGAAGGAATTATATTTAAGATAATAAATCAATAACTTAAAGAAAAAGATAATAGGGGCGAAGAAGGTCTGAGAATTCAGAGGTATACTGTCCCTCAGAGTTTTTGATAGTAAGAGATTCGTTTGATACAGTAGTTGGGTTCCTTCTGTAGCAATCAATTACTCTTATTATTTTTCCTTCACTTTTATCTTTGATCTCAAGTCTGTGTTGCAGATAAAGGTTTAACTCGTTTAGCGATTCTTCAAAAACAGTAGCTTCATAAGGAGGGAGTAAAACATAAAATTTCCCTTCTGTAGATAAAAGATTGTCAACACATTCTGAAAGTTCTTTTAAAGAAAGGGTTGTACCATGGATAGCCTTGTTCAGTTTGGGGTTTGGTGATAGTAAATGATTGGTGAAAAAGGGTGGATTTGAAATTATGAGGTCATATTTTTTTGTTGCTGCAGCGCTGAATTCCTGTATGGAGGATCTATATAGAGAAATCCTTTCCCTCCATTTGCTGTTTCTAAAATTCTCCTCAGATTGTAAAGCCGCATCAGCATCTATTTCAACTGCGTCAATTTCTGCAGTTGTTTTTTGTGCCAGCATTAATGAAAGAAGCCCTGTGCCACTGCCGATGTCAAGTATATTCTGCACTTCTCCCGTGTTAATGTATGCACCGAATATGCAGGAATCTGTGCAGACTTTCATTCCTGCTTTCTCCTGGTTGACTTGGAATTGCTTAAATCTGAAATAAGTATTACCCACTTTTAATCAAATAATTTTAATCAGAATAAGCTATCCCTACTGTTAGCACTTCTTTCGTAGCCTTCGTCAATCAGCAGCTTCGGACCTTCTGCACTTTTTACTGCCAGCCTGTCACAGACTTCATTTTCCACATTCCCTGCGTGTCCTTTTACCCATTGAAATTTGACTTCATGTTTTTTATAGACTTCAATGAACTTTCTCCACAAGTCTTCATTCTTTTTGTCCTTAAAATTCTTTTTTACCCAACCCCATATCCAGCCTTTTTCTACAGCATCAACAACATACTTGGAGTCTGAGTAAATTATTACCTGTTGCCCTGGCTCTTTTAAAGCCTCAAGTCCTTTTATCACAGCAAGAAGCTCCATTCTGTTATTAGTTGTAAGCCTGAATCCTTCAGAAAGCTCCTTTCTGTGTTGCTTATATTTAAGTACAGTGCCATAGCCTCCTGGTCCGGGGTTTCCTTTAGCAGCGCCGTCTGTATAAATGACAATCATGTTTAGTATAAGGTATTTTTGAAGAAAGTTTTAAGTTGCATTATCTCCTGTTCTTCAATCGCAGGGAAGTTGGCAATCCTGAAAGTATCAGATTTCCATGACCCATAACCATTGCCAAGAGTGATGCCGGCTTTTAATGATTGCTCTTTTATATTTTTTATATGTGCTGCATCTCCCTGTAGGGTTATAACTGTATCTGATCGTACTTGATTATCAGTTACCAAAGGTTTAACAGATTGAATTTTACTCAGAAAATCATACCAGTCGTTTGCTTGCCTTTTTATTCTAAGATCAACTTTGTCAATAGAAGGAACACTTTCAAGTACTTGCTTTAATAAAAATATATCCAGAATGTTGGGCGTATGCGTAGTCTGATGCTTCAGCATATTTTCATGAAGGTTCACAAAACTGTTATAGTATTTGTTGCTGCTCATTTCCAATCCTTTTTTAACAGCCATTGGAGAGCATATCAATAGTGCGAGACCGGAAGGTAGACCAAAACACTTTTGTACAGAAGCATACCAGATATCTGCCTTTGAAAAATCAAGATAGACACCAGCCATAGATGATGTTGCATCCACAGCTATTAGCTTTTCGGGAAAAGAATATCTGATTTCTGACAGCTGTTCATTTCGAATCTGAGTACCATTGGAAGTTTCATTTTGTGTTAAAGCTATCAAGTCACATGTTGAAGCGCCTTTCAGCATATCAGTATGAACAACTTCATTTACTTTATATGCATAATCAATGGTTTTGAGGCCCAGCTTCATGTTCGTATCCTGCCATTTTTCACCGAATGCCCCATTGTATAAATGAAAAGATTGCTCTTTGATAAAAGATTGAGCAATAATTTCCCAGCATTCCGTAGCGGAAGAAACAAAGTAAACAGAGTAATCTTCTGGTAATAGAAGTTTGTTTTTGATTAGCTGTACACAATTCTTATAAAGTTCCATAAATCCGGAACTCCTGTGATTCATGCTCAGAATTCCCGAATCAAAAGCCTCATTCACGAAGCCTTTTACCTGTTTATAAATTTTTGAAGGTCCGGGATAAAAGGTAATCATTATTTTTGGGTTGAAAGGAATTGATACACAGCAAGACGGTAGCTATCCATTCCAAAACCAGAAATAACCCCTTTACAGTTCTTTGCCAGTAAACTTTTATGTCTATAATCTTCTCTGGAGTATACATTGGAGAGATGTACTTCATATACAGGTGTTTTAATACCGGCAATAGCGTCAGAGATAGCAATAGATGTATGTGTATAAGCACCTGCATTCAACACGATTCCGTCATAGGAGAATCCAGTTTCATGAAGCTTGTTAATGATTTCTCCTTCAACATTTGATTGATAATATTCCAATCCTGCCTGTGGGAATTCAGCAGTTAATTTTTTAAAATAATCTGTAAATGATTCGGAACCGTATATGGAAGTCTCACGGATACCTAGCAAATTTAAATTTGGTCCGTTTATGATAATGATTTTCATGAATCCTTTATTGCTGTTAATTTTATATTATGAATTGGGAACTCCTTCTAAAGCAATTTAAAAATTACCTTAAGTTAGAGAAGTCTTTATCGCTAAATTCCATTGATGCATATGTGCATGATGTTGTAAAACTAAGACAGTTTTTAGAAATCTCCAATAAAGAAAGTAGCCCTGCCAGACTTACTTATAATGATTTGACCGACTTTCTGGTTTTTCTTTCAGAATTGGGTATGTCTCCTCATTCACAAGCGAGAATCATTTCAGGCATAAAAGGATTTTATAAGTTTTTGATGATTGAGGAAATTGTTACCAACGATCCATCAGCGCTGCTTGAAAGTCCGAAATTAGGTAGGAAACTCCCAGATACTTTAAGCTTTCCGGAAATAGAAAGCTTACTAAATTCTATTGATTTGTCAACTGCGGAAGGAACAAGAAACCGTGCAATGCTGGAGACTTTGTACAGTTCGGGCCTTAGGGTCTCTGAACTTGTAGAGCTCCGTCTTAATAATGTTTTTGCAGATCAGGGCTTTTTAAGAGTGTTGGGTAAAGGCAGCAAGGAAAGGCTAGTGCCGATAGGCAGAGAGGCCCTGAAGTATATAAACATTTATGTAAAAGAGATACGCTGCCACCTGGTTGCAAAAGCCGGTTCTGAAAACCATGTATTTCTGAACCGGAGAGGAGCAGGCCTCACCAGAGTGATGGTATTTACAATTATCAAAAATCTGGCGAAAGATTTAGGAATGAAAAAAAGTATTAGTCCCCATACTTTCAGACATTCTTTCGCAACTCATTTAATAGAAGGTGGGGCTGATTTAAGAGCAGTCCAGGAAATGCTCGGTCATGAGTCTATCACAACCACAGAAATTTATACACATCTGGACAGAGATTATCTAAAGCAAATTATAAAAGATTTTCACCCTCGAAGTTAACCCAACACCAATAAGACCAGTGCAAAGATTTGTTATTTGCAGGAAGCAATCAATTTAGACATTGCATACTTAGAACTATTTCCATCGGGACTATTGAGAATGACATCTTTTCTGCAAGATGTAATTCATTATAATCAGATTTCAGCATGAACTGAACCTGGTGCGAATCCCTATCTACAACTAAGAGGTATAGAAAATTAGCTTTAAGTAAATTATGAAACGCCTGAAGAAAATTATCTGCGTGAGTCGGCATTTTTTCTCTTACCAGATCATACAATGTGGTAAACTGAAATAACGGCTTTTGCGTCTTTATGGTAGAGCTCAAATGGGAAATCACCTTGGATTTTACCAGTATTGAAAACATATTTTCATGAATCTGATCTTGAATCGCTCTGAGGTTTTCAATATTCTCCTGTCTTCTCATATTAAAATAATAGAGAAGCGATTCACATTGTTTTCAAGAAATATAATTCAACAAGATAGGTTTCGTAAGTGCCTATTTTCTAACCTTTTTGGCTGTTTTTTTTGCGGATACTTTTAAGGCAGGCTTAGCTGATTTTTTACCAATCTTACTCTCTAATAATGTATTGATTTTCTCTAGATATAATATCTCCCTCTTAGCAATATCCAGTTGCTTTTTTATGTCTTCAGTACCACCGTTTACCTTATCATTCTTTTGCTTTTTCTTATACATTACTCCGTCTTCATGTACCTCTGCTTTTGCAAGCTCCTCACTTGCTGCCAGTAAAGTAAAGAAGTTAAAGTTTAGCACCTTTGAAATTTGCAGGAGAAGATCTGTGTCTACACTTTCTCTCTTAAATATATCCTGCACATTCTGTCGGGATTTGTTTATTCGCCTTGCGAATTCACTCTTATTCATTCCAAGCTCAGCAAGTCTCGAAAGAATCAATTTTCCAATATGTTTTGCCATTTAGCAAATTTTATTAATTAAATAATTTCTTGTACAAATCCTTGTATCAAAAAATTTTAAGAATTTATTATTTTTTTGAATATAAAGTAAAAAAATAGGACATTAAATTTTTCTAACCTCAGTTTTTTTGAGGATTTTCCCCTATTTTTTAATCAGTTAAGAAATGGGTTCCAATGCTTTTACCTGATACACAATGGAATTTAATAACTTCCTGGAAATGATGAATTGCAGTTTGCCAAAATAACTAACGTATGTAATACTTTAGTTTAATTTGCAGAAAATTTAATGATTTTTTAATTCAGTATGTAACAATATTATAAAAAAAATATGAAAAAAATTAATCCAGGATATAATGGGGCATCATCCATCTGTTCTTTTTAAGTTTCTGGATCGTCTTTGGGAAAAAACTCAGACTTTTATAATTTATTTTATATTTTATAAGTGTCTGAGGAATAATGATATCAGTTTTAGTCAAGATCAATTGATAAGGTCTACCAGAGTAATAAGTGAAAAAAATGTCAAGGATCAGAATAGACAATAATTTTTTGAGGTGGTTGCTGATAATCGTATTGCTTTATTAATGTATAAATGGAATAAATCAATTCATTAATGATGTCTATCTGACCATAGCTTTGATACACTATACAGTGATTCATAAAATAAAACCTATTAGCTATAAAATTAATCAGCAATATATGATTATTTAATCAGAGAGTTCATCTATCAGCCTTTAAATTCTGGTTCCTTTAAGTACTTTTATTTCCGACCCTTCCGCAAGAAAGACACTGTTCGGTACCTGGCTACTAAGACAAGCAAACTCATTTCCGTAAATAGCTTTGCAATTGACTTGAATATCATAAGTTTCCACTGGATGTACATTCCATTTTGGATGTTCCACACCATATTCAGCAGTTTTATTCCCTTTAATTTTTGTATATCCCCAATAATGTTCTGTTATAAATTCCTCTTCCGAACCTTCAGCAAAACAGCAGCTCTTGTTATCAGCGCTGACCTTTAACCGATTCCATGAATTTTGGAATTTCCATTCATATGAAACTTCAAGTTTGCTTGCGCTATGCCATAAATGCCTCATTGGCATGGTTTCATAATTTTCATTGTAAAGTGTATTGGCAACAAAGGTAATGGCAGGCTTGGGAACGATTTCTTTAATAAATACAACACCTCGTCTCCAATGACCATCCTCAGACTTATATTTTACATAGAACCTAAGGTTGACTTCTTCAAAATCAGTGTGAAAAGGAATTTTAAGTCCTTTGACTTTTGTATCACAAAATTTAAAGCCTACCAGACTCACAAGACATTTATTGTTGAAGATATCCAACTCAGTTTTATGAGGAAGATGCTTCTTTAAATCAGAGGGATCAAACTCATAATTGGCAAGAATAAGGTTTCTCCACTGAGCTTGCAGAAATACATTTTTCATATGTTAAAAAATGAATAGAACTAAGAATAAGTTAATGATAAAAAATCCATTTTCCAGCCTTTTTTAAAAAAGTTTTACCAAGCTGTTAACCTTGCTTTTTTAATCCCTTTCTCTGACCTAAATTTGATAGAAAAAAGCAAAACATTTTGTATAAAAGAATTCTACGCCCGTTCCTTTTTCAAATTGATCCTGAAAAAGTACACCATCTGACATTCGATCTTGTTCGTTTTTTCTTTAAAATTCCTGGAATATCACTGGTTTTCAAGTTGCTTTATCGGGTAAAAGATAAAAGGCTTGAACGTAAGGTATTTGGAATTACCTTTCCAAATCCGGTCGGATTGGCTGCTGGCTTTGATAAGGATGCAAAGTTGTTTAACGAGTTGTCCTGCATGGGATTTGGGTTTGTCGAAATCGGAACGCTCACGCCAAAGCCTCAACCAGGAAATGATAAACCACGATTGTTCAGATTAAGAGAAGATGAAGCTATAATAAACAGAATGGGCTTCAATAATGAAGGGGTAGAGGCTGCAATTGAAAGGTTGAAAAACAGAAAGGAAAAAGTAATTATTGGAGGAAACATTGGTAAGAATAAAGTTACTTCCAATGAAGATGCAGTAAAGGATTATGAATACAGCTTTGATGTGTTGTTTGACTATGTAGATTATTTTGTTGTAAATGTAAGCTCACCCAATACACCTAATTTAAGGGCACTGCAGGATAAAGAGCCTCTTACTCAGTTACTAAGAACTTTAAAGGAAAGGAATGTAAAAAAGCCTTCACCTAAGCCGATTCTTCTTAAGATAGCTCCGGACCTTTCAAATGAGCAACTGGATGATGTTATATCTATTTTAAAGGATGTTAAAATTGAAGGTGTCATTGCTACTAATACTACTATTTCAAGATCAGGTCTTCAAACTGATCAGACAGTTTTAGATGAGATCGGCACTTTGGGTGGATTAAGTGGAAAGCCTTTACATAAAAGATCTGTAGAAGTAGTTGAATATTTGGTGCAAAAATCAGGAAATGCGTTTCCTGTCATTGCCGTTGGAGGAATTCATTCTGCTGAAGATGCAATGGATATGTTCAGAGCAGGTGCAGCCCTGGTACAGTTGTATACAGGTTTTATCTACGAAGGTCCTGCTCTGGTTAGCGCAATCAATAAGAAATTACTCAAAGAAAAATAGGATCTTTGTTCGTAGGACCTTCACAAATTTTAAACCTTTTCTTTGGTAAAAATTCTTAATTTTGTAATCCGTTATTCCAAATACCATGGCTGAAAATACCTATAAGAAACCTAATAAAAAGAAGGAAAAGGAAAGCTCTGTAAGCAGGCTTCCCAAAATTAACTTAGGTTTTCTGAAGGACAGGCGATTTTTGCTTGCTTCAGGATTTACGTTATTGGTATTTTCTCTTTGTTTGGTCATTGCCTTTATCTCTTTTTTGTTTAATGGTACTGAAGATCAAAGTGTAGTAGAGGCATTACTTTCTACAAACGTGCAGGAGGCGGGGCTGGAGTCCAGAAACTGGCTGGGGTTATTTGGATCTGTCTTGTCATATTGGTTTATATTTAAGTGGTTTGGAATCGCATCCTTTTTGTTTATCCCACTAGTTTTCCTGATAGGTTTTAAACTGGTTTTTCAAAAGGACCTCTTCAATTTCAGAAGGGTATTTATTTTCTGTGCATTTTTTATATTCTGGATTTCCATTACTTCCGGTTATTTTGTATTTGCAATTGATAATCAGTCTGTCCTTGGCTTTCTGAGTGGAGGTATTGGCTTTGAACTTGCCAATATTACAAACGCCATGATAGGCTGGGGCACTCCGCTTGTAATGCTTCTGGCTCTGGTAATTTTCAGCATATTTTATTTTAACATTACCTCTATTTTGGGGGCCAAAGAGGTTCTGGCGGAAAATGTTGCAGATGCTAAAAATCATTTAAAGGAAATTGCTTCTGATGATCAGGAAAAAGGAGAAGAAGAAGAAGAAATTTCCGATGAAGACTGGCTGGTGAAGGTTGTGGATGAACACGAGGAAACTGCCGAAGAAGCTTTAGAAGAAGAGGAGGAAGAAGTATCTGCAGAGGAGAATGGATATGAGAATGAGGAATATGAGGAAGAAGAAGTCGGCGAAGAAGAGGGAACAGAGGAAGAATATGAGTATGAAGAAAATTCGGAAGAAGAGGAAGTTCATGAATACATTCCTTCCAATGAAGAAGGAGGGATAGGTCTGATGGTTGCAAAAGCGCCAGAAGAAGAAGTTGTTGAAGAAGGAATAGCTGAAAACTATGATCCAACCCTTGATTTATCCTCTTATAAGTACCCCACACTTGACTTACTGAATGAATATGAGGGAGTTAGGTTTCAGGTAAGCAAAGAAGAGCTTGAGGCTAACAAAGATAAGATTGTAGAAACACTTTCTCATTATAATATTGGTATCAGCAATATCAAGGCAACCATTGGGCCAACTGTTACATTGTATGAGATAGTACCGGATGCAGGTATCAGGATTTCGAAAATAAAAAATCTTGAAGATGATATTGCATTAAGTCTCGCAGCACTTGGTATCAGGATTATAGCACCTATTCCAGGCAAAGGTACTATTGGTATTGAGGTACCAAACAGCAATAAAGAAACGGTATCTATCCGGTCCGTACTTTCCACTGAAAAATTCCTGAAGAGCGATAAAGATCTTCCTGTTGTGTTTGGAAAAACTATATCAAATGAAGTATTTGTAGGAGACTTGGCTAAAATGCCGCACCTTTTGATGGCAGGAGCTACAGGTCAGGGTAAATCCGTAGGTTTAAATGTGTTGTTGGCTTCACTTATTTATAAAAAGCACCCATCCCAGTTAAAATTTGTATTGGTTGACCCTAAAAAAGTAGAGCTTTCCTTATTTAATAAAATAGAAAGACATTTTCTTGCTAAACTTCCTGATACTCAAGATGCAATTATAACGGATACTAAAAAGGTAATTCATACGCTCAATTCCCTCTGTATGGAAATGGATATGCGTTACGATTTACTCAAAGATGCCAATTGCAGAAATCTAAAAGAGTACAATAAAAAGTTTGTAGAACGTAGGCTTAATCCTAATAAAGGACACCGCTTTATGCCATATATCGTGCTCGTTATAGATGAGCTCGCTGATTTAATGATGACTGCAGGCAAAGAGGTGGAAACCCCGATAGCCCGTCTTGCTCAATTGGCCCGGGCCATCGGTATACACTTGGTTGTTGCTACACAAAGACCGTCTGTCAATGTAATTACAGGTATAATAAAGGCGAACTTTCCAGCGAGGTTGTCATTTAAAGTAACTTCCAAAATAGATTCCAGAACGATTCTGGATGCTGGAGGAGCAGAACAACTCATTGGGCAAGGAGATATGTTATTTTCAATGGGATCTGAACTAATTCGGGTGCAATGTGCTTTTATAGATACTCCGGAAGTTGAAAAAGTCTGCGAATTTATTGGATCTCAGAGGGGTTATGATTCAGCTTATATGCTGCCTGAATATGTTGATGAAGAAGGAGAAGGAAGTGATAAAGGTGAATTCAATTTTGCAGAAAGGGATAGTTTGTTTGAGGAAGCCGCCCGGATTATTGTTACACATCAGCAGGGAAGTACTTCATTATTACAAAGAAGATTAAAACTGGGATACAACAGAGCAGGCCGTCTGATAGATCAGCTGGAGTCAGCTGGAGTTGTTGGTCCATTCGAAGGAAGCAAAGCCAGAGAGGTGCTTGTGACTGACGAATATAGTTTGGAACAATTATTGAATGAGTTGGATAAGAAAAAATAGGAATACGAAATTTTAGTTAAATGAGAAAAATTGCAAGTCTGTTAATAGTACTATTTGTTAGTCTTTCGAAAGTATCTTTCGCTCAATATGACCCAAAAGCAGCAGCGATTCTTGATGCGATGAGTTCAAAGTACAAAAGTATGCCTTCCTTTAAGGCAAAATTTGTCTATACGCTTGAAGCAGCTAATAATGTAAAAGAAACTTCTGAAGGGGAAATTGTTGTAAAAGGTTCTAAATTTATATTAAAAATTGATGGTCAGGAGATTATTAATAACGGATCTACTGTTTGGACTTACATTAAGGATGCTAACGAAGTGAATGTTTCAAATTATGAGCCGGATGAAAATGATATGAATCCGACAAAGATTTATTCAATGTATAAAAAAGGCTATAAATATACCTTCCTGGAAGAAAAAAATGAGAATGGCAAGACTTATGAGGTTGTCGATCTGATTCCGGAAGACAGAAAGCCACAGATTTTCAAAGTTAGAATGGAAATAAATAAGAAAGATAAAACTTTGAAAAGCTGGAAAATATTTGAGAAAAACGGAAACAAGTATTATTATACCGTAAAAGAATTTATTCCTGATTTTAAAGTGGAAGACAACTATTTTAGTTTTGATGTATCAAAACATAAAGGCGTTGAAGTGATTGAATTAAGATAGAGAGTCAAAAAACAGACAATGAAGAAAATCTCCCTGGGGCTTTTAGCAATTTGTTTAAGTTTCCGAGCAGTGTATGCTCAACAGGATCCTAAAGCCGCCGCGACGCTTGACGCTGTAAGCAAAAAATACCAACAAATTAAATCCTTTAAGGCAAAGTTTACCTATTCGCTGGAGAGTCCCACCGCGGGCATCAATGAAACCTCTGAAGGAGAAATTATAGTTCAAGGACCAAAGTTTAACTTGAAACTAAGTGGTCAGGAAATCATTAATAATGGTACCACCGTATGGACCTATCTTAAAGAATCCAACGAAGTGAACATTACTAATTATGAACCTGGTGAGGAAGATGTCACTCCTTCAAGAATCTACAACATTTACAAGAAAGGCTACAAATATGCTTTTCTGGAAGAAAAACAGGACGGTGGCAAAGTCTACGAAATCATCGATCTGATTCCGGAAGATAAAAATAACCAGTTTTTTAAAGTCAGATTGGAGATCAACAAAAAGGATAAGACCATAAGAAGCTGGAAAATTTTTGAAAAGAACGGTAACAGATACCTTTATACTGTAAAAAGCTTCTTCCCGGATTTTAAAGTGGATGAGTCATTGTTTTCATTTGACAAATCAAAATATAAAAATGTGGAAGTGGTCGATCTAAGATAATTGATCCTGAAATAATAAAAGAAGCCTGAAGTTTAAATGAAAATTTATCTTCAGGCTTCTTTCATTTATAAAGTTATCTTTCAAAATGATCGCAACCTAACCCTTTCAGCATTCAACTTTTTGCTTTCAACTTTCAACTTTCCGCCTTATTTTTATGCATTCCTGATTTACGATGAAAAGAGAAGAGCTGGTAAAGCAAATAAAATCAAAAGAATCCTATTTGTGCATTGGACTGGACACAGATTTAAAAAAAATTCCGGCAAGCCTTCATAAATATGAAGATCCTATTTTTGAATTCAATAAACGAATCATCGATGCAACCCATGAATATTGTGTTGCTTACAAACCCAACATTGCCTTTTATGAAGCAATGGGATCAAAGGGATGGGATTCTCTGGAAAAAACATTAGAGTATATTCCAAAAGAAATATTTACAATCGCTGATGCCAAAAGGGGGGATATAGGAAACACTTCAGGATTGTATGCCAGGGCGTTTTTCGACAACATGAACTTTGATTCTGTTACGGTTGCTCCATATATGGGAAAGGACTCAGTTACTCCTTTTCTTGAGTTCAAGGATAAGTGGGTTATTCTGCTTGCATTGACATCGAATTCAGGAAGTAAAGATTATCAGATGATGAAACTTGAAAATGGTAAATACCTTTATCAGGAAGTCTTGGAGAAAAGTAGTCAATGGGGAAATTCATCAAATCTTATGTATGTAGTTGGAGCAACCCAGGCAACATTATTGAAAGATATCAGAAAAATAATTCCTGATCATTTTCTCCTTGTGCCTGGAGTTGGTGCGCAAGGAGGAAGCCTGGAAGAAGTTTCTCAGAATGGAATGAATAAAAACTGTGGCTTGCTTGTCAATGCTTCCAGAAGTATTATTTATGCTTCATCAGGTGATGATTTCAGTGTGAAAGCGAAGGAGGAGGCAATTAAGCTCAGAGATGAGATGAAAGTTTATCTCAGCAAATATTTATAGTTTTAGTACGGGGCTGTTTTAGTAAATAAAACAGCTCTATGTTTTTACCAGCAGTTCAACCAATTTTTATAAGCTATGAAAGAAGATTTACTCCATTTTATATGGCAGTACCAGTACTTCCATAAAGAAGCACTCCAAACTACAGATGGTAAGCCGTTACAGGTACTTTTTCAAGGTTTTTCCAATACAGACTCGGGACCTGATTTTTTTAACAGCAAGGTCCGAATTGAGGATGTAGAGTGGATAGGAAATATTGAAATACACGTCAATAGCTCTGCCTGGAAAGACCACCACCACGAGAAGGATGAAGCTTATAATTCTGTCATCCTTCATGTCGTTTTTTCTAATGATGAAAATGTTTACAGGAAGGATGGAACAATAGTTCCGGTTCTTGAACTGAAGGAAAGAATCTTTCCGGAAGTAATAAAAAAGTACAGAGCTTTCATTCAAGATGAGGGAATTCCTTGTCTTTCCAGGTTTTCGGAAGTCCCGGAGATGATTAAGCTCAGTATGCTGGATTCTGCACTATCAGAGCGTCTTGAAAGGAAATCACAAAAGATAATTTCTGAGCTTGAAAAAAATAACAATGACTGGGAGGAAACCTGCTACCAGATGCTGGCATCAAATTTCGGATTTAAATTGAACAATGATCCGTTTTTACGGCTAAGCAAAATTCTGCCTTATAAGCTTATCAATAAATGCTCCGGTAATCATTTTCAGATTGAAGCTATGTTATTTGGAATGGCAGGGCTTTTAAAGGGACATTTTGAAGATGAATATCCGCAAGCACTTCAAAAGGAGTTTAATTATCTTGCTGTGAAGTTTTCACTGCAGAACAAGGAAATGTCTGGTGCCGAATGGAAATTTCTCCGAGTCCGGCCAGCAGGATTTCCAAGTATGAGAATTGCTCAGCTTGCGGCTTTGCTGTCCCGTCATCAGAAGCTGTTTTATAAGTGCATCGAAAGTCAGTCTGGTAAAGAATTATATGCCGTATTTGATATTGTTACAAGCCCTTATTGGATAAATCATTATACTTTTGATGTTATGTCAGATGCAAAGCAAAAGAAATTGGGTAAATCTTCTATCCATAATCTGATTATTAATTCAGTAGTACCTCTTTTGGCTGCTTATGGAAAGCAAAAGGACATGCCTGGGTTGGTAGAAAAGGCAATTGAATTTCTGGAAGCACTGCCGGCAGAGGAGAATTTCATTACTCAAAAGTGGAAGAAAAATGCTTTGAAGATGAAGTCAGCATTCGATACTCAGGCTTCTATAGAACTTTATACCAATTTCTGCTTGAAAAAACAGTGTTTGAAGTGTAAAATTGGAACAAATATCCTGAAGGAAACATGTATCAGTGGGGCATCCATTTAATTTTACTTTCGGTAATCTGCTTTTTTTATTATAAAAACACCAGAAATACTGCGCTTGCCGGAGTATTTCTTCCTGCTTTGTTGCTGAAATTGCTCTCCGGAATCTGTTTGGGACTTATCTTTCTTAAGTTTTACAATGGAACGGGAGATACATTTGGCTTTTTTGAATATGCTGTAAAGTATTCAAAAATGATCTCAAATGAACCTGACAGGTTTATTAACTTTTTTTTTAGGAATGTTACAGGTGATCCCTTTTTATCCTCTCAGCCTCGTGTTGTGGCTTTTGTTAAATTTGCCACGCTGATAACTTTTATCGCTTTTAATAATTACTGGATCTCTTCGATCTATTTCTCGCTAATTTCTTTTTCAGGGTTCTTTTATTTTGCCAATAAGGTAGCATCCGCTTTCCCTGAATACAAGTGGTATATTGCGATTTCATTTTTATTTTTTCCTTCCGTTGTATTCTGGAGTTCTGGATTTATAAAAGAAAGTATTGTAATGCCTGCAATGCTTATTATAGCAGGTTATTTTTTTTCATGGATATATGAAAAAAAGAGAATCAAAATATTGCCTGTGTGTATTACTATTCTGATGTGTGGAGTAGTTTTCTTTATAAAGTTCTACTATGCAGCTGTATTCATTCCTGTGCTTATCGCACTCGGAATTACACAGTACCTGAGCCGCATGGCAGAGCTTAAACCGTCAATGCAGCTGACAGTTTTTTTTATTTTGTTATTAAGCCTCTTTATCGCAGTATCATTTCTGAATCCTTATCTGTCAATCAATACTTTTCTCCAGTCAGTATATCAGAATAATGTGGCGACTGTTCTATTATCATCAGATGAAAAGATTATTCATTTTTATAAATTAACACCTGCTATCTCTTCATTTTTGATAAACCTTCCAGTAGCTATATTTTCCGGGCTTTTCAGACCATTGATATTTGAAGCTCAAAATGTATTTATGATAATAACAGGATTTGAAAACAGCTGCCTTTTAGTTTTTACTTGTTATGTCTTTTTCAATCTGAAAAGGAGTAAAAGAAAAACAGATATTTTGCTTGTAACAAGTGGGGTGTTTTATATATTATTGCTTGCTTCTTTGCTTGCATTCTCTTCACCTAATTTGGGCACACTGGCAAGATATAAGATAGGCTTTTTACCTTTCTTCGTTTATCTTTTATTATGGTATTCTCCTTTTGAAAGGATAATCCAAAGCTTTAAAAAGCCTCTGTAATGGCTCGATTTTACTCCATTGGATGAAAAATATATACATAAAAATCCATGGATTTAAAATTGATGAAATGCCCAGAAGTACAACTGTGCCTATGTGAAATAATATTCCAACAGGAAGGAATACCCACTTTAGCTTTTTATTCCAGAGGACGCTTATAAATCCAAGTTGGAAAATTATGGCAGCAATAGGCAATGCGGCGCAGAGTACAGGATACTTTAAAATCTGCATGCCCAATGGTGCTTGATGAAGAAATAAATAGCTTTTAAATGTTGCCGGTGATAGCCATGCACCTTTGGAGATAAATAGTTTCTCAAGGCCTGCGAGAAGGTAACAAAGACTTAAAGAAAGTTTTATAAGCTGCAGGGGCCAGTCTGGCAGGAGTGAGGATTCAGGATTAGCATTCTTTTTCTGCTGATAAAGAAGGAAAGGCATTATTAGTCCTGCATAATTTAAAGTAGTATAACCATGGTCAATTTTTTCAAAACTGAAGAACACAGCCTGAAAGTATATAAAGGTTAATATTGCTATAGCAGATGACAACACAGGATAAATGTTCAGGATACACGATATACAGCTGAACAGTAAAATTACATACAAGATCAATCCTAGTGATTTAGAAGGAAATCCCCATCCTGTTATTTTAAGTAAAAACACAGGGTTGAAGAATGCTTTGATAGAAGATAAAACAAGCAGGTCATTGTAAAATTCAAGAGAGAAATAAAGCAATGAACAATAGAATAAAATCCTGAGGATACTTACTTGATGATAATCTAAATATCCATTGAAGTATTGAATGGTAAATTTTCTGAAAGAAATGAATTTCGATTTTAGAAAAAGGAAAACAGCAAAGGCTGACAGTACAAAGGAAATTCTTACAATTACCTGCAAGGCTTTTTCTTCAAAGAAAGAAACAGGAAAACGATTTCTTTCAGTGGCCATTCTTGGATAAATAAGTTCAATTAAAGTGTTAACCCAATCTGGGGCTGAACCCTTAAAGTATTCTTTTACCAGTGGGTTAAAGTATGTCAGATAAATTGCAGGAATTGTAAAGGCTGCAAATAGCAAAAAGAAGATAAGTACTTTGTCTTTTCTACTCATCTTATTTTTAATGTTTCAATGATTACCGTGTCAGATTGGTGCACATTATTTCCGGGAATCTGTATTTGCATTAATCTCCATGCATAGACAGTAGTATCAGGGATGATCAGGCTTAGTTTATTAAGAAATTCTTTTGACTGATTTCTGTAGAAGTAATTTCCGGCAAGGTACATAAAGGATCCTGAAGCCATATTAAATTGCTTAGCATCCAGTTTATGCCATTGATGATTCTTAAAATATTCTGCTTCAAATATTTTAAGAGTGTCGACTGAGCTTACAGGTTCTGCAAACATTCCAAACCTTGCAAATGGGAAAAAATCAGTGATTAAAATAAATGGAAGAATAAGTGCAGCAATAAATCCTGTAATGATAATATTTTTTAACTTTATCTTCATTGAATACACGTACGGGAATGATCGCTAAATGAACCCTAAAGACCAATACTTTTTTTCTTCAATTATAAAGTTACTATTTCTTGCAGGATTATTAGTAGTAATAGCAATTCCTTTTTTCCTCTGGACTATAGATTATAATGATTTTCTGTATTCAATAGTATTGCACTACAAAATTCAGGATCAGGAATTTGCGCTTAGAGATAAATATCTGACTCCGACCACCTTTGTGGTATTCCGCTATTTTAGTTTGTTTATAGGGTTGGTATACGCTATTTTTTTTCCAAAACTGATTAAAAAATCAAATTCCCTTACAGGTTTAATTTCTGCAAAAGCCTTTAATTTAGCCGAATCTGTGCAAAATGAATTTGCTCAATTAAAGAGAGGTGAAGTGATTGCATTTTCTTTAATAACTCTCTTCTCAGTGTTGTTGAAGCTATGGTATTTTTTAAAAGTTCCTTTTTTGGTTGATGAAGCATTTTCATATGTATATTTTGTAAGTAAAGGGTTTCCTGTAACAGCCAGCTACTATCCGGCTCCAAATAATCACATCCTAAGTAACTTGTTGTCTTGTATAGTTCAACTTTTTACTGATAATGCATTATTGATGATGCGCCTTCCGTCATTTATTTTTTCAATATTGCTGGGAGGAGGGCTATTTCTGTTTTATAAAAAACATTTTTCTTTTTTTACAGCCGTAGCTGCTTATTTATTCTATTCATTGAGTTTTGAAATGAATTTTTACGCGGTGCAGGGGAGAGGTTATTTGCTGCTGGCATTATGTGTATTCATTCTGACGATAGTCTGTTTCAAATATACAATAGCTCAGAAAGGAGCATATATTTGGACATTTATCTTCATTTCTATTGCGGGCTTTTATACAATTCCAACTTTTCTTTATCCATTCGTCGCTTCAATTATTTTTCTTCATTTTTATTTCTTTCTGAATAAGAATGTTAATCCTTTGCTTAAAATATATGTTGCTTCTTGCGCTGTACTAGTAGGAGTTTTGCTGCTTTATTCACCTGTATTTTTGGTAAGCGGAGTTTCTTCTTTAGTTTCTAACAGCTGGGTAAGGCCTCTGGAGTTAAACAATTGGTTTAAGGAATTCCCTTCATATTTGGGATACTCGACCAACTGGTTGTTAAATGTAGAAACAGGAGGAGGATTATTGCTGTTATTTGTTATAGTTTGGAATATTTTTATAAATACCCAAAGATCTGAGAGGGTTTTCCAATTGATCTTAATAGTTCATTTGCTTAGTCCTTTACTACTCATAGGAGTTCAAAGGGTATTACCATTTTTTAGAATATGGATATATCTGATTCCAATTATAAGTTTCTGGTTTGGTGGCATTTGTTCAGGTTTGAGGAAGAGATATCTGAAGTTGACTTTTATTCTTGTATTGGCAGTAGCAATGTTATTTTCTGATCTCAGGGCGTTTAGGGATGATTTCAGGTTTTATGATGAAATGAATCTGGCCCTCTCAAAAATATTTGAGGTTATTCCTCAAAATGTATATTGTGAAGAAGACACCTATTACGTCTTTTTGAACTATTATGGAATAAAGCATCATATATCTTTGAATGTGGATGATACTTATGAAGCATTGATAAATTATGATTATCTGATTTTAAAGTCTCAAAGCAATTTTTTTCATAAAGGGTATAATTTACTTGTTGAAAACCAGTATGTTGAAGTGTATGTTAGAACTAAATGAACTTTATCGAAGTTCTTATTTGTTACTGGATCGTTAATTCTTTTCAGAAACAAACTATTTTACATTTATATTTGGTAAAAAAATATGAGCATGGATAATAATCCTGTAATTATCTTCGGAGCAAAAGGACTAGGAAAAGTTGCTCTGGATATTTTTCAAAGTAATAATGTTGTTACCTATTGTTTTTTAGATGACGATGATAAACTGCACGGCAAGGAAATTTGCGATGTTGCTGTTCTAGGCCGAACAGATGATGACGGCTTTTTAAAATACCTCGGGAAAAAATGCTCAGCTTTTGTTGCCAGTGATGACAATAAACTAAGGCAGACTCTTGTGCAGATGCTTAAGGAGAAAAGAAAAATTATGCCTGTAAATGCAGTCCATTCCAAAGCATTTATTTCAGAGTATTCCTTTCTCGGTTATGGCAATATGATCAATGCGGGAGCTATCATTAATAGCAATGCCAAGATCTCAAATCACTGCATTATCAGTTGTAATGCATTAATAGATTTTGATGCTCAGATTGAGGATTTTGTTCAGATCGGAGCTGGAAGTATTATTAATTCTGGTGCTAAGGTTGAAAAAGGAGCATTCATAGGTTCCGGAGCAATTATTATTTCAGGCGTTACTATAGGTAAAAATGCCAGAGTAGGTGCAGGTTCTGTGGTGATCAGTGATGTAAAAGACGGAGAGACAGTATTTGGTAATCCTGCAAAAGTTGTTTAGGAAAATATTCTAAAAAAATAGTGGCTGCGCAATTTGTACAGCCTTTTTTTATTTAAATCAGTTAATTACAAAATGCTCATTCAGGATACTGGATAATTTTTCATCAGTTAGTGGTTTGTTCACATAACCAAAAACTCCTGAATCATTTAATTTCTTTATATCCAGAGGATTTGTAGAGGTAGTGAGCATCACAATAACTACAGATTTTTTATCAGGAAAATCAAGGGTTTTATATGCTTCAAGGAATTCGAATCCATCCATGACCGGCATATTAATGTCCAGTAAAATTAACTCAGGACATTTCTGGCCTGAATTTATTATTTCATGAAGTAGGTTTAATGCCTCCTCTCCATTAAGGACAATTCTTATTTCGTCTGCTACATTCAGCCTTTTTATTAGTTTTTCATTAATGAAATTATTGATACTGTCATCGTCAACTAATAAGATGCTTTTGATTTTTTTCATGGCGGTGTGAAATCTATTTTATTCCTTAGAGAAAGTAGGGCTACTCCTTCTTTAAAGGTAAATCAAAATTTATGTAAGATTAATCTATTTTTTAAAAAAATAGAGAAGATTTCTTTAAAAAAATCTGCAATATTTTTAAAATATTAATAATCAGTAATGTATGGTTTTTGCTAAAATTTAATTTTTTTCAGGGCCTATTTCGACTCATTTTTACCTGAAGTAGTTAATCCTTTTCAGAGCAAAAAAGTATCCTCGGTTTTAGATTTTTTTATTGGTTTGTTGATAAATGTCTTTATTGAATTATATGTTTTTGGTTTTTATTATTCTTTCAATGCAGTAACTTTACTCCCCTGTTTTAAACAGTAATGATATTAATACCGGTATTTCTGTCAATAATCCTTGTCTATACTGTATTTGCAGTGTATGCGGAACGAAAAATCTCTGGATTTATTCAGGATAGATATGGTCCTATGGAAGTGGGGCCTTACGGGATATTACAGACAATTGCCGACCTTATAAAGCTTCTGATCAAAGAAGATATAGTTCCGAAATCAGCTGACAGAAAGTTGTTTATTGCCGCTCCTGCAATTGTTTTTTCAGCAATATTTGCAGGTTATGCTGTTCTGCCTTTTGCTCCTGGTTTAGAAGCTTCACGTGCTTCAGTCGGGGTGTTTTACCTTCTGGCTATCATTTCATTAGATGTCATAGGTTTGTTAATGGCAGGGTGGGGATCCAATAATAAGTTTTCACTATATGGTGCTATCAGGGCTGTTGCTCAGATGATTTCATATGAAGTCCCTTTGAGCCTTTCCGTCCTTGCTGTGGTTATGACCTGTCAGTCCCTTGACTTACAGGAAATAAGTTATCAGCAAAGTTTATGGATCAAAGACTTTTCAAAAATATCAGATTCTAATTATTTATTTGGTATCCAAGGTTCAGATATCAATATCACAGAAGTGGGAGGATTTCTTACCTGGAATATTTTCAGAAATCCGATATTAATGATAAGCTTTGTAGTATTCTTCATTGCTTCACTTGCAGAATGTAACAGAGCTCCTTTTGATATACCTGAAGCTGAATCAGAGCTTGTTGCTGGCTTTCATACAGAATATACAGGATTTAGATTTGCAATATTGTTTCTCGGAGAATATGCTATTATGCTGCTTGTATCTTTCCTGGCCTCTATATTATTTCTTGGAAGCTGGAATAGCCCCTTTCCGAATATAGGCTTTTTAAGACTTGCTGATTGGACAAACGGATATCCTGGTACATTTTCAGGCATAGCCTGGGGAACGTTCTGGTTAATTTCAAAAGCCTTTTCTTTAATTGGATTACAAATGGTAATCAGATGGACCTATCCAAGATTAAGAGTAGACCAGCTCATGTTTTTATGCTGGAAAGTCCTTACTCCTTTGGCTCTGGTTATCATATTAATTTCTGGTTTCTGGCGACTCATGATGAATTAAATTGGGGAGGTGTGTGATGACTAAAAGCCATATAAATAAAGGAGCTAAGAATACATACTGGGGAAGTATAGCTGAGGGGATTGTGTCACTTTGGGCAGGAATACGGCTGACATTTAAACATTTATTCCAGGCTCTGAAATTTAAAAGAGAACCGGTCGGAATAGACAATACAGACTATTTTTCTTTTGATAAAGGTATTGTAACACTTCAATATCCACATGAGGCCATCCCGGTTCCGGATAATGGTCGATATCGTCTCCATAATGAAATAGATGACTGTATCGTCTGTGACCTCTGTGCAAAGATATGTCCTGTAAATTGCATAGAGATAGATGCAATCAAATCAACGGAGGAAATAGGAAAAACATCTGATGGTTCTACCAAAAGGATTTATGCTGGTACTTTCGACATAGATATGGCCAAGTGCTGCTACTGTGGTTTGTGTACTACAGTTTGTCCGACAGAATGCCTGACAATGACTAAAACTTACGATTACAGTGAGTTCGATGTCAGAAACATGGTTTACCATTTTACTAATCTTACTCCTGATCAGGCTGAAGAGAAGAAAAAACTTTACGAAGAAAAGCAAAAGGACAAAGCTAAATTAAAATCACAGGAAGCTGCTAAGCCTTCTGGTGCTGAAAATGCAAAAGCAGAAGAAAAGGCAAGTACTCCAAAACCTGCATTTAAACCTGCGATAAAACCTCCAGTTTCAATGCCTAAGCCCACAGAGGAAAGCAATGTGAAACCAGAGGATAAGATTGAAACTTCTGAACCAGGTGAAACAAAACAGGAGGAAAAGAAAGCTTCAAAGCCAGTCTTTAAGCCGGTAATAAAAGCCCCAAGTTCAAGTCCTAAACCCACAGAGGAAAGCAATGTGAAGCCGGAGGACAAGACTGAAACTTCTGAACCAGGTGAAACAAAACCAGAGGAAAAGAAAGCTCCGAAGCCTGTATTTAAGCCGGTAATAAAGCCACCGGTTCCTAAATCCCCTCAATCTGAAAAATTACAGACTGAACAGGAAAAGCAGCAAGGTGCTGCTGATGAGAGAAAAGAGAGCTCAGAGGAACCCAAATCAGAAGAAATTAAGAAACCGGTTAAGCCAATATTTAAACCTGTAATTAAGCCAAAACCAAAGCAGGAAGGAGAACAAGGTGATCAATAATCCGGAGATATACTTTTTTTATTTCTTCGCCACCATTATTGTTGGCTCAGCTTTGTTTTTACTTATTACTAAAAATGTAGTTTACTCAGCCTTTGCCTTATTAAGCACTTTGCTTGGAGTTGCGGGATTGTTTGTGCTGGCATCTGCTGACTTTCTGGGAATCATGCAGATTGTGATATACATTGGAGGTGTATTATTGCTCTTTATGTTTGCAATCATGTTTGCCAACAAGCTTACAGGGCAGCATTATATCATCACAGAACATAAAAACGTTCTTTCTGGAATTATCCTTGGGATTTCTGTTTTTATTATTTTTGCCACAGCTATTTTAAATGCTGGATATAAGGAACATCTTTCATATTATCCGAATAAGAGCACAGTTTCAGGCATTGGTATAGAGCTTACGACAGCGTATGTCTTACCATTTGAGTTTGCAGGAGTATTTCTTTTCGCAGCTTTAATCGGGGCTTCTATCATAGCAGGACATTTAATAAAAGATAAAATTAAAAAATGATTCCATCCACGCATTTTCTGATAATTGCAGCTTTCCTTTTTTCAATAGGTATTATAATGCTTATAGTAAAAAGAAATGCAATTGCAGCACTGATGGGAATAGAGTTGATGCTAAATGCGGTGAACATCAATCTTGTAGTTTTCAGTAATCTGAATAGACAGATGGACGGACAAATGTTTGTAATTTTTGTGATAGTGGTTGCTGTTGCGGAAGCTGCTGTAGGATTAGCATTATTACTTCAGGTTTATAAAAGTTATAAAACTTCAGATCTGGATAAAATTACTAAATTAAAAGGCTAGGTCAGACATGAATTCATATTTAATAACGGACCTTGATAACCTCGTATATTTCTCTCTGATTACGGCTTTGTTGCCGCTCTTTGCTTTTTTTACTCTGTTTTTTTACGGAAAAAAATTACCAAGGAAAGGTGACTGGCTGGCCACATTGCTTATAGGCATCTCCTTTATTCTCTCATTACTTATTTTCTTTTCCGTGTGGGAGGGAAGGGCAGGTTCCATGACATTCAAATGGATATCTCTGAAAGGTATTTCTGAAAATGCATTTTCTGTATCTCTAAGTATTGATAAGTTATCAAGCTTTATGATGCTGACAGTTTGCCTCATTTCATTGCTGGTGCACTTATACTCAATGGAGTATATGAAGGGGAAGCTGAACTATACCCGATACTTTCCTTATCTGTCGATATTTACATTTGCAATGCTCGGCCTGATTATCTCTGATAATCTTCTGATTACTTTTATGTTCTGGGAATTGGTAGGCTTTACTTCTTATTTATTGATAGGATTCTGGTTCACCAAAGAAGAAGCAGTTAAGGCGAGTAAAAAAGCCTTTCTTTTTAACAGGATAGGAGATCTTGGCTTTTTACTGGCTTTGATGATTATATGGTCATGCGCTGGTACCTTTGAGTTTCAATATCTAGGTGATAATTTTGAAGACCAAAGTATCTGGTTTACTATAGCAGGATTAGGTTTGGTACTTGCTTGTATCGGTAAATCAGCCCAGTTTCCTTTATATGTATGGCTTCCGGATGCAATGGAAGGGCCTACTCCCGTATCTGCATTAATTCACGCTGCTACAATGGTTGCAGCTGGTATTTTTCTGCTTGCAAAGGTTTTCTTTTTGCTTAGTGAAGATGTACTTATATTAATAGCTTCCGTAGGGGCCATAACTATGTTAATGAGTGCTCTTCCTGCTTTGTTTCAGAATGATATTAAAAAAGTACTGGCATATTCTACCATTTCTCAATTAGGCTACATGTTTGTTGGAATCGGAGCAGGTGTGCCGGAGGCTGCGCTATTCCACTTATTTACCCATGCTTTTTTCAAAGCAGGTCTGTTTCTTTCTGCCGGAGCAGTAATCCACTATATGCATGATATAAAACATGTATTATTTCACGAAGGTGTTTATAATGATTTTGATTCGCAGGATATGAGACTAATGGGTGGTTTAAGAAAAAAACTACCACTAGTATTTATTGTTTTTATAGTATGTTCTGCTTCTTTGGTTGGGATACCATTGTTATCGGGCTTTCTTTCAAAAGAAGCAATAATAGGAGCGGCTTTCAATTGGGCTGATTCTTATAGCAATGCCAATAAAAGTTTTGTTTATTACCTGATTCCATTGTCATGCTTTATAACGGCATTTTTCACAGCGCTTTACATGATCAGGCAACTGATTATGGTTTTCTTTGGAGACTTTAGGCTTGAGATCCAGATTCCATACCTGAGAAGTGCAAAACATGAGCATCACCACTTATCACTTTTGATTTCAATTCCTTTGGTGATACTTTGTTTGTTATCTTTTGCTCTTCCATTTTCTTTGAATCCATTTTCTCCCCAATCAAGTTGGTTCTTAAAAGGACTTAACCAGATATTTGAAAGTAATCTTGAATTTGCTCATTGGGTAACTTACACTACTGTCTTATTGGCTCTGGCTGGAATTATTCTGGGGATATTTGCATATAGAAATAAAGCTTATATATCAGATAAACAAGAAAAATCAAAGGTGACGGAATTGTTTGGTCAAAACTGGTACCTGGAAAAATTCTATTATCAAGTTATGGTTGTACCAGGCTTTAAGATGGCTTTTTATACTACCAAAATAGATTATCTGATTGACAAATTAATAGAAGGTGCAGCTATAGCATATGTGGTGCTTAGTCATATTGTGGCATGGTTTGATAAAAATATTGTGGATGGCCTTGTTAAATTTATGGCAAGCTTTGCTGCCTTTATTTCAGGGATTTTCAAGAATATTCAATCCGGAAGAGTTCAAGAATACTTTGTCTATACGCTTGCTACTGTAATGCTCTTAATATATATCTTTTTCAATTGGATGAAATAGAGACCATATATATAACGAATTAAAATATTTGCTGAAATAATTTATTACCCATCGTGACGGAAAAAGTGTTAAGTATACTGATATTTTTACCTCTTGTAGGTTTAATACCACTGCTGGTACTGCCGAAAAGCAGATCAGGTATTTATAAATATATTAACCTGGGGGTTTGTTTTTTACAAACTATACTGGCAGTTTTTGTTTTTTGTCTTTACTCAAAACCGGGCCTTGTAACAGATCCAATTTATGGATTATTTAAACTCACTGAGCGCCTCAACTGGATAACAGTTGATCTTGGAAATGTAGGACGTCTTTCAATAAATTATTTTATAGGATTAGATGGGTTAAATGTCACGATGGTATTGTTGTCTGCTATTGTAATGCTTATAGCAGCAGTATCCTCCTGGTCTATAGAAAAACATCTTAAGGGGTATTATGCACTTCTCCTTATTCTGAATACATCTGTTTTAGGGTGCTTTCTTTCTCTTGACTTATTTTTGTTTTTCTTGTTTTTTGAGTTTATGCTTCTTCCAATGTATTTCCTCATCGGAATATGGGGAGGTCCAAGGAGAGAATATGCTTCAATAAAGTTTTTCTTATATACGCTTGCCGGCTCTTTATTGATCTTGGTTGTAATTATAGGATTATATTTTTCAGTAGCTGATCCCGTGGAAACTTCTGTAAGATTAGGACTGGCAGAAAACGTGGAAGCTGTTACAGTGAATGATGTTGCGAATATTCAAGGCATGCTTCAAAATAAGCAAATTCCCAGAAGGGCGATAGTGCATTCATTTAATATACCGGATATGACTAATCCTAAAAATTTTATTCCGGGATCTGTCTTTCATGTGTTTACTAAAATCGACTTTATGGGATTGCCCATAAGAATGGCTGCATTCCTGGCTTTGTTATTAGGATTTTTGATTAAACTGCCGGCTGTTCCATTTCATACATGGTTGCCGGATGCTCACGTAGAAGCTCCAACTCCAGTATCTGTTATCCTCGCGGGTATTCTTTTAAAAATAGGGGGATATGGTCTGATAAGAACTGTATTGCCTGTATTTCCAGAAGGAGTAGTTTATTTTGGGTGGCTCATTTCATTTCTGGCGGTCTTGTCTATAATTTATGCAGCTATGAATGCCTTGGGAATGAAAGACCTGAAGAAAATGATAGCATACTCTTCAGTATCA
Organism: Bacteroidota bacterium; assembly: GCA_023428135.1. Lineage (GTDB taxonomy): Bacteria > Bacteroidota > Bacteroidia > Cytophagales > Cytophagaceae > Sporocytophaga. The sequence continues at coordinate 88,418 of JAEYZG010000062.1, read as the reverse complement.
CATATGGGCTTTGTTCTTCTTGGTATTGCCAGTGGTACACCAGAAGGTATCAATGGAGCGATCTTTCAAATGTTCAGTCACGGAATCTTATCAAGCGGTCTTTTTCTCGCTGCTGGTGTGCTTTATGACAGAACACATGACAGAGGAATCGAAAATTACAGAGGACTTGCATCTAAGATGCCTGCATATACAATTGCGGTAACAATATTATTTTTCGCATCTCTCGGGTTACCTGTGTTTTCAGGCTTTATAGGGGAATTGTTTTCCTTGTTGGGGGCTTTTCATTCTTCTGCCACCAATGGTCTTGTTCCATACTGGATGTCTATAACAGCAGTTCTTGGCATTCTGATAGGAGCTACTTATTTTCTGTGGACATTGCAGAGAATGTTTTTCGGAAAATTCTGGATCTCAAAAAATATTACATTCAATAATAAATTTAATGACCTGGATTCAAGAGAAGTGATCATGCTTGTACCATTGATCATCATTACTCTGGTACTTGGTGTTTTTCCGGGTATACTCCTTGAACCCGTTTCCGATTCGGTAGAGGTGCTTGTAGGACAGATTTTCAGCTCAGGGTTGGAAAATCTGAAAACTATGCAAAATTTCAGGTCTCTGTAATACTTGAAAAATACAAAACTAAACAAAATGAAAATGGCTGTTGATCTATTAAATAAATTAGCAGTTTTTCAGATAAACAAATACTTAAAATAATGAAAGAACAACTCTTTCATATTCTGCAAAGTACCCTATTTATAGGGCCGGAGTTATTCCTGGTTTCCCTGTTTATATTACTTTTAATTATCCAGATCATGTATCCCAAAACAGGCCAAACTGTATTTGCAGGAATGAGCTCACTTGGTTTTGTTATATATTTAAAGCTTGTTTTGGATCAGCTGCTATTAGTGCAGTTGGAGGGATCAAAGGGTATCTATTATGAAATGCTTTCATTAGATAAATGGTCTCTGTTTTTTAAATTCCTTTTTGCACTAGCCGGACTAGTTACCGCCTTTTTCTCAATAGTTTCTCAGGATACAAAGAAAATGGAATCAGGAACCGGTGAATACAATTCCTTTATAGTAATACTGATTGCAGGACTTTCATTTCTTGTAATGGCAGATAATTTCCTGATGATTTATCTGGCAATAGAGCTTATTTCAATATCCTCTTTTGTACTTACCTTTTATGGGAAAAAGGAAAAAAGTGCTGAAGCTGGTTTTAAGTATTTTATATTTGGAGCATTCTCTTCAGCCCTAATGCTTTATGGAATTTCTCTGGTCTACGGACTTACCGGTTCATTGCTATTTACCGACTCTGTATTTATAGAAGGAGTAAGAAAAGCACAAGAATTTCCGTTGTTTCTTGGGTTTATCTTAATCCTTTCCGGCTTCTTGTTTAAAATTGCCTCTGTTCCATTCCATGAATGGACACCAGATGTATATGAGGCTGCCCCTTATCCGGTAGCAGCCCTATTCTCAATAGCCCCAAAAGCCGGAGCAATGGCTGTTTTCTTCAAATTTTCTTATACCTTTTTTAAAATTTCACCTTTCCATTACAATTGGAAAGTAATGATAGCAGCATTTGCCATTTTGAGTCTTACAGTTGGAAACTTTGCCGCTTTATTCCAGAAAAACGCAAAGAGGATGCTGGCATATTCCTCAATTGCACATACAGGTTTTATCCTTTTAGGATTATTCGCATTAAACCAGTTGGCAGTGAAAGCACTGATGTTTTATCTGTTAATTCTTTTACTTATGAACTTCGCCGCTTTTTTATTGGTTGAAAAATTAGCAGGATATACTGGTTCAGACGAGATATCCGGATTTAACGGAGCAGGAAAAAAAATACCATTTATCGGGACCTTAGCAGTAATTATAATGATATCATTAACAGGATTGCCTCCTACTGCAGGATTTTATGCGAAATTCTTTGTTTTTTCAGCCCTTTGGGAAAGTTATCAGTCGTCCGGAGTAACAATGAATCTGGTGATTTTGATGGCTGGTTTGTTCAATACTGTGCTGGCTCTTTTTTATTATTTGAGGATACCGTATTATCTCTTTTTCCGCAAAGCAGAAAATAATAACCTTATACTTACATCGACGATTTCTGCATCTGATATTTTCGTATCTTTATTATCGATTCCATTGCTGGTTTTATTCTTCAAACCTGACTGGTTAATTAATCTAGTAGAAACGTTTTTGAATTGATCTAATACAGGCAGCTTATTAAGCTTATTATATGAGTGACGCAATAAAACACGAATGCGGTATCGCTTTAATCAGGTTACGTAAACCTTTTTCTTACTATATAGAAAAATACGGAACCCCGATGTACGGCATCAATAAGCTGTACCTCCTGATGGAAAAACAGCATAACAGAGGCCAGGATGGAGCCGGTGTAGCAGCTGTAAAAATAGGTGTTCCGGAAGGAAAAAGGTACATCAGCCGTTACAGATCTGTTGATCCTCAACCTATATCTGTTATTTTTAACAAAATCAACAGAAAATTCAGAAAAGCTCTAAGAGATAATAAAGATAAATACCTGGATGCAGATTGGATCCTTGAAAATACTGCATTTGCCGGGGAGGTTTTAATGGGGCACCTCCGCTATGGAACTCACGGAAGCAATGAAATTGAAAACTGCCATCCGTTCCTCAGACAAAACAACTGGAGAAGCCGTAACCTGGTGGTGGCAGGTAACTTCAATATGACCAATGTGGATGAACTTTTCAACAAACTTGTTGAACTTGGTCAGCATCCTAAAGAAAAAAATGATACAGTTACAGTTCTTGAAAAAATAGGACACTTTCTTGATGAAGAAAATCAGCTGTTATTTAATAAATTTAAAAACGAACACAGCAACCATGAAATATCTGCTTTAATTGAAGATGAACTTGATCTTCAAAGGGTTTTGATGCGTTCCTGCAAAGATTTTGACGGTGGATATGCAATGGCCGGAATGACAGGTTATGGAGCTGCTTTTGTAGCCAGAGACCCTGCCGGGATAAGACCAGCCTATTACTATGCGGATGATGAAGTAGTAGTTGTTGCATCAGAAAAGCCTGCTATTAAAATTGCTTTTAATATCAACTATGACCAGATAAAAGAGATTGAGCCTGGCCATGCGCTTATAATAGAGAAAAATGGGGACTTTGCTCAAAAGCAGTTTATCGATCAGTTAGAGAAAAAATCCTGCAGCTTTGAAAGAATATATTTTTCGAGAGGTTCTGATCCTGAAATTTATCAGGAAAGAAAAATGCTTGGTAAATTACTTGTACCCCAAGTTCTTGAAGCTGTTAATTTTGACTTAGAAAATACTGTATTTTCATATATTCCTAATACAGCTGAGACTGCCTTTCTGGGTATGATGGAAGGTATAGAAGATTACCTCACTCAGTATAGAAAAAAGGTAATTCTTTATGGTAAACCCAATGGAATTGATCCCGAAAAAATATTGTCTTTAAAGCCAAGAATAGAAAAGCTTGTAATTAAAGATGCGAAGCAAAGGTCATTCATTGTTTCGGATAGTGAACGTGATAAGTTTGTTACCAACCTATATGATACTACTTACGATGTAATCAAAAAAGGTAAAGATACAATTGTTATCATTGATGATTCAATTGTTCGTGGAACTACTCTTGAGAGAAGCATTATTCAGATGCTTGATAAGCTTGGCCCTAAAAAGATTGTAATAGTTTCTTCATCTCCTCAGATCAGGTTCCCTGACTGCTATGGAATAGATATGTCCAAGATGAAAGAGTTCGTTGCTTTTCGTGCTGTGCTTGAGTTGTTAAAAGAATCCGGGAGAGAGTTTTATCTGGAGGAAGTTTATGAGCAATGTAAGAGTGCTATCCAGACTTTAAGCGGAAATATGGAAAATCATGTGAAGAATCTTTATGCTCAGTTTTCATATGATGAAATCTCTCGAAAAGTATCTGAAATCGTAACTCCTAAAAACTGTAAAGCAGAGATTCAAGTTGTATTTCAGACAATAGATGACCTTCATAAAGCCTGTCCAAAACATATTGGTGACTGGTATTTCACCGGTGACTATGCAACTCCAGGTGGAAACAGAGTAGCTAATAAGGCCTACATGTTCTTTATGGAAGGAAAGACGGTTAGAGCTTATTAAAAGTAGAGTTATAATATTATTGACATAAAAAAAGAGCAGATAAGCTGCTCTTTTTTTATTTCTTTGTTTTTATTTCTTTGATCACATTACCTAAACAGCAAAGCTTTCACCACAGCCGCAGGTTCTGCTGGCATTTGGATTAATAAACTGGAAACCTTTTCCATTTAATCCGTCGGAAAAATCAAGAGTTGTTCCTAAAAGGTAAAGAAGACTTTTTTTGTCAACCAGAATCTTTATTCCTTTATCTTCAAAAATCTGATCAGCCGGGTTGATCTGGTTATCAAATTTCAGATCATACATCAACCCTGAGCAACCTCCACCATTAACAGCTACTCTAATATTGTAATCGTCTGTATAACCTTCTTTTTGTTTCAGGTCAAAGACATGTTCTTTGGCTTTTTCTGTAATATTAATCATGATTAGAACATTTTTATGGTTAAATCGGAAACTCCCTTGTTTTAAAATAAGTTCATTTCAGAACACTTAAATTTACTAATTATTAATAAAAAATCCTGATAATTGGAGAACCTTTAATATTTATGAAAAACCTTGAACATATTGGCATTGCCGTAAAAAGTATAGAAGCATCTATACCTCTTTTTTCTAGGCTCTTAAAGACAGAACCATATAAAGAAGAATTTGTAGAAGGTGAAAAAGTAAGGACACTCTTTTTTAATTGTGGAAATGTTAAGATAGAACTTTTGGAATCAACCACAGAAGACGGAGCTATTGCAAAATTTATTGAGAAAAGAGGAGAGGGAATTCACCATCTGGCATTTGAAGTAGAAGACATTAATCAGGAAATGCAGAGAATGAAAGATGAAGGTTTTACCCTTTTGAATGAACAGCCGAAAAAAGGTGCAGACAATAAACTGATTTGTTTTTTGCATCCCAAAACAACAGGCGGGACGTTAATAGAGCTCTGCCAGGAAAATCAAAAGGGATCTTGATGATCCCTTTTTGAAATATTTATCCGTTTTTGTCTTAAACGGTCATAAATCAGTGATAGGAGAAATCAGAAGAAAAGGATAGATTTACATCTTAATTTGTCCGCTTTTTCTCATTTTGCTTACCTTCTTAGCATTCTTCTTACACTTTGGGTTGGCTTTTACACACGAAGTAGCTGTAAATGAGAAAGCAAAAAGAACAAGTAGAATCGAGAGTATCGTTGCTTTTTTCATATTTAATATGTTTTTCGATTGATGATGCTTGGCAAATTTAAATGAAATCTTAGATAAAGTAAATAAATAAGATTTACAAAACTTATACAATATACAAAAAAATCTGATGGAAAATAATAAAAGGACGGAATTAAGTGACTTAGGAGAATTTGGATTAATTAATCGTTTAAAAGAAAAAGTTGTTTTAAGAAATCCTGAGACTCAAACAGGGATTGGAGACGATGCTGCGGTTGTTGAAAATAGGAATGAACTTACACTAGTTTCTACTGATATTCTGGCTGAAGGTGTTCATTTTGACCTTACTTATACTCCATTAAGACATCTGGGGTATAAAGCTGTTGCTGTAAATGTTTCTGATATAGCTGCAATGAACGGCGTTCCTAAGCAAATTGTGGTCGGAATTGCTCTTAGTAACAGATTTTCTCTTGAAGCAATCGAAGAGTTGTATGAGGGAATTAACCAGGCTTGCGAAGATTATAATGTGGATCTGGCTGGTGGAGATACTACCTCTTCTAGGTCTGGCCTCATTATATCAGTTACTGTTCTAGGTGAAGCTAAAAAAGAGGAAGTGGCATACAGATCAGGCGCTCAGGTAAATGATCTGATTTGTGTTACAGGCGACTTAGGTGGTGCTTACATCGGATTACAGTTACTAGAAAGAGAGAAACAGGTTTTCAAACATGATCCTGATATGCAACCTCAACTTTCAGATAAGGAATATGTGGTAAGGAGACAGCTTAAGCCAGAGGCAAGAATGGATGTGACTTATGATTTGAAAGAGCTTAAAATTAAGCCTTCTTCAATGATTGATATTTCGGATGGATTGGCAAGTGAGCTTCTTCATATATGTAAGGCATCTAATGTTGGCGCCAGAATCTATGAAGATAAACTCCCGGTGGATAGTATGACTTTTGATACTGCCAGAGAGTTCAATCTTGATCCTACTACAGTTGCACTTAATGGAGGTGAGGATTATGAACTGTTATTTACAGTAAATCAAAGTGCATTTGATAAGATTAAAAACCATCCAGACATTACAATCATTGGTCACATTACTGAGCATTCGGATGGAGTGCAGTTGATTACAGGAGGTGGAAATATATTACCAATAAAAGCTCAGGGATGGGTGCACTTTTAAAATCTTAGAACCATAATCTGAAATTTATATATTTCAGATTATGGTTTTTTACATGTATCTGAAAGGTATTTTTAGGCCTAAAATTTTCACTTTTTTTATTTCTTAATCCATTTGATAAGCAATATCTTGCTTTTAAAATAGGATCTATTTAAGATTTCATTAAAACATTTTCGTGCTTTCCGGGTTTGCTGTTCGGTAAAAAAGTATTATTAACCGAATTAAAACATGTTATCAAGTTTCCATTTAAGGAAAATCCAGGTAAATTTTTCAGAGTAATGAATTTATGAAAGTAAAAGTTGCTACAAGGGAAGTCTCTTCTTTGGATGAAGAGTTGCTCAGAGTTTTGACCGAAATTAAAAATGGAAATTTTTCCGCCCGGATGGCATTAGACCAGACTGGTATAAAAGGAAAAATTTCTGATACCATGAATACCATCGTCGAAATGAATGAGCGCTTCATGGCGGAGCTCACTCAGGCTGCTACCATTATAGGTAAAAATGGGCAACTTGAGCACAGGATCTCATTTACTGATGGAAAGGGGGCGTGGAAAGAAGGTACAAATTCTATTAATGCACTAATCACTGACTTGGTACAACCTACTATTGAAATAGCAGATGTTATCAGTTCGGTGGCAAAAGGTAATCTTTCAAATACAATGCCTCTGGCTGTCAGTAATCATAAGCTGAAAGGGGAGTTTTACAGGATTGCGAAAGAGGTAAATGACATGGTAAAGCAGCTGAATCTCTTTTCTATGGAAGTTACGCGTGTGGCAAGGGAGGTAGGTTCGGAGGGAAAATTGGGTGGGCAGGCAAAAGTTAAAGGTGTAGCAGGGGTTTGGAAGGACCTTACTGATTCTGTAAACCTGATGGCAGGTAATCTTACTGATCAGGTAAGGAATATTGCTGAAGTTACTACTGCTGTCGCTAAAGGCGATTTGTCAAAAAAAATTACCGTTGATGTAAAAGGAGAAATTCTTGAATTAAAAAATACCATCAATACTATGGTGGATCAGCTTAATTCTTTTTCATCTGAGGTAACCCGTGTGGCTCTTGAAGTAGGTACTGAGGGTAAGCTGGGTGGGCAGGCGCAGGTGAAAGGGGTAGCAGGTACATGGAAAGGTCTTACAGACTCGGTAAATCAAATGGCAAGTAACCTTACAGCCCAGGTGCGTAATATTGCAGATGTAACCACGGCCGTAGCAAAAGGCGATTTATCAAAAAAAATCACAGTTCAGGTAAAAGGTGAAATTCTTGAGTTGAAAAATACCATCAATACTATGGTGGATCAGTTGAACTCTTTCGCATCAGAAGTAACACGTGTGGCACTGGAAGTAGGTACTGAAGGGAAACTGGGCGGACAGGCTAAAGTAAAAGGAATTGGTGGTGTTTGGAAAGATCTAACGGATTCTGTAAACCAGATGGCCAGTAATCTTACAGCTCAGGTGCGAAACATTGCAGATGTAACTACTGCAGTTGCCAAAGGTGACTTATCAAAGAAAATTACTGTAAATGTAGAAGGCGAAATTCTTGAGTTGAAAAATACCATCAATACTATGGTGGATCAGTTGAACTCATTTGCATCCGAAGTTACCCGTGTGGCGCTTGAGGTAGGTACAGAAGGTAAGCTGGGAGGTCAGGCAAAAGTAAAGGGTGTTGGTGGTGTTTGGAAAGATCTTACAGATTCTGTAAATCAAATGGCCAGCAATCTCACCGCTCAGGTTCGTAATATAGCGGATGTCACCACCGCTGTAGCAAATGGTGACTTATCAAAGAAAATTACAGTAAATGTAGAAGGTGAAATTCTTGAGCTTAAGGAAACCATCAACACCATGGTGGACCAATTGAACTCCTTTGCTTCCGAGGTAACCAGAGTGGCAGTGGAAGTAGGAACTGAAGGTAAACTTGGTGGACAGGCCAAAGTAAGGGATGTCGGAGGCGTATGGAAAGACCTTACAGATTCCGTAAACCAAATGGCCAGCAACCTTACTGCTCAGGTGCGTAACATTGCAGATGTAACAACAGCTGTAGCAAATGGTGACCTCTCCAAGAAAATTACAGTAAACGTCGAAGGGGAAATTCTGGAACTTAAAAATACCATCAATACAATGGTGGATCAGTTGAATTCTTTCGCATCTGAAGTAACCCGTGTGGCCCTGGAAGTAGGAACAGAAGGTAAGCTGGGAGGTCAAGCGAAAGTAAGGGATGTTGGTGGTGTTTGGAAAGACCTTACGGATTCTGTAAACCAGATGGCCAGTAACCTGACAGCTCAGGTACGTAATATTGCGGAAGTAACTACTGCCGTGGCGAAAGGTAATCTTTCAAGAAAAATTACAGTGGATGTTAAGGGCGAAATTCTTGAACTAAAGAATACCATTAACACCATGGTGGATCAGCTTAATGCTTTTGGTTCGGAAGTAACCCGTGTGGCCCGTGAAGTAGGTTCTGAAGGAAAGTTGGGAGGTCAGGCTTATGTTCCCGGTGTTGCAGGTACCTGGAAAGACCTCACTGATTCTGTAAATAAGATGGGAGGGAACCTGACTGCCCAGGTTAGAAATATCGCGGAGGTTACAACTGCTGTAGCAAAAGGTGACTTATCCAGAAAGATTGAAGTGAATGTTAAAGGAGAAATCCTTGAACTTAAAAATACTATCAATACGATGGTGGACCAGCTTAGAGCCTTCGCATCAGAAGTGACGCGTGTGGCAAGGGAAGTAGGTACGGAAGGTAAGCTTGGTGGTCAGGCCAGTGTGGAAGGTGTTGGTGGTGTTTGGAAAGACCTTACAGACTCCGTAAACCAGATGGCTGGTAATCTGACAGCCCAGGTCCGTAATATCACAGACGTTGCGATAGCAGTGGCAAACGGTGATATGTCTAAGAAAATTACGGTTGATGTGCGTGGAGAAATTCTGCAGTTGAAGGAAACCATTAATACCATGGTGGATCAGTTGAGGGCGTTTGCATCAGAGGTAACCCGTGTGGCGAGAGAAGTAGGTACTGAAGGTAAATTGGGCGGGCAGGCTTTCGTGCCTGGTGTTGCCGGTATTTGGAAAGACTTAACAGATTCTGTAAATCACATGTCAGGGAATCTGACATCTCAGGTACGTAACATCGCTGAAGTAACAAAAGCCGTGGCCAGTGGTGACCTTTCTAAAACCATCATGGTGGATGTTAAAGGTGAAATTCTTGATCTGAAAAATACAATCAATACCATGGTGGATCAACTGAACTCTTTTGCATCAGAAGTAACCCGTGTGGCAAGAGAAGTTGGATCCGAAGGAAAACTGGGAGGACAAGCACAGGTTAAAGGTGTAGCAGGTACGTGGAAAGATTTAACAGACAGTGTAAACTTTATGGCATCTAATCTTACCAGTCAGGTGCGGGGTATTGCTAAAGTTGTAACTTCTGTAGCAAAAGGTAATCTGAAACAAAAGTTAAATATTAATGCATCAGGTGAAGTATCACAATTGACAGATACAATCAATGAGATGATTGATACGCTGGCAATTTTTGCTGATCAGGTAACAACTGTTGCCAAGGAGGTAGGAGTTGAAGGAAGACTGGGTGGGCAGGCTAGTGTTCCCGGTGCCTCCGGTATCTGGAAAGATCTTACTGAAAACGTAAACCAGCTTGCAGCAAATCTTACCACACAGGTAAGATCTATTTCAGAAGTAGCATCAGCTGTAACTAAAGGTGATTTAACCAGAACCATCAAGATAGAAGCAAGGGGAGAGGTTGAGGCGTTAAAAGATACAATCAATCAGATGATTGCTAATCTGAAAGAAACTACTCTTAGAAACCATGAGCAGGACTGGCTCAAATCCAACCTTGCTAAATTCACCCAGATGCTTCAGGGACAAAGAGACACGAATACTGTGGCTAAAAAAATTCTTTCAGAACTTGCTCAGGTTGTGGTTGCTCAAAAAGGATCATTCTACATTCTGAATGATGATGGAGATCATGTAAAGCTTAAGCTATTTGCTTCCTATGCAGATGATACTACCATTCCGAGAGAATTCAATATTGGTGAAGGTCTGGTAGGGCAATGCGCCTTAGAAAAAGAAAAAATACATTTACAGAATGTTCCTATAGATTATCTTAAAATAAGTTCGAGCCTGGGAGAAGCAGCTCCTTTGTCAATTATTGTACTACCTGTATTGTTTGAAAATCAAATTAAGGCGGTAATTGAGCTGGCTTCTTTTGATACATTCTCCAGTACTCACCTTGATTTTCTTGACCAGTTGACAGAAAGTATTGGTATCGTTATCAACACCATTGAAACCAATACCAGAACGGAAGAATTGCTTATCCAGTCTCAGTCACTTGCAGACGAACTTACAAGGACCAATGAAGAGCTTCAGGATAAAGCCTTCCTGCTAGAGAAGCAGAAGCAGGAAGTGGAAGAGAAAAACAGAGTTATTGAAGAAGCAAGAAGATCTTTGGAAGATAAGGCAGAACAGCTGACTCTGACTTCCAAATATAAATCAGAGTTTTTGGCGAATATGTCTCATGAATTGAGAACACCGCTTAACAGTTTATTGATACTTGCACAACAACTATTTGAAAACCCTGAAGGAAATCTCTCAGACAGACAGGTTAATTATGCCCGTACCATTTATTCATGCGGAGACGATCTTATCCAATTGATCAATGATATTCTGGATCTTTCGAAAATTGAATCAGGATATATTTCTATTCAGGTATCAAAAATTCCTGTCAGTGAGATTACAGGCTTTGTGGAGACTACATTCAAACCAGTTGCCGAAACTAAAAAGGTTAAGTTTAATATCGTAGTTGAAGATCTTACAGAGTCAATAGAAACAGATATGCAAAGGTTGAATCAGATATTAAAAAATCTGCTTTCCAATGCATTTAAATTTACAGAAAAAGGAGAGGTCAGATTAAAAATATACAATGCTGAAAGATCCTGGAAACAGCGAAACAGACACCTTGAGAATGCTGATAAAGTCATTGCCTTTGCGATCTCAGATACTGGTATCGGTATTCCAATTGATAAACAAAATATTATTTTTGAAGCTTTCCAACAGGCAGAAGGATCTACCTCAAGAAAATATGGAGGGACAGGCCTCGGACTTTCAATCTCCAGAGGTCTTGCGGAGCTGCTAGGCGGAACAATAGAACTTGAAAGTGAAGTAGACAAGGGTAGTACATTCATTCTGTATATTCCGGTAAAATCCACTCCGGAAGACTTGAAGATAACCAAGGTGCCAGAGACAAAAATTGTTTCACTGGATACCGTTAATTCCGGAACAGCAAAGACATTGGGAAGTCTTCTTAGTCCTTCCGAAGGAGGCGGTTTGGATATTGAAATTCCAGACTTTGAGCTATTATCTGAAATGTTTCCCGATCCTGGTGATGATAGAAATACAGTAAAGCCAGGCGATAGTATCATTATGATTGTCGAGGACGATCAGAGGTTTGCAAAGATCATCCTTGATAAAGCTCACGATTATGGATTTAAAGCAATCATTGCCGCTAGCTATGGGGAAGTATTTGAGATGTCAATTACTTATAAGCTGGCAGCAGTAACTCTGGATATCAAAATGCCAGGAGTAAGCAGTGGATGGAGGGTACTTGATCTCTTTAAAAATGATCCGAATCTTCGACACATTCCTGTTTATATGATATCCGGGGAAGAAAATGCTGATTTGGCCTACCATAGAGGAGCCAGAAGCTTTTTAATGAAACCGGTAAAAAAGGATGTTCTAGATCATTTATTTAAGGATATTCAGGACTTTCATGCCAGGAAGACCAGAAATCTCCTGGTAGTAGAAGATAATGAAATTGATTCTTCAAAAATTAAAGACCTATTTTTACAGATCCAGACTATCAAAGTGACTGTTGTTTCTAATGGAAAAGAAGCCGTAAGTGAATGGTATGCTAATGGTTTTGATGCGATAGTAATGGATTATAAACTACCTGATGTTGAAGTGAAAGATCTAATACACCAGTTTAATGATAAAAAGCAGCTTCAGTATACGCCGGTGATTTTATATACTGCTAATGAGTTTTCTCCGGCAGAAGCAAATCAGATAAAAAAAATTACCAAAAGTATTCTGTTAAAGGATGTAAATTCCCTGGATAAATTGCTTGAGGAGGTTATCATTCATATGCATATTTCATTTAATGATCTGCCTCAGGATATTAAAAACAGAATAGTAAAAATACAGCGCGAAGAAGATATTTTAAATGGAAAGAATGTTTTAGTGGTAGATGATGATATCAGGAATCTTTTCGCTTTAACCACTGTTTTTGAGAGACTAAATATTAATTCGATTACTGCGGAAAGTGGGAAAGAAGCTATAAATATTTTAAACTCCAACGACAATGTTGATCTGATTTTAATGGATATAATGATGCCGGAAATGGATGGATATGAAACCATCCAGAAGATCAGAAGAGAAAATAAAAACTTTAATCTTCCTATTATTGCTGTCACAGCAAAGGCCATGAAAGGTGACAGGCAAAAATGTATAGAGGCCGGTGCTTCAGACTACATTACCAAGCCCGTTAAAATTGATCAACTTTTGGCCCTGATGCGAGTATGGATGAGAAAATAAATTAATTTAGAGAACCTTTAAATTATTAAGGAATTGGAAACCAAGCCCGAGATTAAAGTATTATTGGTAGATGACCGGGAGGATAATTTGTTCTCAATGAGTACTGTCCTTGAACGGGATGGGTACGTAATTCGCACCGCAAGGTCGGGAAGGGAAGCGTTGAAGATTCTTTTGAAAGAATATGATTTTACTCTCATTTTGCTCGACGTACAAATGCCGGATCTCTCCGGTTATGAAACCGCTTCTCTGATCTACGCAAGAGACAAGCTCAAGCATATTCCGGTTATTTTTGTAACTGCTCATAGCTACAGTGATGAATATGTCTATAAAGGCTATCAGGCAGGAGCTGTAGATTATATTTATAAACCCATTAACCCTGAACTTTTAAGAGCTAAGGTTAATGTCTTTGCTGAATTATACAGGAAAACCCATTTGTTGGTAGCTCATGAGAAGCAACTCAGGGAAATGAACAATGAACTTGAGGATCGTGTGCGGCAAAGAACAGAAGAACTAACAGATAAGAACACAGAACTGGAGAAGGCTAACTTCGAATTAAAGAAGGTTAACAATGATCTCGACAGCTTTGTATATGCAGCCTCACATGATTTGAAAGCTCCAGTTTCCAATATTGAAGGACTGCTGGCTTCTCTTACCGATTTCTTTTCTCCGGAGATGCTGGAGGATGACAATGTGAAAATGATCATTGGCATGATCAATGAATCTATATCCCGTTTTAAAGTAACGATTCATGATCTCACTGAAGTTACCAAAATCCAGAAGAGTATTGAAGAAGATGTTAATACTATTGATATTTTGGAGGTTATTGAGGATGTTAAGGTAGGGATACGGGACATGATTGATAGGACAGGTGCAGTTTTGAATATAGTTCACGATGGCGATACCAAAGTCAGTTTTTCGAGAAAAAACCTTAAAAGTGTATTGTATAATCTTATAAGCAATGCAATAAAATATAGGTCCTCAGAAAGAATTCCGGAAGTGGAAATCAATATCGGAAGGGCGGATGAATATATCATAATCTCCGTTACTGATAATGGTTTGGGCTTCAATCCGAATGATAAAGAAAAAATCTTTACTATGTTTAAACGGCTTCATGATCACGTAGAAGGCACGGGCATCGGCCTTTACATAGTGAAAAAAATAGTGGAGAACTGTGGAGGAAGAATAGAAGTAGACAGCGAACAAGGAAAAGGCACTACTTTTTCTGTTTTTATCAGAGTGAAACCGGAAATTGTTCTTATTTAAGTCGGTATAGAATTTATTCCGATGTAAGTTGAATAATGTCCAATGGTTTGGTCAGGTATTTGGAAACGGATTTAAAGCTGAAGGCTTTTCTTATATCTTGCTTATCATCCGATGATGAAATGATAAAAAGCTTTGACTTGAGAAGTTCCGGTCTTTTAATTTTTTCAAAAGCTTCGACAAATTCAAAACCGGTCATTTCCGGCATATTTATATCTACAAAAATGGCATCCGGCGTAATTTTCCCTTCAGTCAAATCCTTGATTGCAGTAGTAGGGCTATTATAAAGCTGAATATTCTGAGAGTAGTTAAATTTTTCCAGGATAATTTTGTTCAGTAAGTTATCCATTTCATTATCATCAATAATCATTACTGATTCCAATTGTGCAGATGTAGATGCCATTATAAAAACTGAATTCAAAAATTTAATTAAAACTCTAATTTAGATAATATTCCCTTAATCTTTAATTTTTTAAAAACGCATTTAAAAGACTTTATTGTCCTTTTATAAATTTGTATACCTGCCTGGAATAATCCGATTCTACACTTAAGATGTAGACAGAAGCAGGCAGGCTGTTCAAATTAAGGTTTTCATGGTGAAAACCGGGATTTTTCCTGCCCAGATCTATAGACATTAGTTCTTTCTGATCTAAATTGTTAATCTTTATTCTGACATTTGATTCAATCCCAATGGAAAAGGAAATAAGAGCTTCATTAACACATGGATTGGGATAAGCCGAAACGAAACTAACAGCATCCTGATAATTTATATTTCCGGCAACGGTATTGTATTTGACAATTGGAAAAATAGCCAGATGAAATTTATATCCAAGTCTTTGGTATAAATCCCTCCATTGTCCATGGTGAAATCTAACTGCATTTCTTCCGATATTGGAAAGATCATTGTCTGGTCTTGAACCGTCAAGTGAGGTCAGAAGCGCAAGGGTATCTGTAAATCCAACCTCCTCGGCATCATGGGCATAAAGCAAAAAGTTACACGCTACAAAAAAAGAATCTTGTACCGGTATAGGTTCATAAAAAAACGTTTTAACAGGGTTCCCAGAAATAATAAGATTTCTATAGCTCATATACCTTCCTCCCAAAGAATCCTCTGGAAGGTGGTTTGATCCGACAGACCATATATCAAAAGTTACCTGACGATTGGGTCTTGTCATGTAACCTGTATGGTAACTGATCACCCCAATAACCTCGGCCTTTCCTTTAATTCTATATTTTTCTGCATAATTTTCAGAAAACCAGCAGTTCTGTCCGGTTAGGTATCCGCATATATGACCTCCGTAATCTGATCTGTAGGCAATCAATTCCTCTTCCGGGTGAATATTTCTAAGTGTATCCTGGCAAAATGCGGACAAAGAAATAGCCAGGAAAATCAATATAAATAATTGTTTTTTTACCATATTTATGGGAAAGTTACCAAAAAAATGCTGTTTAGTAAAATAGTAAAATTGGGGGAAGGGGATCGAAAAGTTCCGATTTTGAATTAAATTTGCTGAAATGAGTACTTCTACAGTAAAGTCAATTATTGTTTTCTTATTATTTCTCCAGACAATACTACTGGTTTCAGGATGTAAAAAAGAAGGACGAGAAGAAGAACCTGTTGAACCTGCATTTGAGTTAAACATTCCAGATGGGTTTCCTCAACCAGATATTCCTGAGGATAATCAACTCACCGGTGACAGAGTCACCCTTGGTAAGATGTTGTTTTTTGATCCGATCCTTTCCTCCGATTCAACCATTTCATGTGGATCCTGTCATAATCCGGCCATTTCCTTTAGCGATAATTCTGCTTTAAGTGTCGGGGTCAACGGCCAAAGGGGAACCAGGAATTCAATGCCCCTTGTTAATCTGGCATGGTCTACTTCGTTTATGTGGGATGGAGGTATTCCATCCCTGGAATTGCAGGTTTTGGCTCCACTTACCAACCATGTTGAACTGAATTTGCCCATTTCAGAAGCTATAAATCGCCTTAAAAAACATCCTGTTTATCCTTCTTTATTTAAAAAAGCATATAACAGGGAGCCAGATGATTATTCTTTGTTCAGGGCAATTGCAGCATATGAAAGAACCTTGATTAGCGGCAATTCCAGATACGATCAGTATTTTTATCAAAGAAAAGATGTATTATCAGAATCTGAAATCAATGGTATGAATCTGTTCTTCAGTGACAGACTACATTGCTCTTCTTGTCACAGTGGCATTAACTTTACCAATAATACTTTTCAGAATACCGGTTTGTATGTAGTTTATGCTGATCCCGGACGTAATCTGATTACCGGAAATGAATCTGATAAGGGTAAATTTAAAGTACCGACACTTAGAAATATAGAGTTGACAGCTCCATATATGCATGATGGAAGCATAGCAACATTAGAAGATGTTATTAAGCATTATTTAAGTGGAGGGAAATTTAATAGAAATAAATCGGCGCATGTGCATTACCATGATGAAGGTCTGACAGATCAAGAGATGACAGATGTGATAAACTTCCTAAAGACATTAACAGACACTTGTTTTGTGGATGCAACTAAATAATAAACAAATGTATACTACTGTGAAAAAATTAGCTTTCGGATTATTTTTGGTTTTATTACTTGTCGCCTGCAAAAAAGATAAAGCAGTAGTTCCTGCTTCCGCAGATCAGGATTATGGCAATGTAGAACTTGTTTTTATGCCTGTAGCAGGGAGCGAGGACTTGTTGATGGATACACTTTATACAAGTGGAGCTGGAGAGCAATTCAGGCTTACTAAATTGAAGTTTTTTGTTTCAGATATCGGTTTAGCTTCAGGGAACTCTTCCGAAGAGCCAGGAAAAGACAATTCTGGAAACTCAATATTTCTTGTAGATTTTACTTCATTGCCCAATAGCGAGAAGCTACAGTTTAATGTAAAACCAGGCAATTATAAAGGATTACGTTTTAATATAGGCTTACCAAGGGAGGTAAATCATGCAGATCCTACTATTGCTCAGTCTCCGCTGAACCTTGCCCAAACCGATATGTACTGGAGCTGGAATACAGGATATATATTTTTCCTGGCTGAAGGAAATGGTTCGGATGTATACGCGAACAAGTTTCACCTTGCTATAGGAGATGACAAAAGGATAATGCCATTTTCTTTCGGAAATGTACTTAGCTCTCAGACTCCTTTTATTATTGAAAAAGGAAAAACCACAAGAATTGTCCTGAAGTTTGATTTTCAGAAACTGCTGGTAAATGGGGATGGCTCTTATTATTCTCTCGCAAGCCAGGCTTCTTCTAATGTTCACGGAGGGTATTACGCAGACATTTTAAGGGCCAATATTTCCAATACATTGGAGTTAGTATCTTCTGACGTTATTGAATAAACCTAATAATGAGGATTCTAATTATTTGTTTAGAGTCCTCATTAAGTAGGAGATTATTTTATAGATTTTTTGTTCAGAGAGATTATAGAAAAAAGTATTCCTTAATAATAATTCTATAATCGATTATTGTAATAACAAACAATTCCAAGTATACCCTGTTTTTCCTTTTGATAGGCAATATCAAAAGGATGAAAACTACAAGTTTTATATTTAATCATTTTAAGGAGTTTGCTGAGTTTTGTTTAAGCAATGTTTTGGAGAAAATTTGTGTAAGCTATTTTAATAATATAAAATCACTTGATATGCCTTTGCTCACGCTGTTTCGGGATCTTCCTGAAAAAGTGTTGATGACATTTTTTAAAGACAGATTGATATTATTTTTAAATGATGCTATTGCCGACAGGTGCTTGGAGGAACTAATGCAACTTACCGATCAATGGAAGCATGGAGCGTTGCCTTATGAGGTAAATAAATATTCAGTTCAACCTTCAGACTTACTTATCGGGTTTGGAATTCGAAAAGATGTTTTAATTCAGTTCTTACCAGAATTTACTAATGATGTAAGTAGGGCGCTTTCCATTGTACAGGAATTGAATAACTATCATCTGCATATCGAGGACCTTATTTTAAAACTTTCTTCAGAAATTCATAATGATATAATCAGGAAGAAGAATGAAGAATTACAAATTTCCAATGAGCTTCTGATAAGAGAGATAAGGGAAAAAGAAAAAGCTGTGAAGGTTGTTGCCAGAGAAAGGAGATTTAAAGAGACCCTGATCAATAATGTAAATTTCGGAGTACTTTCTTTTGACAGAAATTTCAGGATTACTGCCTGGAACAGATTGTTAGAAGAGCATAATAACCTCAAGAAAGAAGATGTGATAGGACGTCACCTTTTTGATTTGTTCCCAGAATACAAATTTTCAGGTGAAGAAGTGTTCTTTAGGAATGTACTGGAAGGCGTTATTATAAATCTTGAAGATTTGAATCGCAATGGCAAAAAAGGTTTTTTCGATGCAGTCCTGATTCCTCTCAAACATGAAGAAAAGAAGATAACAGGCGGTATTTGCATTGTCAATGATATTTCAGAGCGAAAGGTTCTCGAAGATAGATTGAAAAGTAGCTTTGCTGAATTAAAGGAAGTGCAGGATATAGCCAGGTTAGGGATTTGGGAATGGAACATAAAATCCAATAAGTTAAAATGTTCTGACGAGATTTTGAAATTATTTAACCTGGATAATACAGGAGATCTAACATTTACAAATTTTAAAAGCCTTATCAATCCTGAAGATTGTGAAATATTAGAAGTTCTTATTAAAGAATCTGTTGATGGAAATAAGCCATTTTCAACCGAGATAAGAATTAAAGATAAAGATCAGTTCTTATTTATTAAGGGGAAGGTCATTTCGATTCACAACCGTCCTTTCAAGATTAAAGGAATTATTTTGGATATATCTGAGCGAAGAAGAATAGAAGAGGAAATAAGGGCAAAGAATCAAGCTTTGTCAGAAAAGAATGAAGAGCTTAAAAAAGCTGAAGAAGCATTAATTGTGATCAATAATGAATTGGAGGAGAGGGTAGAGGAGAGAACATTTCAGCTATCAGTATTAAATGAAGAGCTTCAAAAGGAGGTAATAGAAAGGGAGAAAGCAGAAGAAGCATTAAAGCAGCGAAATGAGGAATTGTTGCGAATTAACGATGACCTAGACAATTTTGTCTATAGCGCTTCTCACGATCTAAAAGCTCCTATGTCAAACATTGAAGGTTTGATTTTTACCCTTGATGCTGAGCTTAAAGCCGGGAACAGCCAAGCTACCCCTATGATAATGGATTTAGTACATAGGTCGATCGGTAACTTTAAAGATACATTGCAAGGTCTTACAGACATCGCAAAAATAAGTGACGCCTCTTCTGATGATCAGTCGATAGTTGAAATAGATCAGGTCGTTGATGAAATCAAGCAAAATATAAAAGAAATGATTTCTTCCTGCAATGCAGAAGTAATCACAGATTTCTCAAGTTGTCCCAATATTCGGTTTTCCCGCACGAATCTAAAAAGTATATTATATAACTTACTTTCCAATGCTATTAAATACAGGTCTCCTTTCAGAACGCCAAGTGTAATGATAAAGACAGGTTGCGAGAATGACTATGTATATTTTGAAGTGAGTGATAATGGAATCGGATTTGACCAAAGCCTGAAAAATAATATTTTTTCAATGTTCAAAAGATTACATTTTCATGTCGATGGAAGCGGAATAGGATTGTACCTGGTGAAAAGAATAGTAGATAAAAATGGGGGGAAAATTGAAGTAGAATCAGTTCCTGATAAAGGAACCACATTTAAAGTCTATCTTAAAGCAGCAGCCTGAGGGGATGTTACAAAACTGTTAGGAATTTCTATCAGAAATCTGGTGAATTTTCCTTCTTCAGACTCAACCTGGATGGAACCATTTAGCTTATCAATAGCTTCTTTGGCAATGTATAATCCAATACCTGACCCATCGCTATAATGCGTACCCCTGAAAAACATTTTAAAGATACTTGGAAGATGTTTTTCCTGAATGCCAATCCCATTATCAGAGATGGATATTTCTGCTTTTTCAGGAGATGTATGTATCTTGATTTCTATCCTCTTTTCAGGGTTGTCTTTCTTCTGATATTTGATCGCATTAGATAAAATATTGTTAAGTATTACCTTAATCCTGAAATCATCACTTTTAAAAGGCGAGAGGTTGACAATATCAATTGCGAAATTAATTCCATTTAAGCCATCAAAGCTTTTAATATTTTCATCCAGAATCTGGTCAAAATTGATCTCAGAAAGTGTTTCTTCTATTCTGGAATTTTTATAATAGTTGACAATGTTCCTTACAAAAAGATCCAGATTTTTTACAGACTTTTCGATCATATTCAGATACATATCGTCTGCTCTGTTCTGATCCATATCAGCCACTTTCAAAACGCCGATAATAGTCATTAAAGGAGCCTTAAGCTCATGTGAAGCACTATATACAAATCTTGTTAGTTCTTCATTGGCTTTCTGAAGATCTTCTGTTCTTTTTTTTAGAAGTTTTTTGGTAAGGTATATTTCTCCTGCTTTTTCAATAGCCAGTTTAATGTCACTTTCATTCCAGGGCTTTTTGATATAATAGAAAATTTTACCCTTGTTAATGGCATCAATAACTGATTCAATGTCGCTATATCCTGTAAGTAATATTCTAATGGTTTCGGGATATTGGCTGATAAGGGATTCGAAAAACTGAACACCGGTCACTTCAGGCATTTTCTGGTCAGCAATGATCACGTGAATTTCATTTTCCTTAAGAATTTCCAGTCCTTCTTTTGCTGATTTAGCGAGAAAAATTTGATAATCAAATCGAAAAGAGGCTTTGAACACTCTCAAGTTGTATTCATCGTCATCAACATACAAAACCCTGATTTTGTCTTCCATAAAGCGTTGAAAATTATCTATTTCAAAGTGTTTTGTTTTTTGTAAATATAATATAAAATTTGTACCAAATACTTGATTCCCGGATTACTTATATTTTCTTCCCTTTAAAAATATGAAAAGTACCAAAAAAATATAGTATTGTTACTAAGTAATAAATACTGTTCTGCTTCCAGGACCCACGCCCCACAATATGAACGAGCATTTATACTGAAAATCTTTTAATAAGGTTTCTCGTTTCAAAAGCATAAACCATTAACAGTCTATTTTAAAGATTCGAGATTTTTGGGAAGGTACAAGATAAATTCAGTTCCAACACCTTCTTCGGAATGTACTTCAATTTTTCCTTTATGACTCTCAATAATGGTATAAACGATGGATAGCCCTAAGCCTGTACCTTCGCCTACATCTTTTGTCGTAAAAAAAGGTTCAAAGATTTTCATCTTGGTTTTTTCTGACATTCCGATTCCATTGTCTTTTATAGAAACACCTACTAATTCATCTTTTTCAAAGGTTGAAATTATTATTTCCCCGTTGGTAATGTTTTTTGCTTTTACTGCCTGGATAGAGTTGGTAAGAATATTCATAAAAACCTGATTGATCTTTCCCGGGAAGCATTCAATAGCGGGAATATCATTGTAACATTTGGAGATCTTTACTTTCCCATCTATACTGCTGTTTAGGAGCACTAAGGTAGAGTCGATACCTTGATTTATATCTGAGGGTTTTAAAGCGTCCTCGTCAAGTCGGGAGAAGTTTCTCAGACTTTTAACAATCTCAGCAGTTCTCGTGGCGCCTTCTGCAATTCCGTTAAGCATCAAATCGATTTCCTCTTTCAGGTAATCATATTCAAGGTCTTCTTTTAATCTTTCAATCTGTATGAGATTAGCATTCTGAGGTTCCTCCTTATGAAGTTTTTCATATTCTTCAAGAATCTGCATTAATCCCTGTATATCTCTTTTAAGTGGATTTATACTTGAGCTCACAAAATTGATTGGGTTATTAATCTCATGTGCAATACCGGCAGTTAGCTGACCGAGAGAAGCCATTTTTTCAGCATCAACGAGTTGTGATTGAGCTTCCTGTAAGTTGGTCAATGCTTTGTTGAGATCATGATTGGATTGTTGTAGCTCCGAAGTACGTTCTTCTACTTTAGATTCCAGAATTACATTTTGTTCTCTTATAATTCTGTCATTCTCTGCCATGGCTCTGATTGCTTCAGCCTGAGAAATTTCTTTTTCCTGTTTTAAGGTATTAATACGGTCGGCCAGGGCGAAGCTAAGAAGAATGACCTCCATTGCTGATCCTGCAGGCATTGTATAATTTGTAAAGATATTGTTGCCAAGTATTTGAAAGTCCTTTAAAACATAAATGATAATTCCCACAAGCATCCAGGACCAGCCAAGTAAAAAGAATTTAGCGGGTTTATACCCTTTCCTTAATATCAAAAATCCGACAATCAGCATATATGCAGATACTATTGCAGCATTGAATAATACCAGAAAATAGCTTATGTTATATATTTTCAAGAAGGCAAGTACAGCTGCTATTAAGTAGGCTGCAATAATCAGATAGGATAAATTATGAATTGTAGGGACATATTGTTTTGTCAAAAGAAATACCCTTACAAATTCAAGTGCAGAAAGGCTAACCAGGCACGAGAATATATAAACACTAAGATTGCCTATATAAGGGAACTCTGGCCACAGGTACTGATTCGGGTAACCTAATATTGATGCCTGAGTTAAGCCAATAAATAGAATATAAATAACATAATATAAGTAAATATTATCTTTTACCGTGAAAAATAAGAACAGATTGTAAAAGAACATCACAAAGATGATCCCGCAATAAATCCCAAAAATAATGTCCTTTGTATGATTATCTTCAAAAATAGATTTAGATGTACCCACTTTTATGGGCAATAATAGCTGCTCTCCTGTTTTAATTTTTAGATAAAAGGTCTCCTGCTGATTTTGTTTTACAGGTAACTTAAAGATGAAGTTATGATTTTTAAATTGTCTTTTGCTGAAGGCATAATTATCGCCGGTTTTGAAGACTTCATAACTTCCATTTGCAGGAGAATAAAATTCTATGGAGTCAAGGTATGGTTGTTCTATAGATAGGAGCAGAGTGTCCTGGCCACTCTCATTTTTAACTGCAAACTTCAGCCAGAAGGAATATGGTGAAATCCCAAGGTTAGGTACTTCATTTTCTGATTTTACAAATTGATTTTCATTAAGGATATCATTAATGGTTTCAGTATTGTTTATGCTTTTATAAAGAAAGATATATTCTCCCAACATATAGGGAGTATCATTGTTTTTTACAATGAGTGGTTTAGTTGATTCAGCAGCAAAAGAATTTGGTGCATAAAGCAACTGGGAAAATAGTATGGTTAAAAATGTAATAAAAACTTTAAATATTGAAGTTCTTTTAAACATTGGCAATAATGAGATTATAGTTTATGCTGATATCTCCTTTGGGTCCATGTTCAGAAGTAATCTGAACGGGATTATTTCTTAGGTTTAAAATTCTTTCTCTGTCTTCAGGCTGAGCTGTTTCAAGGGTAATAGCATTCATCCTTCTTAGAACTCTGGCTATATAATTTTCATTTGGATAAATAAATTCACCTTTATTTCCTAAAGAGTCTTCAACTTCAAACCCTACTTTTTTTACCATAGGCATGGTGTAATCTGCGCAAATAGTGAAAAGCGAATTGAGTTGAATTTGAGTAACAACAGAAATGCCTGCCCTGATCAAAAGTAAACTAATGCCTATTCCTGCAACTGACTTAGCGTTCCATAAGCCACAAAGTTCACCTGTGCCGGAATTTGCATATTGTCTAATAAGTCCAAATATCTTAGGATCCATTTCCCCAATAGCTTCTTCTACTGGCAAAGGGTGGTCATCATCTGCAACATGTATTCGAATACCACCAACTATTTCACCACGTTCATCTTCTGCAGTAATTCCATAAACTGATTCATAGAACATCCAATCATCATTATTAGTGGTGATATTGGATATTCCGTAATCTAATAAGACTTTTTTATGGCCTTCTCTAAATTTTCTGCAAGTTTCTAAACTGCTCGTTGCCTTAAAAGCCTTGAAATAATACATTATTATCAATTGAAATATAAAACATTATCAATAGGCTTCCTTTTAGAAATTTCAAATGTCATATCGGTTTTGAAAATTCTGAAAAGAAAAATTTCTGAACATTGTGCATTATTCAGGTTAAATAATGATTCGAAATCTGGCCGAATTAAATTTAGTTCTCTTAGTAAATTTTTATTTAATGTTTTGTTCTGTCCGAACATTTGGGAGAATAAGAATATCAGAGCTGTATTGGGTTGGATATTAATATTCCTGCTTGTTGCGTGAAGCCACAGTCTTTGAAGTGCCCTTCCACCATTTAAGTAATCCTGCTTGGATGTTGTGGGCATTGTAATTAGTCCAAATGCAGAGGATGCATTTGACATTTTTCTGGATAATTTTTCAAACCCTTTTCCTTTGTTCCACTTTATCAGATTTTCCACTACCTTCCAATCTTTAGCAAGTCTGTATCCTATCAATTCTGTTGGGGTGAAATCTATGGCGCTTACCGGAATTCCATCCATTTTATCTTCAGATTCTTCTTTGCTCCATCTTATTTCGGAAACAAATTCAGCGTGGCCTTTTGAATTGGTAACTCTTAATCGGTCAGCAACACCCATCATTATCCCGAGTTTTTTTAGTTTTTCCTCTTCTGAAATCGTCTGTAATCTTGCGCCTGGGATCGACTCAACTACCTTTGTTAATTCTACTATATCTTCAGCAGTGATGTTACCTGTATTTTTTAAACTTCTGTTTGTATTTCTCTTTGTTATATATTTTGAAAGATAATCGTAACTACTTTCAACCTGCTGGTGTCTCCCATCCTTTTCTTCTATAAAATTAAAAATAGCAACCAATTTATCATCTTCCTGATTGGGAAAAAGATGAGTTTCTATATTTAATCCTATTTCCTTTGCTTTAAGTAATAGATTTTCTGTAGCAGCCCCCAATGATATTGTGGAAGCATTAAAGTCAAAGTCAAGAAGCGAATTTTGGAACGGAGGGTCAAGGTACAGATATAACTTATTCTCTGAGTACAACCACTTCCATGGCTGATTATTTCCGCCTGAGGGAGCTAATATAGCACAGGAGACAAGTTCTTTTACCTTGTCTATTGATACATTAGTTGTTGATTGATTATTGACTTGAATGTTCTTACTTAGGTCAATAAGATCTGTTTTGGTAAGAGGTTGATTATACTCAGGTTCTGAAACTATTGAAGCAGCTTTAGTTTTATCATCATCACATATTAATTCCTCAAGATCTACATAATACCTTCCTGAGCTTTTGAAATCTTCTGTAAATATCCGGCGACAGATGTCTGCAGTGATGCCACCTCCCATTGCAACTGAAGATGCTAGTTGTGGCCAGGTAGTTATAGTTTCTTGTATTTCCAGCATCGAAGATTTTAACCTGGTAGAAATTGTTTCCACGCCTATCATGGCCAAGAGATATGGAATTTTTTCTTCATTGGTTTTTAAGGATTTTAATGTATCTACATTTAGTTCTCCAATAAGTCCATGAAGGAAAGGTCTGTCAGGCTCAAGATCGAAACGCTCTACATCGAGCATGCATCTGTCATTAGCTTCCATTACCACTGGAATTTTTAGTTCTTTTGCTTTAATCCTGGCTAAAATTTTTATGTCAAAACCATCACATTCATCAATCAGAAGGTCTAAGTTTCCTCCTTCGCAAAAAAATCTATCCATGTTTCCTTCATGAAGGCCATCAGGAAAACACTTAACATTAATATAGGGATCAATTTCCGCAATCTCCCTTGCAACTGATATGGCTTTAGAGACTCCCAGATTGGAAAGTGGAGTTCTTATTCTATTATAGTTACTTAGTTCCAGTATATCAAAGTCTGCAAGCCTTATCTCACCGAAGCTTCTTTCCATAGCCATGGTCACCGAAACAGATTGCCCTACGGAGAGCCCAATAATTCCTACTTTTTTCTGAGCAAGAATATCTTTTTCCTCAGGGGTGATTTTATAAAAATTTCTATTGGTCCTTACTTCTACAAATTCCTCTTCATCCAGCAGATGTACAATTTTATTTGACCAAGGGTAATATGCCCAAACACCTAATTTATAAGGATCCTTTTTATCAAAATAATTATTTATTTCATCCTCCATCTCCTTCGCAGTCATGTTCTGTTTAGGATTTCTTAACTTAATCAGCTCTTTTACCTGGCCGCGCAACTCATCAAATACCAACAGATTAGACTCGGATTTAATGAGATTATTAAATTTAACAAACTCTTCTTCTATTTTAAGTCTGAATAACAGAGGTTTATAGTTAGCTTTTTGTTTCTCTGTCTGTTCAATTAGTGTTATTAGTTTGTTTTGCATCTGAGAAATATTTAGCTAAGAGTACTTTTACGAAAAAAAGATAATTATTGGTTATCTTTTTACTTGATTCAATTTAAGATATCTTTAATAAGGAATTTTTCAACAAATACGTTTGTTTTTGCGTAAAAACTTTTCAAAAAAAATATGGAAGATAAGATACGGATTCTATATATAGACGATGAAAAAAATAATTTAACAGCTTTCAAGGCCACTTTCAGACCGTATTTTAAGATATTTATAGCTGAATCTGCTGAGGAGGGAAGGAAAATTCTTGAAAGTGAAAAAATTGAGATAATTATTACAGATCAAAGAATGCCGGTAATGACGGGTGTTGAATTTCTTTCTTCAATAATTGAAACTTATCCTGACCCAATCAGAATCTTGTTAACGGGATATTCAGATCTTCAGGCTGTTATAGATGCGGTAAATAAAGGCCATATCTACCAATATATAAGTAAGCCCTGGGAGGAGCAGCATTTAAAAATTATCATTGAGAAAGCCTACGAAGTATTTCGTTTAAAAATGGAAAACAAGGAGTTGGTTAAAAGCCTTTTAAGGGCAAACCAGCAACTGGAGTTTTACCTTCGTCAGAAGCTGATTTCTTAAAAGACTTTTTCATTTTATGCTAAAGATCTCAAATCCACCGGCACTAGCCTTGATACGCCCTGTTCAACCATTGTAATTCCATAAATAATATCAGTACTAGACATTGTTCTTTTGTTGTGTGTCACAATAATAAACTGTGATTCTTGAGAGAACTTTCTGATTATATTATTAAACTTGTCTATGTTGGCATCATCAAGTGGTGCATCTACCTCATCAAAAATACAGAATGGTGCCGGTTTAATCAGATAGATGGCGAACAATAGTGATATTGCAGTAAGTGTTTTTTCACCGCCAGACAACTGATTTATAGTCAACGGTCTCTTACCTTTTGGTTTTGCTATAATATCTATAGAAGATTCAAGCGGATTGTCAGGATGCTCCAGCTTAAGATCGCAACTGTCCTCTTCTGAAAATAGAGACCTGAAAACGCGTACAAAGTTTTCTCTGATTTTATCATAAGCTTCCATGAAGGTGTCTTTTGCAACTGAGTCAATTTCATTGATCGTTTGCAATAATGAATCCTTGGCTTTAGTCAGGTCGTCTTTTTGTTCACTTATAAACTTATGTCTCTCCTGAATTTCCTGATATGCTTCCATCGCCATTGGATTTATTGGACCCATTTTATCAAGAGAGTTTTTTATTTGAACTACTTTTTGTTTTAGCTCTTCCTCGTTTGCTTCAACATTACTATCCTGAGAAAGAAGTTCATCTATATCTATATTAAATTCAACAGATAATCTTTCTTTGATAGAGCTAAGACTTAGCTTATTATCGTTTAGTCTTGTTTGAATGTCCAAAAGGAGCACATCACAGCTGTCACGTAATCTCCTTAAATCCCTGGATTCTTTTTCTAATTCGTCAATGAATGCCCTTGCGCCGTAATATTCTTTTTCAGCTTCATTGACACCTTGTTCTATAGCTTCTTTTTCCTTGTAGAACTCGACAAGCTCATCGTCACTGACCTCAGCTCTCTCGAGGAGTATACTTATCTCTTCCTCTGTTTTAGAGGCATCGTCAAGGTTTTTTTCTATCCTTTGTTTGCTGTTATCATAAGCAGCCTGTTTGTATTCAATTTCCTGGAGAAGGCTTGAAATTTTGTTTTTCTGCTGATGATAAATAATATTTTCCTGGTTGAAAATAGAACTCTTATTGGTGAGTTGTTCATTTTGTATTACCAGATCTTCATTCAGCTCCTGTAGCCTGCTTTCAAGATCTGACAGAAGAGATTTTGCTTCTTCTGCTCTTGGTTTGGCATCTTGAATATCATCTTCCAGCTTTTCTATTTTATCAATAATATCATCTCTTTTCAGAGAATTGCTATTGATCATTTCTGTAAACTGCTCAAGTTTAGTTTTTACAGATATATAGTTCTGGCTTGTAAGGTTGATTTCTTTTTTAAGCTCTTCTATACTTGCTTTTAAAGTGCTTTCCTTGAATTTGAAAAGTTCTCTTTGCTTTTTCTCCAGATTAAATTTTAACTCATCAAGTTCTGCAGAAAGCTCTTTGATTTCTTGTTGAAGCTTTTCAAGATTTTTGGCACGTCCGATTCTTTTTCCTTCAAATAACCCTACAGAACCTCCGGAAATGCTAAATCTTCTCTTAGTGAGTTTTCCATTCTGAGTAATGAAAATAACATCACCATCTTGAGGAAGTTCTTCCTGATTATTGGTAATGATGTATACATTGTCAAGTATAAATGATACCAGGTGTTTATATTTCGGGTCAAACTCTATGATGTCTTTGGCCGCTTTGCAATGGTCAAATGACTTGGTGGGAGCAGAGTTGAAATTTTCAAAGGTGGAAAGCACAAAAAAATTGGCTCTTCCTTTTGCTGCATCGCTTAAGAGATTAACCGCCTGTACAGCCTGTGCCTCGTTCTCAACAACATAGTAGTTCATGAAAGGCTCCAGATAGTTTTCTATTGATACTCTGTATTGATCTTCACAGGTAAGAATATCTGAAAGGAGAGGGGCCTCTTTTCCCCAGTGAGAGTTCTTTTTCAGGAACTTTATTGCTTCTGGAAAACCTTCAAGATTATCAACAAGAGATTTAGTAAGGCTATACTCGTTCTGTTTAGAGTCGAGCTTTCTGTTGATTTGAGTGATTTGATCCTTTATGGTTTCGATTTCCTTTTCAAGCTGAGTAATTTCTTCCTGAAGGGTACTTTCTTGATTTTCAAGTTTTTCAAGTTTCAGATTTTTGGATTCAAGTTCCTCTGAA
Organism: Bacteroidota bacterium; assembly: GCA_023428135.1. Taxonomy (GTDB): domain Bacteria; phylum Bacteroidota; class Bacteroidia; order Cytophagales; family Cytophagaceae; genus Sporocytophaga. The sequence goes on along the minus strand of JAEYZG010000062.1, from coordinate 59,040 downwards.
ATCTCTTGAACTTTGCTTTCAAAATCTGCAAGACTTGCTGAATGTGCGGATGAATCTGAGGTAGTTTTCTCAAGTTCCTGCTTCAATGAGCTAGCCTGAATCTGGTATATCTCAATGTTTTTATTTAAATGAAATACTTCTTCCTGTTTTTTTCGCAGTTGCCCACTTAATACCGAAAGTTCTTCCTGTAATCGACTTGTATTCGCTTTCTGATTTTCGTATTCTTCTTTATAAGCCTGGACTTTAACCTCGATTTCAGCCATTATTTTCTCAGCAGTTTCGGCTTCTGCCTGAAGACTGGAAATGCTGAATTCTGCTCTCTCATTGCTCTTCTTGTCCTGCTCTATTTGTTCACGAAGGTTATTATTCTTGTCATTCAGGAAAGAAAGCCTTTCGTGCTTTATTTTCTTATCACTTTCGTAATTTCTTATTTTATTAACATGTTCATTCAGAGTTTTTTGTCTGGAGGCAAGTGTTTTTTCTCTGTTTACAAGCTCTGCTTTTTCTTTTTCAACTCCACCTTCTTTTTCTGCTATTTGAGTATTGTATCCTATTCTTTTATCCGTTTCTTCCTCAAGTTGTTTCTGAAGTGATAAAAAATCTTCTCTCTGGCCCTGAATGGTGACCTTCGCAAGATCAATACTAACTTGCTTATATTGTTCTTTTACCTGAAAGTATTTTTCTGTCTGTTTAGCCTGTTTTTCTAAGGATTTCAGATTCTTATTGATTTCAAAGAGAAGATCATCAACGCGTTCAAGGTCTTTGTCTGTATCTTCTAACTTTTTAAGGCTTTGTTTCTTTCTTACCTTAAACTTAGATATACCTGCAGCTTCCTCAAATAATGTCCTTCTGGAGTTGTCTTTATCATTAAGTATATCATCCACCATTTTTAATTCAATGATGGCATAACTATCAGAACCGATACCAGTATCGAGGAAAAGGTTGGTAATATCTTTAAGACGGCAGGTAACCCCATTCAGCAAATATTCACTTTCACCAGATCTGTAATATCTTCGGGTGATGGTAACATGAGAATATTCTGTAGGAAGGAGATTTTTTGTATTATTAAAAGTAAGCGAAACTTCAGCCATTTGGAGAGGCTTCCGAGATTTGGTACCGTTAAAGATCACATTCTCCATTTTTTCAGAGCGGAGCGCCTTGGTCTTTTGTTCACCTAAAACCCATCTTATAGCATCAACTACATTTGATTTTCCACAGCCATTTGGCCCAACAATACCTGTAATACCTTCATCAAAATTGATGGTTACTTTATCACCAAAACTCTTGAATCCTTTGATCTCTAATTTGCTTAACTGCATGAATTAACCCATTTTTTGGAATTATGGAAGTTTAAAATTACAGGATACTAACGGATATATAGTAGTGCGGAGAACCGTTTTTCTCAACAGGATTATCAACAAAAACGTTCATCGGCTGGGGATAAGTAGTGAATATTTTCTCAGTCAAGACGTTCCCGAATATTTGACTAAGGTTATTCTATTGTTAAATTTTGGTGTAAAAATATTGTTATTTAATTAGTTAATAGGCATCTGTAAAATGAAAAAACTCCCGAAGTTTATGACTCCGGGAGTTTTTTCATTTTATAACTTTTAAAAGATTAAGTTTTAAGCCATAGCTGTTTTACTTAACTTTATTATTCTGCAGAAGGACAGGATTCTGATAACAGGATAGGTAGGATCAAATTCAAACCATTTCATTGCAAAGTTTGCTCTTGCAGCATATTTATGGTGGTTGTTCTGAAATAACTCACCGCCAAGAAGGAAGTCTATAAAAAGGCTGTTTTTTGATTTATCGTTGTTGTCAAAATTTGAGTAACCGTATTTGTGACCGCTCCAGTTTACAATGGCACCATGAACAGGGCCCATCAAAAAGTGAATTGGCAATAACAAGAACATGAACCATGGAGGAGAAACCCAAATGTAAAATAAAGCATATGCAACTCCCCAGACAATTCTTGAGGCCCACATATCACCTAAAGTATCTATGAATTTCCAAGTAGGTACATCTTTCTGAAATTTTTCTTCAATGTCTCCTCTGTGATTAAGGACATCATTGTAGGTATCTTTCGTCTTAACCATCATAGTCAAAAGGTTTTTGGTATGATGTGGAGAGTGAGGATCTTTAGGGGTATCACTATAAGCATGGTGCATGCGGTGTAACACTGCATATGCTCTTGGGTTCAGGTAAGAAGAACCTTGTGATAGATAGGTAAGGAGATAAAAGAATTTCTCCCAGAATGGGGACATCGTAAACATCTTATGTGCACTATACCTGTGCAGGAAGAATGTCTGACTAAACAGAGAGAGATACCAGTGAATAATAAAGAATGTGAGAACTATGTACATTGATTAGATTGATTGTTTTGTAATTATTATTTAATAAGCTCCCATGGTGTATTGGGAATTATTGAATACATCGCAAGTTAAGCAAAAAATCCATAAAGAAGGATAATTGTTTGCCTAATTATGCGGTGAATTCCTTTTTTTTATAATTAACTCGTTAGTTAAAAGGATGTTAATGCAAATGAGATAATATTTGCTCCCATTTGGAGTGCCTTTTGCCTTTTTTCTTCCGGATCATTGTAAATAACCTGGTCTTCCCAGCCATTGCCAAGATCAGTTTCATAGGTATAAAAGCAGACAAGCTTTCCTTCAAAAATTATACCGTAGCCTTTGGGGGGCTTGTTATCATGCTCATGAATTTTCGGCAAACCATTATTGAACTCGAACTTTTGGTGGTAAATTGGGTGATTAAAAGGTAATTCAACAAAATCCAGTTCTGGGAAAACTTTTTTCATTTCCAGTCTTATGAATTTATCCATCCCATAATTATCATCAATGTGAAGGAAACCTCCTCCTGTAAGATAGGTTCTGAGATTTTCAGCTTCCTGTCTTGAAAAGACCACATTACCATGCCCCGTCATGTGTACAAAAGGGTAGGAGAAAAGCTCAGGACTGCCTACTTCAACTACATCTTCTTCCTGATATAGATTTAATTTTAATTGCTGATTGCAAAATTTTATCAGATTAGGCAGAGAAGTTTTGTTGGCATACCAGTCGCCACCTCCATTATACTTCAACTTTGCTATTTTAAATGAAGGCTGTTGTGCGAAAGTAAAATTGAAAATGAGAATAGAAGAAAGCAGTAAAAGGGATAATCGAAATATTTTTTTCATTGTATTTAGCTGTTGATAATGTTAAAAATATGACAAGCTGCAATTCCTGCTGTTTCGGTTCTTAACCTGCTGTTCCCCAAAGATGCAGGTTTAAAATTGTTTTTAAAAGCAAGTGAGACTTCATCCTGTGTAAAATCTCCCTCAGGTCCTATTAAAATGCAGTATCTTGAATTGGTTGGTGCTATTTTTTGAAGAAGTTCTTTATGTTCATCTGAAAGGTATCCAATGAACTTATGATCGTCTTTGCAACTTTCAATAAAGGACTTAAAAGAAATCAATGGATTTAATACTGGAAATATTGTTGTCTGTGACTGTTTCAGCGCACTGACTGCAATTTTTTCAATTCTATCCAGATTGATATTTTTTCTTTCAGAACGGGAACATTGAATAAAGCTTATTTCATCAATGCCTATTTCTATACATTTTTCTACAAACCACTCTATCCTGTCTGCATTTTTGGTGGGAGCAATGGCGACGTGGATATAGTAGTCTTTGGGTTTGCTGGTGGTTTGTGATAGGATTTTAAAGCGACATGCTTTATTCCCTGAATCTTTAACTTCGCAAAGATAGACTGAACCTTTGCCGTCAGTTACTTCAATTTTATCACCGGAAGAAAGTCGCAATACTTTTAAAGCATGTTTTGACTCATCTTCCGGTAATTCATTTATTTCTCCGGGAGCAAATCCGGGCAAATAAAATAAATGCATTGATTAAGCTCTCCTTTTACTTGCTAGTTCAAGGTTTACTGTTTTGCCTTTGATTTTATTGTTGTCCATTGAACTCATCACAACATCAACTTTAGCTTCAGGGACCTCAATAAAAGAATAACTGTCATAGATATCAATACTTCCAATTGATTTTCCCTGTATAGATGAATTTGATGCGAATGCGCCTACAATATCACCAGGACTGATTCTGTCTTTTTTTCCAAGATTGATGAAAAGTCTTACCATTTTCTCTCCGTTATTTCTATCCTCTCTTGGACCTCTGTCAGATCTTTCACTTCTGGAGCCTCTTTCGAATCTATCACCTCTGGAACCTCTGTCAAATCTGTCTCTAGAACTTCTGTCTCTATCACCTCTTGGTCCTCTGTCTCTGTCTCTATCACCTCTGAAACCTCTGTCAGATCTATCTCTATCGCCTCTTGAATTTCTGTCAGATCGGCCGTCTCTTCTGCGATCATCCTTAAGTTCTTCAACAGTTCCCAAAGCAATTCTTACAAGAGCTGCAGAAAGCATTTCGTTAGAAATACCTGTCCCATTAAACTCTTCAGCTACTGATGAATAAAAATCAGGAACTCCCTGAGTTAATAGGGAGGAGATCTGATCGAACAAATTCTGTTTTTTCAATTTCAGAATTTCTTCTCCTGTAGGAAGTGTACCTCTTGCTATTTTAACTTTACAATAGTTCTGAATGTCTTTTAGTCTTAAAAAGTCTTTGCCACTGGATACGAAAGTGAATGACTTTCCGGTATTGCCTGCCCTACCTGTTCTCCCTATTCTGTGGACGTAAAATTCGTTATCAAGAGGAACATCATAATTGAATACAGCATCGACTCCATTTACATCTATACCTCTTGCTGCAACGTCTGTAGCTACAAGCAGGTTCAATGTATAATTTCTGAATTTTCCCATTACATGGTTACGCTGATTCTGGCTAAGATCGCCGTGAAGCCCTTCAGCTTTCAGACCATGTTTCTGCATTTCTTCAACAAGTTCATCAACGGCTCTCTTCGTATTGCAGAAAACAAGAGCAAGTTTTACCTGGTGAATTTCTACAAGATGCTTAAGCAATAATACTTTTTGATTGTCAGAGATGTCGTAGAAAAATTGCTCAATAGAATCGACAGTAAGTTCTTTTCCTACAACTTTTACAAGTTCGGGATTAGTCTGATACTTTCTTGTCAGTTTCATGATAGGCTCTGCCATTGTAGCAGAGAAAAGGATTGTTTGTCTTTCTTTTGGAATAGAAGATAGTATTCTTTCCAAATCTTCAACAAATCCCATGTTCAGCATTTCATCAGCTTCGTCAAGAATAACTTGTTTTATGCTTTGAAGTGACAACGTTTTTCTAGTTAAGTGGTCGATTACTCTACCTGGAGTTCCGACTACAATCTGTACGCCTCTCTTTAGTGCAGTAGCCTGTCTTTCAAAAGACTCTCCACCGAAAATAGGTAGTACGTTAATACCTTTCTTGAACTTGGCAATTTTCTTTAACTCATTGCTAACCTGTACGGCAAGTTCACGTGTAGGACATAGGACGATGGTCTGGGGGGATTTAATTGCAGGGTCGCAAAGCTCTATAGCCGGTATGCCGAAAGCTGCTGTTTTCCCTGTCCCCGTTTGCGCCTGCCCGATTACGTCTTTTCCCTGAAGTACGACTGGAATAGCAAGCGATTGGATTGGTGATGCCTCTTCAAAGCCCATTTCTGTTAATGCCTTGAGTGTCTCTTCTGAAAGAGGCAGCGAATCAAATTTGATTTTTGTCATTGAAAATTGAAACAAAATAAAAGAAAGAATTATTCAAAATACTCCAAAGAAATTTGGAATAACTGCAAAGATACAATTAAAAATCGGATTTTAACGATTATTCTTTTAATTGAAAGGGCTGTTATCCTGATACCTACTGATGATCTGCTTGTTAACTTTGTATGATTGTCAGGAGATAAATTGGTTAATATTTGAATAAGCTAATTAAAACATAGTAATATCACAAATAACAAAAACCTTCTCTGGATGGTTTAATTGTTAATTTAAGATAAACGGAATAGGATTGGTGCCCATGGAAAAAGGATTGGATAAAGTTTACCTGACTCGTCTCACTGAGCTGTATGCAATGGAAAAAAAGCAGGCTCAGCTATTGCCGATTCTTCTCAAGCATACCACTAATAAAGAATTAAGAGAAGCCATAAAGGAGCATTTGTATGATACTCAAAAGCATTTTTCCAGATGTATCGGGATCATGAGAAGATTTGGAAAATCAAAGGTCGTGGCTTCAGTTTCCGAGCCAATGGAAAAGCTTTTTGAAGAAGCGTGTGCTTTGGTCTTGCAAAAGAAAGAAGATAATGCTGCAAATCTCACTATGATTTTACAGAAAATTGAGCATCTGGAGATTGCTTCCTATTCAAGTGCTCTTACCTGCGCTAAGATTCTGGATTATAAAAATGATTGTGAAACACTCCAGAAATGCCTGGATGAAGAATATGATCAGGACAACAGGCTTGATAAGATATCAGAGGAAATATTTATGGCACTTGTTTAAAAGTGCCATTTTTTTGTTTCCAGCTTTAAAATTATATCTCTGACTAGTTAAAAGATCCAGTATACAATATTATTTACAATAGAGATCAGAATAGCGAATACTACTGCCCACCAGAAACTTTTGATCTCAAATCCCTTAACGAGCTTGTCTACCAGCATTATCATAAGTACGCTAATTACAAAGTTGACAAGACCGAGTGTAAGCCAATTCAAAGGAAATGCAAGTATTTTGAGAATCCAGCCTAGTGTGGCATTAATAATCCCTATTAGTATTGCTACCCAGATCGCAGTGCCGAAGCTTTTTACTGAAACGCCTGGCAATATTGCAGACACGAGCCAGACAGCAAATGAATCTACTAAAAGATGTATGATGAATTTCATGGTTATAATTGTTTTATCCAATTTAACATGAAGAGTTATCAAATGTTAAAAGAGGATAAACTTAATATTTGAGACTCGGTAAGGGTAATTTTTAAATTCTTTAAAGTTTGTATATTTAAATCTTAAAGTAAAAATACAATTAAAATCATACGCACATTAACCTTAGTTTTAAACTATCCAATTTTTTATGAACAGTAAAGAAGTTAGAAGGAAAGGAATGCCTGCAAGTATCCCTTATATTATAGGTAATGAACTGGCTGAGAGGTTTAGTTATTATGGAATGAAAACTATTCTTACTGTTTTCATGACCAAATATTTAATGGATAGTACAGGAAACCTCGATGTGATGTCTGAAGGTGAAAGTAAATTTTGGTATCACATGTTTGTGAGTGCTAACTATTTTTTCCCAATTCTGGGAGCTTTACTATCAGACATTTTATGGGGCAAATATAAAACCATCATTTCTCTCTCAATAATATACTGTTTAGGGCATTTGGCTTTATCTCTGGACGAAACCAGACTTGGACTTTCTTTTGGATTGACAATGATAGCAATTGGATCAGGAGGAATAAAACCTTGTGTATCTGCAAATGTTGGAGATCAATTTACAGAGGAAAATAAAGACTTATTACCTAAGATCTTTAACTATTTTTATTTATCAGTAAATATGGGAGCTTTTGTTTCAACCATTTTTACACCTATCCTTCTGAGAAAATTTGGACCTTCTGTAGCTTTTGGAGTTCCTGGAGCTTTGATGCTTTTAGCTACTGTAATATTTTGGTTAGGCAGATCAAAATATGCAGTTATCCCACCTGTTGGTTTTAAAAAATATAAAGAAGAAATACTTAGCAAAGAAGGAATGAAGGCAATGGGAGGATTAGTGGTAATATATCTTTTTATTGCAGTCTTCTGGTCATTGTATGAGCAGACAGGTTCTTCATGGGTAATACAGGCCATGAACCCACATATGATTAAGTCGTTTGATTTATTTGGATATTATCAATTTGAAATCCTTCCAGATCAGGTTCAGGCTTTAAATCCGATTTTTGTCCTTATTCTGGTGCCTCTATTTGACCTTGTTGTCTATCCTTTCCTTGGCAAATTCTTTAAACTTACCTCATTAAGAAAAATTACGATTGGAATGTTTATATGTGCCTCTTCATTTGCCATAGTTGCTTTCATGGAAACAAGCCTCTATGCGGGAAAGGACATTTCGATTTTATGGCAGTGTTTCGCATACTTGATACTTACAATATCAGAAGTAATGATTTATGGAACCGGGTTGGCGTTTTCATATACTCAAGCGCCTAATAATATGAAATCACTTATCATGGGCTTTTTTCTCCTTTCGGTTTCTCTGGGAAGTTTGTTTACCGCATTAATAAACTGGTTCATTCAAAATCCAGATAAAACTTCCAAACTGGCAGGACCAGCTTATTTCTGGTTTTTCAGTGGTTTGATGTTAATAACTGCCATTATATTTATTTTTGTAGCTCTTAAATATAAAGAGCGATCATATGTGCGCAAGGCAGTTGCTTAAATTCTGAGAAGATATTTTAATTTTATGATAATGATTTGTTTACATACTCTTTCTAGATTTGCATTTAATAAATCAAACTGGAAAGAGTATGAATATGAATTTTTTAAAATCGATCTTGCCCGACTTTGATCTTCTGACATTGTTGATGGTGATAGGGGCTGCTATTTTGCTAAGTTTAAGATCGCTGTAATCTTCAAATTGCTTTAGGGGGTAAGTCAGATTTATTTCCTTATTGAGAATTAGGAAGCAGGTTGTTTATTATTAGCTTATTTGATTTCTTATTTGCAGTTATTAATAACTTTCCGAATATACCGGAACATAATATATTCTTCACTTTCTTCATCTTTTTGATGAACAGCGTCTTCTAAATCGACTATTACTCTGTTTTTAATGGATTCAGTGCGGAGAAATTTGGCGACATTCTCCCTGATATAAGCCCTCTTTTCTTCTTCTGTGTGAGAAAGAAATTCTATATAGACCTCTTTTACAAGCTTTAAGCCTCTTTCAGGACTTAGATTTTTAAGAAGAGTAAAACACGAAAGGTTGTTCAACTCTTTTTGGGATACGATACAATCGCAGTCAGCAATGCTTAAATGCAAGTAAGCAAGGAAATGTTCGTAAACCCAATTCATCGTCACATTTTGATGAACCATAAACTTAAAAGGTTAACATTGCAAATTTAATCCTTTTGTATATAACAAAAAAATACCTCTGTTAATTTAACAGAGGTATTTTTGTTATTGTTTTGGAAAACAGAGTATTACATCATTCCGCCCATTCCTCCACCCATGTGAGGCATTGCAGGAGCAGCTTTATCTTCCGGCTGATCTGCAACAACACACTCTGTAGTAAGAAGAAGAGCAGCAATTGAGGCAGCGTTTTCAAGAGCTAATCTTGTAACTTTAGTTGGGTCAAGGATACCAGCTGCAAACATGTTTTCATATCTGTCATCACGCGCATTGTATCCATAGTCACCTTGTCCTTCTTTTACTTTTTGAACAATTACTGAACCTTCAAGACCTGCGTTGAATACGATAGTTCTTAATGGAGCTTCGATTGCAGTTCTGATGATTTGTACACCTGTGATCTGATCTTCGTGAGATAGTTTCAAATTATCAAGTGCTGCACTAGCTCTGATAAGAGCTACACCACCACCAGGGATAACGCCTTCTTCAACAGCAGCTCTTGTTGCATGTAATGCATCATCAACTCTGTCTTTTTTCTCTTTCATTTCAACTTCAGTAGCAGCACCTACATAAAGGATAGCCACACCACCTGAAAGCTTAGCAAGTCTTTCCTGAAGTTTTTCTTTATCATAGTCAGATGTAGTAGATTCGATCTGAGCTTTGATCTGGTTAACTCTTGCTTTGATTTCTTCTTTTTGACCTGCACCGTTAACAATTGTAGTATTGTCTTTGTCTACGATGATTTTTTCAGCAGTACCTAGGAAATCAAGAGTAGCGTTGTCTAGTTTGAATCCTCTTTCTTCAGAGATTACAGTTCCACCTGTTAATGCTGCGATATCTTCAAGCATTGCTTTTCTTCTGTCTCCGAAGCCTGGAGCTTTTACAGCAGCAATTTTCAAAGCACCTCTGATTTTGTTTACAACAAGAGTAGCAAGAGCTTCTCCGTCAAGATCCTCAGCAATAATTAACAATGGTTTTCCTGTTTGAACTACTTGTTCCAATACTGGAAGAAGTTCTTTCATTGAAGAGATCTTCTTGTCGTAGATAAGGATGAAAGGATTGTCAAGATCAGCTTCCATTTTATCTGCATTGGTTACAAAGTAAGGAGAAAGGTATCCTCTGTCGAATTGCATACCTTCAACGATCTTTACTTCTGTCTCAGTACCTTTAGCTTCTTCTACAGTGATTACACCGTCTTTACCCACTTTGTCCATAGCATTGGCAATCATTTTACCGATTTCCTCGTCATTGTTGGCAGAGATGGTAGCAACCTGAGCTACTTCCTGAGAGCTTTCGATTTTTTTGGATTGTCTTTTTAGGTCAGCAACGATAGCTTCTACAGCTTTGTCGATCCCTCTTTTAAGATCCATTGGGTTTGCACCTGCTGCAACGTTTTTAATACCAGCGTTGAAAATTGCCTGAGCAAGCACAGTAGCAGTAGTAGTACCATCACCCGCAGCATCAGCTGTTTTAGATGCAACTTCTTTTACAAGTTGTGCACCCATATTTTCGATTGGTTCTTTTAATTCAATGTCTTTAGCAACAGAAACACCATCTTTGGTAACTGTTGGAGCACCGAATTTTTTGTCAAGGATTACATTTCTTCCTTTTGGTCCTAATGTCACCTTTACAGCGTCAGCCAATGCATCTACACCTTTTTTCAGCTTTTCTCTGGCTTCTGTATCGAAAAATATATTTTTTGCCATGGTATTTTTAATTTTTTTTGGTTTTTGTAATTGATTTGCTTTTAGACAATTAAGTTATTAAAGAACTGCGAAAATATCAGCTTCGCGCATCATAAGATACTCTTTGCCATCTATGGTGATCTCAGTGCCTGAATATTTACCATAAAGAACAGTATCTCCTACTTTTACAGTCAGAGGCTCATCTTTTTTTCCTGTTCCGATTGCAACTACAGATCCTCTTTGAGGTTTTTCTTTAGCTGTATCAGGAATAATGATACCAGAAGCTGTTTTTTCTTCAGCAGGAGCAGGTTGGATTAAAACTCTGTCTGCTAGTGGCTTGATGCTTAGGTTGTTACTCATTTTGTTAAAGCGTTTAATTTTATACGTTTAAAAGTTATTTAATTTCTTGGATACTGCAGCTCTGCATTTCCTGTGCCAGAGGTAAAAAGCTGAACATTTGTCAGTGAGTGGTGAGGCATTTAAACAGAGATCTGCCTTTTTTGTTTTAAAACCTGTCATTTTTTCATTTGTATTTTTGAGGAGAATTGGATAAATTATGTGAGAGCTAACAAAATGGCATTGAAACCGTATATCTAGTATAACTTTTTTGAGATTATGAAAGAGTTAAATAAAAACTGGCTGACAGAAGGACTTATAGATTTTGAGTATAAAAAATATATGCTCCTGGCTTACCTACATGATGTGAAGGGAAGCTTTAATGAAAAAAAACTTTATCCGTTTCTTTCCGATTTGCTTTTTCACTATCAAAACCTTCTCCGTTTAAAGGAAAATAAACAGCTTCTGAAAGAGCATTTTCCTAAGCAAATCTCCAGTGCTGATTTTGAAAAGCTTGAAATCATTTATGAAGAACTGGTTAATGATGACAAGATTATGAGGGAGCTGGAGGAAATTGTGATGTTTGCATTGCCTAAACTTAAAGATCAATTGGTAGAGGGGAAGGAGATTTATGAAGAAATTGAAGATATGCTGTCAATAAGTCCGATAGGCTTGTCTCCACTTAATTTGGATACTGGGTATCTTTTGTTTCATACAAATAACCGAAGCGAAACCCAGGTCTACGAATATCAGGTGACATTATTTCAAACAGCGGAAGCCAAATACAGAGGTATTCATACCCATTTTGTTGAAAATATCAGTAAGACAATAGGGAATACTTATGAAAGTATAAAACTGGAGTTGATTAAAAAGTATAAAAAGTTGCCCAATCCCGCTACTTTTCTGGTGAATTCAAAGTTTAGCTATCCTTTTGAAGAAACTGTAATGCCGATTACGAAGAGATTATTGGTGAAAAAACTTTATTCAGAAATTTAATCATAGCATTAAATGCAATAATGGTGTAAATAAAAACGCCTCTGATTAGAGGCGTTTTTATTTATATTTATTCTTTTATAAAAGCATTATTCAGCCGAATCATTTTTTGCAGGACCTTTTTCCTGACCTTCAGTCGGAGCTTTAGGCATCAGTTTATTCCCTTCCTGAGCTCTTTCAACATTTACGCTGTTTATGCCTCCATCATTTTCTTCTACATTGTTTTTATAAAGAAGATTGATACCAAGACAAAGAACAACCAGACCAATTGCAAATCCCCAGGTTAATTTTTCAAGTAAATCCCCGGTTTTTTTTACACCCATAAATTGAGTAGAACCTCCTGCAAAGTTTCCGGAAAGCCCACCACCTTTAGAATTTTGCGCAAGTACCAGAACAACAAGGAAAAAACAGGCGATAAATATTAAAACCGTGATTAAGATTTCCATTATAAATTATTTTTCGTTTTTTAATTCATTAATAAGGCCTGCAAAGTAAGTACTTTTTTCAGGATTTTTCAAACTTAATTGTGTGTAAATATCAATGGCTTTCTGAATTTTACCTTGTTTTATCAAAATTTTAGCAAAATTTTCTGATATTAATCCTTTGGATTCTACTCCAGACTTTGCAGAGAGGTCTTCCTGTTCCTCTGCAATAGTTTTGGGATTTAATGGAGGAATAGTAGGATCTTCTTTTATAAATTTGTCTATTATATTTTCAACTTGCCTTTTATCTAGCTGTTTTCTTCCTCTTTCCAGGAATTCAAGATACTGTATTTGTAAATCAGCCTCTTTATTACTGATTTCATCATTATCAATATTCTTCGCAATGATTTTTTTCTCGAGAAATGCGTTTTTCTCTTCTTCTTTCTTTAAAAAGATTTCAACCTTTTCCCACGGGAATTTCTCGATATTAATTTTGTTCTTTCCTTTAAATGCCTCTTTTTTAGAAAGTTCTTCCAGGATTTTATCTTCAGGGAAAGCGTACTTTTTTTCAGGCATTACAGGCATTGAGGCAGATGGTGAAGGGATTTCTGCCTTTGCATTAGTATTAGTTGTATAATCCCTGGCAGCTTCTTCTTTCAGTTTTCTTAAATCCTGCAGATTTTTCTGAAGGTCTTCGAAAAACTCCTTTGAGTTTGTTATGACCTTACCTGTAGGAATTATAAATTTTTCTGCTTCAGAAGGAGCCTCTTTTTTAATTTCAGGATGAATTTTATTTTCATCCTGAACTATAATTTCATCGCTTTTATAAGATTCAGAAATAACCTCGGTTTTTTCCTCTTCATGAATGCTGGTGGTATCCTTGGCAGTTTCGCTTAAGGCAATGTTTTCTTCTTCAATTTCCTCAATGAGTACTTTTTCTTCAAGGAGATTTTCAGGTGCCGGAGCTTGAATTACAGGCGCAAGTGATTTATTTTCTGATTTAAAAGAATACTTGGAATGGTGAATTATTTTTTTTAGGTTTTTCCTGTCAAAAGAATAAGCTGCAGCCTTTCTGATTCTTTTTTCAGCAAGCATATTGTCTGTTTCATAGGAAGCCTTTGCAAACAGGATATGTGCTACCTGGCAGTAGGGGAAAATCTTCACGACTTCTTCCAGATCTTTAAGATCTGTAGAAGAAACTTCCGTGGAGTTTGTGATTAAATCTATAAAACGTTGCTTATTCAATATTTATCTGGTTTAAGATTTACCAGTTGGAAGTTGTTTTGCTAAATATATCCAATACCATCTGGTCTAGCATCTTAGTTACTAATGATCCTTCTACTTGAGACAAAGTCTGGTTGGCCGGAAAGTCACCGCTTGTAGAAGGGCTGGTGAAGACATTGGTAAAGCTGGCCTTTTCATCTAGTGTGTTAATAAATTTCACTTCGATCTTTATGACTAATCTGTTGATACCAGCAACTTCATTTGCTTGTACACCAACCGGTGTAACGTTATAACCAACTATTCGTCCTTCAAGTTGCCAGTCCCCATTACTTTTTACTAGTACCAGGTTGGAGTTTTGCTGGTAGTAGCTCCTTAGTTTTTCAGTAAAATTCTGTGAAAGGTTAGGAGGACCGTTACCTGCGTCATTAGGAAAATTCAGGATAGAAATATTTTTTACTTCCGGAGGAATTCTTCCATCGGTAAAGGAATATACACCGCAACCTGTAAGGAAAGAAAGAATCAAAACCAGCACAAGTGCGTTGGCGCTTAATCTACACAGATTTATGGCAGGGATAAATTTATTCATGATACTATATTCAAAATTCTTTTATTAAATCAAAATTATTCTTCGATTTCATACTGCTTTAATTTCCTGTACAGTGTACGCTCGGAAATGCCAAGGTCACGTGCAGCATTTTTTCTTTTATTATGATTTCTTTTAAGCGCCTTTAAAATCATTTCTTTTTCCTTGTCTTCAAGAGAAAGAGATTCCTCTTCGGGCTCTTGTATTGCATCCTCTATTTTTTCTATTTCAATCGGTGCATGCTCGTGTATATGCTCTTCAGTAGGAGGAGGGAGCAGAAATTTAGACTGTCGTTGTTCTCTGGGATATACCTCTTCGGTAATTCCAGTAAAGAGATCGGGATGATCTTTGATCATCTGTGAACCATAATTTTCATTTTGAAGAAGGTCAAAAACGAGTTTTTTTAACTCTGTCATGTCTTTCTTCATGTCAAAAAGAATTTTATACAGAATATCTCTTTCTGAAAAATCGTCTGTTTTGTTCTTATCTTTATTGTAAACCGCTGGAATTCCGCTATGAGGTTCAGGAAGATATTTTAATAAAGTCTCTTTAGTAATATCTCTGTTGGTTTCCAGAACGGAGATTTGCTCTACAATATTTTTAAGCTGACGAATATTTCCAGGAAAACGAAAATTGTTAAGTGCAACCTTTGCTTCCTCATTGAGCCTGATTGGCTGTACTTTGTATTTATCCGCAAAATCTGAAGCGAATTTTCTGAAAAGTAATTCTTTGTCACCTTCACGATCTCTCAATGGAGGTACGAATATAGGTACTGTATTCAGTCTGTAATAAAGGTCTTCCCGGAACTTCCCTTTGTCCACAGCCTGATACAGGTCTACGTTGGTTGCAGCTACCACTCTTACATTCGTCTTTTGAACTTTGGAGGAACCAACTTTTATAAATTCTCCGTTTTCTAATACTCTTAATAGTCTGGCCTGTGTGCCTACCGGCATTTCACCGATTTCATCCAAAAAAATTGTACCACCGTTGGTCACTTCGAAATACCCTTTTCTCGCTTCATGAGCTCCGGTAAAAGAGCCTTTCTCATGCCCAAACAGCTCTGAGTCTATGGTTCCTTCGGGAATTGCTCCACAGTTGATGGCAATAAATTGTCCATGTTTACGTGAGCTTAGGGAATGTATTATTTTGGAGAAGGATTCTTTTCCACTTCCACTTTCTCCGGTGATTAAAACAGTCATGTCCGTAGGCGCTACCTGTATAGCAACCTGTATTGCATGATTTAAAACCGGAGCATTACCAATAATCCCAAATCTTTGTTTTACGCTTTGTATTTCTTCATTCAGATTCACGGATTCTCCCTTCGATTTTAATTAACTGATTTTTGTTGAGGAGGGAATTATCTCTATAATTTCCCCAAAAAGAGTGGCCAGTGAACAGTCTGTTACAAGAACATTCACGTAATCACCAATTTTGCTGCCTCCTTTAGGAAAGACCACAACTGTATTTTCAGAGTTCCGGCCTTTATATTCCAAGTTTGATTTTTTGGATTCTCCTTCAACAAGCACTTTGTGTACTTTACCCAGAGCTTGCTTGTTTCTATATAGAGAATGTTCTTGTTGCAGGTTGATTACCTCATTAAGACGCCTCATTTTAGTCTCTTCCGGAATGTCATCAGCATATTTTTTCTGAGCAAGAGTTCCCGGCCTTTCAGAGTAAGCAAACATATAAGCAAAATGAAACTTCACATCTTCCATGAGAGACAATGTTTCCTGATGTTCCTCTTCTGTTTCTGTGCAGAAGCCTGTAATCATATCAGATGATATGCCACATTCTTCCCCGATGATATTTCTTATAGCTTTTACTCTGTCGAGATACCACTCTCTTGTGTAAGTACGGTTCATCAAGTCCAGTACTCTGCTGTTGCCGCTTTGAACAGGAAGGTGTATGTAGTTACAGATGTTCTCATACTTTTTGATTGTATAAAGTACTTCATCTGTAATGTCTTTAGGATGTGAAGTTGAAAATCTGACTCTCAGATCAGGGCTAATAAGCGCTACTTTTTCAAGTAACTGAGCAAAGTTTACTTTTTCACTTCCATCTTCAGATTGCCATTTGTAAGAATCCACATTCTGGCCAAGCAGGGTAACTTCTTTATAACCTTCTTCTACAAGTTCTAAGGTTTCTTTAATTATGGAATGAGGGTCTCTGCTGCGCTCGCGGCCCCTTGTAAAGGGAACGACACAAAATGAACACATGTTGTCACAGCCCCGCATAATGGAAACGAATGCACTGACGCCATTTGAATTCAACCTCACAGGGCTGATATCTGCATAAGTCTCTTCCTTTGATAAAAAGACATTAACGGCTTTATTACCTTCATCCGCCTCGGCCATTAAATTGGGAAGATCTCTATAAGCATCTGGGCCTATTACCAGATCAACAATTTTTTCCTCTTCCAGGAATTTGGCTTTTAACCTTTCTGCCATACATCCTAAAACTCCGATTGTCAGAGAGCGCTTTCTTTTTTTCAAAGCATTAAACTGGGCAAGACGGTTTCTTACCTTCTGTTCAGCATTTTCTCTGATCGAACAGGTATTGATAAAAATGACATCAGCAAGCTCCATGCTGTTGGTTGTATCAAAACCATTCTTATGCATAATAGAAGTCACAATTTCGCTGTCAGAGAAATTCATCTGGCAGCCGTAACTTTCTATATATAATTTTCTCTTATTACCTGTATTTTGTTCAAGGCTAATTCTAGGTAAATCACAGGCGGCTTTTTCCTCTGCTGTCATTGATTCCTTATGATTGATCCTGTCTTCCATTTTAATAAATTATTTTTGCAAAGATAAGAAATTTATTTCAAACTGACAGATTGGCAGATTTAATATTTGATTAACCTAAGAATCAGGATTAAAAGTTCAGTTCATCTATAAGTTTCTGATCCAAACCGTAAATGTCCTTTCGGAAATGGACATTTTCTTTGCTGTCCATCCAGGTGGTGAAGTATACAATGTAAACAGGAACTTTTTTCTTGAGTTTCATATATATTTCCTTATCCATTCCCAGGAGTTTGTTAATCTCTTTTTCTTTCCACATGCCTTGCTGTTCTAAAAGATATTGAGCTAGTTTCATAGGTTCTTCCAAACGAATGCATCCGTGGCTGAATCCTCTTTCTTTCTGAGTGAAAAGGTGTTTTGCAGGCGTGTCATGAAGGTAAACATCGAAAGTATTAGGGAATAAGAATTTTACCTTACCTAGAGGGTTTTCAGGTCCTGGTGGTTGTATAAAGGTCAAATTGAAGTTTTGTTCATTGATCGTATGCCATATTATGCTATCGGGATGAATAGGGGTATTCAGTTTACTGCCGATAAATACCTGCATATTGTGTCTGGTTAAATAGGCAGGATCTTTTTTCTGTAATGGAAGAAATTCTTTAAGCGCAATACTTTTGGGTACATTCCAGGAGGGATTAAACACCAGAAATTGAATTTCATTTGAAAATATTGGTGTATGTGATAATGTCTTTCCTACAATGACATTCATTTGCCAGGCATGTTTATTATTCTCATAAACATGCAGCGCATATTCCGGAATATTAATGGCCACATAAAGATCCCCGCCTTTTTCCGGTAACCATCTCCACCTTTCCATATTGAGAGAAAGTTGTAAAATTCTTTTTTCAACCGGAATATTCAGCTCGTCTATTGTGGAGGGGTCCAGAATTCCTGTTGTATCAAGGCCGTGGCAAAATTGAAATTTTTTTAGTGCAGCTTCCAGAGTTGAATCAAAATAACTGTTTGTATCGGCTTTTAGCGCTTTGTTTTCGAATGAAAGTCGATAACGTAGTTGTTTTATAATTTCAGAAGTATCGCCAGTTTTTATTTTATAAGTACTCTTGGTTACATTACCCCATCCACCTTGCCGGGCAATTTTTCTGTATTGAATAAGGGTTTTCTTTAAGAGGTTATATTGCTTATGTAAAGGATGAAATTTAGATGCTGAAAAAGCGCTGTCCAGGTCTGCTTTGAGAATGGAGGTCAGGAGCTCTCTTTCGTTAATTGTTTTTTTAGTGATAAACCAATCGTACTTTTCAGGATTATTAATACCTGCCCAGATCTTCCGTGCATATTTAAAAAAAGTTATAGTAAGGAAAATGTCAAATTCTTCTCTATCCTTTATATGTTCAGGATGCGTCGACTCCTGGTAGTCAGATAGCTGAATATAATGATGCCAGATATCATTGGTCGGAAAGCATTCCATAGAGAATCCTTCCTCATCAATATTCTTAATCATATTGATTACATAGTTTGCCTGGAGTATGAATCTTCCTTTATATGACCAGGCAAGTTTATAATTTCTCGTTTTATAGAAAGTAAGTATATCTTCCTTCCAGATGCTATCTTCCGGCTGATTTTGAAAATAAAGATTTATCAGGTTCTCATCTGTTTTCTCAATTCCAGGAAGTTTAACAGCATGAACTTTTTTTTGAGAATTTACTCTTCCCTTGCAGGAAAATAAGATAATACCAATGAAAATGAAAAGTAGAAATAAGAGATACTTTGATTTCACAAATGTCAAAAGGTTAATGAATTATTCAGGCATCAATTTAGGAAATTATTCTTTTGATTCCAGAATCGATTTGAGTTGTTTGTCATGATCATAAATGTCTTTTAGGAAGTGGATAGTTCCTTTTTCATCAACCCAGGTAGTAAAGTAGAGAATGAAGACTGGTAACTTTTCCTTTAATAAAATCGATTTTTCTTCTTGTCTGTATATTGCTTCATACAATTTCTTTTTATTCCATTGAGGTTCATCTTTCAAGAGATAAGAAGCAAGCCAGACAGGATCTTCGATTCTTATGCAACCATGACTGAAGTTTCTTTCACTTTCTTCGAAGAGATGATCTGATGGAGTATCATGCAGGTATATGTCAAATTCGTTAGGAAATAAAAATTTTATATGTCCTAGTGGATTATAGAAGTTTGATTTTTGTTTCAATACATAAGTGAATTTGCGAGCGTCTAGATTACCCCAGTCTATTGTGTCCGGATCGACCATTGTATTAAAAGAGTAATCTGTAAATATTTCTATGTTTTGTTTTGAAAGTATACTTGTATCTCTTTTGATCATTGGTACAAGTTCTGTTGTAGCGATTTTAGCAGGGACAATCCATGAAGGGTTAATAACAATTTTTTCTATTTGATCGCTGAATATTGGGGTGTAAGCTCCACTTCTTCCTACGATAACTTTCATATTATAAATTTCAGAGTTCTTTTCGAAAACATGCATTTTAAATTCAGGAATGTTTACTAGTATGTATTTTTCCGAAGGCTCTTCAGGTACCCATCTCCAGCGTTCCATATTGATAGTGATCTGCTCTATTCTATCCTCAACGGGAATGTTCATTTCTTTAAGAGTTTCACCTTTTACAATTCCATCCTCTTTCAGTCTGTGTCTATATTGGAAATGCATAACTGCTTGCTCAAGTTCTTGATCAAATGTTTTGTTATTTTCAAAATGACTAAGGTCTCCAGAGAGGTAAAGGCGTTTTCTCAAAGCTATAATTTCAGGGGCAATATCCCCTTTGATTAACACCTTGCCTTGAGGATCTACAGTTGGCCATCCGCCGTTTTGGGAAATTGCTGTATATTTATTTAATACAGTTTTGAGTTCTTTATAATCTTTGTGTAATGGTTCAAATTCAGTGAAAGGATCATTAGTTCCCGAAGACAGAATGGAATCAAGGGTTTTGCCATACTTAATTTTTTTGTGTTTGATTTTCCATAAGTTTTCCAAATCATCATTTTTGAAGTGACCTCTCCAGATTTTTTGGGAGTCCTTGAAAAAAGAAGCAGACAACAGCATATCTGCATATACAAAGGTTTCTTGCTTGTCTTTCAATCTGAACCATTGCGTATCGTTACTTTTTTTTATGACATTTTTTAAAGCGATTATATTGGCGCTATCTGTTTGCAAGCCATGTTTATTCATATGGTTAAGGTAATTTACCAACATCTGAGCCTGAGGAATGAATTTGTAATCTTTAGACCAAGCCGGTTGGAAGTTTCTTCGTGTATAGAATTTCTCCATTTTTTTTTGATAGGGTTGGTATTCGGGATGTTTTTTTATGAATTTTTTTATTTCTGAATCAGAGATTTTGCCTTGTTCAGGCAATAGGATGTTGAAAGATACGCTATCATTATAGTCCCTTTGAAATGTAGTTGTTTTTTTAGAATCACAGGAATTCAAAAAAAGTAAGAGAAAAGCTATTGATAATATCTTCATTAGAAATATAAATTCTAGTCAACAGATAAAATAGACATCTGACTAAATGCCCTGCATATAGACAACTGCTTTAGGGGAAGATGAGTTTATTAATAACAGAAAGGAGTGAAGAGTCAATCGTAGTAAAATCAGAATGAATAAAAAGCCATCAATTTTACTGCGTTTTTTTAACGATTTTTAATTGGAGATTTTTTTGTAAAATAATGGAAATCATTTGGTTTTAAGGAATTAACGTTTTATAATTGTCTTTTTAAAAGGGCCTGTTTATCTTCTAGTTAATATTTTTAATCTGTACTTAACATTAATTGAAATGAAGGAAAACATTTTTGATTCGGACAAAGCATTTACAATTGAAACTTTAAAAGAGTTAAAAAAGCTGATCCTTGAAGAACAAAACATCAAACCTGAGAATAAAACAAAAATTTTTGAGATGCTTCAGGAAGTTGATTTTATACTGGGGAAATATGATACTATTTATGAGGAAATGGTAGATGTATTTTCTTCTATGGCTTTACATGATTTCAGTAAAAGGCTCCCGACTGATATTGGCTTTAAACATGATTTTTTAAGCTTCCTGACATTAGGGATAAATATGATTAATGAGCAGCTTGCTGAAAATTCCCTTTCAAAACAAGGAGTTCACAAGGTTGTTGATGTAATGGAAAATAAAGACAGAGTTATTTTTATTACAGGAATAAATGGAAATATATTTTTTGCCAATTCAACAGCAAAAGATCTGACTGATTTTAAAGAGGAATCTTTGATAGGACAAAAGATTGAGACGCTAATTGAAAACTATTGTAATATAGAAGAGCTGATGTTGTGGGATGGAAGCCTTAATAATATTCCAATTCAGTTTCGCTGGAATGGAAGTTTGATATCTTCCGTACTGAATGTTTCTCTAATTATGCAATCAGAGAAAGTTGAAAATATTATTTATCTGATAAAGTTAAAAGCTTAAAGCAAGCGGAAAGCATAAAAGCTTAATGATGATAACGCATATATTATACAACCTTTAAATTTAATTTCACGACTTTAAATGAAAAAGCTGAAAGTTTAAAATGTCATTTTGAAACTTTAAACTTTCAGCTTTTAGCTTTAGGCTTTCAGCTTTTTTAAGCTGCTTTACCGCCACCAGCAAGGGTGTTGATGAATGAAACAGAGAAGCTGTCTTTCATCTGAATAAAACCTATTTTTTCGATTACACTTGCATTAAATTTCCTTTTGTTCTGTGATGCAGTAAATCCAAGAGAAACGTTCGGGGCGTTCAGTTCTCCGGCTCTTTTAACTATTTGCCAAAGTATCTGTGGGTATAAATTATGAGAATCAACAATCTCATAGTTCATCCCTGTAAGCAGGAAGCAGTATTCTGTTGCAGACTTATGACAAATTGCTACACCTGCAGGTTGATTGTTTCCTTTCATGGATAACTCTATAAATTCCCAGGAATTTATCTTTGCCATATTCTGGAACAGCTTTTTAGGGAGTAGAAAAGTATTTAATACAAAGCTTTTGGCAGCTACATTTTTGTATAATTCATAGTATTCATCAATCTTATTTTCTGTAGGATTAGTTATAATATTTATATCATAAAAAGATTCAAAATTTTGCGCTTTTTTCTTGATATAGTAACGTTTCTCACTACTTACCTGATCAATGAAATTATCAACAGATTTCCAGTTAAAATTTTCAATAACATGTGTGTCGGGAAGAGGAACAGGAATAAATCCCTGATCTTTGAAAAAATTATACAGATCGGTATTTTTTTTGTAAAAATCTCTTAGATTTAAAACTACTGCTTTTTCAGTATCCTGAAGCTTCCACACGGTATCGAGCAAAAGCATTAATGCTTTCTGCCATTCATTATGATTTTGATTAAGGTACATATGTTTACCTTCCGTAAGCAGTGTACCCATGATCAGAGATTTTGATGTGAGGAAATATTTATTTTTTTGTCTGCCTGCTTCAATGATTTTAGACGACTCGGAGGGAGCAAGCATATCATCTTTGGTTAGGGCAGTAGTGAAAAATGTGGCGAGGACAGGTATACCTATTTTGTCCCTGATGATATAATAATGGAAGCTCCAGTTGTTTTCCGGTTCAAAGTTTTGAGAAAAGCTATTTTCCATTAATTCAAGACTTTCATGATCAATAATGCCCTCTGTGCCTAAAAGCTTGTCCCAAAGATTTTTATCTATTTTGGAAATTGAATTCTCATACTGAATAGAAAATCCTGAAGTTGGAGTAGGGATTGAAATTTCTTCTTTTTCATTGAAATTAGCAACCCTTCTAAATGCTCTGTAAACATCATTGATAGTTCTGCCTTCCTCTTCAAGTGCCTTAGGGAAATGATATGCCAGCCCTTTTACGAGTTTTTCTATATCCTCTTTAGTATGATGCAGTGTAATGGTAAATCTAACTCCTGTGCATGTTTCTGGTACAGCCGGAAAAGCGGAGATATTTACAAAACAACCTTCACCCAGCATTCGTTTGACAAGATTATAGCCGACTCTTACCAGACCCAGTCCTACAAAAAATATTGGGGTATTTGGGTTGGAAACTACAGGTAAATTATGCGCCATCAGCAATTCATGACAGTAATTTATCTTTTCTGCAAGCGCAGCCTGTTTTTCATAAATTTCATCTGATAGAAGAATTTTAGCAGATGCTATACCGGCTCCTAAAACCGGAATTTGATGTGGTCCGGAAAATATAAATGCACCTCCACAGTTTCTTACTTTCTGACAAAGTTCTTCATCCGGAATTACAAATGCACCTCCACCGGCTGCAAATGCTTTATTTAGAGACGTAGCTACAATCATTTTAGGATGCAAGGGCATCTGATTGAGTACATATCCACGTCCATGTTGCCCAATCCATCCTAGCCCATGAGCATCATCTGCGTATATATGGAATTTTTTGTGACTTTTTAGCATCTCAGCGATCTGATCCATGGGAGCAAAGTCTCCATACATACTGTAAACTCCATCCATCATATACCAAACCTTATTATATGAATGGCTAAGCTCTGTTACTTTTTTTCTTAATTCATCCATGTCATTATGTCGAACAATTGTGACAAAGGTTCCTTTTGCTTTCATTTTGATAGCCGCATCCTGAACACTCGCATGAACTTGTTGGTCCATTATTATGGCGTCATTTTCTCCTACTATTACAGGAATCACTGCATGGTGTCCGAGAGACACAGAAGTTGACAATACCACAGGGGCATCAAAAATCTTTCTGATCAGACTCTCAAGTTCTCTATATAAGGTACATGACATATATGTACGGGAACATGAAAATTGCACACCATACTTTTTAATTGCCTCAATAGCTCCGTCTTTAAGTCTTTGGTCGAGCTCTAGACCAAGATAACTGCAGGAACCAAAGTTAATAAGCTTGTTTCCTTCTACTGTAATAATTCTTCCATCATAAAATTCGTCTTCTGTAGTAAACTGCCCAACTCCACGATTTTTTCCATTTGTTACAATCTCATTAATGAGTTCTAGAACATTTTTCATAATTTAGATTTTAGTTTTAGTTAGGTGTAAGTTTTTATCAAAAGTTTATACGGATATGGTTGAAAAAAAGATGATTAAAAATTCATTTTTTGAAAATGAATTTGCAGAATTCTGGATTGAAGATGGAATATTAATGGAGGTTTTTAAGCCAGAAGTTACATCTCTTACGCCACGGGTGGCAAAGAGAGTAATAGAGGATAGGTTGAAGGTTTCAAATGGTGTGACAATGCCTTTGTTTGTTGATTTTGCAAATCTTAAATCTGTAGATAATGAGACAAGAAGATTGTTTTCAAGTGCTCAATCCTTGCAGTATATAAGTGCATCTGCATTTCTGATGCATAGTTACGTTGCTTTTTATGGTGGACGTTTATATTTATTGCTGGATAAGCCTAAGGTTAAGACAGAATTGTTTAGGACAAAATCGCGGGCTATAGAATGGTTGAATGCCCATAAAAAATAACGTTTATGTCGTAAATACTACATTTGGTCTATAATATTGAGGTGTTTAGTTTTTAAAAAAGTTAGATGGGTTAATATTCTGATAATTAGTTAATTGTGTTTTATTTAGATTAGTTTGAGTTTTTAAGGGATATCCTGTTGATTTTAATGTATTTTTTGAAGTAATATTGGTTAGCTTTTTGGATGTTTTTTGCGGTTTTTTCGCCAGTTTTTAATGGCTCATCTGATTCTAAAAAAGCCCTTTCGGGCCTTTTCTAATTTCCCTGAGGGATTTTAATTTTCTTCTTTAATGAAATAAACCTCAAGTCAATTTCTCCATATATTTTTCCGGCACTTGCAGTTGCCAGGAGTAAAATACCTGTATACAGGCCGGCAAATGCAAAGTGGTCAAAATAGAAGTGTGAAATGTATATATTTCCCACCATGTTGGTTAAGCCAAGAATGACAAATGATTTTATCCTATATATGTATCCGATAATACCAAAGATCATTGCAAATAGCAGGCTGAAAGCTGGGAAAAACAAGTTCATGTTTTCTTTGAACGGGAAAAAACCTACAGTTACTCCAAGTGGCATTCCGATTGCCAGAAGAGTCGTAAGCATCCTTAAGGGATGATCTGTTTTAGTCTGTTTTATTCCAAAAGCCTTCCTTATAACTCTATATATAGGTTGAAATAATGTAGCTCCACCCAGTAATGCCAGCATAGCCAAATGAGGGTAGTTATATGCACCTAAACATCCTGCTAATAGCCACACGCATCCCATTGTTGAGAAAAGCAGGTAATAATTATTGTAATTGTTTCTAACATCCGCTGTAAATTTATCCATACCCAAAAAAGATTAAATTGAAGAATATACACCTATTCAAAAAAGTAACAGATAAATCAGGCAGGTTGTTGATTGGGTGTAAAATACAAGAGGCTAAAGATTTGATCTTTAGCCTCTTGTATTGTTTATTGAACCTTTGGCGGTATCAGTAAGTATCTATTTTCCTTTTAAAGCTTCTAATGCAAAACTTAAATATACAAAAGGTGCATTCCAGTTAATAGCAATTTCGTTGGAAGCATAGCTGCATTTATGATCGATATAAGATCTTGCAGGAGCTGAAGACTCATATACTGATCCTGGGCAGTCTGCTTTATCTTCCTGGCCTGGATTTGGTCCACCCGCAAGTAGACCTGGAACCGGATCTTCTATACCATCAGCTTCTGAAGGTCTGGTGTGAGGATGCATAACTTTTTTGCTTCCAAATCCTGTTAGGAAACAGTATTTAGTTGCATTTCTTCCTAACAAATAATCCATGTTAGATATAGCTGCGTCCAGATATGCTTTGTCTTTGCTTATTAAATAAGCCTGAACTAATAGTATACCTTGGTTAGCAGCGTTACTATTACTTCCCCAGTTGAAGTCTCCGCCTGAAGTACCCATTGCAGTTCCATATGCAGATTTCTCTGCATTTTCTTTATACTTATTGGCCATGCTTAGGATTTTATTGGTTATTACATCAGGATTGATGTTTTCAAATTCAGCAAGTTTTTTGGTGTTTTGTGCAATTGTGTAAAGGCCAAGGGTTGAAACGTTAGCCCAGTTAGGAACAGAGTAAGTACCAGATAAGGTATATTCTAATTTTGATTCTTCAAAATACGCCCCTTTGCCTGTAGTAACAAAAAGTTCTAAAGCTGCCCACTGAAATTCATCTTCAAACTTTGTATCTCCATATTCACCTGTTCTGATACCGGGTTGAAACTTTTGATTTAATGCAGTTTGTCTGTATTCAATATTTGGGTTCTTTTTGGCCCATGTGTAAGCTTTTACACTAGCTTTTAACAGGGAGTCGGAAAGACCTGGTAGTTCTTTTTTGAATTTGGCAAAAACTCTAGAAGCCTGGGCAGCTACTGCTGCAAAGTCAAGAGATGCAGCAGTTCCTTTTTGAACTACATATCTTGGAGCTTTTGCATCTGCAGGCATAATGTAACCGTCGAAGCTTGGGTTGGTTAATTTATGGTAAACTCCACCGTCTTCATCCTGCATGGTAAGCATCCATCTAACGTTCCATAATATTTCGTCAAGAAGGTCCGGAAGGTTGTTCTTACTTTCAGGGATGTTTAGCTTTAAGGTATCTGCAAATTTTGGAAAATGCTCATAAATAGCAAGTAGTGTGTAAGTAGATATACCTGAGTTTACAATATATTTATTGTAATCGCCGGCATCGTACCAGCCTCTTGGAGAAGAAATTTCAAATTTTTCAGGACGTGTAGCTGTAGCTGCAGAACCATGGACCATAACTTTATCATCAGGGTGTCCTGCTGGTCTTGCCCATTTTCCTGCAAATTCAGGAAGAAGGTCAATGGAAGCTCTCTGGTAGTAATAACCTCTGACACTTCCTTTAGCTACAGGAAGTAAAACCTGCTCTTTAATTTCAAAAGGAAATGAGTAACCCAATTTTGGTACAAAAACGCGGTAAGTTCCTGGAGTTTTAAATTTGGAAAAATCAGCTTTGCTAACATTTTCTTTTGAATGTTCCCATACAACACCAGGGGTTAGTTGTCCTGTGAAAACTGTATCTCTCAGATTTTCTTTTATTACATAAAATTTGTCTGAAGGTGCATCAACAATGACTGCTGTTTTAGGACCAGATGGATAAAATCCTACCTGATTCAGGCGGATATCTTCCGTAAGTTTTGATTGCGACTGTGCTTCCGGAGTAAGTAATAGAATTGGAAGAGAAAAAAGTGCTAACTTTTTGATATTTACCAATTTAATCATAGTTTTTTACCGTGTTTGGATAAAAGATTTAATAATCTATAAATATAGTTCAAAAATTTCTGTCTTTTACCTTTAAAAGTACTTTTGTAAGGGAAAAAATAAACTAATTTTCAACTTTTTCCTGTAATTGTACAATTTCAAGAGTAATCTTAAATTCTGAAAATTAAGCTTTTTCAGATAGTTCTAACCAACGTAAAGTTTTTTCTTCCAGAGTATTATTAACATTTTCAAACTCTTGTGAAAGCTTTGTCAGTTCATCATGACTAATAGAAGGAGAAGATAATTTATTTGTCAGTTCTGTCTTTTTCTTCTCAAGTTTTTCAATATCTTTTTCCAACGTCTCAAATTCTTGTTTCTCTTTAAAAGAAAGTTTTTTCTTTTCCTCTGCAGGTTTCGAAAGTGCTATTTGTTCTACCGGTTTTTCCTTTGGTTTTTCTTTTGTTTTTCCCTCCGACTGTTTCTCCAATTCTTCCAGATGATTTCGATAGTCAGTATAGTTTCCTGGAAAATCTTTGATAGTAGCCGAACCATCGAAAATGAAAACGTGATCTATGAGCTTATCCATAAAGTATCTGTCGTGCGATACAATTACCAAAGATCCTTCATAGCCCATTAGGAAAGATTCAAGAACGTTTAGTGTGGGAATATCAAGATCGTTGGTTGGTTCATCCAGGATAAGAAAATTAGGGTTACTGATCAAAACCCTGAGCAACTGAAGTCGTTTTTTTTCTCCTCCGCTTAATTTATTGACATATGTGTATTGCACGGCAGGGGGGAAGAGGAATTTCTGAAGAAATTGTGAAGCGCTTAGTGTTTCTCCATTACCTATAGGTATATGCTCGGCAACTTCTTTTACAATATCTATCACCCTTTGGTCTTCTTTGAAATCAAGTCCTGTCTGTGAAAAATAGCCAATTTTGGTAGTTGACCCTGCATCAATCTTTCCGCTGTCCGGCTGTATTTTTCCTGTAATGATGTTCAGGAATGTAGATTTCCCTGATCCGTTTTTACCTATGATTCCAATCCTGTCTTTCTTTTTAAAGACATAAGAAAAATCACTGATAATTGGCTTAGCAAATTTTTTACTTATATGATCTATTTCAATTACTTTATTTCCTTGTCTGGAAGTCTCAACCTTGAGTTCAAGAGCCTGGTCATTTCTTGTTTTGCCAGCTTTCTCTTCCAGCTCATAAAAAGCGTCAACCCTTGATTTGGCTTTGGTGCCTCTGGCTTTGGGCTGTCTGCGCATCCATTCGAGCTCTTTACGTAAAAGGTTATTGGCTTTGTCTGTCTCGGCTTGTTCTATGGAAATCCGCTCAGCCTTTTTCTCCAGGAAGAAGCTGTAATTACCTTTGTATCGGTATATTTTACCTCCGTCCAATTCTACAATTTCATTGGTTACTCTGTCGAGGAAGTATCGGTCGTGGGTAACAAGTAAGAGTGTTGTATTACTTGTGGAAAGAAATCCTTCGAGCCATTCAACGGTATCAAGATCAAGGTGGTTGGTAGGTTCATCGAGAATCAACAAGTCCGGGCTTTCAATCAGTAATCTTGCAAGAGCAATTCTTTTTTTCTGCCCCCCGGAAAGGTCTTTTATTTTCTGATCAAGAATGGTGATACCCATTTTGCCGATAATCTGCTTTACTTTGCTTTCATAGTCCCAGGCATTAAGAGCATCCATCCTCTCCATTGCTTTTTGTAATGCATTGGAGTCTTCGCTATTGTTCAGTGCGTTTTCATATTCTTTGATAGCAAGTAAAGACTGGCTTTCTGAAGAAAATAAGGCTTCCATCACATTAATGCCTTCCGGAAACTCAGGATCCTGATCAAGGAAACCAATAGTTATACCTGAAGAAACAGCAACATGCCCCCGGTCAGGATTTAACTTTCCGGAAAGAATTTGAAACAGAGTAGACTTACCTGCTCCGTTTGCTCCAACAAGTCCTATTTTTTCACCTTTACTAATACCAAAGTTTAAATCCTGGAACAACCATTTTTCATTGTAAGATTTTCCTAGTGATTCGCCTGAAAGATAATTCATTGAGTTGATTTCTTGTAAAATAAAAAGCCTTATTGCATACTTAGAAAGTTTGCAATAAGGCAAAGTAAATGAATATAAGGCAAACTTAAAACACTCTTGCTGTAGCTAATGAATGTTTATTTACTTCCACTTCCAGGTCTGCAAGTGCGTTAATGAAGTAAATGTATGAATCGTAAGGGGAGTTATAAGGACTGAAGTATTTATGTACCACTCCGTCTGACCAGTATTTTGTACACATGTAATAGAAAAGATCTGAGGTTTGCAGTCTCGACCATCTTTCAATCAAGTCTTTATCTCCAGAGTTTTTTACATCCTCTTCCATAGCATATAATTTGGAGAGAGATTCAGATTGCATCGAATTGCTCAGCCAGGCGCTGAGGTCTCTTTCAGAATCTGCCCATGATGTAGTCGCATGTGCGTCATAAACATCTTTGCTCTGATAATCATCAGCAACTTCTCCAACTGTTTTGAAAGAAAAATCTTTATTCTTTAAAATCTCTTCGGGTAGATGTGCTATAAATTCAAAAATGCCGGTTTCTTTCCATTGGTGCTCGCCAAAGGTTTCGTAGTCCATAAACAGATTAATGGTATCAGCTGAATGAGCATTATGAAGCCATGAAGCAAATTTTTGCGCAGTAAGCGGATATTCAGGCCAGTCTCTGTTTGAAAATCTGAAGGCGATGTCATCTGACAGTCTGAAGTTTTTCAGAAGACATTTGATTTTCTTATTGTTTGGAGCTGTATAAATCTGATTGGGTGTTCTACCTTGAAGAAGACTATCAACACCTTCGCAAAGTATTGCTTTGTACCCCATCTTCTGAATAAAGTCTGCCAGATCGTTGTTGTATATCAATTCTGTATTTCTGAATACAACAGGCTCCTGATTAAAGTAGTGTTTGATTTTCTTTTCATGAAGTTCTATCTGCCTCACAAATTCATCTTTGGAATAAAGATAGCTTAGTGAATGGTGATAGGTTTCTCCCAGAAATTCAACGCAGCCTGTTCTTGCAAGGTCAATAAAAGACTCCAATACATCGGGTCTGTATTTTTCGAATTGTTCCAGAGCTATTCCACTGATGGAATATGATATTCTGAATTGCTTGTTGAACTTTTTGATTAGTTCAAGCATCAGCTTGTTAGCTGGTAAATAGCATTTATCAGCTACTTTATTCAGAATTTCTTTGTTTAGTCTTTCGTCCAGGTAATTGTGATCATTACCTATATTGAAGAACGAATACTGTTTTAGCCGGTATGGTTGATGTACCTGAAAATAAAAACAAACTGCTGGCATAATCCGAATGATTTTTAAATATTTTTAAAGTACTCTTTTGTAAACATCTGCTACTTTCTCGGCAGCTTTATCCCATGTTAGATTTTCCAGATCACGGAATGCATCTTTAACTACGGATTCCCTTAGAGAATCGTTCTGAAGCAAGGAAATAATATGTCCTGCCATTTTATCAACGTCCCAAAAATCGGCTTTCAGTGCGCCATACAATACTTCTGATACTCCGGATTGCTTCGATATTACGCAAGGGATACCAAACTGCGCAGCTTCCAGAGCAGAAAGTCCGAAAGGCTCTGAAACAGACGGCATCACATAAACATCTGCAATTGAAAGAAGCTTGTGTACTTTTTCTTTGTTTAAGAATCCTGTGAAATGGAATTTATTTCCAATTTGTCTGTAAGCACCTGATTCTATGAGCCCTCTTAGTTTATCTCCTGTTCCTGCCATTACAAATCGTGAATTGGGCGCATGCTCTATTACTTTAGATGCTATGTCAAGGAAGTATTCAGGACCTTTTTGGCCTGTAACTCTTCCTAAAAAGAGAACAAGTTTTTCAGGAAAATCCTTCGTGTCGTGGAATACATGAACAGGATCAGCTCCATTGTGAACAGGAAAAATTTTTCTTTCATCCACATCATAATGGTTTTTAGCTATCGATCCAGTGTAACGGCTCACCGGAATAATAGCATCTGCATAATGCATACCCCATCTTTCGATATCGTAAACCCAGCCTCTGCTGTCAGGTCCGCCTCTGTCGTAGTCAAGAGAATGAACATGAAGTACTAAGGGCTTGCCAGACAAAGCTTTGATTTCAATGCCTGCAAGAAAAGTCATCCAGTCATGACAATGAATGATATCGAAATCCTTTGTCATAGCAAGACGAGCGCAGAACTTGGCATATTCAATCACTTTGTTGATGACATCATCTCCGTAAAGATCACCCACTTTAAAGACATTCACATTATCAAGCCTGAAGTCTATGGATTTTCCTCTAATGATATCAAAGTCTGATTCAGCAGTTTCGTAAGGAAAAATATTGGCCTCTACAGTAGTGACATGAGCAAATTCTTTATAGTATTTGCTGGTGCGGATCTTTTTAAGATTTTCTACTTCGACGTTATTCAACCCGATCAGTTCCACATTATTAACCATGTAATTAGGATCTGATTTTGGAATGATCATGGACAACTCTACATGTTGGGATAAAGCTTTGCACAAGCCGAGACAGGCAACCCCAAGGCCGCCATTTATAATGGGAGGAAACTCCCATCCGAGCATTAGTACTCTTGGTTTTCTCATATTAGTCTTTCCTTGAAAAATCTACATTATAACCAGATTATCAGCGTAGTGTTTTTCTTTTTTTAAATAAACTTAATTGATCAAAATCAGTTTATCAATAACTCAACATTATAAAAATAGTTTTAGTTGAGACTTTTGAAACCATTGGAAAATTGCTCAAAGAGAGTATTAACGAATAAAAAAAAAGAGATGTTTTCTCTCTTTCTTTTTTAATTGTTAAAAAAAGTTTTTACTCTAGTAAAGCAATAGAAGAACTTTATTGGAAAGTGTTAATAAACAAATTTAAAATTGTACTATGTCTTTTTTATGCAACCTTTTGCCAGGTTTTGCATAAAGGGCTTTAAAATTGTTCTTATGGAAAGTTACATGAATCTAGGGCAGAATCAGATATCTGTTCAACAGTTTCCCGATTCGGTTCAAAGCTGGAAACGCGATGGTTATACCTTTTATTTCTATTGTACGGAATCTGCGTTAGAGGTGAGTGTTAAAAGCGATAAGGTTATTCGCTTCAGGTATTCTCCCGAGAGCATTTTTCAAAGAGATTTTTCCTATTCAGGCGCTCATAACTATGAGGGAAAGGTGAAAGCCCTGGATATTAAAGAAGATGAAGAGAAGTTTACAATCGGTACTGCCTTTCTTGATATCGTAATTACGAAGCATCGCCTGCTTGTTACAATTCTTGATAAAGAAGGTAAAGTGGTGATTGATGATGAAAAGGGGTTTCATTGGGAAGAGCACAAAGACTATGGTGGTGAGATTGTGATGATGAGTAAAAAAGTTCAAAGTGGAGAACACTTCTTCGGACTTGGAGATAAGCCTACAGATCTGAATCTGAGAGGTAAAAGGTTTGAACTCTGGGGTAAAGATACCTACGGGTTTATGAAGAATGCAGATCCTTTATATAAGAACATACCATTTTTCCTGGGGCTTCACCATAAAGTTGGATATGGGGTTCTTTTTGATAATTCATTCAGAACATTTTTTGATTTCGGTTTTGAAAGAAAGAATGTATATAGCTACTGGGCACATGGTGGGGAAATGAACTATTATTTTATCTATGGTCCTGAACTTATGGATGTTGTGGAAACCTACACCAATATGACGGGTAAACCTGAGCTTCCTCCTTTGTGGTCCCTCGGATATCATCAATGTAAATGGAGTTACTATCCTGAAAAGGTTGTAAAGAACATTGCTGCAGAGTTCAGAAAGAGAAGTATACCATGTGATGCTCTTTATCTCGATATTGACTATATGGATGGCTTCAGGTGCTTTACCTGGAATAAAGACTATTTTCCTGATCCTAAAGGACTCACAAACGAATTAGCAAAAGATGGTTATAAACTCGTGGTCATTATAGATCCGGGTATTAAGATTGACAAAAATTATTGGGTATACCAGGAAGCTATAGAAAAGGATTATTTCTGTAAAAGGCAGGACGGTCCGCTGATGCGTGGGTCTGTATGGCCAGGAAAATGTAACTTCCCTGATTTTACCAATCCTGAGGTAAGAGAATGGTGGTCAGGATTATTTAAAGGCCTTATAGAGACAGGGGTTCGCGGAGTTTGGAATGATATGAACGAACCTGCTGTATTTGAGATTGAAACATTCCCTAATGATGTGAGACACAACTATGACGGCGATCCTTGCAGTCATAGAAAAGCTCACAATGTTTACGGCATGCAGATGGCAAAAGCCACCTATGACGGTATCAAAAGATTCCTTGCACCTAACTATCGTCCTTTCAATATTACAAGATCTGCTTACTCCGGAATACAAAAATATTCAAGTGTATGGACAGGTGATAACGTAGCTTCATGGGAGCATTTGTGGCTTGCCAATGTAATGTGTCAACGACTTGCCATTTCAGGCATTTCATTCTGCGGTTCTGACATAGGTGGATTTATTGAAACACCTTCCGGTGAAATGTATATACGCTGGCTGCAACTTGGTATATTCCATGCCTTCTGTAGAACGCACTCTTCCGGTGATCACGGAGATCAGGAACCATGGTCGTTTGGGGAAGAGTATGCAGAGCTGGCCAAAAAGACAATTGAATTAAGATACAGATTATTGCCTTATTTGTATACTACCTTCTGGCAGTATTCAAAATTTGGTACACCTTTCTTAAGACCATTGACTTTCCTTGATCAGAATGACACTGAAACGTATTTCCGTCAGGATGAATTCGGAGTGGGAGATAACTTGCTTGTGATTCCAGTTACTCAGGCAGAAGCAGATGGTCGCTGGTTGTATCTACCTTCAGGAGTTTGGTATTACTTCTGGGATGATGAGCGCTTCCATGGAAATATGGAGGTATGGGCAGAAGCTGATCTTAACAGGGTGCCAATTTTTGTAAGAGCAGGATCTATTATTCCGATGTATCCTGTAATGCAATATGTTGGAGAGATAGAATTGAAAGAATTAATTCTACATGCTTATTATTATACTAAACCTCATACATCTGTTGTATATGAAGATGCGGGTGATGGTTATGGATATGAACAAGGGCAGTTTAATGTGAGAACTTTCAATACCAGCGGTTCTGATAATCAGTTTGTAATTGAACAGTCTTTACAGGGAGAATTTACTCCGACATACCATAGTTATGCTGTCAATATACATGGGCTTTCATTTGAGCCTAGAAAGTGCGAAGTTGATGGACAGGAGGTTGCCTTTACTATGGAAAATCAGGAGAAAAATGAAATTAAGGTAATGGTGCCGATTCATTTCGGTAAGTTAGTGATATCATAAAATGAATGAAATAAATTTATACTTAGAGCACACTAATTTAAAACCAGTTATTACCGATAAAGATGTTGATAAGTTGGTCGCAGAAGCCAAAGAGTTCAAGCTCTTTGGCATTTGTGTTCCAACTTTTTGGCTTAAAAGGGCAAAGCGTGAAATAGGCGATGCGAATATTAATCTGGTCACAGTCATTGGTTTCCCTTTAGGTTATCAGCTCACAGAAACCAGGCTTGAAGAGATAAAACATGCTATTGGCATGGGAGCAGATGAGCTCGATATAGTTATGAATATTTCTGCTTTTAAGTCAGGAATGGAGTGGTTTAAAATTGACATTGCCAAAGCTGCCAAATGTTGTCATGAACAACAGAAGATTCTGAAAGTGATTATCGAAACAGCTTATCTTTCTGATGAAGAGATAGTAAAGGCAAGTAAAGCAGCAGCAGATGCAGGCGCTGACTTCATCAAAACTTCCACAGGACTTGCTCCTGCAGGTGCTACTCCTGAACATATAAAGCTAATTAGACAAAATATTCCTTCATCGACCGGTATTAAAGCTTCCGGAGGGATAAAAACATTAAATGAGGTCAAAGCAATGATCGATGCAGGAGCTGACCGCATTGGCACTTCTTCTTCTGTTGCAATTATGAAAGAGTATCTTTCCTTCTGATTTTATTCTTATCTTTTCAGGATTAAAGAATCATTGATGTTGTGCATTTGTAATTCATGAGAGCTTTTCTGATTATTATATTTCTGTTGATTGTTGCAGCTGGTCAGGCACAGCAATCAACTTTTTTTAAGAGGATAGATTTTCGAATCGATACTGCTGAATATCATTACCCAAAAGATTCAAGAGTTTATAAGGATGAAAAGACTTTGTTTTTTAAAGCGGAAAACAAAGACGAGATCATGGAAATAGTTCTGTTTCCTGAAGAGGAGATAAACATAAAGCAATTACATATTGCCGGATCTTCAGATTATATGGTGCTTGATTCTTTAAAGGAAATAGGAAATAAGTATTTCAGAGGAAAAATAAGATTACAGAATCTTCCTGATGTAAAATTTCTAAGATTGGTATTGATTGCAGAGACAGATGCAGGATTAATTACTGATGAAATAAAGATGAGTCCTTTCTTCGAAACCTTTGTGGGGGCTCCTTCTGAGATTCAGGATCTGTATTTAGGGGAAGACAGGACTATTGAGCTTCCTGCAAAAAATATCTTTAACATCAGAATCCCTTCTGACTGGCAGGTAGCCGGACCTCTCAAGTTCAGACTGCAAAAGGGAGATAATCATATTAAACTTTTTGTTCACCCTGAAAGCCTGGGTTATAAAGACTTGATTTTGAATCTTAAGACTGTAGCTCCTTTTCTGAAAGGCAATAAAGAACTAAGTTTTGATCTTCCACCTGTCAAATTAAAGTTTAATATAAAACCAAGTCGCATTGGTTATGTGAATCTTGACAGAAATGAATTTTTCCTTGATCCAGCTTCACTTCATACAGAAGAAGTACAGATTGATTTTCACAGAAATTTTGAAATTGGAAAAACCTATAGGGTGGAAAATCAACAAAAGCCTGGAGGACGCCTTGTTGCAGAATTGTATACGGTCTCTGTGGTGGGAAACAGTAATAAAATTCTGGCTGTTCTGAGGCCTTATACGCTTCATAAAGTATCTGAAGGTTATCTGTTTATTAAAGATGGTGATGAACTTGAGTTTATTACTAATTTTAATGTATTGGAAAAACCTAACATTGAAAATATATCTGTGCTTAGAGAGGGGCAGGACTGGACGAGCAGCACTGTAGTTTATCCCGGAGAAAGAGTGGAAGTAAAGATAGAGGGGAGAGGACTTTCTAAAGCTGATTTTTATTTTGACGGAGTGAAAGATATTAAATATGATACAACAAGAACTTCTGATAATGTTAAATTCTATCTTATAAGAATTCCAACGGATATTATTAAAAGAAGAATTTCTCTTTATATGAATGGAACCATCACTAAGTATGATCTTCAGTTGAGAGAGTTTCAAGTACCCAAGGCTTTAGGCTTTGTTGGTTTGAGTTATGATAAAGAAGTATTTCCGATCTCTGGAAATGTCTTTAATAAACCTGTTCTGACAAGAGCACCTATTAAAGATATCAATATTGTGTTTTTTGAAAATAACATTGATACGAAAACCAGATTCTATGGAAAGCAGTATCTGAATATTGAGGTAAGGATCTACAATACTAAAAGTGATCTTATTGAATTTCAAAAGATAGAGAATGTAGTTGTTTGTCCTGGAGAAGCCTCTCCAAGGTATTTTTTCTATGATGTCAAAGATTGTAAAAAAGGAGAGATTAATATTAATGACTATCTGTTGCACAAGACCTACGATATGGAAGGATGGTGGAAGCTTGAGATTACCATAAAACATAATGATCAGAAATATAGCCTTCCGGGATATTCACAGAAAATTACTTTTATTAAGGAAATGGTAACAGCGTTGGATCTTCAGGTTTCCTTTCCTACAGGGCTTTTAGTAAAGAAGTTTTCTCAGTCTGGTTTTGGTAATTTGACAGGTATAAGTATTGCCTTTCTTGCTCAGTTCAGTTTCTATGATCAGCAAAAGGTCGGTAAACTTAAACCGTATAAGGTAGGAGCTGGGTTTATTGCTTTGGATATTTTTAACCTGAGTGAAAATAATAAACAGCGAGATCTTGGCTTCGTAGTACTTGGCTCTTTGTTCCCTGTTAGAAAAGAATCCAAGTTTAGTTTTCCTTTGTATGCAGGCTGCGGATATCTCTTAAAGAACAATACTTTCTTTGTTGTATTTGGTCCGGGGGTGACATTTAATTTCTAGATTGGTAAAAGAAAAACTAGACTTTCACAAACACTTTTATCTTGAATTCAGTTATGCTGCGATGCGAAAGGATGGTAACTCTAATATGAGCTTTTATGCATCTGTCGCTCCACAAGAATAAAATTGAGCTATCGGGCAGACTATGATTGAATTGAAAATTATTTATCTATCAGATCTTTCGCAGGGCTCAGGATCATAGAGTTGGGGTGATATTGCTTACTTTTTCAAATCAGAATCAAGTAACTTCTTAATTATTACAAAATGAAATATAAACTTTTTGGAAAGAGCGGTCTCAGAGTGTCTGAGCTTTGTCTTGGTACTATGACTTTTGGGGGAGACTGGGGATATGGAGCTGATAAAGATGAGTGTCAGAAGATGTTTGACATCTTTATCAAAGCAGGAGGAAATTTTATAGATACAGCAAATCGTTATACTGAAGGTACCAGTGAAAAATTTGTAGGTGACTTTATCGCAAGTGATCGCTCGAGATTTGTGGTTGCTACCAAATATTCACTTTACAATAGAATGCATGATGTGAATGCTACAGGTAACCATAGAAAGAATCTTGTGCAGTCGCTTGAAGGAAGTCTGAAAAGATTAAAAACAGAATACGTTGATGTTCTGTATCTCCATGCATGGGATTTTACAACACCAGTGGAAGAGGTATTGAGAGCATTAGATGATCTGGTAAG
Organism: Bacteroidota bacterium; assembly: GCA_023428135.1. Lineage (GTDB taxonomy): Bacteria > Bacteroidota > Bacteroidia > Cytophagales > Cytophagaceae > Sporocytophaga. Next base: position 20,831 of record JAEYZG010000062.1, on the reverse strand, counting down.
GGCAGGGAAGGTATTTTATATTGCCATAAGTGATACACCGGCATGGATCATCTCTATGTCCAATGCCATCGCTGAGTTGAGAGGCTGGTCTTCTTTTGCAGGTATGCAGGTGGAGTATAGTCTGTTACAGCGCACTCCAGAGCGGGAGTTTCTGCCTATGGCAAAACACCTGGATATTGCAGTGACGGCATGGGCTCCGATAGCAGGAGGTGCATTGACCGGAAAATATCTTGGCGGTGGAGGAGAAGGTAACAGGCTTAAAACTGATAGTGTAAGATTAAATGCACGCAATCAGGAAATCGTATCCTCTGTAAGAGAAATAGCAGAGGAAGCAGGTTGCTCCTGTGCTCAAGTGGCATTGAACTGGCTAAGGCAAAAGAATCAGGTAGTGATACCAGTCATAGGTGCCAGAAAAGAAAATCAGATGCGGGAAAATATGGCCTGCCTGAATTTTAAACTTACTCAAGATCAGATAAAAAGACTGGATGAGGCAAGTAAAATAGAGCTTGGCTTTCCCCATGATTTCCTTGTGAATGACGGTATGCGAAATAATCTGTATGGCGGCATGAGGCATGCTTTGGAAAATCACAGGGAAAAGTGGTAATATTTGAATTCTGATTTTGGAATTATCTTGAAATACTCATAAATTTGTAAAACCAACATTGATGCCCAGGTGGTGAAACTGGTAGACATATACGTTTGAGGTGCGTATGCCGTAAGGCGTGGGGGTTCAAATCCCCCCTTGGGTACTTAGACAGCAAGAGTTTTGAGCAAGAGCAACAGGATGAAGAAAGCTTTGATAAAAAGCTAAAACCTGTTGCTCTTGCTCAGACTCTTGCTTCTTTTTTTATATACAGCTATGGATTAGACAGCAAGAGGATAAAAGATGGATCAATCGGAAAAGCTGGGGATTCTCAAGTTGTTTCAAGATCCGATTGATGCCATCGCTTCAAGCGATGGCATCAATTATACGGAATCAATGGAGAATCTGCAAGTCATAAATCTTAACCTTGCATAAAGTGACAAAATAGAAAATTTTCCAGATTTTCGGGCTGATCCTAAAAGATGCTTAGTTGAGAAGCTACAATCAGTTCCCAACCTGTTACTGTCTTTTGCCTGTTGCACTTGCTCGAACTCTTGTCGTTGCTCAAACTGTTGCTGACTTTTATCATTTCTTCCAATCAAAGTTATCAAAAGGTAATGTGATAAAGTCTATATGACTAAAAAATACATTAACTGTTAACTTCTCCTGATCTATCGCCCTTTTAGTATCTTTATAAGCTTTATAATTCTTTTCAGGCAGCAATCTAACCGAACTCGTGTTAAAGTTCTTCTGCTTCACAAACCGACCGGAGAGAAAATATTTATTCCGGGTACGGTCCAGCTTTACATATCCCTGATATTGTTCTCTTCCTATTCCATCTTTCAGAAGAATAAATACCTGATCATAATTCAGTACATTATAAGGGTCCTTTGGTTCTTCCATTTTATATAAAGATAAAAGAGCCTGATGCAGTTCATTTGCGTTGTGAATAATATCAATAATAGACCTTCTTTGATTATCGGTGTATTGTAAACAATTTCTCTGTATTTGAGTTTCCACTTTTTAAAGCAATATTTTATTATGGATTTCATAGATCAGATTCGTGCCTTAAGTGATAAGGTAGCCAGACTTAAAGATCAGATTCAGACAGAAGAAGCAACTAAGAATGCTTTCATCATGCCATTTATCCAAACATTGGGATATGATGTTTTTAACCCTACTGAGGTGATTCCTGAGTTCGTTGCCGACATTGGTATTAAGAAGGGAGAAAAAGTTGATTACTGCATTCTGAAGGATGAAAATCCCATCATGATTATTGAATGCAAATGGTGGGGAGCAAATCTGAATGTACACGATTCTCAATTGCACCGTTACTTTCACGTAACGAAAGCAAAATTTGGTATTCTTACCAATGGCATCGTATACAAGTTCTATACCGATCTGGAGGAGGCGAATAAAATGGATGAAAAGCCATTTTTAGAATTCACCATGACAGAGATTAAAGAACATGTGGTGGAGGAATTAAAGAAATTTCAAAAACATTCTTTTAATGTAGAGGAAATTTTTAGCTCAGCCAGTGAATTGAAGTATAGCAAAGAGGTTCGGTCTATTCTTGCCAATCAGTTAAGTAATCCAAGTGAGGACTTTGTTAAGTTTTTTGCCAGCAAGTTTTATGATGGAAGGATTACATCAAAGCTCATGGAGCAATTCACTTTAATTGTTAAGAAGTCGGTGAATCAGTTTATAACTGATACTATTAATGACAGATTAAAAGCGGCTTTATCTACTGAATCAAAAGGACTAGAAGAAAAGATTATAGTTGTCGCCAATGATACACCTGTTCAGATTGTGGATGAATCCAGAATTGTTACTACTGAACTTGAAATTGAAGCATACTTTATTATAAAATCTCTTCTCAGGAATTCAGTAAGGAGTACCAGGATCAACTATAGAGATACCCAGTCTTATTTCAATATTTTACTTGATGATAACAGGAATAAGACCATCTGCAGATTGTATCTAAATGGATCTAAAAGATATATCGGATTATTCGATTCCAATAAAATGGAAACTAAACACTCTATTGATTCATTAGAAGATATATATACCTTCTCACAACAGCTTACCGAAACAGCACTCAGGTTTCCTGACGATGTGAAGAAAGAAAAAGAATCTGTGTGATAAGGAGCAAGAGATGGAGCAACAGCAAGAGGTATAGGTGATCCAGTACTGGTCATGGATTAGAACTATCTTGAATTTTAATTGCCTGCCCTTTGAAACCGCAAGTCAATAGACTTGCTATTATTTGTGGGTTGAAGTCTACAGACTTCAACCAGAGAGGCTAGGGGGAGAAGTTCATATTGTTCAAGTCTCATTTGTCATTTTATATCACATTTATTTAGTCTTGTTGAGTTTCATCTCTCATATAATTAATTTTAATATGATCGCTTTCAAACTCTAAAGACTCAATATCAACCTGACCTGATTTTTCATGTTGTATAAGCAGCCACAATGCAGAATTGCCATTAGGTGTTCCAAGAATTGCAATAGCTTCTTCCGTGGGCTCATCAAGTTTTACTTTTCCTTCTTTAAATGCTATTCTGTTTTCATCTGCCATAAATATGGTATCAAGAGTTTGGGTATTTCCTATTTGCTCCCTGCTTATTGAGGTAATTTCACTGAGTCCTTCAGCTTCCGGGTATTCTTTCTTGTATACTTCTTTGGCAAAGGATTGCATAAACCAGATGATTTCTGAATTACTTAATGCTGGTGGCAGATTTTTTCCTTCTGCAATTTCGATATCATTGCTTCTGTAATTTATGCTGGCATGAAATTCACCGGTTTTAACATTATAGCTATTGGCATATAAATAATCCTGGTCATCTTCAAACGGGCCTTGGTTATAACCGCCGACTTTTCCGCTTTCAGCGGTATTTTCTATAAATATATTTTCATCATCTTCACCTGAGGTGATTATATATCCACGTGCCAAGCATATTGTTACTTCATCTTTATCAAAAAACCAGTATACTTTATACCTGTCAAAAACATTTTGATGGGTATCTTTTGTATCTATTTGCGGTTTCTTGTCGGGAGCATTTGTAAACCATTTTACAGCTTCATTCATTTTATCCCTACCGGATATTAGACTTTTTTGATAGTTGTTTTCTGCAACTTGTACCGTGTCATCATCCTTTCCATTATCTCCCCTGGCAATTTGGGCAAAGTCCGTCAGTGTTGTTTCAGCATCCAGGGCTCTTTTTCTCTGAACTGCATCATTTCCTGGTACTGCATTTATTGTTTTGAAAGCTGTATTTCTATTTTGCCCTGCTGTTAAAGCTTTTTCTCCCATAATATCTGCTTCTTGTTCCAATCCCTGGTCATCATTCACATTTGTCTCGCCTTTCATTTGCATGGTAGGCTGCACCCTTCCTTGCTTTTGCTGCACCACATGCCATGCTTCATGAGGTAAATGCTTCTCCTGACCCGAGGCTACATGTATGTCCGTTCCCTGGGCATACGCATGAGCCTTCATTTGAGCTGGCTTGTCAGAGTTATAGTGAACCTTTACATCACTCATGGATATACCTGAAAGGTTTTCTATTCCTGATTTCAAATGATCAGGTAAACCTGTATTATTTGCATTCAAAAAACCTGGTGCAGAATCCTGTTTCAACTGAACGCTTTCTTCTTGTTCATCTTTCTTCAGCTGAATGTCTCCATAACCATAGCTCATAGATTGCATGACCTTATTGCCATATCCACCATTTTGACCTTCTTGAGCATTTCTTGCCAGTTTTCCATATCCAAACAGAATGGAAGGTAATGCATGAGAATCGTTGTGGCGCCGTTGAAGACTGCTATCGATCTTAGTTTTTTCTAATGTCATGGAAAATATTATTTTGACTACCTGACAGGTCTTGAAAATGGCTGAGGCAGGTACATACTGATTATTGACATTCAATATACCGCCACACATTCGACTGTCAAACAGTTGCCCAATATATTTTTTTACAAAAAGTTTATTAGTAAACGAACAGCCATTCCGGAATCATTAATTTTAGGTATAGCATAATAGGGAAGGAGCATTAGTTTGAGCAACAGCAAGAGATAAAAGTGAGCGAGTACTGACCATGTATTAGACTATCCATCTCCCCGTCTGGTGTCTCCACCAGACGGAATCTTTCTATTACTGCTTAACCAAAATATTTTCTGTAATCTGTGATAAAAGAATATTTTTTATCACCTTCAAATAAACGACTTTATCCAGAGGACTGGCCTGTCGGAAAGACTGAGGAAAGGTGCAAATAATTTTTAACTTTGTTGTGTGATTGCTCGTCTATATCCAAAAGGTCAGGGGGAGCAGTCATTTACAAAAGCTATATTTGATAATATGTTTTCATTATTTAAAAGAAAAAGAATAAGTATTAATTCAGTTTCAATTCCTGATTTTGGGTGGGAAAAAATCAGAGAAGATAAATCCGTCATTCAATGGATAAACCCTGAAGAGAATGTAATCATTAGCCTCAACTTTTTTGAGTTACCGCCAGACATTCCTACAATGAAGGATATTGAGGTCCTTAGAAATTTCTACAGACAATTAATAAGTAATGTAAACGGAGGTCTTATTGAAGTTGAATTTTCTACAAAAGACAAATTGTCTTTCGTAAAAACAATTTTTAAACTTCCACAAGAACCTTCAGGAATGGGTTATATCGCATCATTAACGCTTCCATTTAAAAACTGCAGTTTTGTATTTAAGATACAAGCAGTAGAAATGGGCATCACAGGTTTGAGAGAGGCAGTCATTGCAGAAAAACTTCTATTAGAGAATGTTATTTCTATAGATGAAAGTGGATATTCAAATTGGTTTACCGATCCTTATGACAAAAATTTCAAAAGCCGAATCCTGATGAACAAGGCGGAACAGATTGTTTACGACAACGACTTCCCTGATCATCCTTTGACACAAGCAAGACAACTCCTTAATCAAATTGAAGCCGGCTTACAATGGAAATCTGAGATTGAGGGAGTAGAGGTTTTTGATAAATAGAGATAACTTTAATTAATATCGGACTGATTTGCATTCTGTGCTTTTAGGAAGTTTTTCCCCGGCCAGTGTCTGCACCATGGTCAACATAAAGAATCCTTGCTTGGTCATGTTGAGCTTGCGAAACATCTGAGCTTGCAAAAGGAATGAAGATTGACCTATCTGGTAGAATGGTGTTTTGAATGGTAAATTTTTTTGTAACTATCAGATTCTTCGCAGGCTCAGAATGACAAAGGATAGATTCTGCTAAGTTGAAGACAATGTATGTCCTAGCCAAAATCTTTCTATCACAGCTTATCCAGAATAGTCATTGTAATCTGTGATAAATTATCTTTACCTTGCACAATTATCCCTTTAAATATGAAAACTCGATCGCTATCATTGGCTGTTTCGCCAGAAATTGGAAAAGTTTCTGCTGAGTTGATTACTCCTGATCATCCAATCTGTGTAATAACACTGGCGCATGGAGCAGGGGCGGGAATGAATCATGAATTCATGGTGTCGATTTCAAAATCACTTGCGGAAAAAAACATTGCGATACTTCGATTCAATTTTCCATTTATGGAAAATCAAAAAAGAAGACCTGATTCTCCTGCTGTAGCTCACAAAACGATTGAAGCAGCGATTAAAAAGGCCCATGAACTTTTCCCTTCTCTTCCGTTGTTTGTATCGGGCAAATCTTTTGGAGGAAGAATGAGTTCTCAATATCTAGCAACGCAGCCGACAGCTGATGTAAAAGGAATTATCTTTTTCGGATTTCCGCTTCATCAGGCTGGAAAACCTTCTGTAGAAAGAGCAGAACATTTAAAGAATGTAGTTGTACCAATGCTTTTTTTGCAGGGCACCAAAGATACCTTAGCCTCCATTGACCTGATAGAGAACGTGTGCGCTTCCCTTAAGTTAGCAACCCTCATAACAATTGAAGGAGCGAATCATGCATTCAAGGCAGGAAAAAAAGATCTCATGCCGATACTTACTGATTCAACTATATCCTGGGTTCATAAGCAAATAGGAGGTGGGGCAAAATTGTGATGGGGATTTGAAATCTTCTCTCATGCTCTCCATTACAAAAGAGAATGTGCAATATCAATATGTTTTTTTACTGTATTAATAAATTCCTTTAAGATGATTTGCTCGCTTTACAAAAGCGAGCCAGCCTTCTGAGTATATAGTCATGGTGTAGAAGAATTGTCTGCCCTTTGAAGTCGAAAGTCAAATAGACTTGCTCATATTGGTGGGTTGAAGTCAACAGACTTCAACCAGAGAGGGAATTAGCGATTGCATCGCGATACCATCATTATTAAAATACTTTGGGCTACAAACACAATCCCCTATGATCCTCGTATATTTTATTCATCATAAAAATGATACTTCCAGCGGTATTCATTAATCAGGCTATTTTGGTAAAACTGATCATATGCTGTTAAATTACCCATTGCATCATATTTATACACCCTAACCTCCGTACTATGCAATTGCTTCCTTTTCCCAGGGTAAGAATAAGAGTGTTTTGTAAGTTTTAATAGCTTTTTATTTTTATTATAGTCAATTTCGGAAGCTATTGTTGTATCACCATTCATTGCAATACTTAAAACTAAAATCTCTCCACCCATGGGATCATAAATAAACTTATCAATCGTTCTATTAATTTTAGCCTTATCTAGTATGATTTTTTCTACAATTGACATATCATCCTTATCATGATATCTCTTTATTTTCCATTCCGCATAATTCTTCATAGGATCAGGAGCATTGTTGTCTGAGCATACCACTTTTCCATCTTTATATTCCCAATCAAAAGCTCCCACTTGAACATTTACACCATCCCTAGAAATTGTGTTTTGTATTGAAAAGTTAACTTTGTCACAAGGAATACACTTTAATTTTGTTTGTTCATTGTAGTGTTGCCTGAAACCTGGTTTAAAGATTGCATGAGAGAAATCCCCTCTGTGGCTTATTGTCAATCTGATCAAACTATCATTGGAATCATAATAATAATTTAACCATTCTTCAAACCCTATTGATTCTATAGCAAGATGCTGTGTTAACGTTTTCCCTGTATGAATAAAATAGATAGGATGCTTCAATTGAAATATAATATCCTCCTGCATAACAAATTTACCATGGGTATAACTTTCATCATACTGCTCATAAGAAAGAGAATCTTTATCAAAATTATAATATCCCACTATTGTACTCTTTTTATTATAATCATATACAGTCTTTCTTATCAGCACTATATCTGTATGGATAATTTCTTAGGAGTTAGTAAAATTAGGATATCGATCATTAAACGGAACTCGCTTAACAATACATCCGGATATTTTTTCAGATTTAATCTCTCCTTTCAGGTTGTATGTATATTCAAACAGTCTGACCACTTCTCCTTTCCTGGCATATAGCGTCTCTTCGTCATCCTTATAATGCTGTGGATGATAAAAAACTTCCTTTATTCTATTACCGTAATGGTCATATTCTATTTTTCGAATGGGATAAATCTTCGTAGTATTATCAGAAAGCGTTATTGAGTTAGGAGTAAATACAAACCGATTAGAGGCAAATATAAACTCAACAGGCCTACCAAAGCCATCACATACATAATGCTGACCAAGACTAAAGTTATTCTCCACATCATAAATATCTTCAATCAATTCACGCATAATATCAAGCCCATAATAATAATCTTTTATAGCAGTAAATTCTTTAGCACCTTTATAATAAGAATCAGATATGTATTCCTGAACCAATGAATCTCCTTTTATATTGTACCCACATACAAGCGAATCAGATCCCCTGAATTCAACCGATTTAAATAAAATACTATCTTGATTAAGGTAAAGTTTTCTATAAAACCTGATCGTTTTGCCGTTATATTTAACAGTATTTGTATCACATATCCGTATATGTTCATATTGGCCATCTGGTTTCAAGGCAGTTATAAAAGAATGAAGACTGTCTTTATACACCAGCTTCCCACTTTCGTTATATAGTATCTTCTTCAAAAGAGAAAATTTCGTTTCATTCTTTTTCTTCTCCAATTCAATGACCTCTTTGCGATTTTCATTTTTATGAAATGTTTCGGTCAGACTGACTGTGTTGGTATAAGAACCAAATTCAGAAACTTTTTTACTGATCGTACCATTCGGAAAATATTCTATAGTAAGCTTAGATGACTTTCCCTTTAAATACCTATATTCTTCGATTAGTTTGGTATTCGCATCAAACCTCTTCTTCACTCTTACTTCCGGTTGTTCATCATTATATACCTGATACAAAAGAGTATCTCCCCATCTTGTAAATTGTATTGTCGAATAGGGTCTTTGTTTAATCACATAACCATCCGCGTGACGAAAATTTCCATTATTGTGATAGGTCCAGAAACATTGGATCTCTTTTATCTTTGGTTGAGCGACAGTTAAAAGTGTGTGTAACCAACAGCCCAAAAATAGTACTATGTGATACTTATATAAAAAGCTGAACGCGATCAAATTGTCATAATTTATTTTATAATTGCTCATTTAAAAATATTAATAATATTACCTTATAAAAGTATTGATTTATCGTTCAAGAAGCAATTCTATTGCTACAGTTTTAATTTATGCACTTTTGTTAGTATTGACTATAGAGCACTCATTGCATCAAAATAGGGGCTATTCTAAGAGAGTTATTAATACATTCATCTCCTACACATTACACTGATAATTATATCTTTACCCAAATAAAAGAATATGCATTGTCATTATGTTTCTTAACTGTATTTATAAATCCCTTTAATATCAATTGCACGATTTACAAAACCTCTCCAGCCTTCTGAGTAGATAGTCGAGGGATAGCTGAATTGTCTTTATTTCAAGCTGCAAGTCAATAGACTTGCTCTTATTGGTGGATTGAAGTCAACAGACTTCAACCAGAGAGGTAGGAGCCTTCTGAGTAGATAGTAGTGGGATAGCTGAGTATAAATATTTTGGTATCTTTGCTATTCGAACACTTTAGCAAACAGAAAAGACAGAGGCATGAGAACTAAAAGAATATTCGGATTTATTTTTATAGCAATTGCATTCATTTTTACCCTATCAATTCTAGCAGGTCCCTCTCCACTTGAAGCGGTTTATGGCTTTTTTAGAATATTTACAGACCATTTGGACAATTATCATATTGGGTATGCAATTGGAACTTTACTTTTTGAAATTTTTTTTATATTCATAACTATAAGACTTTGGATTATCGGAATACGTTGGGCTAAACAAAAAAACAATAATTGATGATCTGATTGGGCATGCCATAAAAATGCACAGCCAAGGGATTGAGATGAACTTTTATCAGAGATAATCCTGTCTATCCCATCATCCCATGGATCCCAGTTCAGACAAATAAACAATCCTTCTATCTCTTCTTAAAATTGTCTGAACTGGGATTTTAGGGGATTCATAGATAGCCAGGATTATCTTCGAGTACCAAATAAATTTTGTTTGATATATACAGGGTTTTTGAAAGCGAACATTTTAGGGAGGATGTATGTAAGAGATGAACTTTTATCAGAGATAATCCTGTCTATCCCCTCATCCCAAAGATTCCAGTTCAGACAAACAATCCTTCTATCTCATCTTAAAATTGTCTGAACTGGAATTTTAGGGGATTTTAAGATATACAGGATTGTCTTCGAGTACCAAATAAATTTTGCTTGATATATTACAGGATTTTTGAAAGAGGCCATTTTAGGGGAGATGTATGTAAGAGATGAACTTTTATCAGAGATAATCCTGTCTATCCCATCATCCCATGGATCCCAGTTCAGACAACTTTTGCATCAGTTTACTTGTCCGCTTGAAGATTCCGGCCTTTACCAACGCAGGTTGAGATAGGTGAGTTGTCTTACTTCGAAACCGCAAGTCAATAGACTTGCTTTTATTTGTGGGTTGAAGTCTACAGACTTCAACCAGATAGGAAAACAATAGACTTCAATCAGAGGAGGAGGTCTTTATAAGACGGAAACGATAAGATTTGCTATTTTTTTTCTTTTAATATATTATCTTGTTTCAATTTTAAAGGCTATTTTGTTGAAGGAAAATTTTTAATATTAAATAATGTTATATGAAAGCAGAGGAATGTAAGCTTACAACCATTTTTGCAGATAGTAAAATCTATCAAATTCCAAAGTATCAAAGGCCATATTCATGGACAGATCACCATACTCACCAGTTACTTGATGATACTTATGATGCCTATGTGTCTAAAGAAAGAGAATATTTTATGGGATCTATTATTGCTATTGAAAAAGAGAAGGATAAAAAATTCGACATAGTTGATGGTCAACAACGGCTAACAACTTTGAATTTATTATTTTCCAAATTAAGAGACTTAATAGATGAACCTGCTAAAAGTGAACTTCAAAAAAGGATACTTCCAATTAATCTTCTAACAGGTGCATCTGAGCATCCAAGACTAGTATTAAGGCAACAGGACCATCCTTTTTTTCGTGATTCCGTCTTAATGATTAACAAAAAGGAAGTGAATGTTACTGAGCTAACAGAAACTCAATTACGAATTTTAGATAATTTAAAGACAATAGAAGATTTTTTAGAAGAGAAATCCCAAGAGGAGTTGAAGTTATATGCAAATTATTTACTAGAGAATGTCTACGTAGTATTTGTAAAGACAGAAAGTGTTCAGTCGGCTTACAGGCTATTTAATGTATTAAACGCACGTGGATTACCATTGAATAATGGAGATTTGATTAAGAATAAATTGTTTGAATTGGCAGAAGATGAAGTGACAGAAAGTTTAATTGATGAAAAATGGAATGAATTAGAAGATTTGATAACTATTTCGAAGTTGGACATATTTTTGGGTCATAATAGAACATCATTAAAGGGTGAAAAACAAAGACAATCTTTGCATCTAGAATATGAATCGATAATAGAATCTTATCCTGGTACCCCAATTGCTTTTATTGAAGATCTTGTTAAATCAGCCAAAAATTATAATAAAATAGTAAATAATAAATTTGATAGTGAAAAAATAACCAGATTAATTATCTCACTTGAAAATGTTAGCCATGATGAATGGATACCCCCTCTGTTAAGTTTTTTAAATAAACAAATACTTGATATTAGTATAGAATGTTTTATAGATTATTTAGATAAGATAACATACCAGAATTGGATACGTCGATTAGGAAAAACTCAAAGATCAACAATTTACTACAATATAATTACTTTGCTAAATAAAGGAACTCAAGGATTGGGCATTCTAGAAAAAATAAGGGAAGCAGAAAACAATAGTGAGTTTGTCAGTTTTTTACAAGGCGATTTATATGGGACTTCATATGCCTATGCCGTTCTTCATCGGTTAGAGGTTGAGATGCAAGATAGTTCTGTAAGAAAAACTTTTTACGGAACAGTTTCAATTGAGCATATTTTACCGCAAAAAATTCAAGAAATTAAGTATTGGACGGAGAGATTTGATGATGCAGAACATAAGTTATGGGTACATAAACTGGGTAATTTGACATTGTTAAGTGGGAAAAAAAATTTGGCAGCTCAGAATTTTGATTTCAATAAGAAAAAAGAATACTATGATAAAAAGAGTAAGAAGGTTTCTTTTGATTTAACAAAAGAATTATGTTGTGAAGATGATTGGAATATAGAAAAACTTAAAGAAAGGCACATTGCCTTAATTAATCGGGCTAAGGAAATTTGGTTGATAAATTAAATTACTCTTAATAGATATCAAATGTTGTCTATAATTTATAGTATGCCTCTATGATGTTTATCATACGGCATACTAATTAACATACAGACTCGTAGCTAAGTTTAAGTTATAATATCTTTATTGACTGTAGTATTAATACCTCCTTTCCCCGGTCAGTGTCTGCACCATAGGTCACCTTAAAGATTCTTTATTGAGACTCCCCGACCGGTCTCTGCAATGGCCGGAATCTTCAATCACAGCCTAATCAATATTCTCTCCGTAATCCGTGATAAAAGAATAGCTTTAACCTTTCAGGTAAAAGATAATCCTGTCTATCCCATCATCTCATGGATCCCAGTTCAGAGAAACAATCCTTCTATCTCTTCTTACAATTGTCTGAACTGGGATTTTAGGGGATTCAGAGATAGACAGGATTATCTTCGAGTACCAAATAAATTTTGTTAGATATATACAGGATTTTTGAAAGCGATCATTTAGACATGTATGCTAAGAGATGATCTTTTATCAGAGATAATCCTGTCTATCCCCTCATCCCATGGATCCCAGTTCAGACAAAATTTTGCACCAATTTACCTGTCCGTTTGAAGATACCGGCCTTTACCAACGCAGGTTGAGATAGCTGAGTTGTCTGCCTTTTTGGAAATCGCAAGTCAATAGACTTGCTCTTATTTGTGGGTTGAAGTCTACAGACTTCAACCAGAGAGGTAATATTGATGATGTTGGAGAATTCTCCTACCTGTTCATCATGTATCTTGTAGATTCCTTTGTAAGACCAGATAGCAGTATTCGCACCGGAGGGAAGGGGATGTGTGTCTGCCTGTTTAGCACTTTTTCAAAGATATGAGGAGTAGTGAAGGGATTGATTAAATTGCTGTTAGAAAATGGAATAACGGTATAATCGCTAGTCTCTAGAGTCCTGTTTGGAAATGAGGACTATTGGGATGGATTTATTTAAACTGTCACAGGGCCTTTTTCTCTTAAACCAAATTTAGTAACTTACAGTCATTACTACTTTTATATGATCCGAATTTCCTCATTCATATTAAATTTTAAGGGTGTTTTACAGTTGCTTATTCTACAATCTGTAATAGTTGCAATGACAAGCTGTCTTTCCAATACAGAATCTTCCCAAAAAAATCAGGAAGCTATACCTTCCACCTTCATTAAAGAGGTAGCTGAATCTGCTAATAATGAAGATACTATTTTGCATGTCGAATATATTTCAACTGGGGACACTATTTTTGAATGGAAAGTACAAATCAAAAATTTATATGGAGCGTTCAATAAAGTTATCAGATTAAAAGACAGCAGTTTCGTCACAAGCCTTAATGATGAAGGAAGTTCGGGGTATTTATCATCTGGTTTTTTTGATAGTAAAGGCCACTCTATCACTGATTATGGAATAAAGGGCGACGCTCTTTTAAAAGTAACCAAAAACGGTGAAAAGGAATGGTTAAAAAGATATTATCCTGAGTCTGAATTTACTTCATTAATTTCTTATACAGTCACAAGTAATGATAAAATAATTGCCCTGGTATCGCTAGAGGCGGAATATTTCAGGAAGCTGGAGGAAGAACAAAGAAGACTTTTAGAGGAGGTTGAGAATGATGAACCAATCGAAGAAAATCACAATGACCATGAAACCGAACAACTAAACAATGAAATGGACGGACGTAGTTTTGGCTTGCAGTTTTTTAATAAAAAAGGAGATATAGATTCCATTGTTGTAATTGAAGATTTAAGTACAGATATAGAGGTATTATCTATTAAGCCTTTAAATAAAGATAAGTTTGTAATCGCTGGAATATATTATGGATCTATTTTTAAAAATGAAAATATATCTTCGGAGAAGCAAGGGGATTTTATTGTTGTGATAAATACCAATGGTAAAATTCTCTGGTCAGATATAATGCAAATCGAAAATCATTCCCATTATGTACATCATCCAATGTTTATGGATATTTCGGTTGATGGTGATATTTATTTATGCAGTGTGCACAATGGTGAAGTTATATCGAGCAAGGGAATAAATATACGTAGCAAGCAGAAGTCCATGAATGAAGACAGTTGGACCTATCTTGTTTCTTATTCCCAAAAAGGAACTATTAATTGGGTTCGAAGTAACGAAACCATTTCATATGCAAAAGCATTAGCAGTATCTGCTCAGGGAATATATCTGGCACAACGTAATTATGGGAATACCATTTTTAATAGTAATGCGGATACTTCAGGACATATTTTTGAGTTCTTAACTTTTTTTGATAAGAAAGGAAATTATCAATGGTCAAGAGGTTTTCCGGTCAATAATATCAGTGCTATAGCAATTGATGAAAAAGGATGGCCAATCATTATGGGCAATTACAATGACCGTATTTATGGTGGGCCCTTGAAGAATTTGATCTATGATGGGTATACATTGAATGATAAGAATGATTTTTTTGTGATCGCTCTTGCTAAAAACGGAAAACCTTACAAGGTGCGGACTGAAAAGTTAAACATAAGAACAGATTTCAAAGCAAATAGACCTCAGATACTTTTAGGTGAGAATAATGAGTATTACATTATATGCCACTCTGAGAATTATTTCAGTGAGAATTTTAATGAGATTACTTTTAGGGTCAGGGATTATGTTGGGGATATTAGTTTTTTAGGCAAATTGAAAATGCCTAAATAGGATGTTAGGCCATGGACAGAAAAGGCGATTTTCTTTGTTTAATTATTCCTTGGCTCCAATTCCAATGTGTTCAAATTAGCAGCAAGATTTTGCTTCTAATTTATCACCTGTTTCACTAAAAGATTCATTTTAAGAATGAATAATGAAAGAAATCAGAGTTTAGGTTTGAAAAGTTAGCCCCAATATTCTTTGGTTCCTCTCCATCTATAGTCCTCAATTGCATCAAGGATTTCTGAGACTAGAGAGTGTATCGCTATTCCATACATCTCAAAAAAAATAACCCTCCGGACTACTTAAAGCCTCGGAGGGTTTTGGATCAATTTAAAACAACAAAAACTTCCTTATACTTCTATCTGCCTTGTGACAGTAATGTTGATGATGTTGGAGAATTCTCCCACCTGTTCATCATGTATCTTATAGATTCCTTTGTAAGACCAGATAGCAGTGTCAGAGCCCGAAGACAGAGGATGCGTGTCTATGTAGTCAGGAGTGGAATCGTTGGCGAGGAACACAAACCCTTTGCCGTCTTTGCGATCTACATAGATGTCTATAGAATCCGCAGTTCCTTTTTTCCACTTGATAAGCGGACGATGAGCGTCCAGGCCACCGCCGATTTCAGGTTTCATGTTAATTCTGTCCTGAGTGGATTCTGATCCGATAACGCCGAGATCCTTACCAATGGAATCATTGTAGTTAGGGTGATTTTTGATTCTCTGCACCAGTTTACCTGTCCGCTTGAAGATACCGGCTTTTACCAGCGCAGGTTGATTAAGGGCGGGGATTGAAGTCGGATAAGTAAGCGCTAAGGCTTCCGAACCATCGGCAAGAATGTTTTTGAAAGCGACCTTCTGAGCCGTTTCATTCTTCGAATTTTCCACCATTTCGAGCGCATACAAGAACGCTAACGCGTCATTGGAGACACCGATTACCTCTTCAGAGGCGATGCCCACGTTTGTTGCATGGATTTGAAGTTTACCGGAGAAATTTTTAAGCCAGATAGCTTTTTCTTTATCTGCCTTTGGCAGATATCCATTGTTGATTGACATAGCTTGTTGTTTTTAAAAGTTTAGGTTTAAATAAAAATATTAACAGCTTTAATATTAGATCTTTAATTTATTTCGTGCAACTTTTTTTCTAAGTAATTGCTCCTGGAAGAATAAGAAGTGATTCTGGCTCTTCCAGAAGTAAGCCTGGAGCGTCCGGGCTAAAGCCCGGAGACGTGAGGCTATAGCCTGGGCCTTTCAGACTTTAGCCTCCTATTATTTTGCTTACTCCCGAGCCATCCAGCAGCCCACTGAAAGACCCAGGAGTATTCCCGGAAGAGTCAGGAGTGCTCCCGGAAGTATCAGGAGGCTTCTGGAAGCTCCGGGAGTAAGCCTAGAATGGCCAGGCTAAAGCCCAGAAGTTTCAGGCTAAAGCCGGAAAGCTCGATGCTTAAGCAAAAATGAGGCAGGCTTATACCTGAATGGATATTAATGGGGTATTATGGGGATGGGCTTAAGGAGGGGGGAGAGTGGGGGAAGGCTTGGAGGTGGGGGCTGAGGGGTCTTGCTATGGATTTAGGGAGGCTTTCATTATTGAGTGGTATTTTTTGAGATTGGATTGTGGGGTATACTTTAAATGTTTATGATTCAGATAACTTAGCTTGGGAAATATCGTAAGTTGTAACACTTTGTTTTTATATTTGAATGGCAGAATATTTTTGGAGATTTGAAATAGTTTTTGATTGGGGAAGTACAAACAGGCAAGAGGATATTGTTAATACTGGATCTTGTTGAAACGTTGATCCATGCCGTAAAGACTGAACTAGACAGAAAAGCGGATTTTATAGTATATAATTATCATATATATAAACGACCAAGCCTGGATCAGTTTATCCGGTTTTGCTCTGGTATTTTCAGGTTGGCAATCTGTTCATCTGCTTCTGATGAGTAGGTGGAGGAAGTGGTGAAATGTATTGTTACTGATGATATAAAACTTGAATTTATTGGGGGAGAAGCAAGTGAACTTATTGCTTTGATGGATCCGGTATTGAAACAGATGGTTATATTGATTATGCTAATCATTATAATTATATCAAAGCATTAAGGAAGGTAAAGAGGAAGGGATTCAATCTGGAGAGGGTTTTGATTGTTGATGGTACTCCATTTAAGTGTAAAAGAAATTATGGCAATGCTATTTATCCCAAAGGGTTTCTGGGATCTGAATCAGATGATGAGCTTAATAAGCTTGCTGTTTATCTTGATTTATTAAAGGATGTTGAGAATGTGAGAGGGATTGAGAAGAGAGGGCGGGAAAGAAAACATGTTAAGTAATGATTAGCCTGATTGATAAGTTGACAGGTGAAAATCTTGTCTTTATTTGTGAGTAGAAGTTAAAGGGGCTTACAGTGATAGATTTATTGAATTATTTATTGAGATTGTAAAAATGTTGCAAAATGAGAAGAATGAATTGGAAGAATTTATTATCGACAAAAAGAGTTACCGATTTTGAATTATGTCAAACAGCTAGAATGAAATCTCAATTTACCGACCCTAGAAGTCCATTTGAAAGAGATTTTGATCAGATTACTTTTTCATATCCTTTTAGGAGATTACAAGACAAGACTCAAGTAATTCCTTTTCCAAAATTCGATTTTGTTCATACCAGATTAACCCATAGCCTTGAAGTTGCATCTGTCGGTCGTTCATTTGGAAAAATGGTTGCGGAAATTATTTTTGAAGAATTAGATATGACTGATCTTGATATTAATAAATCCGATATTGGCTCTTTAATTGCGGCCTCTTGTTTAGCACATGATATAGGTAATCCACCTTTTGGTCACTCAGGAGAGGATGCAATTTCTTATTATTTTCAATATAATAAATTAGGGGGGTGTCTCCAAATTTTATATTTGAAAATAATGAATTGAGAATATTTGACTTTGATTTAGAAGAATGGAGGATAAGTGAAAATCCTATTTCGGAAGAGCAAATTAATGCTTTAAAAAGATGGGAAGACTTAACTAATTTTGAAGGAAATGCGAATGGATTTAGAATTATAACACAAAATTGTGATAAAGGAATAAACCCTACGTGTGCATTGTTGGGGACATTTACAAAATATCCAAGAGAAAGTTATTTGTTTCAAGATCCATATAAAACCATAGGAAAGGAAGAGCTACCCAAAAGCCAGTCAAAATATGGTTTCTTTCAAGAGCAAAAAGAACTATTTAAATTAGTTGCAGAAGAACTTGGGTTGATCAAAGTAGATAACATTTCCAAGCAGGACATAGCTTTCAAAAGACACCCTTTAGCATTTTTAATGGAGGCTTCAGATGATATTGCATATGGAATGATTGACTTTGAAGATGGGTGTAGACTTAATTTAATTGATTTTGAAAAAAAATATAAAACTATTAAGGTTAGAAATAAAGATAACACCTTTAAGGATATACCTATAAATAAATCTCCCAAAGAAATATTAATCGATATTGCAAAAATTGATCACTCTTTTGATAACAATAAACTCGATTCTTTATCAGATTATAAACAACAGATTTCTTATTTAAGAAGTAAAGTCATAAATGTATTAGTTCACTTATGTTTTGATGTTTTTAAAAAAGAATATGAAAATATTATGAGTGGGAATTTTGACAAAGCATTAATTGAGTGTATTGAAGATACTAATGTCTTGGAAAATTTAAAACTTATGAAAAGCTTAATAAGAAAATATATTTATCAATATCCTCCAGTACTTGAATGTGAAGCTAGCGGTTTTGAAGTAATGGATAATTTAATAGGCGCTTTTGCAATAACTAGTAATGTTTGCTATTCATGCGGTGAGATTGAAACATCTAAAGATAAAAAACTAAGAAGTTTACTTCCCGATGAATTTCAACCTGATACTGAAAAAGAAATTAAAAACCTCTCTGAAGAAGAAAAATACAAAAGAATTTTGTCAGTGCTAGATTATATATCAGGGATGACAGATAAGTATGCAATAAATCTTTACCGGAAGATTAAAGGAATAGAAAATTAAGAAACATTATAATGTATTGTCATTAACGGTTAAAAGAAAAAAAATAGCTAGTCCTTTATAGAAATGGAACCAATATTTGAAAGATGAATAGAGATTATTTAGATGAGAAAAAAATGTAGTTTACTAACCCCTTATTAAGGTTAATGTTTTTAAAAAGTATCTTTAGAATAAATTATGAATCTATGACATTATTTTCAAAGAAGAACCCAAAACAAATTGAAGTATTTATATATAGCAAAATTTCAAGGAAGTTTAAAATTCAGGTTACTCATATTTTAAAAAATCTTATATGTCCAACGTATTTACCATTTGATGTAAGAGAAGAAATTGCCAAAGCAATAAAAGTAGAGATTTGTAAAGCTCATGGCATTGAAGAAATTAAGATTGAACAAGGATTTTTTGAAAAACATTCGGAGTATATAGATGTAGTCGAATTTTTCAAAGGATTAGATGAAGAACAAGATTTGTTCCTTGCTTTAGATATTATTCAATTATTCTTCAGTTATTCAGAAAGAGTGTTTTCTGAATATTTTTATACAAGCGACTTTCCTTATCTTCCTATGCAAGCAATTAGAGAGTTGAATGACTATTTTAAAGAAAATGGCATAGGGTATCAATACTTTCAGGGCGAAATAGTAAAAATTGAAAATGAAATTCTTTATGAAAATGTTACTGAGCCTGTCTTAAATTTTTTATCAGACATAAATTATAAAAATGCAAATAAGGAATATTTAAGTTCTCAAAATCATTTTAAAATGGGACGATACTCTGAATGTATTGTTGATTCGTTAAAGGCATTTGAATCTACTATGAAAATAATTTGTCATTTAAATAAATGGCCCTATTCTCAGAATGATACAGCTAAGAATCTAATAAAGATTTGCTTTGATAACGGATTAATTCCAAAATATTTGGATAATCACTTTACATATTTAAGATTAGGTTTAGAATCTGGAGCTCCTACAATGCGAAACAAAACTTCTTCGCATGGAAGTGGGGTTGCAGATATTGAGGTGCCTGAATATCTAGCAAGTTATATGTTGTATTTAACCGGATCTTCAATAAAGTTTTTGATTGAAGCAAATAATACAAGCAATAGAGGAAAAAAGGATGCTATCTAAAGACCCCAATAGTCTCAACTCTCGGACGTCTCTTACAGGTCGAAATCTATCTAAGAAAGTTTCACTAAAAGTCAACTATAAGTGAGTTTAGTAAAAAAATCAAAATCCATTCTCTCCTAATATTCATATTCCAAAACTCCTGTTAAAAAGAGCAGCCTTTCGGTAAATAATTCGTGTTTGCTTTCATTCCCTGCTACAGTCCAAATACAAATGCTTTTATCGTGTTTATAATGCATACCCTAACTTGTTATGCGGAAAAAAAATCATATTTTTAAATCAATATTTTTCAACAATAATAAATATCATTTTTCACTTAAACCTTAAAATAACTATTATGAAAATTTCTTGTAATTTTTTTCTTGGTCTGTTGGTTGCTTCTGCTTTTACATTGTCATGTGGTAAAAAAAGTAAAGATCCTGCACCTGCTGAGGCCCCTTTACCTGTTGTTGGTTCAAAATTCACTTTTGAAGACAAGGAATATACAGCCGAACCTACTAAAGATAGTACTTGGAATGGCGTATTTACGCAAAGAGCACAACCAACCCCTTATTGGGGACTGCAATTAGTATTTGTGACTATTCCGATGAAAGTGTACCACTTTTAACAGGCAGGTAATGTTAAAACAAATATATTATTTTTTGTTAAATTTCTTTCTTAAAGATTCTCCTTCAAGATCCAGTCGATTTGCAGTTACTGACAATCTGTCCATGA
>JAEYZG010000056.1 GCA_023428135.1 Bacteroidota bacterium | reverse complement strand
GGTGTACCTGCGTTGCAGTCATCATCCTTTCCATTGAGTAATATTTCCGTTTTTCCCGGATTGATACTGGCATCATTGTCATTACAATCTCCGCCAGGTGCAGTGCCAGCTAAATAATAAATAACAGTACCATTGCCGGGATTGCTGCAGCTTTTTATAAAGTTATCGACTGTGTAACCATCTCCGTCTGCATCTGCATACCATGTTTCTATTTTACTTACAATGGCAGCATTATTATCATCGCAGTCGCGATTACAGGAAATACCGTCTCCATCTGCATCTGCATAAAAAGTTACTTTCGCAAATACACTAGTAAATTCATGAGAAGGAGTAATGCCGAAACTATAAAGTGAGTTAGTCGTCCAGTTAAGCGTAAGTTTATATTCTTTCCCATTGAACTCCATGACATATTGTGCCGCTTCTTCTCCACTGGTGAAAAGTTCATGGAGCCCTTGACCTATACTCGGTGCCACTTTAAAAACGACCATTACGTTTTTATCATCAAGATACGATGGACTTAAATAAAGGTCATTAAAAGTCCCTTTGGGCAAGCAGCCCTGTGCAAGCACTTTTGCTGTCCCTAAACTGAGAAGCAGACTGATTAAAAGTAGATTTTTTATCATACCAGGTAATAAATTAACAAATTTAACAAATAACTATCTGACTTACAGACGCATAAATCTCAATCGGTGAAGTTAAATAATACCATTGATAACATTGTAAAAAATGCGAACAACAGATTTTTTTTGAATTATTGGATTAGGGGAAAGGGGCAACAGCAAGAGATAATATGGTTTGGGGACAGGCAAGACTTCTATCAATACAGCAAAGCCCTGTAAGTCTGAAAAAAACTGACCTTGAAGAGGTCAAATGTTTATAGATAATAGCAAACTAATAACATACGACCCTGAAGGGGTCGCATCAAGGCAATGCCCAGTTATCTATAAATTTCACCCCTTCAGGATTGTTAGATTGTCTGAATCAGGAATTGTCAATCAAAATATTTGATTTCATAATGCAATGAAATCAGACATAGGGCTCCACCCTATGCTGACACACCATCACCCCCTCCGGGGGCTTCAGAAAAATTTTCCTATCTTGTTTGGGTGATCTAATCATAGATTAGCCCATCCTATTTTATAGAATACCAAATTATGATTTGCTATTTTAATAGATCCTCGGATTTTCTTTTTTCAATAATAAGGTAAAACCCCCGAATGATGATATCGAATTGAGCATGAGTGTTTTTAAAATACAAAGATGGGTCTTCGCCCAGATAGTAACGAAAGTCTTTTAAAAAATGAGCACGATTATAAAAATCAAAATTAGATAGCTGTTGTTCTCTGTCCGGAGAAATGGTTTCCAGTTTTTTTATCACCTCAAGAAAACGAATTCGCTTAGCAAAATTTCCGGGACTATTACCTACACTATAAGAAAAGTGTTTTTCGAGGTAGCGTCTGCTGCAATTGTACTTCTTCGCTAGTGTGTCTACGGAAATTTCCCCTCCTACAGCACATATATCTTCTATACATTGGTCTATTACCGGAGGAATGGGATAGAGTGCATCCAGCTTCTCCAAGAAGAATGCATCGTGTGCGGCTGCTACTTCTTCGTCACTTGTCGCCTGCATTACCTTTTGAATATACTCTTTGTTATCTACAAACCCACTCAATGGTTTAATGTGGTCTCTTACCTCGTTGGCATGAGCACCCAACAATTTGTACATGCCTAAAGGTGTAAAGGCTATGCCAGTAAATTCCGTTTTCGGAAATATTTTAAATTTAAAATGCTGAAGGATATGTCCATGGAGGGTTGGTTCTTTAAAGAAAAATGTATTGTTTTTTATATAAGTGGTTACCTCACCTTCCTTATAAAAAATCATTTGTGGATTGCCGACCGGAAATACCTTAATGTCAGCGGGAGCTGAGTGCATACTAAAACGAACGGTATAATAGGCCCGGATATAAGGTGCTAATTGCGGAGAAGGACCCTTGTAGGTAACTTTCATGAATTTGAATTATATAATAACACATGATAATAATATACAGATATGTTCTATATTCTATATAACAAGTGTACTTCAGAGTATTTCTACTAAGCTAAATTCAGTTAAAGGATACAGTTTTAATGATTTTGTCGATGCATCTCGTTCTTGGTTACAGCTAACGATTGCAGCTAAAGGCAAGCAGGGATTTTTTGCACTGATCTACCAACGAAGCACTGACTTCAAATTTAGCACTTTCCTCGAAGTACAAAACCTCTGCATGCGTATAGATGCTGCTGTTAGCGGGACGTTGTTCTTTCATCGTTCAATTTTCCGTAACTGTTATTGTAAACTTTTCCTTTTTTGGGATGAGTAAATTTCAGCCCTGACCAAATATCGTTAATACTTAAGCAGGTACTTTCAACCAGACCAAAATCATAACCCAACCTTATTACTGTTTTTATATTCAAGCCGGTCCCTAATTTTCCACCTTTAGGCCAAGAAACCCATAGCATTCCGTTTGATTTTAAATGCGGTTTTAATTTAGGAAAGTAGTCCATAAATTCTATTTGAGTTTTAACAAATAGATGAATGTAGTCCAATTCTTCTTCAAGTTTTTCTTGAATGTCGAGAGTCGGCAAGTTTATATTATCAAGGGCTTCTTTGTCTGCATTGACAAAAATGGCTCGTGAGTTTTCTTTGACACCCATTTTCTGTGATACAGTTCTTGTCATCTTTTACCTTACGTTTTATTTAGACTGAATACAATACGAGGTAATATATTGAATTTCATCCTTGTCGTTAAATTCATAAATATCACAAGCAGAAACAAATGATACTCGTTTATTATCTCTTAAAAATTCAGCCGTACCATTAATGACTCCTTTATTTTCATCAGCAATAATGTTTAGCGTTTTAAAGTCAGTCTTCACTGATTTAAAATAGTTACCGACTTGTTCGCAATTGTCAATTATTGCTTGCTTGCCTGTAAAAGTATTTTCATCAACAACTGTCCATATTGCGTTGTTTGAAATGAAATTGTAAGTTTTTTCAAATTCTCCGTTTGAAAATGCTTTTGCTATTTCTGTCTTTGTCATCCTGCTTTTATGTTATTTTATTGGTTGTCCTACAATGCCGCTAACGGTTCGGGCATTATCGCAATGGGGGAATTTTAGTAACAAAGTTCAAAAGAAGCACTGCTGTCGTTCACGTACAAAAGTTTCAAAAAAGCACTTCACCTCATTGCGGAACACTTTGTTAGCAGGGCATCGTTTTTGTTTTCACATTATCATTTCCTGGATTTTTTTGCAAGTTGTATATCAATTTCTTCAATTCTTGCCAATACGAGGTTTTCAATAAGTTTTTCAGGGAGAGGATTGTCAGCCGTGAACCTAACTACTGTAGATGAGTTGTTGAAATCTATCATCTCATTGCGCAGTTCATTCATCACGTTGCCTTCCATTATAAAAAATGAAAGATGATTTTTAGATGACCTGAATCCTACGGCTCTTTTGCCACGGTAATAAAAGAATGGTACTCCACGACTTAAACGCTCTTCTAAACTTGGAACGAGTTGAAGAATCTGCTGTCGTAAAGCATTTAATGCAGTTTGCTCAGTAGAAGCAAGTGTTTCAATATATTTGGTTATTTCTTGTTCCATAGTTGAAAGGTCAGTTTTCAATGTCACCGTTTGCCAACGAAATATAGAGGTCTTTTAAATAGCATTCAGGTATTGCTCAAGCCAGGACCGAAACCTTTCAGTCATGCTTTGAGCAATACCACGATAGCCGTTTGTTGATTGTCAAACATTAAATTGTCTTAAATGATGGTCTGTATGCTTGAAGACCAAAACTCCAATCTGCTCTTGTGTCATTTTACCGAAAAAGTCGTGTATGAATCTTGGATTGGCAAACTTTTCATATTCATTAATTAGCGAAATCCACTTGTCTTTTTCCATTTCGATATTGCTATTGACTTCTTTTGCCTTGAACTGACCGGATGTTGGAATGTTCCTATCAAATGGATTGTCATCCTTTATCATTCTCTTTAAGGCTATCTTACCAAAGATCTTCCCCAAAAGCTCTTGCTTGTAAGTGTACTCTCCTTTGCCAAGTATCCAGCTATTCCAATAAGTATTGTGTTTGAGCATCTGACAAACAGTCATTTTTCCCCAAACCGGCTTACTATTTTCCGTTAATAAGCTAATTCGTTCAATTAGTTCTTCTCTTATTGCTAAATTAAATATTGTTTTCATTGTCTAATTGGTTATTGGTTGCAATGAATATAGATCTCAAAGCCACCTGGCATTTTTCACACTATGTTAATAGGTGCCTTTATTCTTTTTATTTGAAATATTACTGCTATTGATATAAATATAATCCCAAAGTAATATATCATATTCCTTATCTTTTCAACTCTTAACGTCCTTTGGTATAATTCATCTGTCATATCAGGATATGCGATATTGTTAAATATAATATTAAACAGGAATCCCAATAACAAAAATGTCAACCCTGTCAATAATATTCTTTTCATTTTAATTCCAACCACACATCTGCTTGAAAGAATCAGAATCGGTATTGAATGAACAATTGTTATGTAATAATATAGCCAGCTATATTGAGTCCACCAGATCCATATGTTAATATCAACCAATATTAACCCGATATACAAACAGGAAATAACTTTATATGTCCGGCCATTAAATGATTGAAACCATTCATTAATCAACAGACATACAAGTGAACCAAATAAAATAAAATCAGCGATATTCCGAAATAAAAATCCAAATTCAAAATCTCTATATTGATATCTAGCTGCAGAATCCAAACCATTTCTTGTCATAAAATCAATGATGGATAAAGCCGCAATTCCAAAAAAGAAAGATTTAAGATATCTTTTAGATTTATCCATTATACGCTGTAGCTGATTTCGGAGCACAAATTTTCAAATCCCCCCATCTGTTACAAAAACCTTGTCTATCCGTATTTCTATTCTTCATCAAAATCAAGTTCTAACAATTCTATGTTCGTCTTTGATGTTACAAAGTCAATAATTTCGCTATCTTCGTCGTAATTTGCAAAACCGCTGTTAGGGTCTGATGCGTCATCATATATTTTTCTTAACATATAATTATAATCATCATCAAAGCTGTATAATATCTTGTACGAAAAGTTTTTGCCACCTATTGAAAGACCTTTAGTTTTAAAGCCGGACCAAGCCCCAACAACTTACCTAAAATAAAACAAACTCCACCCTTCGGTTCAGCTTACGGGCTTCAGGATCTGCATTATTGGCCACCGGCTGTGATCCCCCAAACCCTTTTCCGTAGATCCTTATCCGCTTAATATCATTTTTGATTAGATATTTTTTTACCAATTCAACCCTGTCTTCTGAAAGTTTCTGATTCAACTCAGGTTTACCAATATTGTCGGTATGTCCGTAGATCTCTACTTTAAGATTTGGATTAGACTTAAGAAGAGCTACCAGTTTGTCCAGTTCAGATTCGGCCCCGGGCATCAGCTCTGCCTTTGATTGTATGAACAAAAGATTATGAATTACGATTTTCTTACCAAGTTCAATCTTCTGTTCTCCAAACTTTATTGTATCTTCTTTTACCTGATATAACATTGGTTTTGCTTCTTTTCTTTTCATAACCCATAGTCCGAAATCATCTGCCCGGGCTTCGTTCCACCACTTTCCACTTAACAAGGTGCCTTCCTCATTCATATACAATACAGCTTTCCCTCTCAGGTTATTATTTTCTTCCCAACGGAATTCAAGCCTGTTACGATCTATCTTTCCTTCAGAAACCCTTCCACTTATCACAGATGCGTTATTTTTATCATAAGAGTATGTTGCAGTAAATGAATTTCCATTCTGGGAAAAATTAATCATCTGCCAGTTTGTTTCCCAAGTACCAGATAGATCAATGGCCTTAACCCTTTCATGCCTGGGATGTCCAAAAACTTTGAATTCATTCAGTTCCGTCCACTTCGGATTTCCGAAATTGGAAGTTATCTCCAGCCGTATCCACCTCGCCTGTATAGGTTCGGTTTCGAATCGGTTTAATTTGTTTTCTTCCAGAGAATATTCGATAAATTCGTCAAACCCCTCTGTAGGGCTTTTCAGAGAAAACGCGACTCTTACGTTTTTGGCAGCTATTCCAGGATAGTTTTCTACCCTGGTATCAAACTCAAAGCGGGTGATTGAATAGGACTCAGCCAGCTCTATAACAAATTCAAATGGCGCTTTACTTCCTTCCTTTGAACACCAAACATTTGCACTTAGATCCAGCAAGGCATCCGGTGAATATTTCTGGAGATTCTTCCTCTCACTATTGGGGGTATAGGAAGGAGGTGTTGTTATCAACCGGGATCCGTTTTCCAATGCTACCACATTCTTCCCGAACTCTGCCTGTGCAAAAACTGCTGTTGTAAAAACAACTGTGGCCACCAGCAACATAAGTAATGCTTTAATCATACTTTAAAAATGTTTTTTTATTTATTCGTTTTACATTACGTAAAAACGAATAAATATTTTTGTCTATAGATAAAAATTATTCTTTTATCCTACAAGCTTTCAGCCGTGCTGTCACAGCAACATATTTCGAGTTCACTGTTTTATTTATAGATAAATTTAATTTCAGGAGACTTGTTAAGTTTCTGAAATCAAATAGACTTCTAACCTGGAAGATCTCGGTTTGGAGATGTGGCGGACATTTAATAAAAAAGTTCAATAGAATTACTACTGTTCAGCCTTGGACATATGTTTCATAGAAGTTTCTTCAGCCGCCATATTGCCAAACCGATGTTGGTGTCTGACAAACTCTTTCGTTAAGTTGTCATTGTGTCCAATTGCTGTGTTTGTTTTGTCAAGTTTGACAATGTTATAAGTCCACCACTAGCAATAATTGCTCCGCCCACAAATGGGAAACCTGCTCCAACTATATCTGTTATATTACTTGAAAATAAAAATGGTAAACAAAACAACATTCCCAATGTCCCAAGTATAATTGCTGTTAAAGCTCCAAATCTTATGAGTGATTTCATATTAAATTCTGATTGTTGTCTTACTGTATAGTTAGTTACAATTTGTCTTAATGTTGAAGTTTGGCAATGTGCATACTCTTCAATTGTCCATGTTTTAATAGGTTTTGATCTTTTTCCTTTTGTGTAGTCCTTGTAAAATGTCGTCCAAAGATCAGGAAGCAACAAAGCACCAAAAATAAAAATTGCAAAACTCGGAATTGAGTAATTTCCGTTTCCTAACATAAATGCCTGCATACGTATTTCGTCAACGGGTGTCATTTTGAAGTCAATTAAAACGTGTTTCAAGTCGTGACTTTCATAGTTTGGAACAAGTCTTAAATTGTTTTTTTCTAAACAGTTTGCAATGTCCTTTCCAAGTGTTCCATCTGGAAACTCTTGTAGTTGTCTTGCTTTTTCTTCGTAAATAGCAATGTCATAAAACTGTTCAATTGTCCAAACCGACAAGTGAAATGATTTCTTAATAATTGTCCGACTTATAATTTGGAATATGTTCATTGTCGTCAAATTTGTCTGTTAGGATATGGTCTCTATTGCTTACCACCAAAGTTTATGTATGTAACGTTGCTGTTCTTTGAAAACTAAAATACGACCTTAAACCGCGCCCAGCAATGGCACATACATTTTGTTGGCAGTAGTGCGCGTTTACGTCCCTCGTGTCCGGCATTTTGAAACTTTGCCATCTTTAAATTCTATTTCTAGAACGTCCGGGTCAATTCCAAAAAGACTAGGCTTGAATCCTATGTAATAAGTCCACCTTGAACCATCAAAACTCAAGTCTTCTTGCCCAAGTAGTTCTTTAACTTCCTCTTTTGTCTTGCCAATTAATCGTCCGCTGTCAATTAAGTCGTCAGTCAGTTCATACCTTTTTTCAATGTCAGTTTTCCATTTCTCCTTATCAAAATCTCTTTCCGGATAGTAGCTCACATAAACAACCCAGGCAACTATAAGTCCTACATAAATTAATGGAGTCAATGCAAATGTTGCTACCCCAATCGTCAACAGTCTTATTCCCTTGTCCTTAATCTTTCTGAAAATAAATCGGCAAAGGAACAATGTCGGAATGGCCAGTACTAAATTGATGATTATTACAACGAGTCCCATATATCAAACTTGTTCAACTCTATCCAGCGCATTACTCTTAACAATAAGGTAGGTATGAGCAGGAGGACATTTGTCTCGCATTTCGTATCTGTTGTAGTTTAAAGTTTGATAATGCATTTCTGTTCCTACTCCTAAAAAGCGAAGGATTGGGTTATACCCAATGTCGCTTACAGACTTTATTTTTCACCTGCTAATTTTATTGCTATTTCCGGACTTAAAACCGGTAAATCAGATTTCTTAAAATCCTTACTATTTCTGGTTATTATTCCTTCTATAACTTTCTCACTTAATGCCGAATTATATTGAATGGAATCCTCGTAATCAGAAAAGCTACTCTTTAATGAATGTCGAATAATAGAACTATCCAGAGGAATGATGTTCACTAAATCAGCCAATTCAGATAAAAGCTTTATAGCTATTTTATGTCCACTTAATTTATTAATGATGTAATAGAGATTATTAAAGGAGATAGCAGATACATAAATTTCTATTCTTTTCTGCTGTTTATATTCAAACAGTACTTCTGCTTGGTCAGAAAAAGGTTTTCTATCAGATAAAAAGTCAAGCAGAACGTTAGTATCAATTAAAAAATGTCTCATTTTAAATATTTATCAGAAATTGATTCTTTGAGCAGATCCTTATAGTCAGTTTCTTTTGATATTTTAACAGTTCCCTTTAGTTTTGAAACTTTTGAGGATATCTGTGGCTTATCTGTTTTTCTTGAAATCAATTTTAAATAATTTTCTATTATTTCAGATAAACTCTGCCCTTTAGATTTTGCATATTGCTTTGCTCTCTCTATTGTCGAATCATCAACCGATATTGTTAGCTTCTTATTCATACGTACAAATATAACGAAAACCATACGTACAAGGTTTAAAGGTCGACGTTTTTTTTCCTACTTGTAATCAACACCTTATAATCATCATCTTTTGTTATGACATTTTTAAATCCTAAAAGTTAGACTTTAGAGTTGTGAAAAAGAAGAACTCCTGATAAAATTGGTCAGCGCATCGTTGAATTAAGAACCCAAAAGGGATGGAGTCAGTCTGACCTTGCCCGGGCTTGTAATAAGGATAGGCGATCTATTGAAAGAATAGAAAATGGGAAAGTTGCTCCTTCACTTTATTCTTTATATGAAATTTCGAAACCTCTTGAGATATCAATGGGGAAGATTGATATGTTCTGTTTTTTTCTCCATTCCAGGTCATCAAGCATTCAGAAAAACTTTGATTGAAGTAGATTCATCTCTAAAAGTATAAAAGTTAATAACCTTGCTATCATTGATAGGTTGAAGTCAGATAGACTTCAACCAGTGTTGTCGGTAGCGTTTTTATTGAGTCATGAAACCAGCTTTCTGTTAAGTTAGTCATTAATCATATCATCAGGAAGCTTGTTTTGTCCAAATAAATTTGTAAACGAAACTAGAGTTGCTACTAATAAGAAGGTTGTGAGTTGTCTTAGCATAGCCTCAAAAAAAATCTTTTTGGTGTGTAAATTTTATTTTGCTCCAAACGTAAAAATAAGGTGAATTAATAAACTCATTGCTAGTCAGGATTTGTAATTCCTGACTCTGTTGACAGTGGATTTATAATCCACTTGTTATTTCTTTATTATGCGCATTACAAATGCGCCTACATTGAATCAAGATTACAAATCTTGATTAGCTTCTGAACATCCCTACCAGCAGATTTTCTAAAATCGCTCAGCACATTTCTATCTAAATATTTTATCCTAGTTGGATTAGATTCGCCTCGTAAGTGTGTTCTTATTTTTCTTCCAATCAAACGTTTTTTTTGCATTTCTATAATCTATAGACCCTGTAAGATCACATATCCTTGACACAGAGCAATTAATCTATTTTTTTTAAATCTTTCTGCTTATTTTTAGGTACTTTTATCCACTTAGGTGCGTATTGTCATAAATGAATCTTTCTGTTTTATTTCCTTCTGAACCGTTAATACCCTATGTGCGAAATTATTTTATTACTGAAAGTAAGTTTTTAGCTCCTCCTCCCCAAAACAAATTATTTCCGGTGCCTTGTATACGTTTCGTGTTTTGTGCTAAAGGAGAAGTGCTCATTAGTATAAAGGACAAAACCTTTGTTTGCAATGAACCTACAATAAACGGTCTTACACTACAATATTTTAAATACCAACTCTCTGCACACACCATATTTGGCGGAATTTCATTTCATCCTACGGGGTTTTATAAGTTATTCGGCATCCATGCCTCTGAATTAAAAAATCAGTTTTTATCACTTCGTGATTTTCTCGATGATCAGGACTATTTCAGCGATCTGAAAAAATGTACATCCAATGACGAATTCAAAATTGTACATGAAAAGATGCTTTTAAAGAGACTGGACAAAATAGTTGCTTTACCTCCAGTAGTAGACAAATGCATAGAAGATATCTTTGATAACAGGGGAGATTTAGGCATGGCGGCATTGTTGGAAAAATATAAATGTAGTAGAAGATATCTGGAAAAGCATTTTGCCACCTGTCTTGGAACCAGTCCCGGAAAGTATTCCAAACTTTTAAGATTTCATATGGTGCTGAAAGAAATAGTGGCGGAACAAGCTAATAATGCAACTATTCTATCTAAATTTCACTATTATGACCTCTCGCACTTTATAAAGGATTTTAAATTTTTTATGGGAGAAAAACCTCAGGTTTACAATGCAAAGGAACGTTCTCCGGTAGAAACAATGACGTTTACAGAGAATTTTCAGATCCAGGTTCCTAAAAACAGAATATCCTTATTTTAATACTACTGAAGATTTCGATCAAAATCTAATATTTTATTTGTATTACGATTATAGCATATCGCTGTTAGCGATTAACTGCGACATTTTACGAATGAAGCGTTAAAAAAACTTTGTTGTTCGTAGCCTGGGCTCGCACGTAAAGAAAAAGTCTAGTGGACTTTTTTAGCAAGAGGCCGGCCTGCAGAGTAAGCAGGAGGACAAGTTTCAAATTTTTTAGCGTAATGAATTGAAATTTTAGCAATTTACTCACAGACCTTGATTCTTTTGCTTACTTTTCTCATCAAGGAGAAAAGTAAGGCCAGCCGGCGAGGCATACCTGTTACTTAGTTCGCATTTTTACAACAATGTTTTTTTAAGTGGCTATAACTTTAGGGATTTGTATCTGACAATTTATTTAAAACCCTTTGTCAACAAATTTTACTACCATGATAAAAAAATTACTGCTACAAAGGTTGGTAGCCAGGGCTATTTTGTGCTTGTTGGTACTACTAATCTTCCATGGCTCCGGTTTTGCTGCTGGAGAAATTACGGCTTCCAGCGCAAGCTATGATGCTTCAAATGACCGCATCTCGGTAAAAGTCTCCAGAAAAGCTACCATGGATAATTGTGCATTTGGAAATACCTCGGCCTTTTATCCCCATGTTAAGATAGAATATCGCTATAATTCATCGCAGGGCTGGACAGAGTTAAGTACCCTGAACGGAAGTACTAAAGCTGAAACTAATAATGCTACACGTGAAGATGTAGTGTATTTGAAAAACCCGATCAGAGGTTATAGCTCCTATCAAATCAGAGTGTCTGGTACGACTGTGTCTGTTTACCCTTGCAACATTGGAGGAGGACAGGCAGGTTCTGCTGTGGGAGGTGCAGGTGTGAAAACAATGTCGGTAAGTACAGGAAGTTTACCATCCAGTTGGGTATTTACCAATTATGCTGTTGCTCAACAGGGAAATAAAAATGTCCTTACATGGAAAGATCCAACCGATGTTACCAATATAAGTGAAGCAATGGATGAATGGTATTTCGAAGTGAATAGAAGGAAAAGACCCCTTGGTAATACTACCTGGGGTGCCTGGTCAACCATAAAATCAAACATCGGTTTCGGTGATGATTATAAAAGTCCTGAACGCTATGAGGATATTCTGGGTACGGAAACCTGTTATGAATACGAATACGAATTAAAATTATTCTACCAAGACAATGACTACACTTTTAAGGCTATAAAAACGGAAACGAAATCCATTTTGAGACCTGTGGTTACTCCTGAACCAAAAAATTTCATAGTTGAAAATGAAGATGTCTGTAATTCCACCAGCAGAAAACTTCGATGGGAAATTCCAACTGTCAATATTCACGAGTGTGCGGATCTATACTTCTTAATTCAACGATATAAAATAGATGCTAATGGAAATAATATTAGTTCTTCATCAGTGAATATTGCGCAAAATAAAAGTGGAACTACTTATGGTGGAGCCACCAATGGCAGTGAGGTAATTACAAAGTCGGTAGATGGCAGCAATACAATCTTTCGCTTTAGTGATAATTATAATCTTGAAAATAATACCCGGTATAAATATTATTTGGTGGCATTTTCAAGGGTGAATGCCAATGGGATTGTTGGGCAACCAATGTTGAATACTTACACTGGTAATATTCCAATTGCCACAGTACAGGGAACCCTGACCAATAACACTTCTACAGTAACGGCCTCTGTGGTGGAAAATCAAATAACGTTGGCTTGGACTGATAAATGGAATAATGAACAAAAGTTTAAGATTTTCCGGAAGGAAAAAGGGGCATCTGGAGATGGTGATTTGCTGGGAGAAGTTGGAGCAGGAATAACTACTTATAGTTTTAAAGAAAATACCATTTGCAAGGAATTAGTTTTTACGGTAAAAGTTTACAATTCATGCAGTGGTGATTTGACTATTGGTTCTGCGGGGGATTCCGGTCCAGCTA
Source organism: Bacteroidota bacterium (assembly GCA_023428135.1). Lineage (GTDB taxonomy): Bacteria > Bacteroidota > Bacteroidia > Cytophagales > Cytophagaceae > Sporocytophaga. Next base: position 15,513 of record JAEYZG010000056.1, on the reverse strand, counting down.
TTAAAGTGGACGGTGACCTATCCGAAACTTATTCTTCCAATGGACTAAAGGCTTATAAAGGTTATCAGAGTGATTTTGTACAACTCAACTGGACAGTAGAAAACAATTCAGGTTCCCTTGTAAAACAGAACATCTATCGTAGGCCATTGGGTGACGCCTCAGCACCGCAACAGATAGCTACCGTAGGAGCAGGAATAAGACAATACAGAGACTTTGACGTGGAATCCAATGTGCTGCACGAATACTTTCTGGAAGGAGAAGGGACATGTGGGTCAGATCCATTATTGACCAATCGTATCTCTGATGTGGGTTATCGCGCACCTTTCGGTCTGGTTTCCGGTAGAGTAGAATATGAAGGAGGTATCAGTGTGAAGGATTGCAAAATTACAATAGAAAACTCAGCAGGGCTCAATCCTAATAAATCGATCTATTTCGACGGGGACAAAGACTTCTTCTTGTTGGTGGATAATAATAATGCGGCCACGATACATAACGGACTGGTGAACGATAAACAGGTAGATCTTGACTTTATGTTGCGTGACAAGGATAGAACCATAGAGTTCTGGCTAAACGCTTCCGAGTTTAATAACGGTTATGTTTTCAGAACAGGTCAATCAGCGGTAGACGGCAGTTATATGGCGTTGGTTACTCCAAGTGCCGGCAATGTAAACTGGCAGTTACTGTTGGGGGGAACCGAAAAAATCGATTTCAGTATTGATGCTCAGCCCGGCGAATGGCATCATTTTGCCATTATCAAACATCAGGGGGAAGTTAAGATCTACCTGGATGGAAAGAATGAAGATATCAGTGGTTTACCCATGGTATGGAACCGAACTGTCAATACCCTTTCTGATGAAAACGGACATGTGTTTGTGGTAGGTACAAACGTCCTGGGCTCCAACAATGGCTCTTTCAAAGGCTATATGGATGAGTTCCGTTGCTGGGGATTGGCAAGAACAGAAGAGCAGATTCGTAACAATTTTAACTCTTTCTTACAAGGGAACGAAGAAGGACTGGGACTTTATCTCAGAATGGATGAAAATGTAGGCGATTATTTGTACGACGCATCCTATAAGGCGGGCTATCAATTCAACGGCAATCATGCTTTTATGCCACGTTCCTATGTTGACAATCAAGCAGGTTTTTCAGATGCCGTGCCATCTCCGGCGCAGCTTGGAAATAACGCGGTGACCGATGCCGACGGAAATTATGTGGTAAAACATGTGCGCTACGCAAACAACGGAGAACTCTTCAAGATCACGCCGTTTATTACGAATCATAAATTTCAGCCCAACAATCGCTCGGTATATGTGGGTAGCAGTGTGCCTGTGCATAACAGCCAGGACTTTAAGGATATTTCTTCCTTCCCGGTTTCTGGTACCGTTTACTATGGTAATTCGGAAGATGATTTATATTGCCCGGCTTCCGGTATCTTCCTGACAGTAGATGGTACTATTGTCTCCAAAGACGGTGTGCCGGTACAGACAGATGTAAACGGTGAGTTTACTATCAATGTACCGATCGGGGAACACTTTATTTCCTTGCAGAAATCATTGCATAGTTTTGTTAAGGCTCGTTTTCCTGAAGTGGGTACACACGATTTTCAACAGCCGATCACCGGACTTACTTTTGTAGATAATACCAAACTGATTGCGATCGGTAAAGTTGTAGGAGGTACCAGAGAAGGAAATAAGCATAGCGGTTTGGGCCGTACCAAGAACAACATTGGGCAGGCAACTCTTATATTTGAATCGACTCAGGGTTGTTTTTCTGATACAATAACCACCGACGAACATGGTGAGTATCGTACAGAAATATTTCCACTGGAATATATCCTGAAAGGTGGAGCTAACCCTGGAAATCCGGAAATATTTATCGCTTCCAATCCTACCATCACTTTTGAATCGCAGGTAGTAAACCTTAAAGAAATTATACCTCTTCAAACTGTTACAGATACACTGTTTGATACTAATGGAAATGTCCAACAGGTTGATCAGGTTGAGTTCAATTACCTTAAAGACTTTGTGTATCGCTCCGGTCATTCCTTGTTTGTAGAAAATGAGGAAGGTGGAACGTTTGATAAAGGAGAAAGTATGATTGTGGTTCAGAATCTGGATTCGCGCGATACCATTTATACCGATCAGCTGGATTATCCGGTATTCTACAAAGATGGCACTTACTCTGTTAATATAAGGTTAACTGAAATCTATGTAAATAAAGATCAAAACACGTTTGTTTATGATACGGTTGGTGTTACTGATGCGGAAATAAGCATCAACAACGGTTTGTCGGGCGAAAATATAACGTTGAATATTAATAGTACTGAAGGTGATTCCCTCTATACATTTACGGTAGGTGAGCCCAACCTGACTACCAATCCAACTTTCCCTGAATTGGATTATCTTAAAAAAATAGAAATTACTTCTGTAATTGGATTGGAACAAAATACATGGTCACTGGATGGATATGTATTAGGTTCAAAACAAGACGGAGCTTCGTTCGCAACAGAAGGTCCTCAGATACCTGAACATATATTACGAGACCCTCCCGGGTCCAACAGTTTTGCCAGTATTTCCAAAGAACGGGAAATTAGGAGTAATTTTAGTTGGTTCCTGGCCGGATCGGCGGCGGGAGAGCTTACCAATACCATTTCAGTGGGTGCAAAATTCAGCACTGGAGTTGGGGTTATGGTAGATACGGATATTGAGGCTGAAACTTTCTATACAGTGAATGTAAAAGCTACCCTTGGTTTAGGAAACGAATACTCGGAAACAGTTCAGATTGCAGAAAATATCAGCACTAGTAGTGACCCTAGTATGGTAGGTGCTGATGCGGATTTGTTCATTGGAAAGTCTATGAATATGGATTTTGGTGTGGCGGATATACTACAGTTTGTGCAGGACCAGGATTGTGGTGGCAATGTGCCTTGTAAGGAGACCGACCAGGTAGTGTCTACCAGTGGAAAAACGTATATGATCGGTCGGAAAAAAGGTTTCCAGATCAATCCTCTTGGCTATGGTACCTATTTTATATATACCCAAAGACATATTCGTACACAATTAATACCGGATTTGATTGCACTTAGGAATTTTGTTCTTGATGGACCGGATTATACCAAGGTGTTCACCGATCAAAACGATCCCAGATATGGGACAAACAATGATGATCCTATATGGGGCTCTTCCGTGTCTACAACCACACCTTACGAAAGAGAAGATGCTGATTTTTCAGGCCCTAGTTATATTTTCACTAAAACTTTTGGGCCTGACGAGGTTCAAATAGATTCAGTGCGCTGGTACAATCAACAAATAAGAATTTGGAAAGAGGCTCTAGCATTGAATGAAGAAATGAAGCTGAATGCCGTAAATGGACAGAGTGTCAATGATGCAGGAAACCTTGGCAATACAGTTGGAGCCGGAGTTGATAAATCAGTTGTTTTACTGGAACAGAAAGTAGGAGATTTGGAAAAGAATATTTCCTTTAGCTCCGGTTCTTCCTATTCCAGAAGTGTAACGCTTAAGAATGATCTTTCTTACAGGTTTACCTGGGAAATCGATATAACCACTTCTTATGGATTAGAGGTAAAAGGTAAAGTAAATGGTACCGGTGCTTCTACAGATAATTCCTTAACCTTTGGTGTGGTTCAAAGTGGTGAAACTTCGCGTGGAGAAAGTCATTCCATTGAATATGGATTTACGCTGGAAGATCAGGATATAGGCGATTTTTATTCTGTAGATATTCTTGATGGTGGTAACCAGAATGGCCCTATTTTTAAAGTTCGTGGAGGTGAAACTTCTTGTCCATTTGAAAGAGAGGTATTAACCCAATATCATAAACCCGGCACTCAGATACAGCCTGCAACGATAAGCAGGGATAAGCCTGGTATTTCTATAAGCCCGGCCAGACAGGTGGGGATACCTTCCGATGAGGCAGCGGTGTATACAGTTACCATATCCAACTCTAATACTGATGACGACAGAATTTATGGAATGTGGATTGATGAAGCTACCAATCCTCATGGTGCAATGCTTACTATAGATGGACAGACCATTGCCAGGGAGTTTTATGTTCCTGCAGGTAGCAGTATCAACAAAACCCTGTTGCTGAGAAAAAGTCCACAGGCGAATGAATATAACGATATAGCGATATACGTATCGGCTCCATGTGATACTAGTATATTCGCCTCTGCAACTATTAGTGCCTCCTTTATTCCTACTTGTAGCAAATCTGCACTTTTAAGTCCGACAGATCGATGGGTATTAAACTCTGCCTATCAGGATACACTTCCGCTTATATTAAGCAATTATGACCTCAACTTTGTAGGTTTTGAAAAAGCAGTTCTTCGGTATAAGCCAAGTACCTCTGCTACCTGGATCAACGCTTTTGAATTCTATAATAAAGCGAATGCGGGTGGGGATACGTTATTGCTATCTCAATCGGATAGTTATACTTCCCTGGATTGGAACATTGCCAACCTGAGGGATGGGAATTATGATTTACAGATTAAAACAGTTTGCGCATCCGGTGTAGAAAGACTTTCGGAAATCTATTCAGGAAAAATCGATCGCTTGAATCCTGTAAACTTCGGAAAGCCTTTCCCTTTGAATGGTGTATTAACTGCTGACGATGAGCTGAGTATTCGTTTCAATGAAACCATCAACGAAGGACTGATCAATAAAAACCTGGATATCGATATCCGTGGCGTATTGAATGGTACAGATATAGCCCATTATACCAGTCTTGGCTTTGATGGAAATCAGGTGATGGAAATCCCTCCGCTGAATCTGAATGATCGTTCCTTTACTATAGAGCTTTATGCCCAACGGTCAGGCAGCGGGGATGAAGTACTAGTTGCTCAAAGCGACTGGGAGCTTGGTTTTAATGCAAACGGATATCTGTATTTTGAAATAAATGGAGAAAGACTAAGCGGTGAAAGCCCTGTGACTGGTATCTATTGGAACCATATCGCAGTGACCTACGACAGAAGTGCAAAACAGGTATACCTTTATATCAAGGTGAAGCAGACCTTTCAGGTACGCTGGTTCAGACAATTAAAACTACATCTGAAAAAGTAAAAGTGGGTGGAAGCTTTAATGGAAATATTCATGAATTAAGAATTTGGAACGACCTGCGCACTATAAGCGAGATCAGGTCCAATTACCTGTATGCGCAGCGAGCCAATGCAGCCGGTCTGTTGGGTTACTGGCCAATGGATGAAGGAAAAGGAACCACTGCCTTTGATAAGACTGGAAGACGAAATGCAACGGTTCCAAATTCCTGGAAATTTGCGCAAGAATCCAGAGCCATTGTGTTAAACGGATCGGATCAACATTTTGAAATAGCTGCTTCAGCACTGAATGCCGATGAAGAAACAGATTTTACTATTTCTTTCTGGTTTAAAACCGCGGATATAGCTAACAGCACCCTCATTTCCAACGGAAATATTGACCAGACTTCCAGCGGCTTTCAGCCATCAGCCTGGTCTGTTTACACGGATGCATCAGGAAAGCTGTTTGTTAAAAACAACGGATATGCACTGGCTGTAAATAACCCTGCCGTGACCAACGAGTGGCATCACTTCGCCTTAGTGGTAAACAGGCGTGGAAATGTGGATGTATACTACGATGGCAATGTCACTGCTTCTACAAACAGTAGTAAGTTTTCAGCTTTTGCAGGCCCGAAAGTTTATGTAGGAGCTTATGGAAGAATCGTATTGCCTGACGAGGTAGTAAGTGGTCAATTTACAGGTTCAATCGATGAGCTACGCTTCTGGAATGCTGCCAGAGAGCAAAAGCAGATCCAGCGTGACGCTTACTTCAGACTCAAAGGTGACGAACCGGGGCTATTGGCGTACTATCCTTTTGAAAAATATACCGATGCCGGATTTGGACAACTGGCCCTGACAGCAACCATCGCTGACCAGGCTGATAAATCAGCTATTGGCTTATTCCCGTTCGATGCCGAACTTGTAGGAGGAAGTTTTACCTCCAACAGTGCTCCGGTGAAAATCGAACGTGCGGTAGAAACGGTAACCTTTACCTATGTGGTGAATAAGGATGAGATGATCATTACGCCTACCATCGCACCGGAAAGAATTGAAAATGTAATTCTGGATATTACCGTCAGAAATATTCAGGACCTGAATGGAAACAAAATGAGCTCGGCGGTGACCTGGACTGCATTTGTAGATCAAAACCAGGTGGTATGGTCCGATAATAGTCATTCCGCATCCATAGAAAAGAGAGAAACATATTCCTTTACTGTTGCTATAGAAAATCAGGGTGGTAAAATAGAGAACTTTACTATTGAAAACCTTCCTACCTGGATACTGGCAAGTGAAATTTCTGGTATCATTAATCCGCAAAGCAGTAAAACAATCAAGTTTAGCGTTCTGGAAGGCCTGAATATCGGCCAGTATGAGGAGAGCATTGTACTTGCCACCCGATTTGGTGATGCGGAAGTCTTTACCTTTAACTTGAATGTAACCGGTGATACTCCACTTTGGACTATCGACCCTTCCAGCTTTGAATATTCTATGGGTGTGGTTGGACAATTGAAAATCAATGATGTATTCTCTACCGATGAAAACGACAAGCTGGCTGCCTTTGTGGGAGAAGAATTGAGGGGCGTGGCCAACTTGAAATACCTTTCAGGAAGCAGTACCTACAGAGTGTATCTCAATATTTACAGCAATGTGGCCCAGGGTGAGGAACTAACTTTCCGTATCTGGGATGCCAGTGCTGGAGTAGTGTTGGAAGATATTAAGCCGGAGATGCTCTTTGCGAATAACTCTATGGAAGGCACGCAGGCCAATCCGGTGGTCTTTTCAGGTGGAACCATTCAGCTCAGCACTATCAGTTTGCAGCCGGGCTGGAACTGGATTTCCTTCAACGTGGCACCTCAGTATAAAGACGTGGATTCTGTGTTGACTAAATTCAACGCAAGTAACAGCGACCTGATCAAAGGTAGCATGCATTATGACCAATACCAGAAGACAGTTGGCTGGGTTGGTTCATTGAGCGATGCCGGTGGTATCGATTTCCACGAAAGCTATAAAATGCGGGTAGAGAAGCTGGGTACCCTGAACGTAAAAGGGGCAAGTATTGACCTGAATTCTACTCCGGTAAGTATTCATGAAGGCTGGAACTGGCTGGCTTATCTGGGCACCAATATTCTTCAAATCAATGAAGCACTGGCCACCTGGGAAGCTACTGAAGGTGATATAATCAAAGGTCAGAGAAGTTTTGCGATCTATGATCCGGCGGAGGGCTGGGTTGGAAGTCTTTCCACCCTGGAGCCTGGTAAAGGCTATATGCTGTATGCCTCTTCCGAAGGTCAGGTTATCTATCCGGAAAAAACTGTTTTTGCCAATACAAAGGTGGCTACATCCTTTGACGGTTTGGATGTAAAATTGAAAGAGAGCAATATGTCTATTGTTGCCGAACTGGTGACGGCTAATCCTGAGCGGTTTGAGGATTATATACTTGTAGCTCAAAATGCAAACGGGCAATATCTCGGAGCTGTTGAGAATCTGGACGCACTGTATTACCTGACCGTTCAGGGTGATTATGCGACAGGTGAGATCACTTTCTTCCTTAAACATTCTGAAAGTGCTGATGAAATTGCATTGGCAGAAAAAGTTGAGTTCAGTTCAGACGCTCTTATTGGATACCCGTCAAGTTTTAAATTTCATCTGGCTGATGATGCTGAACTGGCTGTGACTGAAGGTGCGCTTGTCTATCCGAATCCTTTGGGTACGGAAAAGAATCTAAATATTCAATTGACGGCAAAAGAAGTTAGCGGAGTGCGCATAGAAATATATTCTATCCATGGAATGAAAATAGCTGAAGTGTATAATGGTCAGGCATCTGCCGGAGTAAACAATTTCACCTACCCGACGGAAGAGTTTGCAAATGGAATGTACAGTGTAGTAATAACCAGAAATGGAAAGAAAGAAGTTCTGAAATTCACGAAATAAGAAAACAGATTATGAAGAATTTAAAGACCTTACTATTGATGCTGGTTTCTTTTTCAGGATTTTCATCACTTGCTCAAAATCCTGATTGGCAGGTACGCGCGGCAGACTATCAGTTTAGCATGAACATAACAGGTGTTTTGGTTAATGGCTGTGTTTTTTCAGGCAACCCTTCCAACAGGGTTGCCGCCTTTGTCGGGAATGAATTGAGAGGTACTGCTACCTTTTCTACGGAGTTTAACGATCTCGCACTCGCTTTCCTTACGGTTTATAGCAATTTGGCTACAGGAGAAAAGCTTACATTCAAAGCCTATAATTCGGAAAACGATGAGGTGATTGATCTGGCGATACAGTTACTCTTTGCTGAAAATGCTGTGCAGGGAGTACCTGAAAATCCGTTCCAGTTTTATACAGATGCCCCGGTTGTGAAAGGAAATCTGGAATTGGAAAGTGAAAATACCATTCAATATTCCGAAACCATTCCGGGAGCAATATTTACCTGGTACAAAGATGGAGCTTTTCTAGACAGCGGTGAGGCCAACACCATCTCCGTTTGCCGCAGTGGTTGGTACAAAGTAGAGATAGAAAATGGTTCCTGCAGTATGTTGAAAGACTCGATTCAATTTACCGGAAACGATCAACATATGGAGGTAAATAAAAACTATAGTAATTCCAAATTATCCCATATCATCTCCGTTAACGTCTGCAATGAAAGTTTTTCAGCTTACAGTTTCGAACTGATTGATGGCGAAGGGGCGGTGGATAATCACTTGTTTGAAATAGACGGAGATACTCTAAAGTTAAAACAGGGTGTTTCACAAACTAAAATTGATTATACCATCAAGGTCAAAGCCACCGATAGCTTTGGAAACAGCTTTGAGCAGGTAGTGAAATTGGAATATATTGCTTTGAGTATTAAAGATGCCCTGTCCAAACAGATCAAGGTATATCCGAACCCGATACAGTCCAGTTGGCTGAATATTGACTTATCTGGTACTATAAATGATATATCTTCCTATAAGCTATTAACATCAGAAGGATTGGAATTGGAAACCGGAATGAAATTGTCCGGCAGCAGTCATACTTTAAAGCTTCCTGAAAATATGAATCCCGGAATATATTTCCTGGAACTGGGAATAAACGGACAGGTAGTGCATAAGAAGCTGGTGAAGGAATGAAATGTATTCAGCAAAGTGGAAATCTCTTTATTGTATTGGGTTTACGGGTTTAATTCCCCCTGCGGACTACAAAAGCTACTCTCAAAAAGGGTAGCTTTTTTTTGTTTTTAGACCTTTTAGTTAATACAGGTCATATATTTTAAAGGGATGGATCTTTTTATTTCTTATTTCAGCACCTTTATTCATGGGCACGAACGAGGGGGGCGCACCATAGTGCGGGAACATACGTGCTACCCCTATGAGCTACAGCCTAATGCTACCCGCCGCTTTTACTTTTTTTATATACACCATTCTGGAAATAATAAACGCCTTCCTCAAAGTCAGGCTTTAAGCACTCATCAAAACCAGGATATGAATCTGGATTATTTATTTGAGTCCAATTTTTCTCATCACCATATTTAACTCGATTTATGATTTTGATATCGCTAATAACAATTTTCCCTTCAATAAATTTAAGTTCATAGTGATAAGAAAAATTTGAGTATTCAGTTAATGTTATTGAATCTTCAAAATAGCTATAGAAATCGCTATAAAAACTAAAATTATTAATACTTGAAAAAATTCTTTTGCAGCTTTCTATATCCCAGATTTCATTTACTGTTTTATTTATAATATAATCTCCATGCTCTCCTAAATTGCTTCTCTCTTTTAATTTCCTTGTGATAATTACCCCCTCCTTATTGTTATCAATCTGAAAAGGATTTACATAAAGGGTATCAAGATATTTAGTAACATAATCATTGGATTCTATTCTAACAGTGTCATGATGATTATTAAAAGTCATGATGATTTCGTAAAAAGGTTTGTCCTTCTCATTAAGATTTGTATCAGTATATTCGTAATTAAATTTTACACTATATATTGAAATGGATTTGTTTTTAAAACTAGCAAGTTGAGTATATTTAATATTTTGTCCATGTACTAAACTATTAATAAATAGTACCAATATTGACGTTAAATTAATTCTCATATTATTTCAATGACAGGGAACATTCGTATCCAAGTTAATAACTAATCCCCAAACTCTGCTGGCATAATCTATATGCTTTACTGGCTGCAACGTTTAATCTTTACCGTAATCTTCAATCGTTAACCGTTCGAACTTACCATGCAATCCTACACCACGAATATCAGAAATAAAGTCATCAACATTTTTGAATCGCCCTTTTATCCTAACTTCTTCTCCCATCAGAATTTTGTCAATAGCGTCTAGCCTCCCCTTAACGCCATAAGAGTCTAGAAGATATTTTCGTAAAAGGTCGCCCTGCGTAAGCTTCTGTATGCTGTTGTTCTGAACAATGGAAAGTATTCCAATGTCAAGCGGGTCATTAAATGTTGTAATTGCCGTATTAAAGCCCTTCTGTTTTTTCCACCAAGTCCAATCTATGTAAATGTCGTCACCACTGACAACTACAGGATTTTTATTCGATAACATGAACGCAACGACATCAGTCGGCAATCTGACTTCATGTTTGTCAATATAGTGAGCTAGTCCTTCTGGCCAAACGTATTTTCCATCTGTCAATTCACCTGCTCCTAAATGATTTACTCCGCACCTAAATCGACACCAACTAACTCCCATGGCCGCATAAGGCATTGATCGTCCCGATTGGAGATATCTTAAAATCCTTTCCTTTTCCTCTTTGTCCCATTCTCTATCAACAAAATTTCCTGGATCGGGGAAATCAGATTCATCGAAGCGATGCCAATATCCTATTCCTGTCAGTTGTTTCTTCTCCGTCATAATCCAAGATTAAACAGCATACAACATTTGAAGAAATACCAAATGCTGTATATTTTTCTTTTACCCCTAATCTAATAAATTTTTAATTCTGTTAAAACTGCTGCTAGTGGACATATGAGTGTAAAGCAACGTTGAATTAAGCCCCCAAAGAGATAGAGTCAGTCTGACCTAGCCCGGGCTTGTAATAAGGATAGACAATCCATTGAAAGAATAGAAAATGGAAAAGTTGCGCCATCGCTTTATTCTATATATGAAATATCCAAAGCCTTGGAGATATCAATGGCTAAGATTGTTACGTTCTGATCTTTTTTCTATTTCCTGATCTTCAGGCATTCAGAAAAACTTTGATTGAAATAGGACTCATAGTTAACAGCATGCAAAATTAATAAACTTGCTATCATTGGTAGGTTGAAGTCAAATATACTTCAACATGGGGAGGTTAAGCGGTTCGGAGTTTATTTCTTTTGTAAAGTTTACAATTATATTTGAAAATTCATTTGGTTTTTCAGTATGTATTCCATGTCCTGCATTAATTCGTAAATACTTTGCATGTGGTGCAAGTTCCTGGGCCATTTTTGCATCGTTATCGTCCATGGCACCAATTAGTCCTTTTTTTGTCCGATACCAATTGCTATGTAAAATTAGCAACGGCAATTTTATTTTTCGTAATGCATCTGCGTGATTTAGTCCCTCGTATATTCTACCGTCCACCCATGACTGCGAAAAATCCGGGTCAAAAGTTGGAAGGTCCGTAATTAGGCGTTTAATTTTTTTAGGTAAAAGTTGAGTTAAGAAATGGAAAATAAAATTGTCCTGACGAGTTATTAAGAATGCAAGGAATTTACATAACCAAGCAGGTAAAAATTTACTTTGTCCGTTTGGTAAGGGTCGTTCCATTACACTAAAAAGTCCTCGATAGTCGGGGTTGTCCTTATTTAAATAATGAGATGTTTTTGATAAAACATCAAACACATACTCTTCTTTAATTCTTGGATAGTCTGCACTAAACAATGGTGCATCTTCAAGAACAATGCCTAATGCTAAATCTGGTCTGTTTACTCCTAACCACAAACTAATTAGTCCACCGCTTGAATTACCAACAAGAATTACCGGCCGTTTTACGACATGCTCGATAAATTCAACAATATCGTTTCCTATAATATTAAAGTTGTAATTTCCTTTTGTCCAATCGCTTTTTCCGTGTCCTCTGATACTTAACGAAAACACCTGATTTTTTTCAGATAAGAGACTCAAAATTGGTTTATAGTTTTCCCAAGTAGCACTTTGTCCAGGAATAAATATGATGGGATTTCCATTGTTTTGTCCTTTTACGTAGTTGAGTTTGACGCCACTACTTGTTGTAAAATATAAATCATTAAATGTCATAATATTCTGTTTGTAGGCCCCGTCCATAACTGACTGCCAACGTTCGCATATAAAGCGTGCCGGCAGACCTTATTAATAATTAATCATCAAACTCTGCCGGCATGATTTATATGCTTTGTTGTAGGTAGTTTATTTTTTAATCAACTCTTTCATTTTACCGAATTCCTCGTCTGTCGTCATGATGGAACGCAGAATATCGTCTTCAACTATTATTGTTTTTTCGTGACCCATATCCTGACGAATCAGTACAAAAAGTTCCAAATAAATCCTTGCATGTTTTATGTCACCAGCATTATTTGAAATATATCTATTCCATTCTATGAACTTCTTGACGATTTTGTCCGGAGCATAAATGAAAAGGTCCTTCTTTATATCAATCAGTCTCGTGGCTAAATCTTTTTCGCCCGTTTCTTTTAATCCCTTTTGTCCCTTCAGAATGTCAAAGAAAACAGTAAAGATTTCATTGTACACTGTATATTTCTTGTCGGACAGTTGATTTTGAATTGCCTTTAACTTTTCCTTTTGTTCTTTAATTATGAATCCAAATCCCGCTGCCACAAGGGTCAACACTGCAACTAAGATTTCCGATAATGATATTGAAACGTCCATTGTCCAAAAATAAATTACCTACAACATTTGAATAAACGCCATATTGCGCTTATTTTTCTTATACCCCTAATCTAACAAATTTTAAATTCTGTTAAAACTGCTAGCTGGACATAAGAGTGTAAAGTATCGTTGAGTTAAGAACACAAAAGGGATGGAGTCAGTCTGACCTTGCCAGGGCTTGTAATAAGGATAGGCAATCTATTGAAAGAATAGAAAATGGGAAAGTTGCTCCTTTGCTTTACCCTTTATGTCAAACGGCATGTGCCTTGAGAATGACATCTCAGTCGAATGTGTCGGAAATTGAAACTGTCCGATTAAGCCCAACACCTTGGAAGGAAATGTTTGACTTCTTCAATTCTTGTTTTGTCAGGCTTAGCACCGTCATTGTAATCAGCTAAGAGGCCTCTGGAAATTTGTCTAACAGGCGAGCAGGCTAATTTACCTTCGTCTTCAGGTGTCATACAGCAGTCCGTGCAAATGTCCAACAGTCTTGTCGGGGTATACTTTGCAAAAAGCCCGTAAGATTTGTCAATGATTTCTGCCAGCATTGAGTGTCGTCCTAAATTGCCCTACAACATTCAGTGTATGAACCGTATCCCGAAAAGTATGGTTTATACCATATTGTTACCCTGCGTTATATATTAATGACACTATTGAAAAAACACTTTCTTAACCGAAACACCAGTACTTGTCGCGACCCTTACAAAGTACAATCCTTTAGCTTCTACACTAAAATGAATAATAGTATTTGCACCATTAACTTCTTTTGTTTCTATTATTTGTCCATTACTATTCAATATTACTACATTTTCTATATTTTTTCCTTCAATAGTAAGCATACCATTTGTTGAAATTAAATCCCATTCCGATTGTAACTCTTTTTTATATGTTCCAGTGATTATGCTTGAATATTCAAACGCACCCAAGTCGGGTGCACTCCCGGCAAAGGGCAACCCGATATCCTCTCCTTTGTCAATTGCGCGGCTCCCTGCCGTCAGCTTCAAGAAATCTACATCGGGCAAACTGCCGTCAGCCATGCGCGGGCCTAACGCCCCCGCTATCATCGAGAGGTCTACGCCCGTAATAGTCATGCTCGGGTCATCGAGACTCAAGAAATCCGATTCAGTCAAATTCAGATTCAAGTTCCAGGTATTGTTTTCTCCACTGGCGTTTTCTCCACCGATACGAGAAAGCGTGTTCGGGTAGGCAATGTTGTTTTTCAACACATGGACATTGTCGCCCGTCAACACGGCGACTGGGGCTGTTTCTCTACCCTGAGAATCATAGGTTGTAGACGCCATATTAAAAGAACGATCTCCATTATTGTAGGAGGTATTATTGAGCCATTTGCTACCAACGCTGGTGTAGTTTGCATAAAAACCTGAGGCCCTATTTTTCCAGGCGACGCAATACTTAATGGCATGGCGCCCCTTGCCTTTCTTGCTTTCCCCCATCTTAAAGCCATAACCGTTTCCGCTTGGCGGCAATTTGGTTCCATAATCGCTATAGCCATTTCCCATGGCATAACAGTTCTCCACAATTACAGGAACCTCCTGATTAATAAAATCAAAACCATCATCACTGTTCCACCAGGCACGACATCCATAGAACTTGGTGGTATCACCACTCTCTTGGTAATGCACTCCAAAACCGTCGGCATTTTCTCCATCGCCCTGGCGACCATAAGGGTCATAGTTGTCATGGGCGTCGCAGTTCAAAAAGTAATGACCGCCGCCGTTAGCACGTCCGTCGTTGACGAAGAATCCAGGACCACTATTATGATGACTATCAATTTGTTCCAGGAAGATATGCTTGCTATAAAGAATATAAATACCCGAATTTGAATTATGCTTCATGGGAACGCCCCGAACCTCGAACCCTTTCAGATGCAGGTATTTTGCTTCAACCACGATAGGCGAGGTGTACTGTACACTTTGAATTGTACCATCGTAACGATCATAACCCGCCCCAACCAAGAGGTTTGCTCCGTCAAAAATAGGGCGTTCGCCAGGATACGCAAGGTAATGGATGCGCTTGTCATCGCTTTCGCCACTCGCAGTCAAGTGAATGCCCGCCGATATGTTGTAAGTCTTGACATAAATCGTATCGCGGAGGTTATAGACACCGCCACGAATCCATACGGTATCGCCCGCATTCACGACAGCGTTTGCCTTATTGAGTGTCGCGAAGGGCTTTTCCTTTGAGCCCACATTGCCGTCATTGCCGTTAACATCCACATAATAGACATTGCTTTGTGCAAACAATCCAGCCGTTCCAACCAGCAATGCACCTAATAAGGAATAAAATATCTTCATCTAATTTAAAATTACAGTTTATACTATTTCTACTTTAACAGATTTATTGTTTTGCAGGGTAACGTTTTGCAGCTTGGCGAAGTGGAGGAAATCGAAAGCACAAATGTCCAGTTGTACAAAAGTTCAATCGAAGAAGTGCCGTTGAATTTAGCGCAGAACCCGCCATTTTGCCAAACTGCTGTTGAACTAAACCTTCGGTAGTTTCTAGCAAGCAGTGTAAATTATAAGCAAAATTTTAAATCTTATTCTCATGAAAAAAAAGAATGCTCTGTAATCGACACTGCTTGTACTAAGATAGCTGGTTTT
>JAEYZG010000004.1 GCA_023428135.1 Bacteroidota bacterium | reverse complement strand
CCTGATGATAACGGTCTATTTATGCCCGTATCTATCCCTCAGTTACCATCCTCGTTTTTTGATACTATTGATAAGCTTTCTTTTCAGGAAATTGCTTTTCAGGTTACAAAAACATTAATAGGAGATGAAATTCCTGATGCAGATCTGAAAAAGATCATTGACGATGTACTTTCTTTTGATGCCCCACTGGTAAAAGTGGAGGACAATATTTCAGTACTTGAATTATTCCATGGACCTTCTCTTGCATTCAAAGATTTTGGAGCAAGATTCATGGCTAAGATCATGTCGTATTTCCTTCAAAAGGAAAAAAAGGAGATTCATATACTGGTAGCGACTTCGGGAGACACAGGCAGTGCTGTAGCGCAAGGATTTCTTGGTATGCCAGGAATTAAAGTCACTATTCTGTACCCTAGTGGCAAAGTTAGCGATATTCAGGAAAAACAATTAACCACTTTAGGCCAGAATATTACAGCGCTTGAGGTTAATGGTACATTTGATGATTGTCAAAGACTGGTTAAAGAAGCTTTTCTGGATAAAGAACTCAACAGCAAAATAAATCTATCTTCAGCCAATAGTATAAACATAAGCAGACTGATCCCTCAGTCATTCTATTATTTTTATGCGTTCTCAAAACTGAAGTCATTAGGGCTGCCAGTCGTCTTTTCAACACCAAGCGGAAACTTTGGAAATCTTTGCGGCGGACTTATTGCAAAAAGAATGGGCCTGCCTATTTATAAATTTATAGCCTCTACAAATGCCAATGATGTAGTGCCAGAATTCCTTGAAACCGGTATTTTCAGTCCTCGTCCATCTGTAGCGACTATCTCAAATGCAATGGATGTTGGAAATCCCAGCAACTATGCGAGACTAGTAGAGCTTTACGGGAAGGATCTTGAAGCTATAAAGAAAGATATTTTTGGAACAAGATACAATGATGAGGAGACTGCAGAGGCAATAGAGAATGTCTATAAAGCTGGAGGCTATATTATGGACCCTCACGGAGCTGTTGCTTATCTGGGCTTAAAAGAATATGCCAAAACAACAGGCGAAAAATTTTCAGGTGTATTTCTGGCTACGGCTCACCCAAGCAAATTTATAGAAGTTGTTGAGGATATTATTAATAAAAAAATCGAGCTTCCTGAGCGACTTCAGGCAGTTGTAAACAAGAAAAAAGAAGCATTTCCGTTAACTTCTGACTTCACTGATCTGAAATCTTATTTACTTAAATCAATGTAATTTTTACAGGGATTTAACATGTTTTACTATTAAGGGCAGGTTTTAATTAAAACCTGCCCTTCTTTTTTAAATTTATATTCATCCTCAGTGCTTTTAATTGAATTTTAATTTTTAGCTGTTTGTTCTTTATTCAGTACAGGAATAAAAAGAATATATGAGCTTTAAAAGCCTAAATGTTGCTCTTTCAGATATTTAAACTCTTGTAGTAGTCTTTTTATACCCTGTTATAGGATATTTCCATTATCTAAATTTGTTAATCAGTGAGCGGCGTTGTACTAAATATAAAATCAATTAGAAAGCAAAAGGGAATAAGTCAGGAGTATCTGGCCTATCAATTAGGAATTGACTATTCAACTTATGGTAAAATTGAACGCGGAGCGATCTCCCTAACGGTAGATCGTCTGGAGAAAATAGCTTCCATTTTGGAAGTTACTGTTGAGGAAATCTTTAAGTGGAAAGCTGAATCTTCTGAAAAAGAGGATATTATGAGAGCCTTGTCAGATCAGAAAATTTTCAATGAGCAATTGGTACAGGAGAATGAGCGTATGAAAAAGGAGGTTGAGCTACTAAAACAGCAGCTTTCTGATAAGGAGAAAATTATCTTCTTGCTTGAAAATAAGCTTAATAAAGGAGAGAATTAACAATAAGTCTCTCCTTTAGATATTTTTTTTTGATGTAATTTTTTTGCCGATTTGTAGGCATATATTAAATATTTTTTTAACTTTAGGGAAATTAATTACTTATTTTATGAATACAGGTACAATCAAATTCTTCAATGAGAGCAAAGGTTATGGTTTCATTAAAGATGAAAGTTCAAACCAGGAAATTTTTGTTCATGTGACAGGTCTCGAAGACAAAGTAAAGCAAAATGATAAAGTTGCTTTCAAAGTGGTTGATGGCAAAAAAGGCCTTAGCGCGGTGAATGTAAAGAAAATATAAATTATTTTATTTACAGAGGCAAAAGAACTTAACCCGTGGCAACGCGGGTTTTTTATTTTCATTTTTTCGATGTTCCCTTCTTGAAAGCCCTAGTTTTCAATTAATAGATACAATTTTTACAATTATTTTCCGGTAGGTTACAATTTCTATTGAAATAGTATATACAATATGGTATTTTGCCTGGATTCTATATATTAAAACCAATTTAGGAAATGAATAAACCTTTATTAGTATTATTAATTTTAATTTCTCTTTTAGCAGTAAACTTCGGTGCAAGTGCACAAGGATTTGCTAGTCAGGATTATAAAAAGGCCTTGTGGATGACAACCAGAATGTATGGAGGGCAAAGGTCTGGAGAAAACAACTGGTTAATTTCCGGGCATTTACCGGCAGGGGTTCCTGAGGCCTTGAGAGGTAAGTCTTTTATCAACGATAAAGATACAGATGGATATGATCTTTCAGGTGGTTGGCATGATTGTGGAGACCACGTAAAATATGGCCAAACAGAGTTTTATTCTGCTTACATGCTTCTTAAAGCATACGCAGAGTTTCCAGCCGGATATGATGACTATTATTCATATGAATATAAAGGATACAAAGCGTCGGGAAACTGGAGCTGGGAAGGCAAAAAGCATGATCCCAATGGAATTCCTGATATTCTGGATGAGGTAAAACATGCAACAGATTATTTTATAAAATGTACACGAAATGCTACTACCTTCTATTATCAGGTTGGGAACAGTAATTATGACCATAACAAATGGGTAACGTCTGTTAAGATGCAAACTCTTGCAGTTGGAGATGGTGGAGATCCAAGACCTGTATACAAAAACCCTAATGATGCCTCTATGCCGTCCTTCTGTGGCGCCACATTAGCTTTGATGTCAAGAATGTACAGACCTTTTGACCCTGCTTATGCAGACTTATGTTTACAACATGCTTTATATGCATATAGTTATGCTAAAGCGCATCCGGGAACTGTGGGAGCTTTTGAAGGAGGATTTTATGGTGCAAACAAGAACTGGAAAGATGATTATGCAACAATGTGTGCTGAACTGTTCTGGGCTACCAATACTACAAGTTATAAAGACGAAGCCTTAAAATTCACTATTCATAAAGATAATGCCGGTGCTTATGATATTACTGGAAATAATTTTGGCTTTGACTATGAAAATAATGGTGAAATCGCAATATATAACCTTGCATTGTTAGAGAAGAGCGGTGCAAAATCTACTTTTAATACTATTATCAACGAACTTTACCTGGGTAAGACACAGGCCGATGGTCAGTTCTCTTCAGGGAATGCATCCTGGGGGGTACTTCGTTACAATGCAAATGCAGCCTTATTAGTGGCACTTTGGCAAAAACTTAATGGCACTGACGCTACCCCTCATAAATTTATTTATGATAACGTAGATTATCTCCTTGGTAAAAATTCTTCAAACTATTCATTTGTTGTTGGTTTTGGAGCAAATTCTCCAAAGCATCCTCATCATCGGAATGTTTTCCTCAATGATGAAAATCCTGCTGATGGTGGACCTAAAATGGCAATGTTAATTCCTACCAAAAACCAGCAAGTGGGATTATTGGTTGGTGGATCAAGGTCGCCCTCTACTTATGTTGATCACATAGATCAATACAGATATTCCGAAAGTGGTATTGATTACAATGCCTGCCTTGTAGGGGTACTTGGTTTTATCAACTCTAAACTTGATCCTGTAAATACTGCCAAATTTGGTAAAACGACTCCTGACCTGGGATCGAACGGGTCAATCTGTGGCAAAACAAGTCATTTACTTCATTCAAAGGTGG
This sequence comes from Bacteroidota bacterium, assembly GCA_023428135.1. Classification (GTDB taxonomy): domain Bacteria; phylum Bacteroidota; class Bacteroidia; order Cytophagales; family Cytophagaceae; genus Sporocytophaga. The sequence continues at coordinate 93,653 of JAEYZG010000004.1, read as the reverse complement.
CAATAGACAACGTTAAAACATTCACCTGGTTCAAAGATGGAGTTATGATCTCTCCGGCTTCAACAACTCAAAATACTCTGACAATTACTGAGGCCGGGGTTTACAAGTGTAGACTTGATTCTCTTACTTCGTGGTTCACAGAAGCAAGTGTCGAAATTCTTGGAGTGTTGCCAGCAGTTAATCTTGGCACTGATCAGGAACTTTGCAGCCAGACTTCAGTAACACTGGATCTAGGAGTTTCCGAAACAGGTATCACTTATAGCTGGACAAAAGATGGCAAGGTAATTAATGGTGCTACAGCTCAAAGATATATTGCAACAGAGGCTGGAACATACGTGGGAACGATAAGTGCGACCGGATGTCCTTCAAAATCAGATAATATTGTAATTGCATCAAAACTATTGAGTGTTGTTAATGATACCATTTGTGAGGCTGGGAAGGCAAATCTGAAAGTAAATGCAGCCAGTGGGGTTTATGAATGGTATGCAGATGCCACTGGGGGAACTTCACTCGCTACAGGTTTAACTTATAGCCCAAGCATCACTTCTTCAAAAACATATTATGTTCAGGATGGCAATTCTGTTTCAACTACTGCTGGTCCTTCCTCTACATCTCATACTCTGGCATCTCCTCAGAATGGAGGGGCTATTGGAATAAAATTTACTGCTTCAAGAGCTTTTGCAATAACCCAAATGAAAGTATTGCCTTTTATTTATAGCTGCAATAGTGGAGATATGGTTACAATTACCTTTGACCTGAGGAAAGACGGATCTATTATAAAAAGTTATACTCCAACAGGTGTAGCCTGTACAGGTGCTCAGAGCAATGCTCCATTTAATACTTACTATACTTTAAATTTCCCGACTCCGATAGAAGTGCCAGGGGCAGGAAGTTATGAGCTTATTCCATCTGCTGGAAATCAATTGGTATGGTTTAAAAATGGAGCAAATTTTTCAACCATGGATGTTGCAGGTATCATAGACATAACAGATGATACAAGAAATGATGAGATAGCATCTTTCCCTGGTGTCTTTGATATTAAAATTCAGGCAGGAAATGCTTGTGCTAGAACACCGGTTTTCGCAGTGATAGACGCTCAGAATATTAAATGTCGTGTGGTGTCCTCCATTGATGGACCTGCTTCTAATAAACTTGTAATATTCCCTAATCCTTCGGCTTCCGATTTCATAATTGATGCTCCGGAGAATTCTATGATAAGGGTTTATGATGAGCTTGGAAGAATGGCGTTTGAATCTGTTTCAAATGGAAAAACTTCGTTTGGAGAAAAGCTTAAACCTGGATTTTATCACGTGGTTCTCTTCCATGGAGAAAAGATGATTAATTCGGGAAATATAATAAAGCAATAAGCCTTATTCACTTAAAAAAAGAGCCTTTTGATTAATAAAATCAAAGGCTCTTTTTTATTTTGTAAAATATAAATTGTCAACTTAGTGAATTATTTATATTTCTGAGTCGTTATATAATTGGTTGTGCGCAACCAAAGTTAAGGTTATTAATTCGGGAAGGCTCGGGAAACCGGGTTTTCCTGTTTTTTTATTATATCAAATTCTTGTTTGAGATCCAATTCATTCATGCATTTGAAATGTCCCTTTGGACATTGTCTATAACCAATTTTTGAACAAGGTCGGCAGTTTAAGTTATTCTTTTCAAGTATATGATATTTTGTTAGATAAGGATACATACCGAATTTCGGAACGGTATTTCCCCAGATAGAATAAATCTCTTTTTTGAAGGCAGAGGCTATATGCATGAGCCCGGTATCGTGACTTATTACAAATTTTGACTGCTCAAGAAAAGACGCAGACTGATTCAGTGAAAGTTGTCCGCTCAGATTAATAACCTGAAATGGCAAATCTTTGCATGCAACAGCAACTGAGTCTCCTGTTGTTTTATCCTCTTTCCCACCTAAAAGGACAATTGGCATATTTTGCAAAGAACATACTTCAATTAGTTTATCAAGCGGAAGTCTTTTCGTTGCGTGCTGTGCACCTATGGCAAATGCAATATATTTATCCGGTTCCAATCCATAGTTCTGAAGGTTGACTTTATCCTTGGGAGGAATGAAATAATCAAGGCCTTTAGTGTCATTGGTAACACCTAATTTTTTAACAGTCGCCATGTACCTGTCAACTATATGCAAAGAGGGTAACATGTCAACCTTGAGATTTACCAGCAACCATTTCTTAAGATTAAGCTTATCAAAAGTAAATGACTTTTTCCCAAGTCTCCATTTAATGATTGATGTGCGAAGATTATTGTGAAGATCGATGATATAATCGTAGTCCTCTCTCTTAAGCTCTTCGATCAGGTTGTTTAACGATTTATCAAGATAAAAGACCTTGTCAATATAGGGATTATCCTTAAAAAGAATACGGAATTGACTTTTGGTACAGTAGTGTATCTCTGTGCCGGAAAGCTGTTGCTTTAAATTTCTTACAACCGGAGTTGTAAGCACTATATCGCCTATAGATGAAAATCGTAAAACCAGTATTTTAGGCATTGGAAGAAATCTTAGAGCTGCTTTTCTTTTTGTTGAAGTATTGTTCTGCTTCCTGCATGCTTAATGCATTAAAAGTCATCTCTTTGGTAAGGCCGGCTTTTCTTCCTACATGTACCCCATAGTGCATGTCCAGATATCCTTCCATCTCATGTGCATCAGGATTAATGCTGATCATGATACCTTTTTCCAATGCATATCTAACCCATTTCCATTCCATGTCCAGCCTTCTTGGGTGTGCATTGATTTCGATAAGCACATTATTCTCTGCGCAGGCATCAATTACTTTTTTATGGTCTATAGGGTATCCTTCTCTTTTAAGTAACAATCTTCCTGTCGGATGCCCAAGCATTGTGGTATAAGGATTTTCGATAGCTTTAATAAGCCTTTCAGTAGCTTTGGCTTTATCCATTTTCAAATTAGAATGGATAGAAGCAACTATAAAATCAAAAGATGCTAAAACAGAATCTTCATAATCAAGACTGCCATCATTCAGGATATCAGATTCTATACCTTTAAATATTTTGAATGGCGCTAATTTTTTATTCAAAGCATCAATTTCTGCATGCTGCTCTGTAATACGGAACTCTTGCAGGCCATTGGCATAAAAAGCGGATTTGGAGTGATCACTGATTCCCAGATATTCGAATCCAAGCTCCTTGCAATACATGGCCATTTGTTCAAGAGTATGAACACCGTCACTATAGGTGCTGTGATTGTGCAAGGTTCCTTTCAGATCGTTGTATGTAATGAGTTCCGGGAGTTTGTTTTCTCTTGCCTTTTCTATTTCATCATAGCCCTCCCGAAGTTCGGGAACAATAATTGGAAAATTCAAGTGGCTGAAAATCTCCTGTTCATTTTGAAAGTCTTTGGAGGTCAAAAGCTGGAACAGGTTTGAGGAATTTCCCAGATCTGCCTTTAGGTGGGAAGAAGATGCAGAATTAAGATATACAAAGTTTCCGAAACGCTCTTCCGGACATATTTTTACTTCAACCTTAATCTCAGTTAAAAGATCTTTACCCCTCCATACAAATGGTCCTGATGCTTTGATATTTTGCTCAAGTGTTTTAATTCCACTGACAGCATCAAATACTTTCTGTGTCTGGTTCTCCCCGATAATAAGCTGAATGGTATCTAAAGTCTCAGACTTTCTTTGAATGTCTCCAGCAAGAGATACTTTCAGGTTTAGGGCTGAAAGGTCTTGTTCAAGCTTCAAAGCGGTGGCTTCAGCTTCAGCGTACATCCATTTGTCTTTTTGAGCTGAAGCAAATAGCAATTCCTTCTTAATACTTTCCTGAGTTTTTTCACCAAAACCTTTTAGTTCGGCAATTTTATTTTCGTTGCAGGCTTCAAGCAGACCTTCAGTAGAAACGATGTCAAGTTCTTTCCAGATACTTCTTACTTTCTTAGGACCAATCCCTTTTATATTTAAAATATCAATGACTCCTTTTGGAGTCTGAGCCAATAAAGAGGATAGCTCAGGAAAGGTACCTGTAGCATTCAGATCCTGAATTTTTCCGGCAATACTTTTTCCAACCCCCTCCAGAGAAGCAAGTTCCTCTAATGAAAGTGTGGCTAAATCGCTGGATATTTTGTCAAGATTATAGACCGCATTTTGATATGTTCTGATCTTGAAAGGATTTTCCTCATGGAGCTCCATTAATGAAGCTGTGAGTTTGAAGATGTTGATAATTTCCTGATTGCCCATTAATTCAAAATTAAAATAAAAATGAGGAGAAACCAATGAAGGTTTACGGTCATAAATGTTTTTGAAGGAATAAGGGTTCCCTTCGAAAGATTTTCTTTCTGGTTTAAAGGAAAAAGTTAATTTTGAATGGAAATTGTGAACTAAAAATGAATCACTGGCTAGTAAAATCAGAACCATTCAAGTATCCTTTTGAACAACTTCAGAAGGATAAATCAACTTTCTGGGACGGAGTAAGAAATTATCAGGCCCGTAACAATCTGAAAGCCATGAAAAAAGGCGATCTCGTGCTCTTTTATCACAGCAACGAAGGGAAAGAAGTTGTAGGAATAGCCAAAGTGCTTAAGGAATTTTATCAGGATCCGACAACGGATGATACCAATTGGGTAGTAGTAGATCTGAGCCCTCATAAAAAGTTGAAAAATCCTGTTACCCTTGAAACAATAAAAGCAGATAAAATTCTGGGTAACATGAGTTTAGTGAAACAGTCGAGACTTTCTGTAATGCCAGTTAAAAAAGAGGAGTTTGACAGAGTACTTGAATTATCCGAGAAATAAAATTCATATAATTTTTCGAATAAAAACAGTTCATTATTATCTTTGAAAAATTTTTAAATGGAAAAAAGACTCATCATCGGTACCGAACATCTTTCAATTACGATCGACAGGCTTTGTCATCAGTTGATTGAACTTCACGGTGATTTTTCCAACTCTGTTATTCTTGGTATTCAGCCAAGAGGTGTTAGCTTTTCAGAACGTATACAAAGAAAACTTCAGGACATTCTTCAAAAGGAAGTAAAAATTGGTTATCTGGATGTTACTTTTTTCCGTGATGATTTCAGGAGAAAGGACAATCCTTTAAAAGCCAATGCCACCAAGGTACCTTTTCTTATTGAAGATAAAAATGTAATTCTTGTAGATGATGTTCTCTATACAGGAAGGACGATCCGTGCAGCCATGGATGCTATGACAGCTTTCGGAAGGCCAAGAAAGGTTGAACTTTTAGTACTTGTGGACAGAAAATACAGCAGAGATCTTCCGATTCAGCCTAATTACATCGGTGTAGAGGTGGACTGCCTTGAATCTGAAAAAGTTTTGGTTGAATTAAAGGAAGAGGGATTGAAAGACGATAATATTTGGTTGATTAATAAAACCTAACAATGCAGCATTTAAGTGTTAAACACCTTCTTGGAATCAAAGACCTCACCAGAGAGGACATAAATTTAATTTTAGATACTGCGGAAAATTTTAAAGAAGTAATTAACCGGCCTATCAAAAAAGTTCCTTCTTTGAGGGATATTACTATTGCCAATATATTTTTTGAGAATTCTACGAGAACAAGGTTGTCTTTTGAGCTTGCAGAAAAAAGATTATCTGCTGATGTTATAAATTTTTCTTCGTCCTCCAGTTCTGTAAAGAAAGGTGAAACTTTGCTGGACACAGTCAATAATATCCTTGCAATGAAAGTGGATATGATTGTGATGAGACACAGCAGTGTAGGCTCTCCTCATTATCTTTCAAAGCATATCAAAGCAAAAATTGTCAATGCAGGAGATGGAACACATGAACATCCTACTCAGGCGTTGCTGGATGCATTCACAATAAAAGAAAAATTTGGTCATGTTGAGGGGAAGAAGGTTTGTATTTTCGGTGATATCCTGCATTCAAGGGTAGCGCTTTCAAATATTTTTGCATTACAGAAGTTAGGAGCTGAAGTAATGGTATGCGGTCCAATCACACTTCTACCAAAATACATCAAAGATCTTAACGTAAAAGTGGAGCTGGATCTTAAGAAAGCGTTGGAGTGGTGCGATGTTGCAAACGTTCTTAGAATTCAGCTTGAGAGACAGACCATCAAATATTTCCCTTCATTAAGGGAGTATTCTTTATATTATGGAATTAATAAATCTTTGTTAGATTCTCTTAACAAAGAAATAATGATCATGCACCCGGGACCTATTAACAGGGGAGTGGAGTTGTCTAGTGATGTTGCAGATTCTCATCATTCTGTGATACTGAATCAGGTGGAAAACGGTGTTGCTGTAAGAATGGCTGTGCTTTATTTGCTGGCCGGAGCAACGGAGTAATCCGAATTGTCTGGTAGATTACTAACTAATTTTTTTTTATGAAAAGATTTATTGGGGTATTATCTTTTTTAAACTTTTTAAGTCTTACTGTACTTGGCCAAGGTCCAGGATCTGGTAATTGCTTAACTTTTAACGGAGCATCAACGAGAGTTCTTATTTCTGATGATCCTGTTTTTGACCATCCGGTGAAATATCTAGAGAGGCTTGGGTCTTCCCCGAAGCATATAATTCTGTAGGAGGATGTATTTTTAGCAAACACCAGACAACCTATACAAGGGAATATGACTTATTTATAACGCCCGCAGGAAATTTGAAGATGGGTGTTTTTGACAATTCTTTAACAGATTATCTTAGTATTACAACTCAAACAATTCCCTTAAGACAATGGACGCATGTTGCCGGAACATACTCTCAAAGTTTAGGTCAGGTTAAATTATATATTAATGGAATACTGTCATTAACAAAAAATATTGGCTCTGTGGTAGTTAACCATACTTCAATTAATCCATTAATCGGCGCCTATTTTCAACAAGGAAGCACCACGGATACCAGAGGACATTTTAATGGGAAAATTGATGAAGTCAGGTTATGGTATTCGGTACGGTCAGAGGCAGACATCAGGGACAATATGTGTAAAACTTTAAATACTCCCCAAGCAAATCTCATTGCATACTACAGATTTGATGAGTTTTCCGGAACAACGGTACTTGATGCATCCGGTCATAATTTGAATGGACAATGCTAAACTTTACAAGTGCACAGACAATAAAGAGAATTTACTCAGGAGCACCCATTGGTAATGAAAGTATACATCATTATCCTGGAATTAGGTGGACCGGACTGAACTTGATATTAGGTTCAAATTCATCTTTGACTAGTAAGGGAGCAGTAATTTTGGATAATATAACAGGTAATCCTGAAGGGGTTCATTTATATAGGGTGGATGCATATCCTAATGAATTTAATGGTTTGAATAATCCCTTAGATACGTATTTTGGAACATTTGTAGTTAAAGGAATCAGTCCTGAATATACCATTAAATATGATTATAGTGGAACTCAGTTTGAAAATATGGTCTGTGAGCAACACCTCAGGCTCATGCAAAGAGATGACAATTCTGTAACTTCCTGGAGTGATTTGCCGAGTAGTGTGGATCTTGTTGCCAATAATGTAGTCACTGAGAAAAATATAAGGAGGAAAGAAATAATATTGGATACTAGTTGTATCCTGCCTGCAGTTTTTTTATCATTTGATGCTCATCAAACTAATGAAGGAAACGTAGTTTTAAAGTGGAAAACAGCACTGGAAATTGATCACTCACATTACATAGTGGAAAAGGCAATTGATGATAAGATGCTTTTTGAGCCTATAAGTAATGAGATTGTTGGTAGTGGAAGTGGTCTTGTTAATGATTATACTTTTACTGACTATAATAATGACAATAGAAAAAAGTATTATAGGATAAAGATGGTTGATTTAGATTCCAAATTCAGTTATACCAATATTAAAGCGATAAATCCGAGTATAGATCATACTTTATTTGATTTCTACCCTAATCCATGTTCAGACATGCTTACAGTTAAGACAAATAATATAGGTACATGGCATATCAGTTTGATCAATTTAGAAGGAAAAGAAGTGTTGAGTTTTAACAAAGAGAATGTAAGAGACGAACAATTTATTGATGATTTTGACATTTCATTCCTACAACCAGGTATTTATATTCTGAAGTTTTTAACGAATAATGATTTAATATTTAGGAGATTGGAAATCAAATAGTATTAATTTTTAATCTGGAAGGCCTCATATTGATTCTTTTGTCTGAAACCCCTTAGATTAACTTTCTTAATCTTTAGAGGAATGCGGGTCAGAATTTTGTTTGAAAGATCTTATTCCTAATTTTGACAAAGGCAAACTCAAGGTTTGTGTACTTCTTTTCATTATTAAACGAAGTTGTGCAATAAAAAAGTTTAATACATTGAATAAGGGGTTAAACAAAACTTAGTTGCCAGAGCATACATTTATAAAGAAAACTCAATCATATTCAATAGTTGTACGCTTGCTGGAATAGTAAAGAAAGAGTAAGGCGATATTATCTTAAATAAAAGTTAAATACAAATAATGGAAAAGTTCAAGCATTTACAGCGAATTAAAGAGATATATGCAAAAGGCGAAAATATCATTCAGTATTTAAAGAATATTAGCAAAAGCGAATCAAATTCAATCGAAGATATTTTGATTAGCTATGATTTTCAAGCTGGATCTTATATTCAACACTTTGCCAAAAACTCTGAATATGTAAATAATTATAGTAGAGCCTTAGCCAAAGTAATTGATTCTTTAGGCAATTTTAATTCCATAGTTGAGATAGGGGTTGGAGAGGCTACTACCTTAGGTATGGTTATCAAAAAGCTTAAAAACAGACCAGAGAATATTTTAGGGTTTGATATATCCTGGTCAAGATTAAAGTTTGCAAAGGAGTTTTTAAATGACTTGAATTTGAATAATATAAATTTATTCACAGCAAATTTATTCGAAATTCCTTTGATGGATAACTCAATTGATATTGTTTATACATCTCATTCAATAGAACCTAATGGAGGTAAAGAAGTAGAAGCTTTAACTGAATTATATAGAATAACAAATAAATATCTGGTTTTGCTTGAGCCGTCTTTTGAACTGGGAAATGATGCTGCAAAGGCAAGAATGAAACAACATGGGTATGTGACGAAGCTTTATGAAACTGCCCAAAAGTTAGATTATAAGATTATTGAGCATAGACTATTTGATTTTTGTGCAAATCCTCTAAATCCTACAGGTCTTATTATAATTGAGAAAAAAGCAGATAATAGTCATGAACCTGGTTTAGTTTGTCCGATAACAAAAACGCCTTTAAAAAAATATAATGATGCATTGCTGTATTCTAAAGATAGTTTTTTAGCATATCCGGTAATAGACAACATCCCTTGTTTGTTAAAGGAGAATTCAGTTTTGGCGACTCATTTATTGACAAACTATAAAGAATTTAAAGCAGAACGAAATATAGTGATTGAATAATTTAATTGAGTAGTAAGGTTTTGTTCTCATAATATCATTTTTGCATCAATAATGCCTTATTATCGGCCATAATAATAAATTATCAAGGAAGGGAATTATATGGAATTTGAGTGGCTTAGAGTAGGCTAAATTTCACTGTGTTTTATCTAAGTAAAACTTATCTTCCCTAAACTTTGTTGAATTACGTGTCAGGAATTTTGATTCAAAGATCTTATTTCTAATTTTGACAAAGGCAAACTATAAGTTTTTATGTACTACTCTTCAATTATTCAGGCGATAGGAAACACTCCATTGGTAAAACTTAACAAAGTAACCAAAGGAATAAAAGGGACAATACTGGTTAAAGTAGAATATTTTAACCCGGGAAATTCTGTAAAAGACAGAATGGCCTTAAAGATGGTTGAAGATGCAGAAAAAGCTGGAATTCTGAAACCAGGAGGAACCATTATAGAAGGTACTTCCGGAAATACAGGAATGGGACTGGCACTGGCAGCTATTGCAAAAGGCTACAAGTGTATCTTTACCACAACTGATAAACAGTCCAAAGAGAAAGTGGATGTATTGCGCGCACTAGGAGCGGAAGTTATAATTTGTCCTACAAACGTAGCACCTTCTGATCCGAGATCTTATTATTGCGTTGCTGCAAAGTTGAATAAAGAAATCCCCAATTCATTTTATCCGAATCAGTACGATAACCTTTCTAATACTGCTGCACACTATGAAACAACTGGTCCTGAAATCTGGAGTCAGACAGAAGGAAAGGTAACACACTTTGCTGCCGGTGTCGGAACAGGTGGGACGATGTGCGGAGTTTCTAAATTCCTCAAGGAAAAGAATGCATCAATCAAATCAATTGGAATTGATACATACGGTTCTGTTTTTAAAAAATACAAAGAAACCGGGGTATTTGATGAAAACGAAATTTTCCCTTATGGAACAGAAGGTATAGGGGAAGACATCCTTCCAAAGAATGTGGACTTTAGCCTGATTGATCAGTTTATAAAAGTTACGGATAAGGATGCAGCTGTTATGACCAGGAAACTGGCAAGAGAAGAAGGGTTATTTGTCGGATGGTCCAGCGGATCTGCAGTGTATGGTGCGTTGGAGTATGCAAGAGAGCATTTTACTGATAATGATGTGATGGTGGTCATCTTGCCAGATCATGGAACAAGATATCTTGCGAAAATCTATAATGATGTGTGGATGAAAGATCATGGATATCTTGAAAGCCGCAGTTTTGCGACTGCAAAAGACATCATTGCTGATCAGAAAAATGGCAAGTTGATTACGATTGCTAAAAACGATAAAGTAGCAGAGGCAGTGAAGATCCTTAACGGAAAAGGCATTTCTCAGATCCCTGTAACAGATGGTGATGCGTTTGTAGGGAGTCTTACAGATTCCAAGGTGTTGAAGAAGTTGATTGAAAATCCAGGCCTGAAAGATCTTACAGTGGGAGAAGTAATGGAAGCTCCGTTTACTTTTGTAGGGTTGGATAATACGATAGATGTACTTTCGTCATTGATCACCAAGGAAAACACCGCATTGCTTGTTCGTGATGAAAAAAATGAAGTGAGAATTATCACTCAGGCAGATTTGCTGTCTGCAATGGCAAGATAAAGACTTTTAGCTTTTTGGTTTAAAAGCTGGGCTATGAAATTTTTCAAAGTTCAGCTTTTTTACTTTTTGAGAAATGTCTTACTTTATTAAAGTTATTACTCATTTTAGTTATTTTTTTAGGAAAAATTGATCTACAAGTTTTATTCTTTTCTAATGTCTTAGTTTTCAGTTGTATTTATCTGGGACAGGGATCGATGCAAATGCTTTTATTTCACCCCTCAGATAAAAAAAATCAGGAGGAAAAATAATCATTGGAATTGAATGCCAAATTAGAATGATTATTACATGCAATTATTTATTGGTATCAACCACTTTAGGTAATATTCCTTAAATTTAAGGAAGTTTTTTTTGTCGTACCAATATTTATTAGTTGTGAAATTTTTATTTACATTATTGCTGCCGGCCCTTTTGATAGTTGCCCCAGCCTCTACACATAATAATTACAAAGTACTGGAATGTCAGGGAGAAATACCTCTGTTATTTATTAATGGGGTAAAAGATTATATTAAACTCCAGGATGATCTGCTTCAGGACTATTTTAATAATGATGAAAAGCTGGACGAATTAAAAGAAAAATTAATTCTGGGAAGTGCCTTTAACCATGATTTTTATTTTAAGAGCGGATTAATTCTTTTCGGAGATCCGATAACTAACTATTTAAATAAGATTAAAACAGAAATTTTAAAGAATAGAGCTGATCTAAAAGACAAGATTAATATATACACTTTAAAATCAAGTGAGGTCAATGCATTAAGTACCTTAGATGGTAATATTTATGTTACTTTAGGACTTATTGCCAGAGTGGAATCTGAAGCAGAATTAGCTTTTGTGCTTTCTCATGAAATAGCGCATTATACCTCTCATCATACACTGGAACAACTTAAAACAGCAAAAGAACTGGATGGCCTAACAAATGCCAGAAAGAAGCTTACCCTCGATGATATTTTAAGATACAAGCTTAGAAGAAGCCGTGAACATGAACTGGAGGCAGATTCAATAGGCTTTTTGCTATATAATGAATCTTCTTATAAAAGTGAAGAGGCATTAACGCTCCTTTCCAATTTAGCAGTAGCACATAAACCGATAGGTGATATACCATTTAATAAAAGCTATTTTAATAAAGAGTTTTTTTGCGTTCCTACATGCTTCTATATGGATGAAACCAAAAAGCTGGAAGCTAGAGAAAATAGGAATGACCAACTCCTGACCCATCCGGATATTGATAAAAGAAAAAAGAGGGTTTCAGGTTTGATACTTAAAACCAAAACACACGGAAATAAATTCGTGATTGAGAAGACCGAGTTTGAAACTGTGAAGAAGCTGGCAATGTATGAAGTTGTTCAGCGTCTGTTGATCAACAGGAGTTTCGGTGATGCTATATTTACTTCTTATTATTTGTTGCAAAAAGATCCTGATAAGGAGTTTCTGCATTTGGCTATCGCCAAAGGTCTTTATTATTCTGCTATATATAAGAATCAGCAGGCGTTGCATTATACCGCCGCATCCTATTCACATAGAGAAGGAGAGTCACAGCAGTTATATTATCTTTTAAAACAACTTTCAGGTGTACAGTTAAATACATTGGCATTAAGAGAAGTTTCAAAACTCAAAGAAAGGTTTCCTACTAACCGTTCTTTGGATTTGATGGAGACAAGACTTGTTGAGGATCTTGTGATGAAACATAATATTTCTGCAGAGAAATTCTATTCAAAACAAGAGTCGGAGAAGCAGTTCAGAGAACGTTTTGGTGTACCTATTAGTGATACTATATCTGATAAGATAAAGCTTCGCCAGGATTATAAAAATTTTTATTTGCTAGGCTTATACCATTTGAAAGATGATCCTAAAATTCTGGCAAAATTTAGCCTGGCTAAAGAAAAGAAAATCAAAGAAGACGCTAGACAAGAACTATCATTTAAGGAAAAGGCAAAATTAGATGCAGAAGAAAAGAAGTATAAGGAAAAGTTTGGAGAAGGTATAAAAGCCAATGACATAGTTGTCTTTGAGCCGGAATACTTCAAGTTTGAAAAGGAAGTGGCTAAATCTTACGATATAAGTCAAAACGAAAAGAAAATGCTTGTGGAGGAGTTGCAAAAGCAAGTCAAACAGTTTAATAAAAACATCACGTTTAAAACAACAATGTATCTGACGACCAAGGATACTCCTTCCTACAACGACTATTGTGTATTGGCAGGTTGGTTGCAGGAAAGAGAAGGCCATATAAATGGAATTAAGACAATACCTTCCATGGGGGATATTTACAATAACAATCGGAGCCTTTCCGAGAAAAAATTTATTTGTTCTCTTAGAATTGTGGAAATCTTCAATTCAAGATTGTTGTATGTGTTTTCTTTATATAATGCGGAAACCGGAGAGTGTGTCTATACGAACTGGAAGATTGAAAAGGATAGTTTAAAGCTTCAGAAACTGGTTGCTTTTATTATTAAAGATTTTGAAAAAGTTATCAATTAATTTATATGAAAAAGTTTCAATTTTTATTTCTGAGTTTATTTTGCTTTTGTTTTTTTAGTAATGTAAATGCCCAAAAACTTAAGTTGGGCGCTCTTGAACGTGGTTCCAAAAAGTATACTCCAAGGGTATTGGGAGAAGATGAAAAATATATATATGTTATTGGATGGATTACTGAATATGGATTCGGTGAAGTTCAGATAGAAGCATATGATAAGACGAATAATAACACCAGGAAATATGCATATCCTATAAGACATCCAAAAATCAAAGGTCAATTCGTGAGACTGGTCTCTACTGTGCTGCTCAAAGATGAAGTGTTTGCCTTTTACAGCTATTTCGATAAGAAAGCTAAAAAAAGCAATCTTTTTGTAAAGCGAATAGACAAACATACGGGTCAGTTTAAAGGTGAGAAGCAAGAATTATTATCCATCGATGATGAGTATGGCTATTATTATGGCCATTATTTTATTCAGGCTTCTGAAGATAAATCGAAGATATTGGTAAGCTATAATGTAAGATATGTCCTGTATAATCAGGAGATGGAGGTATTGCATGACAGTAAAACAAAAGGTCTGGGTGAGAATAATTATTCCATTATTGATAATGACGGATCCATTTATTACATAAGATTTAAAGACATGAATCTTTATGTAGGTTCTTATGATGCCAACAGGGATTTTGAAAAGTGGGAGGAGAAAATCAATGTAGAGTTTGAAAAAGTAGAAGATCTCTATTTGCACAATGTAAGATTAAATATTAACAAGAAAAATGAACTGACCGTTACCGGCCTGGTGAGCTCAAAGTCAGAAAAGAAAGAGGACATGGCATTATGCGGGGCTTTGTACATTAATTTGGATAGAGAGTCTAAGGAGGTTAAAATATCCAGATATAATAAGTTTAAAAGTGAATTTTTGGATCAGTTCAAGACAGCTCGTGATATAAAAAAGAATAAAGCCGTAAAAGTGAAGAAGACGTTTAATAGTGCCAAAGTTGTCGATAAAGAGGATGGAGGTGTTCTTTGTATATTTGAGTATTATAGAAACGAAGGCGATCGTTATTCTAATAAGCAATATATTGAATACGGAGATGTTGTCATTGTTAATTTTTCGAAAGAAGGAGAGCTGCTGTGGGCAAACAGAGTGCCTAAAAAACAGGTTTTTTCATGGACACGATACCTTTATCTGGTGACTTCAACCAAAGGAATTCGTCCTTATTTTAGCCCTTTAGACTGGAGAACTGAAAGGTATTTTTCATATTCGTCAGGGTTATTTGATGATAAGCTCATAATAATTCATAATGATACAAAGAAGAATATCGGGAAAAATATGGAAGACAAGTTCGATAAGTTTAAAAAAACTCGTGGAATGGTTACTGTGAAATATGAATTTGATTTAAAAACAGGTGAAAGAAAAAAAGAACTATACACTGATCTAGCAAATCATCAGACTATATTTTCTCCCAATAGTGATTATCAGAAGACGGAAAATACTAACCTTATTTTGTTTGGTATAAAGGGGAATAAGCATTCATTCCATACATATGGTAAATAAACAAGACGGTTTGTTTATTTAAGGGAATTGATTTTAGTGAGAAGGGAATTTATTAAACCTTCTTGCTTTACTTTTAAGTATCTTTTTTTAGTAATTTTAAGCTTAAATTTATTGCACATGAAAATGTACAGGTATCTATTTCTTGGATTATTCTGCTTCAGCTTTTTAACAAATATATATTCACAAAGATTTCATCCTGGAGTTATTGACGAATACCCACGATCTGGCTACAGGCAAGGAATTATAGGAGATGATGAGGACTATATATATACATCTGCCAGAGCATCTGAGTACACTTTTGTTATAGGAGCTTACGATAAAAAGAATAAGAATTCAAAGGTTTACTCGATCCCTTTAAAGAAGATTAAAGTTAATGGAAGAACAGCTTTGATAGAACGTGTTACCTTGTTAAATGATGATTTTGTAATTTTTTATAGCTATTACGCCCCGAAAACAAGAACAACTAATATTGCTGCCCAAATTATAGATAAAAGGACTGGTGTTGAGAAAGACATAAAGAAAGACATAATAAGCGTTGTAGTTGGTGATGAAATATACAGTGGGAGTGTTCTTATTAGTGTATCTGAAGATAAAAGTAAAGTTTTGATCTATCAGAAGGCATTTAATTATTTGATAAATAAAGGTATTAAGAGGTTTTATCTGTTTAATGAGAATTTGGAGTTGCTTGTTTGTAAAGATCTGAATACAGAATTAGATAATAAGAAATATATCCTAGATAATGAAGGGTCTGTATATTATTTGAAACGAATTAATAAAGAATTGTTCATTGGATCATTTGATGCAAACAGAGAATATGAAAAATGGGAAGAAAAGATAATTTTTGATTATAATAAATTTGAAAACTTTTCTATCCATAATGAGGATTTAAATATAAATAAACAAAATGAGCTTATTCTTACCGGATTAGTTGGGGTGTTAGAGGATGATACAATGTCTTTGGTTGGAGTTTCTTTTGTGAATATTGATCGTGAGTCTAAAGAAGTAAAAGTTGCTAAAATCAGCAATTTTAGTAAAGATTTTCTTGAACAATTCAGAACGGATACTTTGCTCTCTGGTGATGAAAAAATCATTAAAAAATTCGGAGATCTTAGACCAATTGACAAAAGTGACGGGAGTGTAGTATGCACTTTTGAAAACTTTAACCGTCGTTATGAAGGTGGGTTAAAGCACGTTGAGTATGGAGATATTATTGCTGTAAATTTTTCTATTGATGGAAATATCCTTTGGGCAAAGCGAATTCCCAAAAACCAGGTTTTATCATATTCCAAATTCGTTCAGGTCACGGAATGGGTGACTACAAATTATTTTTCTTATGCGTCAGCTATCCTGAATGATAAGTTAATATTAATTTATAATGATAACAGCGAAAATCTGGTTATGGGACCTGCCGGAGATCCTAAAAAAATGACGGAACCCGAAGAAGCTGTTCCTGTAAGGTGCGAAATTGATTTAGTAACTGGTGAAATGAAGAAGGAAGTATTCTCAGAAATGTTGTCACAAAAAACGATATTTTTTCCTTACACTCGTTATCAAAAAGAGGAAAATGCAGATCTGATATTATATGGAAGAAGTGGGACTGACTATTCTTTCCATGTTTTCAGCGAAAAATAAAGAAAGTTGAATAGCCTTTTTAAAATAATAAGGAGTATACTTAAATATTTAAGTACTCCTTATTATTTAATATCTACTGCATCTTTTTAATTATAATGCTATAGCAGTCATACTTTCTTCTATTGTAAATAAAAATATATAGGTCGAAAAGTTCGCTCTTAAAATCATAGTTTAGTTTCCATTTTTTATTATTTTTGAATGACCCAACAAGGACACTTACTCTTTTCTGTCCGGTCATTAAGATATCTTATTTCTTTGCATTTTATAAATCATCCTGTTTAATGAGTCAACTTAAAAAGTTAGAAAAGTTACTGGTTGCCAACCGTGGTGAAATCGCAATTCGTGTATTACGTGCAGCATCTGAGTTAAAAATAAAAACCGTAGCTATATATACTTATGAGGATCGTTATTCTTTACATCGCTATAAAGCGGATGAAGCCTATCAGATCGGGAGAGATAATGAACCCCTAAAACCATACCTTGACATTGAACAAATTATTCAACTTGCCAAAAGACATCATGTGGATGCCATACATCCAGGCTATGGTTTTTTATCTGAAAATGTAAATCTGGCAAGGAGATGTAAAGAAGAAGGAATTATCTTTATTGGTCCCGAGCCAGAGGTCATGGAAGCTCTGGGAGATAAAGTCTCTGCAAAAGAAATTGCCATCAGTGCTGGTGTACCTATTATTGAGGACAGTAAGGAAGATCTGATATCTGTTGATATTGCAAAGAAAGAAGCGCTTCGTATTGGATATCCGTTAATGATGAAAGCCGCAGCTGGAGGTGGTGGAAGGGGAATGCGTGTTATCTCTGACGAAAGTCAGCTTGAAAGAGCATATAATGAGGCCAGAGCTGAAGCATTAAAGGCTTTTGGTGATGATACGGTTTTCCTTGAAAAGTTTATAGACCGGCCGAAGCACATTGAAGTACAGCTCATGGGAGATAACCATGGGAATATTGTACACCTGTATGAAAGAGATTGCTCTGTACAGAGAAGATTTCAGAAAGTTGTAGAGGTGGCTCCATGTCCTGTTCTGAAAGAGGAGACCAAACAACAGATCTATAATTATGCACTTACAATTGCAAGACATGTAAAGTATAATAATGTCGGTACCGTTGAGTTTCTTGTGGATCAGGATGAAAAGGTTTATTTTATTGAGGTAAATCCGCGTATCCAGGTAGAGCATACCATTACTGAAGAAATTACCGGTATAGATATTGTCCGCTCACAGATTTTAATTGCCAAAGGTCATAAGTTATCGGATCCATGTATCTATATATCCAGGCAGGAAGATGTCAAATGCAATGGCTTTGCCATTCAGTGCCGTGTGACAACAGAAGATCCTGCCAATGGCTTTAAGCCAGATTACGGCACCATCATCGCTTACAGAAATGCAGCAGGTTTTGGTATCCGTCTTGATGAAGGAAGTTCTTATCCGGGGGTTAAAATATCTCCTTTTTTCGATTCTCTTCTTGTGAAGGTGTCCGCATCAGGAAGAACATTGTGGGGCGCTTGCGACCGTCTGCATCGCGCGCTCAGAGAGTTCAGGATAAGAGGTGTAAAAACAAATATAGGATTTTTAGAGAATGTTATTTCTCATCCTGAATTTATCAAAGGCCATACTACTGTAAAGTTTATAGAAGAACATCCTGAATTGTTGAATATCAAAAATATTCAGGACAGAGGAACCAAAACACTTAAATTCCTCTCTAACATCATTGTGAATGGGAATCCGGATGTGAAGAATGTAGATGAAAAGAGAACATTCAGAACACCACAAATTCCTTTTTATGAAAAATACAGTCCTTATCCGGATGGGACCAAGCAGATCCTTACCAGCAGTGGTCCTGAGGGGCTGGCAAATTGGCTGAAAGATCAAAAGGCGATTCAGTTTACAGACACTACCTTCAGAGATGCGCATCAATCTTTATTAGCAACAAGGGTGCGTACCAAAAATATGATTGAGGTAGCAGAAAGTTTTGCCAAAAATCATCCTCAGGTCTTTTCTATGGAAGTTTGGGGTGGCGCTACTTTTGATGTGGCCATGAGATTCCTTCATGAAGATCCCTGGCAAAGGCTTCAGCTGATCCGTGAAGCTGTTCCGAATATCCTGCTTCAAATGTTGATCAGAGGTTCCAATGCTGTAGGATATAAGGCTTATCCGGATAATCTGATTGAAAAGTTTATTGAGAAAACCTGGGAGAACGGTGTAGACATCTTCAGGATATTTGACTCACTCAATTGGGTGGAAGCCATGAAGGTAAGCATTAAGGCGGTGAAAGAAAGAACTGGTGGTATTGCAGAAGCAGCAGTCTGCTATTCCGGAGATATTCTCGATCCTGACAACAAGAAGTACACGCTGCAGTATTATCTTGACATGGCAAGGCAGCTTGAAGATCTTGGTGCACATATTCTGTGTATTAAAGATATGGCAGGTTTGTTAAAGCCATATTCTGCAGAGCTGCTTATTAAAGAACTGAAAAAAGCGGTAAGCATTCCTATTCATCTCCATACACATGATACTTCCGCTATTCAGTCTGCTACTTATCTTAAAGCCGTGGAAGCCGGAGTAGACATCATTGATGTGGCCATTGCATCTATGTCCGGGTTGACATCTCAGCCTAACTTCAATTCTATCGTATCTATGATGAAAGGTCATGAACGAGAACTTAAGTTTAATATGACCCCACTGAACCAATATTCAAGCTATTGGGAAGATGTAAGAGAGTTTTATTATCCTTTTGAATCTGATCTGAAAGCAGGTACAGCAGAGGTGTATGAAAATGAGATTCCAGGCGGACAATACTCAAACCTCAGACCTCAGGCAGAGGCATTGGGCTTGGGAGAAAGGTTTGAAGAGGTAAAGCAGAATTATGCATTGGTGAATAAGATGTTCGGTGATATCATAAAGGTAACGCCAAGCTCTAAAGTTGTAGGTGATATGGCTTTATTCATGACATCCAATAATCTGACTGAAAAAGATGTTATGGAAAAAGGTCAATACCTGTCTTTCCCGGAGTCAGTGGTTAGTTTGTTTAAAGGAGAAATAGGACAGGCTTACGGAGGATTTCCTGAAAAGCTTCAGTCTATTATTCTTAAAGGAGGAAAGCCATTTACGGAAAGACCTAATGATCATTTAGCTCCTGTAGATTTTGACAAAGAGTTTGAGGTATTTCAGCAGCAGTTCGGGAGGTCGTCTACTTTCCTTGATTTCCTTAGTTATAAGATGTATCCAAAGGTATTCGAAGGATACGCGAAACACAGAGAACTATATGGTGATGTCAGCAATATTCCAACACTTGCCTTTTTCTACGGCTTAAAAAACAATCAGGAGATTCTTGTGAAGCTGGGCAAAGGAAAGACAATTATTGTGAAGATGCTGTATTGCTCGGCAGCCGATGAAAACGGTATGAGAACGGTATTTTTTGAACTTAACGGGCAGACCAGAAATGTGCAGGTGAAGGATAATACCATTAAGGTGACAAGACCAACTCATAAAAAGGTGGAAACAACCAAGCAGGTGGGGGCTCCATTACAGGGTAAAATCGGACAGGTTATGGTAAAGGTCGGAGATGCTGTCAAAGAAAACGCTCCTCTGTTTGTGGTTGAAGCAATGAAAATGGAAACCACCATTACATCAAAGATGGATGGGAAAATTAAAAGTATATATCTTCCGGAAGGAACAATGGTAGAGCAGGATGATATGGTTATAGAAATGGAATAATTTACCTGATTATTTAAACAAAATGCATAAATTGTAATTTAAAAACTTAATAACTAGATTCTTATGAGAAAAATAGGTGTATTAATTTTTTTAATTTCATTTATCGCATTGTCATGCTCTTCAGGGCACAAGAGTCAGACCTGGGCCCCCAAGAGCGGAAGAAAAATGAAAGGTGGGCATAACAGGAAGTAACAGTATTGTCGCTCTTTTTATGAAAATTCTATAAAATACCCTGCTTGAAGGGTATTTTTTTTGAAATACGTTCACCTGGATATATTAATCCGTATAAAAGCTCTATGATCGTTGTCTTTTTGTTTAAAGTTATTTGTAAAAATGACCAATAAAATATGCAACGATTTTTATTTAAATAATTTCTGATTGCTTTTTTATCTAAATTTTTGAAATGAAAAAAATCTACATTTTACTGGCAATTTTTATTGCTTTTGGAGCAAAGGCTCAGGAAAGTGCCTGGGTGAACTTTCCGTTTAATGGAGTCGCTCATCCTTTTAAGGTACCTTCTCAAACTTCGCCTCACCAAACTGATATTTATGGGAATATCTGGATCCTGGAAAGTGATGCTTTACTCAAAATTAAAGGTACAGATACTGCCCGATATACCAATTTCCCGATTATTCCTAACTCAAATATAAATGCAGTCTCGCTTACAACATCCGGTGATAAAGTTGCTTTCAGCTATTTTGGGTATAAAGATGAGGGCGGAATAACGAAATTCACAAATTACCTGGGATTTTATGATGGGACTGATTTGGGATTTTATTCTGAAGTATATTTCGGAGGAGATTCTGTTTCCTCATCGCCATTTGGCCAGATCAGGCAAACGAATAAGTATATCTGGATTGCCAAAGGTGATAAGCTGATTCAGTTTGATAAAACAAATAACTATAAAATTTATCCAAACAATGAGAGCCAGCTTCCAAAGCCTTTAGTAGGGCCAACTTTGCTGCAAAACAATCCCGGTAGTGTGATTTTAACAGACAAAGGAGAATTTTATGTTTTTGAAGATACTAAGAACGATTGG
This sequence comes from Bacteroidota bacterium, assembly GCA_023428135.1. Taxonomy (GTDB): domain Bacteria; phylum Bacteroidota; class Bacteroidia; order Cytophagales; family Cytophagaceae; genus Sporocytophaga. The sequence continues at coordinate 72,249 of JAEYZG010000004.1, read as the reverse complement.
GAAAAGCTATTACCAGCAGCAGATTCCCCAATGGGGGCATTACAGCCATCAAGCGGGATTCTGTATTTAGCAGGGAAGAATAAAGTATACACTTATTTTAACAATACCCTTCAGTCATTTGAAGCCCCGATAAATTCTCTTGGTGGGCCATATGGAGTTAGCATTACAGAATTTAAACCGGGTGTTTTTAGTTTTAGTTATTCAAAAGGATTTGTGCTGGTAAGCAACGGAAAAGTATTTGTCAGATTTTTTGCAGACTTTACAGAGAATAATGAAGTTTATCGGGCAAGATTTGATGGAAGAAGTCCCCTTTCTAATGCCTTTCTTGACAATGGGACCTTGATACTGAGATATACATCTGAAACGTCGTCACGCGAATCGATTTACTTTTCCCTGTTTGATGATGAACTGAAGTTTGAAGAAAAAAGAAGCTATAATCATTTCTCTTTCTTATACAAGAAATCAAATGGCGAAAATCTTTTTCATTTCATAGAGTTTGACCAGACAGAGTCGGTGCCTCTTAGCCTTGTCGTAATTAATAATAATGATACAACCCGTATTCCATTGCCCAAACCACTCCAACGGTTGGACGCAATCGCTGGAGATAGTAACTTTATCTGGCTTAAACATACTGCATTCGGGGAAGATTCTATATCTTCCATCTGGAGAATGAGAAGAGATCAGAATATTATTAAAGGAATCATTTACTATGATATAAATAAGAATGGAATTCAGGATCCTTATGAGTTTGGTGTTAGTAAATATCCTTTGACAATAAATCCTTCCGGTATCACAATTTTTCCGGATAGAAATGGTAACTTCTCTTTTGTTGGTTCAGTGGAGGAGGTGTATACCATGGAAATCCAAGGGATATTTGACTATATTTCTACAACATTACCTTATACTATCCAGAATTCGGGAGAAAATAAAATCGGTATAACAGTAGCTAATCCTGAGCCTGAGATCCGAACGAGTTTCTTTACCCCTTGGCCTCGCTGTGAGACAATTGGCATGGGATCAATAAGGGTTGAGAATACAGGTTTAAAAGCGATAGAATTAATAAAGCTTACACTTATAGGAGATCCACTTGCTCAAATCAATTCACTTGATGCTATATCTTCCAAAACTGATACCCTGAAATTTGAAATATCTGAATTCTTACCACTTAATGCTATATTAATTCCTTTTGAAATCCATTTTCCAGGAGGAGATAAAGTTGGGGAGATACTGAATTTTAAATTGATTGCAGATATTTACTCCAACGAATCAATTGTCAGTTCAACTTTTGACAATATTAGCACAATGGTCCGTTGCTCTTATGATCCTAACGATAAATCAGTGACTCCTGCGGGCATTGGAGAAGAGCACCTTACTCCAATGAACTCTGCCCTTAATTACCTGATCAGATTTGAAAATACAGGTAATGATACAGCCTATACTGTTATAGTTTATGATACGCTGGATTTGAATTTAAATCGTGAAACGCTTAAAGTGTTAGGAGCTTCACATTCTGTAATCACCGAAATTTCTAAAGAAGGAGTAGTGGCGTTCCATTTTGAAAATATCATGCTTCCTGACAGCACAACTAATAAGGAAAAAGCTCAGGGATTTGTAAGGTTTTCAGTAGAACCTAAAAAGGATTTAAAGGAGGGGACTATCATTAAAAATAAAGCAGGAATTGTTTTTGATAAAAATGAGCCGATTATAACGAACACCGTTTTTAATACCTTTGCTACCCCTGTAATAACTTCTTATAGAGATAAGGCTGAGAAATCAGGTTTCTTATATCCGAATCCCGCTAAGGATATGGTTTATATCTGGACAGATAAAGAATCAGAAATTTTTGTTTATGACTTCACTGGGAAATTAATCTTGCAAAGCATAAATACCTCTATCAATACTGCGGATTGGAATGAAGGACTTTACATATTCAAACTGGCAGATTCAAAAGGAAATATTCAAGGCGTTGAAAAAGTAATTATTACTAAATAGAGTTCTGTAATTTTAATGGAAGTCTCGGATTGATCCGGGACTTCCTATTAATTTTTTATCCCCGATTTATTTAACCCTTCAATTTATACTAAGCTACTCCCTATTTCCAAGTGTATGATTTCGTTTTATTATTTCGTAAAAAGAACGACAAAATAATCAACCTAATAGGAGAAAACTTTCAGATATCTACCTAATATTTACTGCAGGTGTAATTGTAAATATTCTAATAATCAGGTTGTTGTAAGAGTGGAGCCCTTAAGCTCAAATCCTCTAAAAATTGTTGAAAATGGAAATAGGTTACTGTTAAGGCATAGGTAAAAAAACACCGGTAAATTCTATTTGCTTAGTGATTACAATACTTTATATTTACTAAATGAAGAAAATTATCATAGCAATAGATGGGTACTCTGCTTGTGGTAAAAGCACTACGGCTAAGATAGTTGCTTCCAAATTAGGATATGCCTATATCGATACAGGTGCCATGTACAGAGCAACCACCTTGTATTTTCACGATCACTATGTAAATATCACTGACCCGAAGGCAATTCACAAAGCTCTGGAAAACATCCACATTACTTTTGTATTCAATCCTAAAACCAACAGGAGTGATACTTACTTGAATGGATTAAATGTGGAAGATGAAATCCGCAAAATGTATATTTCTGAAAATGTAAGCGAAGTAAGTGCCATTAAGGAAGTAAGAAAGTACATGGTGGCTCTTCAGCAGAAAATGGGAAAGAAGAAAGGTCTGGTCATGGATGGAAGAGATATCGGAACAGCCGTTTTCCCAACAGCTGAATTGAAGATTTTTATGCAGGCAGATATGCATGTAAGAGCATTTCGTCGCCAGCAGGAGTTATTGGAAAAAAAGCAGGTGGTCGGGATCGAAGATATCATTGAAAATATAGCAAAAAGAGACCATCTTGATACTACCAGGGAAGAAGGCCCGTTGAAGAAAGCGGAAGAAGCTTACGTGCTGGATACCACTCACATGACCGTAGATGAACAGGTCGATTTTGTGATTAATCTTTCAGTTGGAAAAATGATTGAAAGCCATAACTCGATTATCATAAGTTAAAAAACATGAACGTTACGATAGATAAAAATTCAGGCTATTGTTTTGGAGTCGAATTTGCCATCCAGATGGCTGAAGATGAAATGGATCAGGGAGGAGAACTCTATTGCCTGGGAGATATCGTACACAATGCAATGGAGGTGGACCGCCTCACCAAAAAGGGACTAAAAGTTATTAACCGTGAGCAGTTAAAAGAGCTGCGTGACTGCAAAGTCCTTATCAGAGCTCATGGTGAACCTCCGGAGACGTACCAGCTTGCACTTAATAATAATATTGAATTGGTTGATGCTTCTTGCCCTGTTGTTTTAAAGCTTCAAAACAGAGTCAAGTCAGCATTTGATAAAATGGAAGAAGTGGACGGCCAGATTGTCATTTATGGTCAGGAAGGTCATGCTGAAGTGGTAGGTTTAACTGGACAAACAAAAGATAAAGCCATAGTTGTTACCAAAGAAGAGGATCTTGAAAAGATAGATTTTAACCGTCCTGTAACACTCTTCAGTCAGACAACAAAAAGTACCAAAGGTTTTTATAGGATCTCTGCCCTTATTGAAGAAAAAATGAAGGAACAAAAGGAGGCAGAAGTAGTTAACTACGATTACAATGACAGCATTTGCCGTCAGGTGTCAAATAGAGAACCTCAGTTGCAGAAGTTTTCTAAGGAACATGATGTAATAGTGTTTGTCAGCGGGAAAAAAAGCTCAAACGGAAAAGCATTATATTCCGTATGTAAAGCCGAAAACGAGAAAAGCTATTTTGTGGAAAACGAACTTGAACTGGATCCCAACTGGTTTAAGGCTACAGATTCTGTCGGAATATGCGGAGCAACCTCGACTCCAATGTGGCTTATGGAAAATGTGGCCGCCTTTATAAAAAATATATTCGCTGAGACAGGAACAGCTTCCTGACCTTATGAAAAAATTTCTTAGATACTTCCTGCAAGGTTTACTGTTTGTAATACCACTGTTTTTTACGGTTTATGTATTAGTAGTATTCATCCGGTGGGTGGATAACTTTGTTCCCTCTTTGTTTGAGACCCATCTTTTTCCAGGATTGGGAATTGTTATCGTTGTTACCGTTGTTACGATGATAGGTTATCTCGGCTCTACGCTTATTGCCAAGCCAGCATTCACTGTTTTCGAAAACTTTTTGTACAAGCTTCCCCTTATCAATCTGATCTATTCCTCTACCAAAGATGTGGTGGGCGCATTTGTGGGAGATAAGAAAAAATTTAGCCAGCCTGTAATGGTAAAGGTGAACAAGGATTTTGATTTTTACAGATTAGGCTTCATTACACAGACAGACCTTAATGTAATCAATCTTCCGGGTAAAGTAGCAGTATATTTTCCTCACTCTTATAATATCTCAGGTAACCTATATATAGTACCGAAAGAAAACATTACCATCGTTCAAGCCCCAAGCTCAGAGGTAATGAAGTTTGTAGTATCTGGTGGGGTTTCAGGGTTTCATCATTGAGGAATGAATAATAATAAGGCAGAGGTAATTTTTACTAGGAGGCGAGACTTTTTTATCGTAAATTTTTAAGAAAAGTGTTTTTTGATGATAATTTTAGTAATTATATTGTTATGAGTTTGAATGTCAGGATTATCAGATTAGTTTCTTTCGGTTAGTAAAACCATAATTCCTTTTATTTTGTATTTTTGTTAAAATGGCAGACAAAGCTTACATAACACCAAAGGTACTTAAATGGGCTAGGGAATCAGCAAAGATTTCAGAAGAAGCAGCTGCCAGTAAAATACCGGTTTCAATAGAAAGATTAAAGGAATGGGAGGATGGAACCAGTCAACCTACAATAAGACAAGCTCAAACTCTTGCCAAAGCCTACAAGAGACCTTTTGCATTGCTATTTTTACCAGAAATTCCTAAAGATTTTCAGCCCTTGCAAGATTATAGAAAAGCAGGTGCAAAAAACTTAAGTACAAGCTCAATTTTTATTATTAGAGAGATTCAACAAAAGCAATCATGGATTAAGGAGGTCAATGAAGAGAATAAAGAAGAAAAGCTTTCATTCGTAGGAAAATTTTCCATTGCAGATAAGGCAGAAATAGTTGCTAATGATATTTTAGCTACATTAAAAATTGATCCTTTAAGGTATAAAACAGAAAATCCAATTAGGGAGTGGATTGAAAAGACGGAGGCAAATGGTATTTTTATATCAAGGACTAGTTTTATCCATTCGAAACTAAAGCTTGATTCAGAAGAAATTCAGGGTTTTGCAATTGCTGATCCATATGCTCCATTCATTTTTATTAATTCAGATGATTGGAATTCCGCTCAACTTTTTACACTAGTCCATGAATTAGCGCATATCTGGATAGCAGAGACTGGACTTTCTAATGAAATAGAGGCAGACTTAAAAAGTAAGGATAAATTTCACCCTGTTGAACTTTTTTGCAATGATGTTGCGGCTAATGCTTTAATGCCGTTAAGCTATATGATAACTCTTGATAAAGTTGTTTTTAGTAATTCCAAGGATATATTTAAAATATCGAAGAGTTTAGGAGTTAGTTCTTTCTCCTTTTTAGTCAGAGCATTGAATCTTAATTTGATAGATGCTAAATTATATCAGAAGCTAAGAAAAGAAGCTGATTTAGAGTATAAGTTATTTTTAAAAAGAGAGGAAGAAAAAAAAGCCAAACAAAAGGAAAGAGAAGGAGGGCCAAATCCTTATTTGTTGAGATTGAATAAGAACAGTAGACTGTTTACCCAAATTGTTTTAGATGCATTCCGTAGTGGAAGTGTTGAGCCTACACAAGCGAGTTTTTTGTTGAACACTCCTATAAATAAATTCTCATCATTAGAATCCCAGCTGTATTCGTGAATTTAAAAACAAATATTTATTGCTTAGATGCCAATGTATTAATTCAAGCTTGGCAGAAATATTACTCTCCAAGAATTTGTCCGGATTATTGGAGAGTATTGAATGAAATTGGCACTCAGGGTAAAATTTTTATTCCTGAAATTGTTCGAGAGGAGATAATTAGAACTGAAGATGAATTGTCAGATTGGTTAAAAAGTAGTAGTATTCCAATAAGAAAAATTGATGAGCCTGTTACCAGGTGTTTACAAGCGATCTATTCATTTAATCCCGATCATATAAAATTGGTGGATAATACTAAAGCAAGATCTTTAGCCGATCCTTGGGTAATAGCACATGCACTAAATGAAAATGCTGTTGTTGTAACCAAAGAAGAGAAGGTTATTGCCAAGACTAATAAAATTAAAATCCCCAATGTATGTGACAATATGGGCATAAGGTGGATTAATGACTTTCTTTTCGTTGAAGAGTTAAATATTCAGTTTAGTTGCAAAGTAGTTTAAGAAGAATCTAGAGAATTTTCATGTTTAGTCTCCCCCTTACGACGTCCTTCCATCTTTCCTAAACTCCTTCCTTATCCCATTGATCAGGTCTTCTGAAGTGATCAGATTGGAGCCTCTGTTTAATGCCATTAATGCACAATAGCGCACTACATTTATAATTGCACCACCGGCAAGCTCATATTCATTAGCTATTTTTCTTAAATCGATTTTTTTACTTAGCTCAAACTTATCTGTAAAAGCATTTTCCCAAAGCTTCAGTCTCAGTTCCGGGCTTGGCATGGGGAAGTATATCATAGACTGAAAACGTCTTGAAAAAGCATCATCTATGTTTGATTTGAGATTGGTAGCCAGAATAACTACACCAGGGAAGTCTTCTATTCTTTGTAGAAGATAAGAAACTTCCTGATTCGCATACCTGTCTTTGGCATCCTTTGTCTGTGTTCTTTTGCCAAACAAGGCATCTGCTTCATCAAAAAATAATATCCAGTTTTTATTTTCAGCAAGGTCAAAGATATTTGCAAGGTTCTTCTCCGTCTCACCAATGTACTTGGAAACGACCATTGACAAGTCAATCCTGTATACATCCAGTTTATTGGTTTTGCCTAGTAAAGATGCTGTAAGTGTTTTACCTGTTCCCGGAGGCCCGTAGAATAAGGTTCTGTAACCTCTTTTAATGGTCTTTCCAAGACCATAATTCATTAATAAATCATCCCCATGTCTGAGCCATGCTGTTATCTCATTGATTTCCTCCAATACTTCAGGAGCAATGATCAGATCATCCCAACTCATACCCGTCTTTAAAAGTGTGGCAGGAAAGGAACTGTTGAAATTTGGTTTGTATCCTTCTCCGGAAAGAATATAGGAAAGCTGCTCCTGAGTAATTTTGATTTCTGTATCTAAAAAAGAATCTTCGGATTCAGGTATGAAACTGATGATATTGTCAAATCTCAATCTTGAAGAGGGCTTGAATATGTCAATAGCTTTTAATCTCTGGTATAAATCATTTCCTGCAATGAGGAAGATGAAGGTTTCTGCTGTTGGAAGAAACTTATTTGCCGGACTGATTTTTCCACCGAATTCGGTAAATATTCTTCCGTCAGAATTTTTAGTGAAAAAAGCATCCAGAATATTAGGCTTCAGATGTGGAGCCAATGCCAGAAGTACAAGCACTCGTTCATTAAAATTTAAATTGAAATGCTTTATAAAATTCACATAAAAGGAAGTCCGCTCTTCCAGCTCTGGAGGTTCAGGAAAACAGACTTCTGCTACTGACTCTCCTATTTGCCTGCGAACCCTATATTCTATAAAAGTTTTAAACCACATTAGTTCCTTTTCAAGAACCTCACAATTCAATACCACCTGTGGTTTGCTTTTTCCCGCAATGCTTGGAATACTCATAAAAGTGTTTTAAAAATTAGCTATATGCTGAACTCAATAAATTTAGTTAAAATATTATTAGAAAAACTATATCCATTAGCGAAAAATACTTTTCGAAAAGGATAATACAAGTAATTTCATCGGGATATTTGCAACTTTCCATAGTGACCTTTTAACTGCACTAGTTGAAGCAAAAGAGAAAGATTTTACGCTACCGGCTCAAGGAATACTTTGGGTGTAAAAAAACATCTTGAAATAAGGTTAAGGACTTAATTGAAGATAATATCAATTGAATTTATAGTGACAGCACACGTATTAAAGAATAAATTTTTAAAAACTGAATAATAAGAAATACCTGATGAATTGAGATTCACCAGGCTACTCTAAAAGTTTAATTTTTGGTTAAATTCCTCCATCTTCATCATCCAAATCCTCTTCATCAAAGTCATCGTCCTCATCAAAATCGTCCTCATCTTCGTCTTCATCCGTTTCTGCAATCTCAAGCTCTTCAAAGGTGTCTGCGATAGTTTCTGCTTCAGAGTCCAGATATAAAACAACAGAGGGGTTTTCTTCATATTCACTCACGTCCAGCAAAAGGAGACCAGCATGATCCATTTCTGCATAACTGTCTATGTTGTGAGGAAGACCTAGTATTCCAAATGGAAGCCATTGTTTGTTCTCCACTTTTTCAATACAATCTTCATCCATGTAGTAATCATATATGTCCATAAGGTCGCTCCCATTATGACTTAGAAAATCATTCCTTTGGGCGTCTGTCATTCCATTAGTCTTTGCAATAATCTTATAATGTTCTTTTTCTAATTTAGACCAGTCGAATACATGCAGGTTTTCATCTTCATCATTGATGATCACTGTTAAAGGCTTTCCAATAAAGGGTTTTAACAACTTTGATATAAGATCCATTTTTCTGTCAATTACTTTTGGGACGTAATGATAAGAAATATTTTATAATCAGAAATTCTTTTGAAGTCACTTTTATTCTCTGAAATTTTAGATTTTTTAATGAATTGCTGTCTGCACTTAATTCTGACTTTCTGTATCTTATTTGACTTTTTACTTCAGATCTAAAAAATGTTTTTGCTTCTATGTATGATGAAATATTGCTCTCCCTTAGCCCACTTTTTTATAAACGGTTTTGAATAGGATATTTTTAGGTCAATTCAATAATTCATTTACCAGTTTTTGGATTAAATTCACATAACTTTTTACAAAAAAATCATGACTGAATTACTGGAAACATACGTATCTTCTCCGGACAGAGATGTATTAAATACAAGAATTGTAAAAGCATCCAGAGAGCAGGTTTTTAAAGCCTGGTCCAATCCTGAACATTTGAAGAAATGGTGGGGCCCTCATGGTTTTACCAATGCATTTAATGAATTTAATTTCCATCCTGGGGGGAAATGGTCATTTGTGATGCATGGTCCGGATAACAAGGACTATCCTAATGAAAGTGTTTTTGTGAAAATTGAAGAACCTGGGCTGATTATATTGAATCATATTTCCCAGCCAAAGTTTCAGATACAGGCAACCTTTGAGGAAATCTCGGTAAGTGAAACGAAAGTATATTTCAGGATGATCTTTAAGACTCAGGAAGAATGCAATAAGCTGAAAGGTTTTGTTACAGATAAGAATGAAGAAAATCTGGACAGACTGGAAGAGGTGCTGAATAAAATGCTTTAGGTAAGTTGTTATTTGAATCTGAAATTGTAATAGCATAGTTTATTAGGTTTATTTTATATTTTTAGTTATTTAATTATGGAAAATTTAATTGAACAAAGTTCCGATAGCAATTCGGTGTCAGACAAAAATGTTGTCTCAACTAATAATTTGGAATATCCAAGTTTAGTAACCAGAATACAGGCTATAGTTGTTGATAGTATAGTAATCTTGATTGTCTTCATATTAGCAAGCTATATTTTAGATATTTTGGGAGAAATTCCTGATTCAGTGCGCGGATTCATTTTGATTTTTATGTTGTTTTTATATGATCCGATTTTAACTTCATTAACAGCAGGTACATTGGGTCATAAGGTTATGGGATTAAAAGTTATCTGTTTTAGCGAGAAGGAAAGGAAATTGTCTGTTCCGAGGGCCATCATTCGTTCATTCGTAAAAGGTGTATTAGGTTGGATATCATTTTTTACAGTGACTGGAAATAGAGAAAAGAGGGCAATTCATGATATCATCAGTGGGTCCATTGTGTTGAAAAAATAATTGAATTTTAAATTCATTACTGGTTACAGGTAGAATAATCAACCGAACTTTTTTGGGCCCTTATTGGAATAAATAATTATAATTTTTATTTTAAGTTAAACCATATCATACCTTTTTATGGGCTGGAAAGCGTCTGCCATCATTATTAATTCCCATAAAGACACAGACTATAAATCTTTATTGTCGGCTTTAGGGTTCTCTGATTTGTCAAAGATTAAAGACCGGACCATTGAAGAAGTAATAAATCCTGTTGACAACGAGGTATATATTGGCAGATATAAAAACAATCTTATCATATGTGCTCCTGATATGCCCTTGACCTTTTTTGATGATGAGGCGGGGCATGCAGAGAAGATGTTGATTAATAAGTTTCCCGGAGCAGAAATTTGTTCTATTGTATTACATAGTGCAGTAAACTTTTGGGGATACGCTGTTATCAAAGACGGACAAAGAATACGTGCCAGAGCAGGAAGCTCAGAGGACGAGACTTTCCTGGAGTTTGGAGAGCCATTGAAAGAGGAACTTGATTTATTATCCAAATCACATATTAATGAAGATGGGAAACGGGAGTATCTTTTTGAAGATTTTCCTGATGAGCCCATGTCTGAAGATCGGGTAGGAGAGAATTTTGTATTTGAAGTAGCCGGTAGATATCTGGGCGAACCGCTTGATAGTTGTGATGATTTTTTATTTGAAACCAGGCTGAATGGTTATAGCTACTCTAAACTGATAAATCCTTCTTCCGAAAAATCAGGTAAGCCATGGTGGAAGTTCTGGTAAATATGTTGTCTCTGTTAAAATCTTTTGTATACTAGAAAAGACACTGAGTAATGGTGACGGGAATGATGTGCAGCCTGTCAGGTAAAAAGAAATTAAAAGAGAAGTAGCAAATGTTTTTACTAGTGCATTGATATTAAAGCATTAATTTGATTGGAAAAGGTAATATGAAGCAAGTTGAAAATGAAATTATACTAATTACAGGAGCAAGCAGAGGAATAGGGGCTGCAACAGCCCTTCTGGCGGCTTCTCGAGGATATCATGTTTGTGTAAACTATATCAAAAATGAAGCAGCAGCAAATACCATTGTGAGGATAATTGAAGATAATGGGGGTAAAGCTTTTGCTTATCAGGCAGACGTAGGAGATGAAGCACAGGTTAAACAAATGTTCAGACAAATTGATGTTAGGCTGAGACCAATAACAGCTTTGGTCAATAATGCAGGTACTCTGGAGTTACAATCCCGGGTGGAAGGAATAAGTAATGAAAGATTTTTAAGAACCCTGAAAAATAATATCGTGGGTACTTTTCTTTGTTCCAAAGAGGCCATTACTCGCATGTCAACCCGCAATGGTGGTAAAGGTGGAAGTATTGTGAATGTTTCCTCCATTGGAGCTAAAACAGGTTCTCCGGGAGAATATGTTGATTATGCTGCATCTAAAGGAGCAATTGATTCTTTTACAATTGGTCTTTCCAAAGAGATAGCTCCTGAAGGAATAAGAGTGAATGCGGTAAGACCTGGTTTTATTTATACTGACATTCATGAAAGTGGGGGAGAGCCGGGAAGGGTAGACCGGATAAAATCATCAATCCCCTTGCAGAGAGGAGGAAGCCCGGATGAGGTTGCTAATGCCATTCTTTGGTTGCTTTCTGATGAAGCATCCTATACTACCGGTACATTTATAGATATCGCAGGAGGCAGATAAAAAAAGCACCTTCCGTAAAGTGTTACCGAAAGGTGCTTTTTTTATTTTTAGTATCTATTAGTTCAGAGCAAATACTCCATCATCCTGCAATTGCTTCATATAAAGTAAGCTTCCTTTTTTATTCAGGTGAAGATAATCTGAATAGCATGTTTTCTCATTTGTAAAGCGGCAATAATCTCTCACCTCAACTCCCGTATGGTTTTTAACAGCAGCAAGGAAGTCCTTGATGTTATGAATCTTGTTTAACCAGATAGAATGATATGGTGCTATTACAAATTCAACTTTGGCATTATGATTCTTAGCCACGTCTGCAATTACCTTCAGATTGTCGAGGCCCTTTTTGGTGATTACTACGTCAAGGCTATCATCCAGATTGTCATGTGTTAAAAGTTCTTCCTTTATTTGTTTATCCAGGATCCAGTCACCTTCCTCTTTACCAAGGAAATACAAAGCTCTGTGGAAGAGTTCTGAATTGTACTGGTACAGTTTAGATATCTGGCAGCCTCTGGCTGTGGCAGGAGATACATCATGGATAAGAGCAGACATCTTTTCTGACTTGCTTATATAGGGGCTGAAACTGGTGATTACCTGATCTTCAGTTCTCATGACAAGACTTATATCAACAATTAGAAGCTTTGCTTTATATCTTTCAAAATAATCTTCTATAATTACCTGGCCAACTTCTCCGGGCAAAGCATTATAACTTAAATTGAGAGTTGTCATTCCTGTGATCTTCCTTATTTCAGGTTCATAGTACCCGTTCCCTCTGGAGTTCCCAAGAATAACTATATCTGCTTCACCTTTGCCATTATATAATTTTGAATAACGAAGATTGCTTGTCATAGTCAGATATTCGAGGAATGTACCAATGCCCCGATCTCCGAGAAATATCAGAGGAATCAAAACCAGATAAACCCAAAGTCTGTTCTTTTCTTTTTTTACAACTTCTGATTGTATCTCAACTTCAATGGAAGGAACTTTTACTTCACTGGTATTTTCAATAACAGATTCTTTCATTGGTCGCTGGCGGTTAGAATTGTATATAAATGAATTGAGAGTCACTGAATGTACCGAATAGAGCGATCATCCAAAGAATTACTGAAAATGCAATTATTTTAAATGTTGGAGATTTTAGTACCAGTTCTTCAAAGTTATTGCTTTGATGAATATATTCCAGAGCCATCAGAATAGATACCAATCCAATATTTTTGATAATAACGAATTTGTTTGGAAGATGTCCGAACGACATATCATTGAAGGCAAAAATCCCTTTTATCATTTCAAATGAGCTGTCAAAGTCATTGCTTCTGAAAAATATCCTTGAAAAACAGGTAAGTAGAAATACAATGATCATTGCAGAAGGAATGAATAATTGCTTCGGCATTACTTTAGCAATCTTATCGGTTGTTGGCAGGATCAGACGTTGAACCACAAGGTAAACTCCGTTTAATCCGCCCCATACCACGAAAGTCCAGTTGGCGCCATGCCAGAGCCCCCCGAGAAGCATTGTGATCATAAGGTTTCTGTACGCATTGAATTTACCATTTCGGTTTCCTCCAAGTGGTATGTAAAGATATTCTCTCAGCCAGCTGGAAAGTGACATGTGCCAGCGGCTCCAGAACTCTGAAAAGTTTTTGGCCAGGTAAGGAAAGTTAAAGTTCTCAGGGAATCGGTATCCGAGAATTCTTGCTATTCCTATTGCAATATCCGAATACCCTGAAAAGTCACAGTAGATCTGGAAAGAATAGAATATAATCCCGATAATGAGATAGAGAGAGGAGTATTTTTCAGGATATGCAAATGCTGTTCCCACAAAAGATCCCAGAGAATCGGCAATAATTATTTTTTTTGCAAATCCTAAAAGAACTCTGGAGAGTCCTGTTTCAAAATTGTCCCAGCTAAATTTCTGGTCTGTTTTCAGTTGAGGTAAAAAGTCATGAGCCCTCAGAATAGGCCCTGCTGTAAGCTTGGCAAAGAAGATCGAATAAACTGAAAATGCAGCAAAGTCTGTTTCTGCCTTTATCTTTCTTTTATATATGTCTGTTGTGTAACTGATTGCCTGAAAGGTATAAAATGAAATTCCAATAGGCAGAATAATATTCAGCGTGTTATGAATGGTGCCGGTTCCAAATAGCCCTAAAACACTATTGGTTGATTCTATAAAAAAATTAAAGTACTTGAAAAAACCTAAAGTAACCAGATTAAATACTATGCTGGTAATGAGGAGTCGTTTTCTCTTTTTTTCATCTTCTGTTTTTTCAAGATACAATGCGAGGTTATATTCAAAGATAGTAGAGACTAATACCAGTGCCAGAAAGCGATAGTCCCAATACCCATAGAAAAAATAACTTGCTCCAAGGGTGAACCAAAGTCTAAGCTTTCCCTTGAAAAAGTAATATAATGGTATAAATATTAGAATAAATTCTAAAAAGTGAATGCTATTAAATATCATGCGCTTTTTGTAGATAGAGGAAGGCAATATTAAGGAATTTTGACTTGACTTCCAATTGAATAGGAATTAGGTTGAAGTAATTTTAATCTTGGATAAGTCCTAATTTTTCGGCTTAAAACGACTGCTTTCGATCAAAGGGTTAAATTGTAAGGTAAATAGGTTGCAATGCTCCATAATCGGGAGATATTAGTCTTGCGAGGATGATAATTTTTGTTAATATTGAGGCATGCCACACATAGTTATTATCTCTGCCAGCGTAAGAAAAGACAGGAAAAGTCATCGCGCCGCACTTTACTTTAAAAGTTTTATAGAGTCTAATGCTCTTGCCACTGCAGGAATACTTGACTTACAAGAATATAATTTCCCGCTTTTTGATGAGCGCCTCAAATTTCAGTCTAATCCTACTCCTCAAATGCTTGATTTTGCTTCAAAAGTAAAAAATGCTGACGGCATTTTGATTGTTACACCGGAATATAATGGAGGTTACCCGTCGAGTCTAAAAAATATAATAGATCTGCTTTATGATGAGTGGTACAGAAAACCTGTTGCTATTTCAACAGTATCAGGTGGGAATTTTGGAGGTACGCAGGTAATAACTTCATTACAGTTTTCCCTTTGGAAAATAAGGGCCTGGACTGTTCCTGCCATGTTTCCCGTACCAACAATTGATAAATCATTTGATGAGCAAGGTAATCCTGCTGACAAAGCCGGAACGGATAAGAGAGCTACTGCATTTATCAATGAGTTGTTATGGTGCATTGAAGCAAAAAAAAGGATGGAAGCTTAATCGCATATAAGGTTGTCTTTAATTGTTCTTCGTACTACTATCAATGCGCCGCTTGAAGTTTGTTTTGACTTGTCAAGGAGCATTGAACTTCATCAGATTTCAACAAAAAAATCTGAAGAGAAAGTTATTGCAGGCAAAATGTCTGGCCTTATCAGCCTTCACGAAACCGTGACCTGGAAAGCCAGACATTTCGGGCTTTGGCTTCAGCTCACATCAAAGATTACTGAGTATAAAGCACCGGATTTTTTTGTTGATGAAATGGTCAGTGGGCCGTTTAAGTCGTTCAGGCATGAGCATGTTTTTGAGGTAAAGCAAGACCGGACAATCATGATCGATCGTTTTGAATTTCAATCCCCTTTAGGAATATTAGGTGAAATCATGAATGCTTTATTTTTAAAGGCTTATATGGAGGAGCTCCTGGTTGAACGAAACAAAGTGATAAAAGAATATGCGGAAGGTGATGATTGGCGGGAACTTTTTACCAAAACGGAGGTCTAGTAAATATTAGACTATTTTTTTACACATTTTAAATTAATATTCATATGAAAAAGATTTTTACTCTATCATTTCTTTTAACTGTATTTACTTCCGGGCCACTTTTAGCATGTACCATGTTTGCAAAATCATTTTGCGAAACAATTAAAAATAAATCCTTTGTTGCAAAAGGAAAAATTGTCTCTTATCAGGAAAAGTCTATCAGAATAAAATTATTACAAACGCTCATAGGTGAAGAAAGTGCAGATACAATAGTTGTGTGGGATGAAAAAGATTTTGATTGTAATGGTGAATTTTCCATGTCTGCAAACCATATGGGAGCGATTGGAGATACCATATTTTTTACTGTTGAAAAAATAGTTGAAAAGAAAAATGACTGGGAGCAAATCAACGATTACAGATACTTAGGACATTATTTGGAAACAACCTTTCTACACATTCAGAATGATACTGTAACTGGATTTATAAGCGGAGTTGACATGGCTCCTGTTGAATATAGAATAATGAAAATGCATCAGAATTATTTCCTGGATAAGTTTCAGGACTGCAAAGAAAATGGCGCTATCGTTATTACTTCAACTAAAAATACAGAGGAACTTAAAGCATTAAGGTTATTCCCCAATCCTGCAGAAAGTTTGCTTTATATAGATTTAAGCTCAAGTCAAAATGTATATCAGTCTGTTGTAATTAAAAATCAATTGGGGCAGCAGGTAAGGACTATTGATATATCACAGAATATAAATATGATTCAGATAGATATTTCTGATATGGCTCCGGGAGTTGTGTTGGTCGAGCTTGTAGGTGATGAATATATAGATAGACGTAAGATCGTGAAGGTACAATAGGTGCTGGATTTTCTTTTGTTTTTCCGGTGATGTTAGTCTTTCGACTTGACACTTTGAGTCAATAAAAAATGAAATGATTTTGAGATAAACCTTCGGTAGTTAATGCTATTATGTTTCGATAAAACAACCGAAGGTTTTGCTCAACAATGCAAAGGCAATAGTAAGATGAATTGTTGTAAACCCCAATACTGTACTTTTAATAGGCTTTGTGAAAGTATAGGGTTAAAGTTTTTGATTGCTATATCCTCGATACATATTAATACTAACAATCCTAAATAATATCTAAAGAAACAAATGGATTCAGATAAACTCGCTTTGCAGCTCATAGAACACTTTCAAGAAGTGGTTGCTTTAGACGATAACGATATCGCATCCATCATACCTAAATTGGAAATAAAGAAGCTAAACAAAAAGGAGTATTTACTTCAGCCCGGTCAGGTTTCCAGAAACATGCGTTATATTGCAATAGGAAGTATGAGGGTTTACTATCTGGATGAAAAAAATCAGGAACACACCTTGCAATTAGGTATTGAAGATTGGTGGGTGAATGACCTGTACAGTTATTTCAGCGGAAATCCTTCACGTATGTTTATTCAGGCCAATGAGCCTACCACTCTTGTACAAATCAGCAAAACAAATCTGGAAACATTGTATCAGGAGGTTCCGAAGATGTCAGATTTTTTTCGTTTGAAAATTCAATCCGCTTACGTTGCCCTGCAAGAACGTACAATCGAAAATATGAGCGTTGACGCATATGCCAGATATAATGCATTCATTGCAGAGTATCGGCATCTCGAACAGCGCTTCCCTCAATATATGATTGCTTCCTATCTGGGTGTCACACCGGAGTTCTTAAGTTTTCTGAGGAAAAAACATATTACGGATATTTCTTAAGATAGCTTAATTTTTATCGTTTCCCCTCACTATACATTTGCCTGTATAATTTTAAACAGGCTACAGATGAGGGCTGATTATACATTGCTGATACTTTTTTTCTTGTCAAAAGAACTTAATGCACAACAACTTTCTTATACTCCGGACATTGTAGAAGGGCATCGCTCACTGACGTATCTGCATCATGTGAATTATAATTTTACCACCAAAGTTAAGATAAACAACCTCACATTATTTGATACAGAATACAGCTCAGATAATGCAAACATCTTTTTTATAAGAAATACCTTTTCTTATAACGTCTTGAGAAAAGTTGCTTTAAATATTGCCGTTGGAATGAAAAATCCCGGTTCCTTTTTAACCATTTCAACACAATATCGAACAGTACATCCTATATATTCATTCGCTTATTTTTTGGGTACGACTTATCAAAAGGGATTCACACTTGAGCAATCTATTGCCTTAGAATACTATCCTTACCTGACTGAATACCTACAAGTTTATTTTAACCTTGTGGCTATTGCTAACATTAATCTGGATGAATATCAGAGAGGTCTGCAATACGTTCGACTGGGCTTGAAGGCGAATAAATTAGCATATGGTCTAGCTTTAAATGCAGACCAATTCAAGAATGGTAAAAAAAGTATTAGTCAACACAGGAATCTTTATTAAACATACCTTTTAAATATTACAGACATGAAAAAAAACGTTGATTTAGGAATTTTTGTAACGAGAATCGCAATCGGATTTCCGATGCTGGTTTACGGAGTCAGTAAATTGTTCTATGGAATAGACTTCATCAAAGATCTGCTTATAGAAAAAGGATTGCCTTCGTTTATTGCTTATGGTGTGTTTTTGGGAGAAGTAGTAGCACCTATACTTATCATCATAGGTTTTAGGACGCGTTTGGCAGGCTTCGTGTTTGCTGTAAATTGTCTTACAGCCATTTGCCTGACACAAATGTCAAATGTTTTCAATCTTAATGAATATGGCGGATGGGCTTTAGAATTATTAGCTATTTATATGCTTATTGCAACAGGTATTTTATTTACCGGGAGTGGGAAAATAGCTGTTTCAACCAACAATCAATGGGATTAACAGGAACTGCCATAAGCATTGTATTGTTCAAGTGAGTTTGATCTAGCCGGAATTGTCTTCTTTATAGACAAAGAATTGCATCGAGTCTAATCCTTGCAATATCAATGGAAAGAATATAATATTTTAGAAAAAATGTGATCAACTCTCTTGGGTTAAGAGTTCGGTCTTTTTTGGAAAATCGGAAATATTATTTTAGATACGTTCCTAAATTCAAACATCTACTTTCGTAAATTCAAATGCCTTATTCGTGAATTTATACTTGTCTAAAAAATGGTCATCCCATAGCTTGCGACTTTTTGCCCAATGGATTGGCTTTTAGACTTTAGAATGCTCATGAAGAAGTTATATATCTTGATTGTTTTAATCTGTGCAATCTTTAAAGTGCCCGAAACCTTTGCACAGGTTGTGTTAGAGGCGGATAATTCACTTAACAATACCAATAAGAATTATTTACTGGATTTTGATAAGGTATGGGGGGAAGGTCTTTGGGAAAGACACGCTTTGTCTACTCCTGGAGCTGACTCCGCCATTGATAAGAATATTAAAACTATTTATATAACAGGGAACAGGGCATCTTCTAGCATACGTGATTATCTTTCTTTAAATAAGGAAAAGCTGGAAAGGTGGGTTTTGGAAGGAGGGGTGCTGTACATTACCATCTACGATGCGAGCCAGAATATTGATTTAATAGGGAACATTAAAGTAATCTCAGGGGCTCGATGTGACAGCGCTTATATAGTTGATGCTGCACACCCTGCATTTTCAGGACCTCATCAGCCCATTCCTTCTGCTTTCAAGGGCTATAATAGCTTCAATGTGCTTGCTTATGGAAGGTTTGAGGGAGCCGGATTAAAACCGCTTTTGATCAACAAACGAGATTCCACCAGTGTCATACTTGCTGAAAAGTCATGGGGAAATGGTAAAATAATAGTGAGTGCGCTCAATAGTTTTATATATCTGTTGCCTTTCAATCATGCTCAGAATTTTCACAGAAACTTATTGGAGATCAAAAGAAATGCTTCCATGGTTTCTGCAAATCTGGATTTCCAGCAGGTACATTCTTGTATTGGCAGTCAGGATGTATCGATCAGTATCACGAATAATGGTTCAACAAGTTTGAACAATGCTATTGTTAACTGGGATGTAAACGGTGAACTACAGCAAGCCTTCCAGGTGCCTGGGAGCATTGCTCCGGGGACACCGCAGTCGGGATCCAACATTTTTAAGATCGGTAGTCTGTCATTTAATCAGTATGCAGATTATAATATAAAAGCCTGGGTAACAGTTGCAGGCAATGCAGGAGCATCAGACACAAGCTATGTTACTGTACGTCCGGCCATGGCAGGCACCTACACAGTGGGTACAGGAGAGGATTTTACAAGTGTTCAGGCAGCTGTAACTTCCCTGAACCAGAATGGAGTTTGTGGCCCAGTCACTTTCAAAATCAAGCCGGGTACGTATTCTCAGGGCCTCGTATTTACAAAAATAAAAGGTGCCTCAGAAATCAACACGATTACCTTTGAGCCAGAGAATGGTGATAGTACTTCTGTAACCATTATTAACAACCTTACTTCCAGTAGCTCCAACGTAGTGGTTTTTAATGGAACCTCTCATGTTATTTTCAAGAAGCTTATCTTATCAGTAGGAGGAACCTCTACTTCTTATGGAACTGTAATTAATCTCACAAATGGAGCTTCTCATCTTACATTTGAGAATAACAGAATTAATGGTAGGCCCACAACATCGACAGGTGTCCTGCTATCACCGGTTTATTTTGTAAAGTCTAATATCCAGGATGTTTATTTTGGGAACATAACTTTTAAGAATAATGTCATTAACAATGGTAGTTATGGAATTTACAATTATAATAATAGCAAAAGCCCAACGGATGAACATATTAGAATAGAAGGGAACAGAATTTCAGGAAGCACTGCCTATGGAATTTATTTATCCGATCAAAGAGATCTTGTAATTCACAAAAATACCATAACGCTTTCTGCGAACGGAGCTTCCGGGATATATCTGTCAAGGGTTGTGGGAGGATCTACAATAAGCAGTAACTACATAAAAAATTCAGGAAACGGAACAGGGATTGTGGTTGCTCAGTCTTCGTTTGGCAACTCCAGTGTTCCAGGTATATTTAATAATGGGATCAGAATGGGGGGAACTACCATCGCTTCAAAAGGAATTAATCTTATATCTGCTTCGGATATTAATATCAGCTTTAATTCAATCAGGATAGAAAGCGACCTTGAGGCAAGCAATCCTTTTTTAGGAAGCAGGCTTAAAAACATAAAGTTTCTTAATAATATATTCTATGCACGCGGATCAGCGGCACCATTGGCGATCACCTTTACAGGATTGGATACGGCAGACTTGGTTTTAAACAAAAACGTTTATTTTTCCAAAGGAAAGCATCAGGTTATAGTTGATCAGAATGGTTATGGATTAAGCGCATGGCAAGCGTTTAGTAAGAACGACCCGAATTCTATACATACTAATCCTCTGTTTGTAGCGGAAACTGACTTTTTACCCAATAACAAATTACTGGAAGGCAGTGGTGTTTATCAGGAAGGTGTTCAGACAGATTTAAATGGTGCTGTACGAAATCAAACTCAACCGGATATTGGAGCGATGGAGTTTACGACCACCGGTACAAAATTAAGTATAGGGGCAGTTGAACTTCCCCAGGCACCTTTTTTGCCAGGCTCATATCCTGTAAAGGTTTCAGTAGATAATACAGGAAGTGCTGCCGTTTTAGCATTTTCAATAGTATGTAAAGTGAACGATCAGGTTATGGGTGTCAAAGAGTGGAACCAGTCGTTAGCATCTGGTAGTCATGTTATTGTACCTGTGACAGAGATCCAATTCGAAAAATCAATAGCCTATACAATTGCTTTCATTCTCATGAAAGATGGAATAGGCATTGACAGTGTGAAGTATTCCAATATCTATACAGCTTTGCCTGCTGGAAATTACACCATCGGAGGTACAGATCCTGATTTTACTTCTTTTAGGAAGGTAATACAAACACTCAATAATGGCGGTATCGGAGGATCGGTTAATTTTTTAATCCGTGACGGGCAATACTCGGAAAGAGTGGCTCTTGAAAACGTTCAGGGGGCAAGTCAGAACAACCGTATTACTTTTCAGTCAGAATCTGGAGATAGCAGCAAAGTTATGATGGCCATCTCTTCCAGAAGCGATAGTAATTATGTCTTTAGAATCTCGAATACGGGAAATGTTACTGTAAAAGGATTAACCTTCCAGATTACAGGTACCTACGGAGGTGTTATTCTGCTGCAGAATAATTACAACGGCACCAGGATCGAAAACAACAGGATGAATGCCGGATCTTCCTATTCTTCTTATTATGCCATCAATGCTTCCTCAGGTCAGACAGCTCCATCATCTTTATTAGTTCAGAACAATTCAATCTTCAACAGTGGGGCGATATACATTGGAGGAACTGATTCTATATCAGAAGTAGTTATCAAAGGTAACGTTATTCAGGGGCAAGTCAACCTGACGGGTAACAGAAAGCTGTTGATAGAAAATAACAGGATCAAACAACAGCCCTCTCAGTCATACATTACGGGGTTATATTTTGAAAACTACAAAGGTGTCGCCAGAATACTGAAAAACGACATCCAGGTTGTTGAAGGGCATGGTGTATATTTTAAAGGAAGTGGTCATGAAAATGCTTCGAATAAAATTATATTAGCCAATAATTATATAAGGTGTAAAGGCCCTTCAGGTTCGCAGGGAATATATCTGGAAACCAGTAAGCATATTGCATTTTATAACAACACCATTCATACAAGTGTTTCAGGTAGCTCCACTATTTATTTCTATGGTACATGTCCAGGTGTTGAATTCTATAACAACAACCTGATTAATACGGGTAAAAGTAATGTCTTTTATTTCGGCAACAGCACTGCTCATGAAGAAATAAAGTCTGATAATAATAACCTGTATACCAATGGCACTTCATTGATTTATTCTTACGTATCTTATAATCATCCGGACAATAACCTCTCCCTTGCTAAGTGGATCAGTCTTCGTGATAAAGACCATCATTCACTTTCTGTAGATCCCGGATTAATAACAGACAGCTCCTACATTTTTAGTAATAAGCAACTGGTTGGTAAAGGAAAATATCTATCAGCAGTAACCGAAGACATTACCGGTAAGACCAGGAGAATACCATCCGATATCGGTGCGTCAGAATATGTCCCTACGGGTAAGGACTTAGGAATTATAGGTCTGGTTACTTCCGGAATTTCAGGTTCTAAAGAAAGATCTTTGAAGATAATTGTGAGAAATTATGGGCTTCAATCTGCTTCGTCATTCTCAGTGGACTGGACAATCAATGGCGCAGAACAGATTCCTTATATGTGGACAGGCTCTTTGCCTTCGTTGAAGCAAGATACCATTTTGCTAGGTTCAGTCAATATTAATACGTGTAGCTCTGTTACATTTACATTTAAACTTTTACAGACTCCGGATGATAGTCCTGAAAATGACACGCTTTCTGTATCAAACTTTACAACTCCTCTGGCAGGAACTTATACAATAGGTGGAAGCAATCCTGACTTTACTACTTTTACACAGGCGGTTACATGTCTGAAAAGATCAGGGATCTCAGGAAAAGTAGTGTTTAAAGTGAGGCCGGATACTTACCTGGAGCAGATTGCACTTTCAAAAATCAAAGGTGCTTCAGAGGATAATACGGTTACCTTTAGTTCTGAAAGTGGTGACAGTACTTCTGTAATTCTTAGTTTCTATGCTTCTTCCTCAAACAATTATACCCTGCTTCTTGACACCTGTTCTTATGTGCGTTTTACTTCCATGACTATAAGGTCAGAGCATTCTACTTATGGTGTTGCGATCCTGCTTAAGAACGGCAGTAACTACAATATCTTTAGCAATTGTCGTATCGAAGGCCCTTCTTCCTATACAGGTGATCTTATATATCTTGATGGTACTCCTTACTCACAGCAATACAATACCTTTGATAAAAACCTGATCCTAAACGGAGGAACCGGTATTTCTGTAAACTATTCTTCTTACCAATCGATCACTTTGGCAACAGGCAATAGCGTTACCAATAATACATTTAAAAACCAGAAATCCATTGCAATATATTCTTATGGACAGAAAGAGTTCATGGCTATAGGAAATACCATTGAAACATCTTCAACAGAGACCTCTTCTGGTATAGACATCACTACCGCATATCCTTTTACTATTCTTAATAATAAAATAAATATATTAAAAGGAGGACGAGGGATTACTGCCAATTCCGGAAGCAGTACAGAGCCTGTAAGGTCGCTCATTGCCAATAATTTTATAAGGATCTATCCGGAGAAGGCCTCATCTGGTATAGCTTTATATGGGGGTAGGAATATTCTTGTAGCGCATAATACAGTATTGCTGGGACCTGGAATTGCAAGAGCCGATGCTCTATATATGAATAATGTTGCGGATTGTGATGTTTTGAACAATATTCTGATTAATAAAGGCTTTGGAGCCGCATTTAAGGCCGAGAGTAATAACAGTAATCTCAGCTTAGATCATAACAATATATTTTCCGCAATTGATTTACCGATATTTTATAACAATGACAGTTATACGCTTGAGAAGTATCAAAAAACAACAGGTCTGGATAGCAATTCAATCTCAAGGGATGTAGTATTTAAAAACGAACAGGATCTTCATACCATTGATCCTGTGGTAAGAGGGAGAGGAAAGCTGATAGCGCAAATAGACACTGATATTGACGGACAGCTAAGAAAAAGCCTGCCTGATATTGGTGCCGACGAATATTTTGCATTGGAGTCAGACCTGGCTATTCATGCATTTAGCTTTTTAAAGCAGCCGGTTACTGTTGGGGAAAACGATATAACACTCACCATGGCCAACAATGGAAACAGTCCGCTTACTGCATTTAAAATAGAATGGTCAGTGAATGATACGCTTAAACCTGCTATGGATTGGTCTGGTGCCTTGAATCCTGGAGAGATAAAAGAATTAGCTCTGGGCACTCATACGTTTGAGCAGGGTAAAAAGTATTCAGTCAAGGCCTGGATTGTGAATGCAAACGATTCCGATATAAGCAATGATACAATTATAGAGGGGCCTTTTTATACTGCTCTTAGCGGTGTTTATTCGATTGGCAATGTTCCTCAGGCTGACTTCCAAACCCTGAATCAGGCTTTGAATGCCCTTAATCAATCAGGTGTTGCGGGCCCTGTTACGTTTAACGTTTCAGAAGGTGTTTTTGAAGAGCAACTGTCATTTGGTTACATCAAGGGAGCTTCAGAGGTAAACACCATTACCTTCTCGGGAGCTGAAAGTTTTGGTACAGAACTTAAACCTATCATCAATGCTTCCCAAAATAATTATGCTATAAAGATTGATAAAGGCAGATTCCTCAATTTTGAAAAGCTCCATTTTGTATCCTCTGCAGCTTATGGCAGAGCAGTGAGGTTTGAAAACAGCGGTACGAATATTACATTCAGAAATAATAAATTTTCCGGAAATAAATCAGATGTCATCATTGAATTTGGTTCAGGAGATACCTTTGAAGAAAATGTGTTTGCAGAAAATATATTCATTGATGGCTCTATAGGAATTAACTTTTCAAGTTCCGGTAGAAACAATAAAGTCCTTTTCAACAGGTTCGCAAATCAGAGTAGCTCGGCGCTCAGATTATCATACCAAGGCAATATAACCCTTAAGGGCAACTCCATAAAATCACCAGAATCTGCTACCAGCTACAGGGCTATCTTGGTTGAAAATGCTGATGGTTACTATTCCATAGAAAGAAATTCAATCATCGTCAGAACTGGTCAGGCCGGAATTCAACTGACGGGCAATGCTACAGGTAAGTTGTTGCTTGCAAATAACTTTATTTCAGCATCCGGCAATACAATTACATCTGCAGTGTCCATAGCCACTGAGGGAACTCAGGAAATCTATCATAATACCATTCAGGTAAATTCTGCATCTGTAAATGCAGTTGTACTCAGGTTGACAGGCACTGTAAGGGTTCGATCTGCCAACAATATTTTACTGTTGAAAAATGAAGGAACAGCTCTGTTTGCAGATAACTCAGTCATTTTTGACTATTCGGATTACAATAATTTTTATGCATCTGTTCCTTCAGGAAAGCTGTTTAATTCAAGGCCAACATTCAACGATTGGAAAATATTCCGCAATCTGGACTGGAATTCGGTCTCCTTGGATCCTTTATTCTCCTCTGATAGTACCTGGGAAGTGGGTGAAATCCAATTGAACAGATTGGGGATCGGAATTCCTGCCGTAACAGAAGATATTGAAGGGGACAGAAGAAACAGTAAGACTCCTTCTATTGGTGCGGACGAAACAGCTCCTAAAGATGATGACGCGGGTGTTCAGTCTCTTGCCGGGGTATCGAAACCATTGAAAGAAGGTAACAGTACCATATATGCGGTTATCAGAAACTATGGCGATAACGAGCTTAATTCTGTTACCATCAAAGGGACAGTCAACGATTCTCTGTTTTTCAATAAAATCTGGCTGGGAACTCTGGCTTCCGGGGATACAACGCTTACTGAACTGGGCAACTATTCTTTTGCCAATGATCAAAAGTATGTGCTGAAAGTATGGACGGAAAGGCCCAATGGTACTACAGACAATCATGTTGAAAATGATCTGTTTAAAACTGACACACTAATCACAGCGCTTCAAGGATACTATACTATAGGTGGCAATGCACCTCATTTCAATAACCTTACAAAGGCTGTTGCGGATCTTGACAAAAGAGGAATTATAGATTCAGTTGTATTTAATATCCGACCAGGAATATATGAGGAACAAATTGTGATACCGTCTATCGTGGGCTCTGCAAGCGCAGGATCTATTGTTTTTCAACCTGAGAGTGGTAAGGCTGATGATGTAACGATACGGTTTTCAGGTACCAAAGAAAAAAATTACCTGGTCAAACTAGACGGTGGAGATGGAATCTCTTTCAGAAATTTACGCTTTGAAGCAGGTAATGATGACTATGGTACCCTGATACATCTGATACATGGAGCCCATAATATTACCTTTGAAGGAAACAAGTTTATAGGTACAAGTATTACATCTACGGGCAGCTGGGAGAAGGCGATGATATATGCCACTTATAATCTATATAACAATAATCAACTGGCGATCCGAAATAATGAATTTTTGAATGGAAGCTATGGTGTCCTTTTATCAGGTCAAACAAGCGGAGACCTTGTTAAAGATTTAATCATCCGAAATAACCGTTTCGTAAATCAGCAAGCAATATCGATTGGACTGACCAGTATGGAAAATGCGGAGGTTAGTTTTAACGAAATAGTCTCTGAAGAATCAGGAACACAATTTAAGGGGATTCAGGCTGCTGCCTGTTATAAAAACTCAAAAGTTGTTTCCAACAAGCTGATCCTCAAAAATGGGGGTACTGGTATTTATGCTTACGAATACGATCAGTTCAAATCGCAACCTGGCTTACTGGTAGCTAACAATTTTATTTCTGTTTCCGGAAATTCATGTATCGGTATTGAGAATACCAGTGGTTATATATCCCGGTATGTTCACAACTCCATTTATATCAATTCGGCCAGTGTGAATACAAGAAATGCGGGATTACTTT
This sequence comes from Bacteroidota bacterium, assembly GCA_023428135.1. Classification (GTDB taxonomy): domain Bacteria; phylum Bacteroidota; class Bacteroidia; order Cytophagales; family Cytophagaceae; genus Sporocytophaga. Next base: position 45,289 of record JAEYZG010000004.1, on the reverse strand, counting down.
TATCCGGAACAAGTTTAACAGCGCAGAACAACTGTATTGTTGCTGCTGGTACCGCTTATTGTGTCAATTTCACTACGCTTCCTTTCCGATGCGACTATAACAATTATTATGGAGGAAATGTAGGATATACCGGCAATATCAAATATCCTACCTTAAGCGAGTGGCAAAATGTCACCAAGTTGGATTTTAACTCTTCAAAGTTGAATCCGGGATGGATAAGCACTACAGATTTGCATGCTTCCAATGCATTGCTTGCGAAATCTGTGCCCTCATTGCCTTTGGTACAACTGGATATCGATGGTGATATACGCGATACCCTTACCGCTCCTGGTGCAGATGAATTTAACCCTAAAGGTGCCGATGCAGCATTGAAAAGATTTGTAAGTCCGGTGTTACCTTTCGAATCAGGATTTAATGAAATCAAGGTAGTATTGGTTAACAATGGTACTGATACATTAAGAAATGTCACTTTTGATTGGGCATTTAACAATGTACGCCAGAACCCACTGGTTTGGAACGGAAGTCTTAAATCGAAAGATTCAGTAATTGTGGATCTTGGTAAATATGAATTTTTGAGTGGAACCAACTATGCCTTAAAAGTCTGGACTCATCTTCCAAATGGAACACAGGACCTTATCCAAATAAACGACACCTTATATTCAGGAAATCTGCTTCCTGCAATGAGTGGTATCTATACCATAGGAGGTACGAGTCCTGATTTTGTAAACTTCTCACAGGCTGTTAATGCACTACATGCGCGGGGTGTATCTGGCAAAGTAACATTTAAGGTGAGGGAAGGAATTTATAACGAGCAATTGGTACTTAATAAAATAGCAGGAGTTTCAGAGAATAATGCGATAACATTTGAATCCGAAGTCAATGACAGCAGTGCCGTAACCATTGCATACAAAACTGCGGAAAGCTCGAACTATGTTGTCCTGCTTAATGGGGTAAATTATGTTACCTTCAGGGACATGACCTTAAGGTCCACAGGTAATCAATCGTATCAGAATTATTATGGAGCTGTTATGAGCCTGAGAGAAGGCGCTTCCCATAATACCATTGAAAACTGTTTGCTGGTCAGCTTTAACTACTCTACTACAAATGGTGGAAGAACAGTTGTTAATGCCTCTGAAGATAGCGATAACAACACGTTTGTGAACAATACCTTTGTGAATGGTACCTATGCTATTAATCTGACAGGTAGAGCGACTTCCTATAAAACCAACAGAATAGAAAACAACAGAATCCTGAATCAGCAATTTGGAGGGATCAGATTGTCCTATCAGAGCAATACGACAGTTTGGGGCAATACCATTAGTTCCCTTGTTAATGATCTCAACTACAAAGCCATCTCTCTGGAAAATTCGAAAGGAAATGAAATTTTTGCCAACAAAATAACAATACGGTCACAGTATAGCACTGGAATTTATATTTATACTATAAGTGCAACAGCAAGTCAGCCGCTTCTGGTTTACAATAACTTTATAGATAATTCTACTTCCGGTGAAACCTATGGAATCTTTGCAAGAGATGCCCAACATCTGAAAGTTTACTTTAATACTGTTCGTTTAACCGGCAAGACTACCAATACTGCCGCATGCGGCATCCTTTTCAGCTCTGGCGCAAGCATTCAGAATAATATATTTGCCCATTTGAATGAGGGTATGGCTCTTTATCTTGCAGGGACAGGTATAAATTCAAATTATAATAACCTATACACCAATGGTCCTTTACTTTGTCAGTGGGGATCATCCTCGACAAAATATGCCTCATTGGAGGAGTATGTAGCTGCATCAGGTCTTGATAACAATTCTATATCCATTGATCCTCTCTTCAAAGGTCCGGATGACTTACATATCACTCAGGTTCATCTTGATGGTGCAGGAACTCCTATAGCAGGCATCACCGACGACATCGATGGACATTTGCGGAATGCAACCAGACCAGATATGGGTGCTGATGAATTTGGTGCAGGGCTTCACCTCAACGACATCGGGGTAACAAGTCTGATTGCTCCTGTGAGTGCCTGTGACATGTCTAATGTGTATGAGGTAAAGGTTCGCCTGCAAAACTATGGTGTGGATACCATCTCGAAGTTTGGAGTTGCTTATAGAGTAAACGGTGGTATTCCTGTTATCGAGACAGTTGAGTCATTTATTCTTTATCCTGGCAAAACATCTGTATATACCTTTAAGACACCTGTAGATCTTACTGTCAGAGGGCAATATATATTCGATGTATATACAGTCCTTTCAGGAGATACTGTAAATAGAAACGATTCCTTGCTTAATATAGTCGTCCAGCATTATCCTGCTGTAACAGTGAAAGCCATGAATGACACCATAGTTTGTCAGGGGCAGAGAGTAAGACTGCAAGCATCCGGAGCTCATTCTTATGAATGGTATTATCAGGGATCATCCAATCCTTTTTCGACTGGTAATTCCTTCTATCAGGAGGTGGGGTCCAACAGGGTTCTCGTAGTAAAAGGTTTCAGTGAGTTTAATTGTCATGCTACAGATACTGCTACCATAAGAGTAAAACCTAAACCTTCTGTACCTGTGATCAGCAGATCAGGAGAATCTTCCAGATGTAAATCGGATACGATTTATCTTTTCTCTGATATCAAAAAGTCTATATTTTGGTCAACAGGTCAGAGTACTGCTAGTATAGCAGCAACAAAGAGTGGAAATTATTCTGTTACACATATAGACTCAGTGAGCGGATGTACGTCTTCTGCTTCTATTTATGTCGGCAAACCTGCGAGCCCTCGAGCTACAGTTAGTAATAACAATATCTGTCCGGGACAATCTAGTCTTCTAAAGATAGAGGGATCGGGAATCAAATCTGTTTTATGGTCGACAGGAGAAAAAACAAGTTCCTTGACTGTACAGCCCCAATCAACCACCACTTATACTGTTGATGTTGAAACAGAAGAGGGTTGTACCTATGCCTTTGCACTTACCGTAAGTGTAAAAAGTGCCATGGTCTTTAGTCCTGAAATTTTTTCTGTGACAGTTCTGGATTCAGCGGTTTGTCCGGGAACGCCAGCTTCTGTAAAGGTTCATGCAAGAGGGGAAGATTACTCCTGGGCAGAAAATGGAATTGAAAAGGAATTTACCTATACACCTACTAAGAAAACGACCTACACGATAAACGTAAAAGGAGGTACCTGTTCTGAAGAAGTTGCTACAGCAAGGTTTACTATCGATGTATTGCCTGAACCTGCCAGAGCCCCTATTATTGTTGCTACCGGAGCAAAGTCCCTGTCTCTTTGCGAGGCTGATTCTATTATCCTGAATTCATCTGATTACAACGAAAACATTATATGGTCTACAGGGGATACAAGCCAATCCATCAAGGTGCTTCAGCATGGTATCTATAGTGTAAGTCATGTCAATAGTTACGGTTGTATGAAAACGGCTTCCGTAAAAATTGATAATCCTCCGACGCCCTACATAACTGGTAATACCGAAATCTGTGAAGGTGAGTCTACCCGCTTGTCAGTGATTAACGGAAACAAGTTTTTGTGGAGTACAGGAGACACCACTTCCAGTATAGTGGTCACGCCTCAGACTTCAACAAAATATTCGGTTAAAGTAGAGATTTTAGAAGGATGTACTTATTACCTTTCAACAGAAGTGACATTTAAGCAGTTGCCTCGTATTACAGCTATTTCTGCTGATACCACTATATGTAAAGGCCAGGAGGTAACACTTCAGGTGTCCGGAACGGCTACAGATTTTCTATGGTCTGATGGTCAAAAAGGTGCTACTGTAAAAGTAAGACCTGATAAGACCACTATATATTCTGTTAAAGCTACCAATTCATGTAACAAAAATCCGATAGAAGATTTTCAAAATATGACAGTAACAGTACTGCCTGTGCCTGTTGCTCCAGTGATCAACCATCCGGATTCTGTGTATATATGTAAGGGCACTTCTATACTTCTTATGTCAGATGTTAAGGACAGCATCAGGTGGTCTACAGGACAGATTACTTCTGAGATATCCTTATCGGATACAGGCAAAGTATATCTTACACGATTCAATCAATATAGTTGTGTTACGCTTGATTCCGTACAAATACTATATCCGTCAAAACCTCTTCTGAAAGTTGGCGGCCGTGGCTTTAGCACTATCTGTAAAGGTGATACAGCCATCCTTTCCATTTCAGGTGTTAAAAATTCATTTTGGACTACAGGAGCAAGCACCAGTTCAATAACAACTGTTCCTTATCAAACTACGGTCTATCATGTATCTGGTTCAGATATATACGGATGTGCATATTCCGATAGTATTGAAATAACGGTAATAGAACCACAGTCTCCTGTTGTGCCTGCCAATATGCTTCCTTCCAGTCAAAATGTATCTGAATTGCCTTTGCCTCTGCAGTTATCTTGGGCTCCCTCTAACCATGCTAGCAAGTATCATGTATACATCTGGGAATCCTCTTTGACAAAACCTGATGCTCCTTTTGCTTCAGGCATCGATCAGATTGGTCTGGTAATTAAAGATAAGCAACTGGCTTATGGAAAAACCTACTACTGGCAAATAGAAGCACTCAATTCATGTAAACAGACGGAAGGGCCTGTAGAACAATTCAGTATAAGAGCTCTGCCGGATCTTGTAGTTCAGAATGTATTGACGCCTGCATCTGCTTTTTCGGGTCAACAGATTCTGGTGTCATGGGAAGTAAAGAATATCGGTAAAGGAAATACCGTAACCACAGAAAGTTGGTATGATGGAATATACCTATCCGCAGACAGTATATTTGATCCTAATCTAGATCGCTATATCACCGGTGTTGTTAACAAAACTGCCTTGGATACCGGAAAAGCATACCTGTCATCCGCTACCATAACATTGCCTAAAGGGATTGCTGGTACTTATTATATTTTTGTAGAAAGCAATAAACACAATGGATTGGTGGAAGCTGAAAGGTCCAATAATATGGGAAGGAACACCCGGTATATGCTGGTGAATCTTACTCCTTCTCCGGACTTCCAGGTTACGCAGGTCATTGTTCCTTTCAATTCTTTCTCAGGTCAGGAAATTGATGTAAGATGGACTGTTCAGAATAAAGGAAAAGGCGTAAACGAAGAAAGGAGATGGTCCGACAGAATTTTCTTGTCCAAAGATTCAATATTCAAGTCAGGTCAGGCGGTGGAACTGAAAACGATAGAAGTTTCTGAAATATTGGATCCTGGTGTAAGCTATGAAAGAGTAACAAAAGCCAAGTTGCCGCTTGAAATCTCAGGTAAATATTTCATACATGTTTTGACCGATGCAAAAGACCAGGTTTATGAATATGCGTTTAATAATAATAATTCGTTAACGAGCAGCGCACTTGAAATCATCCTGCTTCCTCCGTCAGATCTCATTCCGGTAAATGTTACTTTCCCGTCACCTGTTTCTAACCTCGAAAAAGTGACGATCTCATGGACGGTTAAAAATCAAGGTGGTTCTGAAACAAATACACAAAAGTGGAGAGACAATATTTACTTGAGTAAAGACCTTCAGTTTAATGAGAAAAATGCAAAGCTTCTCGGTTCAAAAACTTATTATAAATCTCTGAAAATCGACTCTTCTTATACACAGTCTGTTGAAGTTAACATTCCTTCACAGATCAGTGGTCCTTATTATATCTTTGTACAGACAGATAAAGACAATGAGGTATTCGAATATAAAAACGAAGACAATAATATCTACCGGAGCAGTACTCTGATGACCATCAACAATGCGGATATCGTTGTCGAAAATTTACATGTTCTGAACGATACTGTAAAATCAGGTGAAAGGATAAATCTTCAGTGGATTGTAAAGAATAATGGAAAAGGTATTGTTTCTACTACGAACTGGACAGACAGCTTGTACCTTTCTTTGACTTCTGATCCTTATGATAAAGAAAATATAGCACTGGGCAGACAGATGCCGTCTGTAAGTAAAAGTCTTGCACAGGGAGATACTATACTTCTGCAGGGTTCCTTTGTGGTGCCTGAAGGTGTTCATGGAAATTACTGTCTGATTCTGAAGATAAATTCAGATAACAACTTATTTGAGGGAACAAGTCCGAATGCCAATAACATATCCACGAAAAGTGTAAACATTCTGCTTTCTCCATGGGCTGATTTGGTAGTAACTGGTGTCAAAACAGATTCATCTTCACTTACAGCCGGTGACACACTAAAGGTCGCATTTACAGTTGCCAACAAAGGAAATGCTACGGCCAAAAAAAGCCAATGGGTGGAAGGACTCTATTTATCATCCTATTCAAAGCCAGGTGAAAAGGTGGAGTATGTAGGCGGAGTCACTTCTTCAGGTAGTCTCAGTCCTGGAGACAGCAATAGCTACAACGTAAGCATTGCTATAGATCCTACACTAAAGGCAGGGGACTACTATCTGCATGTACACACAGATGCGACCAATTCCATCTTCGAACATACCAATGAGACCAATAATATTTCGGTATATGGTCCTTTGACAATCAAGGCAAGTCCTCAACACAGTTTGTTGCTGGCTCATCTTGAGACTGAAGATACCTTGAATACTGCAATAGAGTATTCGTTCCAATGGAAGGTTACGAATACGGGTCAAAAACATACTGGTGTGCGGAGCTGGAACGATGTTTTGTTCTTGTCAAAAGATACACTGATCCAGTCAGGTATTGACTTGAAATTAACAACGGTTGCCAACTACAAAGGACTTGCTCCTGATTCGTCGTATTCAAAAACCGGTGGTTTAAATATTCCTGATGGAATGATCGGAAACTACTACCTGATCATGTTAAGTAATTACGACAGTAAAATGGATTCGCTGTATAATAAACCAGGAAGTCATTACTTCAATGCCAGAAAGATCATACCTGTGCGAATTCAGCAAAGCACTACTCCGGATCTGCAGGTAAGTAGTTTGTCTGTGCCTTCTTTCGCGAAATCAGGTCAGCCAATTACTATAAATTACAGCGTGACCAATCTGGGAGCTGGTGCTACAAGACCATTCAACTGGACAGACAAGTTTTATCTCTCTACCGATTTTGTTGTCCAAAAAGATAAAGACATCTTAGTCGGTACCATTAACAGAACAAGCACTTTAGAACCTGGAAAATCGTATGCTGATTCAGTGCGCCTGAATATTCCGGCAAATGTTTCCGGGAACTATATACTGATCGCCTATACAGATGAGACCAACAAACAATTTGAAGCAGAATATGAAGATAATAATACTGCATACAGGCCACTGACCATAGAGCGCCCTCTTCCTTCAGACCTGGTGGTTTCAGCGGTACAGTTTCCTGAAAAGGAATACTTAAATGGAAGTTATGTAGACATCTCCTGGACTCTATCCAACCAGGGAACCAATCCGGCCAATGGTTATGCGGAAGACCATGTCTATCTTTCAACAGATACCGAATGGGATGTTAATGACGTATTGCTAGTGAACTATGGGCGAAACCTGAATGTGGCTCCTCTAAGCTCAGTGACGGTTACCCGAAAAGTCATGGTACAGCAGGTGCCTTTCGGAAACTATTATGTGATCGTTAAATCCGATGCCAGAAATAATATTTTTGAAACCAACGATCAAAACAACACTGCTGTTTCTGCAGCAATGATGAAAGTGGATGTGAGGGAGATGTTCTTAAATAAAACGGAAATTACAACGCTTCAGAATAACGTTCGCCTCTACTACAAGATAACCATTCCGGATTCATTAGCTGGCGAAACCATGCTGGTGTCACTGAATGCAGATGAAGTGCAATCAGTGAATGAACTGTACATCAGCTATGAAGCTGCACCAGACAGAAATAAGTATGAAGCTGCTTTCTCAAAACCATTTTTTGGAGATCAGGAAGTTATCATACCTAAGTTAAAAGCCGGGACCTATTATGTCATGGCTTATGGATATCATCGTTTGCAAATCAATCAGGATATAACATTAAAGGCAGAAATCCTTCCTTTTGAAATCAGATCGGTGGAAACCAATCGTGGAGGTGATGCAGGGATGGTTACAACCTGCATTCAGGGAGCTAAATTTACGGATCAAACAAGGTTCAAGCTTGTAGGCGATGATACTGTTGTGGATGCTGTAAAGCTTTACTTCATCAATTCATCCAAGGTGTTTGTAACGTTCAGGATGGATGGAGTTCCAACAGGATTTTACGATGTAGTAGCAGAAGAGCCTCTTACCAAAGAACGTGCTTTATATCTGAACGGATTCACAGTGGAGAAAAGTACCGGATATAAATTGGAAACAGATCTGGAGCATCCGGATCAAACGACTCTGGGAAGAATAGTTCCGATACATATCTACTATGCGAACGGAGGTAATATCGATATCCCGACTCCGGAACGGGCAGTTATCAGCCTTACCAAGGTACCTGTTGCCAAAACAGTCGAAGATCTTGGATTCAACCTGCATTCGCTCTTGCTCAGGTTTGAAGAGCCTGACGGACCTTCAGATATATTAAGACCAGGAGTTGCCGGAGCAATAACCATATATACAAAGGCAATCCGACACATTACATTAAAAATTATCAAGTAGCAGTCTATATTCATGGAAATAGTAATCAGAACATTTACCATCTTCTTCTTGATCATTGGTTTGGCAAACACTGGCGCTGCCATGGATGTCTATGCCGGACGTGATAGAACAGAATGTCCCGGCACTGAGATTACCCTGGGTGGCGATGCTTCAACGCCAACAGCAGGACCAGGCCCTCTCGACAATTACAAATTTGAGTGGATAGCATCTACCGGAGAATTTGTGGGCTCAACACCAAATCCCGTTGTTAAGGTCAAAAATGTAACAACTGTGTATACGGTTTATGTGACAGATCTGGCTGGGTTTAAGTGTGAAGCTTCAGTTACCATAACACCTATTACATTATCATCATTAGAGTTTACCCCGCCCTATTTGCCATCAGACGGTAAGTCGACCTCACAGGGAAAGGTAGTCATCCTTCCGGAGGAAAGGCCACTGATCTGGACAATCATCGATGCGGACGGCAGTAACAGCACTTTGAATTCCTCAACAGGGCTTCTTACTGCAGGAACCAATCCTGGAACTGTAAAAGTACGTGCGCAGGACAAAGCTGCTGCAGAGCAAAATATAGAACAGTGCTTTGTAGAAGGGCAAATCTGTGTTGGAGATAGAGAAAATTGCTGCGGAGAAATTAAAGGGGGAGTTACTTTGGGCAAGATTCAAGTCAGTATTTTGGAGAATTTTCCTATGTTAGGTGGCTCAAGTGACCCTGATGGCTATTGCTCCTACAGTACATCTCAGGCAAGTATAAATCTGCAATTGCTCAGCGATATTTTCCCTAACGTACCTACTTTTGGAAATATTCCTAATGTCACCGTCAGCTTTAAAAAGAAGTCAGAAGCTGGCAAAGATTTATACAAAGAAATTACCCTAAACTGGAAGGGGGTAACGGCAACGCAAAAAGTCGGTCCGCTCGATGCGTCCATCACTGAAATTGACTTATCGCTGAATTCTGATTTCATTATTTCAGGATTGGTGGTATTGTCACTTAACCAGAATACGGATGTTAGTCTTGCTCCGGGAGTTGTACTCGAAGCCGGAGCATCTGGAACGTTTACTTTCAGATATAGCGGAAGTAGCAGTGGATTCGAAGGTGAGTTTGATTTCGGAGGGATTGACAATCTACGAATTGGCTTTTATAAGAAAAGTACTAAAATCGCTGAAGCAAGTGGTAAATTAACCTCTGAAGGTGTTTTTTCCGGAGAACTTAAAGGGCTGAAAGAAGTAACTTTCAGTAGTTCTAATTTTAAAGCTGAACTTAAAGATCTTAACTGGGGGCTCAGTTGGAATCTTAAAACTAATTCTGTTGACTTTTTAGATGGCAAGGCAAAGATTGAACTATCAGAAATAAAAAGCACAGCAGGAACAGTTTCTATAGATGTTTCCATGAATGGTAAAAGTGTTACCGGTGAAGCTGAATTGAGTCCTGATTTTGTAGCCTATGGCTGTGCGCTTACTGGACAATTAAGTCTTACGATAGATTACCAGTTTAATATTGAATCACTTGTAGGGTCCAATATTTCTTCTAAGCACCCCGAATTTCAGGAAACCTTCCTGATCAGGTCATTTGTAATACAGAATAATGAAATCAAGGAATTTGATTTTGCGGCAGATGTAAGATATAAAGGAGTAAGATTCAGAATCACGAAGGTGCATGCAACACCGGAAAAGGCTTTGTTAAGCGCCACCCTGCTTGTGAAAAACTCAGGGATGCTTATGGTTGAAGATTTTGCTCTTTACGGGGTATCTGGGCTTGCAAGTATCGGAACCATTACTCTGATTATAGAAGAGTATCCTTTTGTACTAAAAGGCTCAATCAGTATAAAAGACAATCAGTTCAAAGGATCCTATAGTGGCCATGTGAAAGGTGGGATAGGGGTGTCAGGAACGGTCTATCTTGGATCTGTGGAAAATTTCAACTTTCTGTATTTTGACCTGGGTATGACCGCTCGCAAAGGAGTACCTGTAGGCCCGGTATTATTTGTCAATGAATTGCAGGGAAAAGTAGGATACAATTACAGCGTTATTCAAGAACAACCTGTTAATGGAACGTACCTGTTTGGTTTTGTACTAGGTCTTACGGATGTTACAGAGATCATCCAGTTTAGAGGGGGGCTTGACCTGGAAATCGGTGTTGAAAGCGCTTTACGATTTGTCACAGACATTTCGATACCTGGAAGAAGAAAAGCCAAATATCTGGAAGGAAAACTACAGGCCACCTATTTTTTTGGAACCAATGCTGTAGCAGGATCCACTTCTGCTAAACTGATGGTTCCTGCCAATACCGGATCTGTTCTTAATCTAGGAGGCACTTCAGCATTTGATCTGAGTGCCCAGGGATGGAAGTTGCAGGGAGATGGAGATGGGTTACTTTTCAATAAAGTTTCAATAAAGTCGTCCTACAATATTAATGCCCCTGCTTCAAGTACTGAAGATTTTACTGGGAGGGCTAACTGTACCATCAGTTCTTCACACTCATTTAAATTTACTAAACCGGAAGGTTTTGATGCGACAAGTTGCGAATCAGCAGATCAATCTGACTTCTTTGGTTTTGGAGCAGATGGTGTATTGAATCTTCAGTTGTCAGGCTTCTTTGAATCAGCGATCAGTAAGCGTGGATTTGAAAAGGATATAAAGGTCGAGGCCTCGGGAAGCAGTGTAATGAAAGTAAAATGGCCATGTATTACAGGTGTATGCACCAATTGTTTAAAGAGTGCAAATGTTAATTTCTCCGGTGTTTTGGAGGTGAAAACGGAGAGGGACGACACCGTAATCTCCGGCGAGCTTGATTTCAAAGGAAATGACGGCGAATCTAAGGGGGTAGATGTAAGTTTAAAGTTTTAGTAAACCAACTTATTCAAAACCCAGACCATCTTTAATTCATGAGAATGATCAAAGGTACTTACATATTGAATCTCTTACTCCTCTTTCTATGCATGCAATCGGTGGCACAACCGAACCTGCAGCAAAAGATGAGGTTGAGAGGTGCATACGACCGGGGGCATATAAAACTCTACTGGGAGATTTTCGAATGGCCTGAAGATTTGATGGGTTTTAATGTGAAACGGAAAGAAGGTGAGCAGGGCTCCTGGCAGCAATTGAATACAGAGATGATAAGCCCGCAGGTGGGTGAACGAAATTGGAAGAATGTCGGGCTTAATAAAGATCAGGAAGCCCAATTACAAAAAAACTTAAATGCCAACGTGGCTTCGGGCTCCATGAAAAGAGTCAGCAGTACGGAAATGTTGAGCAGGTTTCGTCAGGTTGGCGGGCCTCAGGCAGGTGACCGGTTGAGAATGAAAGAAGAATTCGAGATCGCACTGATGCTTGGGTTTGGTTTTATTGACAACACATACAGCAAGGGCAAAGAGTATACCTATGCGATTTTTCCTGTAGATACCAATAACAGAGAAACAGATGCGGCTGCAGTTATCTTCTCTCCGGAGAAGGTAAAAAAAGTTGCTCCTCAAATAGCTTTCAGAGTAAAAAGCAAAAAGATAGAACAGAAATGGGAATTATCAGAATCTCTTTATGAGCAGGCTGCCCTTTATGGATTTATTATTTACAGGTCTGAAAACGGTAAAGATAACCTGGTAAGACTTACCGAAAATCCAATAGGATATGTAACTACAAAAAATGCCATGTTAGGCTGGCAGTTTACTGATCCAACTGGTGATGCCGGAAAAGATTACACCTATCATTTCCATCCTGTAACCATATTTCAGTCTTCTCTGGAAGGGTTTAAGGCGAAGTACCAGGCAAAGAAAAATGTTCCGATGGGTGCTTTAGATATTGACACCATTCAATATCAACAGCAAACCAAATTGAAAATAGTATGGTCGTATCCGGATTCTCTTAAATCGATGAAAAAACGATTGGCCAGGTTAAGCCTGGAACGAAAGGATCCGGATTCTTTAACGTTCAGAAATGTCTGGAATACCAGTTCAATTAAAGTGAACAGTTACGTGGACACCAGCATGTTGCAATACGGACAAGCGTATCAATACAGGTTGGTAGTTACAGACAATGGAGGCAATTCGTATCCTGGCAAACCTTTCCTGCTTTTTTATGAGGGGTATAAAAGACCCGCTGCCCCTAAAGATCTGACCGGTGAATTCAAATGGGTCGGTGAAAAAAGTTATGTTCATCTGAATTGGAAAAACATCCCGGATCCGCTTATCGATGGTTATCAGCTTGAGGTAGATGCTATGAAGGAATATGAATATCTGAAATTAGCCAATATTCCTCTCATCAGAGGAAATTCATTTTTATACGAGATCAAGGACGATGGAGGAAGAACTTACCACTTCAGACTGATACCTGTAACACCTAATGGGTTTAAAGGTGATACAGCAAAAGTGAGTTGCTTTGTGCCACAGTTGTATATTCCACCTTTTGTAAAAATAAATGCAAAGCTGTCGGAAAAAAACAGCGTACTGCTTGAATGGGATTATCCTGCCAATATTCCCCTCAGGGGATTCAACATAAAAATGAATGATACAACCCTTCTTACTTATAACTCTATTGGCAAAGAAGTACGCAAATTTGAACTCTTAGGCTTTCTGCCGTCAGACTTTAATAAACTCAACAGATTTTATTTAGAGGCCATTGGAGAGGCTGCCAAAAGAGTAAGTCAGGGACCTTCAGTATTCCTTAAAGATCCGAAGGTCAGCAAACCAGTAGATTTGAGAATAGATCTGAAAAAAGAAAACAAAGAATGGTATGCTTTCCTCACCTGGAAGCTGGAGAATGGCTCATCAGAGCAACCTAAAGATTTCATCCTGTTTTCGGATGAAAAAAATGAAGGAGAAATCTTGCCATCATTCAAAATAAAAAATAAAGGAGAATACAGTCATAAATTCAGAATTCCAGACCCTTACAGGGATACCTATTCTTTCAGAATAGCGGCGGTAACTAAAGATGGTTCTGTTTCTCCGTCTTCGCAGTTCATTCTCAATATGGGTCAAGAGAAAAAAAGATAATATGCAGACACATTTATACAGACGAAAAATTTCATTGATCAGATTTTTGTTCACGTTCATTCTGATATTTGTGCTCATTCCCGGAAAAGCACAAGTAGAGGTTAAGGTAGAAGATGCCACCTGTAATGGAAAAAGGGATGGAAAGATTGACGTGACTGTTAATGGTCCGTTGGGACCATATACTTTTGTATGGCCCGATGGTTCCGTCGAAGACCACTGGTACAACGTTCCGAAAGGTACCTATAAATTGATTGTTAAAGACAGAGATGGCTGTTCGCTTGAAAAAGAAATCAAAGTTGGGGTAAAAGAAGACAAACCAAAAGTAAGGGTTATCGGAGCAGAAGAAACAAAGGTATTCTGCTACAACCAGGATAATATGGATGTGGAGCTGACAGCAAGCACCGCTAAGTGCGAGGGCTGTCAGTATTTTTGGGCGACCGGAGCAAAATCAAAATCAATAAAGGTATCGGTAGAGGCGATGTACTATGTCAGAGTAACGGATACAGAGGGCTGTTTTGCTGCGGATACAGCTCATCTTGATATAGATATTAAATCAGATGGTTGTGATAAAAAAGATGACGATGACGAAAACGAGGAAGATGACGAAGTGGATGTTGGAATTATTGGTTCCAAAGATCCTAATGATATTCTTGGCCCGGAAGGTGTAGGCCCTGGAAAATATGTTTCCGTAAACGACAAACTGAATTACAAAATCAGGTTTGAAAATGATCCCAAGCTTGCAACTGCTCCGGCTCAGAAAGTGGTGATAAGAAGTCCTTTGAGTCCGTCCCTTAATATGTTTTCACTTAGGCTTGGAAGCTTCGGATTTGGTAATTATATATTTAACGTTCCTGAAAACACTACCTTTTATTCCACCCGACTCGATGTAAAGGATTCTCTTCATGTTTTGGTCGATGTGATTGCAGGACTTGATGTAGAAAAAAGAGAGGCATTCTGGATCTTTCAGAGCATAGACCCCGCTACCAATCTTGATCCCGCGGCTCATCTTGGTTTTTTACCGATCAATGACAGTATAACACATATAGGAGAGGGGTTTGTCGATTTTTATATTTACCCTGAAAAAACTTCTGAGACAGGTGACACCATTGGGGCTGTTGCGGATATCATATTTGATATCAATGGAAGTATTCTCACTCCAAGAATCTTTAACACAATAGATGCGTTGGCTCCAAGCTCAGAACATTTATTCGTCCATCAGCCTGATGACTCTGTATTTACTTATGGGCCTTCATTGCGGGATGATTATAGAGGCAGTGGCGTTAAAGCGTATGACCTGTATCTTTCAGATAATGGCGGTCAGAGTTATATGCTATATCTTCAAAATATTCCAAGTGACTCTGTGGTCACCATTAAAGGCGATCCTCGTAAATCTTATTGCATTTATACCCTTGCAAAGGACAGTGTAGGAAATAAAGAATTTAAAGTAAGCAGTGATCGATGCTTCCAGCCTTCGATGACTCCATTTATTCAGTTTGTAAATGAAGACCAGCTACCAGACAAGATTTGTCAGGGAGATTTGATAAGTCTGGATTGGAGCAGTGCAGGAGTTGCCAGTGTAGATATCTTTTTGAAAGAAAAGTCTTCTGATAATGTGGTACAGCTGGCAACAGCTATTCCTTCCAGACACAGGACATTTGAATGGACTGTTCCATTTCTTGCCGAGTTCGTTGCTGAAAAATTTACCTTGATATTAAAAGATGCTGACAGCGATACTTTAGTAGCAGAAACTAGTAAAACGTTTGAAATTTTTGATAACCATCCTATAAAAATCAGTTCGAGCAACCCTGTAGAATTTTGTGAAGGAGGTTCTACTGAATTATCCGTATCAAAAAATAGTGGCGCGTTGCAATGGTCCACTGGCTCCACTTCGGAATCTGTTGTGGCAAGGACCAGCGGTCAGTATTCTGTGAAAGTAACTCAGGCCAATGGATGTATAAGCGCTGATTCAATAAAGATAAAAGTGCATCCTCTTCCGGTGAAGCCTGTTATTCTAAGTTCCACAGATTACAAAGTGTGTCCGTTATTGGGATCCGTATTAAGTACTGATGGTAGTTATTCAGCTTATAAATGGTCTAACGGTTCTGATTCTTCTGCAATTAAAGTCTTTAAGGAAGGAAGATTTGCTGTAACAGTAGAGAATGATTATGGCTGTGAAATAACTTCTGACACCGTATGGCTGGTTGCTGAAAAAGATTCCATTTGTAGTCAGCTGACAAGCCTTCCTTCCTTTGGCGCTCAGGTTGTTGATGTATTTGAGGCAATACCGAATCCATTTGCTGAATCGTCGATGATCCGATTTTTACTTCCCACAACAGAAAGAGTACGCATAGTGGTTTATACCATGTCAGGGATAGAAGTAGGAGAATTGTTTAACGGAACAGCAATGGCGGGTAAGAACTACAGTATCGAATATAAGCGTAAATACCTAAGTGCCGGTACTTACTTCTGTAAACTAATAACGGAATCACAAAAAGTTGAAGTGCTTAAGCTGATGATTATTCAATAATGGATTATAAAGGCTTACGGAATTATAGACGAAAGCTGCTGGAGACACAGTAGGTAAAGCTGGAACGTATTAAGAGGCTGCTTCAAAATGGGGCAGCCTCTTTTTTATTACAGATAGGATTGTGGTCTTCCAATAGAAATTTAAAAGATCAAAAGCTTGAATTTATGATCTTAAAGCTCGAAAATGTGCTCAGAAGAACATTGTCATTCAAAACAACTGACCTTTTTTTGTCACAATTGTTACTCAAAGGTAAAACCTGATAAATGTTAATCGGCATTTTTAACCACATAAAATGAATACTCTAACGAAATACATAGAAACTATAATAAACTTTACAGGTGAGAGTTGGGCTATTTTGCTTGGCTGTGTGAGTGAAATGGAATTTGGGAAAAAAGAAAATCTGTTGAAAGAAGGGGAGGTCTGCAATTGCGTTTTTTTTATCAGAAAAGGGCTTTGTAAATCGTTTTACAATAAAGACGAAAAGGAGATAAACACAGCTTTCTATTTCGAAAACGAATTTGTAACCAATATCAAAAGTCTTACAACATCATCGAAGTCTGAGTACTATATACAGGCTTGTGAGGAGACTTCAGCTATTCGGTTTGATAAAAGCAAACTACTGGACGCGTATAAAAAATCCCACCAGATTGAAGCCTTTGGAAGAAAGGTTTTAGAGTTAACAACGGCAAAACAGGAGGAACATTCTAACAGCTTTAAACTATTATCACCACGCGAGAGGTTTGATAATTTAGTAACAAAGCATCCTGATTTTTTACAAAGGGTTTCTCTTACACAAGCGGCATCTTATTTGGGCATTAGCAGAGAAACTTTAAGCAGATTTCGTGCACCAAAATAAATTTTGTGATTTTTGACACAGGTCGGTTTATGTGTTTGTTTGAATATTTACTCAAAAAATATTCATATGAACTATTCAAAACTAACAACTGACTTTATTGATCAAATTTGGAACAACAGAGCCTTTGAAAAGCTAGACCTGTTTCTTCATCCTGACTTCAGAGATTATTCTTTGCCATCAACGCTGTCTTCAGATCAGGAAGGAGTAAAAAGTTGGATTATAAGCACCGGAATTTCATTTGAACACCATACCGTTATTGAAGAACAAGTGACAGAAGGTGAAAAGTCCATTATAAAAATTCGAATGAATCTGAAACATATCGGTATCTGGCGTGACATTGAAACAACAGGAACAGAGTTGCAGACAAATGGCTATAGATATTTTAGATTTAAAGACGAAAAGATTATAGAACATTGGGCGCTGATCGATGGTCAGGCAATAGAAAATCAACTGAAAAAGGTATCTCACGGGTGTGACATTTAATGATATATTCTCTCATTAAAGCAGTGGGACAAGGGGGCTGGTAAGATGTATCTACAGGATTTGTATTAGAGATGGATTTTACTGAAAGAAGAAAAGCGTTGAAGGCTCAGTAAACAGAAATGTATATTTCTTCTGAAAAAATAAAAATGCCTGTTACTAAATAGTAACAGGCATTTTTTAAAAGTTATTCTTTAACAATTTTTTTAACGGTTTTTCCATTCTCTGAGGAAACTTCCAGAAAATACAAACCACTTTTAAGTTCTGCAATATCTAATGTATGTACATCTCCTTGCATTGCATAAACATTGTTTTCCATAATTGAAGCACCACTTTGTTCTGTGATTTTTATATTATAGTTTCCTGAAGTAAGATCCTTGAAATCTACACTTACAAAGTTGTTTGCCGGGTTAGGACTTACAGATAATTTTAGATCTTGTAAGTATGCATTTTTGTTTGATGTTAAGAATGATGGGTCGTATAAGTAAACGATGTTCGTTGTTGTCTCCTGTCCCATCATAGAGATTTTCATTTCAGAAATGGCAAATAATGAATTGGTATAGCCAGGAACATAGTATGCATAGGTCACAGAGTTAATTGTTGATTCAATGCCAAAGAAAGATGTAACATCTACTTTAGTCGCTTTTAAACGCACAACATTGTTATATGTTCCGTTTACGGTTTTTAATGTTCCGTATCCGTCGTAAACAGTATTTAAACTTCCTGACATATCCATTGTCATTCCCAATCCTATATCTATAGAAACAGAATAATCATCTGATTGGGTACCGTTATAGGTAAGTGGAGTTTTAATAATGGTTAATGGATCTGTATATGCAACAGTCATTTCTTCACCTTCATCGTCAACACCATGATTACCAAGTAATACTTGTTCGGTAGCAGTCATTTTATAAAATGCGTAATTTACATTGTCCGATGTCTCTGCCAGCGTTGCTGTTGGGAAAGAAGAAGCATATGGTGTTTTAGATGGATCCACTGTTGTACTCTCTTCAAACTCGGTAAAAGTTACATTAGAAAAATCCCAAAGCTGATTGGCTCCTGCATTCCCAGGAGTAACGGTAGGATCTTCTTTAACATAAGCTTTAATGGTTTGTCCTACTTTAGGAATGACTAAAGAATTAATTTCAGGTTGGGCTTGGACGGTATAAATACCTAAAAACAATGATAAAATTGTAAATGTTTTTTTCATAAAAATGGGTTTTAGTTTAAAGTTCTAATTTACAAAATGTAAAGTTGAAAAGTTGTATTGATTGTTTAAATATGCTTTTAAAAAATTATAATAAATTAATAACTAGCTGTATGTTGTTTATATTCAGCTTGATAGGTGTTTGTGATGCTACTTCTTAGTATTGGGAACTAGCTGGAATATATACTTGGTTATGTCTCTGAAAGGTTGCTTAAATGTAAAATTTTTTTTTTAATTTGGATTTTATTGATTTTTGTTAGCCTTTTTATTTTTTTAAAATCTAAGCAAGTTTTTCCAAGCTAGGTTTTATAAATACAAGTATTTGCTGTATTGCTCTGGAATTTGAATGTTTACTTATGAGGATGGATTCATATAAAAATGATATCAGCAAAGTAGAAAAGTCCATTGATCTTCATATCCATTTTTTAGACAAATATTATTCTGAAAAGAGATTCATTTTTCAGGAAGGAAAAACCCAAGAACTGGAGGTATAATATTGGTTCGTAATGTGGACAGGGAACATTAATGGGAATAATAGAAGATGATCCATTTTTCAGAATGAAATTGCGGATTATGAAATTACAGAAGCGATACTGAGAAAGCATGATAAAGGCTTCGCTTGTTTTATAGAAAATCATAATTTTATCTATAGGGTTAGTTGTAACTTTAAGAAATACAGGTGGTTAGTAAAGTTTATTTGAAATAAAAGTTTTTCCTTATAACTTCGTTACTATTGTGATTAAAATCTTACCGAAATTTTATAATATAATCATGTTAAAAAATATATTCTTATCCCTTTTTCTGTTGGCCGGAGTTTTAGCAACTTATTCATGCTCATCACCTGAAAAGAACAAAGCTGAAAAAATTTCTATCGAACTATCATCATTAGCCTTGGATACAGATCCTGTTTGCAAAATGCCGGTTGAGGGGCACCTGGCTGATACATTAAATATTGATGGGAAGGTATATGGCTTTTGCAACACCGCTTGCAAAAAGGAGTTTTCGAAAGATCCATCTGCTTATCTGAAATGATGTGGAATCATTAACACGTTTATAAGAGCTCCGAATTTAGGAGCTCTTTTTTTTATTCGTAAAAAAAGGCCTGCTGACATAGGGTTGTCACTAAACTACTTTTTATTTACAGAGTTAACCATTGAAAATAAAAATGAAAACAGATCTGATTGCGCAAGCTTCCATAGAGATTAAGACAGATATAAGAACTGTCTGGCATGCTCTCATTGATCCCGAAATTATTAAAGAATACTTGTTCGGTACAGAAACTTCCTCCGACTGGAAAGTAGGTAGCAGAATCTCGTTCAAGGGTGTTTGGGATGGTAAACCTTATGAAGATGGCGGAATAATTACTGCCATAGAGCCGGAGGAGACCTTTAAGTACACTTATTGGAGCTCGATGTCAGGAACACCAGATGTGGAAGAAAATTATGCCAATATTTCTTACGATCTGGAAGAGTTGGAATCGGGAGTCCGCCTGACTATAAGTCAGGATAACATTCAGACAGAAGAAGCAAGAGCTCATTCTGAAAAGAATTGGGCTATGGTACTTCAGTCTATGAAGCAGTTATTGGAAAAAAAGTAGAAAATATTCGGAGGCATCGAGCCATTAACCTTTTGCCGGTGCCTCTGCCTCACTACCCATCTCCCTTAATTTCCACTTAGTAGCGGTCATCAGTTTCCGTATATCATTCCAGATATTAAACGAATATAATCCCAGAGCTAAACCTAATATCAGACGGACAATAATGTCAGTCCTTTGTGCTTTGGTCATATCCCAGCACATCTTGCCATCAGGGTAAAAGCCGCCATAGTTGTATAATCTGAATAATTCAAAAGCTATAAGGGAAAATGGAAGTATAACAAGGAATGCCTGTAAAATATGGGCAACAATCCTGTAGGAAGATTTCTTTTTAAAATCTATCGTGTCAACATCCGACCCTGTGAGAAAAACAGATTGATTTACGATTCCGAAGTAAAGGTATCTCTTGATATTTAAATTGTCTGAGTTTCGTGATCTCTCCAGTAGTTCCGAAATGACGTGATGTTGCCTTCTTGCTGAAAAGTAATACCAGGTAGCAATTACAACAAAGCCCAGCATGCCCACAAGAATAATATCGCTGACAGAAAACTGTACGCCTATAACGGGAATTTCTATAAGCTCAAATTTGTCATATATGATATTCTGAAAAGATTCCTGCTGCGGATCTTTAACAAGACTTTTGTTCTCTCTGAAATAACGAAGCCAGCTAAAAACCCTGTTAAATTCAGCAATAAAAATGATGATACCTGCTATATTGAGAATAAGGAATATTTGCCGTGTTCTCTTGGATGCATCTATGTATGCGGTAATAAGGCTCTCCAGAATCTTCTCTTCAAACTTGTCAATACTTTCCCTTGGAGGCTTTCTTAAAAGAGATGAAATCTTTTTTCTTACGTTTCTGAACATAGCCTGGAAAAGACATGGCAAACCTTTATCTTATCAAGGTTAAAACATGCTGTTGAATAAGATGTTTAATTCTTGTGTAAAGATCTTGACAAGAAAAAAGAAAACAAAATTTGAGCAAGAGCAACAGTTCCTTTTAGAAATGTTCTCGCTGTTGCTCAAACTATTGGTATATGCTAATTCACCTGTTGTTTTACTTAACCTTGCTTGTATAAGCAATCAGATCTACAAGTTTGTTTGAGAATGCCCATTCATTATCATACCAGCATACCACTTTTACAAAATGATCATTAAGAGATATTCCTGCTTTTGCATCAAATACAGAAGTCCTGTCATCTCCCAGAATATCGGTAGAGACAATTTCATTTTCTGTATAACCTAGGATTCCTTTAAATTTATCTTCAGAAGCTTCCTTTACCGCTTTCTTGATGGCTTCATAACTCGCAGGTTTTTCAAGGCGGCAGGTAAGATCCACCACAGACACATCTGCAACTGGAACCCTGAACGACATCCCGGTCAGTTTGCCTTTAAGGGATGGAATGACCAATCCAACAGCTTTTGCTGCTCCTGTAGATGCAGGAATGATATTCTGATAAGCGCCTCTTCCTCCTCTCCAGTCTTTTTCTGATGGTCCGTCCACTGTTTTTTGCGTAGCTGTTACGGCATGTACAGTAGTCATCAGTCCTTCAACAATTCCAAATGTATCATTTAAAACTTTTGCGATAGGAGCAAGTGCATTGGTAGTACATGATGCGTTGGATATGATATTAAGATCTTTTGTGTAGCTTTCATGATTGACACCCATGACAAAGGTAGGCGTGTTGTCCTTGGCAGGAGCTGAGAGTACCACGCGTTTTGCACCAGCCTGTATATGCTTTTGAGCGCTTTCCTGGGTTAAAAATAATCCAGTAGATTCTACCACATATTCAGCTTCTACCTCATTCCATTTAAGTGCTGCTGGATCTTTTTCTGCAGTGATCCGAATAGTTTTACCATTCACAACAAGCTGACCATTCTTTACTTCAATGCTCCCATCAAATTTCCCATGTGTGGAATCATACCTGAGCATATAAGCCATGTAATCAGCATCAATAAGGTCGTTGATCGCTACGACTTCAACATCAGATCTTTTAATAGCTGCTCTGAATACAAGTCTCCCGATTCTCCCGAATCCGTTGATTCCGATTTTTATCTTTGACATAATTTTATGTTTTATATTGAAAATGAATCTTTGTTTCTCTTAAGCAACGGCATCTCTGAAAGCTGTTTTAAAGCTTTTGCGATAAAGTCCGGGAGTAACGTTCAGGTGCTTCAGAAAAAGCCTTCTGAGCGAATCCTGACTGCCTATTCCGCAACTATCTGCTATCTGGTCAAGGGAGAGGTTGGAATCTTCCAGGCTCCTTTTGGCTTTTTCAAGCCGCACTTTCTCTACATATTTTCCTGGAGTTATTCCTGTTTCTTTCAGAAAAACTCTTGCAAAATTCCTCGGGCTCATAGCACAATGTTCCGAAAGCTGTTCTACTTTTAAATCCTCTTTGATATGTTCGGAAATATATTCCTGAACTTCTCTGATAGGTCCGCTTTCCGTTTGCTGTTGAGCCAGTACAGTGCTGTACTGAGACTGATTACCTGGTCTCTGAAGAAATAGCACCATCTCTTTAGCAACAGTGAGGGCAAGCTCTCTGCCGTAGTCTTCCTCCACCATGGCAAGTGCCAGGTCCATGCCTGAAGAAACCCCTGCAGAAGTATATATTTTTCCATCACGGATAAATATTGGGTCGGGATCAACTATAATCTCAGGGAACCTTGTCTGTAGCTCATTACAGGCCATCCAGTGGGTAGTGGCCCTTTTTCCGTTCAGGAGACCTGCTTCTGCCAAAGCAAACGTTCCTCTGCAGATAGACGCGATCCTCCTTATTTTTCCAGAGTTCTGATTCAGCCACTTATAAAAGTCCTTGCTAAGTCTGAATGGGCTTTTGGAAGCATAGCCGGCAATGATCAGGGTATCAATTTTCTTCTCAATTGCTTTATAGCTGCGAGGGGTATTAGTAGTAATTCCTGATGATGAAGTACAGGTTTTCTTCCCATGCTCCGGAGAAATGGTTATCACTTTGTAAGCTTCTTTTCGGGGAGCACCGGATTTTAAGGTAATAGAGGCTCTGCTAAATACATCTGCCGGTCCCGCTATATCAATCAGCATTGTATCAGGCATTGCAACTATAGCAATCAGCCTCTCTTTTATACCGTTTACAGGAGTCATATATCCTCTTGTTTTATTGTATAAGTCAAATATAGAAGAAAAGGGTCATGGCAGCAATGACAATTTTGTTGCATTTTCTGCCAACTTTAAAAAAGAGGGAATGAATATAAATATTATAATGGTTTTTATGAATTCGCTGATTTATGGTATGGAGAGATGTGCAAATTTTTTGTATTTTAGATAAAATTAAATGGTTCTGCTTCGGTAGATTTTTTTCAATAGGAAATGATATAAAAATGAATACCTGGGAGCATAGCCTGTTAGGACAGCGAAAATTCGGAGGTCGGCCTGAAGATTATCATTCTATTCATAAGTTTATAGATAGCAGTAAATTGTTCTGTTACCATCTCAAACATCGTTTGTTGTTGCATAATCTGTATGGTGTGGAACTTGCAATCAGTTTGTTCGGGGATGCGATAAAAAATGCTGATGGTGCTATAGTCATGGTTCGGGATATTGCTGTTGAACATGTAAGAGAGGATTTGGATGGCAAAATACCAACGCTGGCTGAATGGCTGGAAGAAGATAAAAGTGAGTTCCCCTTTGAGGTACCTGACCTGGGAGATGAAAAGCTGAACAGTTTTATCTGGAAGCCGTATCTGAGGAGTGGCCATAAAGCCGCATTGAATATTACCTGCAGTGATTTTGGAATCTTTCTTACTGAACTATTTTATGGGCCGGAGGCAGCATTAAAATTACGATCAAAAATTAAGGCCGATTATAAGGTAAGTAGTTTTCTGGAAAGGTTCACGTTAACAAAATCCTGGCAGTATAGCCCAATGAAAGAAGAACTTGAATGGCTTAAAAATCAAAATAAATCCAAATGATTGTAAGGCTTATAAAATGGATATTTGGTAAAAAGGATCATAATTACTTCACCATTCCGGAAACTTTGGAGAGAAAACCTGAGATCATTGAAGAAACAATGCTTGTTCTGAAATCGCTTTTAAACGAAGGCAACGAAATAAGAGCAGAATGGGATGCAGGAGGTGACGACACCTGTTGTGATGTTTTTATAAGCGGCGAATCTTCTTATCAGCACAAGAATTATGATGTCTGTGAAGTTGTAAGGATTAGAATTATAGATCTTCTTAATCTTCCAAATGTAGGAGAAAAATATCATAAAGGCAGGGGGTAGTTTGTCTGAATGAAAAGGGTGAAATAGGCATTCGGTTTACATCACGGGAACATTCTTTTGGATTTCATACAAAGGAGTTTACTCAATGGAATGTAGAAGGAGTTTCCGAGTTAAAAAATAATCTTCATAAGGTTGAGGTATCTTTCCGTGGAAGTGTTGATCTGGATTATGAGAGGGATGTAGAAACCAGAATAGAAACTATTTATGGTGAGCCAATAATATTAAATTCAGAACATTTGAATTCAATAAGGACGAGATTGAATGAGCTTCTCGATAAATATGAATCTCAGCTTGGTACATATGTTGATGGTCGGGAGCTTTCAAGTATTTATGTAAATGGGATATTAGGACCAGAGTCTTTGACACCTTTTGAAATAGAAAAGTACTACGACTGGTCTTTTCATCATAATGATGAGTTTATTTCATTAATGTAGTTTGCAAATTCATATGATAGGAAAATTTTTAAGGAAACTTTTGGGGATTAAAAATAAAGATGGTGATATCCTGAAAGAAGATGAATTAAAAAGTATGTTTCCCAAATTTAAGGGAACCAACAAGGAGATAATAGCAGCAATACTTAAAGATGGCAAAGAGATCAAAGCAACATGGGATGCAGGAGGAGATTCGACATGCTGCAATGTTTCCATTGATGGAGACTATGACTTCAGATATAAAAAGATGAATCTTAGTGATTTTCTCAGAGAGAAAATTATTGATGTATTGAAGCTTCCTAATGCAAGTGAAAATTATCACAAAGGTGAAGGAATTATTTTTCTAGATGAAAAGGGGGATGTTGCTATGCGCTTCTCTTCCAGGGAGCATACATATGGCGATGACTTTGAGGAATTTATTCAGTGGGATATGGGTGATATGCCTGAGTTAAAAAAGAACCTTCATAAGGCAGAAGTGTTCTTTTCCGGAAGGGTTGATTTGGAGGATGAAAGGTGGTTGAATTCTGGTGTAAATACTATATACGGCGAACCTGTCATTTTAAGTGAGCAACAAAAACAGTTATGCGAGAATAAACTTAATGAGCTCTTGAATAAATATGAAGCACAATTAGGTTCTGTAAAAGATGGCCAGGAACTTTCAGGGGTTCATGTTAACGGAGTACTTGGGTTGGATAGTATGACCTCCTTCAGAATTGATAAAAGTTTTGATGCGATTATTTGTTACCACAAAGATGAATTTGTTGTATTGATGTAAAATGATAGATATATATTTTCATAAAGTAAAATTTAATGATCTGGAGTTAGTACTTCGTCTCTTCAAGAAAGAGGGGAGAAGTCTTGAACTGGTATTAAGCTACTTTGAGAATCCGGAAGTAATCAAAAGGATAAAGGAGGTGTATCCTTCTATTGAAGCTGTGAATGTTAAAGAAGTATTAAAACTTGGTAACGCTGAGCAAAGGATGATTGCATTAAGCATCATTCCTCATGAAGAAATTCTCGGACAGCTTGATGCCAAATTGGTTAATCGCCAAACAATAAAGAAGAAGCAGACCCGCTGGGATGAGCAGCTAAAACCATATGTTTATGAATATGATGATTGTTATGAACTATATTCATTTTCAGGCGAAGCTTTAGGGATAAAAAGCAACCGGATAGGATCGAATAAAGTCCCTGACATATACATGGTAAAATGTAAATGTACTTCTACTGGCAGAACATATTACCAATATGTTCCACATTATATCGGTGAAGAAAAGGATGCCATAAGAGCTATCGCATGGACTTTCAGCATTGAATATTCTCATCTGACAAAAGAACAATACCTTCATTTTATGTACAGTGAAACTTAATAACTATGATAGACTTCGAACGCATATACCGTCATGGAGACGTAATACTTTTTAAGTTAAAAGAGGACGATAAAAGAGCAAGCCAGAATGCCATAAAAAAGATAGATAACCTAGTACTCGAAGAAGGTGAAGTGACTGGTCATGCACACAGACTAAGCGGATTGATAGAAGTGCTGGAGGAAAATTTATCTGAAAGACAAATTCTGTTCAGATTAGAAAGGAATGCTGTACTTACTCACGAAGAACATGATCGTATGGTGCTGGATAAGGGTATTTACCTTAAAGTATCACAGGTAGAGTATGATCCTTTTTCAAATATGATCCAATGGATAAGAGATTAGGAGAAAGAAGCGCTGAGTCCTTTATTCATTTCTTTTGATGGGATGAGTTATGTAATGGAAAAAGGGTTAGTATTGTCAGTGCTCACAGATTAGGTTTAAGTTTTTCATAATATAAAAAGTAGGTGTTTTGACTGATAATACACAGGCAGGAATGGCCAATGGGACTTGAACCCACGCCCCTCACCAAGTGTTTATTTTTTCTGCGATTCCCACCAAAATTTCTTTTAATAAATCGTTTCCTTCTTCAATTGTATATGGGGTATTTTCGGTCATTAAAAGAGTAAGGGAAGAATCATCATTTTGAATTGCATTATTTAATATCAAATTGATCCGTTCTAATAAATGACTATTTTTAATAAGAGCCTTTGACATTTCTCTACCAATTACTCTAGCTGCAATTTTATCAAGCGATATGTAAGTATCAAATAAATCATTATGATTCTCATAGATCATTTCTGATTCAAGCTCGAAAAAGTATTGGATAATTTTAGTTATGTCTAAAATATCACTCTTTCGATGCTCAGGTCTATCATCATAAGCAATGAATTTTAGAAGGACTATACCAGGAAGAGTAGCGATTTTAAATTCATGATCATTTTCAAACTTTATATTATCTGTAGCTCCTTCATATACTTCTTTAAAGCCGGTTACCTGTATATTTGTGAGGTCCAGACCTCTTATTTGAACTCCGTTTTCTACTTCGATAGCTCCAAAAGGAAGCAAATCTATTTGAATACCATTCGGTGAAAGAAGAACAAAGCTATTTCCTTTAATTTCAGAGAAGCCATGATTGTTTATTAGATTTTCTTTAAGAACAATAAATTGATCTTCATAAGAAATATAAACTGCAAAATCTATATCCTTGGTAGCCCTAGAGGTTTTTCCTTCTTTTGAAAACCAGATTTCCCGGGCTACAGCTCCAATTATATAAAAGTTAATATCGAGGTTTTTACAAGTAGATTCTACTGCATTAAAAACCTCTTTCATACCCTCTTGCCTTAGATTATTCAAATTTGTGTTGAAGGATTTGCTCATAGATTTTGGTAGCTGTTTCAATGCATCTTCTATCTCCGGTATTCATCAGATCAATGTACGCTAGAAGTGGAGGAACTATATTTTTATTTACTTCTGTAAAGGTCCAGAATTTTTTATACGCAGATACATTACCTTCTGGGTCAGGTATTAGCCGGTAATTTTTAATGAGCTCATTGCGGCTTTCGGTAGTGTACAAGGTAAAAGTTTCTGGAATTATATAATTTGTTAATAAGTCGCCAGCTGGTTCTCCTCCCCAAAATGTTTTCTGGTTTTTTAATGGAAGGTCTTTCCATCTTAAGCGGTCTTCTTCCTTTAGAAATCGAAATTTTTCCAGGAAGATAGAAGGCTTTAATTTTTCCTCGTAGAGAACCATGAACTTTTCCAAAAGCTCCTTCTTTTTAATCAGTCTGAAATCTTTTCGGTTTTGCCTTATCAAATATCCATTTTCTTGTAGTCCATTCATTACATAGTTAATATTACCTAAACTTACTTCTGATCTACTTGCGATTTCCCGATAAGGATAATTAACCCATTGATCATCCAAAAGGAATTGGAATACAATTTTTAGTCCTGTTTTAGTGAATGCGCGGTTTATCTTTTCTTCCCCTGATTGGATAGGTTTCATGCTGTCAATCCAAATGAATAATCCATCCTGGCGCAACCACATATTCCCACTTGACTCCAAGTAAGGAATGTGGTGTTCTCGCAGTATACCTTTCATCTTAGGTGATATCTTTTTAGCAATTATCATCTTCGGACTATTTTTTTCAGCTGATTGAAGTAGTTTCATTAACTGATATTCTCTGATTTCTGCCTTTACTTCTATATTAAACTTGAGTAGTTGTTTTCCGATGTATAATTCAATTTTCCCATCGTAATCTTTTTGAGTAAAATCCTCCCCTAGTTTCCCTTTTATATCAGTACCTTTTTCAAGGTTTTCCAAGGCTAATTGGACTATATTGACTTCGTTTATGTTCATTTTTGGTGTTAATTCGTGTAACGTGAACAGTTAAAAATAATGAACAATATTTAAATTTCAAAAGTCAATTAATATTTAATAGTCAATATCTTTTGGCCTAGAGCGAAGAATGCGATCCACTAACTTCAATTTTAAATTGATGGATTTTGGGTGTGCAATGGGACTCGAACTTATTGATCTAGTCGCCAGAACTTTTATGCTTATTCATGAATTCTTTAAAATGGATCCTCGATTGTTATGACGGTCCACTCGAGCCTGTAAGTTATCGGTTGGACCAATGAAAAGTTTTCCAGAAGTCTCGGATTCCATGATGTAGGTATAGTAAATTTTCATAGCTGGATTAAAAATAATAAATAAAAAAAGCGACTTAAATTTAGTCGCTTTAATTTTTAAGGGTGGCCAATGGGACTCGAACCCACGACCCTCAGAACCACAATCTGATGTTCTAACCAACTGAACTATGGCCACCGTTTTACTTTAGGTGTGCAAAGATATAAGAACGAATTTTAATTTACAACAAAATATTTCATAAAATTATATTCTGATGAAAGATAGTCGTTTGCCATAATTGCTTTCGTCAAATTTTCCCTCTTCATACACTAAATTCCCACTTACAAGGGTATGTGTAACTTTAGAATGGAAATTTACTCCCTCGAAAGGAGACCAGCCACATTGATATAAAATGTTGGTTTTAGCTACCTCATAAGACGAGTTCAGATCTACCAGGACCAGATCCGCCCAATATCCCTCTCTGATATATCCTCTCTTTTCTATCTGGAAACAAATTGAAGGATTGTGACACATCTTTTCAACTACTTTCTCCAGACTGATTTTACCTTGTTTATAAAACTCAAGCATGGCATTAAGGCTATGCTGAACCAAAGGACCGCCTGAAGGAGCTTTCCAATAGTTCTGACTCTTCTCTTCTATGGTATGAGGAGCGTGGTCTGTAG
Source organism: Bacteroidota bacterium (assembly GCA_023428135.1). GTDB lineage: Bacteria > Bacteroidota > Bacteroidia > Cytophagales > Cytophagaceae > Sporocytophaga. The sequence goes on along the minus strand of JAEYZG010000004.1, from coordinate 15,732 downwards.
CGATAATATCAAGATGATCATCAAGCATGGCTTTAAAAAGGGCTTCTTTATGCCTTTTTTCCTTTACTGCAGGATTCCACTTTATCCTGGTTCCGAGTCTGTCATAATCTTTGCTGTCAAACCACAAATGATGCACACAGACTTCAGCAGTAATTCTTTTTTCACTTAAGGGTTTTGAGTTATCAAAAAGGCTGATTTCTTCTTCGGTAGAAATGTGAAGTATGTGAAGTCTTGAATTAAACTTTTTTGCCAGAGCTACTGCCATTGAAGAAGATTTGTAGCAGGCTTCCTCATTTCGGATAATAGGGTGGATGGAAGCAGATGGATACTCTCCATATTTTTCCTTTGCCAGTGCAGTGTTTCTCTGGATTGTTTGTTCATCTTCACAATGCGTTGCAATGAGCATTCCTGCATTTTTAAATATTTCTTCAAGTGTCTTTTCATTGTCAACCAACATGTTGCCCGTAGAAGAGCCCATGAATACTTTTAATCCGCAGACATTTTTAGGATCAGTTTTTAAAGCGTCCTGTAAATTGTCATTTGAAACACCCATGAAAAAAGAATAATTGGCTAAAGAAGTTTGTGCAGCTCTTGCATATTTTTCTGCTAACAACTCCTGAGTCAGTGTATTAGGAACTGTATTAGGCATTTCCATGAAAGAGGTTATGCCTCCTGCAACAGCTGCTTTTGCTTCAGAATAAATTGTTGCTTTATGTGTTAAACCAGGTTCTCTGAAATGCACCTGGTCATCTATAACGCCTGGAATCAGATACTTTCCTTTCGCATCAATTATTTTATCGGTCGGTTTGGAAGAGAGGTTCTGACCAATTTCTGCAATAAATCCATTTTCTATAAAAACATCACCTGAAGAGATCCGCCCTTCATTTACTATATTTGCATTAAGGATAAGTATTTTTTTCATTCTTGAAAATATTTGTCACAAGATACAACCTGCTTCATCTTGGGGCAACAATAATATTGCTATAATAGATCATGTCCAATTTATTTGAAAATTTAAAGCTTAATAAGCAACTCCTTAACGCCATCGAAGATGCTGGTTATGAGAAACCAACTGAAATTCAGGAGAAGGCCATTCCACAGATTATGGCAGGGCATGATATTCTCGGTATCGCTCAGACCGGTACTGGTAAAACAGCTGCATATCTGTTGCCATTGCTGATGAAAATAAAATATGCTCAGGGGATGAATCCTAAGGCATTGATCCTTGCCCCGACCAGGGAGCTTGGAATTCAGATAAATGAAGAAATCAAAAAGCTGGCTAAATATACCGATATCAGAACGGTAGCTGTTTTTGGGGGAATTGGTCCTAAACAGCAAATCGAAGAAATCAGAAAAGGTGTGGATGTAATAGTAGGCACCCCGGGAAGGTTTATGGATCTCTACAGAGCAAAAGAGTTGGTTGTAAAAGAAATCAAGACACTCATTCTGGATGAAGCTGATAAGATGATGGATATGGGTTTTATGCCACAGATCAGGCAAATCCTAGAAGTGGTGCCGACAAAACGCCAGAATTTACTGTTCTCTGCAACCATGCCCTCTAAGGTTGAGACACTGACAGAGGAATTCCTGGAGTTTCCTATGAAAATAGAAGTGGCACCTCAAGCCACGACTGTCGAAGCAATAGAACAGGAGCTATATAAAGTCCCCAATTTTAAAACCAAAATAAATCTTCTTGGGCATTTATTAAGAGATCAGGAGTTAAGCAGAGTCATGATTTTTGTGAAGACAAAGGAAACTGCAGAGAATGTGTTCAAATTCATAGAAAGAAAGATATATTCTGAAGTCAGGGTTATTCACGCTAACAAAGGACAGAACACCCGCATCAATTCAATAGAAGCCTTTAAGGAAGGAAATGTAAGAATACTTGTGGGCACCGATGTGGCTGCAAGAGGAATAGATGTTTCCAAGGTAAGCCACGTAATCAATTTTGATGTGCCATTGATCTATGAAGATTATGTACATAGAGTAGGAAGAACAGGTAGGGCAAGTGAAAGCGGTGTTGCTATTACTTTTGCATTGCCAAACGAAGCTTATCACATCGAGCAGATTGAAAAGCTGATACGTAAAAATATTACTGTCAGAGAAATTCCGGAAAAGGTTTTTATCGAGGAAACTCCCTTTGAAGAAAAGCAGACAATGGATCGGGAATTGGATGATCTTAAGAGGAGACTTAATCCTGAGTTTAAAGGAGCATTTCACGAAAAAAAACATCCGAGAAAAGACCCTCCAGGAAAAAAGGATTCTGGTAAAAAAGGCAATGTGCAGAAGGGGAAAAAAGATGTTAAAGGAAAAACTGCCGGATCCAGAGGCAATTCAGGATCAAAAGGTAAGCCAGCAGCGAAGGGTAAATTTAAAAAGTGATTCCCTCTTTTGACCAATTAAATTTTACAATAACCTAAAAAAAATAGAGTTGTAATTTTAAGTGGAGAAGTCAGGAGATAATTTCACAGGACTTAAGAGGACTTATTTCTATTCATGCATCTGGTAGGTTCTTTAGTTGAATATTCTTACAGATGCTGCAGAAGATCTAACCGCAAAAAAAACATAGTGATTTTAAAAAAATGAGGTTCTGATATGAAAGATTTTGTAGGTAGATTTTGTGAACAATAATGATTTTCGAAATGTATCTGTGAATCCTTGCAGAAGCAGAAGAGTTAATAGTTGAATTAACTGGGGAAATTGTAAAGGATCTAATGGAGTATGCTCTCGAATCCATTTACATTAAAGTTCTAAGAATTTTGGAGTTCATTATAATGCAGAAGTCTTCCATTTGGAAGACTTCTTGAATTGTGAATTAATATTAAAATATGTTCCCGTTTAAATAATGGTTCAAATGCCCAATGACATTGATCGGTAAATGGTTAGTTTTATTCAACCAGGATCTTCTCAAAATATACATTTCCGCCACAATATACCTTTACGAATGAAATACCTTTATTCCAGTTGCCCAGATTTATGATAATTCCTTGCTGAGTAAGATTACCTTCCAATGGATGTTCAACACCAAGTAAATCTACAATACTTACTCGGTCAATATTTTTGACACCATTGGTAGAATTTATAGCGATTAAGCTATTGGTTGGATTTGGGTAAATTGAAATAAATTTATTATTGCTATTTTGAATTGCTGTAATAATGTTTATTTGAACTGTATTATTTGTGGTGCTAAATGTTACTCCTGCTCCATTTGCATTTACACCTTTTACTTCAAGAAGGTTAATTGTAAAAGACTCTCCGTTGAAAATAGGGTCGATAGTGAATTCAATATCTGCTATTTTACCATATCCTGAAATTCCTATATGGTTCGTTCTAACCAGACTTCCGTGTAATTCGTTGGATACTGGGAATGTCTTTGTCAAATTCATAGTATCAGATGTAGTGGCAAGGAATGAGTCATCGTAACGAACCAGAAAAGAGCCAGATTGAACTACACCTGCATTAAAACCTAATTTAAACGCTACCCCATATAAATCCGCAATCGGATTGGCCTGATCACCTGCCAATAGTTCTGCTTTAACAGTTTCTCCGGGTAAATAGCCGGATTTTGACAATAGAAGTTTGAAATCAGTTCCAACTGCCAGAGTATTTTCAGATAGCGGATCTGGTACATTTTGGACCTTTCCGTAATTGACAAGGATGGCATTTTTGTCTTCTTTATTCACAATACCATTTCCGTCAGCATCTGCATACTTTACATTTATATTATTGACTTGTGTTTGCGTCCAGTCGATAGAATTATGTCCCATCCATCGAATGCTAGTTGAATCCCTAGGGCTGCCAGATGCTCCGAAATGTAGCCCAAGAGAGAGTAAGTCGATAATATCCACCGTTCCACTATTATTGTTGTCTCCTGGCCACACGTTAGGCGAAGCGATGCTGAATGTCGCATCACCTTCATCAGAAGTACAAGCATTGTAAAAGTCGTTTATTCTGATGAGTGCACTTGAAGAAAACTCTGAAGGTACCGTCCAGGTAAATGAACCGTTATTGTTCAAAAAGCTGGCAATTTGTTTCCAAGTAACTCCTTTGTCCAATGAATAATAAAGTCGTACTTTGGTTGTTCCTCCTGTTTTTGACCATGTGATGGTCTGTTGAGTACCCGCTTCAAGAATTTCACCTCCATTTGGATAGGTAATAGCAAACGGAGGGTTATTTGAGATAGTAAATTGCTTTGATATACCGACAATGGTAGGATTGAAGGCGTCTACAATTTTAATTAGGCATGGAGTTGACTTAGAAAAGGCTGGGGGCCATAAATATGTGTTTGACATAGCTCCGTCTATAAATACCCAAGTAGCACCGTTGTCAATTGAATAATATAATTGGAATTGATCATTAGAGGCTACATCCGACCAGGAGATGTAAAAACTATTACAGGTATTGATACTTGCTCCTTCGCTCGGGTAAGTTACCGTAATAGTTCCTTTAACAATAGAGAATGGTTTATTTGAAACATCGGAAATGGCAGGAACTGAAACAGCAGTAACTCTAAACAAGCACTGGTTAGAGACTTGATCAGGGGCTGTCCATAAATACGAACCGTCGTTTGCTTCATTTCCGGCAATTACACTCCATTTAACGCCATTATCATGAGAGAATTCAATATTCACAAATTCGCTTATAAAATTGCCACTACTCCAATCGATGTTGTACTTATTTCCTACGCTTACAGTTTCTCCGTTGCTTAATGTTGTAATAGTAAGATAAGGGGAAGTTTGAATGGAATAAGTTTCTTTTCCAATATCGTAAACGCAGCTTTCTGAATTGTCACTGATCTTTAGAATACAATTATTTAGCATGATGCCAGGGGCAGGCCATATATAGGAACCTGTGTTCTCAATGCCATTCACGATAGTCGTCCAGTAACTTCCATTGTCCATGGAATACTGAATGGTCACATTTGAAACATTTGTACTTGTCCAGGTAATTGGGATATTTTCTCCCATCTTGTAAACTGTCGATGACGGACCGGTCAGCTTAATAGATTTGCTGCCTGAATATTGAATTGTAAAGGTATTATAGCTGGTTGCACTTATTGATGGATTTTCAAGGTCTACTAGTTTAAATAAACATTTAGTGGAATTGATAGCAGGCACAAGCCATGAATAAGCAAGAAACTTTCCTTTGGCAGTAATTTTATCAAACAATGGTACCCATGTGGAACCGCTGTCAGAAGAAAAGTATAATCTCACACCTTTCGATCCGGATGAAAGAATGTTGAACTCAATAGGGTAGTTAGTGCATGCAGTTACTATTTCACCACCATTTGCCTTATTGAATGAAAGAGGGTTTTCTACAAATGGAGTTTTTTGCAAGGGCCACTTTACACCACCTTCTCTGAATACCACAACGCCGTTATCGGCACTAAGCCACTTGTTCTGATCTTTGTCAATCAGGATATTAAAACTGTTCCATGGAAGATCCGAGTCTTTCATAGGATAAACAGTCCAGGATGATCCATCAAATTTTGCAAGACCAAGATCCATACATGCCCAAATATTTCCAGAAAAATCTGCTTCCAGGGCATATACATTATTACTCGGTAGTGAAGAATTGCTGGTTGTGTATTTAAAAAATGATGATCCATCAAACCGCATCAAGCCATTTCCACCATTAGACAACCACTTATTGCCGGCCTTATCGATAGCAATACTGGAACAATCTTCATAAAACGTACCATGTTTAATCCATTTGCTGCCATTATACTCCGCCAGTCCATAATCGGTAGCAACCCAAACATGATCGTTTTTATCAATAACCATTTCTCTGACATTATTGGAAGGGATATTGGAGTTATGAGTTCCATATTGTACCCAGGAAGTTCCATCATACTTGGAAACGCCTCCTGATTGCCTTGTAGCGAAAATGTTCCCTTTAGAATCAACTACCACACCCAGATAATTTTCGTACTGTGTAGTATTCAGATAATTATAGGTCCATAGATTGTTTTCAAAAAGACATAGTCCTTTTTCAGTAGCCAAAAGCAGTTGGTTGTTTTTATAAGGAAGAATCTGATTTATGCTGGCATTAATTGGGTTAGAATTATTGCTGTTGTATGTTCTCCAGGAAGTGTCAAGCCGATTGAGGGCGTGAGCAGAATTGGCATAAGGTTCCACACTCGCAAACCACATCTTTCCGTCCTTATCTTGTGCCATTGCCGATACAGAGCAAGCATGAATCCCTGAATTCTTTAGATTAAAAGAGATCCTGGTTGTGCTTGATGGGTTTAAATAATGGTAGAGGCCGTTTAGCGTTCCAAGCCAAAGTGTGTTTTGAGAATCGACAAAAATGTTACGGATATTGTCATACAAATAAGGGCCTGTTTCAAATGTAGTCCCGTTAAAGGACATATATCCTGAACCGCCCATTACCCAAATTTTTCCTGTATGATCTTTGATTATTTTTTTATAATCATTCATAAACTGCCCCTGGAAAATTTGCTTGGTAGTTCCTATAAGTTTAATTACCGCACCATTTCCTCCATTTCCTGGTGAGGATGATACCCACAAATTACCGCTGTTGTCGAACAATAGTGAAGTATAATTATTGGAGGATGACCCAAAGATAGGTTCCAGTGACTCGAATGTAGTGCCATTCAATTTAAAAATATCTGTGGCGGTACTAATATAAGGAACGTCCAGAGAGTCAAGTGCAAGTGAGTTGAAATATTGATATTCTGTAGGTTTATAAGAGGTCCAGCTGCTTCCATTATACTTGTGCAAACCACTACTGAAAGCCGCCCAAATATTATTAGCTTTATCAACGGCCATCGCAATCACTGGAAAGATACCGGCATTATGAGTCATTGGATGAAGCACTTCAAGTACTCCTTTGTCGTATCTTACTATAGAGCCGTTCTTTGTGCCTATTACCTTTTTTCCCTGTTTGTCAATTACCATACTGGTAATTTCACCCAGAAGAACACCTTTGTGGCTTGAAATAAAAAAATGAGGTTTCTTTGTACTCTTTTCAAGTCGAACGAGACCGCCTCTTGTACCTACCCAAAGTGTATCACTTCCATCATCAGCAATGCAATTTATGATGTCTGTATTACTAAAGCTTGACCATTCGGGATTTTGTGCGTATGAAAATTTTAGAAAGAAAATAAAGATAATTCCTATTAAAAATAATTTGTTCATATGAGTGGTAGTTCAAAAATTTAAAAGAAAACACCTAAAGTGCAAAGATAAATGATTATGGGAAAATTGTCTAGAAGTAATTCAGGACCTAAAGGTAAATCTGCCCCAAAAGGGAAGTTTAAAAAATGATCTTTTAACTTTGACCAATTAAATTTTACAATAATCGAGATTATGTTTTTATTAATCTAAAAAGATAGCGTTGTAACAGCTAATTGCCTACCTTAGTATTATAGTTTTTTGGTTGAAAAATTATTAACAACTTTCCATAGCTGGTTGAAAGATCTTGGGGTTGAGTCGGGGAGCCCTCCTCGCTTGCCCCAAGTTTCCTTTATAAGGAATCTTAAAAGCACCTTCTTCAATTTTCCTCCAATTTTATTACTGATATTGGTTTTAAGCATAGCAAATCTGAAGATCTTCGTCAGCACATGTTTCTTTTTGGACTCTGCAGCAAAGACATCTTTCCTTTTCATAATTAATAAGGTTTGAAGGTCTATTTTAACAGGACACGCAAGCGTACAGTTACCGCAAAGTGTACAGGAATAAACAGGATGTTGTGTATTTACATTATCAGGAGTGATAATAGAGTTGACAGGAAACTGGATTATTTGTTCCGTTTGATTTATAGGACATACAGAAGCACATTGCATGCACTCTATGCAAGAAACAAGCTGTCTTTTTAGTGGATCAGGAAGAATGTCAGTCTTGCCTCCGTCTACCAGAATTACAATTAGTCTCTGAGCCGGTGATAGTGGACCGGACAGCATCTGGAACTGCAGAGGTTTTTCTGGTGAAGAGAAAAAATCAAGGAAAAGAGGAAGGTCTTTTCCTGAGGGAATTATTTTGTTGATATCTGCTATAAGTATAGTTACCTGCCCTGCTGCAAAGAAGTTCAGCGCTTTTTCAGTTAGTATTGCATTGCCGGATTCGGCTATTAGAAAACTGGCATCAGAAATACTCAATACCCTTTTTTCTTCAGTTGCCGGATTTTTTTTGCTGATTATTTCAAGACCAAGATTCTCCAGTTTGCCTGATAAGCTCTCAGGAAGCTTTGATATAGCTTTATCAGAGATATTGAATTTCTTAAGAGAAAATTTTTCGGCCAGCCTTATGATTTCATTCTGGACATCATTGTATGAAGCACACCAAATCACATGACCGCCTTTTTTTGAGAAATTCATCTCGAAATCTTTTAGGTGTTTTTCAAGATTTGAAACTGTTATTTCTCTGATATAGGATGCTCTTTTCCTTGCCAGTGAAGGATTGCTGAAGTTCTCCAGGTATACAGGTTTGGTCATTGATTATTTTTTCCCTCCATCAACTTTAATTTTTTCCTCTCTGTTGGCCAATTCCCATGCCGTAGCAAAGATCAGTTTTGTTATCTTGGCAGCTTTGTCAAAAAGAATTTTATCTACTGTATCTGTAGGTTGGTGATAGTCTTTATGTACTCCACTGAAATAGAAAATAACAGGAATGTTGTTTTTTGCAAAATTATAGTGGTCAGATCTGTAGTAAAACCTGTTAGGATCATCGAATCTGTTAAACTTATAATCCAGCTCTAATTGAACTCCGTTTTTATTGGCATTTTCATTAATCGTATGAAGCTCTGTCGAAAGTCGGTCACTGCCAATGATATAGACATAGTTTTCATTGTTGGCATGGTCTTCATCCAATCTTCCGATCATGTCTACATTAAGGTTAGCAACAGTTTTGTTAAGAGGGAAAACAGGATGATCTGTGTAAAACTCTGATCCCATAAGCCCTTTCTCCTCAGCTGTGACAGGCATTATCAGAATACTTCTTCTCGGTCCTTCACCGTTTTTCTTTGCGAGTGCAAAAGCCTCTGCCATTTCAAGAAGGGCAGCAGTGCCACTACCATCATCATCCGCTCCATAATGAATTTTTCCATTTTCAATTCCCAGATGGTCATAATGAGCAGTAAGTATTACTACTTCATCTTTTTTATCTGTACCTTCTATCAAACCAAGTACATTTTCTGTCTCTACTGCTGATTCAACTACATCTGCTTTGTATGAAAATTTAGAGGGCTTAAACGGAGGCTTGTAATCATTACCTGCTTTTGCTATTTCTTCCTTCTGAGCCAAAAGTCTTTCTTCAGTTGTTTTGAGCATCTCAGCAGCAAGTTTGGTGCTGATAAACAAGGCGCTTCCTCCTCTTAATTTATGTGAAAAACTAAGGTATGGTTGAGCGATGTGACTTTTCAGCTGGTTCAGTCTTGTTTCATAATCATTAAAGTTATTTCCTACAATAATGAAGACTTCCTGAGCGCCCAGTTTTCTTGCTTCCGATGCTTTTTTCCTCCAGTCATTGCCCCAGTCAGATGCTTTTGTTGTGCCTGTTACCAGAGATTTTCCGTCTTTTACCGGCTCCCCCATAAATATTATGACAGCCTTTCCTTTTAAATCCTGATTTCTGTAGTCTGAATAGTCTTCAGTATTAATTCCATATCCACCGAAGACAACGGGAACTTTTATCTCCTTAGAAACTTTTATATCTCCGTAGGCATAGAAGTCTTTAAGAAAAACTTTCTTTTCCTTTCCTACTTTCAGATATACATCACCCCAGGATCTCTTTACCAGGATAAACTTCTGAAAGTAAGATTTCTGTCCATCCGGAGTAGTCACAGCTGGTTGTAAACCAAGTTGTTGAAAGTGGTTTTTAATATATTCGGCAGCCTTCTTTTGACCTGCCATTCCCGTTTCTCTACCTTCCAGGCTGTCAGAAGCCAGAATGTGAAGATGTTGAGAAAGATCATTGGCTGTAATGGTATTCTCATAAGTTGTAACCTGGGCAAAGGCCTGGTTCAACAAGGTAAAAAGACTGAAAATAATGAGTAATCTGTTCATGCAGTAAATTTAATTATAGGCCTGGCGTAAAAAAAGAAACTAATGAATATAATTGACAGAACTTAAAAAAGGTTCTTATAATTCATTGAAATAATTTAGTTAATGATAATCAGTAAGAAATTGTGAATGACGCTCTGTAATAGTTATCCACAGGCTTTTCTTTTGCTTATTATCTCACTTTAAATTTAAGTACTTTTGCAAGATAGAAATGCATAATTGGAATCCTGTTTATGAAAATTAACCTAAACCAAAAATCAGGCTTTAACGAAAGACATATAGGACCTTCAAAAAATGATCAGAAGGAGATGCTGAATCTGATAGGCGTTAAAAGTCTGGATCAATTGATCAATGAAACCATACCCGAGTCTATTCGCCTCAAAAAGGAGCTTAACCTTCCTGAGCCACTAACTGAATTTGAATTCCTTAAACATTTTGGTTCCCTGGCAAATGAAAATAAAATCTATAAATCATATATTGGATTAGGTTATTATGGCTGTATTACACCGCCTGTTATTCTGAGAAATATTCTGGAAAATCCAGGTTGGTATACCGCTTATACTCCATATCAGGCAGAGATCGCTCAGGGAAGACTGGAAGCATTGATCAACTATCAGACAATGGTTACGGATCTGACTGGAATGGAGCTTGCAAACGCTTCCCTTCTTGATGAAGGATCAGCAGCTGCAGAAGCTATGAACCTGATGCATTCCGGAAGAACGGGTTCTAAAAAGAATGCAAATACTTTTTTTGTTTCGGAAAATTGTTTCCCTCAAACCGTAGATGTTCTTAAAACAAGAGCTACTCCTCTTGGCATAACGCTTAAGATTGGAGACATCAATAGCCCAGAAGCTTTAAGCGCTGATATATTCGGTATATTGCTTCAATATCCTGATGCTAACGGTGAGGTTATTAATTATAAAAATCTTACTGATGCTGCGCATAAACAGGATATTATGGTTGGTGTGGCTGCAGATCTTTTGAGCCTTACTATCCTTACTCCTCCGGGTGAATTTGGTGCAGACGTAGTCGTAGGTTCTACTCAGAGATTTGGAGTACCTATGGGGTATGGCGGTCCTCATGCTGCATATTTTGCTACTAAAGATGAATTCAAAAGAAGTATACCCGGAAGGGTAATCGGAGCTTCAGTAGATGCTCAAGGTAAGCATGCTTATCGTATGGCTTTACAAACAAGAGAGCAACATATCAGAAGAGAAAAAGCAACTTCAAATATTTGTACTGCTCAGGTACTCCTTGCTGTAATAGCGGGAAGCTACGCTGTTTATCACGGCCCTGAAGGTTTAAAGAACATAGCCTTAAGAGTAACCGGATTGACTAAACTCCTGAATAATGCCATAACCGATTTAGGGTTTAATCAATCGAACAAGCTGTTCTTCGATACTCTGAAAATTGAAACAGCTAACCTTACTGATGCTGTAAAGAAGGCTGCAGAAGCAAAAGAAATCAACTTTCGTTATTCTGAAACCAATACATTTATTACGCTTGATGAAACGGTAGACATTGAAGCAGTTAAAGATATTATTTCTGTATTCGCAGAAGTAAAAGGGAAGAAGGCTGAAGATATTTTATCAAAACTTTCTGAAGATGTTGATATTACTTTCCCTGGATTGGAAAGAACTTCATCTTACCTTCAACATCCTGTCTTTAACTCTTACTATTCTGAGCACGAAATGCTGAGGTATCTTAAGAGATTGGAGAACAAAGACCTTTCTTTAGTTCATTCCATGATTTCATTAGGGTCATGTACCATGAAGCTTAATGCAACTGCGGAGATGATGCCCATAACCTGGGAAAAAATCGGACAGATTCATCCATTTGTCCCGGCTGCTCAAGCTGAAGGATATAAGAAGATCTTTACAAACCTTGAGAACTGGCTTTCTGAAATCACTGGCTTTGCCGGTGTTTCTTTACAGCCAAATTCAGGAGCTCAGGGAGAATACGCAGGCCTGATGGTCGTGAGAGCGTATTATCAAAATAAAGGTGAAACGCATAGAAATGTTGCACTAATTCCTAGTTCTGCTCACGGTACAAACCCTGCTACTGCTGTCATGGCTGGTATGAAGGTTGTAACGGTGAAGTGCGATGAAAAAGGAAATATTGATATTTCTGACTTAAGAAGTAAAGCAGAGCAATACAAAAGCAATCTTTGTGTATTGATGGTCACTTACCCTTCTACACATGGTGTTTTTGAAGAAGGTATCAAAGAGATTTGCCAGGTCATCCATGACGCAGGTGGCCAGGTTTATATGGACGGGGCAAACATGAACGCACAAGTTGGGCTTACCAGTCCTGCCAATATTGGGGCAGATGTTTGTCATTTGAATCTGCATAAGACATTCTGTATACCGCACGGTGGTGGTGGTCCGGGCGTAGGTCCGATTGGTGTGGCGGCTCATCTGAAACCATTCCTTCCTGGAAATCCTCTGGTAAAAACCGGTGGTGAAAAAGCAATTCATGCAGTGTCCGCAGCTCCTTGGGGAAGTGCAAGTATATTACCTATTTCTTATGCTTATATCGCAATGATGGGAGCTGAGGGTTTAAAGAGCTCTACTCAGCATGCTATTTTGAATGCAAATTATATAAAGGCAAGGTTGGAGAAATTCTATCCGATATTATATACAAACACCAAAGGTCGTTGTGCTCACGAATTTATTCTTGATTGCAGAGAGTTTAAACACTCTGTTGGGATTGAAGTAGAGGATATTGCAAAAAGGCTGATGGACTATGGATTTCATGCGCCTACTGTTTCATTCCCAGTGCCGGGTACTCTTATGATTGAGCCTACTGAAAGCGAGTCTAAAGAAGAACTTGACAGATTCTGTGAGGCTATGATTCAGATCAGAGAAGAGATGAGGGAAATAGAAAACGGAAAGGCTGATAAAGTCAACAATGTACTTAAGCTGGCTCCTCATACAGCAGAAGTAATCATGGCTGATAATTGGACAAGACCATATACAAGAGAGAAAGCAGCATTTCCGATTGAGTGGATCAGACAGAGAAAGTTCTGGCCTTCTGTAAGCAGAATAGATAATGCTTATGGTGACAGAAATCTTGTTTGTACTTGCCTTCCTGTTGAAGACTATGCTTCACACGAAGAGGTGGTTTAATAGCTCATTTAAGGTTTTCTCGTATAAAATAAAGGGAGGTTGTCCATTGGATAACTTCCCTTTTTGCTTTATTTAGAAGGAGTTGTGTAAGTACTTGACGACGAAGATTAGAGTAGTTCTAGTATTGTCTTAACCCAATTCTTATCATTTTCATGAATGATAATTGTTTTAAACTGAAATCTGTCTCCTTCGATCTTCAAACCTGATGAGTCATCTACATGGATGTCTATATCAAATGCGGGCGGGAACTTTGAAGCCATTGTTTGCTTTTCTCTAAGTGTTCTGTTATGTTTTTGTTGATTTATTATTTTATCAACAGGAATTCCATAAGAGTAGAACATAAGTTTAATGTATGCAATTGACCTTAATGAAGTTGTATAGATATATAATAAATGTCCTCTTGTCCGTAATTCTTTAAATAGAATAATCGTTCCTAATCTTATTTTTTCCTGACTGGTCAGTTGTTGAAAGATATTTCGCTTTTCCGTTTCAAATTGTTTCGTTCCGGGAATCAAGGTATCATCCAGGTCAAATGATATTATCATGAAATTTCAGTTACCGTTTTTAATAATTGCATGCATTTCAAATGTTAAGAACCCTTAGACTTTTAAAATCAAAGGAGTGTTGCAAGAGCCAAGTATTTTTTTTATTGGATTTTTTAGTGATTGTTTACTGGTATACTTCAGCAAGTAAGCTTTTGATAACATGGTAAATACTTAACCATTGTAGAATGGATTAAATTAAGAAAAAATGAACAATTGTAACTTTGCGAAGTTTTTTTTGTTTGCGAGTGATTTAATTTAAATTTTTCATAAAAATATTTATATTTTTGATTTCCTGTTGCCCTACGGAATCTGAGTATTTCAGGTTTCATGGGGTAGAATTTATTTGTTTTTTTAAACCGCATAAAAAACATAAAAACAACAATGAAAAAAAAAGTTTTACTCTTTTTGTCACTTGCCATTCTGGGACAACCCTGGAATGCAAGAGGCTCAACAAAATCAAATGCCGAGACATATCTCTCGGTTAATCAAAGGTCAAACTCATCTCCCACAGTTTCGCTGATTTCTCCAGTAGCCAATGAGACATATGCAGTAGGCCAGTCTGTTACGATTTCTGCCAATGCCTCAGACCCGCAGGAAGCAATTAGCAAAGTTGAGTTTTATCTTGGATCCGTTAAAATCGGGGAAGATCTTTCCAGTCCTTATAGTATTATATGGAATGATGTGTCTGAGGGAACTTATGCCATAACTGCAAAAGCATATAATGAAAGCGGAGCATCGGCAACTTCTTCAGAAGTATCATTTACGGTAGGTGACAGAGTTAATCTTTTTCCCGTTGTTTCAATTGTAAGCCCTGCTTCTAATGCTTCAATTGCTGAAGGAGAAACAATAGTCGTTTCCGTAAATGCTTCAGATGCAGACGGAAATATTGCAAAGGTGGAATTGTTCAACGGCTCCACAAAAATTGCAGAAAGAACATCACTTCCTTATACTTTTAATTGGACAGATGCAGTAGCCGGTACATATACTATTACTGCAAAAGCTACAGATAATGAAGGTGCTGAGTCCGTTTCATCAAGCGTGACAGTTAACGTTTATACAGTAGCTCAAGGGATTCCTCCTGTGGTTAAGATTACGTCACCTTCTACAAATTCAACTTTTCAGGAAGGAAAAGTGATCACTATAAATGCAGATGCATCTGATTCTGACGGTACTATTTCTGTAGTAGAATACTACAATGGTACTGAGAAAATCGGTCAGGAACTGCTTGAGCCTTATTCTCTATTATGGAACAATGCATCAGTTGGAACTCACTCAATCACTGTCAAGGCTATTGATAATTCCGGCCTATCCACTATTTCAGATCCAATCACTATTGTTGTGACTGAAAGATCTGCTATAAAGGAACCTTATCATGGTGCTCCCGCAGAAATTCCGGGAAGAATAGAGGCCGAAGATTTTGACAATGGCGGACTTAACCTCGCATACTATGATGATACCCCTGATAACAAAGGTGGTCAGTATAGAACCGATGAATATGTAGACATAGAAAAATGCGCTGAAGGTGGCTTTGACATCGGATTTATGGATATCGGAGAATGGCTGGATTATACCGTTGAAGTTAAAGAAACGGGCACTTATGAACTAGGAGTGCGTGTAGCTTCTCCGAATACGGGAAAAGTTCTTCATATAGAAATAGACGGCTTTGATATTTCTGGTCCTGTAACTGTACCGAATACAGGTGACTGGCAGAAGTATGCAACTGTTAAGATTCCAAACATTCAGCTTGCAGCTGGGGTTCAGACAATGAAAATTGTTATGGATTCAGCAGAGTTTAATCTGAATTATGTAGAGTTCAAGAGAATCTCAACGCCAAACCCAACAGTTTCTACTCCTTACCATGGCAGTCCTGCACTCATCCCAGGCAGAATAGAAGCAGAAGACTATGATCTTGGAGGTTTGAATATCGCCTACTATGATGATACCCAGGATAACAAAGGAGGAGAATACAGAGACGATTTTGTAGACATCGAAAAATGTGCTGAAGGTGGTTATGACATCGGTTTTATGGATATCGGTG
>JAEYZG010000019.1 GCA_023428135.1 Bacteroidota bacterium | reverse complement strand
TTTGTCTTTTCCCCACTCCGCTGGAGGAAGGTTTACAAAAAGACTAGCATTTATATTCAGGTTCCCGAGTTCCATATAAAAGCCTGAGTAGAAGTCATGCCACCTTAATGACGACTGCCGCATAGCCTGTAGACAGGTATCTGCTATGCTTATCCCGTGACCGCTCGAGATCTTCGGTTTTGACAGTAGGTACGCTTTCTCGACACTTCTTCGATGGTTCACTTTCGTTCATCTCTTTTACTCTCACATGACTCCTTTTGGAGCCTTTTCCCTGACCGCTCAATACCTCACCATTGACTGTGAAGCACCGCAAGGTTGTTTATTGGCTGCTCCTGCAAGCCTGCCAATGAAGGGCCTACCTTCATCTTTTATACAGCATTGAAAAGCATTTATTTAATGCCGCTTTTCATTCTCGGCACACTGAGCGCCAGCATCTGAAGAAGGAAAGGTCGGACAAGCTGGTTGGTTATGGTAAGGTGGTAGATGATAAATCAGTACCTCCATCAACTTGAAAAAGATTTTTATTTTACATTAGTTTTTAAAGTAAATCAAGCTTTGATTCAATTCGCTTGAGTGAATCACAACAACAACTGTAATTGTTTATGTTTTGAATTGAAGTGCCATAATTAGATGAAATATAATTGACACTTGATCTTTTTACTTTCATGGAAGTTATCTTTTATAAATCCCTAGCCTTCATCTTAACGACTTTTCCATCCTTATAGATAGATACTTCTTCATCTTTTATCTTCCTTTCTGAGATAACTTTATCAACAGCTTTTTTAATACCACTCATTATTTTATCCCTAAGTTCTTTTGTATCTTTTTTATTTTTCATAGGAGTATGATGCTTTTATAATATTCCAGATTTCTTCATTAAAAACGTCTATATCAATATTTTCGTGCCCTTCCGCTATTTGTACTGGTGTATTTCCGGAGTTATCTACAACCATCCAGTAATCGCAAAGAGGAATAAAAAGTTGATGTAAATTTTCCAGACCTCTTTTGTACCTTCTTCTTACCACATCATCAGGAATATGATGCCCACCTCTTTCTACTCTTTCTTTGATCCTTTCAATAGCCAAATCTGTTGAAGGCAACCAGAAATATATCAACACAATTTCATATCCCAGATCTCTACATTTATTAATCGTCTGAACATAACTTTTGGTAGAAAGAGTAGTTTCAATAGCAAAATCAACACCTTGTCTAATTAAATATTCTATCCTATCCAACATAAGCCTACCTGCTTCAAATGCTACCGTTTCAGGCTGAAAAGGAGAAAGTCCAGCTGCAATAGCATCTGCATTCACATATTCCCGGCAATCCAGTATTTCAGGAAGAATGGTATATGATGCCGTAGTTTTTCCCGCTCCATTACAACCAGATATGATATATAAAGTTGGCATCTTTCTTCTACGATTTATTTATTTAAAGTAGCTATAATTTTTCGAAAACCACTAAACCGCCTCCAGATTTAAACAATCTCATTAGCCAGCACATTCAGGATCAGGTAAGTTACCTACTTGCCGATTAAATACGAACCAATATAATATATATTTATATTTTTATGTACAAATATTACCTCTCCTAAAATTCAAACTTCTAATATTTCCAACTCATTTAATTTCTTCTTCGAATATTGATTTATCAACGCGCCATAAATGATCCAACTCGGCTTTTAATATATGATGACATCCAAATTGTAATAATTGGTATCATAGCTTTTGCCGTCCGAGGCAGTTGTTCGGAAATTCCGAACAACTGCCTTTTCATCTAATTCCTCTTCTTCAAAAACATTTTTAATATGCTCGCTTATAGTGGCTTTCGATTTTTGGAAGAGCTCGCACAGTTGTGCCTGCGTGAGCCAGACACTTTCTTCTTCAAGCCGCACATCCACTTTGATGTTGCCTTCGCTGTTTTGATAGATGAGTATTTCGCTGTTGGGTAATTCCATTTCAAAAAATTGTATTAAGAATAAATATTAATTTTGAGTTGTTACTTCAGTGAATTTCATTTAGCACTTTTAAAGCGTGTGCTAATATTTCCTTTACTTTCTAAGCCATCAGTTTTCGCCTTTCCAATAAGAAGATTACTTTATCAACAGCCTGTTTATAGATGGCCCCACTTTCACGAAAATTACTTCTGATACTCAATGCTGGTGATACGCCAGACAAATTCCCCTGCACCTGTTTTCACTACTATTTCATCAACCACTTCTTTTTTCATCAGGGCGACTGCCATAGGTGAGTCTATAGAGATGTAGTCTTTGGTGGTATCAAAGATCTCATCATACCCCACTATTCGGAAGCGTTTTTGTTCGCCTCTGTCATTTTGAATCTCTACCCACGCACCAAACATAACCTTGCCATCCTGGAAAGGTGTATAATTCACGACTTTCAAATCTGTAATACGTTTCCGTAAATAAAGTACCCTCCTGTCGATTTCCCGCAAACGCTTCTTATTGTAATGATAATCTGCATTTTCAGAACGATCTCCAAGACTTGCGGCCCAAGCTACCTTCTGGGTGGTATCTGGCCGTTCAACGCCCATAAATGATCCAACTCGGCTTTTAATTTTTCTAAACCTTCCGGAGTAATTAAGAGCGTTTTCATGATGACTTGTTAAATGGGTAATGGATGTACTTACTAGTTCGGATTTGCAATCCGGGCGCTCAATATACAATATTTCCAGCAAAACTTTTCGGCCACAATATTCTCTACTCCCAGGTCTGTAACGTTCTGGCTGTAATCTCGAATAATGGGGTTACATCTGAAAGTAAGGAGTATTTCAAGTTTGGTACATCTGGAAGACTTTGGATCTCTGCGTCACCATAGGTCAACTTAACATTGTTCTGTAAACCATAATAGGCGTTTGGTCATCCTGAGCCCTGCGAAGGATCTGATAGCCACAAAATAATTTGCTATTTAAATCACTATTCTGCCAGATTGCTTAATTTTATTCATTTTGAAAGTTCAGATGCTTCACAAGTTCAGCATGACAAAGTAAAAATTCTGTTAAGTTGACGGCTATGGATGGGCCGAAGGCCGAGGAACAGGTGAAGTCAAAACTTTAAACTTTCAGCTCAATTATGGTGATCATGTTATAAAAATCAGTTAGACTATAAATCATTGGTTTTCAATATAAGTAATTAGTAACTTTGGAAAGATCTTATTCAAATTGCTATGGAAATTATTTCAATTAGTAACCAGTCAGATTTCGCGAATCTTTATAAACATATCCAAAATAAAAAGCTACAAGGGAAAAAAATCCAGATCGACCTTAGTGATTTGGAAACTGAAATTACTCCATCAGGAGTTATCTTAATAGTCATGTTTGTGATATTTCACAAGAACCTGGAATGCTCCTTGTCTTTAATTGAACCCAATGATCTTTCTATCAGGAATTATTTAAGAGATATTAAGATAAGGGAATTCTGCCAGAGAAATTATCAACAATCACAGGAGTTGGAAGCTATTGATTCTGTTTATGCATTTCCAATCTGGCGTGTAGAAAAACAATATCTAAATGAATATATAATCAAAGTTTCTACCTACTTCAAATCAATTGATCCGTCAAAAGACTTTACAATTTTTGAGCAAGCCATCGCAGAATTGGTGAACAACGTTTATGATCACTCCCAATCGGATTTAGGTGCATATATTTTTATTCAATATTACCCTGATAATAAACTTATAGAAACGACAGTTGCGGATCTTGGTGTTGGAATTCCGTTTTCAATTAATAACTATTACAGAAAATCAGGAAAACCTCCATTAAGTGATCATGAATGCTTGCGACTTTCCTTAAAACCAAATTTCACGACTCAATCAATCCCTCAAAACAAGGGAAAAGGACTTGACAACGTGCGATCTTTTATTTTAGCCAATCAGGGGACTCTTTTAATATACTCAGGAACAGGATTCTATAAAATTAAAAAAGAGAGCAAGGAAGAGGTATGTGATAATCCAATAAACTATTTCAAGGGTACAATCGTTAATTTATCAATAAATATTGCTAACTTACCTGAATTCGAATCGGATTTTATTATAAACGATCTTTGGTAACTATAAAATCATGAGATTAAAATTAACAGATATCGTAACAGAGACCTTTACAAATAGCGGAGGATTTCAATTATTCTCTGTACTTGATCCTCATGTAAAAAATAATAATCCGGTAGAATTATCTTTTAAAGATTCCCACGCTCTGTCAAGTTCTTTTTTAAATTCTTCAATTGGAGAATTAATTTCAAAATACGGCTTTGAAGCTTTTAAAGCGAATATTAAACCTGTTGAATTGACAAAAACACAGGCTGAGATTCTATTGTCTTATATCAGATCTTGTGGAGTAAAGATTTAAAATTCGAAGGTATTATATTTTACCAGCTACCTTCCAAACTCCATCATTAATGAACTATTATCTATGGAGAAAAGAATCATCTACTCAATCATATTGTAATGATTCTCTTTAAGGATGGTGTCAAAAGTATTGAAAGCTCTTTAGATCTTATTTAATCTATTCTTCCATACTTTTTCTATAGCTGCACCAATTAATTTAAACTCATCCTCACTAAATTCATCTGTCTTAGCATTATTACACCATTAGCAACACATAACGGTATTTTTTAGTGTATATTCGTAATTTGAATTAAGGCGATCTATCTCAAGCTTCCATCCTCTTTCATTTTTCTTAAACAATTGATTGTAATTTGCTAATTTTTCAATTATAACTTCGGTTATATGCAATAATTACATTGGGTTTTCTTTATTAATATTTAAATTCATCTTCTATAAACAAGTCTATAAAAACATCATTAAGGTACCCTACAAACCACTTATCAATATCAGCTTTATTTTCTTCATTAATGGTTTAGGTAGCCAGATATAATTCCTCAACCGTTTTAGAATTTGCTACGATATCACTATGATGAAATTGCCAGAACTTTGAAGTATAAGTCTTAACCAACTTATCTTCTATTTCAAACTCTTTAAATGACAAATAATCAACATTACTCTTACTTCCAATGCGAGATAAAAAATGTAAAGCTTTAAACGAGTTTCAAAACTGCGTTTAGCAATATTGTTATATCTAGTATTCATCTTAGCTAAGATATTTGTAAAAAATTATAAATAAGGAAATTTCACAATCAATGCCCAGACCTACCTAATAAAGGTTTATGCTCTTTATGTAATGCAGATTCCGCCATTTCCAATAAATCTTTTTGTTGGCTTCTTTCTTCAATTCCAAACTTCTCAAAATCAAGAGACGTATAATAAAGAGTAAATTTCATATTCCTTAATTTTTCATTATCATTCCATCTACATAAATGTAAGGCGTATGTTTTTGTTATATTACTTTTAAAATGTTGTTCTAACCTTAACTTTAAAGAACCTGTGGATTTTCCAATATATAAAAATTTGCTACCTGAATTCTCGAAATTGATTTTAGGAAGCTTAAACTTTTTCTTATTTTTTTCTTTAACCTTTTCTATAATCTTACAAAAATTGCCCCCATTAATTACCTCTCCAAATTCTCTTACCTGGATTAAATATATTGAATGATAAAGATTCAAATAATTAAGATCTAATAGCGCACAATCAGCAATATCAAAATCTATTTCCTGGAATGGTAAAAATTCAGAAGAAATTCTCTTCAATATATTAAGTTGCTTTACTTGATGGTAGATGTATGAACCAATATTATTTTGAATTTCGAGTTTCATTTAACAGAAATATCCTTTAAACTGTGTACCATCGCTTCTTTTGAGTTTTTCAGAGCTAACAATTCGTCTTTTTTGGTTAAGATCGCTGCTTCTACTTCTTTCACCATTTTTTCCAACCCTGGCCAAAATTTATCTATTATCTCCCTAATTTTAATATCATCATCAATAGACAAATCTTCCATTTTAAAAGGTTCATGATTGATAAAATATGTTAACCACTTTTCACCCACAGGTTTCTTAGCATTTGGCAAATTCTCAATAACTGGTCTAAGAATTTCTCTTGCCTTTTCATTTCCTGGAGAAATAGTGCAATGATACTTTATTTTATTCTTTGTCCATAAGTAGTCAATTTCAAATAAAAATGCCTCTTTATTTGGCCAGCCATATGTTCCTCCTCCTTTGGGAATTATCGCCTCTAAGGCCGGAGTAAGAAAACGAATATATCCTTTATTTATCGATCCATCTATCCAACCTGATTGTTTTACCTTATCAATAAAAAATCTTCTAAATTCACTTGCCTTATCAGGCTTGTTATCTATGATAAAATCGAATAAATCTTTATGATTTAAATAGATCTTTTTAGCAAGCTCATTAGCTTCACTGTTGTTTGTTACATTCATTTTAATATTAGTAATAAAGTCGTGAATATATAGCTTAGAGGATGGACTTAAGGTTGGCTCATACACATCCATAATTCCTGAAAGAATTTCAACAATCCTTTCATAAGAAAGATCTATATAATTTTCCTGATCTGATGAGCTAATTCCATATGCAGAAAGAAATACAAAAATATGCGAATGATCAGAAAAGTGTTCTTTAATTATCTTTCGGTATTTATTAAGCTGATCGCTATGTTCTCCAGAATTAAATTTATTCTCAATAGCTACAACAAACTTCTCAGTTTCGATTAATATATCAATATTATGCCATTCCCTATGAATTATAGCTTTTCTCAAATTGATTTTGGGAATATCAACAATTGAAATATCTCCTGATTTTTTATCCAGAAATAAATCCCGAAGAATTCTCGTAAGAAATAGATCTCCTAACCCATGCGTTTCATTTGGGTCCAGTAACCAAGCTAAAAAATTCGAATGCCTTATTTCATTATTTGTAATTCTAAAGGCAGAAAAAATATTAGGTTGTTTGATAAGCAATCCAAGTTTATCAAAATCCGGATTGGATAAAATCGCTTTATAAGTTTGTTCTAAATGCCTTTCATTCATAAAAATATTATTCACTAACTATTTCATATTTATTGTATTTGAAATCCAATGTTATCATTCAACATAAATTTCATTTGATCTAATGTTAACAATAGAAAGATCCGGCTTGCAAATCAACGGAGGAAACGTCTGGACGACTTTAAAGTTGTTTGACTCTTTTCGGGCAGATACAGAAGTGTTTCTTATTATTAGAACGATCAAGAGAATCATTAATTAAAATTTAGACATCCCCATCCAAAATATAAACCTTATTATATTTGATCCTTTTCATTAACGAGATCATCAGCCAGCAATTTAGCTTGACTTATTACTGTATCAACCGCCTTTTCCTGAAGATCTGGAGGATAGCCAAACTTTCTTAAAATACGTCTTATATTTCTTCTCAAATCAGCTTGCACTGTCTCTTTGATTGTCCAGTCGATGGTTGCACTGTTGCGAACAGATTTTAATAATTCAGTTGCTATGTGTTTCAGTGTTTCATCACCGAGAATGGAAACAGCACTATTGTTTACCTCCAATGCAGTATAAAAAGCATACTCTCTATAATCTAAACCAATTTTTTCTCCTCGCTTATCTGCAGCTTTGATTTGTTCTGCAAATGGGATTAATACCTTTTCCAAGAACTCCACAGTATCAATCATCCCATTATGATAACGTTTAATGGCATCTTCAAGCATCTCAGAAAACTTCTTGCTTTCTACTAAATTTATTCTTGTCCTCTTCTTGATTTCGTCTTTAAGTAATTTCTTCAATAATTCAACAGCAAGGTTCTTTTGAGGCAAATCTTTCAGTTCTTGCAAAAAGCGTTCATCCAATATTTCTATACTTGGCTTTTTAATTCCAGCTGCATCAAAAACATCAATAACTTTCTCGGCTGTAATCGCCTCTGAAATAATTTGTTTAATAGCAGTTTCTATTTCTTCATCACTTTTCCCACCTTCATTTTTATCAGAAATTTTTACCAGTCTTGCTTTTATAGCTTGGAACAATGCCACATCGTTACGAATAGCCATAGCTTTTTCATGAGGTACCGAAATAGCAAATGCTTTTAAAAGGTTTTTAGTATTCTCTGTAAAACTTTGTTCTCCATTTTCTTGACTGAAAATATAATCTACAATCACAGGAATATATTTTAGCTTTTCCTCTGATGTAAGAGAGAAGAATTTCTTCCAGTCAAAATGCCTTAACTGATATTCTATTGCTTCATGTAATTCAAGCATTTTAGCAACAGCTAATTCCTGGTCAAGCGTTGGTTTACCTTCACCTCCGCTTGCTGTATATTCAGCTAAAGCATGTTTTAATTCCTGTGCGATACCTAAGTAATCTACTACTAAACCACCTTCTTTACCATCAGTGAAAACACGGTTAACCCTTGCAATTGCTTGCATTAAATTGTGTCCTCTCATTGGTTTGTCTACATACAATGTATGTAGACAAGGTGCATCAAAACCAGTAAGCCACATATCACGAACAATTACCAACTTCAAGCTATCTGTTGGACTTTTCAATCGTTCTCCAATGACTTTTCGTCTTGGTTTGTTGCGGATATGTGGTTGCATATTCAAAGCATCGCTACTTGAACCTGTCATAATTACTTTGATAGTTCCTTTATCATCTTCATCCGAATGCCACTGAGGACGTAATTGAATGATTTCTTCATATAAGTCAACGCAAATTCTTCGACTCATACATACAATCATAGCTTTCCCATCCAATACTGCATTCCGTTGTTCAAAGTGATTTACTAAATCTTCTGCAATTTTTTTTATGCGGTTTGGATTTCCAACAATCGCTTCTAATCTTGTCCACCTAGCTCTAAGTTGTTGACGATTCGTGAGTTCTTCTCCTTCCGTAAGTTCTTCAAATTGGTTATCCAACCTCACTTTCTCATCTTCTTCAAAATGTACTTTCGCCAATCGGCTTTCATAAAAAATTGGAACGGTTGCACGATCGTTTACGGCTTGTTGAATATCATATATATCAACATAATTTCCGAAAATGGCTTGGGTATTTCGGTCGTTGCTCTCGATAGGTGTTCCTGTAAAACCTATGAAAGAACCATTAGGCAATGCATCCCGTAAATGTTTGGCAAAACCATCAATAAAATCGTATTGGCTTCGATGTGCTTCATCGGCAATTACTACAATATTTTTACGTTCACTTAATGCTTTTATCTCAGCACCAATATATTCGACACTTGGTTCCTGAACCCCATTTTCAGGTTGAATAATGTCGCCAACAAGGGGCATAAACTTTTGTATTGTAGTAAAAACAATACCACCAGAAGCAACATTCAATAAGGTTCTTAAATGCCTTCGGTCTTCCGCTTGTTGAGGGGCTTGCCTCAGAAGCTGCTGACAATTACTGAATGTTTCAAAAAGTTGGTCATCCAAATCGTTGCGGTCAGTGAGAACCACAATGGTTGGATTGTCTAAAGCCAGTACCAATTTACCTGTATAGAACACCATACTCAGACTCTTTCCACTTCCTTGTGTATGCCATACAACACCAGCCCTACGATCTCCAGTTTCACCTGTTGCGGTTTGGGTTGTCGTTACGGCTTTGTTTACTGCATAATATTGATGGTAGGCTGCAACTTTCTTTAGCGTTTTGGTAATATTTCTTTTTTTATCTGTCGACTTTTCAAATACAATAAAATGATGAATTAAATCTAGCAAAGTTTGTTTATTCAACATGCCATTAAACATCACTTCCATTTGTGGTTGCAAACTATCGGCTGTTGATTTTCCATCTTTGGTTTTCCAACTCATAAACCTGCCAAAATCACTTGTTACAGTTCCGCACAAAGCATCCCAACCATCACTTACAACCATCAATTCATTGTAGGTAAATAATGAAGGAATAGCTTGTTTGTATGTTTGCAATTGGCTATAAGCAGTCTTGATAGTAGCATTTTCATCAACTGCATTTTTTAATTCAATCACAACTAAAGGAAGACCATTGATGAACAGAATAATATCTGGTCGTTTATTTTGGTTTCCTTCAATAATAGTGAATTGATTAACTGCTAAAAACTCATTTCTCTCAGGTTGATTGAAATCTATGATATATATTTGTTCCCCTCGGATTCCATCTGAAGATCTGACTTCTATTTCAACTCCTTCGGTGAGATATTTATGAAAGGTCTCATTATTGATTAATGCATTTGGGCTATCGATACGTAAAACCTTTTTCAGGGCATCTTCTTTTGCGTCTTGAGAAAGAGTTGGATTAAGTTTGTCAATGGCATCGCGCAAACGAGTAACCAACACCACTTCATTATATTGCCTTTCTGGATGCTCGCCATCAGGAGAAATAACCGTTCCTAAAAGGTATGTATAACCTAATTTTTGCAGATAATTGATCCCAATTTCTTCTATTTGGTTTTCAGTGATGCTATTTCTCATAATAAATTAAAAATAGTTAGTGCATCTGTGGAATTTGCATGATGCTCTGTCACCTGATTAATAGCAAGTGTTTTATTTATTCTTGTATTACTGAATTGATTTATGGTGTTGTTAGCTCTAATTTTTGCATTATTAACACTTAAAGCACAAACCAACACATCACAGCCTAAATTATTATAATAAGTTACTGCATTTGCTAAGTAGGTAGAATAATCTCCCATAGTATAAAAGGCAATTAGCTTTTTATATCTATTCACAATATCTGAAAAATCGTTAGGGTCTCCGCCTAAAGTTTGGCGGTTGGAAGAAACACCAGAATTATTAAGAAGCATATTCCAAACAAGATTTAACGTAGTAGTTTTTCCGGTATTTGGCATTCCTTGTAATACGATTATTCTCATCTATTAATTTTTTATTTCAATTTTTCCTGTCATGAGTTTAGGTAACAGACTATCGCGAATTTGTGTAAGAGTTTTAATCTGCCTAAGGCTTTCTTCAATCTTAATATTCAAACTTTCAACCATTAATTGAAAACTTTCAATTACCTCAAAACTAGGAACTACTATTTCAATTTCTTCAAATCTTGATTTATTGATAATTGGCATTGTCGACCCACCTGTTGCTATATTTCTTAAGTACTCATACTTGAAAACTAAATCGTAATATAAATAATCAGGCGATATGATTTTACCATCAGGAATTATTGAATTAATTTGTTGGTTAGAAATGCATTCGACTTTGGCAATAGCAACTTTCCCCATATCAGAACCAATACAAGTCACAATTACAGAATTTTTAGGTAATAGTTTTTTTACTAATGCTACTTTTCCTTCGTTCGACAAATATCGTTCAGCATCAATAACAAGCTTGCCATAATATTTAAAATCTGTAGGAGTAATAAATGGAATAGAATCTCCAAAGTATTCAGGATTGTTACTTGAAGGTGTATTACCAGTAACCACCAAGCCAACTTCCTTTATCATATTTTTGCGCCATCCCTTAGGAAGTCCTTCTACCAACTCCCCATCAAATCCGGGGAAATTAAAATTTATAAACCACTCTTTGAAAATGACTTTCGCCATTGATTCGAGGGTTTGGTTTATTTGTAAGTTGAGTTCAATTTTATTGTCTAATGATGAGAGAATGGAGGCAATTTCTTTTTGGTAAGTAAATTCACTAGGAGCTTCAAATTCAAAATTATTTATTTGAGTTGCACTAATATGTGGAATCGATGTTCCTGTATGTACTGCAGATACATAATTTTCAAAACGATCACTTTTGATAATATATGAAAGTAGATTTTGATTAAAATTTTCAAAAGCCCTAATTCGTGCTACTCTTTGCGCCAATAACAATGGTAAATCAATTTCTTTAATTTGTGCTCGATTTCTCCCAACTCTTGAACCATCCATTCCAACAACAATATCATCCTTTCTTAAGGAATATTTTTCAATTTCACTAAATGGTTCATTCCAGCATTTTGTTGTATCCCATCTTAAATACCCTAAACTAACATTCTCACCTCTCAACACTTTAACACCACCAAAATCACAGTATTTATCTCCTTTAAAAGGAAAACCAGTAAACACTTCCGCAATATCTGATAATTTATATTTATTTAATTCAATCATTTAATATCAAAATTGTATTCAGTTGAAATAATATCTTTTGTTTCATCGTCCCAAAGTAATGTCTGTGCTTCTATAGGTTGAGTTACTTTTTCTTTACATTTTGTGAAATGAATGTTGATAATTGAAGAAATTATAAGATTCTCAACTTCATTATCATTGGGAGGTAGTCGATTAACATATTTGCAAATGTCAGCAATGGTATAGTTTTCAATCTTGTATTCTACCCCTTCAATTACTATTGCTGTTCTTACCTTTAATTGGTCTTTCAAATAATCAACAAAGTATTCAGTTTGGACAAAATCATGTATGGATCTTTCTTTAATATAATTGTCATAATCCTTTTGAACTTCTACCAATACATTGTTTTCGTCTTGAAGGATAGTAAAGTGCTTATTCCATTTTCTAATAAATTCTGCTTTACAATTTGTATAATCTGAGTCAGCCGTTAAAAAGATGACTTTATCATAATTCTCAATTTCCTGAAAATGAAGTAAACTTTCCCAAATTAAGTTATCTTTAAAACCTGCGTCTTTGTATGTTTTATTTCCCTTTTTAGCATGTACAAATGGATGCTTCATTCTCTCTTCTTTCATTACTCTATGCATCATATTTTGCAGTATGGCATTTGCATTAGCTTCTGGAATTCCCATCAATTTCAGTTCTTTAGTCGCCAAAAATTCATCCGATTTTTGCTGGATATAAGCAGCGCAATCAAATTCAATTTCAGGTAATACAATCTCTTGGATATGTGGCATGCCAGAAAGCCGTTTGGCAATTCTTTTGAATTCATGAAAATCTTCTTTGTATTGAATTTGCTTTTGATCTTTTAATTCTTCAATTGCCCAAGTAGGAATAGCAATATGAACATCTTCCATCAAGTTCTTTTCAATAATAAAGTTTTCAATCATCTGAAAGGGCCTACCAAAAGCAAAGAAACTATAAGCCACTTCTCCACTGTCTGTACTGCGCAAAGAGTTGGTATCAAAAACAATAAGAGTTTTTAGTTTATAGCTCATAATTCATCCACTTATCTATTGTCAATAGATTTCTTAAATTATTATTGTTCATGCTATATCACCATTTATATAATAAGTAAATTGACATTCATCCATAGTAGCACCTAGACGAATAAAAACACCAAGTCCATAGTGATAATCATTCTCTATTTGATGGGTAAATCCACAAAGCTTTTGATGATCATTTCTATTTCCATTCCAACAACCTTTAAACTCGATAACTACTACGTTTTTATCATTTTCCCCTCTATGATGCAAAATAATGTCTGGTAATACGCCATGAACAGGATTGAAGCCTTGCATATTTTTAACATTGTCTTGATTTCTATTGTAATCAAAATCAATTGTCAGTTCATTATCAAAACCAAACGATGTTTGTTTAAGAATATCTGAAAAATAAAGTCCGAATCTAAATGCAATGGAGCGTTCATGAACTCGTCTTTTAATTAATGAAAAATCCTTGGCATAAACGTGTGCCAAAGCACTTGAAATGGCTCCTTTGATTTCAGAAATCTGATATTCATTAAGTATCATAATTCAAATCCTATTTTCTTCAAATTGGTTTTAATATTTTCATCGATAGATTGTGCTTTTTGCATTTGCTCTTTCAGTGTAAGAGTTAAATGATACATCTTTTCCGCAAATTCCTGCTCGTCTTCTTCTGTTGTTGCAAAATCAATATATCTGCCAGGGGTAAGTATATAATTATTTTTTCTAACATCCTGAATGTTGGTCGATTTACAAAACCCAGGAGTGTCATTATATTTTTCAGAAAACTCTTTTCCCCTCCAATTGTGGTATGTATCCGAAATTTTTGCTATGTCTACATCTGTTAGCTCCCTTTGCTTACGACTTACCATTACACCTAGCTCTCTTGCATCAATGAACAAAATCTCGTTGCTTCGATTTCGGAACTTCCCATTGGTTTTGTTACGAGCTAAAAACCATAAACATGCAGGAATTTGTGTATTGTAAAACAGTTGGGAAGGAAGAGATACCATGCAATCCACTAAATCATTTTCAATTAACTGCTTTCTTATTTCACCTTCAGTGGCTATCTCAGAACTCATGCTTCCGTTTGCTAAAACAATTCCAGCTGTTCCATATGGAGCCAACTTGCTAATGAAGTGTTGCAACCATGCATAGTTTGCATTTCCAGATGGAGGTATACCGTATTTCCATTTATGTGTTTCGGATTTGTTGATATTGTAATCACTCACATTAAATGGGGGATTTGCAATTACATAATCTACTTTTAATTCGGGAAACTTATCGTTCAATAATGTATCACCCAATTCGATTTTAGCATCAATACCCCTGATGGCCAAATTCATTTTTGCAAGCTTGTATGTAGTTGGGTTACTTTCTTGTCCGAATATTGAAATCTTTCCTTTTCTATGTTCGTGCATTTCAATAAAGCGTTCACTTTGCACAAACATTCCTCCACTACCACAAGCACCGTCATACACACGAGTTTCTGGTGCTGGCGCAAGCATGTCAACCAATAATTTTACTATGCTTTGAGGAGTATAAAATTGCCCACCTTTTTTGCCTTCAGCATCGGCAAACTGACCAAGAAAGTACTCAAACACAAATCCGAGAACGTCCTTACCTTTTCCACTTCCTCCTTTACTCAATGTAATTGAACCTATAAGGTCAATCAATTCACCAAGCCTTTGTTTGTCCAAAGCTGGTCTTGCATAGTCTTTTGGCAAAACACCTTTCAATGTTGGATTATCTTTTTCGATAGCATCCATTGCATCATCTATATCCTTTCCTATTGTAGGAAGCTTTGCCCTTCCTTGAAGCCATTTCCATCGTGCTTGTGGCGGAACATAAAAGACCCTCTCAGCTGTGTATTCGTCCTTATCTTCAGGGTCTGCACCAGTTTCTAGTTTCTCTGATTCTAACTTTTGGTATAGTTCATCAAAAGCATCTGAGATATATTTTAGAAAAATCAACCCGAGTACCACATGCTTATACTCTGCAGCATCCATATTATTTCGGAGTTTATCAGCAGCAGCCCAAAGCGTTTTTTCCAATTCTAAATTATCACTCATATTTGAATATTATATTTAATAAATTACTTTTCTTTAACCGAAGTTTCCAATTCACTTATTTCAATTTCCATTGCTTTAGCCCTCTCCTGTGCTCTTAAAAGACGTAATTCCTGTTTCTTATTTAAATATTCTTGACGCAAGTCTGCTAACGTTTTTCCCGCATAAGTTTTCCAAGCAGTCCAACCATTGACAGTAGATCTTGAGCTCCCAGAATCTTGAATTGCTGCAAGAGCTGCATAACTTGGACTTAAAAAAATGGTATTCAATAAAGTTAGAGATCCATCTTCATTAATTATAGGCTCATACCTCTTAGCCATACCATTTTTAGGTTTATAATTCATTATTAACGAATCTCCTTGTTTTAAAAAGTTACCTTGGATCAAATCAAGAATTGAAACATCGTATCTGTTCATACCGCCTTCATTTTCTTTTACTACCTCCTCTTCTGTATCTAATGCAGGTTTAAATTCATCCGGAATTCCATAAATAACTGTTGTGGGATTTTTAAAATCAACATACTTACTTATAATCCAAAGGCGGACATCATACTTCTGTGTTTTAGTCCATTCATTTAAATCATTAGAGATATTATCTATGGGAATCGCAATAATTGGAGGTTTTTCAAGAATCCGATTAATGGTTTGAAAGATATTAATATCTGGTATTCCAAGATCTTTAAACTTTTCCTTAAAGTTTTCATTTTCCTGAATTTCCCGAAAAAATAAATTGCTTAATGTTTTTTTTGAATCTGGTTTAAGAGCCGCAATTATTTGTTTGGTAACCTGGGGAGAGATATGACTCCAAACACTATGTTTGGATAACTCAGCTTCAACTAAAAACCATTTTTCGGATAATAAATCAATCGAAAATCCATCAGGAATAGTGCCTGCGCCATCAAATGTCTTTATTAACGCCTTGGAGACATAAATAGAACTAGGGCCAAAAATATCTTCAAAATTATCAAATACTACTTTTTCTAATTCAGCTTCATCAACAAAAGGAGCAGGAATGAATTTTTTACCGTCTAGTATAAGCATACTAATATTATATAATGCATTTATTTAAAAGCTTTTTAAAAATTGTTTTACTCCCCCAACCTCTCCTCACAAACCCTCTTCACCAACTCCCTCAACACCCCAATCCTTCCACTCAAATACTCCAGATCCTCTTTCGTAATCGTATACCCCTTCTTATACCTCGCATCAATATACGCCTTCTTCAAAAGCTCATAACGATCAATCTGTTCTTGGGTTTCTTTGGGGAATACCATCCGGAATTCTTTATTAATCACAACAGCTATTTTGCCTAATTCATCAAGGTCATGGTTCTTGCCTTTGTAGTGTGTGAAGACTAAGGCAACAGCAGAGTAATAACTTTCAGTGGCTTGATGCAGCAAGAATGCTGCTTTATTCCAACTCTCGTTGGTAAAATAAAACCTATATCCATTTAAAAATTCACTTCCACTCTTAAACCAATATTCATACTCTTCTTTAGCCCTTTTATGCACAGCATCAGGATTTACCTTTCCAGGAGTTGCAAGCGTTACTTCTCCGGAATCATATAATACAATGCCCTCACGGATCACATCAGTGAAGAAATAACTACCGGCTTTGAGTTCTTTATTGATGAATTCAGCACTATGGTGAATGGCGGTAACTGTGTTAGACAACTCTAGCTTTTTCAGCTTTTGTTTGGTCTTGCGCCATCTGGTGCTGGAGACATTGCCCAGTTCTTCAGAAGTAATGACCAGAATATCGTAATCACTCTTGAAAATCAAGCGGTTACCCTCTTCTACCTTTTCCTCCTCCGCCCAGGTATTCCGCGCATAACTTCCGAAAAGCAGCAGTTTAGCAGGCTTCATCTTTTCCACAATGAGATCTGTGATAAGCTTCAGCTCTTCCTGTTTGTACTCCGGCAAAAAATCTAAACTGACAATCAACGAGTTAAAGTTATTTTTCCTAAATCTCTAAGTTAAAAAAATCGTTTTAATATGTCAAAAAAAACATTGGAGAGATAGTGGCTATTAAATCATTTGTTAATATAAAGATCATGTATTCCAAGACCTTCGGTGAATAGATTTTCATCACGGCAATCAATATCAAGGATTCCAGATGGTGAAATATCTAATCAAAAGAAATTAATTTTAACATGCCAGTAAAAAAATCGTATTTTTAGTAATAATTTTTAAGACTATGTATTTTAGATTTACTTTATCTCTACTCCTGTTTTTAGTAACTGCTTCATTAGTACAAGCACAACTTCAAAAATCCCCTGGCCCTCCGGAACGTATTAAAGAAATCGTTAAAGTGAAGAATAGGTTATTTGCAGGATCCGTAAGGTTATTCTATTCCGACAATAATGGTGATTCCTGGGAAGCATGTCCTTCACCATTCTCAAGTAAAGTAGTTGGTTTATATACTCTTGACTCTACTCTTTTTGTTTCCTCTTATTCGGACGGAATATTTATGAGCGAAGATTTAGGTAAAACCTGGAAGAATGTTTTAACATTTCAAACTTCTGCTAACCTGGAAAATCAAAAATTTTTGGAAGTAAATGACTCCACCATCATATTATGCAATATCGGTAGAGGAATTTATATAAGTACCAATAAAGGCAGAACCTGGTCTAGAAAAAGTGACGGGGATATGCTTGCTCAGGATGAGAAACACCAGTATGGCACAACATATCTCCCAAATTCCTATACCTATTATCTCACCACGAGTACCAATTACTTTGCGAACTATTCCTATACAATGCAAGCAATTTCACTAAAGTCTGGTCATCACATTAATGATTTAATATTGATAGACTCAATCTTGTTTATCGCGACTAGAGGTGATTCTGCTGGTGTATACAGATCCGGTGATTTCGGCAAGACTTGGGAATATTTCAAAAAAGGATTTGATTCAAACACCAATAAAATATCTGAATTGACATACCAGGAAGATACCATGTATGCATCTACCAATACCGGCGTCTATTATTCGGCAGATAAAGGATTATCATGGATTAGCTTGAATTACAAGATGCCATTTCATGATAATGATATCATTAAATACAGGAAATTCGGTAACAACAGGTATGCACTCACTAAAATTCCATCCTTGCTCGTATTATCACCTCAAGGAGAATGGAAAGAAAAGGCGTTTGGAATAAATGATAGTTTTACTAGTAACTTGTTTAGCTGTAGGGATACTTTATTTGCAACCTCAACATATGATTATACTTATTATACAACAGATGGGATCAGATGGAACAGATATACCAATAGTCTTTATCAGCTTAACCCTCGCTTAGGAACACTTAAATGTCAATTTCAAATCGGAAATACTCTTTTGGCCAGCTATCTGGGAGAAGAGAGAGGTCTTTTCAGATCTACTGACAATGGCAATACTTGGGAACGAAAGTCATTTGAATCTCCTCAAGCATTTTACACACATGAATCAGAATTGTATATAGTCGATCAGAATTCCGTTTCTCAATCTCTTGATCAAGGAGAAACCTGGAAATACGAGCCATCAAATGACAAACTATTTTTTATATCAGATTTTCTTATATATAGTTCAAATGCATTTTTTGTCGCCTCCTCGGATGGAGTTTTCAAATCAACAGACAAGGGAAAGACCTGGCAGCTCGTACTCTCTCTTGCAGGACATCAAAAGCATCTATTGAAAATCGGAGATCAGATCATTGTAGGCTCCGATAATGGCTATATTGCTAATCAAATATTTGTAAGCAAGGACCAAGGATTGACCTGGGAACAGAGAACCAGTCCTCCAACCGCATACCAATCTACAGTTTTAAATCTTTATTTGCACCATGGGACCTTCATTGCTACAACTACGGATGGAATATTTCTTTCTACCGATACATGCCAACATTGGAAAAAAATTATTCCTTCCTTTATGCCTCCATTATCATTCATAAATAAATCATCAGTTTTTAAAGGAAAATTATATATCGCTACAGACGAAGGAATCTACTCCCTGGATTTATCAATCGTGGATTGCATTGTCAATGGAAGTATTGATGGCTGCGGCAAACTTTCTGGCTGGATATATAGAGATGAAAATGAAAACTGTAAATACGATAGCCATGATACAGGCTTTTCAAATAATGCAATTCTTATCGAACCTGGTCCTTTCCTTACCTTCGCAAATGATAGTGGCTTCTATTCCATCAATTTACCTTATGGAAATTATAAAGTTACCCCTGTTCCGGACAACCCATTATCATTCATTGCCTGCCCGTCTCAAGGCTTTCAGATCATTACCCTTGACACTTTACATTCATATTTCGATACCATTAACTTTGCAAAGACCTTTGCTATCGCACCAGATGTGTGGGTAAGTGTTTACTGTGCAGCAGCAAGACCAGGATTTGATTTTCACTACATTGCCCAGATTGGCAACAGAGGTACTGTGCCTGCAAGTGGAAATATGGCTTTTGCAATAGATCCAAGGCTGCAATATATTTCAAGTACACTTTCAGACTCACTTGTTAACGATACATTATATTATCAATTTAAAGATTTAGCACCACAGGAAACCATAAATATTGATATCCATACCAAAATTAGTCCACAGAAAGTTTGGTTGGGAGATACATTGATTTCTTATATTTCTTGCAAAGTACCTTTTGATTTTGACACACTGAATAATGCAGAGTATATAAAACGCACTGTCACCGGATCTTATGACCCGAATGCCAAGTATGTAAATCCGTTAGGAGAATCTAAGCAAGGGTTGATAGAACTATCAGACTCTTTGCTCAATTATACCATTCAATTCCAAAATGTAGGAACAGATACTGCCTTTACTGTTGTTATTACCGATACAATAATATCTACATTAGATATCAGGTCTTTCAGGATGGGCGCTTCAAGTCATCCTTACAAAGTTGAAATAAGAAATGGAAATGTAATAAGGTGGACTTTCAATGATATCAAATTACCGGATAGTACTACCAATGCCATCGCAAGCCAGGGATATGTAAAGTTTTACATGCGGCAGTCTTCATCTAATCAAATAGGTGATGTGATAAAAAATACTGCTGATATTTTCTTTGATTATAACTCACCAGTAAGAACAAATACTACATTGAATACAATCGGACATATAATCACCAACATAAATAGTTCAACTGAAAATCATTTATTCACAGCATATCCAAATCCATTTACAGGAAACCTTACTATTGATTTTGATAACTTTAATGAAAAAGGATCTGTAGAAATTTTAGATCTTTCTGGAAAAGTCCTTTATGCAGGAATGTTCCGATCAGGAAGATTTGAAGCAGATTTAAGCAAATTGAATGCGGGAATGTATTTTGTTAAAGTCAAAGGAAGTAGCAATAGCTACGATAAAATTGTTAGAGTAATAAAGAAATAAAAAGTTTGTACTTTACCCCAATAGTCTTCGCTTGCAGCGAGGATATGGTAGCATAGCGATTGTATCGCTATGCTACCAAACTTCAGATTCCAGGATATAAACAAAAATAGCCTGTTCCTTAAGAAACAGGCTATTTACATTTAAGAATTCATCTAAAATTATCAGGAATAAATAGGCCCATTCAGATGGTGCCTTGGCTGATATGGCGGAAGCAGACTCGCATTGTAATAGGTACGTGTTATGACAAAAACACCATTTGAAAATTGAACAAAACCTCGGAGAAGAGCCATTGGTGCCTCATATTCCGGTCCTGTGCCACTGAGTTTTTCCCGAGGCCATGCCAGTAAGCCATTCAACATTGACAAGCTAAGCTGTGTTCCTTTTAATGCAAGCTTTATACGATCTTCATTTGGAGTCTGAGAGCTCTTCAATTCATCTGACTGCAGACACAGATCCGCAATAAGCGCAATGATCGCAAAAGCAGAGAAACACGTATCTAATATCCCACACTTTTCCCTGATATCCTTACCCATTATTGTACCACTGAGAAACGTAGACAATCTGACAAAGTCAGTAATTCTGGGAACTACCATTAGAGCGGCAAGCGCTATATCTAAATTTTGCCGGTGTGTTAACTTATCATTCCGGTTGGCCTTTATGTATTTCGCCATAGAAGCAGTAGATACAGTATAGTTTATCGTATCAGATGCCAATTTAAATGTTAAGAATATGGGAACTAATGGAGATTGGGTAATCCAGTGAAACTCCATCCCTCCATATAAGAACGAGGAGATGATCTGGTAGGCTCCCGATATTACTCCGAGACGTGTCTGTTCTTCCTGATCTGCAGGAGACATTGCTGTGCGTGTAAGAGCAGGGTTGACATCGGCAGATGCAGCAAAATTCATTGCCCTGAACTTTGTTGTTCCTGAGAATGAAGAATTATCCTCTGGCAGACTTTTAAAAGGCGAATGACTGAATAGATTAGAGATAACGGCTACCGGAATAGAAGCTATCAGTGACATCACTTCTATAAGGTTGGGAGACTCAACCGATTGATCTATATACTTCTTGTACAACGCTCCGATAAAAGGAAATGGCACCGAGATACACAATACATCATGAAGCAATTCAATCAGACCAAATATCAGGTCGATAAGCAGATCCATGGTATGCTCCAGCAAATGGATCAGCCCCGTGGCAATCTGTCCCACCGCATTGATCATTGCATCCAACAGGGTCTCAAATGTTACATTTTCAAAGTAGCCTGCCACCAGGTCAGCCGTTGCCTTTATATCCGGAAGGAATGCCTGAGAATCGTCCATCAGACGCTGAAACAACTGCTGTACCTTGGTTCCTAAATCCGAAAATGTGGTGTGGCTATTTAGATTTCCACCATCCAGTGTAAGGTTATCCATTGCCCAGCGCAACTCTGGCGCATCACTGTTAAATTGCTTGTCACCAATAGTCATGGTCTCGGATGATTGCCTGTATTGATCAAGGTTGTATTGTCCGCGGATACCATTAAAACGACTTTGAAGATTCTCCAATGCACCGGTTTTAAAACGCAGCTTGTTCTCATACTTCTCCAGACCAAGCTCCTGAATGGCGAGCTCTCTAAACTCCCCCACTTTATCTTTCGCTACCTGACGTTGTTGCAGCAGCAATTGAAAGCCACAATCAAAGTTATGCTTGATATATTGCTGAGTTTTCCTAATTGTATTCCAGTCAAAAACATAGCCAAGCCATTCAACCACATCATCCATTGTGATGCCGAGCACGTTTTCGAGTACCCAGCCGATTGCCTTTATCGCTTCGGAAGCAATAGTCATGACAACACTATAAATCGCATCGCCGATACGCACGATCACGTTAATGACATTGTCAATAACTTTGACAAAAAATTCTTTGATTGCCTTAAAGGAATCATTCAAACGATCCCAGAAGCCATCAAACATATGTAAGGTAGACGAGTCTATTCCATGTTCCTTGCAACGCTGTTTACATTCTTCAATCTTATTGCGTGCATCGTCATCCACAAAATACCTGGCTGCTGCACCTTCAATAGAAATCCCAAAACAGCAATCCCGTAGTTTATGAAGACTTGTATCTCTGCCCAAAGTGACGGCTGCTCCCTGAAGTTCAACATAAACAAAGCCATCCATTTTGGGAACCGTTTCAAGACGTCGCTCAATGCCTATAAGTTGATTGATCATTTTTGACGCAGCCTCAATGGACTGAGTGTCCCGTCTTCCACTTGTTTTGTCTCTCAAAGCTTTACCAATGGAATTGGCATCGTTTCCCAGTTGGGTAAGGTTTTGAAGAACAAGTTCTGGAGGATTAATAACAATACGATGCGGGTGTACCGGGTTACTTGGATTGATGAAGTCCAGATACAAAACGGTTGCTGCGATGGTTGTTACAGGCATGGTAATCGTAAAACAGCTCCCTGAATTCGATACATTCAGCATAAAAGGCAAATTGAGCCCAATATTAGCAGTCCGTTTTGCATTGGTCACCGCCAAATCTCCACCAAGGCCAATAGTAACAGGATAAGGAGCAGAGAGTCTGGCATGGCCTGATTGTAGTTTATTAGGCCCAACTCTGACTGATATGGAATAAGAGTTTGTCCGGTGAAGAGTACCCGTCTTCGGGTCATGAGAAAATGTTTCAATAAGTTCGGCGTTGACTTTAACATCAAAATCTAGTTTCGGTTTAGCCGGCTTTTTATCATAGTCCTCTGCCGGATGGTATCCAAGGCAGAAATCATCATTTTTATCCTTGGTAACATTGCCAAGGCTTTTTCCTGAAAGATTAGTACAACTGTCATCAATCTTTTTGCCGTCATACCAGTCAAAAGCAGCAACGTTACCAGAAGCTTTGTCGCCTTTGCTGATCATATAGCACTGAATATAATCATCATGCTTTTCCGAGTACAGATAAATCCATCCCCAGTGATTGGATTCATTTGAGCCAGGATCTCCTATAGAACCCAGGAGTTTTTTCTCATTAGGTAAAATCTTAATACCTTTTTTGGGGATGGCTTCCCAGTCGCTTCCATAAAATCGATCAGGTTCACAAGGAGGAACACTGAACTCAAGAGTTTCACCAGAGTTGTTCTTTAAATACAGATTTGTGCGTGACATATTTTTTGAAGGTTAATATTGGTGTCCACTTCCCGAACAAGCATTATTTTGAATCTCTGCTTTTAGGATGGTTAATAGTCTGCACAAATGTTAATAAAAATAGAACACAAAAAAATAATTACACCACATATTATGAACATTTTGCTCCTTCCTTCTCGCAATAGCCCTCCCCAGCCCTGTGACGTATCGGACAGAATTCTGAATAACGTGTTAAACCTTCAAGCCATAGATCGCATTTTCAATCAATATCTTTTCCATTTAAAAGATTTCTTAAATCTGTCTTAGTACTTTCATTAGGTTCCACCTTCTCTGCTGACACCAATAACGATTTAGTTCCTTCCGGCCAATTGCTCGCTCCCCATGCCGACAAAGCTTTAATGGCAAAGTTCCTGTTTCTTGTTACCGGACTTCTCAATGCTGCTTTAATCAGTGGAAAACCCTTATTGGGGAAGGCCCCCAGTCTCTGAAGCAGGTAATCAAGACAGCTGTGTAGTTCAAACTCTCCTCCTAATCCAAGCTCATCAGCAGGCCCTGTCGCAATTTCATCAAGTGGCAATTGCTCTAAAGCTAATGTAATAATCTTATCTATGTTATCATTATTGGCACTTTGCATGATCTTATACCAATGCTCCGATTGGGTTGGGCTTTCAGTTAATCGGTTCAAATGTATATCCCACATATCAATTCCTAAGAACTCCGCAGCCTGATCTACCTGCCACATTTCCCGCGGATCTCTCGTATCTATTTTCGTCTTGATCATTTGCCCCCACTTGATATCATTGATCATTTTGTGAATATCAATAAGCAAATTTACTTTCAGATCTTCTGTCCAACCTATCGTTTCTCTTTCCTTCCAATCTGCATTTTCATCTTCCATATATCTCTTAATTGATTGGAGCACCAAAAAATCAGCCAATGTCTGATTAGCTTTTTTCTCCATATGTTGTACATACAGCATGACAACCTCTGCACCGTCTTCATATAAATCCAAATCTTCTGCCGGGCCTCCATTAATAAGGGCTTCTATGATTTCTCCGGCAGCATTCAAGAGTTCATCATCTACCACCTCAGCACGCAACTCCCCCCTTAAGTCTCCACCGACAGCACAAGTATAAGCAAGGTATTCATACATAATACCGTTTTTATAACCCTCCCGGATCAACCATTTCTTGATTTTGGAGTTTTGCGTTTTCCCCAATCTTTGGACAATGTGTATTTTCCCCCAGCCTTCAACATGTCTTGCTAACTCCCACAATTCCATCTCAGGGTCTTCATATATGTTGGTTAAAGCAACTACCGAGAACAATGTGAACTCTTCATGCTTCCCAATAGTAATTAGTTTGTCAATGGCACTTTTATCCCCGATAAATCCAAGTAATGCTATTCCGAATTTAACAGGACCTCTGTCCGCGCCCTTAAATGCGAGCCATCGCGCATACTCAGTTAAGTATGGTTTGATAGAAAGATTTAATGCAGCTATTTTCTCTAAAGATGGATCAATAAATTCCATCAAATTGTCTTTCAGCAGAAGATTATACAGTTCTACTTTTTTAGACAGACTATTCTTTTGAGAAATTGCCTTTACTAATTCTACAACCTTTTTGGTGTCCTTCGCAGAGTTACCACTTTGAGCATGATAACTTAGTGTTCCGTCCAAACCACCTGCAATCCATCGCACCTTTTCATTCTCGTACCTTCTCTCTTCATCGGGGAGTTTATTTCCTTCCTTTGATAGATTTCCATCACTATCCAGATTAGCTTTAATATATTCAAAAACAGAAGGTAGATTATACCATGGCAACGAATCATCCTTGATATCATCATTACCTCCAAAAATCGAAAAAAAACTCATAACAATTATGATTATTGAAATTCAAACCAAACCTACAAATCAATAGTACTGCAAATATTAGAATTGTCTTACTTAACAACAACCAGCTTCTTCACCTGGATCTTCTTCTCATCTGATATTTCCACAAAATACGTTCCTGATGCAAGATTATCAGTGGCAATCTTCAGATGTAAGTCATTATTATAAAAAGCAGTTTGTTCATGCACTTTATTGCCCATCACATCTTTCAGGCTTATGTTAATTGTGCCAGACATTGCCTCTCCAATTGAAATCTGAGCACTCTCATTGTTATATGCCGGATTGGGAAATATCATGATATCAGACATACCCGAGCTTTGTTTATCCACACCCAAGACAAGATCACATTCATTATTTGTTGCTATTCTTGTAATAAAATAACTTAATCTTTCTGACGTATTTTTAAGGAAAATACCTCCTATTGCTGTTGAGTCCCGATACATTCCGCCAAGGTAATAATTACCGCAAGAATCAAATGCTATCGAAAATATGACCTCATCTGATTCATATCCTTCGCTCCAGCTTTCTATTAAATTTCCATCCCGATCAAACTTAAGTATAAATGGATCTAAGTCCCCATGGTTGGAAAAAGTCGTATCTATAAAATTAACTTCCCCGCTATACGAACCGGCAACGATGATATTCCCGGCATGGTCTGTCTCTACATCAAATGATAGGATATAACCTACATCTCTTATTGAAAGAGCAAGCAACTTAGACCATTGAACAATACCTGATGTGTCACATTTTATTAAAGTTGTCCTTGTCTGATCGCCTAAATAAACTTCACCATTAATATTGGTAGAATCATCATCAAATTCATGTACATAATAAAAGGCATCGTCATGTATAGCACTTAAATCTCTGTAAAAACTGATGTGCCCAGCCCCTAGATTGGTAAGCCATTTGGAGTTCCCATTTTTATCCAGTTTATGTATAAAAATAGTCACGGTTTCACCAGCAATAGTGGTTGAATCCACAGTAAGCGTTCCCACCAATCCCCCCGTAACGTAAACATTATCCTTCTCATCAAGCTGTATTGATTCTGAACTGGAATATTTAAAATCACCAGCAGTTGGAACATAAGATCTGGCCCATAAAAAATTTCCAGAAGGATCGTACTTTGCCAGTACAGCAGTTGATCTTAGCTCTGATAGACCATCAACAGCGGTATCGCCAATGATAACCTGTCCTGAAAAATTACCATAAACATACACGTTGTTTTCAGAATCAACTTTTATAGATTCGAAACCAGAGTAAAGTTCACCTTTAACAAATCTTATCCATTGAGGACTACCCTGATTATCATACTTAGCAAGAAAGCCTCCCTCTAAAAGAGGATACATAATTCCGTTAAAAGTAACATTTCCATGATACGTCCCTGCAATATAAAAATTATCATCCTGATCACATGTGATTAAAGCAGCATTCAAATCCTCAAA
The DNA here is from genome assembly GCA_023428135.1 of Bacteroidota bacterium. GTDB lineage: Bacteria > Bacteroidota > Bacteroidia > Cytophagales > Cytophagaceae > Sporocytophaga. The sequence goes on along the minus strand of JAEYZG010000019.1, from coordinate 35,444 downwards.
TGCAGAGGCCCGGATTAATGTTCCGTCACTTTTATATTTTCCCCAAATAGTTTTATATGAATTGGGAGGTGCATCAAAATAAAAATCTTCACTTTGCAAGGTTTCGAAAAAAGTCCCGGTAAAGTATATATCAGCATTTTTATCAACACTGATAGAAGTAGTGTGACTCCCTCCTGTTATTGTAGCACCTTTAGACCAGTTATTGATTTGGGCCTGTAGTGTGTTTGATATGAATAAGGCAACTAAAAAAGAAACTATTCGCATTGAATTTGATATATGAAGTGTAAAAATTAAGTTCTTAATATTACTGGCATCCAGAATCCACTCTCACAGTGAACCAGGCACTGAATCATTAATGTTTTTTTACGGAATATTACTTCTGGTATTTGAGCATTTGTGATGAAAAAACTAAACATAAAAAAGATAAAAATTAAACTAAATAACATTCATTTCGGGAGCAAATAATTTTAAAAATTACAAAAGTTAAAGCATAAAACGTAATAAGTTCAATACTTTTTCGGCCTATGCAGGAATAGAATTAATTTAATCCCCTAGCTCACAAACATTTATACTCCCTAAAAAAGAACCACTACCTCCATCTCCGAATTTGTAAAATTAAATTTCCAATAGTCCTCGTTTCCTCAACGAAGATTTTCGGGAATAGCGATTGTATCGCTATTTCTCTCATAACAGACGCGATCCGATAATTTCAGCCTATTGTGGTGTAAGTCTATCTACTTGCAATATTCTATTTTGCCATCTACTTTTCTGCTCATATCCTGATCTTCATTGACTATTGCTGCTAAAATGGATAGTTTTGTTGTAAAAAATAAGAATATACATCCATAGCTTCGTATTTCTCGTTTGTGAGCATATAAATAAGACCATGAAAAAGAACATCTTTACAAATTACATTTTTACTTTAGACGACTTTTGGACAAGGCAGGAATGCGAGGATTTTATCAAAAAAAGCGAAGGTATAGGATATGAACCTGCTACTGTAAACTCAGAAAAAGGAGCTATTAGAGTTGAATCAATAAGAAATAATAATAGAGTAATCTATAACGATATTGATCTTGCCAATAACCTTTGGCTAAGATTTGAACAATTTGCACCTACTAAGATAGGCAACAGCAGAGCCATTGGATTTAATGAACTCTTCAGGTTTTACAAATATGAGTCCGGACAACAATTCAAACGACACAAAGATCAAAGTTTCATTCGTGATGAATTTGAAGCAAGTTACTATACATTCATGATTTACCTGAATGATGTCTATGAAGGAGGAGAAACAACCTTTAATAACCTTACGATTCAACCCAAACAAGGCACTGCTTTGATTTTCCTTCACGACTTAGAACATGAAGGTAGTCCAGTTAAACAAGGTGTGAAATATGTTTTACGAACGGACATAATGTTCAGACTTGAAGAAGAATAAAAGAGATTAAAGTGGTATTGATTATAATATTAGTAAAAGCAAAATCCATAAAATAATGACACCTTGTTACTGCAACTCTGGCTTATCTTTTGAATCTTGTTGCGAACCTTTCCTTCTGGGAGACAAATCACCGGAGACAGCAGAGCAATTAATGCGGTCCAGGTATTCAGCCTATGTTGAAGCAGATGTAAGGTATATCCTCAAGACGACACATCCCTCTAAAAGAAAATATTATTCAGCAGCAAGCATAAAAAAATGGGCTACATCAAGCAAATGGATAAAGCTGGAAGTTATCACAACAGAAAATGGCTCTGCAACCGATGACAAAGGTACAGTTACTTTTAAAGCATATTATTCCAATGAAGAGAACCTATCGGTTGTTCATCATGAACATTCTTATTTTATTAAGGAAAAGGGTATATGGTTTTTTCTTGAAGGCGAAGTGAAAGAATAATAATTTCTTTTTAAACAAATAGTCCTCGTTTCCTTAATGAGGATTTCCGAAAATAGCGATTCCATCTCTATTCTTCAATAAAATTAAGAGCAAGCAACATCTTTAACACAACCTGAATTAGCTTTCTGCAAAAGATGTACTTCTTCAAAGAGAACTTGGGGGTATCAATTCATCCAATCATCGTTATCATCCTCCTCACGGCTGACGATCTGGCTAATAATCTCATCAGCTTCTTTATCGCTATATGTTCCATAGCCATTTACAAATATACCTTTCACTCCATCTTTAGTGTTTCTCATAGCATATAAGACAGCTTCATCTTCCAGGTCGTTTTGCCCAGTAAAGCGATAAGTCTTATCAATCACAATGTCATTCAGATTTATTTTTTCATCACCTTTTTTATAGGAAAGACCTACTTCAAACAAATTAAAATCTTCAACATAACCTCTGCTTCTTAATACTTCTATTACTTCCGTTAATGTTTTCTCTGTATTAATCATATTATTCTTGTTTTATTCAGTCCCGATAAACAATTGGTATACAAACCGAAGATAAGAAATTAATCTGAAAAAGCTCGAATAGTTCATAATTCAATAGTCCTCGTTTCCTTAACGAGGATTTTCGAGAATAGCGATTGTATCGCTATTCTCGCATAGCATCAAGAGGAACAATAGTCATCTATTTTTGAAATCTTTCTATGCCCATCAAAGGATCTTATAGCTACAAAAATAATCGGCAATTTAAATCGTAAATATGCAGACAGCTAAATCAAAAGGAGTATCATTACTTAAAAGCGGCTGACGTTTTAACATAATGGAGAAGGGCAAAACTAATTTTATCCTTCCCCCAAAACCAAACTAAAAATCAAAATTCCTTACATCTTTTTACTTTCTTAATACAATACACTCTATCTGATAATTAAGCAAATACGACCACACTATCAAAATAGCTTTGTCATTTATAAAAAAAACTGTCCTGACATTTTGGACTCAATGAAAGCTCTTCTCTAAGATTATTAATGGATTACGTAGATTAAAGAATTATTTAAAATAATGAAGTCTAATATAATTTTTGTATGAATTCTTTAAAGTTTTTGATTGCTATTGTTTTGTTTTCATGCCTGATTCCATTTGTCCACAGCCAGACTAAGGTTACATTAGTTCAGGGAGAAACTTTTAAGCCCGAAAAAAATGCGGAGTATAAAGGAGCTTTGGGAGGCGATGATGAAATATTTTACATCCTTCGAATCAAGAAAAAAGGCGTAGGCACAAAGTATTTCGTAGAAGCCTACGATAAAAAAAGTTTCGCCCAAAAATTTTCTGTAGATCTTGCTTTAGATGCAATACCAGGTGCTCAGACTGATCCTGCAAAGTTTGTCGTAAACTCAATTGCCGTTCCAGGTAAAGTATATGTCTTCCTGGGCACTTATTTTAAAGATGTCAAAGAGAAAGAGTATTTGCTTATCTCTGTTGATAAAAACGGAGCTGTCAGCAAAGAAAAATCATTAATGAAAATTGCAGCCGACAATGATGAAGGAAAATTTCAAATGTCTATCTCACCTGACAGAAAGAAAATCGCATTGGTAAGTTCGGTAAAGTATGAAGATGTGCCACAGGAAGTGAATGTGAGTATCCATGATGCTGTTACTTTTGAACAGATTAAGAAATTTCAATTGCCTAAAAGTTACGGCAGAGGAAGTATATTCAGTTTGAACTATATAATTGATAATACAGGAAGCTTTTACTTTTCTTTTAATTATCTGAATTCATCAGACCAGGTAGGACTGGCAATAGGAATGATACCAGCAGCTAATAATCAGATGAAAACATTAGAGCTTAATCTCGGATCGACAAAGGAAGTCTATAATGGTCTGATTAAATTTAATGATCATGATAATTCTGTGACCATTGCAGGTATGTTCAGAGACATAATTGAATGGGAGGGAAAATACAAGGACAAGCCGGAAAGAAAAATGGGATTTTTCAGTTATAAAATCAAGGCTGAAAATTTCAGTGTTATAAAAAAAACTAATCAATACTTTAATAAAGACGTATATAATAATTTGAAATATTATCCTTCAGATCTACCCGGCGATAAATATTTTGTTGCAGAAGATATTTTTGCTATTGGCAAAGACAATTATTTTGTGGCGAGCCATTCCTATACCGTGGTTGACCCTTATCTGAAATATGATGTAAGCAATGAGATAATTGTTGTTAAAATAACAGACGAAGGAGATATTGACTGGATGAAGCTTGTTCCCAAATTCACCTCAGTAAAGGTTTTTGCTTTTAATAGCGCTGTAATCAATGGAAAGCTTCATTTCCTCTATCTTGAGCATCCCCAAAACCTAAAATGGCATCCGGACATTGAAAAATATAACAATTCAAAACGGGAATCTATAAGAGACTATGCAGGGACAAGAGCTGTTTGTGTAAGCATAGATTCTTCCGGAAAAATGGAGAGAAATATGTTCTATGAAAATTATGGTATGTTTTATTTACCTAATAAATATAACTATTTGCTGGATGGAGATAATGGACTTTTAATGCACTTTATTAGAGGCAGTTCAGAAATGTTCGGCAAAGTCGTAATCAAGTAAAATCATATACTATTTAAATGCTTTAAAGAAGGCCTACGATCATTGATTTTAGGCCTTCTTTAATTTGTTGAAATTGTTGATCTTACTTTTTATTCCTTATAGTAATCGTTTCCTTAACGAGGATTTCCTAGTATAGCATTGTATCGCTATTCACATAGAATCAAAAGCAACCAGAACCATCCTCTTAGGAAACCTCATTAACTCATCTAAAACCGTTAAGAAAAAAGACACACTTTCCCTTTTATTCTATAACAACCAGTTTTTTCACCTGTAACTTGCGTCCATCATATATCTCAACAAAATAAGTTCCTGTTACAAGATTTCCAGCGGCTACTTCTAGACGTGTATTACTTTTGTTTGAGACTGATTGTTCATATACCATATTCCCTACCAAATCTCTTATTTTGATAGTGGCTGGACCATACATTGCCTTAGCAATTTCAATTTGAACAACTTCCTTGTTATAGACCGGATTAGGGAAAATCGTTACATCTGATAATTCCACACGTTGTTCAATACCTGTAATTATTTCACATTCACTATTTGTTGATATCTTGGTAAGAAAATAGCTCCACTTACTATTTTTTGTCTTCAGAGGAACACCTCCCAATCCTGTAGAGTCAAAAAACATTCCGGCCACATAATAATTTCCACAGGCATCAATCTCTGTCGAGCTTATGTACTCATCAGTTTTATACCCCTCACTCCAGATTTCTAATAAATTTCCCATATGATCAAATCTAAGAATGAATGGATCCAGATCTCCATCGTTAGATAAAGTCGTGTCTATAAAATCAATACTTCCTCCATAACAGCCACTAACGATTGCATCTCCTGTTTTGTCCAAATCAACTTCCATTGTATTAACGTATCCAGCATTTTGCACAGGTACATCTATTAGTTTAGACCATTGAACAGCGCCAGAGGTATCAAATTTTATCAATACATTACCCGTAACCACATTATGCTTATTCACAACGCCTTTGTAAATTTCACCATTAACAATGGTAGAATCACCTTGAAATCGCATACAAAAATACATAGTCCCATTACATATATCACTTAATTGCCCGAACTCACTTGTATTCGCAATACCTATCTTTGTAAGCCACTTGGAATTTCCATCTCTATCTAGCTTCAGTAGAAAGATATCTTCCCCATCAGAAGTAACGCTGGTAGTGGAATTTAGCGTAAGTGTCCCTACCAATCCTCCTGCAACATAAACATTGTTGTCCTCATCAATTTCAAGTGATGAGGGTTTAGTGGCAGGCAAATTCACGCCTGTTGGAAGGTAAGATCTCGCCCATAAGCATTTTCCTGAAGGATTGTACTTCGCAAGTACTGCATTGGACCATGGCTTCGGCAAAGAAGCAACGGTAGTATCTCCAAAATCAACCGCCCCCACAAAACTACCAAAGATGTAAATGTTATTTTCTGAATCAGTCCTTAAAAAACTTATACCACTAGAGTAAGAGTCAAAAATACCTTTAACCAATTCTATCCACTGAGGATTTCCTTGGTTATCAAATTTGGCCAAAAAACCTGAATTAATATTTTGATATGTAATTCCGTTAAAAGTTATATCCCCCCTGCATGAACCTCCAACATATAAATTACCTGACTGATCATATGCAGATGAATATGAATAGATAGCGTCACATTCCCCATCAGCAGCTGCCCAAATTAATGTACCATCATTTTTATATTTGCCACAAAGAATTTTATATTTCCCCGGTTGGGTTTTAAAATTAAATTCCTCCGTTATCACTGTGTCGCTGAACATCCCACCAAAATAACTATTCCCATTTCCATCTACATTGAGAGAATTAATAGCACTTAGTTCGGTTTTCGCTGCTCCTCTGGACCAATTAATGTTTTGAGCCTGTAGCTTACACGACACGAATAGAGTAAGGATAATAATAAGTACTCGCATTAGATTTAATTAATGATTTAAAATATAATTCTTGAAATCTTATAGTCCTCGTTTCATTAACGAGGATTTTCGAGAATAGAGATTGTATCGCTATTCTCGCGTTGTATAAACAATAACCTATCAGTACTTCACAAATCGCTTATTCCACTTCACTTTATCGGAATGTATTCTAAGGAAATACAATCCTGATTTAAAATGATGGATATCCAGATTATAAGTTTTCAGATCTGACATAAGCTTGCCTGTATAAACAATTTCTCCATCAACATTAATGATATCAAATTCTGCTGCACCTGTTAAATCAGCTTTAACACTAATATCTATATAATCATTGGCGGGATTCGGATAAACTTCAATTCCTTTAGTATCATCCATCACAACGGGCAAGTTGGTTAAAACATCGAAAGCACAAGTAAAATTTTCTGCAAAAGAATAAAGTCCACCACATGTATTTTTGTCTTGATTAATGGACCAGGTCATCAATCCTGCAAGATCCGGATAAGAAGCAGTTACTGTATAGCTAAAATCCGAAGGTTTAGAGATCTTCCCCTGCAAATACTGCACGGCTCTGCAAACATCTTCAGGACTATTATAACCAGATCCTGTTCCCTGATCACAACTGGTTGGTTTGGCAGGAAGACCTATCGCTAGTTTCGAAGCAGGGAAGCCACTATAAACGCCTTTGTTCTTAAGCAATGTAAATCCTTTGATAATACTTTCCGTCATAGAAGTAATATAATCAGGATCACTATTATCATAGTAAACAACCCCGTCTATCGCAAATGTGCCACCACTTGCACCGCCAGCATTGTAGTACTGACAATGAAGCAAATCAATATCATCTTTTAACCTTTGGATAATAGGCAACATAGCACCTCCATTGTAGTTATTAATCTGATAAGAACTTAATGCTCCCATCAGGTAAATAGTCTCCGGAGCCATGGTGAGCAACATCTTTTTACCAGTAGCATTTTTATAATCACTCATCAATATCTTTATTGCCTCTATAAGATGGATCTGGGCAGGTGCAGGATCATTTATAGTCCAGGAAGATCCGAAAGCCATTGAGCTGGATTCAAAATCTATATCTATTCCATCGAACTTATAATTATAATCCTGAAGTATGGCGTTCAAAGAATTTATAAACTCCTGCTTAGCCTCCTCAGTATCCAGCCTGATAGGGTCATTTGCTCCCCCAAGACTTAATATTACTACTTTTCCTTTTGAGTGAAGTATATCAATATCTGTCATAAATGAACTTTTGCTATAGTTCCAGGGCAAGCTGAAAGTAATTTTTGATAATGAAGAACCTTCAGTAGTGCCAAAAGCTATCTGTATCACATTATAGGCATCGTGAACATCTGTAAGCTTAAGATCCGACGACCAGTTTTGCCAATAGCCTACCAAAGCGGGCTTGGGAATTTGTGAAAATGCCTTGAAGTTAAAACTTACCAGAAGCGCGAGAAGAGCTATACACAGTAATATCTTTCTATTCATATTTCTTTATAAAACTTGTTGACCAAATATAGCTATACCTTGACTATATGAATAATACATCAATAAAATAACTTATCAAATCCACAAAACATATTAATTACTAATACTTTACCACACACACACTTTATAAAGATTTAATTTTACTATAATCAAATGCCTCCTATTCTTTCAGCCAACCACTTAATTATCAACACATCATCACAATAAATATATCTTCATTGCTTTTACTACTAAATACCAAATACATTATATCATGAGACCTGAATGGTAAAACTGTTCATAAAATTGTAACTTTAAGCACTTAATAACTATAGTAAATGGAAGAACTTCCTAATATATATGAAAGACTTGGCGCTGATAATCTGCAGCTTTTGGTAGACTACTTCTATGATCTGGTATTTACCGATGAACAACTTGCACCACTTTTCAGCAAAACACCCAAAGAAGTCATCAAAAACAAACAGCTACTCTTTCTGACCCAGTTTTTGGGTGGGCCGGCTGCATATTCTGAGCTCTATGGTCATCCTAAAATGAGAGCGAGGCATATGCCTCATGAGATTACAGAAAGTAAAGCTATAGCTTGGCTTCAGTGTATGAATAAAGCAGTTTACCAGCTTCCAATAGACGAGCAATTAAAGAAAGAATTATTCTCCAGCTTTCCCAAGATGGCCTTCCACATGGTGAATACGGAGGAATAATATCTCGCCAAAAAATTTATACACTACCCTTCTGATTGAAGCCTGTTATCTTCAGCTAAAACAAAATCTATCAAATGAATAAAAACCGAATTGAAAATACCGAGTTTAAAAAGTTAATAGGAAAATGGAAAACCGAAGGCAGGATATTGTCTACGGATGAGAATTCCGAACTGCAAATAACGGGAACGGACACTTACGAACTGATACTTGGTGGATATTTCATATTGCACAAAGCTGACGTGCTTATGGGAAATGAAAACAGTCAAACCTTCGAAATAATCGGACTTGACGAAACCAACAACCAAGCAACATTTGAATATTATAACAATCATGGCTCTTTGGGAAAAATGTTAGGAACATTAAAAAACAATGAGCTGAAAATAATCGGTAAAGAGCTTCGATTTCAAGGACAATTAAATGATAGCGAGAACAAAATTAATGGAACTTGGGAAAAGTTGGACAACCAAATGAATTGGAAAAAATTTCTTGAGATGAAACTTACAAAAACAGAATGAAGTAAAAAGCAGAGAAAGCCTGCATATAATCGAGCAGACGGTTCCGTAAGTACTGACGGGACTATACCTCTCACACCACTCCACGCATACGGATCACGTATACAGCAGTTCATGAAACATGGGCTTTACTTTTTGATAATACTTCTCTATACTGAAGGTCCTGTAATGTACAATTTCTCTTGTTATTTCGTAGCATCGTCAAGCCTCTTTTTAAACCAAATTCATGCGAAACTACAACGACAAATACTCTGATGCTATGTCCAAAATGTGCAGCCTGGCAAATCAACCAAGGTCAAATTTTAAACAAATATAATCAGAAAAATGTCCGCAAAATCAAACTGTGTAGCGGCTGATTACAGAGTTTCCGTTTTAAACTGGGATCAAACGAACGGTAATATCCTTACCAAATCTACTCATCATAAGATCTAGTGAATAAAACCTTTAGCATATTGATTAAAAGCGTTCTGTTCTTTTGTACGTCCTGGAACATAACGATTGATTCCATCGCATAGAGTGATGGCATCAATAGATTCCACACAAAGAGGAAGTTTATTCAATTTTGCCCATATCCTAATTATTAATCTGGGATGATACTTTCAAATATGATCAGTCTTTATCATTCACAAAATAACGATCTTCTTCGCTATGACTTAATGGCGCGGTGGCAATGATTCTCAACTTTTCATCCGAAAGATTCTTAAACTTATGCACCTGGTGGGGATATATCGTAAAGGAGTCCCCCTTATTTACTTTATCTTCACTTTCCCATATTACACCATCCCCATTCTTTGTACCCAGGAATACCACTCCTTCTCCGTTCAAAATAAAATAAGTTTCTATGTCTTCCTTGTGATAATGTGCATGAATAAATTCCCCTTTACGAAGCTCAATAGCAAACAAAGACATCTTTTCATCGCCTGTCAGAAGAGCCAGTTCTACACCTAATTCTTCATCTTTAGGGATTGAATTTAGTTTATTTTCTATGTTAGAAATATTCATATCGTTAAGTGTTTAGGTTCTTGAATTTCCCCCTAACATGTGACAGGCTCTGTTCTCCCGTCATTTTTGGGTAATACTATAATTCCATTGTTTATGCTAATGTTTGTTGAATTGGGAATTCGTTCAGTTATTTCCCTATGAGAACTAATGCTCACTATATAATTAAAAAATTTCTTCAATATATCAGACCTCTTTAACCACTAATTGTTTTTCTTAATGAAATTGAAATCCTTAATTGATTAAGGCTACTAAATATCTGAAGAAATGCCATTGAGATCATTTAAGAAGGTTAAAATTATACATCAAAAAATCCCACAGGAAAAATTCACATACGTCATTTTGAACAATGGCCAAAGAACCAAAACATACTGAAATACAATAAATTCCCCCTTTACAAATAATTCATTTTTAAATAAAATATAAGAATATTTTTTTTACCTTTCTGATTGTCAAAACAACTTCATATGGAATCAAACATTATATCTACTGTATTTTTGCCATTGGCATTATCCATTATCATGCTAGGATTAGGTTTATCTCTTACTCCTGCCGACTTTAAAAGAATATTAGCAAATCCTAAAGCGATGGTCGTCGGGTCATTCACCCAATTAATTTTATTACCATTGCTAGGTTTCGGAATAGCTGCCTTCATGCTTAAAGAATCACCTGAACTTGCAATAGGGCTAATTATTCTAGCTATGTGCCCTGGAGGTCCGACATCTAATTTACTTACCCATATTGGAAATGGAGATACTGCACTATGTATTTCCCTGACTGCAATATCCAGTATCGTTAAAATATTTACCATACCTCTAATGGTTAATATTGCAATTGAAATATACCTGGGAGAAGGACAATCTATTCATTTGGATGTAGCTTCCTCTATAATTAAAATCTTTACGGTAACAATCATTCCTGCTTCTATTGGAATGATAATTAGGGCAAAAAACGAAGCGTTTGCAGATAAGGCACAGAAGCCGGTAAAAATTATGTCTGCGATCTTTCTTGTATTAATTATCCTAGCCGCAATATTAAAAGAACGTAATCAAGTTATAGGATTTTTCTCAATTGCAGGCCCTGCTTCATTCATGCTTAATATATCTGGGATGATTTTAGGATATCTTATCCCACAGTTATTAAATCTATCTTCTCAGCAACGCATTACAATAAGCATAGAAACCAGCATCCAAAATGGAACCCTTGCTATAGCAATTGCAAGCAGCCCCCTAATGCTTAATAACTCTACCATGGCTATCCCGGCAGCCGTTTATAGCATTATAATGTTTATCACTGCAGGCATATTTATTGCTGTCCTTAAAAGAAGATCAAAAGAAAAGCAACTGGCTGCTTAATAAATTATACCTTAAAAGTCCTCATAAAGAAAGTGAGGGCTATTGAGGATATAAATTGAATAATGTCTACCTGATTTAGAAGCAGAATATCTTAACAATTTATTTACATTAGAATAAAGAAGGAGCTTTTTTTAAACAGACTCCTTCTTTATTCTATATTTATTAATTAACAATAGCCACCTATTCAAGATAAGCTTCTTTACCAGTTGCGTATTTCCAGAGATATATTTGCAATGATAAACACCCTGAGGAAGGTTCTTACAGCTCCACAATAACTCAACTACATCTCCTGCATAGGTGAACATCCAGAATGGTTTCTATCCTGCTCCCATCTAATCTGAATATTTCACATTTGGCTGTACCGGATTCTTTACTCTCTACTGAAAATTTAAAATTTCCGGATGATGGACTGGTATATACATCCAATGCTCCCGCTTTTACTTTATATTTTACTTTATATCGTTGTTATACTCAATACATCACCCTATTCTAATACTCACACAAATCGATTTAAATTCTTCTAAAATCACCCTCTTCGATCATAAAAATTTTAAAAAGGAACTTTCATCCACTCTATGACTTTTGACTAAAAAAGAATATCAAATATAACTTGTATATATAGTTGAACTGAGCGGGTTTATTAACAGGTGATAAATCAGAAGTACCAAAAATTACTCCGATACGTTTTATTGCCAGAGTATATTTGTCTATTGAAAAAAAATTTTTAGGTTTCGGGTGATAGTTGCATCGTACATTGCACTTATATAATAAAAATCAAAATTATGTCAGAAATTTCAGGTTTAAGGGACTTTCAGGAAAGGCAGCTGCTTTTTATGGATCTTTATAAAAAGACCTTTCCGGCAGTTGCACGGTATATCAGCAGAAAAGGAGGTAATTATGAAGAGGCTAAAGACATATTCCAGGATGCATTGATCATTTATTATGAAAAACTTGTTTCAAACTCCTTTTCACATGTCAAGAATGAAAAGGCTTACATTCTGGGAATAGCAAAACACCTCTGGTGTAGAAGACTTGAAAGCAATGAGGACAATTATACAATTGAAAATGCTTTATCAGAAACAGAAATAACGGAAACTTACCTTTCCAGTCATAAAATCATGTACCTCCTGGAATCTGCAGGACAAAAGTGCATGGAAATACTGAGAGCATTTTACTATGATAAGGTTTCCGTTTCTGATATAGCCAAACACTTCGGTTATTCAGGAACGAGATCAGCTACTGTGCAGAAGTATAAATGTATTGAAAAGATAAGAGAAACCGTTAAAGAAAAATCGTTGGCATATGAGGACTTCATTGAATGAGATCAGGGATATTGAGGAATATCTTTTAAACTATTCTACACCTGAATGCAGACTGGTATTCGACGCCAGAATGCTATTGCAGCCTGACCTACAGGAAAAAGTAACTGAACAGAAACAGATTTATGATCTGGTAAAAAAATACAGTCGTAAACAACTGAAAACGGAAATTGAAGCAGTACATGACAAATTATTTACTGCTCTAGAACATAAAACCTTCCGCCAAAGGATCTTTAACTTATTTACCAAATCTTAATCTTCCGTTATGACAATAAAAGCGAACGTTATTCCCATGGTTATTGACAGCAACAGCCATGGAGAAAGAGCTTATGACATATACAGCCTTTTGCTGAAGGAACGTATTATATTTCTGGGCACCGCTATCGATGATCAAGTTGCCAATCTTGTTGTTGCTCAGTTGTTATATCTGAATAGTCTTAGCCAGCACGAACAGATCAACATGTATATCAATAGTCCTGGCGGAAGTGTCTATGCAGGTTTAGCCATCCATGATGCAATGAAAATGATTTCTGCACCGGTATCCACGGTTAGTGTAGGTTTTTCAGGAAGTATGGCAACGGCATTGCTTACTTCAGGAAGTAAAGGCAAAAGATGTGCATTGCCACATGCTACAATTCATATGCATCCGACAAGCGGCGGTGGAAAAGGTTATACGGAAGATGTCAGAATCACTACCCGCGAACAGGAACGAATTCAGGCACAGTTATTTCATATCATAGGAAATAACACTGGTCATACCTGGCAGGAAATAGAAAGTTTCTTTTTAAGAGATAAGTACCTCAATGCCCTTGAAGCAAAAGCTTATGGTCTTATTGATGAAGTACTGGGAGATACAAGTGATCTTATTATGATTAATTCAAAAACACAAGAGGTTTTATTGTATCAAATCTGACAATTTATCCTTAAACATCAACATCTTCAGATTCATAAAGAAACCAGATAAGAAGTTCAATTGAAAGCTTATCTGGTTTTCTCTTTTTTTGAAAAAGGAATCATTAAAGACTGATGTCTTTTAAAAGAATCCAAGCTATTCTGTTTAATGAGCATCAAGCCATTACTACCAGGTCATGATCGAATACTTGTTTTAATCTTACATTGCAACAGAAATCACATAGAACCTATTTTAAATTGATTATATTCGTATTCATCATTTAATTTATTACCCACTAACATGCGCAGTATTCCTTTATTTTCAGTTTTGACTTCCTTTATAGTATTAATTGCTTCAATTTTGATTTTTTACATTTTCACTGAACGTATCGATGCCGGTCATGAAGGTATTTTAGTTCGCTTGTATGGTTCCGAAAAGGGTGTTCAGGATGTAACAATTGTTACGGGAAGAGTTTGGTATAACCCCCTTACTGAAAATGTTTATGAATTCCCGACCTACGTTCAGACAGTTGACTATCCCAAATTTACTGTTAATGCTAAAGACGGCTCTATCTTTGATGTAGATCCTACACTTAGTTTTAAAGTAAAAGATAACCATTCTCCGGATATCTTTAAAAAATACAGGAAAGATATTGAAGTAATTACCAAAACTACTTTATTTAACTACATACGTGATGCATTCAGAATTGAGTTCAATAAATACTCCACAGACAGCATTATCAGCAATAGAGAGATGTTTGAAAACGCGGTTCAAAAACACATGCAAATTCTCCTGGATAAAGAAGGCTTCCAATTGGAACAAATGACATCAGGCATTCTTTATCCTGAATCTATAACTCAAGCCATTAATGCCAAGAATGCAGCCATACAACAAGCAATGAGAGTTGAAAACGAATTAAAAGTTGCACAGGCACAAGCTAGAAAACTTATGGTACTAGCAGAAGCTGAGGCCAAAGCTAATGAATTAAGAAAGCAATCATTAAATCAATTATTGATACAACAACAGTTTATTGAAAAGTGGGATGGTAAAACACCCATCTACGGCCAGGCACCTTCTTTTTTCAAATCTATTAATTAATTATATGATTTTAAGCTCTAGTAGAAGTCTAACCGACATCTACTAGAGACAAAATTATGAGTTGCCAACCTATTTGATTAAGCTATTTAAGTATATTTAACTAAAGGAACTTTTATTCTACTTTATTTCCGACACTTTTCAATTTCCATATTGCCCCATTTTTAGTAGTCGCTTTCTCCAGGACATTTTTGTCTGAGAGTTCATTTAAATGTTTTTCACTTTCACTTCTTGGCATGCCAGATAATTCTGAAAACTCTTTAGCTGTAAGGGAATTATATTTATAAAACAACGTTTCCCAGTTTTTGCTGTATTCACTTTTTGCCATGGAAGGACTCAACTTAAGAACAGCTGTTTCATAAAATGCATAAGGCTTTGAACCATACACGGTTTCTTTATTACCATCCTTATCTATAAAAAACATAGTAGGAAACCCTCTTACACCAAACTGCCTTGCGAGCTTCAGATCTTCCTCAAAAAGACTTTTCCCTTTTCCCTCATAATCGATTTTAAGTTGTGTAGCATTTAGTCCTACCTTTTTAGCAGCTGCTTCAAGATGCTCCCATTTGGTAATGTTTTTTTTCTGTAAAAAAACCATTTCGCGGATTTCTCTTAAAAACAGAATAGCAATGTCTGCATCCTGCATCTGTGCTGCCTTAAAAGCAATAGATGGAGGATAAGATGATGGTAAAGGATCTTCCAGCCATACATCTCCATTAATGGGCATGTCGTAATGTACACTTACTTCATCCCAGTGATGCGCAACATCAGAAGGTTTGCTTATCCCACCACTATTATAGCTCCAATCAGGCAGCAAGCCTCCCATCCGATATTCAATTTCCATACTATTACCATATTCCAGCTTTAATTTACGTAATTGAGGCTCTATCCCCCAACAAGAAGAGCAGATAGGATCAGTGAAATATACTACTTTAACCGGCCTGGCATTTTTTTGAATTTTGATTTTTGCATTGTTTGCACTATCAGGAATTCCACAAATTCCTTCTACCGGATCGCATAATAAAGGATTTCCCTTTGTCTTATCAGTCATAACCTTATTGTTTTTTTGTCCCTGGCAGCTTATAATGATTGCTGTTGCAAGAATAATTAGATATAAATTGAACAATTTTAACATTATCAAACATTTTTAAACTATTAGTAATTGCTGGTATTAAACGACAGAAATGAAATAGATTTATAAATTTTGAAATCCGATTCCATCCCGAAAATATCTCCTCTTACTACCATTATGCATTTTTATCATACATGAAATATAGAAGTTGTATGAATGAATTTGACTCTTCAAATTCTTCATTAATTGTAAATATAGTGTACGTAAAGCTTAAGAGTGTTATCAGTTTCCAATTGGAAACTCGTTTACAATTGGGAACTATTAGTATTTTTATTAACTTAATATGAAATAATTTGCATACTCAAAATAATAAGTGATGAAGAAGCAACAAATGGTTAACAATACCAATATCTGCAAAACACGGATAAACGCTATTAAAGACACTATGGATATATTATCAGGCAAATGGAAGTTTCACATCCTTGGCACTTTGATGCAGGGAGGTAAAATGCGCTTTATGGATTTATTGCGGGAAGTCGATGGTATAGCCGCAAAAATGCTGTCTAAAGAGTTGCAGGATATGGAAATGAATAAATTAGTAAGCAGAACTACCCTAAACACAAAACCAATCACTGTAGAATACGAGATCACAGAATACGGCAAAACATTGGAACGTATCATTGACGAGATTGCCATTTGGGGAATTGAATACAGGAAGGCTCTTCATGATAAGGAACAGTTGGATTAAAAATATAAAACTATACGTCTGGCCAAAAAGTATTCAGTCATTTCACAAGCCCCCCCTACCATCCAAAAAATCTTAGTTTTCCAAACTATTATAACTCCTCAACTTTTACCCTTTTATTGCCATCACCTTTTAGAATATAAACTTACCTTAAAATGATATTCTTCCAAGCAGTAAAATAACTTAGTAAATTTGTAAAAATGAGCGAAGCTGGCCTTAAGCCACTGACAAAACAACCCTGACAATCAACAACTAAGATCATTAAATATATATTTAGATTAAAAAATATTTTGAAACTGTAAAATAAAAAAACCAGTTAAACGACTAGAGGATTTAAAGTCTGTCTTTTAAGAATGATTCAAAGAACCTGTAAACAAAACACTGGTGATTTTTTGTCAAAATATCTAAGATGCACATTTGATTATAACAACAATATAATAACCACCGGATTGAAAAAACTTAAAGATTTTATTAAATGCATAAAAAAGGAGAAAGACCATTTTAAAACAAGGAGAACACCTTCACAATTGTCCATTTCCATTTTTGACTCCATTGATTATGTACCTGCAGATGAGTGGAATAAGATTGTGCCTCAGAATAAAGGATTAATGCGTCATCCTTACCTCAAAGCAATTGAAAATTCTTCAAAAGAGAAAGAACAAAGCAGGTACGTTATAATGTATAAAGATAAGAAACCTGTTGGGGCAGCCATTTTTCATATAGTAGTAATTACCGGTGAAGATTACCGGTGCTCTGACAATGGAAAGCATACACTCGAAAAACTAACCAACACCATAAAGGATAAGGCAAAGCTATGCATATTGGTATGCGGACACACGCATATAAGCGGAGATCATGGCTTTATTTATTCATCTGACATTTCATACAAAGAAGCTTTTCATGCATTAGCAGATGCTTGCTATCAGATAAGACGCTCCGACAAACTGAGGGGGAAAATAAATCTTCAATTGATCAAAGACTTTTATGAGGACGAATTTACTACTTCAAGCTACCTTAGTGTCTTCAAATACCGTCAGTTTAAAGTAGATCCCAATATGATCTTAAATATAAGGCCTGAATGGAAATCTTTTGATGATTATCTTAATGCAATGAATAAGAAGTACAGAAAGAAGGCCTTAACCACCGTCAAGAAGGGAGCGGAACTGAAGCGAAAGAGCTTAACTACAGAAGAGATAAAGTCCAACTTTAATAAAATTCAGATGCTTTATTCTAATGTTGCGGATAAAGCAAAAGTACGTATCAATCATTTTGATGTTTCTTATTTACTTCAATTAAAACTGAATTTAAAAGAAGAATTTGACCTGGTTGCCTATTACCTGAATGAAGAAATGGTAGCCTTCAACACCTTTATTTATTGGGGAGATAAATGTGAAGCACATGTAATCGGAATCAATTATGATCTGAATAATCAATACTGCATTTACCCGAACATTCTGTATGATTATGTAATAGTCTCGATCGAAAAGAAAAAAAACATGCTGATCCTGGGACGGACTGCTATGGAAATGAAGAGCAATATTGGTGCTGAACCTGCTGAAATGTGCTGTTATGTCCGACATTCGGGGCCATTGTTTAACAGAGCATTAAAGCCTGTTTTCCACTACATTAAACAAACAGAATGGACAAAGAGAAGTCCATTTAAAGAGGGCAACACTGTTGATAGTGATATCTGAAAATAGTACCTTTAAAAATAATGTAGAACAACTTGATAAATCAACAATGAATATTAAACTATTATTTTTTGCATTAGTAATCCACACAAATTTTATTTTTGCTCAAACAAAGAAGTTTCAAATCGGACTTGAAGGTGGCCCAAGCCTTACCTCTTTTGATGGGAAAGAAAGGTTTAAAAATAATCATAGCACAAAGGTTGGATATGCCATTGGCCTTTCTCTTCAATATGATATATCGAAAATATTTTCAATAAGAACAGGAGTTGGATTTGAGAAGAAAGGATACAAACTGAGGTTAACTAACCCTTTCTTAAATGTTGATGTGATAGAGATTCGCTATCATTTTGATTATCTGACTGCCCCACTGCTTGCAAGGATTACACT
Organism: Bacteroidota bacterium; assembly: GCA_023428135.1. GTDB lineage: Bacteria > Bacteroidota > Bacteroidia > Cytophagales > Cytophagaceae > Sporocytophaga. Next base: position 16,755 of record JAEYZG010000019.1, on the reverse strand, counting down.
TGGCAATAAATATAAATTTTTCGCCAATGCAGGGCCTTACTTTGCATACTTACTTAATGTTAAAGACTCCCGTAATCTAATTAAGTATTCTCCTGAAAGTTGAAATGCTTAAATGAAGGCCAAACATAATAAACCAGAACTAGCTGAATTTATGCGTTGATTTGAATGTTTTTATAAGAAAAGGAACGGATATGAGAACAGAAATTCAGGAAGGAAGAACTTGCACATTAGAATTAGATCCTGATTCTGCTGCTGCGATAGAATATGGTAATCAATTATTTGGTAAAGTTGTTGGAAGAGATGTTATAGATGCATCTCAGGGAACTTTAAATGAAATGTATGAAACTCAAAATGCACTCCCGGTTGTAGTTGTTGAAGGACCGGAAGGCTTTCACTGGAGAGTCCCGGAAAAAGATATAACAAAAATAGTTTGCTCAGATGATGAACTTTGTTAAATAAAATAAGGTTAATCTTGCTTGCACTTTCACCGCTGGCTGAAGGGATCCAATATAACTGATATAAATAATTGGGACATTGTAATAAAATATTTAAATAGCCCTGTATCACAAGGCTATTTAAATATTTTAAAAAATTCAATCAATTCAATACACCTGCCTTGGGTATAACCGTCGGTGCAAATGATTTCTATGGCACCCACCAATTACCAGAAATATATAAAAGACTCAAAAGGTTATATGAGTCTTCAAAATAACTTTCCTTCATTTCTTTAATAACGTTCCAACCTTCATTTAGAAATTCCTGATTTCCTCTATCACAGGTTGCTGCCGCTACAACAGGTGCAATGAATACAGAAGTTTTATAATTGTTACCAGGCAGGTCATATCCATCTAAACTATATCCTGCTTTAATATTGGCAGGATTGTTATTACTTTTTAATTTTGCCCATTTAACAATTCCGGAGACAGCATTTTTCGCTCTTACATCACCATAATGCGCGTAATCCATAACAAATCTCAATGGAGTGCGACAAGCGTTATAATAGTAATTTCCATCATTAGGACCTTCAAGAAAATGCGGACCTGCAGGCTTAACAGATTTTCCTGTGGCAAAATCCGGCATCAGATGCGTCGTGGCCGAGTAGTTATTCTGAATTGTTGCAATCATTTCATAAGTAGCAGTTGATACACTATCCCAAACCATATCTCTGGTAGCTTTTTTAAAAGCTTTGAAATGACCTAACATCCAGTCAGAAGGGCGGGTATCTGTAGAAGTTTCATTTTTCCAATCACCAAGATTTAAACGATAATCATTCGTTATATAACTTGGCCTGATACCTTTGATGATCATCCTTTTAGCTTCTGCAAGGTAATTAACACCTTCTGAAGTTCCCCATTGTTTATGAGCGAGCAATAATGAATAAGCTATATCCAGATCTCCGTCTGTAGCAGAGCCAAAATGCCCCTGAGCCATTTTATCATCAGCAACAACCCATCCCATCAAATGGCGATTACCAGAGCTTTTATAGGCTCTTACCGTCTTTAATAAACCGTTGAATATTGTCTGAGCATCGGGATCATATCCTGCCATAAGTGCAACTATAATCATCCCATAGCCTTGTCCTTCCGATGAACCAAGCGGCGTAAAACCATCCGGACTTCCGGTAATCTCTCCTTTTACATAATAGCCACCAGGTAAAGAAGCGAGGTCATTTTTCAAATACTTCTTTTTCCAGTAATCATAATAAGCTCTAACTGATTCATCCATCTCTTCCTGAGACACATTCGAAGGTTTTATACAATTGGGATAGGTCAGAGACTGAGGATATGGTTTTGCTTGCCCTGCAGCTTTAAAAGAACTTATTACAATAACACAAATCAGTAATATATACTTATTCAAAAACATAGATAATTTCTTAGAGGTATTAAGCTATCGAATCTAGTAATATAAAAAGAAACAGGCAATACTTAATATCAAAACCCGCTCTCAGAGTATTGCAAAAAATAAAATTCAAACCAATCAGATTCGTATTTTAGAGATTCTATGTAAGATAGCATTATCAAAGTACTAAATAAATATATTCTTCAATTGCTGGATATCCAAAGGCTTTATGAAAACATGTTCAATATTCTGTTTTCCTATCTTTTCATAATTCAAAGTGTATTCAACAACAGAAGTCAATAAAGCAATTCTTGTCTCATTTTCCCGAAAGCCAGAATGATTCCTGATTCTGTCTATTAATCCAAAACCTTTTTCCCTGTTATATAGAATATCCACCATAAGTAGGTCTGGAAATTTACCATTGATTAGACAGTAATCATTCAAGCTATCAATAGCGTTTTCACTATTAGCAAACCTATATTCAGATGCGATATTATAAGTCTTGAAAATCCGCTCCGCTATCCAGTTGTCGGTAACATTATTATCAATTACCATTATACATTTAGGAATCTTCATAGTTACCCATTTTAATTAATAAAAATGGCTACTATGAAATATAGAATCAATACTCTAAATTCAGTATTTCATATACTCACTTTAGAGTATTCCCCTTAAAAAACAGGATACAAAATAGACTTTCAACAACTTATCAAATCTATTCTATTTTATTTAATGAAGAAACATCCTGCCGGATCCTAAAAGCAAGCCCTAGATTAAAAATGAAGCCATCATGGGTTTTATTTAAAACTGGATGAACTATCCGTTGATTACTTTTGCTGTATACCTCATATTTCCGGCAAAGTGTATGGCCGAATTCACCGAAAGCAACAACATATTTTTTTATGTAAAAATTCAAAAAAAGCTTTAATTGCATTTGCCCCCAGAATTTATCACCATTTCTAGCAAAGGCATAATTCTCTCCATCGTGAAGCCGGTAGCTGGCAGTAAGGCATTGATAAGAAATCCCTGAATAAAACTTTGAGTTTGCTTTATATTCAATAATCATGTAGCCTGGTAAAACCCCAAAGATATTTAACCTTGGCAAAGGCTTCCACTCCACCCCCAGTAAAGGCATATAAAAATTGCCAAAAAATTCTTTATTATAATACCCCCCAAATTTATATTGAAGACTGGTACTTTTCACATAAGTAAAAAGCAATAGACCTCCTTGTTGAAACGATCCATTACTTACCTTCAACTGATCAGAACTGATTTTGGGCAAAACAACAATAAGTGTTTTCCACTTAGTATTCTTCCAATTCTTTAAATAACCTAATTGAATATTGAATGCATATAGATCTTTTTGTCCATGTGGAGAATTAAAACTCAACTGATCAAAGACTCCTCCAGTTAGTATGTAATCTTTATTCTTTAATGGAATAGGAATATTTAAACTGAGATAACTTTCTTCAACACTAAGCTTGTTATCATCATGATAGTATTTAACAGGAAGAAAGCTTTGATATTTCAGGTTAATTATATCAATATATGGTTGACCTGGCGCTTCTGCTGAATATAACAATACTAAAAAAATAACACTTAATGCATGTTTCATATTCTTTTAGCCGTTTTTAAGCAGGTACTTCAAGCTTACTTAATAACTCTACCTGTTTCTTTACATCAACCTTTTCAAAAATATTTCTAACATGTTTCGCAACAGTTTTATCCGATATATATAAAAGCTCTCCGATACTTTTGTAGGTAACTCCTTTTGCAATCAGGTTTATTATTTCTATTTCTCTTGTTGTAAGATTATACCTCTTACAGTTAATTTCAAAATTATTTTGATTACCTGCCCTAATGACATCTACCCCACTTCCATTCTGAAGGTTTTTATATGCACTATTTATCAATGCGATTCTCTGCTTTTCAAGATTCAACAAAATAGCATCAATCTTTGCAATCAACTCCTCTACCAGAAAAGGCTTCTGAACATAATCAACAGCACCTAAATAAAGTCCCTCCATCTTTGACTTATAGGAATCTCTTGCCGTTAGAAAAACAAAAGGTATATGATTCAAATGATTTTTTCTCTGTACGGATCTATATAAATCAAAGCCATCTCCATCATTCATCATAACATCTGAGATTATCATATCAACATAAGCGATATTCAGAAGCCTTTCAAATGCCTCATTTCCGCTTGTCGCCGCTATTACATTAAACCTTTCACTCAGTTTCATTGAGAGATAATTAAGTAATGCAATATTATCTTCAACAATTAAAACACTACGTTTCTCGGGATTAAACTTGGCCTGTGGTATTTTTAATGCCTCAATATTAAAATACACATCTTTTGATTCCAACCTTAATAGTTCTTTCTGGTAATCCTGATAACAGATCGGAATTTTTATAATCATATTAGTACCAGCTGTCACGCCTGGGTCACTTTCTATTCTAATCTCTCCACCAATACTTTCGATAATTTTCTTTACTATAGAAAGACCTATACCGATTCCTTGAATATTTTTATGACTTGAATTAATTTTAAAATAAGGCTCAAATATTTTTTCATGGAGTTCCGAATGAATTCCGATTCCATTATCTCTCACAACAAATAACAAGCTTTCTCCAGTCTGCTTGAGAGATATTTGTATTACGCCATTCAAAGACGTAAACTTAATTGCATTTTCTACAATATTATTTATGACTCTATATATCCCTTCCGGATCAGCTTTTACTATAAGGTTATCGTCAACATAAGATGTAAGAAATATTCCTTTTTTATTGGCATAAGCTCTATATAGCTCTATGTTATTATTTAGTATCTCACTAAAATTACAAATCTGATCATTAAAATAAATATCATCTCCCCGCTTGATTTTCTCTAAGTCAAAAAAATTATTTATATCTCTGGTTAATTTTTCAACGCTTCTTCTGATAATTATTAGTTCTTCTGTTGCTCCATGTTTGCTTATATACTCTTCAAGATAATTCCTTATAAGTGTTATAGGGGTTTTGGATTCATGGGCTAGATTGATAAATGTATTTGTTCTTCTTTCATTAGCGATTTCAAGTTCTTTTGTTCTTTCTATTACCTTTAATGTTAAATTGTAATTTAACTCCTGAAGCATCTTACGGGACTCTAACAACATGTAGTATTCTGCACGCGATTGCTTAATTGATTTCCGGATAAAAAGAACAGTCATCACAAAAAGTCCCAGATTAGTGCATATTACTTCCACTACCTGACTTCCATTATGAAATTTCAATAGTGGTATTAACAATTCATTTATATCATTTTCAAAAAATGCAATAACCGGAAGTGTTAACCAAAAACTAAATCCCAAAAGCACTCCTATCATTTCTTCCTTACAACTCTCATCTGTGCATGATTGATACTTTTCTTTAAATGATTTTGCTAAAGAAAATAACATAACAATAACGTATATAAATGGAATTACCACTACTAGTTTCCTTGACATTTCCAAGTCTCCAGTACGTATATATGGAAGCAGAAACAAAAAAATAAATGGTAATACAATAAAGATTAGTGAACCTTGAAAAGCGTAGAACCTCATCTTCGCCAAATCCAGTACTTTGTATATATAAAAAATAAAATACAATGACATTAACAATGCAACTATATATGCAATAATATTCTGCATTGCAATTGGAATATCTATCCTGTTATCCGGAAACAATGCTCCGACTATGTTATATTGAATTAAAAGGAAAAGAAGGATCAGATAATACAATCTGCTTTTATCTGATGGTCTTGACAAAAAGTATATAAACTGGTAAAGAAAGAAAACCAGTTCAAATAAAGAGATTAAAAAAGTTATTATATGAATTTGCGTTCCAAATACCAGCATTCCTGTTAAATTAGAATATTAATTATTTATCCTGAATAAAAATAATTGGTGAGGTAAGTGTAGTTCATTAAACTGCTCAAATCCCAGTCTTTTATAAAACTTTACATTTTCTATCATTGAGGTTTCTAAATAGATTGGCTTCTTCATCACCCTCGCTTCATTTATAATTTCGGTAATCAAAGAGCTACCGATTCCATTTTTCTGAAATTTCGGATGAACACCAATAAACCTTAAATAATAGATAGATTGTTTGGGATAATTACTTTTAACTTTCGATTCTCTGGCCAGAACTTTTAATAGCCTTTCCGGACCTATGCAAGAGAATGCAAGTCTTAGATCATTTATTACAGACTGATAAGAAACCTTCTCTTGTTCTGGGAATAATATGAGGGCACATGCATTGCGATCTCCAGACAAGTAGACTTTGCCATTCTGGAAACAACTATCAAAACAATATTCCATCAGCTTTCGAATTCTTTCTTTCCTCTTCCCATCCTGCTTTACAACATAATTAACACTTTTATTCTGATCAAATGACTCTGTTAATATATCCACCACAAGAGACTTATCTTCAATCTTAGCTGTTATCATAATATCTATCCTGATTAGGGTTAAGAATTATATTCTATTAACTTATTGAAAACCTGTATTGACAAATCTAAAATTACTCATCGATAACTTCAAATTTTTTAACACAAAAATTAAAATAATCAATTATTTTTCAAGCATTTATACCCATCCTATGCCAACAATCATAGCATAATTATAATATTAGTAGGATAAATAAATTATGGATTTTAAAATTTTATATTAATAGAATTAATGCTTTAGTGTTCTCTTTGGCTTTAAGGATAGGGCCTTGAGGAAATTGCGTTAAGGAATTTCAGTAAAGAGGAGTGGCCAGAAATTTTAGTGGAGGTAAGCAAGGAGGAGGGGTTTCATTTTTTTTGCACATGAAACTGAAATTTTAGCACATTTCCTCACAGCCATTGATTTTTTGTCACTTCTCTCAGCAAGGTAAAAAGTGACAAAACCAAAATAATAATGACTATTATAAACTATAATAGTCATTATTATAATAACAGGAATTAAAGCTCTAATCCTATTTTTTAAAAATCTTCAAGAACCTTTACAGATTCATTATATGAAGAAGATACCCCGCAATAGCGCCTCCTGCAATGATCCAGGTGGCATTGAGTTTCCTGAATCCAAATACTGTAATAAGAGACGCAATAGCTATGAACCAGGCGTTCAGGTCTGTAAGAACACTATTGCAAAGCTGGAAAGTGACGGCCAACATTACCCCAATAGCTCCAATATTTACGCCATCCAGAAAATAACTCATGACCCTGGATTTCCTCAATTTAGGAACAAAAGGATTTAACACAAAGACAAATAAAAAGGAAGGAAGAAAAATACCGATTGTAGCAATTACAGCTCCAGGTAAACTAGCCACCTGATATCCGATGAATGTAGCTGTAGTGAACAGAGGTCCTGGTGTAAACTGGCCAAGAGCTACAGCATCCAGCAATTGCCCTTGTGTAAGCCATCCTGTCTTATCTACAAATTCTGCCTGCAGATATGCTACCAAGACGTACCCACTGCCAAATAATGTAGCCCCAATTTTTATAAAAATCCAGAATAATTCACCCGGGGTAATGGATTTTGCAAAAGGAATTAAGGAAAAAATAAATGGACTGAAAGATGACAGACTACTAGGTCTCAGCTTATCCTTTCCGGAGAACCAGATAATTGCAAAAAGTCCGGCACATAATAATGCATATATCTCGTTAATACCAGCAAGAGAGGCTATCACTACTCCTGTCCCGATGAGACCAAGTTGCCAGTTTTTTAAAGCGGTTTTTCCTAGTTTAAAAATTGCATTAATGATAATCGCAATAATAGCCGGTTTAATACCATATAGAAAAGGTTTAACTTCTGGGACACTTCCATAACTTGCGTAAAGCCACGCTAATATTCCCATAATAAGAGCAGCAGGAAAAATGAAGCAAATCCCCCCAAGGAACAATCCCGGAAGCCCTGCACGCTCATGACCACAATGCATGCTCATTTCAGTTGAATTCGGACCGGGAATCAGATTGGTAGCGCCTATGAGATCAAGAAAATGTTCTCTGCTAATCCACTTCCTTTTGTTGACGATTTCTTCTTCCATCATGGCAATATGTGCAGCCGGCCCACCAAATCCTATAATACCTAGCTTCAGAAATACATAACAAACCTCTTTTATTCTTACTGGATCCATTTTCAAAATATACTAAAAACCGCCTTCATATTGATTTTAAAAATTCTTTTCGGAAACCCGGATAGCCTTTTCAGTTTTGTAAAAACCAATACTAATATATTCAAACCAATATATTCTAACCAACATTACTAAAAGAAGAATTAATGATTTCCTCTGCTGGTAAATACTTGAGATAAATCAATCCCAAAGACCAAAAATATTAATTATATCGCCAAATGGAATATTTCCTCGTTTAAATTTTCGCTTTGCCATTAGGTCCTTTAAAAATCTGTAAGACCAATAAAATGGCAATACCCAGACCAGGAAAAGGTTCATGCCCTTTGAATACTTATTTACATCCTTGGAATTCAGAATGTATATGAAGTAACAAAAGAACAGAAGAAAGAAAAAACCAATAAAATGCATATAGCGGCTATTAAATGGGATACCATTGCTTTTAGTATTTTGGAGTAAGGCTATCAGCTTTTGAAGAAAGCAATCTTCCCTTTTTAATCACTAATAAAGCTTCTTTAGTATCAGGAAGATTCTCTTTCTGGTATTTTTCTATCTGTTCAAGAGTCAAAAGTACCTTTAGTACAATAAGGCGGTCTTCAATTGATGATGATAGCTTTGAAAGGTCATCCTGCAAGCCCGTATGCCCGAAAATAATATTCTTATATTTTTCTTCATTATGAATGAGAAGTTGTTCAATCTTCCTTTTCAGAATAGTGTCATTAATTGTTTTGGTATATGAATCGGCATCTCTGTAGTATTCTTTGGACTTACTATCAAATTCATCAAAACGGGTTAAATAATTCTGATGTTTTTCATTGAACTCTTTCCTGCTGTCCTCTAGGTTTCTTAATTCAGGATTCTTTTCAATTAATTCCTGGTATAATTCGCTAACAAGATTTGTTCCCTTTCGTGACTTGAAACTGCTAACATCCAATTCACCTGAGTTCTGGAGCGCTTTAGGTGTATCTTTCTTTGCCTGAAACTGATCTTCTCTATTTTCACCACATGAGAAACATAGGACCATTAAAAATAGAAAATATAATTTTGAGTTTAACATAAAGAATTTTAAAAATTTCAATAAAAACTATATTCAAAAATTAAATCAATACCAGGTTATCAAAGGCCAGATAATACCTCTAAGAAACCATATATGAAATAAAACGGGAAATGGTAATATCAAACCAGTAAATACCCAGCATCTAGCTATCAGCTTATTCTCTAATATGCCAATATGCTCCAACTTCCTTTCAATAATGATAAGGATACCCTGAACAAAAAAATACAATAATGGAAGTCCATATCCAGCCTTTACCGGAACGCTGATTGCCACTTCATGCAAAAGACCTGAAAAAACAAAAGCTGTAACCATAGCAGCCTTCTCACCTATTCTGGTCTTAAGCGGACGGTACAATGCTATCGCTGTCATTTCTGAAAAAGCAAGGTTCCAACGTTTTCCCCAGAATTCAGAAAGTCTTACAGACCGCATAGGCTCTTTGAACAAAGTCCTTGTATCTGCTCCTTTTGTCCTCCAGAAACCTGCGGTTATATTCAATATTCCAAAATGCAGAACAAGGCTTACTCCAATAATAGCAAGAACCGTAGACAAGATCTGAAAGAACACTCCCGGTAAATTGTTATATATATAGCCAGATAAAAATATTAATCCTGTCCCTACAGCTATTCTCTTCAGACCAAATTTAACCAATTCATCACCTCCTTGCAGCGACCCGGAACCAAGTGTTTCGAACAGGTTTGGTCTCATACCAAACCAACCTGCAACAAAAGATATCCATTGTATAAAATTAAGTCTTCTGTCTTTTCCATTATAATACTCAACAGCGACAATGCTCTTCATTCCAAATAAAGTAACAAGAATGATACATAACATTCTTAATACAGGAGGAAATGCTTCGGATATACACTCCGTCAAAAACATTCCCAAGGAAAGCACTGACCATGCAATACCTATAGACAACTTATAATGGGCTGACCTTGCAAGAACATATCCTAATAAGACATTCAGAATAAGTATTACAACGACTGATAATAATCCAGAAAGAAGAATTGCGGGAATCATATTAAAACCATCTAAGAAATATTCGAATAAAAAACCCAAAGATAGATGATTGAAAAGAATAAAAACATCGCTATAAGTCCAATCTCTCCCCATAGATAAATCCATCCTTTCGGAGCTGAAGACCTGTCAAAATAAAAGAACTGAATGAGTATCCTTGCAGTCCAGTATATCCCGATAAAAAAACTGACTGCTGAAGCCAGAAGAGAACGATCAGTAAGAGCTTCAGGAGCAAGAAGGGATAATATACCGAATGACAGGTTTGTCATAAGAATATACCCCGCATAAGTCCAGAACATCTGCCTGATGAGCGGAGCAACCATAGAGAGTTCTCTCTTCCAGTTCAGCATGGTTGGGATCAACAGGCTACCTATAACAAGTATAATCTGTAATAAGCCCGCAAATTTAATCAGACAAGGTAGTGTTTTCATAATAATGATCTGCTTCCGGTAATGCCCGTGGCGCAAGAATAAAAATACTTTTTATACGAAACGTTTAAACCCGCTTTCTGAAAAAGCTCCATTGCTCTTGTGCAGTCTTTAAACTTATCAGTATAGGTCCCGAGCATTCTATAGTTTTCAGGATTTCCAAGAAATACCTTACCTAAAAAAGGAATAATTCTTTTTAAATAAAAAAGATAAAGCCCATTCAACACAACATTACTAGGCTTTGAGATTTCTATAAAGGAAAAGGCCCCTCCCGGTTTTAGAAGGCGGTGAACTTCTCTTGCAAGTATTTCAAGTTGAATGTCAGAAAATGTTTTAAGACCAAAAGCAGAAACTATATAGCCTGCCGAAGCATCTTCCATTCCGTTGTCCAGAATATCATTTTGCATTAATAATACATTTTCATACTTCTGTTGAGCCATTCTTGTACCTGCTCCTTTTATCATCTGAGCAGAAAAATCAATTGCTATAAGCTTTCCTTTACTACCGGTTCCTTTCAAAATATAGGGCCAGCATTCACCCATTCCTGTCATAAGATCATAGACAACAGCACCCTCTGAAATATCTAAATGATCCACGCATTGTTTCCTCCAAAGAGCAGAAAAACCAAATGAGGTAACATAATTTACCTTGTCATAGGTCTTCGACATTTCATCAAATAAACTTCTGACAAAACTGCTATCATATATTTCACTATTGTCCGATGACATTAAAAAATTAATTTATATAAAATAAAAGCCTCAAATCAATGCCAAAATACAATCTGCATTATAATTGTAAAAATGCTTACTACAGCCATCAGGCTGATTATAAGAAAAGCAATTGCTTTACCTTTTCTATCTTCATGAGAAGTTGATATCATTTCCATCAGCGTAAATAAAGTCTTTGTACTTCTCCATGAAAAAACTACAAACAGGGCAGCAATAACCAATATTCCGGCATATTTTGCAAAAGTAACCTGATTGAATATCAATACTGAAATTATAATTGAGATTACACCTGAAGTACCTCCTGATATTAGAGCTGTTTTAGCTTTGAGTCCAATAAAAATAACCGAAACAATTCCACACAAAATAAGGAATACTCCATATGCAGCTAATAAATTCACAACTATCTGATTACACATATATCATTCTTTTTTATACAAAATTAAATCAAAATTCAGGTTGCCAGCTTTATTCCTGAATTTAAATTGTATCCCTGGATGATCTGTCTAATCGACAAAACTTGAGGATACATGCTCAAAACACTGAAGGTTAAACAGTTGGACTATACCATACAAGACAATATACATCCCTTTCTCAAGATTAACATGTCAATTTATCTATCCCCCATAATATCTTAACAACTTTTCTGGTAAATCATTACCTCCTCTCTTTATAACTTTAAAACATTTACATAGAATTGAATTACTCTGAATCATAAATAATTACATTGAATTAATTCAATTAACCGTTATTCCTTAATATTTATTTTTATAAAAAATCACGATCATATTTATTTTTAAAGGCATTATCTCCTAATTTAGTACCCTTGCTCAAAGCAATAGAATAAAGTTTAAAATAAATATGAGAATTAAAGTAGTTTTAACACTTTTCATTCAGTTAGTTATTTTGAAAAGTGCATTTTCCTCCGAGTTGCCTCCCGGTTTTATTGAACAGGAAATTGCCACTGGACTGAATCCAGTCTCCATTACCAAGGGGCTTAACAACATCATTTACATCATTGAAAAGAATGGAAAAGTAAGAGTAGTACAAAATGATGTACTATTAGCAAGTCCTCTATTAGATATAGAAGTAAACGATTTAAATGAAAGAGGTCTGATCAGTATAGCTCTCCACCCTGACTTTTTCAACAACGGATACTATTATGCTTACTACTGTCCTAAAAATAGAAATAAAAACAGAGTTGTGCGCTATACTGCCACAAATAATGGAAGGTCAACCCTTCCTGGAAGTGAAGCACTTCTGATAGAACTTGACTCTCTTGTAGGCGGCATACATAACGGAGGATGTCTTAAATTCGGAACAGATGGAAAGCTTTACATTGGAACCGGAGAAGGCGGTATTGCTGTAAACGCTAAATTGCTAACCAACACATTAGGTAAAATACTAAGGATTAATGATGATGGATCCATCCCAACAGACAACCCTTTCTATAACGATCCGGCAGTAACAGGAATAAATAAATCTATATATGCTTATGGATTAAGAAATCCTTTTGCATTTGAGTTTGATGCGGCAGGTCAATTGTATTCTACAGATGTAGGAGGTAGTACTGCAGAAGAAATTAATAAGATACTTCCTGGTAAATTTTACGGATGGCCCGATAGAGAAGGTAATTCCGGGAGTACTTCTATAGAAAACTATCAAGGACCAGAGTATTTTTATAATCACGAAGGTGGCGCTTGCGCTATTATCGGATGTTCTTTTTACAATCCCTTAAATAAGACATTCCCAGCGGAATATACAGGTCAGATCTTCTTTGGTGATTACTGTACAGAGAAAATTTACGCGTGGAATCCTGTTACCAATATAAGAACAGACTTCGCAACAGGGGCTAATCGTCCGCTCTGGTATCTTTTTTCTGATAACGGAGACATGTATTATATTGAAAGAAATGGTGCAGACGGCGGATCTGTTGGCTCTAATACAGCTAGTTACGACGGAAAATTATGGAAGATAAAATACACCAATTCAAATGAAGTATTTATTAACCAAAATCCTCAAAGCAGTGCTCATGTTGTAGGAGAAAATATTTTATTTACCATTACTGCTTTTAGTAACCTTCAACCACTTTCTTATCAGTGGTATAAAAACGGAGCACTTATAGAAGGAGCGACCAATGATACGTTACTTCTGGAATCTGTAACGATTGACGACAATAATGCGACATTCAAATGTGTAGTTTCCAATAGTGTTTCAAACATCACTTCTACAGAAGCAACGCTTACCGTAATCCAGAACACCCGTCCAGTTCCGGTGATATCTTCTCCTTTAACTACTTTCAAATACAAGGCAAATGAAGTATTAAAAATTTCAGGTACAGCTACTGATGCTGAAGATGGGGTCCTTGACGGAGCTTCACTATCATTCTGGGTTGACCTTCACCATGATACACACACACATCCTGCACTTGCTCCTACATCAGGAAACAGCCTGCCTATCAGCTTTACGATTCCTAACAATGGGGAAACCTCTCCTAATGTATTCTTCCGTGTATATTTAAAAGCTACTGATTTAACAGGCTTTTCATCAACTACTTTTATTGATATTTATCCTCAATTGGTGGGCATTACAGTTACCTCTAATATTCCTGATGTTAATATTAATTATGATGGAACTTATCATCTGGCAGGAGAAACTATTTACTCTGTAAAAGGAATCATAAGAAGCCTTGAAGCTCCTTTGATAATATCGACAAACGAAAAAACCTGTGTCTTTACCGGATGGTCAAATGGTGAAACATCTAAGCTTATTACATTCGCCACGCCTGATACAGATGTAAACTTAGACATAACCTACGATTGTGATGAGGTAAACTATACTGGAGACGGCTTAGCAGGAACTTACTCAGATATTGCTTCTGTCACTCACCAAAAAGATGAAGTAAGACTTAAAAGGGTTGATTCTGAAATCAATTTCAATTGGCAATATGAATCTCCTGATCTAGGAACAATTGATGATAATAACTTTAAAGTTGTCTGGGAAGGGTATATTGATATACCTGCTGCAGGGGAATACACGTTCTTCCTGAACTCTTTCTATAACGACATTTGTAATTTAACCATAGATAATCAGGAAATCATTAATAAAACGTCAGGCGACTTTACAGGGGTTGAATATTTTATTGAGAAGTCAGGCAATATTACTTTCAGCACTCCGGGAAAGAAAAAAATAAAAGTCACATTTGAAGAAACGGATTGGGTTGCAGCTATTGATTTAAGCTGGGCTGGTCCTGGTATAGCAAAGCAAATCATTCCTAAAATAAATCTCTTTACAAGCACAAATTTAACTTCAGGTGATGGGCTAATGGGATCATATCTTGGTGATGTAGCTATTCTTGGCGGTATCACTCCAAAATATACCCAGACAGATGATCAAATAGATTTCAATTGGGGAGAAGGATCTCCGAATGCAAACTTGCTAGGTAATAATCTTTATACAATTACATGGAGAGGCTACTTAAGACCCCCATTAGATGATAATTATACATTTAACGTAACTGGTGATGACGGATTTATGCTATTAATAGATAATGACACTATCATTAATCAGTGGCACGATGGCATTTTAGAAAACAAAGAGAAAACTATCAATCTTAAAGGAAGAACTTTTTATCCTTTTGAACTTAGATATTATGAGAATGGAGGTAATGCTAATATAAAACTACAATGGGCATCTTCATTGATTCGCAAAACTGGAATAGAAAAGAAATACTTGTACACAAACATTCCGGCAGTTACTTCTATTTCAGCCCCTCTATCTGAAACTAATTTAAACTATAAGCTTGCAAGAGAGGGCTCTGGTATAAGGTTATTAACTTATTCTGATTCAATTGAAATGTTTGAAATCTTTAATATAAACGGTAAAAAAATTATATCCGGAACAAATGAGATTCAAAATCAATGGATCAATATGAATAACTATTCAGAAGGATTATACATTATTCAAATTCTGGATAATGGAAAACCCGTGACAATCAAATTCATTAAATAACCTCATCTCATATAGAAGGTTACTTATAAAAAAAGACTGTCAGAAAATTCTGACAGTCTTTTTTTTAGGATAAATATAATAGAAGACCATTTTTACTTCTTCACTACAATCTTTTTCTTTATAACCTTATGGTCAGTAACACCATAGACTATATATGCTCCTTCTTCAAGATATTCGCCGAGTTTATTAGCATCTAGTGTTATCTCGCCTTTGTACGCAATCTCCTTGCCCTGAAAATCGTAGAGTTTTAAAGATAACAAAATCTCGTCTTGGGCATCCTCTTGAATTTCTTCAGATGCAACAGGTGAAGCTGTAAATACAGATTCTTCCAATGTTGCAGAAGGACAACCTCCGACTTTCAGGATTTTATCGTATTGTTTATACCACGGATTCACAGAATAATTCACCCCTGCGCTTATGTTAACAGATGATATATTTGCAGCATATGTTATATATACTTTGCTCTTATCTAAAGGATCTATTTCTATAGTTGCCTGAGCATTGGTCCACCAGCTGATATTGGTAGCTAAAGCTTCAGGAGACAACACAAAAAGATATCTTTGTCCTGCCACCAAACAAGAAGGGCCATTTATTCCAATTGCTAATGCATTTTCAACTTTTACAGTAACTACAGATGAGGTTGTTTTTCCTCCATTATTATCTGTCGCAACTGCTGTCAGACCATAGATACCTGCTGTTGCTCCGGTAATTGTATAAGTATAGGGTGCTATATTATCAGACCCTATCAGCAAAGATCCATTGTAAAAAGCTACTCCCGTAATCGTACCATCTGCATCTGAGGCATTTGCTGTAATGGTAATGTTTGCCGGAGCATTAAAAGAAGCATTATTAAGTGGACTGGTAATTGAAACAACAGGATTCTGATTAACAGCAGGAACCACGGTGACTGTTATTGTGTCTGTTCCTACTCCTCCATTATTATCTCTGACATTCGTAACTATTTTGTAAGTGCCAGCTGCTACATTGTTCCAGGTAGTACTATATGGACTGGTGACGTCTGTCACCGTGGCCCCGGCGCCAGAAAAGGTAACTCCGCTTATTGTACCATCTGCATCAGATGCTGTAGCTATGACATTAATTGTTGCCGGGGCTGTGAAAACTGCATTGTTAAGCGGAGCTGTGATTTTAACTACAGGACTTTGATTAACAGCTGGAACCACCGTGACTGTTATTGTGTCTGCTCCTACTCCGCCATTATTATCTCTGACATTCGCATATATCTTGTAAGTACCAGCGGATACATTGGTCCAGGTAGTAACGTATGGACTGGTAACATCTGTCACCGTTGCCCCGGCGCCAGAAAAGGTAACTCCGCTTATTGTACCATCAGCATCTGATGCTGTAGCTGTGACATTGATTGTTGCCGGGGCGGAAAACACTGCATTGTTCAATGGAGCTGTAATTTTAACAACAGGATTCTGATTAACAGCTGGAACCACCGTGACTGTTATTGTGTCTGCTCCTACTCCGCCATTATTATCTCTGACATTCGCATATATTTTGTAAGTACCCGCTGCTACATTGT
>JAEYZG010000046.1 GCA_023428135.1 Bacteroidota bacterium | reverse complement strand
TCTTGAAGGAGAATCTTTAAGAAAGAAATTTAACAAAAAATAATATATTTGTTTTAACATTACCTGCCTGTTAAAAGTGGTACACTTTCACCGGAATCACTGGTACACTTTCATCGGAATAGTCACTTAGTAAAGAACATTTTTCGGGATTGCTTATAAACCACATTATTAAGAAGGGATAACTAAAGGAAGATAATGCATCTAAAACAAAGGAAAGAGATTTAGATGGGGTTACGTAATGTGGAATAAATATAAGTCCAATTAAGAAAACAGGAATAATTATTGAAGTATTCCTCAAGGCCTTTTCTGCTTCGTCTTTGTGAAGGGCTAATAAAACACCCGCAATGATAAACCGAAATTGGTTCAGGGCAGATAATTTTATTAGCTCAAGACTTATGTGCAATGATGCCTCCTTTGCAATTTTATTCGCGCATAAGCAAAGTAAGAAAAGAACTATTGACATAAAAGAGATTGCTTTCTTACCACGAAAATTAAGCAACCAAACCATAACAGGCGGAAATATGAGATAATATTGTTCCTCAACCGACAAGGACCATGTATGACCAAAAAACCATCCGCTTGGTGTGCCTGCCCCCCGAATAAATCAAAATTCCCTAAAAATAATATACTCCAAAAAAAATTATATACCTGGTGGAGATAATCCCTAAGACAGAAAGTAAAAACAGAACTCCTAAATAAGCAATGAGCGGAGGCATTATCCGGAAAAATCGTCTTTGATAAAATGAAGGAAATCTCCCCTTTATTTTCGTTTTCTTGAAGCAGTAAAAATGTAACAATAAAGCCACTGATAACAAAAAACAGAAGCCCCCTCCTTCACTCAACAGAGCAAGAATCGTATTAAAGGACGGGTTTTATGTGTGGAATTGATTTGGCCCAGTTCCCCATGTGGTATAAAACTACAATCCAACAGCAAAGGCTCTTGAACCGTCTAATTCAAGAATTCTATTTGTTTTATATGTTAATTTACTCAATGCCACCTCAATATTTTGATTTTTTGGTTTTGAAATTCATAATAATATCATAATGCCTATTATCATCTAGTACTCAGTGCTCACGAATGGAATACTCTATATCCCCTCATAAACCTTCTTGAACCTCTTTCCCTAAAGGTTTCAATAAAACTTGTCAATCAGAAGTCAACCACTAATAAAAGAGAAACTTTCTCATTTTTCATGATTATTTGTTAATTCCTTGTTACTAATCTGACCAACAACATTACAATCCGACTCGAGAAACCTCTAATGTTGATTAAATTTATTAAGTTCTTTAAAAGTCATAATAAAAATTCTGCAGATTAGTGGAAAAACCAACAGAATAATAGTGAGTCCTGTTATTCGAATCTCCATAACCTGTTATTGTTCTGCTGACATAACTTAAAGTCAATCTCATATTGGTCTTCGGATTGACCAGATAACCTGCTTTAACTTCAAGGTAATGTAAATTATTTTTGGGTCCTTGTGCCGGATGTTTGGCATAAGGAAATATATAATTCACACCGTTATACACCCCTCCATAATCAGGAATAAAAATATTCTTGCCATAGCTCACATTCCCGGTATCAACTCCATATTGAGCATAGATGTATTTCAATTGCGTAAAAAATCGCTTATATCGATAATCTACAATTCCCACTAATTCTTTAAAATTGGCTCCAAGCGGATGGGCAAGAGCCTGATTATAATGGCTATAATTCTGCTCTATCGTCCTGTGAGAATATGTATAAGGCATTACCACATTATACTCACCCTGCAATGCCAGGTTCTTAATGTTCAAAGGGTCAAATATTCTGGTGCCCAACTGATAACCATATTTTTGCTGATACCTGTAATTTTTATTCCTGAATTCATTCAGCTTAAAGTCATCCAAAATAAACTGTCCGTACAAATACCACTTACTGTTTATCTTATATTTCAGATTCAGCCCCATTAATGCATTATCTGAGCTCCCTTGAGAAAACTCAACGGACCTATAAAATATAATAGGATTAAGATAAGCTACATCGTACCCTCTTCTGAAGGTTGAATCTCCACCTGGCCATATAATACTCTCAAAAAGGCCAACTGTTAATGATTTTCCTATATTAATACTGAGATAATGAAATGTCCCGAATTTTTTGGGATATCCGGTTCCTTTCCCATTTACGACCATCTGACTTCCCCTGATATCCTGAAATTGAGTAAAAAGATTTACATATTTAATCTTCCAGACAGAAGTGGTCACTTTCAGAAATGGATAAGCGAATGAATTATCCGATAGCAGCAGAGACCTGTAACCATCTCCAATAAAATTTTTTCCTTGTCCAAATTGAAAATTAAAATACCTGCTTGGTGTATAGGTTACCCAACCATATGCCATATTATAGTCATATGCTCTGGTCAGTTCTTCAGGTTTAAATGGTTTTGATTCTCCCTGTCCCGGTACTACTTTATATTCAGTAATGAATGTGTCTATGTAAGGTGAAAAAGTAGCCTGGTTTTCATAAAAGGATGTATAAAATGATACCTTCCTTCCAATTGACCCGAATGCCTGAATACCACGTGTATTAGTATAGACCTTTTTGCCCGACACTGTCTCTCTTCCTAAATCTACGTTTAACAATGGATCCACATGCAGGATTAATCCTGCGGTGTCAACATTCACTAAATGACTATTGAATAAATTATCTCCAATTCTGCCAATTAGCCTTTTTCTTGATATATTAAAACGTCTGAAATCATACAAGGTGTCTGTATTGATAAGGGTATCAAGTTCGGCAGAATTGTATGGTTTTATTGCAGTGTGGAATTCAATTTTCTTTGGGGCTAATGCTCTGTCATATGGAAGCAAAAACTCTCGGTTAAGAGGCAAAAAATCCTGCGCATGTAGCTGTCCTGCAAAGAAGATAAATACAATTGACAGGAATCTCAAATAGGTCATATCCGATTTATTTGGCATTTTCTTCGCCTCTTATCATATTATATACAGTAAGAAAGATTATTTGAAGATCCAGCAACAAACTCCAGTTTTCTATATACCATACATCATATTTTACTCTCCTGATC
The DNA here is from genome assembly GCA_023428135.1 of Bacteroidota bacterium. GTDB lineage: Bacteria > Bacteroidota > Bacteroidia > Cytophagales > Cytophagaceae > Sporocytophaga. The sequence goes on along the minus strand of JAEYZG010000046.1, from coordinate 13,423 downwards.
ATTTTTCTCGGATCCTCTGTCTGTCCTCGTAAGCCGCTAACCTGGGCCCAGCCTGTAATCCCGGGCTTTACCAAATGTCTTACCATAAAACGGTCTACTATTTTAGAATATTCCTGAGTATGTTTAAGCATGTGAGGTCTAGGTCCTACAACTGACATATTTCCAATTAATACATTGAAAAACTGAGGCAACTCATCCAGGTTGGTTTTCCTCATAAACTTCCCGATTTTTGTAACACGAGGATCTTCTGCTGTTGCCTGTTTAGAATCGGCCTCATGATTTACTTTCATGGATCGGAACTTATAGCAAGGGAATACCTGATTATCCTTTCCTGATCTCTTCTGAATAAAGAAAATTGGCCCCTTTGAGCTAAGTTTAATCAGTATTACAAAGAGAGGGAATAACCATGAAAAGAGGAATATAATTACAAATAGAGAAAAGAGGATATCAAAAGTCCTTTTAACAAATCTATTGAGGACATTTTCCAACGGTTCTTTCCTGATAGTCAGAATTGGTACGGAGCTATAGAACTCCAGATTTACCTTTTTGCTCAGAAACCCTCTAAAATCAGGTACTATTTTAAATCTAATTAAATTATTGTCAGAAAACTCGGCTAATTCTCTTATTAGCTTAGAAGAATTCAGAGGAAGAGCGCAAAATATTTCGTCAATTTTAAATCGTTTGGCTACTGTTGGTAAATCACTTACCTTACCAATGATCAGATTCTTATGCAAGCATTTATCCGGATTATCATCCAAAAATCCGAGGAATCTGTATCCTGAAGAATTTTCTGACCTGAAATAATTGAGCATGGAATTACCTGCAGAACCTGCTCCGATAATAATTACATGTCTGAAATTAGCTCCTTTTCTTCTATACCTCTTCAGCAGATAATAAAAGCCAAGTCTCCAGAATACCATTCCTACAATGCAAATGGCATAAGAAAGCAAAAGATGACTACGTGAGTAATAATATCCGTGAATGATAGCAATGAAAGCGAAAATCGTAAGTCCGTGAAGCACCAACGCCTTGAACATATTCCATAGAATTCTTTCAATTCTGGTAAAACGTTCAATATCATATATCCTAAGCAATAGAACAATGACCAGCCAGAGAAGATTAAGAAGAATAGTCAGAAATACGAAATGGTCATTATACCCCAAATAAGAACGTAATTTGAGATAAAGGTAAGATCCCAGAAATCCTGCGTTTAGAATTGCCAGATCCCCCAATAAACTTATTAACTTTAAAAACCTACTGTAACCTTTTCTCATTTTGAGCTGCTTGCTCGTTTTAGACTATACTAATCAGGGGCGAAGATAAAACAAAATTCTTTATTAAAGACCTGAAATTACATTTTGAAACTCTCCCAAGACCTCCTCTTTATTCAGGTACTTTAAGGCGTATTTTCTTGCATTTTCCTTTTTCAGCGCATTTTCTGATGAGGAATCTATAGCTTTTTCCAGTATTCTGATCAAATCATCTATATCCTCCGGTTCTGCCAGCCAGCCGGCATTTGTTTCTCCAATCATTCTATGAAGAGAGGAATTGTTCACTGCTGTAACAATTGCGCATCCTCCCGCAGAAAGTATGGATAAAAGCTTAGAAGGTAATAATAAATCAGATGCTGCTTTTTTCTGTAATACCAGGTGAAAATCGGCTATTGCAAGAAATGCTGAAAGCTTTTCATAAGCCTGAATTGGAAGAAATGTTATATTTTTCAGACGTTTGATTTCTGTTTCTTTCATCAATCGTTCTTTTGCAGCTCCCTCTCCCGCCAGGACTATTTTCACTTCTGGTCTGAATGCAAATTTCTGTGCCATCGGGATTACAGCTTCCAGCCCCTGCTTTTCCCCCATATTTCCTGAATACAGGATAATAATATCGTTTTCCCCAAAACCTAATTCCCTGCGCATAGAATCCGATTTAGACATGGGTTTGATAAAATCAGTATCTACCCAATTAGGAAGCATAATATACTTCTCTTGTGAAATTCCCTTCTCCAGAATCTTCTTTTTCATGCCTTCACTAATGGAAGAAACGTAATCCGCTTTTCTCAGAAAAAAGCGTTCTACAGAATCAAGTACTGCTAATAAACGTTTATTTTTTATAAGCCCAAGATCCTTTGCTGCATCTACCTGAAGATCCTGAATATGAAAAACCCATTTCGTCTTATGAAATCTTGAGTACAAATATGGCCAGACACCTATTATCAGCGGAGGATACGGAGAAATAACAAGATCATATTTCTTAAACATTGATTTGAACCACCATATTGCAGAGGACATTAAAAAAGAAAATTCATGCGCAATCCTCGTTGCCCCCGTTACTTTTTCCGGGACATAAAAAACAGTTCTTCTGACTTTTACCTGATTGATTGTTTCAGTAAACCACCATCTCCCCTGATAAGCCTTTCGGATCTTCCATTCAGGATAATAGGGCATGGAAGTGATCACCTCCACCTCATGGCCTTGCTGGGCAAGCCACTCACACATTTCTCCTGTATACTTACCAATGCCAGTTAGTTCTGGTGAGTAATTTATTCCAAAAACTAAAATTCTCATTAATCTTCCAATTCCGGTATAATTCCATTCCTCAAAATGAGGAAAATAAAGTTATTTAATTCAAATATTTTAACGCGCAAATTGCCGATTCATTTATCAATATCCAAAATTTTACTTTATCAGAATATTAAGACATTAACTTTTCCCGAATCACTACCTTAAATTACTAGCTTTGAAAACACTGGAATCATTTTGAATGTAAAAGTCCATAGAACTTGAAAAATCGCTAATTATATTCAAAAAGAATGATGCACGATCAGACTTTTGATTTTCATTTGACATCAGCAAAAATGTCTTTTCGTCTTTTAATTTTTCGCAATGGGTTTCCGGCATAAACATACCCGCCTTCTATATTCTTAAATACTGAACTTCTGGCTCCAACCACTGCCCCCCTTCCTACTGTGACTCCCGGGGCAATAAATACATCTGATGCAATCCAGGCTTCATCTTCAACTACTATTTCTTTAGCAAAAATATCAAATGTAGTTTTCTCAAAATCATGAGAGCCTGTACACAAATAGGATTTCTGAGAGATTACAGCATTGCTTCCAATATTGATTTCCCCAAGGCTATATAGTACAACATTATCCCCTATCCAGGAATACTCTCCAATAGTTACTTTCCAGGGGTACGTTGTTTTTACTGAAGGCCGAATTATTACTCCTTTTCCTATTTTCGCACCAAAGAGTCTGAGTAAAAATCGTCTCCAGCCATATAAAATCTGAGGAGAAGGATTGAACAATAATGCTTCAACAATCCACCAAAGCTGAACGATAACTCCGGATTTACCTCGAAAATTGTGGGGAACAGAAAAAGTATTTAAATGCTGATAATTATTCATTTAATATCGGGTATTACCATTAAATTTTATGACCTATTCAAATAACTACCTTATAAATTTAATGATATCTTATCTAAATTAAAGCATCCACTTTGCTTTCAATTTTCCATGTGGTCTTTTTGTCAATCCACCTTATTATTTAAAATCGGAGCACTTTATTGGCTTTCAATATTTATCTTTCTCATATCTAAGTCTGCATTTAAAGAATTCGGACGATTTGATTTAAATTTATCTTTTAACTTAAATAATGGTTTTTCTATTACATAATATGAAATTAATGCCATTATCACTGTCATAAATAAATTAGTGGGAAAAACTAACAAATTCTTTAACCACCCATTCACAATATTTTCTTCAGACATAAATAGTTGTTGCCATAAATATAAACTATAAGACAAGACACCTATAAAATTTAGCACTCTACTATTTAAAATTTTATACACAATGTTACTTTTATTTTCAATACAGTACACTATCAAAAATGAAATAAGTATATTGTCAAGTAGACTTTCGCCTGGTCGCCCTATTAGCACATTTATTAATTTAGTATTGAGGAAAAAGTAATTAGCGTGTTGGTAAATAAATAGAATCAATAAAGCACATAATGGATAAATTACATTGTTTGGCATCCTCACTTTTATAGTATCATAGTTTAGTCCAATTAAACAGCCAATTACTAGAGCATCTCCTCTATAAAATAAGTTATACCCAGATGTATTAGGCATGTATATTGAACCCAAATATCTAAAAAGAGGAAATAGAAGAAGAACAGATGCAATAAGTATAATGTTATATCTTTCTTTACTCTTATAAAAAATGATAAATGTAAAGGGGTATATTAAATAAAAGAATTCTTCAACAGATAGAGACCAAAAGTGACCGCAGAGCCAACCTACCTTAAAGAATTGCCTGGTATAAGTGATAGATGAAAACCATTCAATTTTATTTAAACTTATTAGGCCCTGTAATTGTAAAACAAAATATATAACAAGAAGAAAATAATATGCAGGAAAAATTCTAAGAGTCCTTCGCATAAAGAAGTTCATCAGAGATATATTACCATTCTCCCAATATTCATTAACCAAAATTTTAGTAATCAAAAAACCTGAGAGAATAAAAAAAATATTTACACCAAATTGGCCATTTTGCAATAATCTAAAGTTAGAATGTAGGCTTATTATTTTATCATTTTCAACAAGGTGACTCAATATAACTATAACTATACTAAATGCCCTAATGCCATTTAAAGATGGAATGGTCTTCATCGTCTTAAATACTTTTTTTGTAGTCCATTAATTCGTAATTATTGATCTTAAGAGAGAGCGTCTAATTTCCCATGTTCTTTTTATTTTATTAATAGTAAGGCTTCCGTATTTCTTTCTCCATTCCCTGGTGCTATACTTTCCCCATTCTCTATAACCTTTATGAAGATATTGGCCCAAAAAGTCCCATGGTTTAGGAGATCCTACAAAGTGAAGAATCATATTCTCACTAACCTTGGGTTTATCTTTATTAGCTGGCCAGGCACAATTAAAAGAATCGGGAAGAAATGAAACTTGATTATTAAAAATAACATTTAGTATTGTTTGATCAGCTGAGAGGAGATATTCTGAATACTTTCTGCCAAAGTCCATGCACTGTTTCTTTAATTGACAATTTCTCCACACATCCAGATTAAAGTATAATATTCCAGCATTAAATGAAATGTCATTAGAATTTAAACCAATCACATCAATATAAAACTTATTTTCCAAGCTGTATTTTTTCTCTCCACCTTTAACTACAGCTAGTCCATATCCTTTAAAATCAAAATTATCTTTTAATTTAAGAACATCTAATTCTACAATAATATCTGCGTCAAGATAAAGTACCTCCTTTTCATCGAGTAAAATTTCAGGTAACAGCAATCTTCCATAGGTCGTCCAATCTCCATGTAAAGATCTAAAATGACCAAAGTTCGCAATAGGATCAAAATCATGGAAATTAATTTTTCCATTAAATCCTTCCCTGTCAAGAAGTTCTTTAATGTTTTGCTTATCGTCGTTATCTAAATCAGCAGATAAAATCCATATTATCAGTTTATCAGCATCTGAACAGTTCCTAATCAATGAGGTCATTGAAGGCCCCAACCCTTCCATTCCAAGCTTATTTATATTAAAAGCAATGTTCATAATTATTATTATCTAGCTTTACTCTTTAGTGCCATATTCAGATATCAGAACCTCCTTCAGGCCCAGTCTATTCAAACTCATTTTTTGTTTTATTTCCAACACTTTCGCATCTATTAAAAAACGAAACCAAAATGCCTGTAACACATGAAATACAAGCCCTTCTTTCCCATCCAAAAATCCCATTTGGATAAAATATCTGTAGATGAAATAAATAAAGCTTCTTAAAAAAAGAGGGGTTTTATGAAATAAATTATTCTTCAGCCATCTCTTCCTCTCAATTGGACTTCCCCAAAATGATGCCTTTACTTCTCCTCCTTCTTCATTTTTTATAACGTCTATCGCTTCTAGAAATGACCATTTATTATGACTTGCAATAAAGTTATTAAGGTTATCAGCCACTTCGCTTGTCATGTCCTTTTTTTTGATCACCTGAGTTTTACCATTAACAATAAAATGCTGATCATAAGCTTTTGCCTCACACCCTCCTTTATCAGATTTAAACAGTCTGAGATGATAGTTATAATGTGATTTTATCCATTTACCCATAAAAACAGCTCTTCTCCCAAACATAAACCCGTCAATGTCAGGAGAAGGCTTAAAGTCATTAATTAACCAACTTTTTAATTCATCTGTTAGTCTTTCATCCGCATCCAGATGAAAGACCCAGTCAGTTTTAAATGGATTATTTTCCTGAGCCCAGTTTCTTTGAACTGAATAGTTCTCAAAAGGATGTTGCAAATAACAGACGCTCCTTTTTTTCACTATGTCAATTGTCTTGTCTTTGGAATAAGAATCTACAACCAAAATTTCTCCAGGTATTCCTTTAAGATTATCCAACAGATCACCTATATTTTTTTCTTCGTTATAGGTGAGTATTATAAATGTAATTTTGTTCATGAATTTTTAATTTCGGAAAATACCGTTTCAAACATTGCTCCTACATTTTTCCAACTATACTTCTCTATATATTTTTTCGAATTCAATCTTAACACTTCCTGATCTGCATTTAATAGGTCTCTGATTGCCTTGTAGTTTTCATCTTTAGTATTGTTCACCCAACGTCCGCATCCTGCTGTCTCCACATCTTTCCAGGGAGTATTGGTACTAGCTACAATAGGAGTTCCGCAAGCTAATGCCTCTGCATAAACATTCCCAAAATTTTCATTATGAGAGGGTAGCACAAATACATCTGCATTCGCCAAAAAATTAGTTTTTTGCACACCGCTTAAAGGATCAATTATAAACGCTCTTTCTGTCAGTTCTTCACGTACTAATTGATTTTGAAGATTTTCTTTTTCTCCTTCATCCTGTCCAGCAATTACCAGAACCGAATCGGGCAAATCGTTCAACAGATGCTTAAATGCCGTAATAAGAATATCCAAGCCCTTTTTTTTATGTAACCTACCCATGGAAATGATTATATGTGAAGCATTATCTATTTCCCTGCCTGTATAGTGCTTCACAAATGCTTCTTTTGATAGCCAGTCCGGACTGGAAAACTCCAAGGTATCGATTCCATTTGGTATGATGACCACCTTTGCATTAGGAAAATGGGATAAAATTTCTTCCTTTTCCTGTTCTGCGGTCGCATGCCAGCACACTTTATCGGCAAAAGGTTTGATGAACAGGTTCAACCATTGCTTTTTAAAGGTATTGCCTTGATTCATGATCCATGAGCCCAGCACTCCTCTGGGGGATAACACTACAGGTTTACTGGCTTTTACGGCATGGTATAGAGCTACAGGAGTGGGGGTATTAAAAATGGATTGTATATGTACGACATCCGCATGAGCAATATCTTCTCTTATCTTGAAAAGCAAGGGCAATGACAGCTTATCAACAATTGTCTCGTTATAATATTTTACCCAAAAACGTTCCTCTAATTCTATAAACCTACCCGTTTCCACATCAAGCCTGGAGTACATATTTGAATTGGTGGTAGATACATATACCTGATTCCCGGACAATGCCAGTTCTTTGCAGGTATTATAGGATGAAAAAATAGGTCCACCGTATACCGTTGCTGGATAAAAGGAAGGGATGACTACACTTACTTTCAATGTATAAGTTTAAATTTTCAGGTTACTATTATTTAAAGCGAAGGCATTAAAATACAGATAAAAACTTTATTTATCTTTTTATACGCAGATAAATTTCCTCTATTTTATCCAATGAAAAGTCAGAATCAAATCTACGAACATTATCCAATCCTTGATCTATTACCCTTGCTCTATCTTCCTCATTAAGACATAGGACTTTTTCTACTTCAGCATTTCCCTTTAAGGCCCATTCCTCATCTTCTCCTATTTTCATTCTTTTGATATAATATGCTGCATCACCTCCTACCTCAGTCATAGGGGCTTCATCCGTTGTAATAACAGGGCATCCGGAAGCCATTGCTTCTGCTATTGGCCAACCAAACCCCTCTGCCAAAGAAGGGAATAGAAATACCGAAGCACCTGCATATAGTTTCTTTACGATGTCATCAGATACATCTTTAAGAGCATAAATATCTTTATAATATTCCGACTTTTTCGACATCTGGTCTATCTCGCTGTTCACCTTACCTACAAGAATAAGAGGGAGCTTCTTTTTACTTTTGCTTCTCCATACTGTATAAAGCCCTATTACTCCTTTTTTATTTTTATACCACTGATTCCCCCCAACATGTAAAATATACCCCTCCTGAAGTGGCAGGTTTAACGACTGACTTAATGCTTTTCTTAACACTGTTATTTCTTCTGCAGGCTTAAACTTCTGAGTAAGCCCATTGTATACAACTTCTGACAGCTGAGGGGTATGACCTAAAAACCGGTGTAAGTCGTATTGTGTTTTTTTTGAGATACTTATAAAATTTTTCCCTTGCTGGTATCCCTTTCGGATGAATGCCTGATACCATCTTCCTGTTTTAGAAGTTTTATTTTCAGCGATTTCTCCTAAAGCACTTCTTTGCGCTAAAAAATCGTGACAATGAACGACATGAGGGTAATGCTTAACAAGAGGAACCCATGGGCCTAAAGCATGATCTGCAAAAACATACAAGGTATCGTTGGGCTGCTTTACTATTTGTCTTTTTACCTTTAATGGAAATACCAGATACTGGTCTATATACCCTAACCACTTCTTTAGTACCGAAGGAGAAGGAATTTTATAAAAAACAGGTTCAGGCGACCAGATTTGCACCATATGTCCCCTCGATTCCATGCCCTTCTTCAACCAGACGGCGTATCGTGGCATGCTTTGAGAACTAACGAATGCCGGATGTGCAAAAATAATTATATGCATATAAAATTACACTCTCCACGCATTAGTCTTATAGATAATTTATAATCTTTATGCATTAGCATTTCTATCATTCAGACTTGACAATAATAATCCACCGGCAAAAACAGAAAAACCTAATGCGGTAGGTTGAGCCAGACTTCCAAATAATACTAAAGGTCCTCCAAAACTAAATAATAACCATGGAAGATAATTTCCTTTACTTATTGCATTCCATGTTTTTTTAAACATATTCATCACTAATACAAAACGCAGGATGATTATAATAACCCCTAAGAAAAAACCCATCTCTCCTATTATGCGCCCCCACTCTCCCTCTGAAATTAAAAAAGCTCTTTTTCCTATTAAGAGACTTGCCCCTACATTGGTCCCCATTCCAAGACCTGCTCCCCAGAAATCAATATTTGCCTGTTGAGTAAGGGCAGAAAATGATCCTCCTAAATAACGTTCAATTAAGGTTCCTTCTAATCCGCCTTCTGTTTCTGATGCTCTGGTAAACCTCTCTGTAAATGCAGAAACCGCTGTTTGAAAAAAAGTCATCATACTTAACAAATAGAAAAGTAAAATCCCTGTCAAAAACGTTCCTATAATCCTCCAAAATGCTTTTGGTCTCTTGGCAGTTGTAAAGACTGAAAAAATGCCTGTTACTATTACCTGAAAGAAAACACTCCTGCTTATGGACAGGGGGATGGCAGCGAGTAAACAAAATGAGGCTATAATTAACAGCCACTTAGAGATGTTAGTTGTTTCATCCAACCAGAAATAAAAAACAAATACTCCTACCAAACCATAAAACATTGATAGTCCATTCGTAAAAGAAAAAGTACCTGGGACCCTAAAGTATCCTCCTCCTCCGGAAAAACCCGAACCGTCTAGATCACCTCCAATTCCTCGGTTAACCCATGCAGTCTGGGGGCTATAAAACTGAATAGCGACCAGAATTGTCATTCCAATATGGATCCACAACAAAGCTTTGCCCAATTGATTTACATCTTCCTTATTAAATAAACTCCCGATTAAAAAAATTACGGGAAATTGTAAGAAAAAAATCCGGAATCCAAATAAAGCCACCAGTATATCACCATGTCCAAAAAACAAAGTTGTATAAAATGATATAATCATTAATGTCCAGGCGATAGATATATACATATTAGGTTTAAAAAAACCTTTGCGATAAGCATTATATAATAGCCATACAGCTATTGGGTCCCGAACAATTAATAAAGGGCCTGATAAAAACGGTAAAAACCACTTACGCAGTGCTCCTTCAAAAATCAACAAAAAGAAATAAATCCATATTCCTCTTTTCAGGCTAAGTAAAGAACTTTGTTCCTGAAGATCATCCGGTCCGTTTTTTTTATCCCAAAAAAGTGTAAATACCGATGATGCCATATTATAAATTTATAGTGTTCTTCAAGAAATATAATTTTATAAACCTTCAGATTTCTCTTATAGCGTTTTGAGGTTAATTCTTTCCGCCAACTCCTGTCCATAAACGTACCATGGTCGCATTTTAGCTGTTTGCCAAGCTTCTTTCCCCGCTAAAGAAATTTGGTTCGGATATTCAAGCAAATATTCAAAAATTTCTATTAAGCTTTCAGAGGAACCAGCCTTGATGATCCAGCCATTTCTTCCATGTTCTATTAGATCTGGTCCTGCCGTTCGATCAGTGGTTATCACAGGAGTTCCCTGAGACATGGCCTCAGTTATCACTAATCCAAATCCTTCAAAAAGGGAAGGAAAAACAAGCACATCATGAACTCGCATCAATTTTAATATTTCTTTGTGCGGTAGGCTCGGTATCCATTTATGTTTTTTCAGTCCGAAATTTAAGGGTAAACATCCTTCTACAGGTTTATGCCCAACCAGGGTTAATTCTATAGCATCCTTTAATTTTTCAGCAGCTTCAAATAAGTAGGCAATCCCTTTTCGCTGAGAAAGTCCTCCAACAAACAACACTTTGAGAGGTTTCGCTACGCTATATTCCTTTGGATCACCAACGTCAGGAAAGCCATATGGAACAATATCAACGGGGCCTATTTTATCAGGATATTCTTTAAGTGTTTTGGCTGTAAAAGTACTTGCCACAAAAATTCTGTCTGCAAGTTTTAACTCTTTATCTTTTCTTGAAAGTTTTTCTTGGGAATCTTTGAATCCTGTAAGAGTTCCTGCCCACTCCGGCCATTTTTCCAGCTCGATCTCCATCAGCCTCCTTGCTGCTCTCCAGTATCCAATGGGCAAATCATAATAACAGGCTAGCCCTATTTTTTTTGCAGTTTCGAAGGAATAGAGTGCTCCATCCTCATATGCATATACAGCTCCGATCTCTTTAACTTTTGCCTCAAGTCTTCTGGCCGTTTTCAGATCCAAATACTTATATACAGCATCTACGCAGAAAAATCCTTTTTCATGTTTTGTTAAATACTTTAAACCTGCCTTAGCTGAAAGCAAACGGGCTATTTCCCAGACAGGCCACGAAACCGTATTATCTTTTAATTCAACATCAAACGACCTGCGTGTTAATTCTGCAAAAGGTCCTCCAAATTGAGCGAGTTTACTCAATTGATCTCCGGGAAACACAGCTATTGATGTATAAAACTCATCCAATAAACCAGCTCTGTTCACCCCTATTGCTGCTGCCCGAACATTGGCATTTCCTGTTGGATGAGAAAGTATTATTTTCATCATTAATTTCTTGCAGATTCAATAACTTGCAAATATTTATTAGCAACTACTTCCGGCATATGATTTTGTAAATGAGAAGTCGCTTTATTTTTCAATTTTTCTACTAGTTCTTTATTCGTACAAACTTCTATCATTTTATTTTTCAAATCATCCACATTCCCTCTATCAAACACTAAGCCGGCGTCCCCCACTGCATCTGGCAATCCCCCTCCATAAGATACTATTGGTACACATCCACATGCCATCCCTTCCAATGCTACATTGCCAAAAGGCTCTTCCCATAACGATGGTACTAATAAATACTTATGTTCATTAATTACTTCTACAAGTTTTTCCCCACTTAAAGCTCCTGTAAAAAAAACAAAGGATTGAAGATTCAATTGTCCCGTAAGAGATTTTAATTTTTCAAGCTCAGGTCCATCTCCAATAATGGTTAACGTAGGTTTTACATTTAGAATAGAAGATTCTATAATTAAATGTAATGCTTTTATTGCCAAATCAGCCCCCTTATCTGAAACCAATCTTCCTATAAATACAAAATCCTTAGGTTTTGCAAAGCCTAAGTTCTTAAATAATGTACTTCTGAAGGGATTTCCAATTACAATTGCCTGGTTACTAGAACGTTGTTTCACAGAATTACTAATTGCGATGATTCCATTTGCCAGCCTCAACCGTAGTAACTTTAATAAGTCCTGCACAGCCAGACTTCCATCCGATCGGGCAATCCAGGTTCTTACAGCTACCACATTTCTTTTTTTCAACACCAAGGCCGGCCAGGACAAACGTAGGCACGGATTATTTTCAAACACAACATCCGCCCAACTATGCAGTTTAAAAAGTTGATAAATACCAGGATTCCGAAAAACTTCATAGGTAAAGTTCCTATTATCAGCATTATCAGGAGTCCAAGTTACAACTCGGATTTCATGACCAGCTTTCTGGAATTCTGATGCTAATATTTCCGAGTTGACCTCAATACCACCAATATATGGATAGAATTTATGGGTAATCAACAGAATCTTCATATTAAGGCTCCACCCTATTAAATGACTAAATCAATACTATTAAATGTTAACTAATTTAAACCTCCTCTAACGCAACTTCAATTTTTCCTAAAATATCTATAGTCTTTTTTGCGAAAAGGTTTAAAGCTCCGAAGACCATAGAATCTTAATTAAAACTCTTAGAGAGATGCGTTACCAAATATCGGTTAAAACGCGCACAATCTATCTGCCGTCTTCTTAGCCCAATCCCATATAGTTACATTTCTTGACTCTATAAATGCCGGAACCTTTTCGTTGATCTCCATTAAACGTACATCAGAAGCCAATTCATTGACTCTTGCCTTTAAATTACCTATTAAATGTATGGCTAATGTATTTGAATCTCCTTCTAAAAAATCCTCTTTACAGATAAATTGCTTTTCATCTGGACAAAATGCTTTTCCCGATCTTCCAAAAAGGAGTGCCCAACAAGATTGTTCACTCAGCCATGGAGATTTTCTTACATCAGGTAGACCTAGATAATAGTTTATAAATTCCAAATCAAAATCTTTAGAGTCGAAAGAAAAAAAACCTGAATTAAATTTGTACGGAATATCCCATTTGTATTTTAATAAAGCATCCTTTAACTTGAAAGATAATTTTATGGCATCAGTGCGTAAATACGTATTTACATCACGAGTAAAATATTCAAAACAGTTTCTAAAGTAGATAATATCTGAATCCGTAAAAGTAAACCTCGCCCCACTTTGCTTAGCTAAAAGTGGAATATCCAGCAACTTAAAACCTAAAACAAACTCATCACGATACATTTTGCAGTTGGGATACTTCTCTAATAATCCAACAATTAACTCTTCTCTATCTTTTCTAGTTATAACA
>JAEYZG010000037.1 GCA_023428135.1 Bacteroidota bacterium | reverse complement strand
ATCTTGAAGGAGAATCTTTAAGAAAGAAATTTAACAAAAAATAATATATTTGTTTTAACATTACCTGCCTGTTAAAAGTGGTACACTTTCACCGGAATCACTGGTACACTTTCATCGGAATAGTCATCCAGATGAAAATTCAGCAATAAAAGCCAGATATGAAAAATTTAAAAAGTTAAAAGATGATGAGATTACTACATTTGAGTTTAGTGTAAAAGACCCTAGTACTGGGAAGTGGAATTGGACAGCATCAAGGGAAATACCTTTTCAAAGGGATGCCGATGGTAACGTGACACATATTCTTGCCATTTCAAGAGATATAACAGAACTTAAAGATATTCAGGATGAATTAAAAGCCACGAATCAGAATCTGGAAGAAAAAATAAGGGAAAGAACAAATGAGTTAAAAAAGAGAGAAAACCAGTTGAGTCTTATAACCAATGCAATACCCGCAATGATAGCGTATATCAATAAAGATGGCATATGTCAGTTCGCAAATGAGAATTTTAAAAAGATCAGAAATGTCTCTGATGATATAGAAGGTGAATTAATTCAGGAAGGGATGGATAAAGAAACCTATGATATATTTCATGAATTGCTGAACGGATCATTCTCTGGTAGTGAAACTTCTGCTGAAGTTGAATTGAAGCTAAAAAGCATGGTATCAAAGACAATTAGCCTTAGTTTTATACCTGATATATATGATAATAAGGTAAGGGGAGTAGTAATCATGGGTATAGACCTTACCGAAAGAATTGAGAATGAAAAAAAGCTGGAAAATCAAAATTCTGAATTAATAAGGATTAACAATGATCTTGATAATTTTATTTATACAGCATCTCATGATCTGAAAGCTCCCATCATCAATATGGAAGCTTTGGTTGATATTATATTTGATTGGTATAAAGGAAGTAGATCGCAAGAACAGCGGTCTGTTATTGAGATGATAAAGACTTCTATTGAAAGGTTAAAAATTACTATAGAGGAATTAACTGAAATTAGCAGGATCCAAAGAAGTGTGAATGATGCTGCAGAAGATGTATCATTTAAGACCATTATTAACGATTTTAAGCAGGATTACAGGCTACAGATTAAAAAGGATAATGTCACTTTTATTGAGGATCTACAGATAGTTTCAATTCATTTTTCCAAAAAGAATTTAAGAAGTATTATATACAATCTTTTGAGTAATGCAATTAAATACAGAAGTGAACGGGAACCAGTAATTCAAATAAAGACTGAAAGGTTAGAAGGTGGAAGAATTATGCTTTCATTTAAAGATAATGGTCTCGGATTGGATGAAAGACAGCAACGCAAATTGTTCCAGATGTTTAAGCGTTTGCATACCCATGTAGAGGGAACAGGGGTAGGGCTTTATATCGTAAAGAAAATGATTGAAAATACCGGAGGAAGTATTAAAGTGGAGAGTGAACCGGATAAAGGTTCAACTTTTAAAGTTATTTTGTGATTTTTTTTGAATTTGGGAGAGTTAGGATTTATATCTTTCCATTTCCTTGCCAATAATCCAATAGTTGAAATTATAGCATTCTTGTTTTGATGAAAATATCTATATAAACGAAAATGGTGTCATTCATAAGTCAGTTGATCTGACGAATAGTTATGATTATAGGGAGCGAGACTATAACTGATAAAGTTCGCCTTACTTAGTGGTATTCTTCCCGAAACCTTAGGTACGAATCCCAGAGAGTTTAGTGGTTCGCCAGGGTGTTCACCGTTATACTATTTTTTTATATCCTCCTTTTTGGTATGTTTGTTCACCACCAGGCAGTTCAGCCACCAACAGCCTCTCATATTTTATTAATTAATTTTATAAAGTTTATATGACCTTTTAAGAATGCTTTATTATTCTAAAGGTAGGTTATATCATAAAACCTTGTAAGCTTTTATGTCATTCCCTTTTGTGCGATTGATCTCTAAAAGGTATTGACAGCAAAGAGTTATAGGCCCTTCAGCTGTATTGGAGGGCTTTTATAAGAAGTTAATCTCTATATAGTCAATAGGGATGGTATAAATTAAGGTGTTAATTTAATCACTATGAAAAAACACATACTACTTTCATCCATGCTTTTGCTTGGATCACTAGCCTCTCAGGGGCAGCAGACACAGGAATGGAAAGGCAGGATTGCCAAGAACGCTTCCGAAGCTGTACCTTATAAACTGGAATTTAACAAGGCTGCACCTGAAGGATCTCCTAATGTGGTTTTGATCCTTTTAGATGATGTCGGATATGGTGCTACCAGCACTTTTGGTGGGCTTATCAACACTCCCAATCTAGATACGCTTGCTAATAACGGACTACGCTATACAAATTTCCATACGACAGGAATCTGTTCACCTACTCGTGCAGCCTTACTTACAGGCCGTAATCATCATGCAGTAGGTATGGGATTGTTCCCCCCGCCATTTATCTATGCAGACTTCCCTGGTTATAATGGATACATCCAACCTGAGAATGGAACAATAGCAGAAGCTCTGCAGGCAAGTGGATACAGCACTTATCATGTTGGAAAGTGGCATTTAACTCCAGGCTCTGAATATTCTGATCTTGGACCTTTTCTGAGATGGCCATCTGGTAAAGGTTTTGATCATAACTTAAGCTTTTTAGGTGGAGCAACAGACCAATATAAATTGGATCTGGTAGAAGATAATCAGCACGTGAAGACTGATGGTAGTCACTTAAATAAAATTATTACTGACAAATCCATCAGTTATATTACCAAACAGAAATCAATTGCCCCTGATAAGCCTTTCTTCCTGTATTATGCAACAGGAGCTGCTCACGCTCCTCACCAGGTAGCGAAAGAGTGGAGTGACAAATACAAAGGGAAATTTGATGCCGGTTGGGATGTTTATAGAGAAACAATATTTGCCAATCAGAAAAAACTAGGTGTAATTCCTGCCAATGCTAAACTGCCTGAAAGAAATAATTTTTTGCATGCATGGAAAGATCTTTCTCCTGATGAAAAAAAGGTAAATGCCAGATTCATGGAAGTGTATGCAGGTTTTCTGGAATACACCGATTATGAAATAGGTCGTTTGATAACTCATCTGAAAACTACAGGACAGTTTGATAACACAGCATTCTTTGTAATAGTCGGGGATAACGGTGCCAGCAAAGAAGGTACGGAATATGGAGTCACCACTCAAAATCCTAATGTTACCTCAGGCTTAACAAATACCTTGACCCGTGAAGATTACAAAAAGTTTATCCAAAGTGAATATGATAAGATAGGAGGCAAAGAAGTCATTACTTCTGCCAATTATCCTTTAGGATGGGCACAAGCAACGAATACTCCTTTTAAACTGTGGAAACAGGATGCAAATGCTGAAGGTGGTACACACAATCCTTTAATATTTTCTTATCCCAAAGCTGTAACAGAAAAAGGTGGAATACGGAATCAATATGGGCACGTGATAGATATTTATCCTACCATCCTTGAGCTAACACGCATCCAGCAACCTGAGAAGATTAAAAATATTGATCAAAAACCTTTACATGGTAAAAGTCTGGCATATGCAATCAAAGATAAGAATGCGCCGAGCATACATACACAACAGTATTACACCATATTCGGAAACAGAGCAATAGTAAAAGATGGCTGGAAAGCCTCTGCAGCGCACCATCCAAATCCATTAGACCTCGCTTCATACTTAGGAGAAACGAAACCTGTTTATGTAAATAATGCTGACAATGATGTTTGGGAATTATACAACCTGAACGAAGACTTTAACGAGCGTATTGATTTAGCAAAGAAATATCCAGAAAAGTTAAAGGAGCTAAAGGCCTTATATGATGAGGAAGCTGCAAAATATAATGTCTATCCACTGATAGACATAGAATATTATATCAAGCAAAATATCAAGACTACAGCGGAACAGAAAAAATAAAACAACCAAAACTATATAATGAAACCAAATAGATTTAAAATACTTGCATCAGCAGGTTTGCTGGCGCTTGGTTTTTATGCCAGTGCACAGCACAGTCCTACACCTGTCTTTCAGGGAAAGATAGGAAAAACACTTGCGGAGACTAAAGTGTCCCGGCCGCAGAATCAGCCCAAAGCCCCCGAGGGTGCACCAAATATTATATGGATCCTTATCGATGATATCGGTTATGGAGCTTCCACAGCTTTTGGAGGGTTAATCGAAACACCTAACTTCGATCGCCTGGCCAATCAGGGATTGCGTTATACAAACTTCCACACAGCAGCATACTGTGCGCCGACAAGGGCTGCATTGTTGACAGGAAGAAATACCCATTCTGTACATTTTGGTTTTTTTGCAAGCACTTCTTACGATACACCTGGCTATGATGGATACTTACCTTTTGAAAAAGCAACTGTAGCTGAAATACTGCGTGAAAATGGATACAATACTTTTGCTGTTGGTAAATACCATTTAACACATCCTTCTGATGCTACACAAGCTGGTCCGTTCAATCGATGGCCTACGGGTAGAGGGTTTGATCACTTCTATGGTTTTCCTCCTGAAACCGGTGCAGGTGATCAGTGGCATCCGATTTTATACCGTAATACACAAAGAGAGCCTGAAGATCCTAAGGGAAGACACGTAAATGAATTATTCGCGAACGAAGCCATTAACTTTATAGCCGGACAGAAAGCTGCAGCTCCGGATAAGCCCTTCTTCCTTTACTTTGCTCCAGGCGCAGTACATGCACCGCATCAGGTTTCCAAAGAGTGGATAGATAAATACAAAGGAAAGTTTGATGCCGGATGGGACAAATACAAAGAAACTGTTTTAAAAAATCAGATAGCAAAAGGTGTTGTTCCTCCAGGGACTACATTACCTCCTGCTAATCCAAATGTGAAGCCGTGGGACAAATTATCTGATAATGAGAAAAAAGTTTATCTGCGTCATATGGAAGTATATGCAGGTTTCCTTTCACAGACAGATCATGAGATCGGTCGTATCATTGATTATGTAGAGAAATTAGGTCAGTTAGATAACACACTTATTGCCTTACTTATTGGTGACAACGGGGCAGAAGGTGGTGCAAGGGAATTCGGCAGATTTATCACTACAAATCCTGATGATACTCGTGAGCAGCAATTGGCACAGGAAGTGAAAAGTCTGGATAAATTAGGTACTGAAAACTCTTCAGCTTTATGGCCTGATGGATGGGCTGCGGCAACCAATACGCCATTCCGTTTTTATAAAAGTTATGCAAATTTTGAAGGTGGAACCCATGATCCTTTAATTCTCTTTTATCCGAATAAGATTAAAGACAAAGGTGGCATCCGTCATCAATATTCTTATGTAAATGATATCCTTCCTACAACGATTGAACTTGCAGGTGTTAAAGTTCCAACTGTTATTAACGGCTATCCGCAGGAACCAATTGAAGGAACAAGTCTTGCATACACCATAGATCCTGCGAATAAAAATTTACCGGAAAGACATACGATTCAATATCAGGAAATGACAGGGTCGTATAGCCTCTATAAAGACGGATGGAAGGCTTCTTTTCCGCATGACCGCACAAAGAGGATTCCGGCATCTGAAGAGAGATGGTATTTATACAATGTACGTGAAGATTTCAATGAACAAAACGACCTGGCCGCTAAATATCCTGAAAAGGTAAAAGAACTTGCAGAAGCATTTGAAGCAGAAGCCTGGAAATACAATGTGTATCCGTTAAAAGATGACTGGGCAGTTAACAACCAGACTGCTTTTGGGAATGCAAAGAAAATAGTTCTATACAAAGGAAATTTCCTTTCCAGAAGTGCTACACCAAAATTTTATAACGACTCTTATTCTATCACTGCCAATGCTGAAGTTACTTCTACAACACAAGGAGTTTTGTTTTCTTTCGGAAATGTATTGTCGGGAATAAGTCTTTATGTAAAGGATAAAAAACTTGCCTTTGCATACAATGCAGATGGAAAACTGATTGAAATCAAATCTGAAAAAGAAATTCCTGCAGGAAAAGTATCATTGAAAGCAGAAGTTTCCTATAGCAATAATGGCAAGAATAAAGCAGTCTCTTTATTTATCAATGGTCAGCAGGTAGGTTCAAGAAACCTTGGAAAGATCAGTAATGCAAGCAGCGGATATGATGGACTGGAAGTAGGAAGGGATCTTGGAACAACTGTTACTACTTCTTATAGAGCTCCTTTTGAGTTCAACGGTAAGTTGAATGAAGTTGTGCTTGAACTGATTGAAACTCCTAAACTGGCGGAAGAGCCTGCAAAATAAAATCATGCATTGAAATAAAAGCGTTTCTGTTATGAAGCGCTTTTATTCTCCTTTGTCCATACTAGACCTGTTAAATATTTTCAAATATTATTAAATGATGAAACAGATAAATCAATTGTCAGCGGTTTTATTTCTGGCAGCATCAACCTTTTCTTCTGCTTTTGCTCAGGAGCAAAAATTAGGTGAGGGTAAAATTTCCATTTCATGGCAGGAATCACAGCCTGCTTATAAAACCATTTATGGCGGGAAAAAAGCACCTGCTGGTGCTCCTAACGTTATCTGGATTTTACTGGATGACGTAGGCTTCGGAGCAGCCAGTGTTTTCGGAGGATTGGTGAATACTCCGAATCTTGATAGCCTTGCTAATAATGGTCTTCGATATACCAATTTTCATACCACAGGTATCTGTTCGCCTACACGTGCAGCCCTAATGACCGGTAGAAACTCCCATTCTGCTCACATGGGCTTGTTTCCAAGTGCTTCTGTAAGGGCAGATTATCCTGGATATGATGGCAAGATTCCCAGTGAAAAAGCAACCATTGCAGAAGTGCTGAATGAGAATGGTTATGCTACCTTTCAACTTGGAAAGTGGCATTTAACACCGGATGAAGAAACAACAGATGCTGGTCCGTTCACCCGCTGGCCTTCAGGCAAAGGATTCGATCATAACTTTGGTTTCCTTGGTGGAGCTACAGATCAGTATAAACCAGATTTGGTTGAAGATAACGAACATATTAAGCCTGATGGTACTCATTTGAATAAATTACTTGCAGACAAGGCAATTAGTTATGTTACAAGGTTGAAAAGCAAAGCTCCTGACAAGCCATTTTTTATTTATCTGGCCCCTGGTGCTACTCATGCACCTCATCAGGTAGAGAAAGAATGGAGTGACAAATACAAAGGAAAGTTTGATGAAGGCTGGGATGCATATCGTGAAAAGGTATTGGCCAACCAGAAGAAAAAGGGCATTATACCTGCTAATGCACAGCTGCCTGCTCGTAACTCACTTATTAAAGCATGGAAAGATCTGCCTGCAGAGGAGCGTAAACTATTCGCCCGTTTCTTTGAGGTTTATGCAGGATTTCTTGAATATACAGATTATGAGATTGGCAGGGTGCTAACATATCTAAAGGAAACCGGACAGTTGGAAAATACAGCTGTATTCGTTTCTATTGGGGATAATGGAGCAAGCAAGGAAGGTACAGAATATGGGGTAACTAACAAAAGTGTAGCTTTGGGAAGAGAAAAAATGACTCGTGAAGAATACAGAAAACATATCCTGAGCGAGTATGATAAAATTGGAACAAAGGATGTAATTACTTCCGCGAACTATCCGTTAGGTTGGGCTCAGGCTACCAATACGCCATTTAAACACTGGAAGCAGGATGCTTTTTCTGAAGGAGGTACACGCAATCCTTTAATTGTTTTCTATCCAAGAGGAATAAAGGAAAGAGGGATAAGGAATCAATATGCACACATCATAGATTTATATCCTACTACTCTTAAACTTGTCGGACTTAACTTTCCTGAGAAAGTTAAGAACTATGTACAAGCACCTTTGGAAGGATTTGAACTGAATTATTCTTTCTCTAACCCGAATGCTCCTTCCACTCATACCCAGCAATATTATACTATAGCAGGTTCAAGAGCTATTTATAAAGATGGCTGGAAAGCAGCAGCACCACACCATCCTGATTATATTGATTTTGCTTTTTTTGAGGGTGAAAGAAAAACTATTGTATCAGACCCTTCAAAGGATGTTTGGGAATTATATAATCTGAATGAAGATTTTAATGAACGCAATAATCTTGCTGCAAAATATCCTGATAAGTTAAAAGAATTGAAAGCGCTCTATGAAAGCGAAGCGAAGAAATACAACGTTTATCCTTTGGTAGACTGGGACTATGCAGGAAGAATAAGGATGCAGCAGAATGCAGTGGTAAATGATGCAAATATTGAAAAGAAATAGTTCTAACTAACAGTCCATTATATCAAAAGCGTTTCACTGTAATATGAAACGCTTTTGAATTTTTAGAACAATACAATTGTTTTTGATGGATTCTTAGAAATATAGATAGGACGGAAACTTATACTTTCCACATACTACCAATGTAGCTGCTTAAGTACTTTATAAGGTGCCTTATCACCATTGTTCACATCCTTGTTTTTTCGCGATAAAGCATGAGTCAAGGCTTCATCATATGAATTCCCATATCCTATCGTAACGTAGACACTGTAACAATCCCAACCTGTAATTTTCTTTTTATACTCAATGATTACAGCATATCTGTAATTAGCATTGTAGTCTGCGGATGATTCTACCCCGTAAGTATATTTGTCACCATAATATTTCGCTCTCATTTGAGCATCCAGACTAGCCCTTGCCTGATCATAGGAAGCCTTTGTATGTTTCCCTTCCACATATAAAATTCCATAAGCCTTATAATCTTGGAAGTAGTTGCTTCCTTCACGGCAGTCCTGCTTTGCGGGGCCAAATACTCTTCCGACCATCAGATAACGATCTCCGACTCCGGGAGTGAATCCACCACCACCGTCACTTCCACCTCCATTATTAGGGGGCGTTGGCTCCTCGGGATCTGGTGCAGGAGGAGGTATGTTATCGTATGTAAGGGTAAAGCCCATAATAACTCTTCCGTAAACTGTCTTACCGGCATTGGTAACAGCATATGCTCTGTAGTAGTATCTTGTAGACGGTTGCAAGCCGCTCAATAAAGTTCCGAAGGCTCCATTGCCGGAACCGCTGGTTACCTTGCTATCTGCAGTGGTTGGGTTCGGATTGGATGCATCATAACAAACACCCCTGGAAGTGACCACTTCACTACCTTCGTTTACAACCTCTCCACCAATTAATAAACTGGTAGTCGTTTTTTCAGAAGAACCTCTGGTTTCTACATGAATGGTAGCATGATCTCTAGTAATAAAACCTATTACTTCTCCATAGATAGTTAAGCCACTGCTTGTGATTGCATATGCTCTAAACGCATAGATGGTACTTGGAGATAGTCCAGTAATTGTGGTACTATAGCTGCCGGCAGCGGTTCCTTGTGATGATTTAGTGTCAGCAGTAGTTGGGGTGGTATTGGTGCTACTCCAACAGATACCTTTGTCTTTTATGGTTGCTCCACTATATAATGTAATATACCCACTTAAGGTAGCGGACATTCCTGATACATTTGAGCCTCCTGTCATTACCTGTATACTGCCAGAAGTAAATGTAATCTCATTTCCATAAATAATCTTTCCACTTGGAGCAGCTATGTATGCCCTGGCATAATATAAAGTATTAGGTTGTAACGGACCAAGTTGCCCTTGAAAAGCAGATGTTTCGGATGGCATCTGGCTGATTCCTGATCCGGCTGAATATGCGACAGGATTAGGACTGGTTCCAAATGTTACACCTTTGTCAGTTATAGTTCCTGGTCCGCTATAGGTGCCTCCACCCATTGCCCAGAATGGTTGAATATCACTAACCTGAGCTGTGGTAACAGTATAGGATGGACTTACTGGTGTTGTAAATGAAATCTCATTTCCATATACTGTTGAACCATTAGACAGAGTTGCATAGGCCCTGGCATAATAGAGTGTGCTTTCATTTAATCCTGTAGCTTTGGCATTAAATACATAATCTGTCGTCCAAGTAAATACAGGTACAACCTTGTTGCTTAAAGATGGATTTGGTAAGATGCCATAGCAGATACCGCGAGCTTGTATGTTTTCTAAACCTATAACTTTTCCTCCGATTTCAGCGCTAACGTCAGTAAGGTTTGAAGCTGAAAGAGTAGAGACTGAGACTGTTCCAGCCTGATAGGTAGTTAGAGAACGTTGATTTCCATAATAGGTACTGCCGGTGCTTAATGTTGCATACGCTCTCACATAATAGGTAGTATTCACCGTTAACCCTGTCATCGAACTTGAAAAGGTTCCTGAAGCTGTACCATCTGATGTTTTGAAATTCATGATGGTAGGATTCTCTGCTGTACTCCAGCAAACTCCTTTTGCAGTAATCGTTCCGGAAGCTGGTGTAGGAATGTTGCCCCCGGAATATGCTGATGTAGCCTGAATATTATAAGGCAATTCAGTGGTGATGGTAGTTGTATAATAAACAGAATACTGCTCTCCATAAACGGTTGTTCCTGCACTATTGGTAGCATAGGCGCGATAATAATATGTAGCTCCCGGATTTAGTCCCGTAACTATACTACTGAAAGCACTTAGTCCTGTTCCATTAGTAGTTTTTGAGTTGGCAATAGTGGGATTTTCAGATGTATTCCAGCACACTCCTTTAGCGGATATAGTTCCTGTTCCACTAACTGATCCTCCAGAAGTGCCACTATAGGTGGGAGTCAATAGCTGAATATTAGCCATAGGAATAGTTGTAACCTGGAATGTAGAAGCAGTCGGAGTTGTAAAACTTATCTCATCGCCATAATGTGTCTTATTGTTATGATCAGTTGCATATGCTCTTACATAATAAGTTGTATTAGAAGTAAGACCTGTTAAGGTACTTGTATAGGTTCCAGAACCCTGACCATTATTTGTTTTAGTATTGCTGATGGTTGGCCCTTCTGAAGTACCATAACAAATACCTCTCCCAATGACAGTCATTCCTCCTTCCAATATAACGGAACCTCCTGACATAGCTCCATTTGACGTGATGCCACTTATCGAAGTGGTAGAAATAGTTATTGGAATCATCTCTGTAGTAAAGGAAACCTCTTCTCCGTACATCGTGCTACCGCTACTTGTTTTGGCATAGGCTTTTGCATAATACCTGGTGCCAGGTGTTAAGCCTGTTAGTGTAATAGTGAAAGAACCGGCTCCTGTACCTTCTGCAACTTTATTGCCAAGTATGTTAGGTGAAAGAGACAAGCTCCAGCAGATACCACGTTCAGCTACAATATCGTTGATTATAACTTTACCACCCAGTACAACAGAGGTATTAGCGATAGAAGAGGGAGTTTCTGTAGTAACCGATGCCACTGGAGAAGGGAATGTAGTAAACGAAAGCTCATCGCTATAGTATGTCGAATATCCTTGTCCATAAGCATTGACTATGACATAAGCTTTCGCATAATAAGTGGTATTTGGTTTTAAACCTGTGAGAGTGGTTTGTAAATCCCCATCGGTGTTAGCTGCAGTCACTTTCGAATCAGCAACGGAAGGATTAGCTTCAGTACTGTAACAGATTCCTCTTGAACTAATTGTGCCTCTTCCTGTTCCTTCAATAAGTTCTGCTTTGCTGCTTAAAACTGCTGCGTTATGTTGAATAGAAATAATCTTATTGATTTGCACTTCAGCATCGGCAAAGTCGTAAAAGAAAAAGTGTTTGTAACCGGAATAAACAGTAGTTCCGTTGTTAAGCGTAGCATAGGCTCTATAGTGATAAGTCCCTTCTTTGGTAAGTCCTTTAAGTGTGCTCGAAAAAGTACCACTTCCAGGTCCTTCTGCAGTTGTTTTGTTGTCGGTGGTTACAATGATGACCGGTAGATCTTCAGGGATATCATAGCAAATACCTTTGTTGGCGACTGTTCCTGATCCTTCAATAATAGAATTGGTAAAGACATTACCTGCTTCAACTGTCGCCCCATAATTAGTTACAGTTAAAGGTTGGGAATTCATGGGTAGGGTTGTGAAGGATATTTCATTTCCATAAATTACGGTTCCACTTGAATCGATTACATAAGCACGAGCATAGTATTTGGTATTGGCTTTTAATATTTGAAGAATTCCAGTACTTGAAAGTGTGTCTTCAATCGTTGGTGAAGACGAAAGTCCATAACATACTCCATATTCAGAATAAGATCCTGTTCCGTAAACAGTAATACCTACATCTGCACGACCAATTTCAAGGCGATTCAAACCTGTAAGTAGTGGAGTTAATGGTTGAAGCGTTTTAAAGGTCCAGCCATCGCTATAGTAGGTTACTCCATCTGTTGTGGTAGCATATGACCGATATATATAATATCCTCCTGACTTTAGGTTTGTAAGATTTGTCGTAAAGGATCCGCTTCCTGAACCATCCATCGTCTTGGTATCTGTCAGGTCCGGCTCTCGTTTATCAATTCTGTAATCGGAAACAGTACGATAGACAATACCTTTTGAAACAATCGGAACATTCGTTCCATTGAATGAAATGTCACTTTTCAGAGTGGCTGTGGTAAAGGATGTTTCAGTTTGTTTATTTCCTGTTACCTTTACCCTATAAGGTGTTTTAAAAGTGAAATAACCAATAAGTGGGGGCTCAGCGTCATAGTAGCTGTACAAGCTATCTGCAGTAATGTATCCTCTTACATAATAGGTAGTATTTTCCTGAAGTCCTGTAAGAGTCGCATTAAACGAACCGGTTCCGGTGCCATTGATAGTTTTGCTGTTTTCTATCGTAGGATTGATACTTGTACCCCAGCAGACACCTCTTGCTGTAACTTTTGCATCTCCTCCTAAACGCTCTACAAATGCTGAAATGTCGGCGGTACTGTGTGTGATATTTGTAGGTGCTTTCACAGTAATGGATACTCCTGGCTGTGAACTGATCAATACAACCTTTTCAGGAGAGTAAACCACAGGATTACAAGTGCCTTCTGTAACCTTCGCTCTGTAAAAGGTATGCTCTGTTGGTTTTACCCAATAATTATTGAATGTAGCTCCGGGGATATCAGTCCATATAACGGGCTTACCACTAAATTCAGCTGCCTTCTGCCAGACTACCTGTCCTCTGTAGGTATCAAGCGATAATTTTACGGAATCACCCTTGAAAATGATAGTATTCTGAGCTTTCAGGTTTCCGGCAAGGGAAAGCAGTAGCAGGGTAAATATTATTCTGACGTTATTATGTGAACGTTTGTACTCCTTTATCATATACCTGCAGGAAAATTATTCAACCATTATTTTATGAACTACCTGCAAATCATTGCTGGATAGTTTGATCATGACCAGACCTTTGATATCTTCAGGAAGGTTTACTAAGGCATCCAGAGCTCCATTGGAACTGTAAAGAATATCTTCATAAACACGAATGCCTTGTGGGTTAATAACTTCCAGTTTAAGTTCTTTCCCGGGAATGAGGTCAGAAGATATAAACAGAGAGCCGTTTGTAGGATTAGGAAATACATTGATCGAAGATGCATACCCATTAAAGATTCCAACAGGAACACCATTGACTGTAACGGTCACGCTTTTGGAATTACTGCATCCTTTGCTGTCCGTTACTGTCATTGTATAAACCGTAGAAACTATTGGACTAGCAGCAGGATTTGCTGTATTGTCCTGGTTTAAGCCCTGTAATGGTGACCAGCTGTATGTGTAAGGTGAAGTGCCCCCACTCACACTTGGTGATCCTCCAAGCACAGTCTGCTGTCCGTTGGAGATTGATTTATTTGTCCCGGCATTTACAGTAAGTATACTGGGGGGCTGAGCTACAGAAAAATTAAGTATACTCTGTGCCCTTGTTTGAAAAGATACCAGTAGTAAAAGTAATGGTATCGTATAGGTTGGTCTCATATTCAATTGGAATTTAAATAAATACGCCTTCCATCGAATCAAAGTTTTGATGAAAAGCCGTTAAAAATATCTATTTAAAAGAAAATAAAACAGGCTGATAAATATCTTTTGTGGTGGTATTGTATAAGGTTTTGAAACAGAGTTGTTTTTAGAAAATATAAGTGTTTACTATTACTCAGGATTTGATTCTTAAACTAAAATTGTCTTGTATTATTAGGAAGAGGATGTGATTAAAAAAAAACGAATGCTAGCCGAGATAGGGAATAATTATGAGTTTGAAAAGCTCATTTAAAAGACTTATTGAAGAATATATATTATTACTTACCAGTAGCTTATTAGGATGTACCAATTCCCAGTCGTGCAGCTCGTCCAGAAATTTTTTCAGCGCATCTCTTATGGAAAACTTATGTTGGATCAACTACCTTTGCCAGAATCTTATTTCTTTATTTTAGTGAAACCCTGGCAAGACTATACGTTTGGTAATGCCGCCTTTTTTAAGAATAATTCCAAGACTTATTGTTTATGCAGTTTGGGCAACTATTGCATTAGTGATTTTTAAGATTATTTTTTCACATTTCAAAAGGAGAGGGAGCTTATATAGGTGTAAATATTTTCTTTGCACTGTCGCTGCATTTATAGTTTGTGGGAGAAGCACTAAGTCTATTATAATTAATGAAAGTAACAATCTATTTGATGAATTGAGATATGGCTGCTATTCTTGAGTATATGTTAGATATGTTTTGGTTTTTAAATGGAGTATCTTGTGTTTTAATTTTCAGGCTTATAGCACATAACTTTCACTTCTATGAAAAAACTACTGACAGATTTTATCACCAGGCTAAATAAATTTGAAGAAGATGAAATACAATTTATTGTAGAGAATACTGATGTCAGAGCTTTTCAAAAAGGAACGATAATACAAAGAGAAGGGAACATATGTGATACCTGTTATTTTGTTTTAAAAGGTTGTATACGTCAGTATCAGCTGGCTGACGGAGAAGAAAGGACTACGGCATTTTTTCTTGAGGGCGAGCCTGCTGTTCTTTATTCTAGTTATCTGGAACAGGCCCCTTCTGCCTACTGGTTGGTTTGTACGGAAGATTGTGTGCTGATCACAGGTACTCGTGAACAGGAATATGAGTTGCATAGAAAATATCCCAAGCTGAAATATCTAGTGCATACTTTAATGACTCAGGATTATTCCAAGATTGAATATAGAATGAATTTGCTCAATCATCATAAACCTGAAGAAAGATACAGGATTCTGATGAATATGCAACCTGAGCTTTTAATCAGGGTTCCTTTGCATCAAATTGCCAGCTATATCGGTGTTACTCCGGAATCTTTCAGCAGAATCAGAAAACGGTTAATGGAAAATGATAAATCGAAATGAAGAAATTATTTGATTAATCGCCTTGGTATTGTGGCTTCGGAAATTTAGATAATATGTATAAACTTATTGACCCGATAATAATTTCACTTACAGTAGCCATTACAAGTGTGTCAGTAGGTACCCCATCTAAAAGTATACTGATTGTTCTGGATATGCCATAAGCTAAATAGAATAATGCTGCCAATATTATAGATATATATGTCATACCGGATATAAAAGCTCCTGAGGCGATCAGTATACCAGCAGCCATTAATGTACCACCGGGAGCTCTTACCTCACTTAAAATATTTACCTCGTTTTCAAGGTGAATGCCTGCAGATGCTTCAAATTCTATGGGATTCAGTAATAGAGAAGCTCCGATTATTACCCCGATCATCCCTGTAACAAACAAGAAGATTTTGATTGATTTTAAATTTTTCATTTTAAAGGTTTAAATTGTTGATAGACAAATGTATTGATGTGTAATAATAATAACCTTGACTTAAGGTAAGAAAGGTGATGATGTGTCTGAAATTTTGTGACTCAGAAAAACTTTTTTCCTTAGGTGAAAATTATCTACACTAAATTATTGGTGGTACGATTCCCGAAAATAACACTGAATTTTTTATTTTTTTCTTTAAGAGTAATTCGGAAGTATTCAATTCAGCAAATCTTCACAATCAAATTGTAAGTTTGTGTAAATGAAACTTCTTTTAGTAAATTTTTCAGATACAGATTTACCTGATCTTAAGGTCAGGCAGGATTTTTTACACGATAGTGTATCATCCATTCAGCAGGCCTCTGAAAAGTTTATGCTTTATGAATATGATTGTCTTATTATAAAAATTGATAAGATAGAATCGGAGTGTTATGACTGGTTGAGGCAGCTTTCTGAAAATGACAGGAATGAAGGATTGATATTATTATCGTCCAATGATGCTCTGGAGTATAAGCTTTCGGCATTTGAGCTGGGAGTGGACGATTATCTGGTACTTCCAATGCACCCAGAGGAAATTATTGCCAGAATAAAATCTGTTACACGGAGAAAAAAATTCCAGAGCAACTCAAAGATATATATTGGTAACATTGTTATTGATCTCTACGCAAGAACTGTATTTGTCTGGGATCAGCCTTTAAAGATGACCAAAACAGAATATGATATTTTACTTCATCTTCATGCCAATAAACATAGGGTGGTCTCTAAAGAACTATTATCAGAATACCTCTGGGGAGATGATGTGGATAATCTTGATTCTTTTAACATTTTGTTTGCTCACATTAAAAACCTGAGGAAAAAACTCCTTAACTCCAAATCAGGAGTAGAAATTAAAAATGTATATAAAGTAGGTTATCAGATGATAGAATTATGAAACAAATACTTTTTCCTTTTATTATCACTTTGTTGTTTCTATCCTTTGATATGCAAGGGCAAACACCTGCTAAACAGACGCATGAGAGGGAGCAGTTATGGCTTGGATATTTTAATCAAACCAGATTGTCCAATCATTGGGGAATCTGGTTGGATCTCCATTACAGACAGACAGATCATTTTGTTGAAAGGCCCTTTCAGCTACTGATCAGGCCAGCATTAACTTATTTTGTTAGTGATAATTTCAGATTAAATCTGGGCTATGCTTTTGTTGAGCATTACCCCGGCAAAGGACTCAATACAATTCGTCCGGAAAACAGAACATGGCAGCAGATATGGTGGAGGCAGAAGTATGTAAGGTTCCAGACATTGCAATGGATAAGACTTGAAGAGAGGTTTAACAGGAAGGTTGTTAATGATAAGTTGCTAAGTTCGACAACATTCAATTTCAGGCTCAGATATAATTTATCATTATTTGTTCCTTTGAAAGGCAAAGAAATTGTTGCTAAAACCCCATTTTTTATACTTATGAATGAGGTGTTTGTAAATTTTGGAAAAAATATAGTCTACAATTATTTCGATCAAAACAGATTCTTTATTGGCTTTGGATATCAGTTTACGCCACATCTCAATGTTCATTTAGGCTATATGAATGCCTTTCAACAGGAAACTGCAGGAAATAAATATATCTCAACGAATGCAGTGCGTTTATTTGTGTTCCATTCACTGGACTTCAGAAAGCACGATCAATAAAACCAAGTATTATTATGAAGTGGATAACAAGAGAACGCCCCAAAATAGACAGGATTGCTTGTCCCTGGCTGATCAGCAGGTTTATTGATGATTCACCGGAATTTATATTCGTTCCAACCAATCAGGTAATTGAGAAGGCAACCGAACTGAATGCTATTCCCTATGATATTCCCGGAGTTGAGTATACTCATGAAGGAGATAGATGCACCTTTGATTATTTCTTAAAGAAACATGGGATTCAGGATAATGCTTTATACAGGCTGGCAGTAATAGTAAGAGCTGCTGACACGGATCGCTATGATCTGGCGCCCCAGGCTTCAGGACTATTTGCAATATCAGCAGGCTTGTCATATAATTTTAAGAATGATCATGAAATGTTAAAACAGGGAATGATTATTTATGATGCGCTTTATAGCTGGTGTAAACATGTGAGTGAAGAAACACATGGGTGGGAATTTAATAAGTTATAAGTAATAAGTTTTAAGTTATAGGAGGTCTCTTGAATTGTAAATATTAGGTTTTAAGAAAATAAAAAAATCTAACACTATGGAAGAAAAAAATAATCTGGCTGATCATTGCTTCAGGGGTTCTTGTCTGGTTTATGAAGGCACCACCGAAATTTATGATGGTCAAAAGTTTTAGAATGATTGTTCCGCCGCTATTGTTTAGTCTCCCATTGGTAGATACTGATAATAACAGATTGTGGCAGATTATCCTCTTTTTTACTAAAGCGGGAGCTTTTGTTTTTGGAAGTGGTTTGGCTATAGTACCTTTTTTATATGGAGGAACGGTTAAAGAATATCAATGGCTTACCGAGCAACAGTTTTTGGATGCAGTTGCTGTTGCTATGATTACCCCAGGGCCGGTAGTAATTACAGTTGGTTTTATCGGATATCTTGCAGCTGGCATATGGGGAGCATGCGCTGCTGCTGCTGCTACTTTCTTACCATGTTACATTTTTACTGTTCTGCCCGCACCATATTTTAAAAAGTTTGGTAAGCATCCTGCTATAAAGGCATTTGTGGATGGAGTTACTGCTGCCGCTATTGGAGCAATAGCCGGGTCAGTTATGGTATTGGGCAAGAGAACACTGGTAAATATACCAACTATGCTGATCGCTTTATCTACAGGTTTGGTATTGTTTAAGTTTAAAAAGATCCAGGAACCAATCATTATTATTGTAATGGCAGCAGTAGGACTTTTATTAAAACTTGTATTAAATTTCTAAAATGAATTAAAGAATCAATAGAAATGAAAGCAAAAGACCTCTATGATTTGCAGAGGTCTTTTTGTTTACTTTAAGCTTTTAGCTTTAAACTTTCAACTTTTTTATTGCCTAACCAGATATGCATGTTCCTTTCCTACAGGATCATCATTCACTTCCGAGCCTATATTGATTTTAACCCAATTTATAGTACCTGTAAAACCTCCCTGGTAGGAGCCGTAGTCTTCCGTAACCGGAGCTCCTGAATCTTTTCCTATATCCATAAAGTCATCAGCAGAGAATACAAACGGAACCGTATTTTCAATACGTCCCTGAGCTATATCATGGTCGTCTGCATATAATATTCCTGTTCCTCCTTTACCTATACCACCACCATCATATTTGAATTCGAAGTGTATAAAATGTTCTCCGGCACTAAGCTGTTCTCTGCTGCCAATATAATAATGTTGTCTGTTGAACCAGTTATAACAGAAAACAGGATAACCGTTTTTCATATAAAGGGACCAGCCAGCAAATCTTCCTCCTTGGGCTATTATAGCACCGTTTGTGGTGTCATCTTTAAGTTCAACTTTAGCTGTAACTGAAAAGGATTTATTTTTTATGTTAAGAACAGTATTTTCATTCAGATGACTCATGCCTGGATACAATGTCATGGTTGTACGTCCCTGCAGAAGATCAGGTCTCCCGGCAAGATCTGAATTGAATCGTTCAGCTTTTCGGTCATCTAATGGGAAAACTTTGTATTTGGAGGCTTCTATCAGGAATAATGCCTGAAGGTCTTTAAGTTTCTCAGGATATTGATTTGCAACATTATATGCCTGGCTCCAGTCTCCTGGGGCATAAAGCTCCCAATCATCATCATTAAAATTTTTATCAGGCCCGGCAAGAACCCAAGGGATAGAATGGATAGTGCAAGCAGACCAATCTTTGTGGTATATACCTCTGTTGCCAAAAATTTCAAAGTATTGAGTTGTATGTCTGTCAGGAGCTTTCGGGTCATCAAAGCTGTATGCAAAACTTATACCTTCTATAGGTTCCTGCTGCATGCCATTAACAAATTGAGGGTGCGGTATTTTAACTGCTTCTAGTATTGTAGGAACAACATCGATGACATGGCACCACTGGTGGCGAATTTCGTTCTTTGAGGCGATACCATTAGGCCAGTGAGTGATCATTCCGGTTCTTGTACCTCCCCAATGTGATGCAATCTGTTTCGTCCATTGATATGGTGTGTCCATTGCATGAGCCCAACCTACAGGATAATGATTATAAGCCATAGGAGTTCCTATGTCGTCTAAATGATTCAAAATATTTTCTGTAGTATCAGGAGAATTATTCAGTGCCGCCATTTCGTTAACACTTCCGGTAATTCCTCCTTCACCGCTTGCTCCATTATCTCCGAGAATGTAAAATATTAAAGTATTGTCCAAAGCTGCGATTTCTTCCAGTGTAGTTAATAATCTTCCCACTTGATGATCAGTATGCTCTGCAAATCCGGCATATGCTTCCATGAGTCTTGCGGCTGTTGTTTTTTCATTTTCGTTCAGACTATCCCATGCTGGTATTTCCTGTGATCTTTCAGACAAAACACAATCTTGAGGAACCACTCCGAGAGCCTTTTGTTTTTCCAGGGTAATCTCTCTTTGTTTATCCCATCCATGGTCAAATTTTCCTTTATATTTTTCTATCCATTCTTTTGGCGCATGGTGGGGAGCATGTGTGGCTCCAAAAGCCAGGTAGACAAAGAATGGCTTATCAGGAACCATTGTTTTTTGTTGTCTTACATAATTAATCGCTTTATTGGTAATATCAACACTGAAATGATATTCAGGATCATTCGGAGCATCAATAGGGATGGTGTCTGCGATTAAAGAAGGGTTCCATTGATTGGTTTCTCCTCCTATGAATCCATAGAATTTTTCAAAACCTTCTCCTGTAGGCCAGCGGTCAAATGGTCCCGAAATGCTCGTTTCCCATACAGGCGTCTGATGCATTTTTCCAAATGCAGCTGTGTTATATCCATTCATAACCAGAGTTTGTGCAATGGTAGCCATACTTTCCGGCCTTACTGTATTGTAACC
The DNA here is from genome assembly GCA_023428135.1 of Bacteroidota bacterium. Classification (GTDB taxonomy): domain Bacteria; phylum Bacteroidota; class Bacteroidia; order Cytophagales; family Cytophagaceae; genus Sporocytophaga. The sequence continues at coordinate 81,704 of JAEYZG010000037.1, read as the reverse complement.
TGGATTTGGAGTGGCACATTCTGTTATTCCAGCCATATTAACAGAATGATGATTTCTCCCTGACAGCAATGCAGCTCTGGTGGGCGAACATAAAGCAGTGGTGTGGAAGCGGTTGTATTTTAATCCATTTTGTGCAAGCCTTTCTGCATTAGGCATATAACAAGGCCCTCCAAAGGCACTTGTAGCACCAAAACCCATATCATCGACCAGAACGATAAGAATATTTGGAGCATCTTTAGGAGGTCTTAATTCTTCTATTGGTTCAGGTTTGGTAGCATTGCGTATATCCAAAGGTGTAACTGTTTTCGGATACATTTTTGGTATAGGAAGTTGATATCTGTTTAAGTTGGGATTTCTTCTTTTCATAATTGGAGTCCTTATAAATTTTATTGAATGGAGTCAACAAATAGTTTGTACTCAACTATTGAAGTGAATACATGTTGGAGCTTTCTTCTAAGGAATGATAGGTCAGGGGGAAATATTATTTTACTTAATTTTTTTAAGAATAATTAATCAAAATTTTCTTTCATAAAAATGTTTTACGTTTTTTACCTTTATGATTAGAAATAACTCCCCTTCTGTATTTGAAAATGATCTTATAAAGTTATGGATTGAAGATGGGATTCTATGGGCTGAATATAAAGAGATTATCTTAAGTACGGAAGAAGCTAAGAAGATTGTGTCAGACAGAATCATGTTTCAGAATGGTACTATTTATCCTGCCATAGCTGATATAAGAAAAATTAAGTATATCAATAAAGGAGCCAATGAATATCTGTCTAAAGAAGGCAATACCTTAGTGCATTGTGTGGCAGTTATCGTTGAGTCTCATGTAAGCGAAATATTGGGGAATTTTTATTTGAAACTAAGTAAGCCTCCATTACCGACTAAACTATTCAGAAATGCCGAAAAGGCAAAGGCATGGGTTGAAACACAAATGATAAGCCCAGTAGTCTGAACTTGTCTCCTTTTTAGTAGTTGAAGGGGATATGAAATCACATGAAGAATATTTACAGGACGCAATTGATTATGCTATAGATAATGTTCGTCTGAATGACGGAAAACCTTTCGGTGCCCTGGTGGTAAAACATGGAGAAGTTATAGGCGTAGGAATGAATGAGGTACTGCATACGCATGATCCTACTGCTCATGCAGAAATACAAGCCTTAAGAAAAGCTTCTTCAAAACTAAAATCTGAGTTTCTGGAAGGATGTGTCATATATGCCAGCGCCCATCCCTGTCCGATGTGTCTTGCTGCAATCTACCTCTCAGGAATAAGAACCGTTTATTATGGTTCCTCCCTTGAGCAAGAGGCATTACATGGTTTTAGTGTCAGTCATATATATTCTGAAATAGGTAAATCTAATGAACAAAGACTTTATCCCTTACAACAATTAAATGTAGCTGATGCTGAAAAGCCTTTTCTGGTATGGAAAGAGGTTAGTAATCCTTCAGAATTCGAACCCTGATATTTTTTCACGTGTTTTATTTTAATAGAGGAGAGGAGGGCGACTGATGATACGTATATTCAGGAAAAAGAAAAAAAGTTTAAAAGATACAGCAGTACATTCTGTTGGAACTTTTACCGGTGACATTGGAAGAGGCTTGTTTTCCGGATTGGTAGGTACTTTTGCCATGAGTCTTTTTCAATTCATTGAAATGAAAATTACCAAAAGGGAAGGTAGTGATTCTCCATTAAGGGCAGCTGAAAAAGTATTCGATATTCACGCAGATAATGAAGAGGCTAAAGGTAAATTGCTAAATGTAATTCATTATGCTTATGGCACTTCATGGGGAGGTTTCAGAGGTATTGTAGGGGCTTTGGGCCTTAAAGGAATTCCGGCCAATGCTTTACATTTTTCTTCAGTTTTCGGAGCCGAATTGGTGATGCTTCCTGGTTTAAAAGTGGCCCCTCCAGTGAAGGAGTGGGGAGCAAAGGAAATCTCTGTGAGTGGGATACATCACATTATTTATGTTATCGTATCGGGAGTTGTGTTCGATCTGCTCAAGTCAGGAAGATAGCCTGTCTGATCTGTCTTTCCCTTAATCTCACTTAGGAGTTTGTCTTTTCCTTAATCTCACTCAGGAGGAGAATAATTTATTATAATTCTTCCTTAAAGCAAATTACTTTGGCAAGGCTTTCTAATAAGAAGTCTTCGAACCACGAAACTCTTGCGGGTGTTTTAATTTAAATGAATCTGGATATGGGATTACTTAGTTTTAAAAAGAAAAGTGTTGGGGATAGGTTTAAAGAAAAAACCATTTATTCAATAGGAACTTTTACCGGCGACTTAGGAAGAGGGTTGTTTGCAGGATTTATAGGGACTGCAGCAATGAGCGTTTCTCAGATGCTTGAAATGAAGCTTACGAAAAGAAAAGGAAGCGATACTCCTTTACAAGCTGTAGGAAAGGTATTGGGTATTCCGGTTTTGGACTTGATGCCGGTCATGAAGTTACTGCTCAAAGAGAAATTAGTGAATATAATTCATTATACCTATGGGACTGCCTGGGGAGGAGTCAGAGGAGTAATTGGTTCTACCGGCTTAAAAGGACCATTGGCTGATGCTATTCATTTTTCTTCTGTATTGGGTACTGAACTTGTAATGCTTCCCAAATTGCATCTTGCTCCTCCTGTAAAAAAATGGGAAGTCCAATCAATCTCTGTAAGTGGAGTACATCACATTGTTTATGCGCTTGTATCGGGAGTTGTGTTCGATCTTCTCAAGTCAAGAAGGAAGAATTAGATTTTTTTCTTCTTTTTTGATAAATAAAAATACTTTTGAATGTTGAAGAAAAACAGGGGGTAGAAGTGCGCATAAGACCTGTTATAGAAAGGGTAAGCGCATCCTACATCTATCCGGTTGTTAGAGTTCAATATCAACTGAATGGCGGGTCTTATTTCTGAATATTTCCCGTCCATCAGGCTATAGTAAGTATTTTTATCGAAAGATTGAAGATAAGTGAAGTTATAAGGAGCATCTCTTACGGTCATTTTTGCAGCATCATAGCTTCTATTTACAAATTCAACATACAGGTTTATATTCAGGTCATTATATGTATTGTATTTTGAAGGGTATAAACGGTATCCAAAGGAGAGATCATAATTATGGGCGTCTCCTGACTGAAAAGTGATTTGTTGTTCTTTATCCTTGTACATTAAAGGGTGCGCATAGGCATATGTAAAGGATATCGCAAACCTCTTATTTAACAGAGTGACGATAGCTCCCCCACCATAGCCTGTGTTATCGCCCTTTAAAAAAGGTTCTGATTCATCATGAGCAGTAAATGACTTGGAGGCTTGTCCGAACAACGCTAGTCTTAAATGTTTTTGATAATCATCTATGCTGATCACTCTCTGCTTCAGATAAATATTGATGCCTTCCAGTAAATAAGGATTGGGTTTGTAAATTCGCTGGTGGTGAAAGGCAAAATGATTCTGAAGGGTTGCTGGAAACCTGCGAAGGTGATGATTTGATACACCAGCCGTCAGCATTACTGTTGTTTTCCCGGTAATGCCATACATTGCCCTCAGTGCTCCCCAGTTTCTTTGCCTTTGAGATGGAATTTCTTTATATCCCTCAAACATAAAACGCATCCCAAGCACATTTTTAGGAATGGTACTTGCTGCTTCTGCATAAGGAAAAAGTTCTTGAGAATAGCCTCTGCAGAACGATAGAACAAGAAAAAGTATAATCAGTATTTGTTTCATAGACTGATGTGATAAGCTTTCTGTTTTTCATTATGGACTTTGTCATTTTCCTTAATGAAATAAGACCAACGACTGTATTCTTTTTTGTTGATCAGATTCTTATCAAGAAATCTGAAAGATCTTTCACCTGAAATGTTCGTTTGCTCTTCGCTCAAAATGTAAAATTTATCTCCATTCACCTGAAAGGAATTTCCGTTAAGACTAATGGTGTCAAAATTCAGGGATGTTGAAATCTCTCTTACGGAAAACCCTGAGTCATAGATTTTTTGACTAACTTTTTTAAAGTCTGTTTTATATTTCTGATGGAAGAACAATATAGCTTCATTAGTGTTCAGATCCATTTTTACAGATTCTACAAAATCCAATTGAAGTAAAAGCTTTTCAACGCTATTGGAGCACATGGAGCAAGTAAGTCCATCAATTCCTATCTTGGCCGTTTTGAATTGGGCAATAGATGAGAAACTACAAAATATTAAAAAAGTCAGTAAGAGGAGTTTTGTTTTCATAAGGGAGTAAAAATAGGAAACGCCTAAAATTTAACTTTTGTTGTACAACTGATTCATTTGTATTATTTGTCTGTGAATTAAGGGAATTTATTTATTTAATGCATATCATTAGGAAGCTTTCTTTCAAAAGATTTGTGTAGTAATGAAGTGATCATTTATTTTGTTTAAAGAATCGGAGGACTTATGGAATTTCATTTATACATCAAAAATATGGTTTGTAACCGCTGTATCAAAGTGGTGAGAGAGGAGTTGGAAAAACTTTCTGTAAATGTAAAGGATATCCGTCTGGGAGAAGTTGTCATAAATTCTCCTAATGAGCCCAATATGACTAAAATAAAGGAGGTGTTGGAGGAAAATGGTTTTGAGTTGCTGGAAGACAAGAAAATCAAACTGGTTGAGAAAATTAAAACACTGCTGATTGACCAGATCCATCATCATGAAGGAGAGCTGGAAGTAAACTATTCAGAATTTCTCTCAAAGGAGATTGGTAAGGATTATCATACCTTATCTAATTTATTTTCTTCGATAGAAAATCTTACTATTGAGAAATATATAATTCTGCAAAAGATAGAAAAGGTAAAGGAATATTTGATATATAATGAGTTAACCCTGAGTGAATTGGCTTATAAGCTAGGGTACAGCAGCGTAGCACACCTCAGCAACCAGTTCAAACAGATCACAGGTTTTTCCCCCTCAGAATTTAAAAAACTTAAAACCCATCAGCGCAAGCCACTTGATGGGATAAGTTGAAAGTTAAAAGTCTAAAGTTAAAAGTTTTAAAAAACGACTTTAATATTTTACTGATAATAAGAACGTTATTTTCTGACCTATTTCTGATTCGAATTAATTTCATTTCAACTTTAGACTTTCAACTTTAGACTTTCAACTTTTTTATCTGCAACTCTTTTTCATAATTCTGTAAGCTAATTCCCTCTGATTAATTGTTATTTTGCCGGGGTTAGGGGAGTTGTTTCCTCATTAATTAAAGCTGATCTATTATTATGAGTACTATAAAGAAAATTTTTCCTGTAGAGGGCCTGAGTTGTGCTTCATGCGCTGTAAGCGTGGAGTCAATTTTAAAATCCATTCCGGAGGTCAAGGATGTTAACGTGAATTATGCCGGATCTACTGCTCAGGTAACTTATGATAATTCGTATCCTGAAGTGAAGTTAAAAGAAGCTGTCCAATCCGTTGGTTATGACCTGATATTGGAAGAAGAAGAAAAAACATCTCCTGAAGTTGATCAGTCTGCTCATTTTAAAAAGCTTAAAACAAACGCTTTTCTATCCCTTGCTTTTGCCCTTCCTGTAGTAGTGATAGGCATGTTTTATCACATGGCTCCATACGCCAATCAGATCATGCTGTTGTTGTCTGCTCCGGTTATTCTGATTTTCGGTAAACAATTTTTTGTGAATGCTTTTCGATTGCTAAAACACGGTCAGACCAATATGGATACACTGGTCGCATTAAGCACAGGTATCGCATTTGCTTTCAGTACATTTAATACATTGTTTCCGGAAGTTCTGTTAAAACAGGGCGTTCATCCTGACGTCTATTTTGAAGCTGCTGCTGTGGTGATTGCCTTTATATTATTAGGAAGAATGCTTGAAGAGCGGGCTAAGCAGAAAACCGGAAGTGCCATTAAAAAGCTAATGGGGCTACAACCTAAGACAGTAAAGGTTATCAGAGATGGTTCTGAAATTGAATTAAAGATAGAGGAGGTTATGAAAGGGGATGAGATTGTTATTCGTTCCGGGGAAAAGATCCCCGTAGATGGATTGGTAACTTCCGGTAATTCCTTTGTTGATGAAAGCACGATTACAGGTGAATCTATTCCTTCGGAAAAAATAATCGGAGCAAAGGTGTTTGCGGGGACTTTGAACCAGAAGGGAAGCTTTACCATGAAAGCAGAGAAAGTTGGTTCTGAAACATTGCTTGCAGGCATCATTAAAACTGTTCAGGAAGCGCAGGGATCAAAAGCTCCTGTTCAGAAACTAGCCGATAAGGTGGCCGGTATATTTGTACCAATAGTTATAGGTATTGCTGTTCTTACTTTTATTGTGTGGTTTATAGTAGGAGAAGGAGAGAATAGTTTTACCCATGCTTTACTGGCAATGATTACTGTGCTTGTAATCGCTTGTCCGTGTGCGCTTGGACTGGCAACGCCTACAGCAATAATGGTTGGTATAGGAAAAGGCGCTGAAAAAGGTATTCTTATCAGAGATGCTGAAAGTCTGGAATTTGCTAAGAAAACACAGGTGCTTGTGCTGGATAAAACCGGCACTATTACAATGGGAAGACCTAAGGTAACGGATGTTTATTGGATAGAGAACATTGATAATAAGTCATTGCTGGAAGGAGTCATTTTTACTGCAGAGCGTAAGTCAGGCCATCCTTTGGCAGAAGCAGTAGTTCAATATTATAAAGATAGAGATGTTGATGAAATAACATTAGATGACTTTGAAAGTCAGACTGGGAAAGGAATTAAGACACAATATCAAGATAATATATATTATATAGGTAGCCGCAATTTTGTTAAGAACGATGTAAAGGCTGAATTGTCTGCTGAAATGGATCGTATATCTGATCAGTATAGTTCGGAAGCAAAAACACTGATTTATTTAGCTCACAATAAGAAAGTCTTGGCTCTTATTGCAGTTGCGGATGAAGTGAAGCAAGGATCTTACGAAGCGATACAAAAAATTAAGAATCTTGGTATTGATATCTATATGCTTACCGGAGATACTGCGCAGACAGCAGAAGCCATAGCAAAGAAAACCGGAATTGAAAACTATAAAGCAGAAGTATTGCCATCTGACAAAGCAAACTTTGTAAATGAATTGAAGAAGCAAGGGAAAGTAGTTGCTATGGCAGGGGACGGAGTGAATGATGCTGAAGCGCTGGCTTTCGCAGATGTTAGTATTGCAATGGCTCAGGGATCAGACATTGCAATGGATGTGGCAAAGATTACATTGATGTCTTCTGATCTAAGATTGATTCCGGAAAGTTTCAAGCTAAGTAAATTTACAGTGAATACAATTCGTCAGAACCTCTTCTGGGCCTTTATTTATAACTTGATCGGGATTCCTCTTGCTGCCGGTGTATTGTATCCTGTTAATGGTTTTCTCCTTAGTCCTATGCTTGCGGGACTGGCAATGGCTTTAAGCAGTGTCTCGGTGGTTTTAAACAGCCTTAGATTAAAAACGGTAAGGCTATAATAAATGTAAATAAAATTTAAAATTATATAAGAACATAAGTGCAAGCAAGCATTAATTTTATAGAAATAAATAACAAAGTAAGTCATGGAAACTCTTCAATTTAAAACTAATATCAAATGCGGAGCTTGTGTTGAGAAGGCTGGAAAAGCTTTAAACGAAGCATCTGAAATAAAAGAATGGAATGTTGATGTCAACTCCAGCGATAAAATTCTTACAGTAAAGGGTGATAATATTTCTCAGGAGATCGTACAAAAAACACTCGATAAGGCTGGGTATAAAATCGTTTCCTAAAAATCCTCAGTAATCTCTGTGTCTGCTCTTGTTAAATGAATTCACTATTCAGGGAAGACACAGAGAATCTGGATGTCAATTAAGGTGTCCAGAATTCAACTTCATATAATTTGTTTCCTTTAAATCTTAGAATCCACTCATCTGTCCATCCTTCTCTTGGATTGATCCTTACCAATCTGAACGTTTCCTTTCTTTCCGGATCAAAGTAATTATAAGAAACTCGGACAGAAACAGGAAATACCTTTTTAACATCTTCAAGTTTTGTGGTATGGCACAATGTTATAGAAGGATAAATTAGCTTTAGTGTAGTGGGGGCTTCAGAAAAGCGAACCAGCCTCAGATTTACTTTATCTCCGTGTACCAGGAAGTCTATTCCCTTATACGACCACATATAAATAGGATTTGATACTGGAAACTTTTCGGGTCTGTATAATCCTGATGCACCACATACGCTTGTTTTCTCTGGTGCTCCCAGGCCTGAAAGCAGAGTAAGCGTATCTGTATAAGCGGGTATTGTGCCGATCTTTAACGTATCGATATTCAAAACTTCATCCCAAAGACTGGGCTTGCAACAATCCTTAGGTGATAGACTTTCCGAAGGTCTTCCTGCAGAAAGTAAAAGATAAAGCGCAGCAATGTTTATAAATTTTTTAATCATATCATCCCCACAGTCCCTATTAGGAGTAACTGAAGACCATGATATCTGGTTTGATTTATGTATTTTGTTGTTCTAAATGAGAGTGTTATGATGGGTGGATTGATGCCATCGCTTTAAGCGATGGCATCAATAGATGTGGTATTTACTCTATAACTATAGGGAAATCATGCCCCTTGGAAAAGGTATAAGGATATTGAGATTTCCCATGATACTTTTTATTCATTTCGGGAATCTGATCGTCAAGGAAAGACTTTAGTTCATATACCGTAACTTTTCCATCTTTTGGCGCTCCGTCAGCTTCGCCTTTTAATGCATTAAGCAAGATGTAAGTAAATAATCCGTGACCCAGTTCACTTACTTCTATCGCTGATTCATTGCTTCCTGCGGAAGCGAGTACATGTATTCCTGAGCTTCTTGCTAATTGAGCAATGGCTTTTTCTTCTATACCTCCTCTTGATGCAAGGAACTCTATTGATCCTCCGGAGTGACAGGCATCCATAATGATGATTTGCTTAAGGGCTTTGATCTCTCTGAATTTCTGCTGAAGTTCGGAAGCTTCTATAGCTTCTTTTGCCAGCGTATTTTTCTCATATAATCTTGTACATTCAGATGGAATAAAGAAAAATTGCTCTTCTGTCATGCTTCCGTGTCCGGCATAATAAAATATAAATACATCATTCTTTTGAATGTTCTTGGATAGCTCATTTAGCTTCTTCATGATGTTGGCCTTAGTAGCTTCCTCATCATACAATGAAGTAACTTCAATTTTCTTAAACATCTTCTGACTCCTTTTTCTCAGCATTTCAGTAATGGCTTCAGCATCTTCTCTCGCAAAGGTGAGTGTCATGGATGGATTTTTGTATTTGTCTATTCCTATGGCTAGTATATGACAGGTACTGGCAAGTTCTCCTGATTCGGAATGTAACTCTGAGTAAGATGCAGAAGATTCTATGCGGTCTTTGCTGAAAGCGCTTGCTTCAAAAATATTCACGCCGTGAACCAGTGATACGGTTTCCTTTAATACTACATGTTCTCCTTTTTTATTAGGAAGGTTTTTAATGTTGCCAAAAGATATCCTCTTACCGTTATGCAGTACTTTAATTTCGTCTGCGCCTCCTCCGTTATCTGTGACTTTAATGTAAACTTCCGCTTCAGCTTTTCCCTCTATTTTTAAAGCGGTAATTTTTACTGCAGGTGGTGGTGTGTTCTTTAAGAAATCATCCACACTTTTATGCATCCCCGTGCCTCTATTGTTAAATAGGGAAGGCAGAAGGTCGGGCTTATAGAATTTTTCAATCAGCTGTTCTGTAGAATATAACTGAGTTCCTTTTACAAAATGAACATAATCCATCGCTCCTGACGTACCATTGAAATAACCTTCTTTCGTTAGTACCATCCAGTCTTTGTTCCTGATATAAATGTGCTCGAAAAACTCCTGACCTTTTTCCAGGTTCCAGAATTTTACAGATCCATCCAGTGATGAACTGAGCAGCAGTTTTCCATCTTTGCTAAGGGTCAGATTGCTGATCTCAGCTTTATGTCCTTCCAGTTGCTTGATGATTTTACCGTTTTGCCAGTCCCATATCCTGATGATTCTGTCGTCTCCTGCAGTAATAACCTGAGAGCCATCAGGTGTAAACACAGCTGCATGAACAGGTGAGTGAATCCCGTTAAGCTTTTTTACCATCAGTCCTGTTTTAATATCCCATATTCTTGTTGTGCCGTCCCATGAACTGCTCATCATGATATTCGGCTGAGTAGGATGGAAGGTAATAGATGAAACGACATCGGTATGACCTATGAAAGACTTTACTCTTGTTTTAGAATCAGGCTCGAACAGTTCAAGGGTTTTGTCAAGCCTTGCAAGCACTAGATATAATCCATCAGGAGTGTAGGAAAAGGTGTATGCAGAATTGTTGTTAAGGTCAATGCGGTTAACAAGGTTTCCGTTTTTTGAATCAAAAATATTGATTGTGGCATCCCATCCGGTAGTGGTAATGGTTGTTTCGTCAGGACTAAACTTTACATCAAATACAGGATCATTATGGCCTTTCAGATCAAATAATTTTTGTCCTTTATCCAGAGACCAGATTTTTACTCCTCCTTTGGAGTCCCCGGAAACTATTGTCTTGCCGTCTTTGGTGATATCAAGAGAAATAACAGGTTTAGCATGATCAGAGAACTTGGTTTGTGGGATACCTGTTGCAATATCCCAGACTTTAACTTCTTTTCCTGACTTGGTTCTTATAATCTCTTTTCCGTTAGGGAGAAGTATGACTTTGTTCTTTAATCTAAGATATTTGGTAATATGGGAGTGCCAATAACTGTTAGGATCATAGCCCAGATCATTGTCATTATTTTCATTCAGCAAACCTTTAAATTCTTTGATTTTCTTTCCGGTTATTTTATTGTATTCAGTAACAACATTGTTATCAGAGGCTATGTAAACAGATTCATTGCCTTTGCCCAAAGCAGCTGCGGTGATATCATGATTATCAGGAGCGGGGAAAAAAGCTATCGAATCTTTTTGACCGCGATTAAAAATTAAAGCACCTTTTTCCGCAGCTGTGAGAATGAAACGATCATTGTTGCTCAGATCAATACCCTTTACATCTTTCAATTCACTACCGTATGTCATCAGGAGCTGGCCTGTTTTAAGATCGTATTCTTCTGTAGTGCTGTTGGAGGAAAGTTTAATGAGTGCATTACCACTTTTTGTGAAGATGTTATAAGTGCCGCATCCGCCGCACCATCCTTGTTCCGGCTTGAATGTGTTCAGTAGAGACCAGTTTGAAGTTTCATAAATTTTGGAAGTACGATTGTCTTCACCTATGGCACAAAACTTTCCGTCTTTGCTGAACTGAATATGTACTCCAAGGCCAAGGCCCTGATCAGGATTGGTTTCTATTGTTTTTACAAGATTTCCTGCAGGAAAGTCATAAAGAGATACAACATCTGCATATCCAGACGTAAGCAGCAATTTCCCATCCGGAGAAAATACAGCATCAGTTAAGACCTTGTCAGAAGAAGGTGTGGAGAAAATGAATTTGCCTGTTGTTACTTCCCATACTTTTGCAGTTCCGTCAATACTGCTAGTTACAAGGTATTTACTGTCGTTGCTGAAGCGGACACTGGAGATGGATTGAGTGTGCCCGACAAAGCTTCTTATTTCCCTGCCTGAATTGATATCCCATAGTTTTGCTGTTTTGTCCTTGCTTCCAGTGGCCAGCATTGTACCCTCCGAATCAATATCAATACACTTAATGGAAGCGAAATGTCCTTTTTGCAAGACCGTTTCGACATTGTTTTGAGCAATAAGTCCTGTAATAAAGGTGGAACAGAGGAATAATGTGAATAACAGCTTATTCATAAATCAGATGATGTAATAATAATCTAATTTACAGGTTTTTAAGCTGATTTACGTTGCTTTGGAAATAATTTAAATGAAAATTTTATTTCCTTTTTTTAAAGGTTTGAAACTGAGTTTTATTGAATCGGAAATTTTTATCAATAACAGAAAATTTCTGAGTATCTCTGCGGCTTCTCTGTGTTTTTATGGGTAGTTAAAATCAATATATTATTACCCTGAGACCATCATTTCATTGCAGACTGATATAGTGTTTATATGATCTGCTTTTTCCCTGAAAATTTTTTGATTAAATATAAAACCGAAAAGTAGATGAGTCCTCCTGCTATAGGCGCTACGAGGCACCATGCAACCACAGCATGAAAGATGACATTACCAAAGAAAATAAGGGATCCCCAGATGTCCTGACGGAACATTCCGGTAAATTCTTCCAATGGAATATTAAATGTTTTATCTCCGAAAATATAAGCGCCGAATTTATAAAAAGGGAGAATAGTGATGATCTGTATAGGGTAAGTGGTGTAGTTTACAAACTGAATTGCTGCCATATTTACCCTGAGTATCAGTGCTGCAACAGTGCAAAGTAATGTTGTAGGACCGATCACAGGAAAAGCTCCTATAATAACTCCCAGAGCTACGGTCAACGCTATTTTTTCAGGTGTTGCCCCTTGTTTAATGAAATTGATAAAAAAGCGGACAAACTTAGTCTTACGCAGTAAAGAAAGGTTCATATTCAACTAAGTCAATTCCTTTACTATTTGTTTTTACCTCAATAAATCAAAATATAAAATGCCTTCAATTACAAAGGCATATTGGTCTGATCTACGGATTTTTTATTCAACTTACTCCTATGTCTTCCATAAAAAAGGTAAACCATCAATCCCAACATCAGCCATATGAGAAAGCGACTCCAATTGGTAGCTCCTAATTCAGTCATAAGATATAGATTGACAAGAAAACCAAGGGCAGGAATAAGGGATAGATTTTTCCTGAATGCATACCAGGCCGTAATAGCAAAGATTATAATAAAAATGATAATCGGGAATTCTTCAGTTATTGGATACAGATCGCCTGTCATATCTATATAAATGAATGCTTTAATTTTCGCAATCATTACAATAATCAGTGTTATAAAAAACAAAACTGGGAGAATAATTTTTCCATTGATGTATTTTACCTTAAATGAATTTTCTGCTTTGGGCGGATTAATCATAACTCCAGCGCAAACTATAGCAAAGGCAAATAAAGTACCTATGCTGCATAAATCAGTAACTTCAGTAAGGTTCATGAACATTGCCGGTAAAGCCACAACAAAGCCTGTAACGATAGTGGAGAAAGACGGTGTTTTGAACCTGGGATGGATTTTTGCAAAAGCTCCTGGCAGAAGGCCGTCGCGGCTCATGCTTAGCCAGATCCTCGGCTGACCCAGCTGAAATACAAGCAGTACGCTTGTCATAGCAATAACAGCACTAAAAGCGATAATGCCCGAAAGGAAACTCAGATTGTATTTTTCAAAAGCATAAGCCAGTGGGTCGCCCACAGCAAGCTCGCTGTATGTTACCATTCCTGTAAGCACAAGCGTTACGACAACATATAATACCGTGCATATCAGAAGAGAGAGGAACATTGCTTTGGGCAAATCCTTCTCTGGATTTACAGCCTCTTCAGCAGTAGTAGATACGGCATCAAATCCGATATAAGCAAAGAAGACGGCTGAAACGCCTTTCATGACTCCACTGATTCCGTTAGGAGCAAAAGGACTCCAGTTTTCCGGCTGTACATAAAATGCTCCGGCAACCACAAATAGCAATATCACCAGCAATTTAATGACCACCAGAATATTTCCTGTGACTTTACTTTCTTTGATGCCAACATAAACAAGCATCGTAATAAAGGCTGTGATGATAAAAGCAGGAAAATCAAATACAATATGAAATCCGTTGATTGTCGGAGCGTTTTTCCATGCATTATAACCTTCCATTAGCAAAGGACTGATACTGGAAGCTGGTTGCCCCTCATTCAATAGTTTAATAACTTCATTATAAGCCCTGGAAGCAGTCAGAAAATCCATAGTCAGGTATTCGGGCATATGCAGTCCGAAGCCTTTAAGTAAAGAAGTAAAATAGTCAGACCAGGAGATGGCTACTGCGACATTTCCGATTGCGTATTCCATCAATAAATCCCATCCTATAATCCAGGCGAGAAGTTCTCCGAATGAAACATAAGCGTAGGTATATGCACTTCCTGCAACGGGAACAGAAGATGCGAATTCGGCATAACAAAGCGCTGAGAAAAGACAGGCAATAGCGGTAAAGACAAATAACAAAGACACCGCAGGGCCGCCGGAAGCACTGGCATTGCCGATCGTGCTGAATATCCCGGCTCCGACAATTGCTGCAATACCAAAAGAGGTAAGATCTCTTAGCTTTAAGGATCTGGAGAGGGTATGATTTTCAAGTTGTTCGATTTCTATTGTACTCCTGATAGAATCCTCAATCGTCTTTTTTCTGAAAAAATCTTTTGCTTTCAATGAATTATCCTTTCTGCCATGAAGATAGAATATTATGATTAAATGGAAAAATCGAGGATGGAAATGAATTTGAGAAACCTAGCCTTAGATCTTATGGGTACCTTAAAATATAAACGACCATAATCATATTGTATTTTCAATTATCATATTGGGATTGTATTGATTTTTTGGTAATATGTATTGTGTTAATAATCAATGAGAAGTGAAGGTGCTTTTGAGGAATGAAAGTATTTGGGTAAGTTTATATATAGGAATGTATGAATTGGATAGACGTATAATTAGGTAATTGTAATTCATGGAATCATTTGGATGACAGAAGAAAGAAAGATAGCAGGGATTTTAAGATGATCAGAGTGTTTTTTCTTTTCTTTTTATGTACGAATGTTTACGGACAAATTGATACAAGTAAAATTAGTATAACGACTAAGCAGTACTATGAAGTTAACTATGTATCTCCTGAATGTGAAATTGATTATGATTCGGTTATTAATGATGTAAAAGCAATATCTTACCCCATTGTTAAAACTCCGGATGAAACTTTAAATAAATTCCTGAACAACTCCATTCGAAAGGTTACAGGAGTATATGAATTTAAAGGTTCATCTGAGAAAACAGAAAAGATTCATGTGTGCGAAGACTATCTGTCAGAATTTTATATGACCTATGTTTTAAACTTTAAAAACTCAAGATATCTAAGTTTTACATTTACCTCCGATTGGTATGTAGGCGGTGGTGGAAGTGTTGCAAATCATGATCAGGTTGCATTGACTTTTGATATGGCTAGTAGCAAGACCATATTATTAAAGGATATTATTAAAGATCAATACAATACTGAAGTTTATAATATTTCTATTAGTCAATTAAAAAAAGCTGTGCCTACTTTATTCGGAGAATATGGAGAAATTGATAATCCTCAATTATTTCAATTTTCAAGTACACTCAATTTCCCAGTGGCAATAAAAAAGGAAGGAGTAGTTATTTACTGGAACTTAAGTTGGGATGCTCGTTCGGCTGCCGAAGAAGTTATCATTTACTTTGATAAATATTCACATTTATTTAATAAACATTTCTTGAAAGCGGTAAAGAGGGAATAAGGCAAAATAGCACCAGAAACTTCGGGACAAACATCAGAGATAATCCTGTTCATCTCTTAATCCCATGAATCCCCGTTCAGACAGTTTTTAATTAACAATTGCAAATGGACTATCAATGTTATAAAGTATTTAAACCAGGATCTTTAAATAAATTAAAGTTCACCACACAGAAGCTTGGAAAACCTGGAAAAGGCGAGGTATCGGTTCAAGTAAAAGCTATTGGGCTTAACTATGCTGATATATTTGCCATCATGGGATTATACAGTGCGACACCGAAAGATCCTTTTATTCCCGGATTGGAATATGCTGGTATTGTTACAGAAGTCGGTGAAGGTGTTCATGATTTCAAAGTCGGAGATAAGGTAATGGGAGTGACCCGTTTTGGAGGATACACCCAACTTCTGAATATTGACCACAGATATATTATATCATTGCCAGAGGGTTGGTCATTTGAAGAAGGCGCAGCTTTTCCGGTTCAGGTACTTACTGCTTATTATGGTTTGGTAACATTAGGTAATTTACAACAAGGCCAATCCGTATTGATTCACAGCGCTGCTGGAGGTGTTGGCCTGCTGGCTAATAGAATAGCAAAAAAAATGGGTGCTTATACCATAGGAGTAGTTGGTAGTGAGTCGAAATTTGACATCTTGAGGAAAGAGGGATATGATAGGTTTTTAATTCGTTCCAATAAGTTTAAAAAAGATGTTACCGAAGCATTGGCAGGAAGAGAATTAAAGCTCGTGATGGAAACAACAGGGGATAAGTTCTTTCATTGGAGTTATGATTTGCTCGCTCCCATGGGCCGCGTCATATCCTATGGTTCTGCACAATTTACCCCATCAGGCCAGGCGCCTTTTTATCCACTTTTGTTGTTTAAGTATCTGTTTCGTCCCAGAGTTGATCCTTTATCCATGATTAAAGCCAACAAATCTCTGATGGCATTTAATCTTATATGGTTGTATGAAAAAGCGGATATCATGAAAGAACTGCTCAATGATATATTTAAGCTGAACCTTGAAGCTCCCATTATTGGCAGAACATATGAATTTAACGAGTTGCCTCAGGCTTTAATAGACTTCAAGGCTGGCGGGACAATAGGGAAGTTGATCGTGAAGGTTTAGATAGATAACATGGTGGAGATATGATATAAAAGCATTTAGCCATTAATATACGTTAATGAGATAAATTTGCTATATTGTAAGAGTGATAGGGAATATAAAATAAGGTCAATAAGTAGTTTGGCATTTTTCTTAAAGGGCTATTTCCAAAATAAACCAGATAAGACTGGTATTAACTTTTAGGAAAAGATAACTTTTAAACGTACAATCCTGGTAATGGGATGCTTACAAATCAATAGTAAATAATAATGGAATATTTTTCGGCAATTGAAAAGGCTGTATATCTGATTGGAATTAAAAGAACTAAAGAAGCAATTAGTATTTTAAAGAATGTCATAACAAACTATCCGGAAACTGCGCATCCTCACTCTTTGCTTTCTCTGTGCTATGCCGATTCCGGGGAACATAAAGCTGCGATTGAAGAAGCAAGACTTGCAATTTCGATGGAGCCAGACTCTTCTTTTCCTCACTATACGCTTGCTTATGCTCAGTTTTCTAAGGAGCGTTTTTCACAAGCAGAAAGTTCAATACGTGAGGCAATAGCAATTGATCCTGATATAGACACGTATATGCAAATATTGGCAGCTTCACAGTTTAATCAGGGGAAGTATAAAGAGTGTATGAGTGCTGTTCAATATGGCCTTCAGATAAATCCAAATAACAATGAGTTGCTGACATTAAAGAGCCTCTTATATACCAATAAAGGTGATTTGAAAAAGGCAGACGAATTTATTAACAAAAGTCTTTATGAAGACCCTGAAAATACACTCGCGCTGGGAAGGAAAGGCTGGATATATCTTGATAAAGGAAATTATAAGTCAGCACAAGAAGCATTTCTGAGTGCTCTGTCAAAAGATCCAATGAATGAAGTCGCGAGAGAAGGACTGCTGGAAGTATATAAATTAAAGAGTAAGGTTTTTAATTTCTTTATAAGTAAAAGTTTCCGAACCTTTTATTATGAGTTCAGATGGTATACCATATTTCTAGTATTAATATTTATTAAAACACTTCCAATATGGCTCTTTTTGCTAAGCATTTATCTTCTTTTAGGCTGGTATCTTAGTGTTCTGTTTAACTTTATTTTGCGATTTGGAGAAAAAACAAAATACCTGATAACAGATAGGCAAAAGAAACAATCAGATGTTTTTATGGCAATAAATTTAGTGATTATAGTATTGTCTGTGATAGCTGGAATAAAAGGATCTGATATGTTGTGGAAAGGTGCATTTACAATGCTTTCTGTATTGTTTATTACCATTGGTACTCTCGAGATTGAAGTTAAAAGGAACAAATTGATGTCTATTGGATGGGGAGTACTTCTGCTTGGAGTGATATTGTATGTATTCTCCTATCCTTTATACATAGTTGCCATAGCAAGTGTGCTAGTGATCTGTACCTATGGATTAGGATGGAGTGTGAGATTTGTTCGGAGTATGGATTGATAAGGGATGTGAGTTTCTATGCCAATTGATTCACGAAAGAAACCGTACTGATATATTACATATAATTCAAAAGCCTGAAATTTTAGTGGAACTATAATATTTATAAAATGAAATTCAATCTTTTATTTACATTATTGATATTGATATTTTTATTTTCCTGTTCTAAGCATGTAGAAAATGTAAAAATAAATGATCAGGAAACTCAAAATGCTTCTTTATTAAAGAATCAAGATGAATTTACATGGAATGGGAAAATCAATAAAAAGATTCCTGTGTTTCTCCATTATAGAATCGTGGATAAGTTAATTATTGGGGAATTGACTTATCTTAATACTAAAGCTAAAAAGCCAATTAAAATAATCGGAACAATTGGGGATGATAAAAGCCTTAGAATATTAGAGTTTGATCCTACCGGAAATATAACTGGTATTCTAACAGGTCTGCCTGATAAAGATCATTTTAAAGGTAAATGGTTTTCTCCAAAAAGAAATAAGGAATTGACTTAGATCTTGTACCAAAGGATACATCCTTGCCAATGATAAATGTTGAATCAAAAAATATTTATGGTAATTATAGTTATCGCTATGATGAAGAAGGATATCAAGGTGAATTTGAGATTAAAAAAGTTGGAAATGATAAAGCTGAATTTAGTATTTTTTCAGTGACAGGTAGCCCTTTCAGAAATATGGCTGAAGTGGAAACGGATACAATAACAATTTCAGGCAATTCATTTACTTATACCATACCGGAATCGGAAGACTGTGAGTTTAAAGTAAAGTTTTATAAAGATTTTGCTTTGTACAGTTAACTAAAAGTTATTGAGCCTCTCAATTCGGGCATAATGCAACGATTGAAGGAATTTTTTTTAAGATTAAAGAATAAAGAAGATTATACTCAGTTTATTGTAATGTCACAGTTATCCATCCTGAAGTCAAATTTCAAAATTTAGACTCAAATTAAAGTTTTAATACTGGAAATTATAAATCTGAAGAGATTTGCAATATGAATGAAATCTATACCGTAAATAAAGCCCTTGATTTAATTATTAATTCAGATCCTGAGCTAAAAGAAAGATGGGATGACTATTTGATTATGGAATATCAGGGAGACTCAAGTGCCAGACTCATTTATACTGATATTGGTGTAATAATTAGATTTATAGTTGAAAAATATAAAACAGGTCAGACTGAAAATTTCCCTTTAATATTTACAAACATTGAAAATATTTTAAAGAGTTGCGATAAACAAACAAAGGATTTAATTACGGTAGGTTTATTTGAAGGTATTCAAAATGTTGGGGGAACTGAAATAGATTACTATTATGGATTTAACAAATGGCTTTATACACTATCTGGTGAGCAATGGAGAGCTGTGATAGATTTCTGGGAAGGTACGGACTGGAGGAAAAAAGGGAAAATGATAGAATAGGTTTAGGTAGGAAGAGAAATGTGGTATACATCGCGCTTGTTTTATTTTAAATAGAAGTCTTGATAATTAATAATTAAAGGCTTCAATAATATTTCATTGGACTTTATGAAACGACCAAACTACATACTGAAAATTGATAACCCCTGTAATCAGGAATGGACATCAATGTCCCCAACTGATAAGGGTAGGTTTTGCTCATTGTGCTCAAATACAGTTATTGATTTTACTACGCTGTCAGACAGTGAGATAATTCAAATAGTTGAAAATACATCTGGTAAACTTTGTGGTCGTTTGGCAGAACGACATCTGAACAGAGTTTTTAAGCCTAATCAGCATGCAAGAAACTCCTGGCTTTATAAAATACTTGCAAGTCTTTTAATAGTTGGTTCGACTAAAGAAACATTAGCGACAGATAAGCAATTGCTTCAAACAGAAACTATATCAATTGTAGATAAGAACAAGGGATACGCACTACAATTGAAGAAAGCAGAAGTACTTACGGACAGTTTAAAAGGAGTAATACAAGGAAAAGTTCTTGATGGTATAACGAATGAACCTATATCTGATGCATTAATTTTAATTAATGAAAACAAAACAGAGGTGGCATCGGATCTGGAAGGAAAATTCAGGCTTATAATTCCTGATAGTAAATTAACTGATAAAATAGTATTAACAATTATTGCTAATGATTACGAAAGAACAGAGATATCATTTGATAAATCAGAACTACCAATGACAAAAGATATTATAGTCATGCCTGAAGAATTATCTTATACAGGAGAGCTAATTATAATAAAAAGGAAGAAATGGTGGCAGTTTTGGAGAAGGTAATAAAATGCTCAGTTAGACTATATTGTACAATTAATGAGTTGCCATTTTAAAGATATAATATATTACTCCCTTTTCTTTTTATTTATCCCATTGTTCAATGGTTAGTAATAACCTGGCTCTCCAGAAAGAAAAATAGATATTTTATTTTGTCTTCTTTAGTTGTAGTCCTTGTTTACTTGATAATTCGAATGCTGGGTTACAATAGTAGAATTGTTTGGGTTGATATATTCGTCTGGACTTGCTTAGGTATTGCTATCGGATTGTTAATTTGTAAATTTTTTGAAAGGAAGAGAGGTTTAAAAGTTCTGATACTTATTTTAGGGATCATTTTAATTGACTTATCATTAGTTATAAATGGAATTTTAACTGTGAATAATTGGATGGGGGATAAATCGATTGAGTCAAGATTGGTAGGAGATAACGGGAATATTGTAGTTATACAAGGTTACGATGCAGGTGGACTTAGATACTCAAAATACTCCCTGAGAAATGAACTATTTTGGGGCGATTATCATCCATTGAGTTCTGATTGTATAATATTATTAAAGAAAAATGAAGTGAGTGAAATTAAATACAATGTCTGTAAAAATGAAATTATAAAATTTTGATTTGAATATAGCGGCTTCGCAGAGACGCCATGCTGGCTCCTCCAATGTCAATAACACTTGTTCCTATCTATTTCTTGCCACATAATAATTTTAGAAGGGGATTTTACATTAAAACCTTTAACATCGCTCCAGCTTTCACCATACACTCTTCATATTCCTTTTCTGCGTCTGCTTCATAAGTTATCGCGCTGCCTACCTGAAAAGATATCTTCTGATTTTTTTCATCGTAAAAAATACTCCTGATGATCACATTCAGATCAAAATCACCATCGGGCGCAAAGAATCCTGCAGCTCCCGAAAATATGCCTCTTTTGCTTTCCTCTATTTCATCAATAAGCTCCATCGCCCTGATTTTGGGAGCTCCCGTCATGCTGCCCATTGGAAAAGCATTTTTAGTCGCTTGTACAGAATCTATGTTTTCTTGCATTACACCTGTAATGGTAGAAATCATCTGATGCACCTGCTGAAATGTGTGCACTCCGAAAAGCTCTTCGGCTATGACAGTACCGGGCTTGCAGCTTCTTGAAAGATCGTTTCTGACAAGGTCTACGATCATCATGTTTTCTGCAATCTCTTTTTCGCTTGTTTTTAAATCTTCAATCAGGGCAATGTCTTCCTCAAGCGTGTTGCCTCTTTTACGTGTTCCTTTAATAGGTTGTGAAATTAATTTTTTACCCTCCTTTTTCAGAAACCTCTCTGGTGATGCTGATAGCAGATAAAGAGAATCGACTTTAATTAAGCAGGAAAAAGGCATTGGTGAAATTTCATTCAACTTAAGGTACGTATGAACAGGAGAGACGCTCCCCTTGGCTGTAAACTCAATGCAGTAATTCAGTTCATAGATATCACCATCACTTAAATGGTCCTTTATCTTATTTACTTTCTCAATGTAGTTTTCTTTTGAAACAGCAGAAGCAGGTGGATTAATAATATGTTGTTTGTTTTCAACTGCATCAATATCAAAAGAGTTGATTTGTTCGAAAATAACTTCAGGATTTTCAGAATGAATAGTCACTATATTTTTCTCAAACAAAAGCAGATGTTCCGGCTCAAAAAAACAAATAGAAGGGAACTGAATATATTCAGGATTTTTGCTCTGAAGTTTTTCAATCTCATTTTTAAGGTCATAAGTGAAAAATCCGAATAACCAGCCCTGATTCTTATCCAGCCACTCCTTAAGTGAAGTGAATCCTTTTTGATCCGGACATATGACTGATTTTTTTCCAACTGCCAGCACATTAGGGAAGCCATTGTAGAGATAGGGAATCTGATTATCATCCAGCCAGGCAAAGTGAGAAAATTTTTGAGCCCATAAGAGAGCTTGTTTCCTGAAATATTCTTTATTCTGAATATTAAAAATCATGCGATTGATAATGAGTATATTATGCTCTTTTGTGAGGTTTTTCCTCAGTAAATCTAACCAAAGGAATAGTCAGTCGCAAAATCAATAATTCAAATCCTCTCCCTGGTTATCATATTTCTTAAGCAAAAAGTGATAATTTTGCTGTTTAAAATGTTGTCAGGTAGACACAAAGAAAATATTAGCGTTTTTCAGCATTGAATTATCCCGATAATATAGAAACCAAATTAGGTTTTAATCAGATCAGAGAATTGTTAAAGCAGGAATGCCTTAGTACTCTTGGTCAACATTATGTAAACAGGATCCGTTATTCGACGGATGCATCACTTGTTTCCCGTCTGCTGAATCAGACCTGGGAATTTACAAGAATACTTACAGAGCAGGTATTGTTCCCTTCTTCTAATTACATCGATGTAACCCCTTACCTTCAGAATATAAGGATCCAAGGGGTTTTTCTTGAACCTTCTGCATTCTTCGATATCAAGCTTTCTCTAAGGACAATCATTCGTTGCCTTGAATTTTTTGATGAGAATGAAGCTTATCCTTATCTGAAAGAACAGGCTAAGTCAGTAAAGGCCGATGAGAAGATTTACAAAGCGATTGATGAAATTATTGATGACCGAGGCCAGGTGCGTGACAATGCTTCTCCTGAATTACTTGAAATCAGAAGGAGTCTTATCTCTGAGCAAAGCCGTATCAGAAGAGAGCTGGATCGCCTTTTAAAACTTGCAAAAAGAGAAGGTTATACCGATTCGGATGTGGAAATTACCATCCGTAACGGAAGAATGGTAATACCAGTGCAGGCGGAGCATAAGAGACGTCTTAGAGGATTTATTCAGGATGAATCTGCGTCGGGACAAACTGTCTTTATTGAGCCTGCTGAAGTCCTGGAGGGGAATAACATCATTCGTGAACTGGAATACAAAGAAAGAAGAGAGATCGTACGGATTCTCACTGTTCTTACAGATCGTATCCGTCCCTTTGTTCCTGACCTTCAGAAAGCGTATGCTTTTCTTGGTATTATAGATTTTATCAGAGCGAAAGCAAAATTCGGTATTGCTATTAAAGCTCAACTGCCTAAGATCAGCGACAAGCCAATCATAAGATGGAAAAGCGCAAGGCATCCTTTGTTGTTTCTTAACCTTAAGAAAACAGGAAAGATTATTATACCTCTGGACATAGAACTTACAGAAGAAAACAGAATTCTTGTTATTTCTGGTCCGAACGCAGGAGGGAAATCTGTATGTCTGAAGTCTACAGGACTGCTGCAATACATGTTTCAGTGTGGCTTGCTGGTCAGTGCAGATGAGTTTTCCGAGTTTGGAATATTTCAGGATCTCTTCCTGGATATTGGTGATGAACAGTCTATTGAAAATGATTTGAGTACCTATAGCTCTCACCTTACCAATATGAAGGCTTTCCTTAATTTTTCAGGAAAAAAATCACTTATCCTGATAGACGAGTTTGGAACAGGTACAGAGCCTCAGTTAGGTGCAGCTATATCAGAAGCGGTTCTGGAAAGGCTAAATGAAAAGAAAGTATGGGGAGTAATTACAACCCATTATTCTAACCTGAAAACAATGGCAGAGAAAACTCCTGGTATTATCAATGGTGCCATGAGGTTTGATCTGGATTTGCTGGAGCCTTTGTATCAGTTGGAAATAGGGCGTCCCGGAAGTTCTTTTGCATTTGAAATAGCTGCTAAGATAGGTTTGGATAAAGCGACCATAGAGCGTTCGAGATCCAAGCTGGGAAGGAGTCAGGTAAACTTTGAGCGTCTTGCTAATGAGTTGCAGAAAGAAAAGGATTTGCTGATTAAGCAAAATCAGGAGGCCAGAGGAGATAAGCTGCAGCTGGACAAAACGCTTGCAGAATATAGCAAGCTGAAAGAAGATCTAGAACAAAACAGAAGACGACTTCTTAATGAGGCCAAACAGCAAGCTAAACAGTTGGTTGCAGAGGCCAATCAGAAAATTGAAAATACGATAAGAGCTATTCGTAGCGTTGATGCCGATAAAGAAATAACCAAAACACTGAGAAAAGAACTGGATCTGTACAAGGATATTGAGCTTCAGCCTGAGCAAGTCAAAGAAAAAGAAGAGCCTAAAGAGGAACCCTTGTTGCTTGAAGGTGAAATTAATATTGGGGATTCCATAAGATTAAAAGGAACGGATACGGTTGGTGAGGTATTAGGCATATCAGGCAAAACAGCGGAGATAGTGATTGGTGATTTAAAATCAAAAGTTAAGCTTGATCGTCTGGAGAAAGTTTCCAGACGAACTGTGAAAAAGCAATATGATGAGGTTTCCAGAAGAAGCACTGCGATGTTGATGAATGAAAAGATGATGTCGTTTTCTTCGAACCTGGATTTGCGCGGTAAAAGAGGGGAGGAAGCGATGAAAGACCTGGAAGAATTCATGGATTCTGCAATCATGCTGGGTATTCCGGAAATAAGGATCATACATGGTAAAGGTGACGGAATACTTAGAAATCTTGTAAGAGAACATCTGAGGAAATATAAACAGATTAGGTCTGTTACTGATGAACATGCCGACAGAGGAGGTCCCGGAGTGAGTATTGTCGGAATGAAATAATAATTGTTGATATTTTTTAAAAGGATTGTTGATTAAAGAACAATCCTTTTTATTTTCTTTGCCCCCGAATTTATTGGATTTTTAAGATAAGCTTTTGATAATTTTCAATATGGTAAAAAAGATACTATCACTTGATGGAGGAGGTTCTTGGGCTGTATTACAGGCAATGGCTCTTAGAGAAATATATAAGGATGTAAAATCTGTAGGCACTAATTGCAGAAATATATTAAACGAATTTGATATCATAGCAGCAAATTCAGGAGGAAGTCTTGTACTGGCAGGTATGATAGAGAAGGCTGATGAAGATATTGATGAAGTAATAAAAATGTTTCTGGACGACAAGATAAGAGACAAAATTTTCAGCAAACTTACTTTAGGAGATTTTAGCCTCGAACGTTTAACAAGGATATTTGGAGTAGGCCCTAAATACAAGGCGAGGAGGAAAATCAAAGGCCTTGAAGAGGCGTTGGTGAAATCAGGCAAAATTAGAATGCATGAACTCAGAGAAAAAGTGAATTTCAAGCCTCATTTGGTGTTGACGAGTTTTGACTATGATCTTCGTCGTGGAGTATTTTTTAAGACTGCACAGGATGGAAGCAAATATGATTATACGCTTGCACAGGCTGTAGATGCGTCATCCAATGCTCCTGTGAATTTTTTTGATGAACCTGTAAGGTTTAATTATGATCATAATACCATGCATCAGTTCTGGGATGGAGCAGTAGCAGGTAATAACAATCCGGTTTTGATAGGTATAACGGAAGCGCTGAGATTATTTGAAAATCTGGAAAGAACTTCAGATAATATAAAAGTGCTGAGTATAGGAACCTCCGGAATACTGTTCCCGGTAGATGGTTTTACCTGTACTTCTTCAGCTGTAAGGCCAGAGCTTGTTTTACCTTTAGGTAAATCCAACCTTAACAGAGATGCCATAAAACTAAGTCTTTCTATTATTTCCGAACCGCCGGAAGCCGCCAATTTTATGGCACATATGTTATTGGGAGGAACTGAAAAAGAAAATACCCCACGTATAATCCGCATGAATCCTTTGCTGCAGCCGGTGTTGAAAGATGGTAATTGGGCTTTTCCTGAAGGGATCAGGCCGGATGAAGAAAAGGATTTTTTAGAATTGACGAAATACGACATAGATGCAGTGAAAAAATCTGAAATGGAAAAAATTGTAAAATTCGGAAACTGGTGGCTGGCTGATATAGTGGTAAATCAAAGTATTCGTTACGATAGCAAGACATTCAAATGTAAAATTGGGCATAGTACCTTTTCAGCAGCAAAGGCCGAGTGGCTCAAAGGAAGTTTATAGTAGTATGAGTAATGAATATTATTGAGGGAAGTAGATGAATAAATATTGCAACCTTGTAAATGCTAGAAGCAGATTTGTTAATTGAATTTACTAATTTTATAAAAAAGTTTTTTTTTATAACTTCATTTTTAATATTCAGTATGAAAACTAAATACGTTTTATTCAATGTTCTTACGATTGTATTTTTTGGTCTGTTGTTTTCCTGTAAGAAGGACGATACAAAGGAAGTTGCACCTCAAGCTCAGTTTGTAGAAATCGACGGAGAGCAATATCCAATAGTGACTATTGGTAACCAGGCATGGACAGCTACGAACTACAAAGGTCAAGGAGGTAGGCCTTATGATAAATTCAACTCGAGACCGGA
This sequence comes from Bacteroidota bacterium, assembly GCA_023428135.1. Classification (GTDB taxonomy): domain Bacteria; phylum Bacteroidota; class Bacteroidia; order Cytophagales; family Cytophagaceae; genus Sporocytophaga. Next base: position 55,268 of record JAEYZG010000037.1, on the reverse strand, counting down.
ATATGGAAATTATTATAGTTTTGAAGAACTCCAGAATATTGTATTGCCTGCTGGCTGGGAAATTCCTACAATGGAAGATTTTATTGAGCTTGCAAAATCGCAAGGTGTTGAATTCACTGGTCTGAATGCTGTAAAGCAGGATGCCATAAAGAAGCTGGTTTCGCAAACACGCTGGTTAAATATTAATGGGAATAATAAGTCAGGATTTAACGCCTATCCAGGTGGTTATGTTATATCAGTTGATTCTTCTCCAATGGATGGGGATATTAGTGAGTTTTGGACCAGTGATACAGCAACGGTAAGCATACAGGAAGGTGCAGATCTGAAAAATCATAACATAAAAATATATCAATACCTGGAGAATGCCCCCGGTAGATTTAATATCCGCTTTATACAGAAAAATAAGTAATGAAGGTTTTTTAAAAAGCTCACAAAGAGCATGTTAAATTTAATTTCTTATTTTTTTAACTGATTTATTATTAGGTGATTATAGAAGTTTTGTTTTTTTACTCTAAAATATAGCTTTATTTCCCTTAAAGTAGTTAAGTATAATAATTCATCAATTTTAGATGAATCTTTTTATAAAGTTTTGTGGTTCTCTATTAAAATGTTTTTTTAAGGAGAAAATTACACCGGAAGTAATGTCTTAAAAAATGGATTATCCTAATTATTTTAAATCTTATTCAGTTTTTTTGTTAGACAATTACATTGAAGAGTTAACGAAAAATGTAATTGTGATCACAAAAAGCGGGGAATTCTCTGTTTGCAGGTTTTTAAAGCAACTTCCAGATGCTACCCTCTATGCAAATATTAAAAGAGAATTAGAGGGAATTTTGCTAGATATCATACATGATACCCCATATGATGCTTTAACAAAAAAAATAGCTTTATGGAAAGCAGGGAAAAGCTGTGTATCAAGAAAAGACTTAACAATAAGAGATATTAATTCGGGCAATTATATAATAAAGACAGTAGTACTGGATTTTTTAAAATATTATGAGTGCTCTAAAATTGAATTAATCGCTTTGGTAAAGGAAATAACTGATTATTTCCAGACCTTAACCGAAATGGGGCTTCATGCATTTGAAGAAATTAAGAATGAAGAGCTGATTGATAAAGACGAAATCATTTATGGAATTTTATCTAATGTTCCTGTCGTAATTACAAGAATCAACAAGGAAGGCAGAGTTACTTATTCTGCAGGAAAAGGATTGGAAACTCTTGGCCGTAAAGACAATGAAACAGTAAACTTTAGCATCTATAATGATTATATCTTCCCCGAAAATATTGAAAATACCACACTTGCATTGAGTGGAAAATCGGTTTCCTATATTGGAAGAGCATTGTCTTTAAGTGGAGAGTTAAGGGAGTTTCAGAATTATTTTATTCCTGTTAATACAGGGATAATTGGTTTTAGTATTGATGTTACCGAAAGAGTCGAGGAAGAAGAAAGATTCAGTAGTTTTATTGATGCCGTTAAAGATTATGCCATATTCAGGCTAAGCCCTGAAGGATATATTAACTCATGGAATGAGGGCGCTGAAGTTTTAAAAGGATATGAGAAAAGTGAAATAATAGGAAAGCATTTTTCTGTATTCTATGATAAGGACCTTCGGGAAAAACATTTTCCCGAGCATGAACTTAAGCAGGCGACCATCCATGGGAAGTTTGAAACGGAAGGCTTCCGATTAAGAAAAGATGGATCCCGTTTCTGGGCGAATGTTATTATTACAGCCCTATTCGATAAAAATAATACCTTGGTAGGTTTTACCAAAATAACCAGGAACCTTACTGAAAGAAAGCTCGCAGAAGAGAGACTTAGGACAAGTGAAGAAAGATTCAGATCCCTTATTGAAGGGGTTAAGGATTATGCTATATTCTTGCTTGAGCCTGATGGAACTATTGCTTCCTGGAATGAGGGCGCAAAGAGGATTAAAGGGTACAATGAAGATGAAATAATAGGTAAACACTTTTCCATATTTTATACTGAAGAGAAGAAAAAGCAAAAGTATCCGGATTATGAACTTGTTCAGGCGGGTATTCACGGTAAGTTTGAAGATGAAGGATTAAGAGTACGTAAGGATGGAAGTACATTTTATGCGAACGTTTTAATCACGGCTTTACACGATGCTTCAGGCAAATTAATCGGTTATTCTAAAATTACCAGAGACCTTACAGAACGTAAATTCCTTGAACAAAGTCTTCAGGCAATGAATGCTGACCTGGAGAATAAAGTAAAGGAAAGGACAGATGAATTGCTGAAAACTATAAAAGAATTAAAGAGGATCAATAATGATCTGGATAATTTTATATATACTGCATCTCATGATTTAAAAGCTCCTATCTCTAATATAGAAGGATTAATCAGTAGTTTATTTGAAGAGCTTGGCGAACAATCTTTGTTAAACCTGGACCTTAGAGAAATAAAGGAAATGATTGACATATCCGTTGAAAAGTTCCAGATAACTATTAAGGATCTTACTGAGATTGCTAAAATTCAGAAGGAAAGTCTTGAAAATGTAGAGTTGGTAGGCCTTCCTGAGCTTATTGATGATGTGAAGATTACTATATCGGATCAGATCTCAAGGAATAATGCAGAAATAATTTATCATCTTGATGATTGCAATGAAATTAAATTCGTAAGAAAAAATCTTAAAAGTATTATTTATAATCTGATAAGTAACGGCATTAAATACCGCAGTCCCGAAAGAAACCCGATTGTTAAAATAATGTGCAGTTCGGATGAATATTATAATACGATTATATGCCAGGATAATGGATTAGGTATAAAGGCCGAAAACATAGATAAGATATTTAATATGTTTAAAAGATTTCATGATCATGTGGAAGGAAGTGGAATCGGATTATATATTGTTAAAAGAATTATAGAAAATGCAGGTGGAAGGATAGATGTGGAAAGTGTTGAAGGAGAGGGGTCTATATTTAAAGTTATTCTTCCCAAAGGAGAATTTGAATTGCATTAAAAGCGAAAGGCGTAAAGCGAAAAGTTGAACGGGATCTTAAGGGGGCAGGAGTAAATTCATTTCAAGGAAGATTATTGCTATTGGAATTCACATGTTGGAATACAAATAGCCAGAATCTGCAATTCAGTCCTGAAAGAGCTGTATCAGGCTTTTATATTCGAAACTTTAAACTTTAAGCTTTCAACTTTTCGCTTTCCGCTTTTAAAGCTTCCCTCCCGTAAAATGGGATATTTTTAAAATCCTTATTTTGCCGTATAGATTTTGCTATTCGTCGTCTCTACTTTTGAAAGGACAATAAAGTGAAATGATATGGAAACGACAGCAAAAGATTATATTTTCCTCACAGATAAGCTGGATTCTCTGATTACCTCAAAGCCAAACTTTGTAGCATTCAGATTTCCGCATGAAGTAAAGGAAGGATGTCTTTCTCTGACCTATAAAGACTTGGGAAGAAAAGCCAAAACACTTGCATTTGTCCTAAAGCAAAAGACCATCTCAGGTGATAAGGCATTGCTTTTATATCCCTCAGGCCTTGATTTCATAGTGGCTTTTTTCGCTTGTCTTTATGCCGATATTATACCGGTTCTTGCATATCCTCCGGATAGTGAAAATGTAGATCGTCTCATTTCAATTGCAGAAGATAGTAATCCGGATCTTGTATTATGCACAAAATCTGTACTCTCCCAATTGGATGACTTTGAAGCAAAGAGCAGATTGCAAAATTCAGCTGAAATAGAAAAAAACAGAAAACTTAAAATCCTCTACGATCTACCGTGGATACCTTCAGATATAATAAAGTCAAACGGCGTTTTCAGAAAAAGAAAAGAAGATTCCTATAGCAGCAATCAGGTAGTATTGATACAGTATACATCAGGGACTACAGGCCTTCCCAAAAGGATAGAAGTAACACATAGAAACCTTTACCTGAATTCCTTGCAGTTGATCAATGCGTTTGACGTAAGCACTGAAACGCATGTAGTAAGCTGCCTTCATCCATATCATGATATGGGGCTGATAAGTGGAATTATAGCTCCTGTATTTTCAGGTATACAAACAACACTGATGGCGCCATTAACCGTTATTAAAAAGCCTTTTATCTGGCTAAAAGAAATAAGCAACCTCAAGGGAAAAGGTACAGTGGTTAGCGGAGGGCCGAATTTTGCCTTTGAAATGTGTTGTAATAAAATCAAGGATGAACAGCTTCCCGAGCTTGATTTGAGACATTGGAAAGTCGCGTTTAATGGAGGGGATTCCGTAAAGCCGGAAACTCTGGAAAGGTTTAACAATAAATTCGCCGTTTGCGGATTTTCCCCAAAAGCTTTCGTTCCTGTGTACGGACTAACAGAGGCCGCCTTGCTGGTATCTGGTGGAAGAATCGGAAAAGGAGTAACAGCATGCAGCTTCAGTAAAACTCTTTTCAGAAACCTGATTGCGATGGAAACACCTCTTGAGAATGATAGTGTAAAACTTATCAGTTATGGTAATTTTCTAAACAACTACCAGGTTATGATCATTGATCCCCAAAGTGGCCAAAAGCTTGATGATGGATCTGTCGGAGAAATATTAATTGCTGATCAGGGCTTTGCTTTAAATTTTTATAACAATATAGAATTTTCAAAAGAATATTTTTACAATGGTATCAAATTTCTCAAAACAGGGGATCTTGGGTTTATCAAAAATGATGAATTATTCATTACTGGAAGGTTAAAAGATCTGATAGTATTAAATGGAACATTTCATTATCCGCATTATATTGAACACAACGTATCTCATAGTCATCCTGCTTTAAGGAAAGGATGTTGCGCAGCTTTTACGATAACCAAAGAGAATAAAGAAGTGTTAGTTGTAGTGCAGGAAGTGTCCAGAGATTCAATAAATAAAGTGAATGTAGAGGATCTTCTGGAAAAGATTCGCAGTGACGTTTTTATTATAAATGGTATAGAACCTTATATGGTTTGCCTTACTTTCCCTTCCTCCATTCCCAAAACATTCGATTATAAAATACAAAGAAGTGTAACGAAGGATCTGTTTTTGCAGGATACCTTGAAAGTAATTGCAAGGTGGCAAAATAGTCTTAAAGAACCTAAGGATATGAATTATTTAGGCTTAAAATACTTGCCAACAATATTACCCAAAGGGAGAAGCAGAGGGACGATAACCATAAATTAAGATTTGATTGCTGTTGTTCCGGCTAAATCAGGATATCGTGGTCTTAAGAAGTATTGGAATGCTTAAAGGATAGATGAATGTTATTTTGTTTTTATAAAAAATAATTCAGAATTGGTTTTAATTGAGTTTTTTTAGGCCATCGTTAAAAAATGGATTTTATTTTCAGAAAATTGATAATTTTGAATAAATAAAATGAATTTTCAAATTCTGAAATATCTTTTTGTAATTCTTATTCTGAATTCAAGCCTCTTGTTTCCGGAGTTTTCTTCCCTTTCGGGCAGTAAGAATCAGGAAAAAGAAGAGATTAATTCCGTTACTGAATTAATCTTTGAAGATATTTTAGGAATGTCAGATTCAAATCCGGAAGATGAAGATGATGAAGAATATGATTATCAAATTTCACCGGAAGAAGAAACCGTTTCTTTTGTAAAGGTTTGCTTTTGGTTACTACCTTTTTTAAATGCAGATTTTTTATTTCCTAAAAATCCATTAGATAGTAAGATTCTTTCAGAACATACACGAGAACTGAATTTTATCTCTTACAGGAAGGGTGTTCCCCGATACATTTCACTCTTGGTACTTTCCTAAATAGTCGTTTTTCTGAAGCTCTTTCAGAAAACAAAAATCTCTTTTATTACTTCTTTTAAATTATTCCATTAGAATGAAAAACTTTTATCTGGTTTTTGTTCTATGCGTTCATTCTGTATTTGCCCAAACAAAGATTTCATTTAAAGAGGCTTTAAGTATATCGAGACAAAACAACCTCTTTTTGAAAGCTGTTGTTTACGATTCCTCAGTGGCAAATGCAGATATTGTATCTGCAGGACTAAGACCAAACCCCGTATTTAATAATCAGTTTCTTCAGATAGGAGCTGCAAGAAACAGGCTATTCCCTGAAAGTGGAGGCTATTTTAATGCTTCCAGCAGACAGGTATGGTATCAATTTACCAAGCAGTTTCAGACATTTCACAAAAGAAATTATAAAATAGAATATGCGGAGGTAAGCTCCTATATCACTAAAAAAAATATTCAGGAGACGGAGCGAAATCTGTTATTGAATGTATCTCTCAAGTACCTCGAACTCTGGCTTTATAAAAAGAACCTTGATCTGCTTGAAACGGTGAAAGCCAATATCGATACGCTAGTTAATATTAATAAGGTAAGGTTGAAAAATGAGGTAATCACTCCTTCAGAACTGATAAGAACTAAAATTCTGTTCGAGCAATATTCCTTACAGGAGCGCAATACCATGAGAACCTATCTGAATGAGCTTAAAACGCTCGAGGTATTTCTAGGCACCACTGATTCTCTTGTAATTGAAGGGGCCGATAGCTTGTTTTCAGAGTCATTGATAGAGCCAGTGGATACTATGCTGAAGATGGCTTTTGAGAAAAGACCTGATATTGCCGCCTTGAATTATGAAAAGGAGCTGAGTAAAGTTAATGAAAAGCTTCAGAAGGCATATGCCATGCCTAATTTAGAAGCAGGTGGTATATACAATCCTCAGAATTCAGTGGGTTATTATGGAACATATCTCACTTTGCCTATTCCTTTTTTTGACAGGAATCAAGGTGAAATTCAAAAAGCCAAAGTAATGAAACTGAAGTCTGAAACAGCTTTTGAGGCACTGAAACTACAAGTAACGTTAGAATTGAGAAATAGCTATAGTACCTATCTTCAGAAGAAGGACAATGTAATACATGTTCAATTGATTCTGAATCAATCAAAGGAGGTCCTTGAAATCGTCAGGTATGCTTACCTGAAGGGCAACACCACTATCATTGATTTTCTGGAAGCGCAGAGAACTTTTTATGATGCCATGCTCATACACAATCAGGCGCAATATGATCTGAAAAGAAGTCAGATCGAATTACTGTATGTGGCGTCAATATTAGATAAATTAACAATGTAATATCATCAGTATATGTTAGATTATAAAAACATTATTTATATAATCATAATCCTACTGTTTGTTTCCTGCAAGAAGGATGAGGAGAAAACAAGCAATAGTGATTTTTTAGATCCTGTTGTTAAAGATAACGGACAGGTTATAGTTTTGAAAACTGAGAATGGAGTTTTTAGAACTATAGTCGCTAAGAAAAAAGCTCTTAATAGTGAATATATGGCTCCAGCTACCGTTGTAGCCAGTATTCTGAAACCTAGATTAAAAGAGGCGCATACCATTATCCTGTTTGACGATGAAGAGCTAAATCGGCTTTACACAGAATATTTGCAAAGTATAGCGCATTATAAGAGAGATTCGGATTATCTGCAAAGAGTAAAGGATATGTATGCTCATAAGGCTGCAACAGGCACGGAACTGAAGCAGGCTGAAACGGGTCTTACCGATGCTGCTACTGAAATGGCTGAGAAAGAAGGACAATTACGAATGCGAGGGTTTGACCCTATTACAATGACAGATATTCCACCCGGTAACATCTGGCTTATTTCAAATGTCCCTGAAAATATTATCGGAAGTCTTAAAAATGGTAAGTCCTGTACTGTTCTTTTTACATCTTATCCCGGAGAGAGATTTTTCGGAAAAATAACAGCAGTAGGTGATGTACTTGACAGGCAAACACGAACTGCTAAAGTGAGGATCACACTAGCTAATTCTGGTGAAAGATTTAAGCCTGGAATGTATGCTAAAGTTAAATTCCCTATCGAAGAAGAAAACTCTTTATCAGTACCTGTTTCATCAGTTATATCTGTTGAAGGAAGAAATTATGTTTTTGTTAAAAACAGGAGCATTATTAAGCGCAAGGAAGTTATTACAGAAAATGAGATGGGAGAAGATATTATTCTGCTGGATGGTGTAGAAGAAGGTGATTCCATCGTTTATGAGGGTGCAATGTTATTGAAAGGTTTAAGTTTTGGCTTTTAATCAACTGACAGAATGATTTCAAAACTTATTGCATTTTCTATCAAAAACAGGTGGGTACCTATTGCCGGAGTCCTTGCTGTAATTGTCGGAGGGGTTTATGTATATACTATTCTCAGAATAGAAGCCTATCCTGATATTTCTGATACCAATGTAGTCATCATAACACAATATCAGGGACGGGCAGCTGAGGAGGTGGAGCAGCAGGTGACAATGCCCATTGAAAGAAGTCTGAACAGCGTGCCAGGCGTTATATTCAGAAGGTCAAGAACCATCTTTGGATTGTCTGTTGTCCAGCTTACCTTTGATGACAATGTTGAAGATTTTTTTGCCAGACAATATGTGTCAGAAAAGCTGAAGAATGCACAGCTCCCACCTGGAGTTACGCCTGAGCTGGGACCATTGTCTTCTCCAACAGGGGAAATTCTGAGATATGTGGTCCGCGGAAATGAGAGCTATACACCTATGGATCTCAAAACTCTTAATGACTGGGTAATCATACCTAAACTATTACAAACTTTCGGTATTGCTGATATCAGCTCTTTCGGAGGTCCTCTGAAACAATATCAGGTGCTGACGAGTCCGGAACGATTAAAGAAATATAATCTTACGCTAAAAGACCTTATCTCATCCGTTGAAGATAATAACCTTAATACAGGAGGTAATATTATTGAAAGAGGAGAACAAGGCTTTGCTGTCAGAGGTATTGGTGCTGTTACGAATGTTCATGATCTCAAGAAAATAGTGATCTCGTCTTCCGGAGGTGTTCCTATATTTCTGGAAGATGTTGCCAGTATTGAGATTGGGCCTCCTTATCCTTCTGGTATATTAGGTTATTCCATCCCTTCAGAAGGGATTTTTGAAAATTCAGGTACTGAAGGCATCGTGTTATTAAAGAGGGGGGAAGATACCAAAGAAACCTTGAAAAGGCTGAAGGAGAAGCTCAACGAAGTGATCAGTAATGATTTGCCCGAAGGAGTGGAGATTCATGTGATCTATGACAGGTCCAATCTGATAGATTATACATTGCAAACGGTATCTCATACGCTCATTGAAGGTATTACAATAGTGGTAATAATACTGGTTGTATTTCTGGGGAGCTTCAGCTCAGCTTTGGTTGTAGCTGTTACTATTCCGGTGGCATTATTATTTTCTTTTATTATGATGAAGATAACAGGCATTCCGGCCAACCTCCTTTCTCTTGGGGCAATTGACTTTGGTATCATAGTTGACGGAGCCTGTATCATGGTGGAGCATCTGGTGAGGTCTATAAAGTCAGCGCCGGTCGGCGATAGAAAAAACGGGATATATAATTTCACAACTCATTCCGCTCAGGAGATTGGGAAGGAGCTATTCTTTTCTGTTGCTATTATTATCATAGCATACACACCTTTGTTTGCGATGCAAAGAATAGAAGGAAAGCTTTTTTCTCCAATGGCCTTTACAATTTCTTTCGCGATACTAGGTTCATTTATCTGTTCTGTTACAGTGGTTCCGGTGTTTATCTCGTTTATATATAAAAAGAAATTTGAAGAAGTTGGAGAGGGTTTTTATAAGACCAGAAATAATATGCTCTCACCTTTGGCTGATTTAGGTAGAAAGGCAATTGCTTCATTAAAGAAAATAAATCCTTATGAATTTGTGCTGATCAGAACAATGCAAATACCAAATTTTGGTTTTTTTTTAATCTTCCTGATCATCACTGGAATTGGATTTCTGGCAGTTCGAACTGGTACTGAATTTTTGCCTCCACTTGATGAGGGTTCGATTTTTTTCAGATGTAATTTACCAAGTGGGATTTCTATTCATGAAAGTGCAAAACTTGCTCCTGAAATAAGAAAGATTATATCAAAACACAAGCAGGTAAAAAGTATACTTACGCAAACCGGAAGAAACGATGAAGGTACAGATCCATTCGGTGCTAATAGGACTGAAATCCTTATCAATCTTAACCCTTATAATGAATGGGTAAATGACACTTCAAAAGCTGAACTTGTTTTAAAACTAAAAAGTGAGCTTAAAGCGGCATTTCCTGGAGCTTATTTTGCATTTGGTCAGCCTATTATTGACCAGGTGACTGAGGTAGTAAATGGTAGTGCAGCAGATCTTGCTGTGACTATTGCCGGAGAAAATCTTACAGAGTTAAGAAGTATAGGAGACAGGATAAAGGAAATTGTTAAAAAAATACCGGGGGCGAGCGACGTCGGTATTGAACAAGAAGGTCCGCAAGGTCAGATTGTTGTGAATATTAACAGAGAGAATGCTGCCCGATATGGAATTAATGTTAGTGATATTCAGCTCATGATAGAAGCAGCAATTGGAGGTAAAACAATAAGCACTGTTTATGAAGGAACTAAAAGATTTGACCTCGTTATCAGGTTTCTTCCGGAAAGTAGAAGCTCCATTGAAGATGTAAGGAAAATGTTGGTACCCTCTATTACCGGAAGTCAGATACCTATGAGCGAGCTGGCAGATATCCGTATGATAGACGGGCAAACAAATATCTACAGGGTTGAAGGTAAAAGGATTATTACTGTAAGAGCCAATATAAGAGGAAGAGATCAAGGGGGCTTTGCCAAAGAGGTAGGCAAAAAAATAAAATCAATGAAGCTGCGCAGAAAGTTCAAAACGGCATTGGGTGGTCAATTTGAAAACCTCGACAGGGTTACAAAGCAATTGTCATACACAATTCCATTTACCTTGTTCCTGATAGGTCTGCTGTTGTTTATTCTTTACAAAGATGCTGTCAGCATGCTGATTACAATTCTTAGTCTGCCAATTGGAATACTTGGTGGACTTGCTGCTCTTTGGGTGAGAGGTTATTACTTTAATGTTTCTGCAGGCGTAGGGTTTGTATCGTTATTTGGTGTGGCAATTATGGCGGGGGTATTGCTCGTCTCCTCCTACAACCGGGAGTTAAAGAATTTGTCCTTCGGATTTACTGATCTGAAAGAACTCAGGATAAGAATTATCTCAATATCATTGGTTCAGATAAAACCCATTCTGATGATGATCACGGTAGCCCTTATTGGATTACTTCCAGCAGCCTCTAGTCATGGCATAGGATCAGATATTCAAAGGCCATTGGCAACTGTAATTATTGGAGGCTTGTTGACTTGTCTTTTTCTGATACCAATTGTCTTACCTAGTATTTACTTTAGCTTTTTTAAATGGAGAATAAAGAAAAAACATTGAAAGGAATTGATGAGGTAAAATGCCTATCTTAATTTTTAAATGAGCCATTAAAACAATATAACATAGGTTGCATTCCTATGTTATATTGTTCTTTTTTTTATTTAGGTAATCTTCGCGAAAAGATGTAAAAAGCCTTGCAATGGCCCTTTAATATATCTTACATTTGTCTATTGGTTTGGTAGGGTATTTGGTTTGAACAAAGCTTAATTGCCAGATCTGCTCTATGATATAGCCCGGAAATTTCATTTCAATACTGAATGCATTTGGTGGTTCAATCATTCAGTTCGACTTGCAGATTACCGGTTTATTAAATAAAACGACCTGTTTGTTTAATTGTCAGGAAACTGTTGTATTTGGTGGTTCTATACCTCATTTTTCGATAATTGGATAACAGGTCTTTTTTTTGTTATTTTATCTCTACTAAGCCCTATATAAAGGACCTTTCTAATTTTTTTCCAGAATTGAATTCTATTTTTAAAACATTATTACATTTTTCAATTTAATGAAAGACCGATTTCCTTCTATATGTCTTCAAAGGGAGTTAAACAAATATTTAAGTATCTAGGAATTGTAATTCCTATTCTTGTTCATGTTTCGTGCAAAAGCTCGAGAATATCTTCTATCCAGGAGCTAAATTCCAACTGTAATCAGCAGAATCTTTATAGCTATGCAGTAGAAGACTTCCCCAAGCCCTTTTATAATCTTAATTTGGATACAGCACTTTTAGGAAGGTTTTCAGAAGAAAGTTTGAAAATAGCAAATGCTATTGGAATTATTGAATTGCTTTCAGAATATATTGATGCTGAAATAAAATATAATTCAGCTCCAGGTATTGAGAATAAAGTTAGGATACTGGATTTAGACAGAAGGCTTTCCAATGCCATTCAACGTGCTTCTCTTGAGATATCGGCAGTAGCTTCTGAAATTGATTGTGAAGAAGAAAGAGCGGATCAGATCTCTTATTATCTTAAAAAGCGAGAAGATGACCGAGAAACTAAGTTTACAGTGGCAGCTATAAGTGTTGGTGCAATTGCAGCAATTACTTCAGGGATTTTATTTGCTACCAGTGATAACTCTAATATGGAACATGTAATACAGGTGGGAGGAGGTATTGCTGAAGCGGTATTGGGTTTTATGATTTTTACATCAAAACCGAAAGTAGAATTCTATCATCCAAGAAATCACCTGGAGGAAATATGGAATGGAAAAGAGACCTCTCTGCTTTTTCCGGCGCATGTATGGTATTATTTCAATTATTATAATCCAAATAAACCCGAAGAATCTTCTCTAAGGGTTCAGATTTTAAAAGGCTGGAAGGCTATTTATGAATGGGAAAAAAAGGAAAACAGGCATAAACAAAATATGGTAGCATTGTTTTTTGGTAAAGGAGGTCAGTATACTTCTGAAACCCTGAAAGCCAGAGCAAGAATGCTTGATCAGCTGCAAGCAAATATTACACTGATGAAGCAGGATCTGACTAAGCTTGCAACATATCTGGACAAGGAATAATTAACAGATTGTTAATCTTAAGGTTTAATAGTAATAGGTGTAGTTTGATTGAATTTCTGAATTAGGAATAACAAAAATATAAATATGAGGTCTCAAATAATAATTGCAGTAATTCTTATGTCTATAAATAGTTTATCAGCGATCGGACAGGAGCTACCTGAGAATGATGTGCCCGTTGCAGTCAGAAATAGTTTTTATGAACTGTATCCTAATATGTTCGTCTATGAATGGGAATTGGAGAAAAAAGAAAATGTATATGAAGCTGAATTTATGAATAAGGGTATAGAGATGGAAGCAATATTTCGTCCCGATGGTACCTATATAGGAACAGAAATAGATATAAAAATGAAAGACATGCCATCTGATGTGAAAAAAGCTTTTTCTCTTTCTGAATATGCGAAATGGAAGTTAGAAGACACTGAAGAATTTAAAAAGAAGGAGGGGGAAAAACTGTATATTATTGAAGTTGAAAAAAGAAAAAAGAAAGTGAAGCTCTATTATTCAAAAGATGGAAAGCTTGTCAATACTAAATAAGATTCCAAACTAAGTGTTTAACTAATTTGGAGAAATATTAAATACTATTTAAAGAATCTTTAAATGTATTTATACCTGAATCTTACTTCCGCTGGCTTCTCCATTCTGACTGTTTTTTTTTGATTATCAAATAGTCTGTGATAAATACTAGGTTAATAAAATAAAATTTGAACAATATTATATCTTTTTCGTTTTGGTATTTTTCAAATAAATTTTGTGTTTTTTGTGATATAGATATATATTAGCGGTTTACTTAGCTTAAAAAATTTATAATAACCTATGAAAAAATACTACTTAGTAATTCTACTGGTTTGCACCTTGCTAAGTGCAAAGGCTCAAATTAATTCCGGTAGTCCGGCAAAACCTTTTAACTCCAATTCCAGCTACCCCTATGGAATTATGCCTGATAATTTGCCTAACGGAGGGCAATATGGTAAGTCTCAGGCTGCTGCAGAAGCATACAACGCTTGGAAGACTAATCATGTAGAGGCATGTACTGGTAAAGGGTACAGGGTAAAATTTGATAATCCAGATCAACATCAAACAGTATCTGAAGGTATTGCTTATGGAATGCTTTTGTCTGCTTATGCTGGTGATAAAGCCTTGTTTGACGGATTATGGCAATATTACAATTCATTTAAGAATGGAAATGGTGTTATGAACTGGAAAATAAATGGGTGTAATAATACGAATCAATACAATGGAGCAACTGATGCTGAACTAGATGCAGCTATGGCTCTGATTGTTGCAGCTGATCAATGGCCTACAGGCAACTATAAGTCCCAAGCTCAAAATTTAATAAAAATTATAAGAGAGAAAGAAATGCATCCTGATTCAAAGCAGGTACTTAATGGAGATGCATGGGGAACCGGGAATGACTGTAGAAACCCAAGCTATATGGCTCCTGCATATTTTAGAGAGTATGCAAAAATAGAAAGCAATCAGGCAAACTTTTGGAATACTGCTACTTCTGTGGCAAATTCATTTTTATTGACCAACCGTAATGGCACTACAGGACTGGTAAGTAACTGGGCAGGAAGCAACGCTCAGCCTAATACTTGTAATGGCCCGAATGTATATGGTTTCGAATCTTGCAGAAACCCTTGGAGAATGGCCAATGACGTGCTTTGGAATGGCCCAAGTGTGGCAACTACAGGAGCAGATATTTGCGGTAAAATTTCTAAATGGCTGAAAGGGCAGGAGAGTAACCTGAAAGGTCCTTTATCGACAAATGCCTCCAGCCCGGCTGAAGGTCAATATAAAAATGGTACATTTAGTACCTATGCATTGGCCGTAATGGGAACAAGCTCTGCTAATCAATCCTCATTGAATGCGTGCTACAACAATGTAGTTGGTTTAGGCAATAATGAAGTTTACTTCAGTGCTACATTGCGTACAATTACGTTGTTTATGCTTACTGGTAACTGGTGGCAACCAGGTTCAAACATTGTATCTGCAGATGTAACCATTACAGCTCCTGCAAACAATTCGACTTTTGATTTAGGTGAATCTGTCACCATTTCAGCAACAGCTACCATTTCTTCGGGTACTATTTCAAAAGTTGAGTTTTATGATGGAACTACATTGTTAAATTCTGATAATTCATCTCCTTACAGCTTTTCAACTTCAACATTGGCTGGCGGAACTCACGTTATCACGGCTAAAGTGTATGACGCTAACAACACTGTTGTTGCTACATCTGCACCAGTGCATGTAACTATAGTAGGTGCTTCCAATGTTGCAACTACTGGTGTAGTGGATATGTTTGAAACTACTACTGAGTATAACGAACTTACAGGAGGTAAAGATTGCTCTGCTCCAACTAAAACCACTTCTGCTGGTATCTTCTGGTGGCAAGATGTGAGCACTAGCACTCCTTTTGTAGCTACAAAAACAAGAACTGGAGATGGAAAACTGACTTATACTCTTTCACAGCCTCAAAACGGTTATGATGCAATAGGTTTTGGCTTCGGTGAATATTGCAATGGCACAAAAACGTCTTACACCGTTGACCTTAGAACTAATGCAGTCTTGAAAATGAATGTAAGCGCTCCGGCAACAAACACTACTAATCTGGAAATTAAATTTCAGTTAAGAGATATAAATGGTAAAATTCTATCTTTTAATAACCTTGTTGTTAATAACGGTCAAATTAGAGATGACTGGAAAACAGGAGCTTCTTACAGATATGAAATCGGTTTTAACAAAAACCATATTACACAGGTAGGACAAACTCCTGCTCATACAGATGCTCAAGTAGGGCCTGGCTCTTTGAAACCAGGTGATAATGTAAACTTTGAGTTTGATTTCAAAAATGCAGTGACTTCTAACGGTTCTGTAATTGATCTTAACAATTCAACATTTGATTATTCAAAAGTTGCCTCTGTCATTATTATAGTGGTGAATTCAACTGATACAGGTGATCCTAGTTATCAGCCAAAAGCGTTTACAGATCAAAAGATCTCTTTCGCAGGTATGTCTTTGGGTAATGCTGCAGCCGGAACTGATATTTGTACTCCGGTGGCACCAACAGCTACAGCAGTACCTGCTCTTTGCGAGGGTTCTGCAGCGGCTGCATTGAAAGCTACTGCTCTGATTGGAATGGACCTACAGTGGTATGGAACAAACCAGACAGGAGGCATAGCCAGCACTACAGCTACAATACCATCTACAGCTACAGCAGGAACTGCTACTTACTATGTTTCTCAAAAAGTGGGATCATGTGAAAGCCCAAGAACATCTATAGCTGTTACTGTTAGCTCTGGCCCTACTTCAAGTGCTGGTCCATCTCAGGCTTCTGTTGTTGGACCTACTGCATCTCTTTCAGGAACAGGTTCTGCTGTTGGAACTTGGAGTCTTGTTTCTGGTCCTTCAGGAACAAATGTAACTTTCAGCCCTTCTGCTAATTCCGCAAATGTAAATGTAAGTGGTTTAAGTACTGTTGGTACATATACATTCAGATATACAGTAGCTGGAACTGCTCCATGTACTGCGGTAACTTCTGATGTTGATGTTGTAGTAGCAAGCATTACTTCTATCAATAGTGTATTAAACAGCATGGTTGAGATCTATCCAAACCCTGCAACTGATAACCTTGTTATTGATATTACTAAAGTTGATGGTAACAAATCTGTGAAGCTTGTAGACATGCTTGGAAGAGTTGTGTTTGAAGCTGCTAATGAAAATACTTTAAACGTTGAAATGTCTAACCTGAATAAAGGTATGTATTTTGTACATATTCAGTCAGAGTCTGGAAACCTTATTAAATCTGTTGTAAAGCAGTAATAAGTAATCCTTATAGCATAAAAAAAAGACCTGCCGAAAGGCGGGTCTTTTTTTTATGCTTGTATAGTTGATTTAATAGGAATACCATTCTTAAACGAATGCCCATTTAGATAATGCTTTTGATAAGTAATGTATGTGAATTTTAACTTAAGATGCAATGAATAACGGATGGATAAAAAAAAAACCTTCTCCGTCTGAGAAGGTCAAAAAACGTTGGGGGTGTTTTTATGTTCAACCAGCTATGGTGAATGGCAAAGTTATATAAGTTTTTGAAACCTGCAATAAATCAATGATATATTTTCAATAAAATATTTTGTTGATTTATTATGACTAAATATTGCAGATGCGTTTTCCCCTCATAAATGAACGATCGTTCTATTGAAATAATGGTTTCTGATTATTGTAAACTATGAAACCCATAGCAGCTACCTTATTGAAAAAAGGTGGTGTAACTTTTATTAATTAGGCTCTGGATGAATATTTTGATCTTTGATGATCACATTTTTGATAGTTGAGTTTTTAATAATGAATTTCTTTTGGTGGTAGTTTAACCAATTGGAATGAAGGTTTTTACAATGTTCTAAAATAAGATTAATAAATGCAGTTAACCTTTGCTTACCTTGATTTAGTTGAGGATTTTTAAAAGTTTAGGTTTATCAGACCTCAATATTTCTTCACCTTCAATTAGTTCTTCTTTAGGTAACCTGTCATTTAATGCAACTGGCTGAATTGTAAATCACTGTAAAGTTGATTTAGATTTGCCTATCAAATCAGTAGACTTTGCTGTGCCTTTTTAAAACACAAGAACATTGTGTAATGGCGAAGCTTTGTTCATACTTCCGATTCACGCTTTTTTTAATTGATGGAATTTTATAAAACGATATGAGAATATTATTTACAGATCAAAGAATAAGGGTATTCTTAGCTACGATAATGCTGTTATCCATGCGTTCTGCTGTCTTGGCTCAGTCTGTCCTGAAGGGGCGGATTAGTGATGAAACAACTAAAGAAGCGCTAATTGGAGTTATCATTCAAATAAAAGGAACCAAAGAAGGAACAGCAACAAATGAAAACGGGGAATATGAATTAAAGACAAACACTGCACTTCCTTTTACTGTAGTGGCGCAGTATGCAGGATATGCTCCTAAAGAGGTTGAAGTCTATGAAGAGGAGTCTGAGTTGAATTTTACTTTAAAATCCAGGCAACAACTATCTGAAGTAGTAGTTACAGCTGTCGGTATTGAGAGTGAACGCAAGTCAATCACTAATACCATCACAGAGATAAAAGGGGATAAAATTCTGAAGTCTGGAGAACCTAATGTTACCACGGCGTTGAGCGGAAAAATTGCCGGAGTGCAGGTAACCAATAGTGGTGGATCTCCTGGTGGTGCATCTCAGATTCGTATCAGGGGCAGTGCCTCTATTCTTGGAAATAACAATCCATTGTATATTCTTGACGGAGTTCCAATTGATAATAGCGTTGGAGATCTGGCTGGAAACATTACAAACAGCTATTCTCTTTCTCAACCTTCCAACAGAGCTATTGATGTAAATCCTAATGATATCGAAAGTATCACAGTACTGAAAGGCCCTGCTGCAGCTGCACTCTATGGTATCAGAGCAGCTAACGGAGCAATCATTATTAATACTAAAAAAGGCAGGAACCTTACGGATAAAAAACTCCAGGTAAGTGTAAGCTCATCTGTCACAATAGATGAGATCAATAGACGAATTCAGCCTCGACAAACCAGATACTCCCAGGGATCAGCAGGGCAATATAGTCCAACGAACCAAAACAGCTGGGGAGCATTGCTGGATACCCTTACCTATGCTGTAGCTTCTGCACCCGGTCAAACTTATGACTATGATAAGAACGGGATTATTGTGGGCAAAAGCTCTCCATATTCAAATGGGGTTGCTGTAAACAGATATGATAACGAAAAGATTTTTTTTGTTAAAGGAATTACTCAGGATTACAATATTAACATAGCAGGAAGGTCAGAAAATGGGTCTTACTATGTTTCCCTTGGACGATTGTACCAGACAGGTATTATTCCAACTACAGATTTTGAAAGAACATCAGCAAAGTTTAATGGTGATTACGATTTTACCGAAAAGTTTAAAGTAGCGCTTGGCCTTACCTATGCTAACGATGGTTCTAACAACAGAGCTCTTGGTGGAGGTTATCCTACATCCTATCTGAGAGGCCTTGCCAATACTCCTGTTAACTTTGATATAACTAATGGATATGATAGACCATGGGAGCATCAGGATGCATATCAGCTTGCTCCAACCGCAGCCAAGCCATGGGGAGCTTCCAGATCTTTTGCACAGGGAAATGGGTGGGATAACCCATACTGGACACTTAAAAGGAATCCGCAAAAAGACGAGGTCAACAGATTCATTGCTTATACACAGCTTGATTATAATTTTTTACCATGGCTAAAAGCAACCTTCAGACCAGGCATAGATTTTTACAGAGATTACAGAAACTCCGGATTTGCTAACGGAAGCGCAGGCGTGGGACAAGGGCTTGTAAACGTTATAAATTTTGTTCAAAAGAACTATAATCATGATTTACTGCTTTCTGGTGAGAGAAACTTAAATCAGGATCTTAAACTTACAGTAAACCTTGGTCAGAACTTTTACAATTCAGAGAGGTATCAACTGACTTCAAGAGGGGACGGTTTGATCGTACCTGATCAATTTATGTTGTCTAACGCTTCTGTGGTCTCATCAAATGAAGTTACCATTAGAAAGAAACTGGTTGCTGTTTATGGTAATGCTGTTGTAGGATATAAACGCTGGCTGTACTTTAATGTGACAGGTAGAAACGAATGGTCTTCAGCTTTACCCGCAGGTAAAAATTCATTCTTCTATCCTTCGATAGGTTCATCTTTTATCTTCTCGGATGCACTTAAACTGAAGAATGATTATTTCACATTTGGTAAGCTAAGAACCACTTATGCTGTTGTGGGTAATGATACGGATCCATACTCTCTTCTTTCTTACTATAATAATACAACCTTGTCTAATAACACCCTGCAATCTGCTTATCAGGGTCCATTTAATGGAACAACGACATTGTCCAGTGCTCTGATTCAAGGCAATCAGAATCTCAGACCTGAGAAAATTCAATCTTTCGAAATAGGCGGAGAACTGCGATTTTTTAAAGGAAGAGTAGGAGTTGACGCTACTTATTACTCTAATAAAAGCAAAGACCAAATTATCCCTGCTACTGTGCCTTATTCAAGCGGAGCAACTGCAGTTGTCAGAAATATAGGAGTGGTAACAAACAAGGGGATTGAGTTGTCTCTTGATGGAACTCCCATAGAAACTAAAGAATTTGCTTGGGATGTAAATTTCATTTACTATAAAAATGTAAGTAAGGTTGTCAAGCTTGCCCCGGGAGTAGAACAAATTTCTAACGGTCTGAATAACTCTTCAGTTGCAGGTCAGCCATTCGGAATCATTTACGGAACAGACTTTATCAGAAACGCAGATGGAAAGGTTATTATTGATGATAATCCTGAAAGCACCAACTATGGAAAGCCTTTCATAAATGGATCTCCGACTCCTATTGGAAATCCGAATCCAAGATTTAATGCAAGTTTAAGAAACAGCTTATCTTACAAAGCTTTTTCTCTTTCATTCCTTTTTGATACCCGTGTAGGTTTTGATATTTTAAATTTTGCAAGATCTCAAATGGTGCTTAATGGTACAGATGCTTCAACAGAATCAAGGGGAGAAAAGATGGTATTCGAAGGGGTAAAGGCAAGTGATGGCTCCGCTAATGATATTGAAGTAGTAAAAACTCAAGGACTGTATTCTACAACCCTTCAGACAAACAGCCTGTTCGTTGAGAAGAATCTTTATTTTATTAAACTGAGGGATATCAGTCTTAGCTATAGATTACCTTCAACAGCTTTGAAAAGATTTGGTATAAGCGCAGCCACTTTATCGCTTTCAGCAAGAAACTTCCTGTTAAAAACAAATTATTCTGGTTCTGATCCCGATATGATGGTCAGAGCTGGTCAGGTCGGTTCAAATCCTGGTGTTGATTTCTGGACACCTCCAAATACACATAGTTATGGTGCATCAGTCAATATTGTATTCTAATCATATTGTTTTGATTAATAGCAATGAATTAAAGTTATACCGGGTAGCTGGTATTAAACAATCAAATAAGGATAAGTTAATGGAAACTATAAATACTAAAATTAAACTAAGGATTTTTAAACCTTTCAAATCGGTTTTATTGGGAATAACAACATCTGCACTGATATTTTCATGCAACCTTAAAGAAACAAATATCAATCCAAATGTGCCATCTGATGCTTCTGTAAATACTTTATTGCCAGGAACGCAGTTATCACTCTCTTTCGCTCAGAGTTCCCAGTTAGGCCCTTATGTGAGTATCTATAATCAGCATTTTGCAGGGAATATAGACTTCGCTTCCACCGTACAGAATTATACTGTAGCCAATTCTTATTATAATGATTATTGGTCTTCTCTATATCCTGGTACATTATATAATTTAAAACTAATTATTAATAAGTCCAAAGCTTCAGGATTACCATACTATTCGGGTATTTCAAGAATATTGTTTGTTGTGGGAATCGGAACTGCTACTGATGTTTTCGGAGATGTTCCTTATTCTGATGCTTTAAATATCAGTACTTCGCCTTTGCCAAAGTATGATAAACAACAAGATATTTATACCAATATTCAAATTCAGTTAGACTCCGCTATTCAGGAGCTTAGTAAGCCAAGGACTGCCAATCAGGGTGGAATAGTACCCTCTTCTGACGATGTTATATTCAAAGGAGATATCAGTAAATGGATTGCAACAGCATGGACCTTAAAAGCGAGATATGCCCTCCACTTATCAAAGATTGATAAAACAGATGCTGCAACTAAAGCATTAGAATATACTTCAAAAGGAATCATTTCAAACGCTGGGGATCTAGCGGTGGAATATACCACAGCTCCTACAACTTCAAATCCTATATTTCAGTATGGCTCTTATAGACCAAACTGGATAGTCGCCGGAAAGGCAATTGTCAATCTTCTGAATGGGAATGAAGCTACAGATCCTGGAAATAAAGCAGTTTTTCTGATTGATCCCAGAAGACCTTATTTAATAAATCCTGCCGGCGGAAAATTTGCAGGGTTACCTACTCCCGGAGTTATCGCTTTTTCAACACCTGGTCCTTTTGTTGCATCTAGAACCTCTCAGGTTATTTTTACATCCTTTGTAGAAAATAAACTGATAGAAGCAGAAGCTAGGCTTATATTGGGAGATGGAGGAGCGCAGCTTGCATTGCAGGATGCTGTTCGTGCTTCATTTAATAAAATAGTCACAGATCCTGCAGATACCAATGCAACTGAGGCCAAAAAAACATCTTATATCAATGCCAAGGCCACTTTAACGGGAGATTATGATACTGATCTTAAAAGGATCATTACACAAAAGTATATTGCTTTATATGCTCAGCCTGAGCCTTGGGTAGATTACAGAAGAACGGGTTATCCTCAGTTGAGTCTGCTCCCTGATGGAGATCATGCATCTAATCCGGGTGGCGGTATTCCAAGGAGACTTCCATATCCTCAAAATGAAGAAGTATTAAATTCAAATATCCCTACAAAATCATCTAACCATCAGAAGCCCCGCCTTTGGTGGGATAAGTAATCCGATAGTCAATATATTCCTGAAGTGTTTTGCTATGCGCATTCCATATGCCTGTGTCTTATGGCGACAGGCTGGAAGGATGCATAATGAATGATAAACCCCAAACAATAAACTTGTATGAAAAATAAAATTGTAAAAGCTGGTGTAGTATTCCTGGCCATAGCGTCTGGAGTATCATTATGGTCTTTTATAACCGATGGTCAATCAGAAGATGCTAAAAACGCAGGAAAGAAGCCCAATGTTGTAATCATTCTGGCTGATGATCTGGGGTTTCATGATTTATCTTCTTATGGAAATACTCTCATTAGTACACCCCATATCGATGCTTTGGGAAAAGAGGGAGTGAAATTTACACAGGGGTATGTAAGTGCAGCATATTGTAGTCCTTCCAGAGCCGGTCTTCTTACCGGAAGATATCAGCAACGATTCGGCTCAGAGTTTATAGTAGGATCTGCCGCAACCTGGGGAATAGAAAATGCTGATAAGGCCAAGATAACTCAGGTGAGCAATTGGCTTAACAAGTTTGATGTTGTCTTCAATAGAGACCTGGATGTAAAGAAGTTTTCGGAGATCAAGCAAGGGCTTCCTTTACAGGAAATAACTATTGCAGAACTGCTGAGAGAACAAGGTTATAAAACAGGTTGGGTCGGGAAATGGCACTTAGGAGAAGGGGGAGATTTGATTCCTTCTAAACAGGGGTTCGATTATTCATATGGAATCCTTGGTGGTGGCACTATTTATGGCGCGGTCAGTGATCCGGAGTTAATATCACGTCACTTGCCTCATCTGTTTTGGGACAAAGGTGTATTCAAAGAAAAGAGAAGTGGCTGGGGAGCGTTACAGCAAAATGGTAAAGAAACAGAAGTAAAAGAATACCTAACAACAAGATTTGGTAATGAAGCTGCTGACTTTATAGAGAAGAATAAAGATAATCCATTTTTCCTCTATCTGGCATTTAATGCCCCACATGACCCTATACAGGCTAAGAAATCAGATTTTGATTTGCTTACTTCAATTAAAGACAGTACTCAACGTGCTTATCAGGCTCAGGTAAAGTCACTGGATGATGCCGTTGGAGTTGTTACTGGTAAATTAAAGGAATTGAATCTCGATAATAACACAATAGTAATATTTCTAAGTGATAATGGAGGTGCTACCTATACTCATGTTCTGGATAACAAACCATTACGAGCCGGTAAAGCTACAAATTTCGAAGGCGGCATCAGAGTTCCGTTTTTTATCAAATATCCCGCTATAATAAAAGGAGGGAAAGATTTCGATCAACCAGTCTCTTCTCTTGACTTTTTTACAACAATTGCTGCAGCAGCAGGAGCTCCTCTTCCTAAGGATGTAAGCTATGATGGAGTAAACCTTATTCCTTACCTGAATGGAGAAAAGAGTGAAAGACCCCATGAGAGCCTTTTCTGGAGAGTCGGATTTGCAAAGGCTATAAGGAAAGGAGATTTTAAACTATACATTAATGAAAAGGAAAATCAAACCTTGCTTTTTGATTTGAAAAATGATGTTTCGGAAAGTCATGACCTTGCTTCTATAAATAAAGAGAAAGTGGAGGAGTTGAAGCAGGACCTGATAAAATGGGAGAATACTGTTCAGCCTCCACGCTGGCCAAGTGTAATGTTTATGAAATATAATAATAATGGAGAGTTCAATTACTTTCCTATCTGATCATAAAAATTATATATATGATTTTACAAGACATCATACTTATTGGTAAGAAAATACTGGTCTCTATACTGGTATTTATTCTACCGGTGGCGTTAGTCACTGCCGCAATTTTATTACTTATCTGGGCCATTAACTAATATACTTATGATTAAGTTTTTCGAATCTGCAGTACAAAACCTCAACGGATGGGGGATTATGGTTTTTATCTTTATTCTAGGCTCTCTTGAACTATTCTTTGGTTTGCTGGAAGGTAAATGGTCGAAGAATGATAAGATCCTGGATATCGTATGCCTCGTTGCTCCAAGGTTTATCTTTTCACCACTTATAGGCTTCTTTTCATTAAGAATATTGCCCTTTATTCTTCCTGGACTTAAAGATACTTTTGCCTGGATTCCTTTTACTTTGGGTTTCTTTATCATCTTGGTTACTATAGATCTATCGCAATACTGGTACCATCGTCTGCATCATCAATTGCTTGTATTGTGGAGGTTTCACAGAACACATCATTCCGCAAGATATATGAGCGTGGTGGTAAATTCCAGGCAAAATATTTTTTATGTAGCCTTTCTCTCTCAGTTCTACATCACAGCGGCTTTGGTCTATCTTGGTCTGGGTGGACCTGCTCTTTTGTTTAATGGGTTCCAGACAATATGGTCTTATGCTTGTCATACAAGTGTTAAATGGGATAAGGTATTGTATCGGTATAGGATTTTACATCCGTTTGCATGGTTGCTGGAAAGATTATTAGTGACACCAGCTACTCATCATGCACATCACTCAGCTTCTCATGGTGATGGAGTTGGATACTACAAAGGAAATTTTGGAGGTATTTTATTTATCTGGGATTTAATATTTGGTACTGCTCACATTAGCAGGAAATATCCTAAGCAGTATGGTATATCAAACTATGAAGATGATCCATGGTATGCACAATGGCTTTGGCCAATATTCAAATCTCCTGTCATAGGTAGTGAGCTGGCTAAAGGCGGACCGGAAGTAAAAGTGGAGGAGAATGAATTTAGAGGTTATGAAGGAATTACAAAATGCCTAATAATAAAATAAAAAAATAATGAAAGATATTTTAAAGGAAACCACAAAACTTGCATCAGTCCTTGTAATAGGTGCAGGGCTTGCTTTACCTGCATATTCTCAGAACAAGCCATTCGAAGGATCGATTGGTAAAACACTTTCTGATTCAAAGCCTGATAAGGTTACCTATCTGAAGAAAGCTCCGGCAGGAGCACCTAACGTAATATGGATATTGTTGGATGATGTCGGATTCGGGGCTTCATCTGCTTTCGGTGGATTGATCAATACTCCCACCTTTGACAGTCTTGCCAATAACGGTTTAAGATATACCAATTTTCATACAACAGGAATCTGTTCTCCGACAAGAGCAGCATTACTTACAGGAAGAAACCATCATTCGGTTCATATGGGCGGCTTTCCTCATGACTTTCTTTCAGCTGATTTCCCAGGATATGATGGCCATATTCCTGCAGAAGCAGGCACTGTTGCAGAAACATTCCGTGAAAATGGGTATAATACTTATGCTCTTGGGAAATGGCATTTAACTCCTGATGATGAATCTACTGATCTTGGTCCATTTGACAGATGGCCTTCTGGTAAGGGATTTGATCACTTTTACGGCTTCCTTGGGGGAGCTACAGATCAGTACAAGCCAGACCTTGTCGAAGATAACAAACATGTTAAACCTGATGGAAGACATCTTAATGAATTGATTGCAGACAAAGCAATCAGCTATATATCCAATCAAAAGAAATTAGCTCCTGATAAACCATTTTTCCTCTATTTCTCTCCTGGAGCAACACACTCTCCTCATCAGGTTGCCAGGAAGTGGAGTGATAAGTATAAAGGAAAGTTTGATCAGGGATGGGATAAATTCCGTGAGCAGGTTCTGGCCAATCAGAAAAAACTTGGCATAATACCGGCAACAGTACAGTTGCCAGCAAGAAATTCAAGGGTGAAAGCCTGGAAAGATCTAAAACCTGAGGAACAAAAAATCTATGCACGCTTCATGGAAGTATATGCAGGGTTCCTGGAGTATACAGACTATGAAATTGGAAGAATTGTAAGTCATTTGAAAAACTCTGGACAACTTGAAAATACAGCTATTTTCATTGTTGTTGGAGATAATGGCGGCAGTCAGGAAGGCTCTAAAAATGGAGTGATTAAAAGCGAGTTTGCGCCAAAGAACACAGTTCCTGAAGACGAAATTTTAAGAGATCTCTTAAAAAACTATGAGAAGATAGGTTCAGCTGAGGCTTATACAAATTACCCTATTGGCTGGGCACAAGCTACCAATACTCCTTTTAAGCATTGGAAGCAGGATGCAAACTCTGAAGGTGGAACAAGAAATCCTTTAATAGTCTTTTATCCCAAAAATATTAAAGATAAAGGAACTGTAAGGACTCAATATAGTCATTTGATTGATCTTTTTCCTACCACCGTTGAGTTAACTGGTATAAAACCTCAGCCTGTTATTAAAGGGATACAACAAAAACCGATTGAAGGAACAAGCTTTGCATATTCATTAAATGATGCAAATGCTGTTTCAAAGCATACCGTTCAATATTATAATATTTTCGGTTCTAGAGCTATATACAAGGACGGCTGGAAGGCTGCAGCTGCTCACACTCCGGCTTTCTACGATCTTATTTCATATCCTGGAGAGAATAAAGTAGAAAGAAATTTTGATAAGGATGTTTGGGTATTATATAACCTGAATGAAGATTTTAATGAACGTGTAAATCTTGCATCCAAATACCCTGAGAAATTACAAGAGCTGAAGGCCTTGTTTGATACAGAAGCCAGAAAGTATAATGTTTATCCTTTAATTGACTGGACCGACTGTTTGAATAGAGGTTCTTTTAAATCAGCAATAAAACCAAATATCACAGAAGTAAAAGAGTAACCATTCTAAGGTGGAGGATGATTTGGCTCCACCATATTTACCATAAAATGACATCAAGCTAATTATGAAATATTATACAATGTTCTGCGCATTTTTATTTATAACTACATTATTTGTGGGGGCTTCATTTGTTTCTGATGATAATAATCCAAGAGGTTCACATGATGTCAATGCTGAGGTTAAAAAAGAAGTACTAAAAGTTCTTGATGAGTATATGAATACCTTTAACTCTAAAGATGCAAAGGTATGGCAGTTAACGTATCATTTTCCTCATTATAGGTTAGCGAGTGGTAAAATGTCAGTTCTGGAAAGTGCTACATTGGATTCTACTGTTTTTGTAAGGCTTGAAAAATCAGGATGGCATCATAGCAAATGGGATCATAGAAATATAGTGCAGGCATCAGCTGAAAAAGTCCATGTGGATACTCGCTTTTCTCGTTATCGCGCTGATGGAAGCTTAATAGGTGTATATGAGTCCCTATATATCGTAACGAAAGAAAATAATAAATGGGGAGTTAAATTCCGCTCTAGTTATGCTGAATAAGATATATTGTAGTTATAGTTTTTAAATTAGAATGAATATATAATCTATGTTATAAAAGTTGGATCGCTCACTGTGTCCAACTTTTTTGTTTTATGTAGAAAAAGCTTGTGTATGGTATGTAAAAAGATAAGCCTATTTAGCCTTTGACTTGGGGTAAGATCTTTTAGTTAATGTGTCAGCCAAAACATGTCTGAAGTTTTCTACAAAGCATTTGTCAGTAATTTCTTTATAAAGATAATTTCGTTGAGAAGCAGGAAGTTTATAGTGTTCTTGTACTTCTTCGTCCGAATATCTCTCCATAATTTTAGAGCTTGTGCACTCGCAATAATTTTTTGTTTCGGAAGGGTAATAACTTCCTAGTCCACTTTCTGTTACACAGTTTTCAATTAATAAGGCCAAATCCTGGTCTTGCCCTTCCTTATAAGCAAAAGCAATTTCCTTAAAGAAATAAGCGGAAATGGCAATGGCAATAATTTGTGATGGAATGAAAAAAGCCAGTCTACTTTCACGAGGTTGAACTTCAGTTGCAGTTATTCCGAAATCTTTAGTCATTCTCATTACGGAAGGTTTGGCAAAGAGATAGGAGGAAAGACCTACTCCGAAGAGAAATAAAAATGTAGGATCATGATTTAAAATGTAGGAGAACAGGCAAAGGAAATTTCCGAAAAGAATAATAATCCATTTTCTAAAGCTTAATCTTAAAAAGGATCTTACTTTAAATCTCGTATTTTCATTAAGTAAATTTTTTATTCTGGAATAGTAATATAGTCTGGATGCAATAAGTAAACTGAACAGAAAGGATGGGCAAATCCAGGTAAGGAGTTCATTTAAATCCTCCCTTTTTAATGACGGAAGGAATAATACAAAGAAGAATATGGAGAATTGCAGCAATGCAATCATCCAAAAGGTTTCTTCGTTTCTCTTTACAAATTTTGAGTATCTGTCTTGTTCCAAATTTTCAGGATTTATGAAAATCCTCAACCTTGATGATTTCATGACAAAAGTCGTATTCATAAGGTTGATTTGAACAGATAATCACAATTCTATCCTTTATGTTTTGGATAATTTCAGTTTTATACCAGTTTATTCCTGCTGAATCAAGATTAACTGTAGGTTCATCCAGGAAAAGAATTTCAGATTCAGTATACATTGCAAAGCCAAGCTTTACCCTTTGTTTCATCCCTGATGAAAAATATGTAAGTTTTTTCTCAGACGATTTTTCAAGCCCCAGTATTTGTATAAAATCCTTTTGGGAAAGATTATTCTTAAATTTCTTAAATGTGAGATGGAAATCTATTATTTCTTCTAAGGTTAATTCCTCTATTAAGTCCTGATAGGGGGCTGTAAAAGTGAGCTTTTGATAAAGATGCTCAGGGGAAATTTCTATGTTATTTGAAAAATATTTTACTTTTCCTTCATTAGGAGAAGTAAGTCCGACAAGTATTTGAATTAAAGTAGATTTTCCGGAGCCATTTCTGCCTGTAATGGCATAGGATTGATTTTGCTGAAAATTCAGGTTAAGATTTCTGAAAAGCCAATTCCGGTCAAATCTCTTGCCTAAATTTTCAGCGATAATGTTCATGTTTTACTGACTGAACCCTTTCATAATACCTCTATCCGAGCTGCGGATGAAATTTACAATCTCATCTTTCTCTTTTGACGATGAAAAGTTCACTTCAATGTGATCTAATGCTTTTGAATTGTTATAACCACTCAGATATACAGTTCTGTAGATTTCCTGTATTTCATTGATCTTGTCGTTGCTGAAACCTCTTCTTCTAAGGCCAATAGAGTTAATACCACAGTAGCTTAGTGGTTCTCTTGCAGCTTTGGTATAAGGAGGTATATCTTTCCTCACCAGCGAACCACCTGAGATCATAGCATGTGCTCCAATTCTTACAAACTGGTGAACAGCGCTAGAACCACCAACTATAGCATAATCATCTACAGTTACATGACCTGCAAGCTGAACCGAATTTGCCAGGATGCAATTATTGCCTATGATACAATCATGAGCAACATGCACGTATGCCATTAGAAGGCAGTTTTTACCAACTTCGGTTTTGTATTTTTCTACAGTACCTCTATTGACAGTCACACACTCTCTGATGACACAGTTGTCGCCAATAATAGCAGTTGTTTCTTCTCCTGAGAATTTAAGATCCTGAGGGGGAGCAGAGATAACAGCTCCCGGATAAATTTTAACGTTTTTTCCGATTCTGGCACCTTCCATGATGGTCACATTTGGACCAATCCAGGTTCCTTCATCTATTTCAACATTTTTATGAATTGTCGAAAATGGCTCAATAACAACATTTCTGGCAATTTTTGCCTGAGGATGTATATAAGCTAAAGGTTGATTCATAGGGATTTTCCTGTGTCTTTCCTTACAATACTAGCAGACATTACTGCTTCACATACCAGATTATTACCAACAAATGCCTGTCCTTGCATTTTAGCAATTCCTCTTTTTATAGGAGCCAATAACTCGCACTTAAATATTATCTGATCTCCGGGTACTACAAATCTCTTGAATCTGCAGCTTTCTATACTTAGGAAGTAGGTCCAATAGTTGTCAGGATCCGGTACTGTATTTAATACTAAAATTCCGCCAGTCTGAACCATTGCTTCAATTTGCATTACTCCTGGCATTACAGGGTTTCCCGGGAAGTGTCCCTGAAAAAATGGCTCATTGATGGTAACATTTTTAATACCTGCCACCGTTGTCTCGTCCAGATAAAATATTTTATCAACCAGCTTGAACGGATATCTGTGAGGTAAAGCCTTATATATTTGATTTACATCAAGTACCGGAGGCATATTGGGATCATAATGAGGGATCTGATTTTTAGATGCCTCTTTCATGATTTTTTTTATTTTTTTTGCAAATGCGACGTTAGCAGCATGTCCCGGACGGGCTGCAAGAATCTGAGCTTTTAACGGTCTTCCGACCAAAGCAAGATCACCGATTACATCAAGCAGTTTGTGTCTTGCCGGCTCATTTTTATAGCGTAATTCAAGGTTATTAAGAATGCCTTCTTTCTTAACCTCTACTTTTTGCTTGTTAAATAATTTTGCAAGGTGCTCTAGCTCATGATCTTGTACAACTCTGTCAACAATTACAATAGCATTGTTCAGATCTCCACCTTTGATAAGGTTTTGTTTCTGAAGCATTTCCAGTTCATGAAGGAAACAGAAAGTTCTACAGGAGGCAATTTCTTTAGAAAACTGGTTGATATTTGTAAGAGAAGCATGCTGACTTCCTAAAACCGGAGAATTATAGTCTACCATTACAGTAACTCTGTAATCATCAAGTGGAAGAGCTGCAATTTCTATGTTCTTTTCATTGTCTTTATAAAAGATGCTGTGCGGAACTTCAAAAAAGTTTCTCAATGCATTTTGCTCCTGAAAACCGACAGTCTCTAATGCTTCCACAAAAGGCTGAGAGCTACCATCCATTATGGGAGTTTCTGGACCGTCAATCTGAATGAGAACATTATCGATCTGCAATCCCGTAAGTGCAGCAAGCGTATGCTCTACTGTACTTACTCTTGCTCCATTTTTTTCAATTGTGGTTCCTCTTGATAGGTCAACTACATAGTCGACGTCTGCTTCAACAATAGGTTGGTTTTCAAGATCAACCCTTTGAAAAACAATCCCGTGATTGGGTGGCGCAGGTACAAAAGTCATGTTAACTTTTACTCCTGTATGTAATCCTACTCCTGAAATAGATACGGGACTCTTGATGGTATGCTGTTTTACGTTCATTTAACCTTATAAAGTCGGCAAATTTATAATTTTTTCCTCAAGTTCTTCAATTCTTTTTTGCAAATCCGGAAGTTTTCTGAAAACACTGCTTGATTTCAGGAATTTTTTATATTCAAATGCAGGGGATCCATGTATGGCTGTCCCTTCTGTTGTTACCGATTTGCCAACTCCCGATTGAGCTCCGATGCTAGTTTTATTTGCCAGTGTGATATGTCCAACAATTCCTACCTGACCGGCAATAACACAGCTTTCTCCTATTTTGGTAGATCCGGAAATTCCGGATTGTGCAGCCACCACTGTGTTTTTGCCAATTTCAACGTTGTGAGCAATCTGAATCAGATTGTCAAGTTTTACACCATCATGAATTACTGTTGATCCCATGGTTGCACAATCAATAACAGTATTTGCACCAATGTCTACATGATTTCCAATAATTACATTACCTACCTGAGGAATGGTTTTGTAAGTACCATCCGGCTGCGGTGCAAATCCAAAACCATCACTCCCTATTACTGAACCTGAATGGATTGTACAATAACTTCCGATTTTTGAATCTGAATAAATTTTAACTCCGGAAAAAATAATGGTGTTGTCTCCAATTGTAACATTATCTCCAATATAAGACTGTGGATAAATTTTTACATTTTTCCCGATTTGACAGTTTGTTCCTATATAGGAAAACGCTCCGCGATATATATTTTCCCCGGTGGTGGAATTTTGTCCGATGTAGGACGGATTTTCCACACCAGTTTTCATAAAACTAATGAATTTGTGGTATTCTTCGAGTAATGTAGTAAAACTTGTATAGGGATCGTCAACAAGAATTAAAGTCGTATTAACCTCGCCTTTGGGAACGAATTTCTTGTCTACGATAACAGCCGAAGCTTGGGTGGTATATAAATAAGGTTCGTATTTTAAATTTGATAAAAAGGAAATACAACCTTCCTGACCTTCTTGTATTTTTGCCAATTTGCTGATTTTCAGGCTGTCACTCCCTTTGACTTCTCCCCCAATTAAATGGGCAATCTGTCCTGTTGTAAATTCCATTAAACTAATTTAAACAAATTATTAACTATGAACCATCTTACAAAGATACATTTTTAGGCCAGCATAAATAATGTTTTTTTACTATTTTACTTATGGCCTTTATGTTGGGAAGATCAGATGCCTGGGCTACGTCCAATACTTGTCCCTTTTTTGTCAGGACATTTATTTTATTGCTTACAGGAAGATATGCTCTGTTTCTTAAAACACCATTTACGACAAAATATTCCGAGTTTTCTTCAGGTAATCCGAGTTTTTTAACTACTTCTTTTTTTAGTTGCTCAATTTTCTCTTCTTCAAATTGAGTTCTGGAAATTTCAATTCGGAATAACTTTCTTTCTAGTAACTGGTTGCATAGTAACGATAATACAGGATCATTATGATTTTTCCATATTTTTATAGCTCCCCACAAGTCATAATCATCGAGGCTGGTAAAAGCTTGAAGAAAGAGAGCATTTTGAGAGAAATCTTCAAGTGTTATTTTTTGCTGAAGGAAAACATTTAATGCCTCCGATGCAAATACTTTTTCACCAGTCTGGGATAAATACTGAGCTCTCTTTATAATCTGAATCAGCATTTTTTCTGCACACACGGTTGTTTTGTGCAAATAGACCTGCCAGTACATCAGCCTTCTGGATGATAAGAAATTTTCAATGCTGTATATCCCTTTTTCTTCTATAACTAATTCATCGTCAATAATGTCCAGCATTTTAATGATCCTGTCTGCTCCAATAGTCCCTTCCATAACGCCGGTAAAAAAGCTGTCTCTCTTAAGGTAGTCCAATCTATCCATATCAAGCTGGCTTGATATAAGTTGATGGAAGAATTTCCTTTCGTATAAGTTGAGAAACATTTTTATGGTAAGATCTAGTTTCCCATTAAATTCTTTATTCAGCTTTTCCATAATAAGGTATGAAAGCTTTTCATGGGCTATATGGGAAAGGAGTGTTTTTTCCAGTGCATGTGAAAAAGGGCCGTGACCGATATCATGCAATAAAATAGCTGCCAAAGCGGCTTCTTTCTCATCTTCTGAAATTTGGTGGCCTCGACTCCTTAACCTGTTTAAGGCCATACCCATTAAATGCATGGCGCCGAGAGCATGATGAAATCTGGTATGAAGGGCACCGGGATAAACAAGATCAGTAAGTCCTAATTGCTTTATTCTTCGCAGTCGCTGAAAATAGGGATGCTCTATTATATCAAAAATGAAACTTCCGGGAATTGTAATAAATCCGTAAACCGGATCGTTGAATATTTTCTTCTTATTCAAAACTTTTTAAGTTAACGAAACTTATTAATAAGGATTTAATGTACTTTTAGTGTTTACGAATTTTAATTCTATGCAAAGATATAATATTTTATGGGCGGATGATGAAATAGATCTACTTAAACCCCACATAATTTTTCTTAATAATAAAGGCTATGATGTTACTCCTGTACCTAGTGGTGCAGATGCATTAGAGAAGTGCAATGAAGAGAAATATGACATCGTATTTCTTGATGAAAATATGCCGGGAATGACCGGATTGGAAACTCTAAGTCAGATCAAAGCCATAAAGCCGAATCTTCCGGTAATCATGATCACTAAGAGTGAAGAGGAACATATAATGGAAGAGGCCATCGGAAGCAAAATCGCTGATTATCTCATTAAACCATTAAATCCGAATCAGATATTATTGAGTATCAAAAAGATACTTGATAATAAAAGACTTGTTACCGAAAAAACCAATATCGGTTATCAACAGGATTTCAGAAATCTTAGCATGGCTTATAACGATCGTATAGGGCATGAGGAATGGGTGGAGATATACAAGAAATTGGTTTATTGGGAGTTAGAGATTGATAATACCGAAAATAAAAGTATGAAGGATATTATCGATATGCAGAAAAGTGAAGCCAACAAGAACTTTGCAGATTTTATAATTGATAATTATGAGTCATGGTTAAATGATGCAGACTCTTCAAAACCTGTTCTCTCTCATCAGATTATGAAGAAGAAGGTATTTCCTCTATTGGAAAAAGATCAACCTTTGTTTTTTATCCTAATTGATAACCTTAGGTATGATCAGTGGAAAGTTCTGGAGTCAACCATCAATACTTATTTTAATGTGGATGAGGAAATTAACTATTACTCTATATTGCCTACTACTACTGCTTATGCGAGAAATGCAATTTTTTCAGGATTGCTACCTTCTGAAATAGAGAAAAAATTTCCTCAATATTGGGTTAGCGACGAAGAAGAGGAGGGAAAGAATAATTTTGAAGAAGAACTATTGAAGGCTCAGTTAGTAAGAAACAAACTTGATATTAAAAGCTCATATAATAAAATTATCAATATTACTCACGGCAAAACATTGTTGGATAATATCAACAACTTAATGAACAACAAGTTGAATGTGATTGTCTACAACTTTGTCGATATGCTGTCTCATGCCCGAACGGATATGGCAATGGTAAGAGAACTTGCACCTGATGAATCAGCCTACAGATCATTAACCAACTCCTGGTTTCAGCATTCTCCATTGCTGGAAGCTTTAAAAAGGATTGCTGAGAAAAAAGGCAGAGTGATCATTACTACAGATCATGGCACTATAAGGGTTAAAAAGCCATTTAAGATAATCGGAGATAAAAGTACTAATACCAACCTGAGATATAAGCAGGGGAAAAACCTGGGCTTTGATGAAAAAGATGTATATGTCTGCAGAAAGCCAGAGCGTATGTTTCTTCCTAAAAGAAATGTTTCTACAGCTTACGTATTTACGATAGAAGATTATTTCTTTGCCTACCCGAATAACTATAATTACTATGTCAATTATTACAAAGATACTTTCCAGCATGGAGGCGTTTCTTTGGAAGAAATGATAATTCCTTTTATAACCTTGTCTCCAAAGTAGGGTTTAGTTGGGGAAGTAAATGGATTGACTGGTTGATAAATTTTTGTAAATTTACCGACCAGACCATTCTTCTTTCAAACGATTCATGGGAGAAAGTACACAACCTTTTAAAATATTACAGAGTAAGGACCTTTCTGAACTCAAACAGATCGCTGCGGAAATAATTAAATTCGCCGATGTGGAAAAAGTATGGCTGTTCGAAGGCGAGATTGGAGCAGGAAAGACAACTTTGATAAAGGAAATTTGCAAAGGTCTTGGCGTTTCTGAAAATGTAAGTAGTCCGACTTTTGCTTTGGTTAATGAATATCTTGGAGCTAACAGCAATAGCATTTACCATTTTGATTTTTACAGATTGAAAAGCGAAACTGAGGCACTAGATATAGGCAGTGAAGAGTATTTTTCTTCAGGAAATATTTGTCTCATTGAGTGGCCTTCAAAAATTGAATCTCTTATTCCTCCGCATCATTTAAGAATTTCTCTAAAAGTAGATAATAATCAACAAAGAATTTTTCATCTTTTTAAAACATGAAAAGCAGCTTAAAATCGGGTATTGAAGCTCTGGCAAAAGAACATGCCTTATATCCTCAGGAGGCATTATTGAAAATTCCTGAAGGTACAACCCGTCTTAATATTGGTATTCCCAAGGAGATACAGGATTTGGAAAATAGGGTGTGTCTCACTCCTGAGGCTGTAGCATTGTTGGTTAACAATGGTCACGATGTGGTGGTCGAAACAGGTGCAGGTGTATCCGCAAAATATTCTGACAATGAATACAGTGATGCCGGAGCTAAAATAGCTTATTCATCACAGGAAGTATTTCAGTCTAATATCGTTCTAAAGATTGAACCACCAACGATACAGGAAATCAGTATGATGAAGCCTGGGAGTACGTTGTTTTCTGCCCTCCAGATTTCAACGCTTACCCCGGAACTAGTTCAGGCTATCAACAAGCAAAAACTGATTGCGCTTGGTTTTGAATTTATAGAAGATAAGGTAGGAGGAATGCCTGTGGTAAGAGCAATGAGTGAAATAGCAGGTAGTACTGTTATGCTTATTGCTGCTGAATATCTTAATAGTAAAAATGGAAAGGGAGTTATATTAGGAGGAATTACAGGTGTACCACCTACAAAAGTGGTTATTCTTGGAGCCGGGACTGTTGCGGAATATGCGGTACGTGCTGCTGCAGGATTAGGATGTGAAGTAAAGATTTTTGATAATCAGGTATATAAACTCAGAAGGCTAAAGCATGATTTGGGACTTCAGATTTATACTTCTACAATAGATACTATTACCTTAAGAAAAGAATTACGGGAAGCCGATGTGGTGATAGGTTCTCTCAGGTCTGACGAGGGCAGTCCATGCGTAGTCACAGAGGATATGGTGGCTGAAATGATGCCTAATTCAGTGATTATAGATGTTAGCATTGATCAGGGTGGTTGCTTTGAAACGAGTAGGGTTACCAGTCACAGAAACCCTATCTTCAGGAAGTATGATGTGATCCACTATTGTGTACCCAATATTGCATCAAGAGTTGCCAGAACAGCGACTACGGCATTAAGCAATATTTTTACACCCATTATTTTACAGATAGCTAAAAAGGGAGGGACTGAGGAATTGATTTATTCCAAAGAGTGGTTTATGAAAGGGGTATATTCTTATAAAGGAAGCCTTACCAATCCTTATATTGCAAAGAAGTTTAATATGAAGTATAAGGATATGAAATTGATTTTAGCTGCCAGATTTTAAAAAGTTGAAAGCACAAAGTTGAAAGTTAAAATTACTAATGAGCTAAATAAAAAAATCCGGCCAATTTGACCGGATTTTTTTATTTAGATATTATTTGGGAATAATACTATTCATACATAATGTTCATCTCTACACGCCTGTTAGCCTGTCTTCCGGAATCTGTATCATTGGTGTCAACAGGTTTGGTTTCCCCGAAGCCAGCAGTTGTGATTCTGCTTGCATTTACACCTTTGGTTCCAAGATAACGCTTAACAGATTCTGATCTTCTTTTTGAAAGATCCATGTTTGAGTTGTCATCACCAACGTTGTCAGTGTGTCCTTCAAGGTGTAGTTTTGATCTCGGGTTGTTCACCATTACAGACGCAAGTTTGTTCAGCGAGTTATAAGAAGAGCTGATAATAACATCGCTGTTTGTTTCAAATAACAGATTTTTGAACGCCTCTTCCAATGCTTTCTTTTCTTCTGGTTTGATTTCAGGGCATCCTTTGTTTGATTTCACCCCTGGGGTTCTCATGCAAAGGTCATCATAATCTCCAACACCGTCACCATCAGTATCTACGAAAGGAGGAGGGCAGCCTTTATAGGCAATGGTACCTCTTTCCTGAGGGCATTGATCGTCTTTGTCCTGAATACCATCACCGTCCGTATCAGGGCAGCCTCTGAACTGGGCTATTCCGGGAACATCAGGACAATCATCTTTATTATCCATAATTCCGTCTTTATCCCTGTCTCCCCACGGACATCCCTTGTTTTCTTTAGGTCCGGCTTCATTTTTACACTGGTCTTCGTAGTCATAAACACCGTCAAAATCTACGTCGTATGGACAACCAAAGGTTGTAACAGGTTCCCCTTTAGGAGTATGGATACATTTATCTCTTCCGTCAGGTACGCCGTCACCGTCAGAATCTTTGTCTCTCCAGACTATTT
The DNA here is from genome assembly GCA_023428135.1 of Bacteroidota bacterium. Taxonomy (GTDB): domain Bacteria; phylum Bacteroidota; class Bacteroidia; order Cytophagales; family Cytophagaceae; genus Sporocytophaga. The sequence goes on along the minus strand of JAEYZG010000037.1, from coordinate 17,475 downwards.
GATATGGTTCTTGTTTTTTATTTCTTCCTTTTTTTGCAGCCTTAGCTTTCTTTTTGGTTTGTGCCGGATTTTGGGCAAAGGTATCTTCTCCAATAATAGAAAGTATAAACAACAATGAACTAAAGAGTATTAATTTTTTCATCCTTAAAGTTGATCTAAACTTAAAAGTAGTGTACTGAAAAAATGAAAAAAAGGCTGAAAATTTTTGTCAATTTTCAGCCTTTTAATGGAAAAAGTTTAAAACAGAAACCTTATAAATCTAGATTCGTAAAATGCTTTTTTTAAAGATTGGCCAGACTTTTTTCCAAAGCCTGAATTTCTGCTTCAGCGTCTGCTTTTTTCTTTCTTTCAAGCTCTAATACTGGGGCAGGTGCTCCAGTAACGAATTTTTCATTACTTAGTTTTTTCTCTACACTAGCAAGAAATCCTTTTTTGTGCTCCAGTTGCTTCAATAGGTTTTCCTTTTCTTTTTCAACATCTACAACACCTCCGACAGGTACATAAAACTCTGAACTACGGATGATGAATGTTGAAGCTCCCTCTACAGCCTGGTCCGTTATCTCGATAGATTCAATGCAAGCTAGCTTTTTAATTACAGGTCCAAATTTACTGGTTAATTCTGGATGTACATTCTTTACGAAAAGCTTCAAAGGATCGAATTTTGCAATTTGCTTGGTATTTCTGATGTTTCTAATATTTGAAACCACCTCAATTGCGAGATCTCCATTAGCAATAATCTCTTTGTTAATATTAGTTGTTGTAACTTTAGGCCATTCAGCAATGATGAGACATTCCTTCTCTGATCTATCTTTTATTTTATGCCAGAACTCTTCTGAAATAAATGGAGTGAACGGATGAATTACCCTCAGCAGTTTTTCAAAAAGACTTATGGTTTTAGTATAAGTATCCTTGTCGATCGGCTGTGTAAAGCCTGGTTTGATCATTTCTAAATAGTTGGCACAGAAATCATCCCAAACAAGTTTATATACGGTCATAAGGGCATCAGACAATCTGTATTTTGCAAAATTATCTTCCAGCTCTATAAGAGCAGCAGAAAATTTAGACTCCATCCATTCAATGGCAGCAATATTATCCGGATTACTTCCTTCTTTTATTTCCCAGCCACTAATAAGATTGTAAGCATGGTAAATTTTGTTGGTGAAATTTCTTCCTTGCTCACAAAGTTTTTCATCAAACAACAGGTCATTTCCTGCCGGAGAGCTTAATAACATTCCAACTCTCATACCATCAGCACCATATTTATCAATCAAATCAAGAGGGTCTGGAGAATTACCTAGAGATTTGGACATTTTTCTGCCTTGTTTATCTCTTACGATACCTGTAAGGTATACCTTCTTGAATGGTATTTCACCGCGGAACATATAACCTGCCATGATCATTCTTGCAACCCAGAAGAATAAAATTTCAGGAGCTGTTACCAGATCATTAGTAGGGTAGAAGTAGTTGATGTCTTTATTTTGTGGATCTTTAAAGCCATCAAATACAGAAATAGGCCATAGCCATGAAGAGAACCAGGTGTCCAGTACATCTTCATCCTGTCTTATATCCGAAGCTTTTGTGCCTGGATAGTTTTTCTGAAACAGTTCTAAAGCTTCTTGTTCTGTGAATGCTACAACAGGCTCTGCTGATGGATTATTAACCAGATAATAAGCTGGAATTCTTTGTCCCCACCAAAGCTGCCTGGAGATACACCAGTCTTTGATGTTTTCCATCCAATGTCTGTATGTATTTTTAAACTTGGAAGGAATAAGCTGAATCTCGTCATTCATCACTGAAGATAGTGCTTCCGGCTTTTTCTCCAGAAACTTCTTCATATCTACAAACCATTGAAGAGATAATCTTGGCTCAATTACAGCATCAGTTCTTTCAGAATATCCGACACTGTTTTTTATATCTTCTGTCTTTAGTAAAAATGCTTTTTCTTCAAGTTCTTTAGAAATGAGCTTTCTTACTTTGAATCGGTCTTCGCCCACATACAACTGGGCTTTAGCGTTGAATGTACCGTCGTCATTCATGATATCAATGATCTCAAGATTATGCTTCTGGCCAAGTGCATAGTCATTAACATCATGAGCAGGGGTAACTTTCAAGCAGCCTGTTCCAAATTCCATATCAACATACTCATCCATTATCACAGGAATTTTTCTTCCGATAAGAGGAACAACAGCTTTCTTACCTTTCAGATGCTGATATCTCTGATCTTTTGGATTAACGCAAATGGCGGTATCTCCGAGAATAGTCTCTGGTCTTGTAGTGGCAACTGTAATGTAATCTTCAGAACCATCTATCTGATATTTAAGAAAATAAAGTTTTGAATTTACTTCTTTGTGAATAACTTCTTCATCAGAAAGAGCCGTTTTTCCCTGAGGGTCCCAGTTGACCATTCTGTTACCTCTATAGATCAGGCCATCTCTGTATAATTTTATAAATACTTCAATAACCGCATCAGACATCTCCGGCTCCATGGTGAATCTGGTTCTGTCCCAGTCACATGAGGCACCTAGTTTTTTTAGTTGTTCAAGTATAATTCCGCCATACTTCTCTTTCCATTCCCATGCATATTTCAAAAATTCATCTCTTGAAAGATCACTTTTCTTAATACCTTTTTCTCTAAGCATTGCAACTACCTTTGCTTCAGTAGCAATCGATGCATGGTCAGTTCCTGCTACCCAGCAAGCTTCTTTTCCTTCCATTCTTGCTTTTCTGATAAGCACATCCTGGATGGTATTGTTAAGCATATGTCCCATATGCAGAACTCCTGTGACATTTGGCGGAGGAATAACAATTGTGTATGGTTCCTTATCAGGATTGGGTTTTGCTGCGAAAAAACCATTATTCATCCAATAGGAATACCATTTGTTTTCAACTTCTTTAGGACTGTATGTCTTCTTAATTTCCATCTTTTATATTTGGTATGCTTTGCAAACCGACAAAATTAAAAATATTTATTGCTTAATAAAATCTGCTTTTTCCGTAAAACAAAAAATAAGAAGTTTGTTGCTCACAGTTTTCAATTTAAAATAAAAAGTCTAAATTAAGGTTGGCCGAAGCAATTATCCCTCTTCCCTATATTGCTTCAGGAACTTATATCTTCTAGTATTAAATGTAAGATCTTAGTTTACAGTATAGTAAATGAATTTAATCTTTATTCCCTTTAGAAGAGCTCCCAAAGTGGCCTGAAGTGACAATTGCTTTCAAATTTTTCTTTGGAAGAAAAAGATATTTGAGGCAAATAAATCGTTATTAAAAGAAAACGATTGAAGGTGGTGATAGATGGAGGATTTCAGGCACAATTTGTGTAAAGATTTTTTCGGTACTTTTTTATTTTAATTATTAAAGGGAAAATTTAGAAAGGTGTGTTATGCCAGAGAAAAAGTTTAATAAAGTTCTCCTTGTTGATGATGATAAAATCAATAATTACATAAATCTCAGATTAATAAGGAGAATAGGTTTGTCGGAAGAAATTATTGTGACAAACAATGGTCAGGAAGCAATTACTTATCTTAAAAATTGTGAAAAGAATGAGCAGCCTACTCTGATTCTGCTGGATATCAATATGCCAGTAATGGATGGATTCGAGTTTTTGGAAGAATATGAAAAATTGAAGGGTAATACTGTTGAAAGGCCTATGATCGTGGTTTTAACAACTAGTACCAATACAAATGATATCAAAAAGGTGGAAAGTTCTCCGATTGCTGCAGGATATATAAATAAACCCCTAACAGAAGAGAATCTGTTGGGGTTTATCAGAAGAAATGCTTCGGTGGTTTAAGATTTAACTACTAGTTAACCTTTTCCAATTTTTTATTACCTGTCTTAATTGTTTCGACAGGTTTATTTTTGTCTGATGATTCTTCCTGACTTGCTGAAGGAGACTTGTAATTTTGTACAATTGTCATCTCTTTGATGAGGTTTTCTGCACCTGCATATTTGTCAATAATGAATAAAATATATCTGATATCTACTGAAATAGTTCTTTGTAATTTTGGTTCATAGATAATATCTCCACTCATTGCTTCCCAGTTACCATCGAATGCACAACCAATCAAATGTCCGTAAGCATTCATAACAGGGCTACCTGAATTTCCACCCGTAATATCATTGGTGGAGATAAAGTTTACAGGAAGGGTTCCCTTATATCCGTATCTACCATAATCTTTGCGATTGTATAGGTCTATTAGTTTTTTAGGAACTATGAATTCTTCGTTTTTAGGATCTTCTTTCTCTATGATCCCTTCAATGGTAGTATAGTAAGAAAAGTGGGCTGCATCTTTGGGATAATAATCTTCAACAGAGCCATAGGTTAACCTCATGGAAAAGTTAGCATCAGGATATAGTTTAGCGTCTTTATTCATTTCCCTGATTCCTTTAAGGTATAAGTTATTAGCAACTTCCAGTTTTGCGAAAATCATTCCCAGGAAAGGTCCGGCAAGTGCTCTGAAATCACTGATGATTGCTTGACTTGTTTTGAATGCAGGATCTTTCTCCAGTACCTTTGCTGAAGGCTTTTTAAGAAAATTATCCATTTTTTCTTTTGAAGCAAGGATTGAATTTGAAAACACATATTCAGCAAATTTAGAGAAGTCACCTTTGTATTTCTTATTTACTTCTTTAAGGACTGAAGGCACTAGTTTGGGATTCACATCATCATGATACATTTGTAACAATGCTGCAAAAATCTTTTGGTCTGTTGGTGGATTATAATTTTTAAAGAATTCGTCAGACTGAGCTTTAGCAGCTTTAGCAGCAGCTTGAGTTTCCTGTGGTGTCTTAGCATTTTGCAGTGCCTGGTAAAATCCATTCAGTTTGTATGCAAAAAGGAGGATTTCTGTGCCAAAGGCAGCTTCTTCAAGATAAGTATAGGCAGGAGCAACAATTTTATATTCCTCATATGTTTTCTCAAATTGGGGAAGCAAATCACCATAGGTCTTTTTTCTCTCAGGGTCAGAGTCGGCCCATTCCTGAAATTTTTGCTCCCTGGCTTTCTTTTGATCTGCAACATCCAGCCTTCTTAATCCTTGATTCTGACCTATGAAATATTTGTAATAATTAATTACCTGAGCATAATTTGCTGCGTATTTGATTCTTACCTCGGGGTCAGCATCCATATCTTCTTTCATAAGAGCCAATCTTTTTTCCCTGATTTTGATTTTGTCAGGATTGGTGATTTCATATGCAAGTTCAACACCTCCAGATGTAAGATATCTTTCTGTACTTCCCGGATATCCCATTATCATAGTGAAGGAACCTTTTTCGTATCCGTCCAATGAAATGGTAAGGTGAAATTTAGGCTTTAACGGGACATTGTTTGTTGAATATTCAGCCGGTTTTCCGTCTGGTCCTGTGTAGACCCTGAACATGGAAAAGTCCCCTGTATGTCTTGGCCACATCCAGTTATCGGTATCGCCTCCGAATTTTCCGATGCTTGATGGAGGAGCTCCTACAAGTCTTATGTCTTTAAATACTTCATAAACAAACAGGTAATATTCATTTCCTTCAAAAAAACTTTTGATTTCTGAGGTGTAATGCGTTCCTGCTATTGCGGATTTTTCAAGTTCTGCAGATATCTGTTCGATTTTAGCTTCTTTTTCATCAGGATTTAGCCCTGCACATTCTGCCAGAATTTTATCCGTTACATCTTCCATTCTTACCAGAAAAGTTACTGAAAGACCTGGAGTCGGCAGTTCCTCTGACATTTTTTTTGCCCAGAAGCCGTCGGAAAGATAGTCGTGATCCACTGTACTATGCGATTGTACCGATTCATAACCACAGTGGTGGTTGGTAAGGATTAGTCCTTTATCAGATATGACTTCTCCGGTACAATACCCTCCGAAATTAACAACAGCATCTTTCAGGCTTGAATGATTTACACTATAGATCTCATCTGCTGTAAGCTTGAGACCTTTCTTTTGCATATCTTCAAAGTTAAGCCTCTTTATGAGTAAAGGAAGCCACATTCCCTCGTCGGCACGACAGATAGGATTTAAAAAAAGCAAACAGACAGTAAATACAATTAGTTTTTTCAACATGATATTCTCAATAGATTTTTTTTGGTAAAAAATATAAAAGCTTAAAATGCTTTAGGGATTAAATTGTTTAACAAATGGATTAAATACCTATATTTTATGGTCAATTCAGAGCAATATATTGGAAAAAGCTGAAAGCAAAAAGCGTAAAGCAAAAAGTATAAACATGCCACTTTCCGCTTTAAGCTTTTTGCTTAAATAGCTGCTTTCAGGCTTAAAAACAAACCAGTCTGAAGTTGTTTATTCACGGAATATTCAAATCTGAAGACAAGGTCATAATAAGTGACTAAGTCAAATCCTGCACCACCACCCCAAAGCCACTGATTGGCAAGTATGGCATTACCAGGATTATGTGAATGGTCTACTACATATCCTGTATCAAAATAAGTTTTCAAATACAGGGTGAGGGGAATACCTCTGATTTTTTCGGTTGGGAGAAAGCTTAATTTCTTTTCTGTTTTAAAAAGTCTGTATTTGATGTTGCTCTTAAAAAGGCTATAGGAGGATCCGTCTATTACAAAAAGCTCATATCCGCTGATATAATCTTTCATATATCCAAGCCCTCGAATATTAAAATAGGGCTGTTTAGAGGGAGTCGAATATTTAAGGGCACTTCCAGCTGCAACAAAAAATCCTTTACCGAGTGGTTTGTAAATAGAACCCTCTGTTTTTAAAGAAAATATATTTACATCATCTGAGTTTAAAAGTCCCTGCTTATCTATTTCAGCTTTTATATAAAAGCCATTCAAAGGGTAATAGATGATATCTCGCCTGTCAAAGGTAAAGGTGTATTTCAAATCAAAATAATTCTGCCGAACCCTTTGATTCAGAAAATAGTCAGGATTTAACTCTGCAATTGTATCTGATATTCTGGTTGCAAAGAACCCAAGGCTCAAGCTATGAAATTCGTAAAACCTCCTTCTGTATGAAAAAGTGAGGCTACCTGTAATTCTGCGTCTGACAAAATTCTTACCTTCGAAAAATGCCAGCTCATTTTCTAGTGTTTGATATGGAATTTTTTTGTTTTCAATAATTCCGGTAAAAAGGACTAATCCAATCCTTTGTTTGCGGTCAAGATAAGGAATTGTATAAGTGAGTTCTGCTTTAGTAGAAAAGCCGGTATTCACTTTTAATCTTAATGTTTCATTCATCCCCCTTACATTTTTCTTAATAAAGTTTATCCCATAATCAATTCTGGAAAGGTCATGGTTTCTGGTATACCACCATTCGTTGAAATTACGGTCGGCAAGACTTAATATCGGAAGGGGATAAGTGAAGAGTCTTTCTTTTACAACTATTTCCAACTCACGTACAGTTGAATCTCCAATTAAGATGATATCGGCCTTCAGAAATAAACCTGTATTAAAAATCCTGTTTCTTGTTTTAATGAGCAGAGGTTCAAGTTCTTTTTTGAAAATTGTATCTCCCGGGACAATACTTAATTCTCTTAGTATAATTTTGTCCTTAGTTCGCTTATTCCCTTCCAGTTTTATGTTATTAATAATAATAAAGGATGTATCACAAGCTTCAGATTGAGAATTTGTCTGAGCAGAAATGAGAGTTGGAGCCAGGAGGGAGATAAATAGGATGAAGAACTTAAAAGTCATTTAAACTGATTCCGGCGAATATTGAGGTTTTTTTATTATTAAAAATGCAAATATTTGCTCATTATTAATAATATCCTTGTGGTTTTATATTCATATTTACGGAGAAAACTGGAACTGTTATAGGGATCAGGAGGTTTAAAAGAAAATTATGTTAAAAATATTATTAACTCCATTAAAATGGCTGATATTGTTCCTGGTGAAGATCTACCAGCTGGCCATAAGCCCTTATTTACCGGCAGCCTGCAGGTATCATCCGACTTGTTCTGCTTATTTTATTGAGGCTGTAAAAAAACATGGTCCCATCAAAGGAAGCTGGTTGGGAATAAAACGAATAGGGCGTTGCCACCCTTGGGGTGGCAACGGATATGACCCAGTGCCTTAGCTTAATTCATTTTTTTTGCGGTAACTGTTTATAAGAACAAACAGACCAGCAATAATTAACGGTATACTTAAAAGTTGGCCCATATTATAACTCATAGTCTGTTCAAATTCTACCTGAGGTTCTTTAAAGTATTCGTATATAAATCTCAGAGAGAATAATATCACTACAAAAAAACCAAATATTCTTCCTTCTGGTGTTTTCTCTCTTTTTCTATTGTATACCCCAAAAAACAAAAATAAAAAGAGTAAAAAGGAAGAAATGGCCTCATATAATTGAGAAGGATGCCTTGGAACACCCCAAATTCCAACTGTTACTTTCTGAGCTTTTTCTCCTTCAAGTTTTTCTATTTTAATAGGTGGATGTTCAGCGTACACAATATGTTCATTGTATTCTCTTTCAATTGTCTTTTTAATTCCACCTTCTACAAATGCCTTGATTTCCTTTTCATTGTTCTCTTCACCTGGTACTTCAAAACTTAAGTCAACTCCTGCAATTGTTCTTCCTGCCTCATCAAGACTATCTTTTCCATTAAGGCTCATTTCAATATCGTAAATAGAGTTCTTGTAAGTTTTGTCAAGCAGATCTTCCATGCTTCTGGCAAAGATAAATCCTCCTCTGAAGCTTGTAGGTTTTCCGATAATTTCAGAATTCATGAGGTTTCCCAAACGAATTAAGCATCCAGCAAGGGCGATGGTAATAACCATACGATCCAGAACATACAGGTAACTTTGATCGGTTTGCTTTTTGGAATAAAGGTAAATTGCTATTAAAATTCCTGCAGCAGCGCCATGACTTGCAAGTCCACCTTCCCATATTTTCAGAATATCCAGAGGATGGGTCAAATAATATTCCGGCTCGTAAAAAAGACAATGCCCAATTCTTGCTCCCAGAATAGTAGCCACTACCATATACACAGTAAGTGTTTCTACATACTTTTCTGATTTTCCCTCTGTCTTATAAATCCAGATTAAAATTTGCTGGCCAATTAGAAATCCGAGTGCGAAAAGTAGTCCATACCACCGTACCGTTAAGCTTCCTATAGAAAATAACTCGGGAGAAGCTTCCCAGAGAACAAAGTTAAAAGTCATGCTGTATAATTTTTGGCCTGCAATAAAATCAAATCAGAATTAAAAAGAAAGAAAAGATTTATAAATGGAAATAATTGTATTATTTTAATTTTAGTCACTAAGTTTTTATAATTGGACGATAAAGTTATCCACAAAATTCAGGCTTATAAGCCTTATTGATATTGTGTATTTCGATCAACGTAGATTTTGAATAGATTGAAATTGGTTTTTAAATAAAATATATAGCTTATTGTAATATTTTTATTTTAGAGGATTAACTCTAGTGAAACATTATCGTATAAATACATTATGTGATCAAATTTTCTTTTATGAAAACACCGCGATCTTTTATGCCCAAGGGAAAACCAAGTATAAGGATTCCATTATTTAATATCTGCCTCTTGTTTTTATTCTATTTTTTGTTTTTGAAATTTTTTACAGATGAATCTTTTTTCAAAATGCTGTCTTCAAGTTTGGATTCATATCATTTACCTGAATTTAACTGGAAATATTACAGATAATAACATTCAATTTAATCCTCAAGCTTTTTTAACTCATTTTTAAATCCACTGTTTAAAATCGGAAACCTACACCATGTTTTGGGATCTACATTAAACTCATCGAGGTGGAATCCAGGTGCTAATCTTTCTCTCTTCCATTGATTTCTTGACCACATCCTGAAGAATTTGTCTATATATGATTTAAGTAGTGCAGCCTCTGTTTTATTTTCTTTTGCCAAAATATTAAAAACTTCCAAAGGAGATTTTTTGTCTTTGATAGCAAGTTTTTCTATTTCCGCCAATAACCAGTAAGGCATAAGGTCCTTCTCGTCAGTCTGAGTTTTTTCCACTGGTCTTAATTCAGCAGTAGGAATCAGTGAATTTACAAAACGTAAGCCTGGTTGGTCCAGATTTTTTTCAGCCCAGAGCAGCCAATGTTGAATAAAATGTTTGTCAACACCAGCTATTGGAGCAATACTACCAGAAGTATCTCCGTCCATTGTAGCATATCCGACATCACCTTCACTTCGGTTCGATGTGGTGATTAATAAAGCATTATTGATGTTTGCGAGCATCCATATTATCGGAGAGCGGCTTCGGGCCTGAATATTCTGTAAGGTGATGTCATGCTTTTCCCAGGTAAGAGGATGCTCCAGCACCTGTTCAATTGTTTTAATATATCCTGAAACCTGATCTTGTACATCCCAATGATAGAATCTCGCACCAATGGATTCTGCCAGCTTTTCTGCAGATTCAAATGTTTCCTTTCCGGAGTTTTTGGTGGACTGATAGGCGCAGATTAGCACTTTTTCTGTAACTATTCTGACTTGTTTTTTATACGGTTCAGACTCAATTCCTGGGATAGGAGAGAGGCCGCCTTTATTTAAGAATTCTTTTACCCCAAGTTCTTTTATTCCTTTTTTGATCATTTCAGAAACCATCACTGCACAGGCAGAACTATCAGCGCCACCGCTGAGCGATAGCACAAATCCTTTGCTATGGCTTTTTCTCATATAATCAAAAAGTCCGAGCGTAACTGCTTCCCAAAATTCGAAGTTTTTTTCTCTGTCATCCGGATGCAGGGGTGCATCAGAGACTTTTCCTGTGGAAAAATCAATATCGGCATAGACCAGGTTAAAGTTTTTAAAGGAAAGTCTATCATTGCGTTGTATGAGATTACCATTTCTTGCAATCAGAACTTCTCCATCAAAAATCATTCTGCCAGCTTCATTGCCCAATAGGTTTGTATATAGATAAGTACAGTTGAATCTTTCTGAACTTCCAATAATAAGATTATATCTGAAATCTGATTTTGCAAAAGCAAAGTGACTTGCACTAGGATTCAGTATAAGGTCCACATTCATTTTGCAAAGTCTTGAAGCAGGTCTCAAATTATCAGGTTTCCATGCATCTTCGCAAATTTCATAACCTATTTTAATTCCATCAATTTCATATAAAATGTCTCCGAAAGGATAGGTTTTTCCTTCTATACAAAAAGTTTCAATCTGAGAATGTTGCCAGGGAGTAAACCATCTTGGTTCATAATGCACTCCGTCGTTTGCTAAGAATTGTTTAGCTGAGATACCAAGAATTTCGTTGTTTTTAACAAGACAGGCACAATTATAAACCAGGTTGTTGAATCTTACAGGAAGCCCAAAACTTACTGTTATGTTGGTGGTAAGGGGTATAAGCTCAATCAAGTGTTGAAACGCTGTTTCTGATACCCACTCGCTTAAGAACCAATCTTCGCAACCATAACCAGTAATGCAAAGTTCTGGCAGGCAAAGGATATCGACCTGATTATCCCTTGCTTCATTAATTGCAGCTATAATGTTAGATATATTATTATCCCAATCCAGAGGAGTTTGGTTAAGTGCAGCACCTGCAATTCTCATATTCGGATAGTTTTATACATTGAATCAAACCAGAAAAGATTCGATAAAGTCAAATGTAAAATTTATGATTTAATAAATTTAAGAAAATGTGATTTTTCAAATAAAAATGAATCAGAGAGCTTGAATTATAGAAGAATGAGAATTATCAATAACCTTATCTTTTAAAAAAATAAAAAGACTATTTTATTGATTTCTATAGTATAAGGTGAAGTTGAATAAAAGGGTGAACTATTTTATTTCCCGGATCTGACAAGCTTTTTCAGCAGCAGCCTGTTCAGCTTTTTTCTTACTAAATCCTGTTCCAGTACTTACTGGTTCATCTTCAATAAGCACCTGGGCTGTAAATTCTTTATGATGAATACTTCCGACTTCTTTGATGATTACAAACTTAATGTCTTTAGATTCCTTTTGTGCCCATTCAATTAAGACACTTTTGAAGTTAAGGTTGTTTTCTATAATCTCATTCAGGTCGAAATGTGGTTGTAAAAGTCTGGTGAGAATAAATTTTCTACAGGATTTAAAGCCTTTGTCAAGGTATACTGCTCCAACCAATGCTTCAAGAGCATCGCCGTATAGCGACTTGTGGGTGTTACCACCTCTGCCTGGATTAAACTCCACAATTTTATTGAGTCCTATTTTTTTTCCGAGTTTATTCAGTGATTCACGATTTACGATTCTTGATCTGATTTCAGTCAGGAATCCTTCATCTTTATAAGGGAATTTTTTGAAAAGAAATTCTGCTATTACTGCGCCAAGTATCGCATCACCAAGGTATTCAAGCCTTTCATTTGAGCTACGGACACCAAGCTTGTCCTCTTTTGCAGCAGAGGTGTGACATACAGCAAGTTTATAAAGGTTAAGATTGATGGGCGTTTGTCCTGTTATATTTGCTATTGATTTAGCAAATGTCTTTTCCTTTGCCAGCTGTTTGTTAAACAGATGCGAAATTCTCCTTAAGTAGGAAATCAAATTTGAATAAGTTTTAATATAATAATTAACAGAATCTGAATCGAATAAATTAAGTTCAGCTTTGAAAGCTAAAAATAAAAAAAAGGTGTTAAATCTTCCAAAGAGTTAACACCTTTATAATGTTTAAATTTATTAATTTTTTAAATTTTACGCAGAATAATAGAGCAGTTATGCCCACCAAATCCGAAAGTATTGCTCAAAGCTACATTTATAGTTTTTGCCTGTGCTTTGTTGAAAGTCAGATTAAGTCTGGAATCAACCCTTTCATCATCAGTAAAATGGTTGATAGTAGGAGGAACTGTCTGGTGTTTGATAGCAAGAATACAAGCAATAGCCTCGATAGCTCCGGCAGCACCAAGTAAGTGACCAGTCATAGATTTGGTAGAACTGATGCTAAGCTTATATGCATGTTCACCAAATACTTTTTGTATAGCCGTAAGTTCACTGATGTCACCAAGTGGAGTTGAAGTGCCATGGACATTGATATAGTCAACATCTTCAGGTTTCAGTTTTGCATCAGCAAGAGCATTATTCATAACACTTATTTGTCCTAATCCTTCCGGGTGCGGAGCAGTTAAGTGGTATGCATCAGCAGACATACCGCCGCCGATTATCTCAGCATAGATTTTAGCGCCCCTTGCTTTTGCATGTTCATATTCCTCTAATATAAGTGCTCCTGCCCCTTCACCCAGAACAAAGCCATCTCTGTCTTTGTCGAAAGGTCTTGAAGCTGTAGAAGGATCATCATTTCTTTCAGAAAGTGCTTTCATAGCGTTGAAACCACCGATTCCGGCTTCTGTCACAGCTGCTTCTGATCCTCCGGTTACCATTATGTCGGCCATTCCTAATCTAATATAGTTAAAGGCGTCAACAATAGCATTGGTAGAAGAAGCGCAAGCAGAGACAGTAACGAAATTGGGACCTCTGAAGCCAAACTTCATAGAAATATGACCGGCACTAATATCGGCGATCATTTTAGGAATAAAGAAGGGATTGAATCTTGGAGTTCCATCACCAAGTGCAAATCCGGAAACTTCATCCTGGAAAGTGCGGAGACCGCCTATTCCTGAGCCCCAGATAACTCCAGCTCTATCTTTGTTTATATTATTAAGATCAAGATTTGAATCTTTGATAGCTTCATCAGATGCCACTATAGCATATTGAGTAAAAGGGTCCATTCTTTTGACCTCTTTTTTATCAATAAAATTTTCTACATTGAAGTTTTTAACTTCGCAGGCGAATCTGGTTTTTGATTTTTCAGCGTTGTAGCGGGTAGTAGGAGCAGCACCACTTACTCCAGTGGACAATGATTTCCAGTAATCTTCAACATTGTTTCCTATTGGGGTAAGTGCGCCTAATCCTGTTACAACAACTCTTTTTAAATTCATAAAAGAATTTTGAGAGGGAATCTAAAGAAATTATTGTTTAACGTTTTGCTCCAAATAAGCAACAGCTTGACCAACAGTTGAAATGTTTTCAGCTTGCTCATCAGGAATTGATATGTTAAATTCTTTTTCGAATTCCATGATTAATTCTACTGTGTCTAAGGAGTCAGCTCCTAAGTCGTTTGTGAAGCTAGCTTCAGAGGTAACCTCAGATTCTTCAACTCCTAATTTGTCAATAATGATACTCTTAACTTTTTGTGCTATTTCTGACATTGTTTTAAATGAGTTTAGTAAAACACGGTGCAAAGAAATACATTAAAAACTATATTGTCAAACAAAATTTTTTATTCTTCATCAAAAACATAATAAATTTTCCACATGCAACTTTTTAATTATATATTTACGTCCCTTAAAATAGGCCTATAGGGCAAATAATGATGAAAACTACAAAGCTAGTAGTCGATTATGAGTATGATTTTGAGTTTTTTGCTATAATTTCTTCAGTAAAGGCTCATAAGTTAGCATGGTCTATAAATAAGGTGTTAAGTATCAATCTTTGTAAACAGGAAGATATAAAACTTGACTTTGTTAAAGATTGGAAACTGGTAATCACTAATTATATTTACGAGAAAGAATACAGTGTTTTCAGATTATTGAAAAATAGATCCTGCGAATCGGAGAATCTTCCCAAACCCTTCCTGGTCCCCGAGCTTAAAGAATATGACTATTTTATTCACATGTCCGGAGAAGTTATGCTGTTCGAAACAGCTGAACTGTTTGAGAAGCTTAAAGAATTGCAAATAGTACAATACGTAAAAAAAATTGAAGTAAATAAATTAAAGTCTAAAGAAAACTTAATTTTTTGAAAATGGAGCAGATTAACAAAAAGACAAAAATTATTGCAACAGTCGGACCAGCTTGTAACACGAAAGAGAAATTATGGGAGCTGGTGAAGGCCGGTGCAAATATTTTCAGATTAAACTTTTCACACGGAAGCCATGAGGGACATCTTCAGGTGATCCAATACATCAGAGAATTAAATAAAGAGCACAATGCTAATATTGCAATTCTTCAAGACTTACAAGGACCAAAAATCAGAACCAACGAAGTTGAAAATAACGGTGTTGAATTAAGAGAAGGGGCGCAAATAATCATTACTAAAGAGTATTGCATGGGTACAAAAGAGAAGATAAGTACTTCTTATCAGTCTCTTACTTCTGACGTGAAGCCTGGCGATGCTATCCTTATTGATGATGGTAAAATTGAGTTGAAAGTTCTTGCTGCTAAAAACGGTGAGGTTACGGCAGAGATCGTTTATGGTGGTATCCTGAAATCTAAAAAAGGTATCAACCTTCCTAATACTAATGTTTCTGAGCCTTCATTAACTGAAAAGGATAGAAAAGATCTTATTTTTGGAATTGAGCAAGGACTTGACTGGATCGCTCTTTCTTTTGTTAGAAGGGCAGAAGATATGAGAGAACTTAAAGAAATTATCCAAAAATCCGGTAAAGATATTAAGGTTGTTGCAAAGATCGAGAAGCCTGAAGCAATTGCAAACATAGATGAAATCATCGCTGAAACTGACGCTATTATGGTTGCCAGAGGTGACCTGGGCGTTGAGGTGTTAATGGAAGATGTTCCGATGATGCAGAAAATGATCGTGAAAAAATGTGGTATCGCTGGAAAACCGGTAATTATCGCTACTCAGATGATGGAAAGCATGATCACGAATCCTCGTCCAACAAGAGCGGAAACTAACGACGTAGCAAATGCGATCATTGATGGTGCAGATACAGTTATGTTGAGTGCTGAAACAGCAAGTGGAGAGTATCCTGTTCTTACTGTTCAGAGCATGGCAAGAATATGTGCTTCTGTAGAAAGACAGGCTGAATCTATCTACAATAAGCACACAAATAAAGAAGATTCATCATTCAGCGACAGCGTAATTGCTACTGCCTGCACACTTGCTGATCATGTAAATGCAAAAGCTATCATCGGTTTATCTCAATCAGGTTATTCTGCATTCAGAATTGCAAGCCATAGACCAAAAGCAAATATTATCATTGTAACTTCTGACAAAGCAATGCTTACAAAACTAAGCCTTGTTTGGGGAGTAAAAGCTATTTATTATGATAAGTTCACTACAACCGATGAGACAATTCAGGGGGTTAGAGATCTTTTGGTAAAAGAAGGCTTATTGAAAAAAGGTGATACTTATGTAACTACGGCAAGCATGCCATTTACATATACACAAAGAGCAAATACTCTAAAATTAGGTGTTGTTGAATAACATTTACCTCTAAATATTTATTATAAAGGGACTGTCTAAATTTTTACAGTCCCTTTTTATTTTTATTATATATGGAATTGAACATAGAATTATTAACTAAAATCTGCGAGCTTCCAGGAGCTCCTGGCTACGAGCAAAAGATTCGGGCCTTTGTTATTGAACAGATCAAACCTCTTGTGGATGAATTCAGAGTGGACAATTTGGGGAATGTTATCGCTTTGAAGAAAGGACTGACAGGGGCTAAAAAAGTGATGGCCGCTGCTCACATGGATGAAATTGGTTTCATTGTTACTTATATCAATGAGCAGGGATTTATCTTTTTTCACCCTCTTGGTGGATTTGATCCCAAGACACTCACCGCGCAAAGAGTAATTGTTCACGGTAGTCAAGACGTTATTGGTGTGATGGGGAGTAAACCTGTACATGTGATGTCTCCGGAGGAAAAAGTAAAACCTGCAAAAATCGAGGATTTTTTCATTGATACAGGTATGACTAAAGAGGAGGTAGAAAAATATGTCTCCATCGGAAATCCGATTACAAGAGAAAGAAGTCTCATTATAATGGGAAATAACATTAACTGTAAATCCCTTGATAACAGAATTAGTGTATTTATTCTTATTGAAGCATTGAAGCAAATTCAAAATCTTCCGTATGATTTTTATGCAGTATTTACAGTGCAGGAAGAAGTAGGTTTAAGAGGCGCTACTACTGCAGCGCATCAGATAAATCCTGACTTTGGAATTGCAATTGATACCACTATTGCATATGATGTTCCGGGAGCAAAACCTCAGGAGAAAATTACAGAATTAGGGAAAGGAACTGCAATAAAAATCATGGATTCTTCTGCCATTGCTGATTACAGAATGGTTAACTATTTAAAGCAGACAGCTTCAAGTCATTCTATACAATGGCAGCCTGAAATTCTTACTGCTGGTGGTACTGATACTGCTCCGCTTCAAAAGGGCGGAAAAATGGGGGCTATAGCCGGGGCTATTTCAATTCCGACCAGACATATACATCAGGTAATTGAAATGGTGAATAAAGACGATGTGAAACATTCAATTAACCTATTGTCAAGAGCCATAGAAGGTCTTGAGAAGTTTGACTGGAACTTTTAAGAGCTGAAAGCTAAAAGCTAAAAGTAAAAAGTGAAATACAACTTTACCCTGTCAACTTTAAACTTTTAGCTTTGTGCTTTCAGCTTTACGCTCTGTGTGCCGAGAATGAAAAGCGGCATTAAATAAATGCTTTTCAATGCTGTATAAAAGATGAAGGTAGGCCCTTCATTGGCAGGCTTGCAGGAGCAGCCAATAAACAACCTTGCGGTGCTTCA
>JAEYZG010000034.1 GCA_023428135.1 Bacteroidota bacterium | reverse complement strand
CGGCTGTCCGGTAAAATGAGTACTTTTGTTCATTGTTTGAGTTTAAGGTTTGGTCACCAGAAAACTACAAACAAAAAAGGAGGCTTAATCGCCTCCTTTAATTTTTTTTTACCGGACAGTAATGGCTTTCAGCTTTATACTTACAACATTATATCATTGAAGTTTCTGATCTCTCTCTTGAAATTACTGAGAGAGGACATTATCTCATGTTGGGAGAATCCGTCATATTGTTCCAATGCTTCAAAATCAATATTCGTATCCATCATCACTTCTCTGATACTGATTTGATAGGTTTTGTATGGGCCATAAATAAACTCCATATCAGATAGTTCATTTTCCTGACTTATCTTATAAGCAGTGGCAGAAGGTGTCCCATCTTCTTTGAGGAATGCTATTACTTTCCAATAAGCTCCTGGTATTCTTGCATTCTTATAGGTGATATCGTTATTGGTGAAAAAAGGACCTGTAAATACGGAAACTTTCATCTGATATACTCTGGCATTTTGAAGAATATAATTTTCAAGACCCAGCCACGTGTGTTGGTTAAATACATCAATCTGAGGGCATGCATTGGTATAATGAAAAGTGTCCAGATTTGCAGTGGCTGCGTCATCTCCCCATACAGGATCTTCTCTTCTTACCATATGTCCTCTGTCAAACCTGTTGTTTTGATACAGCTCATTTCCAAATTGCTGATTTGTTTCAATTCTGCTATCCAGGTACCATTTGTCAGATCGACCTATTTTTTGTGATTGATTACCATCAATATTAACACCAGTAATCATTGACATTTTACGGGAGCTGGACATGATGATTGAGAAGTGAGTATATTTCAATTCTACATCATCAATATCTTTTAATTTTAACATGTCATTCGCCTTGATTCCTGTTGCTTTGGGGAGGTCTATTGTCCAATCTTCAAGGAAGTCAGGATCGTAACCTTTTCTCCCTTTTAGTTTTTCTGGTTTTGTATACAGTACCTCTTCAGCTTTAGCTGCAGTACCATTAATAATATCACCAAGTCTTTTCATTTCATTGAAAGAGACCTTATGGGTAGATTTTACTTTGAACATAGCCTTAGTTGGTCTGATGAATTATTGTTTGAATGTTAATCTATAATTTCTTCGGTTTTATTCATGCAGTGTTTAATATCCTTCATGCTTAAATGAAGTTTATTATAAGGGTAATTAAGATACTACTCGCAAGTACAATAAGTGTTTATATAAGAGTTGATTAAGGGATGGGAAGTTTTTTGCCCATAGGTAAGGAGTTTATGAGAAGAGTATTCCGCAAAGGAAATAATTATGCATTTTTCTCCTTATGATATATTGTTAGTCACGTCTTCCAGTCCTTTCAAAATAATGGTGCAAAGGATCTGTTCCGAATACTTCCAGCTCTGTCGTACCTTCATAACGATTAGGTCCGTATTCGTAAACTCTTGTTTTCTTTAAAATGCCATTCAGTTCAGATTGGTCTATGATTTTATCAAAAGATTCTCCTCCGTAAATATTCAAAAGGATACCTTTGGCAGCTTTGCCGTCTATAATAAATTCATCTTCTCCTCTCAGGCCGTACAGAGTTATTTTATTGGTAAGATCATTGTCAAATACCCTTTTATATAAAACATGATTATCATCATTGTCATATACTGCAACTTCTGTTGTATTTTTTTGCCTTACTATTTTAAAGTGATCTTCTTTGTCGGTTCCTACAATAATTGGTTCTTGCTGAATCATTTTATAAAATTCAATTCCTGTTTTAGAAAGATGATCTCTCCTGTATTTTAGTTTATTAATTGTTGATTGGCCTATTTGATTAAATACAGGTTTTGGCCAGTCTTTTAGAGCGTTTTCTATTACTGAGTCAGTAATATGCTTCTGAAGCTCCCTGATAAGCAAATTCCAGTCTTCTTCCGTAAGTTCAGGGAGTACCATCCTGTCCAAATACCTACTGTTTTTCCCCATGCCATTGATACTTTGAATGTCGTAATCATATGATTGTAGTTTCGAATTGATTGCAACAGCCAGTTTCAATATTAAACCATCATTAAACTGAAAGAAAACCATATCCCGGTCTCTGGGAATAGGTTTGAAATTCGTTCCTAAACTATCTTCGAAAACCGCCCATTTCCATTGATCTGAGTGTCTGTCCCAGTCTCCGACCAGTAAATCAAACAGACGGCATCTTGCATAAGCTTTAGCATCAATCCGAGCATGCTGATGTTTAAATCTTTTACTCAGCATGTCATCTGTGGAAATGATATCATTGGCATATCCATATTGTTCAGTATTGGCCCATTCTTTATCCGGAAATTCTTCAAGCATGGCAAGCTTTCCCTTTAAGCCATCAAGAAAAGCTTCCGTATTTTTTTCATCCGGAACATATACGAGTATTGGATTGGTATGAAAGATTCCAGCAGCCTTTGCGAGATATGGAATAGCCAAAGGGCCATAAGGATTCATGGCAGATATCTGATCTTGCAATAATCCTTTTATCGGATGGATCTTCAGGATTTTAGGTAAAATTTTGGTAGGATCTTTATCTATTCCTCTCAAAACAAATCTTTTGCCTTCTGCGCTTTTTAACCGAATACTAATAGTTTGCATGTTACCACCTGTTTTGGAAAAAGCAAGTCCTCCATGCGTATTTTCAAGATCAATAATAGGAACTTCTACAGGGGTGGCCCATATTTTTCTGTAATGTTCTCCGAAGAAAAACTTATAGACGTCGCCTTTGGTATAGTTTATTCCCGGTGTTGTAATAACAGTTGTATCAAGAGACAGAGGAGCTTTGTCCGGCAATTTTCTACCAGGATAGACAGGATTTTTACTTTCATCGCATCCAACCAGGTATCCGGAGGTTGTTATTAAGGAAAAAATAATCAGTAAAAATATGGTGATTTTTCGCCTCTTCATATTTTGTTTTATCTAATCAACCTCAAAACCCTTGTCTTTGTTGAAGTCTAAAGGGGGGGATAACAACCTTTGAAATGGTCATGTTATATTTTCGGGTAACTTGATAAATGATATGGGAGTGAAAATTAAATATGTAATCTGCTTTTTGTTGGTTGGCCTGACAAGCTTAAGTATGGGAAATGACATAGTAACCAAAGCAGAATTGACAGTAAAAGAGAATACAGGAGGAAATAAAATACCGGAAATCAATTATGTGAGACTTGATGGGAAAAAATATACTAATACAGATATTCCGCAAAACAAGAAAATAATGATTGTCTATTTTAACCCATTGTGTGATTTATGCCAGGAGGAAACAACTGAGATATTGAACAACATTAATTATTTTCAGAATGTTGAAATTTTAATGATAAGTCCCAATAGCCTTGAACAGGTGAAACAATTTCATAACCTGTACAAGCTTGCTCAGTTTCCTCAGATAACTGTACTTCATGATGCAAAGGATGATTTTTATCGTCAATTTGATGCTATCGGGTATCCATCTTTATATCTGTTTGATGAAAAATTAGAGATGATTACCAAATTTGAGGCACAGGTTGGGTTTGAAGATATAAAGAATGCATTTGAACAGAATGCTTCGGCAACGAAATAAGTTATAAGTTTAAAGTAGAAAGTTGAAAGTTTTATACTGAAATTAAAAAGCCTCTTTAAGTTTTAAAGAGGCTTTTTAATTTTATACTTTTAGCTTTCAACTTTTTACTTTCAACTCTAAAATGTTTCAAGGATAGTATATTCTTTATCTCTGAATACAAATTTATCTCCTTTTTTCTTGCCAGCCATAGCGTGGTAAAGCGGAGTCATAGTCGAAATTGCTATGAAACTGTTTTTTTCTGCAAGTTTGGTTTCTCCAAGGCTGACACTTATAAAATAGTTTTGTAGTTCTGTGTAAACAACAGATCCAAGTCCTATGCTTTCTTGTGGATTCAGGAAAATTCTTTTTAGCAGAGAAAGACTGTTGATGCCTTCCTGTAGCTGTCTGGCATACATATCTCTTGTGATCTGCATTGTCTCTCTGAAACCTTCAAATCTTTCTTCACCGGAAGCTCCTTCTTCTTCATTGGCACTTTCCTGCGCATCATCCATCGCTTTTTTGGCAGTCTGCACAATGTTGCTTTGCATTTCAATGCATTTGTTTAGCAACTCTTTTTTAAGATCTATTTTTTTATCCGGGTTCAAATCTATATCTGGTATTGCCCTGTTAGAAGTATCAAAGTTGTCTTCCAAATGAGGGATATAGATATCCGGTTTTCTTGGAATCAAAGGCTCTTTTTTAATTTCCGGTTTAGGAGCGGTTTTCACAGGCTCAGTCGGAACAGGTGCTTTGACCTCAGGTTTTTTAGGAGTTGTTTTTGGGGCAGGTTCAGCTTTTTTTGCCGGAACTGCAGTTTTACTCACTACTTTTTTCTCAGCAGGATTTGTAACTTTTACTTCTTTACTAGGTTTTGGCGCTTTGTTTTTTGAAACTGCGGTAGTTTTTGTTGCTGGTTTAGCAGTTGTTTTTTTAACTTCCACTTTTTTGTCAGCTGTTTTTTTTGCTGCTGCTTTTGGAGGTATAACCTTTTTAACAATAGCTTTTTTAGCTGCGACGGATTTTTTAGAAACTGCTTTTATAACGGCCTTTTTCGCTACAGTTTTTTTAGCAACCGATTTCACAACAGCCTTTTTCGCATCAGCTTTTTTAACAGCAGCTTTTTTAGCTTCGTTTTTTTTCGCTACAGCCTTTTTTGAAACTACTTTTTTTACTGCGGACTTTTTAGCCGCCTTTTGTGTAGTTTCTTTAGATTTTTTAGCTGCAGGTTTACTGCTTTTTTTTGTTTCTTTTAATTTGGTCTTGGCCATACCTACCTAAAAATTTAAGTTTTACTATAAAAAAGCTGTCCTTTTTTTTCTGTTATTAGATTAAATGGTTCATTTTCAATTACAAAAAAACCATCAAGATCATTGTAATCTGTCAGGCTGCAAAGGTTCATGGCTGAAGAAATGCCCAAACTTGTTTCTACCATACAACCTATCATGGTTTTTAATCCATGTTTTCTTGCATCTTTCAAAAGTCTAATGCCATTCAGATAACCTCCGGATTTCATCAACTTCATGTTTATACCATGAAATTGCTCTCTTATAATGTTGAAATCAGCTTTGTCAGTTATCGATTCGTCTGCAAAAATATCAAAAGTACTATTTTGCTTAAGATATTTATACTCTTCCTCAAAGTTATACGGAAGAGGTTGTTCAACAAAGACAATATTATCTTTTTTTATTTTTTCAAGAAATATTATAAGTTCTTCAACATTTTGCCAGCTCTCATTTGCGTCAATCATGATTGTTTGTGAAGAAAGCTTACGTACCTCTTTTAATAGGTCGAATCCATTTTCTGAGTTTATCTTTAACTTAAGATATTTAAATCTCTCCAATTGGTGTTGTTTGTAAAATGTCTGAATTTCACCAATTTGCATGATTGGAAGCGTATATGCTGTAAAAATGTTCTTGGGTTCGTCCAACCCAAGGAATGAATAAACAGGTAAATTTTGTATTTTACTGAGAAAGTGGATGTAAGCTGATTCGATCCCAAATCTCAAAGAATTACAAATTTGTGTGAAATTTAGTAAATTTTGCAAATCATCCAAACTTTTAATCCCGGATGCGCCATTTTTTAAGAAAAAATCAAATTGATCTTTAACCAGTTGAGGCGTTTCCCCATATCTTATATTAGGAGCGACTTCTCCAGATCCCGAATTTGTACCATCCGAAATCTGCAGGAAAAAGTTGTTCTTAGTGACAGATTCGCTTCTGGAAATTTTCCAGTTATATTTGAGTGTCAGATGTTTTTCTTCAATTGTCCAGTTGATCACTAGGCTTTCTTTTAAAATATATCAAACTTAATTCTTTTTTGTCATGAATTTTATTTAATCTGCATAGGAATGCATAAATTTATTCACAACTATTCTTAAACCTTACACCATATATTTCTCTTTATATACATAATTAATTAAAGCGGTGTTTCAGAATTTATAATTATTGCTTCAGGTATTTATAGAAAGTCAAAATAATGAAAATTGAAAAAAACAAAGTAGTGGCAGTAGCCTACGATCTTCAGGCAAAAGACCGGGAAGGTAATGTGGAAGTTTCTGAAAAGGTAAACGACCAGGAACCAATGGTTTTCCTTTTCGGTAGCAGTGGCTTACCTGAAAAGTTTGAAGAAGAACTGGATGGCCTTTCAGGTGGTTCGGAGTTTAAATTCGTGATCTCTTCAGATGAAGCCTACGGAGATTTTGAAGAAGAAGCTGTTGTTAACCTTTCCAAAGAAATATTTAAAATCGATGGGGATTTTGATGAATCGAAATTCCAGGTCGGTACCTTTGTGCCTATGTCAGATGCAGACGGTAATTTTCTGAGAGGTAAAGTTTTAGCCGTAAATCAAAACGAGCTTACTATAGATTTTAACCATCCTCTTGCCGGATTGAATCTTGAGTTTCAGGGAAAAGTAGTGGAAGTTAGAGATGCTACAGCTGAAGAACTTGATCACGGACACGTTCATGGTCCGGGCGGGCATCATCATTAATTTATTTCACTATCATTAAAAAAAGCTTTTAAATATAGAATTCTAATACCAGTTACTGCACAGGTTTCGTTAATTTTTATACTTTTGCAGTACTTCTATGTTTAAAAGCTTTTACTTTTTTATAATACTTGGGAGTTTGTTCATTGCAAATTCCTCAATTGCTCAGGATCCTCAGTTTTCCCAGTATTATAATGCTCCTTTATATTTAAATCCTGCTTTTGCCGGTACTGCTGAAAATACCAGAGCTATTCTAAACTATAGAAATCAATGGCCTGGAACCGGAGCTTCTTTTATTACTTATGCAGCCTCTCTTGATCATAACATTGAATCTTACAGAAGTGGTGTGGGGCTGTTGGTAAAAAGGGATAAACAAGGGAATAACGGTGCACTCGTTTCTACTGATATTAATTTATTTTATTCCTACGAAGTTTGGCTAAGCAATCGATGGACATTCAGGCCTGGAATTCAATTGGGATACACCAACAGGACAATTGACTATGCAAGCTTTGTATTTGGCGATCAATTGGATAATAGCGGTTTGACAGGGGGAGCATCAGCAGATGCCTTTACTGGTTCGAGACTGAATTTTCTGGATGTTTCCGCCGGTGGTTTACTTTATGACGACCATTTCTGGTTTGGGTTCTCCGGATTTCATCTCAACAGGCCCAATCAGTCCGTAACAGGTTTACCTGATGTGAAGCTTCCGGTAAAATTCTCTGTACATTCCGGATATAAGTTTTTCCTGAAAAACTGGAATGGAAACAGATATATGCCTGAAAGAAGTTTTACTCCTACCTTTAACTATAAATCTCAGGGTGCATTTGATCAGCTTGACCTTGGTGCATATCTGACTTATGATCCTGTAATGTTTGGTCTTTGGTATAGAGGAATTCCTGTGAAAAATTACACTTCCGGATTGCTCAATAATGAATCATTCATTCTTATGGCCGGAATTCACTTTAATGGAATAAGCTTCGCTTACAGTTTTGACTTCCCCGTTTCAAAGCTTTCCCTTGGCAATAGTTATGGCGCCCATGAGCTTTCCTTGATCTATGAATGGGAAATTCCTTATGATAAAAGGAAAGTTAAAAAGAGAGGAAGGACAATTCCTTGCCCTAAATTCAGCAAAAGATATCAGAATTATTAGGAACTTATAGAGAATTTAATTGTCTTAAGTTATTAGTCTATTTGTAATCACTTTATTTATCCCAATAAATTAATGTCAGAAAAAGATTCCAGAGAAGAGCTTCAGGAGCTTCTGGATATATTGAAGGTTGAGCAGGATGAAGACAGGAAATTATATGAGTCAAAGATGCTGAACGCATCCATACCTGAGAGACGAGCACAAGGATTAACCTGGTATCCGATAGTAGTAAAAGAATCTTATTATGGTGTAGGTGACAGGCTAATTCTTGAGATTGAAAGACCGTCCTTTAAAGAAATTTCCCACCAGTTTCAATCAGGCCGGGTAGCCGCTGTGTTTACCAATAATCAGGATGAAGAACCAGAAAGCAAACTTGCAGGAGTTGTAACTTCAGTCCGCCCAGATAATATCAAACTTACTCTTTTTGTTGATGAGCTTCCTGACTGGTTTGATCGCGGAAAGCTTGGACTTGACTTGCTGTTTGACGAAACCAGTTACAAAGAAATGGAAAATACCCTGCAAAGGGTAATGAAAGCTAAGCATAACAGGCTGGCTCAACTGAGGGAGGTATTGTTAGGAAAAGAAAAGGCAGGTTTTAGGGAGAAAAAAACACTCAGTCTTGATCCTTCATTAAATGATTCACAGAGAAAGGCTATAGAAAATGTTGTTTTTGCAAAAGATGTTGCCATCATACACGGACCTCCGGGAACGGGTAAAACAACAACTCTTGTAGAAGCCATAAAACAAGTGCTATCAGAAGAGGAGCAGGTACTCGTATGTGCTCCTAGTAACACTGCTGTTGATTTGCTTACTGAAAAGCTGGATGAAAAAGGTGTTAAGGTTGTAAGACTCGGACATCCTTCAAGGGTAAGCGAATCTCTTCTTGCACATACTTTAGATGTACAGATTTCCAATCATAAAGACTTTAAGCAAATAAAGGAATTAAAAAAACGTGCCATTGAGTACCGGAATATGGCCTTGAAGTATAAAAGGAATTTTGGTAAGGAAGAAAGAAATCAGAGGAGAATTATTCTGGACGAGTCAAGGAAATTGCAGCAGGAAGCAGAAGCGATAGAGAATTATATCACTCAGGATATTTTAAGCAGGGCACGTGTATTTACCTGCACACTTGTAGGCGCAGCTTCTTATTTGTTAAAAGACAGAGAATTTGAAACTGTATTTATTGACGAGGCTGCACAGGCTCTGGAACCGGCTACCTGGATTCCGATAACCAAGGCAGACAGGGTAGTTTTTGCAGGTGATCATTGCCAGTTGCCTCCAACTGTCAAATCTATTGAAGCAGCGAAGAAAGGTCTTTCTGTAACTTTGTTTGAAAAATGTATCCAGCGTCAAAAGGCTGATGTAATGTTGGACACTCAGTACAGAATGAATGAGAAAATTATGAAATTCTCGTCTGTACAGTTTTATTATGATAAACTGATCGCGCACGCTTCAGTAAAAGACAGACTTTTAAATGGTGATCCGGATTTTACCGCTCCGGTTGAATTTGTAGATACTGCAGGGTGTGGATTTGAGGAGAAATTAGAAGCGGAAACTTCCAGTACTTTAAATCCGGAAGAAGCTCAGTTACTGTTAAAACATTTTACTGCTCTGGTTGAAAAGATAGGTCAGCAGGTAATGATGGATGAAAAACTGAAAATAGCCTTGATTTCACCTTATAAAGCTCAGGTAAATTTCTTAAAAGAATTACTCGCTGCTGCAGAATTTGAAGAGAGTTTTAAGAAACAGATTTCAATCAATACAGTAGATGGTTTTCAGGGACAGGAAAGAGATATCGTGTATATAAGTCTGGTTAGATCAAATTCCAGAGGGGAAATAGGTTTCTTAAATGATATCCGGAGGATGAATGTTGCGATGACCAGAGCAAAAAAGAAGCTGGTAGTGGTAGGTGAAAGTGGTACGCTTTCAGGACATTCTTTCTACAGAGGATTTCTTGACTATACAGAGTCAATAGGCGCTTATAAAACCGCCTGGGAGTATATGTATTAAATCAGAACTAAGTAATCCCGGACTTATGTTTTGATTTAAAAGTCAGGTATGAAAGGATTTGAAAGCAACGGAGATAAGGGACCAATTGATCTTGATCAAATCAAGTCGGAATGGATAAAAAAACTTATTTCTTTTGGAACTTCTTTTACTAAAGGTGCACATGCAGATGCTTTAAAAGAAGTAGTGGATAAATTTTATGATCCGGAAGCCAAAAGATTTAAGTTTGAGGTAATTGGACGTGAAGCCGGCCTCGCAAAGAGAATGTTGAAAGCTGTTTTTAAGGGAGAATATAAAAATATTTCCCCTTTTCTGCTCATCCAGGTTGGATTGGTTTTCTCTTATTTCTATTTTAACATCGATTTTATTTCAGATAAAATTCCTGTATTAGGCGCTGTAGATGATATTGCTGTCATACTTTGGTTGATGGATGGATTTAAAGATGAGCTTGATAAGTTTGAAGTCTGGGAAAGTGAGAGAAGCATAAGATTAGCTTAAAGGACAAAGCTTAAAGCTAAAAGTAAAAGGGGAAAAGTTGGATGTGGTTCAGCTTTTTCCCTTTTCGTTTTTATTATAACAGTTGATTATTCAGTTTGGAAAAGAACAAGAATAGTTTTTCAGTTTCAATTTAGCCTATCACTTTAAGTATAAGCAAAAAGTTCATATTTTAGATTTTCGAAAGTAAAAATTAAAATTACTTTTAACTTTAAGCTTTCAGCTTTTAACTAAAAAATTAATGGTTCTTAACTACATCTGGATTGCATTTTTTCTGATCTCCTTTCTGATTGCGCTTGTAAGGTTGGGCCTCTATTATTTTGGCTATCCTCAATTCGGAGGTCTGGAAATTTTTCCGGAAATTATGAAAGCCGCTTTTGATATGGCTAAAACTTCGGTTGTGGACATATCATTTGCATTAATAGGAATTCTTACACTTTGGATGGGGTTGATGAAAATTGCAGAGAAGTCAGGCATGATTAACATTCTCGCAAAACTGATTGGTCCGTTTTTTCACAAGTTGTTTCCGGATCTTCCCAAAGATCATCCTTCTGTAGGTCTTATCATGATGAACTTCAGCGCCAACATGCTGGGGCTTGATAATGCCGCTACTCCCATAGGCTTAAAAGCTATGGAGTCTATGCAGGAACTGAATCCGAATAAGGATACTGCATTTAATCCTCAGATAATGTTTCTTGTCCTCAATACTTCCGGACTCACGCTCATACCCGTGTCAATAATGGCCTTCCGTTATCAGGCTGGGGCAGCTGATCCTTCCGATGTATTTATACCGATATTGATTGCCACCTTTTGCAGCACTCTTGCCGGCTTAATTACCGTAGCGATTTATCAGAAAATCAATTTGTTCGATAAGGTCGTGATGGCATATTTGGGAGGATTGTTCGCAATCATTATTGGTGTAATCTGGTATTTTACCTCTTTACCTCAGGACAGGATAGGTCCTGTATCTTCGCTGGTCAGCAATTTTATTCTGTTTTTCATCATAGCTACATTTATATTTCATGGATTTAAAAGGAAGATAAATGTATTCGAGGCTTTCATTGAAGGTGCTAAAGAGGGATTCGACGTTGTAGTGAGAATTATTCCTTATCTGGTAGGTATACTTGTTGGAATTGCCGTATTCAGAGCGAGTGGGGCTATGGGATACCTTGAAAATGGATTAACCTATGTCATAGGATTGACAGGTCTTGATACCAGTTGGGTGCCTGCATTACCAACTGCTTTAATGAAACCACTAAGCGGAAGTGGGGCCAGAGCTATGATGCTTGACGCTATGTCGGATGGTAAGGCAGATTCATTTGCGGGAAGGCTGGCTTGTATCTTTCAGGGAGCTGCAGACACTACTTTCTTTATTGTTGCAGTTTATTTTGGATCTGTTGGAATCAAGAAGACCCGATATTCTATTCCTGCAGGTTTGATTGCTGATCTCTTTGGTGTTATTGCAGCTATTGCTGTTGCTTATTTGTTTTTTCCGGTTAAATAATGAAGCTGAGTAAAGCTTTTTATACAAGGGAAGATGTGATTGCTATCAGTAAGGAACTGCTTGGTAAGTATCTTGTAACCTGTATAGACGGGAAACTGACTTCAGGTATGATTGTGGAAACAGAAGCATATCTTGGTGTTGAAGATAAAGCTTCTCATGCATATGGTAACAGGAAAACCAAGAGAACTGAACCGTTTTATAAAGAGGGAGGCATTACATATGTCTATATGTGCTACGGAATTCATTATTTGTTTAATGTTATTACAAATAAAATCGATATCCCTCATGCTGTGCTCATAAGGGCTTTGGAGCCTTCTGAAGGCATTGATATAATGTTAGAACGACGTAGGAAGGTTAAGTTGAAGCCTGAGCTCACTGCTGGTCCAGGTGCATTGTCGGTAGCTTTGGGGATCACTGCCAATCATAATGAAACTGATTTATTGGGCAATGAAATCTGGGTAGAAGATAGAGGAGTAGTTGTTAAAAATAATGAGATAATTGCCAGCCCAAGAGTGGGAGTGGCTTATGCCAAAGAATATGCTCTTAAACCCTGGCGCTTTCGGATAAAGGATAATCCTTATACAAGCAAAGCCCGGTAAATAAATATTGATATGAAAATGCTGAATAAAATATTTCTAATCCTTTTTGTTTTTATAGCTTTTAATACTGCTAAGGCTCAAAAGGGTAGTAATTGTCCTGAAGATCTAATCCCAAGGAAAAGTGAAAACAAACAATATGGTTATGTTACACTTTTTGGTGAATGGAGAATTACTCCTATTTATACTAAGGTCTCACCATTCA
The DNA here is from genome assembly GCA_023428135.1 of Bacteroidota bacterium. Lineage (GTDB taxonomy): Bacteria > Bacteroidota > Bacteroidia > Cytophagales > Cytophagaceae > Sporocytophaga. The sequence goes on along the minus strand of JAEYZG010000034.1, from coordinate 116,665 downwards.
GGGATAATAAAGCTATTGTAATGAAAGGCCTTGTTTACGGGGTAATTGATTGTGATGGAAATGTACTGATTCCTCCACAATATGAAATGATGTCTAATTTCAGAAGCGGAAAAGCATGGGCCAAAAAAGGTGGTTTATGGGGACTGGTAGATGAAAGGGGAAAAGTATTGATTGATTTTCAGTATACTGAAATTAATCCTATTGCAGATACAGAACTGAGCTGGGTAAAAAAGGAGAACTTATGGGGATTGGTAAATGAGGAAAGGGGTAATACGATCTGCAAACCTCAGTTTAAAGTTGCTCAGATTCTCTCGGAGAATGCTTCACTGGTGCAGCAAACAGAGTTGTTTGGAGTCATAAACCATGTGAATTGCGGTTATCTTATTCCGGCACAAATATCAAAAGTTAAAAAGATCGCACAACACACCATTCTTTACAAACAAAATAATTATTGGGGATTATTCAGTGAGTTAGGGAAAATTCTTCTTCAGGCTGAATATGATACCATTTATGCATTGGATGAGGATTTGCTTGTAGTGCAAAAAGGGGGAAAGTATGGACTTACTGCAATTACTGGAAAAGAGGTGTTACCTCTCAACTATGAGGCGATAGGTGAAGTGGGAGAAGGGTATATCCCGGTGAAGGCTGGAGGGAAATGGGGCTATTCCAACAGGTTGGGAAAGGTTTATATTGCTCCTGCTTTTGAAGAAGCGTATCCTTTTAAGAACAGGAAGGCAGTAGTGAAGTCAGGAGGTTTATATGGTGTGATAGACTTTACAGGAAAATTTATTCAAAAGCCACAATATGCAAAGGTTCAAAGAAATTTATCTTACGATTACTTTGCAATTGCTCCGAAAGATAAATTCTACTTATATACTTCTCAACTCGTAAGGATGCTGGAGACTGGTTTTGATTCAGTAAGTGTTGCTGACAGTGTTTCTTTTACCAGAGTCTATAAAGATGGCAAAGTTTCTTTTTTTAATATCCCATCTAAATCTCAATCATTCCCAGGCGAGTTTGATGAAGCAAGCGAATTGTATCGCGGGTATTTCAAAGTTAAGCAGAATGATAAATGGGGTATTATTGATACAAAAGGAAAGAGCATAGTTCCTGCAAAATTTGAAAGCGTTGAGTTTGACTATTGTTCAGTCAGGCTTATTTTTATAGTTACTCAGAATGGCTTAACTGGTGTTTATGATCATACAGGAAAAGAAGCGCTATCCCCGGTTTATGATTTGGTAGTATATGCTGCTCCTATATTCAAGGTGAAAAAGAACGGAAACTATGGAATGTATAAAACAAGTGGAGAGGCAATAAAAGAGCCAGTGTTTGACTATCTGAGTAATAAAAAAGAAAACCCTCTATTGGCAGACTGGCCAGCGATATTCGGACAAAAACAAAAGTTTGGTCTTATCAATGAAAAGGGCGAAGAGTTACTAGCTGCCAAAGCAACTAAAATTTTACCACTAGGAGGAACATTATTCGCAGTGAACTCAGGCAAAGCATTTGGTCTGTTCAATACTTCCTTGAAAAATGAACCTGAGTATAAGTATGACGAATTGATCTCTGCAGCAAACAACATGGTAGCTGTCAGAAAGGGCAGCAAATGGGGCGTTTTGGATAATACAGGTAAAGTTCTTGTGAAGCCTGAATACGAGGAATTCAAAGAGGAAAACGGGCAATCAAAGTTTCTGAAAGATGGTAAGTGGTATTTGCTGGGAAGAGGGGGAGTATTAAAATAGATTTGAACAGAATTGCAGTAAACGAATATAGTGATTTGATATAGCATGTTTCAGAATTTAAATCTGTAATATGTTTTAAGTTCTGATAGCATCAAGAGTACAAGAACTTATTTGGTCTTATAATAAATTTTATTTTTAAGGAGATATGGTCTCGTACCAATTTTCTTGAAGAATTATTTTAAATATGAGCTGCTTATAATCCTTGTTTTCTGTCTATATTAGAAAGGTATCATGTAATGAATATGTATTGCCCAGAAATGATATTCATTTGCCTAAAATTTAACTTTTAAAGTTTATGAATACGTACATTAATATTTTAAAACTCTTTTTGATCTTTATATTTTTAATCTGCTTTAGGTTTAATGGAAGTTGTAATGTAAGGGTTGTATTTCCTAAAAATATTAATGCCGCCCCAACCAATATTACACTGAGCTCTACAAGTATTACAGAACTTAATTTTCCTGGTGTTTTTATTGGAAAACTAACAGCAACGGATTCCGATCTAAATGATAAACATACTTATTCCTTAGCAGTAGGAGGGACAGATAATAATAGCTTTATGATCCGTAAGGATTCCCTTTTTGGTCGTGAAGTTTTTACATATAAAAGGAAGTCGACCTATAGCATTATCATCGAAGCAAATGACGGGACCAATACCTTTAAGAAAACATTTTCCATTTCTGTAACAGCCATTCCTGCCAGAGCAGGATATAGTGGTTATAATGATTCGACCAATATTCGATTCAAGGTGATTAATTATGGAACTAGCAATCTGATTTATATCGGAGTATATTACCCTGAAAAATATTATACTAATCCCGAGTTAAAATGGCCTGTTATAGTACAGTTTGGAGGTCTTGGTGAAATGGCAGGAGAAACAGGAACCTCAGCAAAAATCTGGTCGTTTGGTCCTATGAAGGATGTTTATAATAAGAAAGAATTTAATTATATAATTGTTTGCCCTATTGCAAAGAATAGCTGGAATCCAGTTACAAGGAGCGAAACTTTTAATTGGTTGAATGAAAATATTTATAATGATTCACGAATAGACAGGAACAGGATATTTACCACAGGTATCTCTAATGGAGCTCCGGATGCACTTATGAGGGTTGAAGTAGATGGTAAAATACCTGTAGCCGGCATTATAGCAGTAGCTCCAAGAGTAAATGCAAGCGTATGTCCAAGCTGGGGAGAACTAAATAAAACAGCTCTCTGGGCAATGACCCGTTATGATGATGCAAGAGGAAATGCCACATCTAATTATACATCAGCTGTTAATCAGGCCGGAAGAGAGGCAGATACAAGAGTAACAATTTTCTCAGGTTCAAGTCATGATATCTGGAACTACATCTATAATGGAGGAACTCAACAAGGCCTTCAACCAGATTTTTCCAACAATTTCCTATATCCTGATCCTGTATCTTTTCCTCCTTTAGGAAATATATATAATTATATGGATCAGATAAGACGCACAGACATAGCGCAACCTCCTACGGAACCAATAAATTTTGAAGTTTCTTTGGCTGGCATTTATGTTAATCTGAGCTGGAATGATTTTGCCACCAATGAGAAAACTGTAAGGATCAGAAGAAAAAGAGAAGGTGGAGAGTTTACTGATATTTATGACGGAGCTCCGATTACTTCTTTTACTGACAAGAAAGCTATTCCTGGAAATAAATATTACTATCAGGTAAGATATGAAAACAGTCCAGAGGTATCCAGCCGGACTCCTTTGAAAAGTATCTTTATTCCTGAAAATAATATTCCTCGCATAGCCAATAATATCCTTCTAACCGGTAATACTATTTTTGAAGAGAACACAACCGGGGTTGTAGGGAAACTTGAGGATAATGCCTTTCCTAAAGCTACTTATTCAGTTTTGAATAATCCGAATTTTATTATTCAGTATGATAGCTTGCTGGTTTTGATAAATCCTTATGATTATGAAATCAATAAAGAAATTAAGATTGTAGTACGTGCTAGTAATTCTGTTGGACATTATGATGAAACATATACCATTACATTCACAGATGTTCCTGAGACACCATTTGATGATAAGATTGTACAAATACATTTGGTCCATACTGCAACTGGTTTAATGCAAAGTTATTCAACCAATGGTAATTTATTCAACCTTTTGAGGTTTGCTAATTCCAGTGCTACAAAGTTTACTAATTCCAGGCCTTTGATTTGTAAAGATGGTAAAACAACATCGCCGGTAAACATAACAGTTTTCAAGTCCGCTACGGAAGGTTTTACTTATAGCTCAGGAACAGCGGAAGGAAGAGTTTCAGGTGATAACTCAGGTGTTGTGCCCGACATTGTATTAAAGAACTTCCTTAGTTCCAGGATAACAGAGGCAGGAGTAATTCAGCTATCGGGTCTTGATGTATCCAAAAAATATACAGTTAAAACACTTTCAAACGGAAAGTATGTTGCCAATTGCACTTCTTGTCTGGTTGATATTACTGTTCAGAATGATCTCAAAAGACAGTTCTACTCTGCTGATAAAGCTTCATTTCTAATTTGGAATAGTGTGGCTCCTGACGCTTCCGGAATAATTAACATTAAAGTTAATGCTGGAGATTCTTTATCTGTAGGCGTTCTTAATGCAATTATTGTTCAGGAAGAGATATATTTAATCTCCTTGAGTAATTCTAGTATTGAAGGATATGCTGTTGGACTGCTCGGAACATTAAGCACCAATTTGCCCAACGCAAGTTTTAGCATAGAAGATAATCCTAATTTAATGATCATAGGCGATCAACTGTTTGTGGTAAATCCGTATGATCATAATCTTACTAAATCTGATGTGATAAAAGTAAAGGCAACTAATGATGCTGAAAGTGTTGAGTTCTCATTCACTATCACCATTACTGATCCGTTGGTTTTGGCCAATGCCAATCAAAGTTTCGCTAATGACTTGCTGTTATTTCCCAACCCGACAGCTTCTTATTTGATGATTGAATCAGAGATGTTAAAGGCCGAGGTTCCATCCTTCAAACTAAGAAATGTTTTAGGGCGCAACATAGACTTACTGTTTACAAAATACAATGATGGTAGGTATTCATTTGATGTATCATCTTTGGATGCCGGAGTTTATTTGCTAGAGACAATGGTTCAGGGAAAGCTTTATCATAAAACATTTGTGGTTGCTAGATAAGATCTTCTATTGAAAGGACAGCTGGTATTGCTTCTGCATTGACTTCCAATTCAACAATATTATGAAATGGAGGTTCAGTCAATAATTAATTTAGCTGGAATGATTGCCCATCCCAGTCTGATTTTACTGGTTAGTTCATTATAGTGAAGAAGGTTTTCTGCATATCCTTCATATATCTGAAGATATAAATATTGATTGGAAAATTTAAATAACCTGTAAAACAAACCTATTTGAATACTTCCTTTTAAATCAGTTGAAGCTCCTTTCCTCGCTATGATATTGAGTTTCAACCTTTGTTGTCTTAAATCCCAATAGAAATTTAGTTCTCCATAACCGATATAGTCCAAAAGACTTGCATTGTCTTCGTATCCAAAGGGATACCATGCCCTAATTAATAGTCTTTTGTTTTTAAAGAACATCATATAACTTAAAGAAACGAAATTCCAGCTCCTGGAATAAATACTATCCTGACCATTTGATTCATGTTCTGCAGTGAGGGATACCAGAGCATATTGAATGTTATCCTTAAAAAGAAACTTTCCTAATCCGAAACCCGGGTTGTAGTTTGAGTCTCTAAAAGGACTTGATTTTCTATAAACTTCCCAGAATGTCTTCTGAGTATAGATAAGATAAAGATAAGTATTAAATGGAAGGACTGTGTTAGTAAGCCTTTGCTTAAAGCTAATTTGAAACTTAATATCAGAATTGTATCGGGATGGCTTCTCGTTAAAGGGGATTCCGGTTGTAAAATAATTTTCCCGGAAAATTGTGAAAGATGGTGCCTGATCGATAAGTTTATTGAGTGAATCCTGGGATAGCTGTTGTCCGGATAAGCTTCCTGGAGATAATAAAACCTCACAGATCATTATCAACAATCCTATCAGAAGATGTTTCACACATTTTGAATTAGATAATTTTAAACCTGACGACAGTTTTTTTGTTGCTTAAAAGAATTAATAATATTTACTGAATCGGATTATAGTGTTAGAAAAACCTCAACTATATAAAATATGAAGACTTATTCAAATTCAACTTTTTCAATAGGAGGAAACCTTAAAGTTAACAGAATGGGCTTCGGAGCCATGAGGATTACAGGAGAGGGAATATTGGGACCTCCGGCTGATAAGGATGAAGCAATACGTGTTCTTAAGAAAACTGTTGAATTGGGTATTAATTTGATTGATACTGCAGACAGTTATGGGCCAAACGTATCAGAAGAGTTAATAGCAGAAGCATTGTTTCCTTATCCTAAGGATTTAATTATTGCAACTAAAGGTGGTCTGACCAGAACAGGGCCTAATCAATGGCCTGTTAATTCACATCCTGATCACTTGAAGAAAGTGCTGGAAGGGAGCTTAAAGCGTTTAAAGCTTGAAAGAATAGATTTGTACCAGCTTCACAGGATTGATCCTACGGTACCATTTGAGGATAGTTTGGCTTTCTTAAAAAAAGCCCAGGAGGAGGGTTTAATCAGATATATTGGATTATCTGAAGTCAGCAAACAGGATATAAAAAAAGCTCAGCAGTATGTAAATATAGTCTCTGTTCAGAACAAGTATAGTATTGACAATCGCACCTGGGAAGAAGAGTTAAAGTATTGTGAACAAAATAACATCGCATTTATCCCTTGGTATCCTTTGAACGCGGGCAACGTCAATACCATTGAGGTGTTAAATAAAACAGGTGCTAAGTACAATGCCAGCGCTCATCAGATAGCTTTGGCCTGGTTGCTTCACCATTCTCCGAATATATTGCTGATACCGGGGACTTCAAAAGTAAAGCATCTGGAAGAAAATTATAAAGCGGTAAATATAAAGCTATCAGATGAGGATATGGATCTTCTTAATAGGTTGGCTTAGATAACTTATTTATAAATAAACAGGTGTATGCGAAAAGCTCATATGCACCTACTATTATTTTTTTTTTGATTTTTTTTGAAATTTTCGTTACCTGCCTAAGTTCGGTATGTATTTAATGAGTAATAAAACACATCCGTTTGATTTATAATGGAATGTGCAAAATGCCCTAGATTTAAATACTTCCCGATATTCTATGAAAAGGATTTTGCCAGGTAATTCTTTATTTTTTATGACTTTGACTTTTGCAATAAGTGTCATTGTTCAGTTTACTGCATATGCGCAGTTCCCATTCATTCAACGAAAAACCTGGGATGGACCGTATGATATAAAAATGATAGCGGCTCCTAATCTTGAAGCTGCATACCTTGATCCTGCTCAGGCAACGTTAAGTAAAATAAAAGCTGACAGCGTTATAAAACATTCTACAATGCTGATGAGTGGTAAAATGTTAAATATAAATAACGTATATAAAGAAGGAAACCCTTTCGTTAAGTTGTCAGGTATTACCACACAAGCCGCTCATTGTCCTGATGTAAACAGTCCTTGTACCATTGGCATGACAACACAAAATCCTAATACATCCTGCCCAGTTCGATATGGAAGTTCTTCTAAATTACCAGATGTATTTGTTAGCATGACCTATGCGGATTACGACAATGATTTAACAACTTTTAGTTCGTCTATGGCAGAATTGGAGATGTCTCCCTGTTCAGAAATTGAAGCAGCATACCTATACTGGACAGGAAGCTTAAAAGGATCTAATAATAATATTACACTATATACTCCCACCAATAGTTATAACGGTTCAGGTGATATCTTCAACACAAATGCAGCAACGTATCCAACTGTTAAATTTAAAATTCCGGGAGGTAGTTATGTGAATGTTACTGCCCCTGCGGCAAATGTGAGAATTGATGCGAAAAGATACTTGTGTGTTGCTGATGTAACAAACCTTGTTCAGGGTGTGGGAAGCGGACAATTTTGGGTCGGAAATATTCAGTCTTATCCGAATGAAAGTTCCGGCGGCTCATGCAGCGGATGGGTACTGACAGTTGTATTCAGATCCCCTTTAAGTCCACCGAGATTAATTTCACTTTGGGATGGTTTAGAAAGCGTTGATAAAGGGAATTCTCAAAAATTCGTTTTATCAGGTTTGCAGGCTCCTGCAACAAATAATTTTAAATCTTATGTTGGATTTGCTGTTTTGGATGGTGAAAATCTTGCAGCTCAGATAGGAAAGGTGGCCCCGGAGGGTTTGGGCTTTCAGACAAATAATGGAGGAACTCCTTTTGATATCAACCCATATAAAACGGATCAGCCTTTATATAAATTGTGGACTTCTAACGGATATCCAGCAAACAGTAATGGTTCTGACAACAAAGATGGGTGTAATACCCCCCTGTTTGATGCTAACTGGGCATCAGTTTATGATGGTATATCAAGTTCTCATATCAGCAGCTACAGTGAGAAAAACGGCAAGAATGGAAATGAAATTATAAGATTGCCATCCAACCCAAATACTCTGGGGTTGGATGCTCATCATATAAAGCTACCGGATGGAGCAGTAGCTCCTGGTGCAACTCAGGCTACTTTAACCGTGAATGCAGGGCCGCAAGGTTCCACCAATCCCTTCCTTGCTTATATTGCAATAGAACGATTGCAACCCAAGCTCATCATGACAAAATCAGCGGATAAAAATTCTACGAGTCTGGATACTGATATCACTTATTTATTAAGAATTAAAAACGAAGGTAATGATCGGTCATTAGGTGGTGATATTATTTATGATACCTTAGATATTGCCACTGACTTTATTGCAGGTTCTCTTATGTCAACTTCTTATGTGAATGGGCTAGCAACAAGCCCTGCCGGAATCAGTTTGTTATCTTCAGCAGATAATAGATTAAGGATCTCTGTAACTCAAAGCATTATACCTGGTGATTCAATAGATATAAGCTTTAAAGTAAGAATTAAAGATTATACTTCAGGTATAGACCTATGGGATGTACAATGTAAAAGGTCCATAACGAATACTGCTTATATTGATTATAACACAATTAGCTCTGGTATATTGCAAAGCAAAAGCAATGCAAATGATTGTGGAATAGGCTCAGAAACCAAGGTACTCATATTTGATGCGCAGTTGGGTAATTCACAAATAAAGAAACTTGGTCCTTTTGATGCATCAGCATATATGACAGAAGAAGTGATCAAACATTTAAGATTGGCTTTAATCAATGATGGTGTAAATCCTGCTGATATAATGGAATATGATTTAAGGGATGAATTTTATAACAGATTAAAATCAGGAGAGACTTTTGATCCATTGGCTTCAGGACTTAAATTTTACGCTATTCGTAACTATGCAGCTTCTGGTAATTGTCAGGAAATTTATGAGATCAGCTACTCTTTCAGTATACTGCCAGTTACCTTTTTGTCATTTTACGGACGACATGAAAATGGCAGAAATGTCCTATCCTGGTCTACTTTAAGTGAAATAAACAACGATCGTTTCATTATAGAAAGAAGTAGTAATGGTAAAGATTTTGAGCCAGTTGGAGTAGTAAAAGGAGTTGGTAATAATTCTTCTATAAATGAATATTATTTTTCAGATAACGGAGAAAATGCTGAAGCTTATTATTACAGAATCAGACAGGTTGATGTCAATGGTATGTTCATGTACAGCTCTGTTATTCTAATTAAGAACAATGAACCTCAATGGGAGATATTCCCAAACCCTAATAATGGGAAGTTTTTTGTGAAATTTTTATCAAACTCTTTAGATCATTTGGAAGTGTCAGACGCAACAGGAAAGGTAATTCTGGTGTTTGATTATTTAACGCCTTCAGAAATTTCAATAGAAGGTGTTGAAAGTGGGATTTACTTCGCAAGATTTTACACATTCAATTCGGTATATGTGAAGAAAATCCTGGTCTATTAATTTTTATAAAACAAAGTGCAATCAAGGCAGAGCCTGATATAGTCCTGATATCAGGCTCTGCATTTTTTTCATTTATTTTTATACTTAAATAAGGTGGAGCCCAAGTTTGATTGTTCACAAATTATTTTTATTGAAAAAGCTGTTGAAATCTCTTATGGTAGTTGGATTATATTGAATAATTTGAAAGGGAATCATTATCTTAAGATTATAAGGATCTTCGGTATCTTTTATATTACGTTTGGTGCTCTGTTTACCTTAGCTGTAATTAATGTCAGAATTTATGCTAACAGTAGCTGCATCTGATTGGCTTGCGGGCATCTATGCAACATCCAGAGATTAAGCTGAACTATACTTCAATTAAAAAGTTGTTTGTTGGTCACATTAAACACTGGATAAATATGGGAAGAATTGACAGTACTGGAGTTTCTGATAATGGTAAAATCGGAACATTCTCATTATGGGCGATAGGTGTTAGTCTTGTGATATCAGGAGAGTCATTCGGATGGAATATCGGATGGGGGTATACCGGCCCATTAACATTTTTTATTCCATTCGGAATTTCAGTGATGATGTATTATGCCTTAGTAAATTGCCTGGTCGAACTTGCCTGCGTTTATCCTTTAGCATCTGGACCACATGTTTATGTCAAAAATGCATTTGGAAAGTCCTGGGGAGAATTTATTTCATTGGCTATATTAGTAGAGTTTTTATTTGCAACACCAGCCATTGCAAACTCAATAGGAGAGTATATAGGGTTTCTAAATAACAACCTTGACGCTGCACCTTATATTGCTACAGGTTTCCTTACAGTATTCTGTCTTTTAAATATTTTTGACTTAACTCTCAGTGTGTTATTTGCAATCATTCTTACATTGCTTGCATTAGTAGAATTAATGATATACCAGGCAGGAGTTATTCCTTATTTCGATGTTACTAATCTTATGGGAAATAATTATGGTAGGACAGACCTTCATTCTTTCAGCAAGGCACTGCCTTTTGCGATCTGGATGTTTCTTGCTATTGAGGGAATATCTTTGTTTACAAATAAAGTCCGGAAAGATAACTTTAAGAAGCATATTACTCGCGGATATTTTAGTTCCTTCTGGACTTTGCTTGTGCTGGCTGTACTAATTCTTTTATTGGCAGGAGCAGGGCTCAAATGGACTGAGGGGAATTGGCTTATTATAAGTCAAGATAGTCATCCTATGCCTGCATCATTATCAATGATACTTCCTGAGAATTCACAGATTGTGAAGATTTTTACCTTTATCGGATTATTTGGTCTGATTGCTTCACTTCAGGGTGTTTCGCTCGCAGCTACAATGCAGCTGAAATATTTTTTTAAAGGTGTTTCACTTAAAGATAAACAAAAGCGCCTTATGTCTACAATTATAATTTATTCTATATGTCTTATGGCTATTTGGGGCAGTCAGACATCATTTCTTATAGAGTTATCAGTATTAGGTGCAGTGTGTATGTATTTTGCAATTAGTCTGAGTCTTTTAAAGCTACGATGGGGAACAAAGGCTTTAAAAAATCCGGAAGGACTTAGTAATGAATCTGATTTAAATTATACGCATAGTGATTTTAATAAAACAAAATCTACATTTTATTCAATAGTAGCTTTAGTTATATCATTTTTAAGTTTTATTATTTTGAGCTTTAGTTTGCCAGTAGCAGCTGGGATATTTTTAATATTGTTTGTAATATACGCAGGGAGGTATTTCTATGTAAAAGTCAATGAGTTTAAATCCTGATAAATTAGTATGGAAGGAAAATTTGAATTTACTTCTTTTTTATTTACCGCTTGCTTGTTTCCAGAATTCTACCTGTTAGTTACATTTATATGTGCGGGGACGGTTTACAGTGCCCACTAACTTAGTTGAAAAGCTGGTATACATAAAGGCATGGAGAGTATAATATTTTTTTTATTAGAATACTGACATTAAAAAAGAAGTCTTAAGGACTTTGAAAATGACAAATTAAAAGAATACTCTTAAAAAGAGGCTTTCTGATATATAGTTTCATTCATTATGTAGTTTAGAATAAAAAAACCGGTTGTAGTAAACCGGTTTTTTTATTTAAGGTAGTTTTATCTGTTTTTAATTAATTTATATCGTTCTATAGTTTCTCCTATAGTTAATTCCAGAATATAAACACCACTAGGCAGTGCTTCACCGAACGTTAATTTTCCATTTCCAGTGATCGGTATTCCACCTTCAATTAATAATCCTGAGATAGAATAAATACTGATTAAACCTAATTCGTCCGAATGATTATTGAACTGTATATCGAAACTGTTATCACTCGGATTAGGATATATTTTAAGGGAATGATCGGAATGATGATTAATACTTCTTACAGGAGAGAAGTAGAAATCCCCGTTGTAGTCCACTTGTTTTAACCTGTAATAAACAATACCTGAAGGTGATTGGATATCAGTAAAGGAATACGAAAGGAGCATAGAAGAATTTCCACTGGCATTTACTTTTCCTATATCTTCAAAGTCTGTACCATCTGATGATGTCTGAATAATAAAGTATGAAGCATCTTTTTCTGAAATTGTCTGCCATGTTAATATTGCAACTCCTTTGTTCTCCGACACATTGAAGTTCAGAAGTTGCACTGGTAAAACACAGTTTACACTATTCACATCAACTGTCTTAGTAATAGAATAAACAGCTCCAAAACTTAGGTCATCCATTGCAAAAGCATTGGGAAGGTTATTTGCGGGTTGGTTTACACTTCTCAATTCGAGATTAACAGGTCCTGTTGTATTTGCAGTCCATGTAGCTGTTATATTATGCCAATTGTTATCAAGAGGCAATTGTATGTATTTTACGAATTGATTGTTTATATATAAGGCAAGTTTTGTAGTTTTTGCCCCATTAGGATAAATGGCACTGGCTGAAGTATCCGGGCTTGCTTTTGTGAATTCATTTAACGCATTAGTAAACCATCCTGAAAATCCAAATTCCGTTCCACTTGTTACATTTACAGAAGCTCTGTATGCTACTGTTCTAGTGGCATCATACCTTGAATCACCCATAAAATAATTCGGGGTCGCTGTACCGGTAGTATGGTCGTTGACGCTCTTGTAAAATACAGGAGAAGTAGTTGGTACTGGTCCTACAGTATAATTACCCGGATTCATTGCTGAAGTTGCATTGGCAGCAGTATAGGTTGTTGAGAAACCTGTATTTCCCTGAGAAAAATCACCATTTACAATTTGATTGCTGAAAATGAATTTCGCAGAAGCTGTAAACTGTGTGCTTTTGGCAGTTTCCGATTTTGCTTTTGTGATAATATTTGTTGGACTCTTAATAGCATTAGTAGTTCCGGGTGTGCCCAACGTTGTATTTCTCCAGTACTGGAATATTCCGTTCGTCGTTGCATTTAATGTTACCGAATCACCGGTGCAGGCACTTACTGTTGCTGATATATCAAAACAGTCTTTTATTGTGATAGTAATTGTATCTTTCTGAGTGCCTGGAGCCCCGAATGAGATGTCGTCTAGAGCAAAATCATGTCCTCCTGTTGCACTTCCCTGGTATATTTCTGAAAGTTTAAGTTTGACACTTCCATTGTTGGGGCCTGAGTTCCAGATAGTACTTATTTTTTGCCATGAACCGACTGTTGCACTTAAGACAGGAGTAGATGCAAATGCAGGAACATCGTTAATATAAAGCATTATTTGAGGCAATGGATTACTTGCAACATTAGTTGCATTATTATTTATTCCTGTTACTCCCGGAGGAACAACATAACCAGCATCTCCTTCTGCGTTAAAATTGGTAACCCATGCAGCAAATTCATAATTAGTATTAGGCTCCACAATTACATCCTGGCTCCAAAGGTATTTGTTTTGGCCAGGTATAGGTCCTTCTTTGGAATCGACATACAAAAACTTTCCGGTACCTGTAGTGTGGTCTTCAATTGGCAACCATGCCTGAAAACCTGGCCAAAAGACGTAATTATTTATTGTGTAGTTTCCTACACCTATCGTAAGAGCTTTTCGTGCCGGGTATCCGATTGCGTAATTTGGCGTAGTTGAAGTAGCTCCTGATGGATCTTTATATATGTAATAGGAACTTGGATTTATCTGTACATTGCCTAATTCAAAATCGCCATTTATAATTTGGTTTCCCACCGGAACTTCTCCTACAACAGGAATCTTGTAAGTTCCGGTAGCGGTTGGGCTGAATGTAGGAGTAGGAGAAGTTGTACTGCTAAGATTAGTTAGGGGTGGCCCCCAGGTAACAGGACCTGTAGCGCCCTTTGCAAGCAGGTTTACAGTCTCGCCAAGACAAACAGGGGAGATTTTATCTGCCTCAGCAAATAATATTCTTTTTTGAATCCACATTTGGTCGCTTTTTATACAACTTGTTTTGGAGATATGGGTACTGCCTTCTGCTACCTCTACAGTATATTTTCCAAATGCTGAAACTGTTATGGAGTTCTTTTCCGTGCCTTCAAAAGATGCTCCCAAAGGAAGGCCATCTTTATACCATTTGTAGTAAAGTCCAGTCTGCAGGGGTGTAGACAATGTAATATTGGGTGGAATTGAAGTAACAATATTGGAACCTGTACTACTCTTGACAGAGGGTTGGTTTACATTGGCAGGCACACAGCAACCTGTTGAATTAGGAGTAATTGTAACTGCCTCAGCAGGGCAAAGGGTTGTAATTTCGAGATCAAAAATTCCCGGAACCTTATTTGTCTGGCCTGAGATCGTCTTAGCTGCTGTTCCGTAATTTAATATTGTATTTCCAATAGTATAAGTAGACGAAAAAGGAGCAGCATTACTAAACCATTCAAAACCACTAACTTCTTTGGCTCCTGGTTTTACAGTATTAGTATTGTCAGATGTAATTACTTTTATAGTTCCAGAGCCTGTACCAGCTGTAATTCCTTGTTCTGAGCTTGTTTTCATTACAGGAATTGTTACAAGGAAGATGGTATTATCACTGGTGGGTTTCAATTCAGAACATTTTGCATAATACCATTGGGAGTAATTGTCACCAGCAGCCACTTTGAAACTAAACTCATCGGCTGTATTGCAGGTACTATACAATTTGACAGCAACAGTCAATGAATTTAGTTTGAAATCTGAGGTGGTGGTATATGGTATTGAAAAATCAGTTGCATTATCATTTGCTCCTCCCATAGCACCAACATTAGTAGTAGCAGTTGGACCACCCGAATTTTTGACTTGTTTTTGGAAATAGAAAGTTTCTGATGCGCCTAATGGTCCGGGATATGTCATTTCATAGCCCTGACCTAGTTTAAGAGTATCATTCACCGTAGGAGTTAAATCGAACCAAAAGAAATCGGTATTAGCTGTTGGAGTTGCGTTTATTTTTACCTGAGGCTGTTGCCCTGGGCACTGATTTATAATTGTATAAGGTTCAAGTGTGCATTGGGCAAAACTTTTATTGGGGGAAGCTATGAGCAAAAACAGGCTTGCCGAGGCGATTATAATCCTTTTCATATACTTTATACAGATGATTTGATAGGTATTTCAAATATAAGAAAATAAGGAAAATGTTTACAGTTTCTTAGGTGGTCTAATTATTTATAATGAAAGCATAAATTTTGTTGGTAGTGTTAAATATTTGGTTTGTAGTATGTTGTCTGTTATATTCGTGACTCCAACCAAGCTATAATATGGAAACTAGATTTTTATTTTGGTCAATAATCTTTATTGGTCTCGCAATACCAGATAGGGTATTGGCTTTACTCAACCCCGGTGATATTGCAATTGTGGAATACAACGCCACTGATCCTGATGGTTTTTCTTTTCTTTTATTAAATGATATTGCTGAAGGAGAAGTGATTTATTTTACTGATTGTGGTTGGTCTATTTCCGGATCATTCAGAGAAAGTGAAGGATTAATTAAATTTGTAGTTCCTGTGGGTGGTTTAAGTAAAGGATATATAGTCTCTTATAGTTTTGATCAAAGAAATGAAAACGGATTTACAACAACAGGAGTAAACGGCTTTTTTGGATTGTCAAAGGACGGAGATCAGATCCTTGCGTTTCAGGGCAGTTTGACAGCTCCTGTCTTTCTTTTCGGACTGAATAATCTGGGTGATAAATGGCAGGATGATGCCACAACGACCAATTCTTCTGCACTACCTCCTGGTTTGGAAGCAGGTAAAACTGCTCTCAGTTTAAAAGGGAATAACAATGCTTCATTCAACTGCTCTTATATAGTTAAGGATAAAGAAAAATTACTTGAAAATATTGCTAATCCTTCCTATTGGGATTATTCTTCTTCAAGAATAACGCAGGCATCCGAATGTAGTTACTCTGTCTTGCCCATAAGTATTACAAATTTTGATGTGGAAGAGTCAGGGACAGATGTCATCATTACAATCGAAACTACAGGTATGATTTCTCATTCATTTCCATTTAAAATTGAAAAGTCGTCGGATGGGTATAATTTCGAAAAGCTTGAGTTCGGAAATTATAATTTTTCGTCAGCAAGAAAAGAGATTCGGGTTGTAGATCAAAATATTAAAAAATCCATTTATTACAGGCTATATTTTGAAAATGATCTTGTAGCTTTGAAATGTCTGGAAAAAGAAGATGGAGGATTGAATAATAGTTTTGGGGCTTTTGAAGTATATTCTATTGATGGTCAGTTGATTATTCGAAAATATATCTTTCAGGAAGAACTTGAATTAAATCTAATTAGTTTATCTGAGATACTTCAGGGTGGAATGTATTTAGCCTTTTTTTCAAATAATAATGGAAAAAAAGTCGTCAGGAAAATATATAAATAGTAGTTTTGCCCCGATTTTTGATAATCTAAGTTAATTAATACTAAAAAAATAGTTTCTTAATGAAGAAGCTGGATAAATTGATACTTACGGCCTTTTTGGGCCCCTTTTTTTTAACATTTGTAGTTGTAGTTTTTATTTTACTTACACAGTACCTTCTTAAATACCTGGAGGATTTTGTTGGTAAAGATCTTGGGTTTAGCGTTTTTGCTGAGCTGATCTTTTATTTCAGTCTGAATATGGTACCGGTAGCGCTGCCTTTAGCCATATTGCTTTCTTCCTTAATGACATTTGGAAACCTGGGTGAACATTTTGAACTCACAGCCATAAAAAGTGCAGGCATTTCGCTTACCAGAGCACTTTTGCCAATAGGATTTATAGTCATTCTTTTATCTGTAGTCGCTTTCTTTTTTAATAATAATATTGTGCCCAAGGCTAATTTAAAAGCATATAGCCTCCTGTATGATATTCGACAGAAAAAGCCTGCATTAGATTTTAAAGAAGGTGCTTTTTATAATGGCTTGCCTGGTTATAGCATAAAAGTAGGTAAAAAGTTTCCTGATGGCCGAACACTAAAAAACCTTATGATTTATGATCATAGTCAGGGAAAAGGTAATACAGACCTGATCATTGCAGATTCTGGAAAGATGTACATGGCTTATAATGACAAGTATTTGGTTCTAGAATTGTTTAATGGTAAAAACTTTTCAGAAACTCAAAGTAATGAACGTCCCCAGGGATACACCTTTTTAAGGAATGAATTCAAGAAAAGTAAAATGATTTTTAGTTTGGAGTCTTTTGAGCTTAACAGAACGAAAGAAGAGTTATTTGCTACCAATAAGCTGATGTTAAATGTGGCTGAACTACAGAAAACCTCAGATTCACTTCGAAATGAAAAAAAGAATATAGAAAAAAGTCTTGAAGGAAATGTTAAGCCCTATTATAGCTACCATACCAGACAAGATAGTGTTTCACGAAAAGTATCAAAAGCTCAGTCAATTGACATCAGCGATTCAATAGTGAAAGCAAATAAGCAACAGATCCTCAACAGAGCTGTTAATCAGGCTAGAAGCATTAAAGCATTTACTTCTACTCATGTTGAAAGAATGAATCACCTTACAAAGGATTCTAATATATTTGAAATTGAAAAGTTTAGGAAATATACCCAATCACTGGCATGTATTATCATGTTCCTTATAGGAGCACCTCTTGGAGCTATTATTAAAAAAGGAGGATTTGGAATTCCTGTGCTTATTTCTATTATATTCTTCATTCTTTTTTATGTCCTGTCCATAATGGGAGAAAAGTGGGCTAAAGAAAGTCTGGTAGAAGTTCCAATAGGTATGTGGTGGGCCAATTTTATGCTTTTTCCTGTAGGAGTGTTCTTTTGGTATAAAGCAAGAAAAGATTCGAGATTGTTTGAAATGGATATCATTACCCCTTTAATTTCAGGCGTTAAAAAGATTTTTAAAAAGAGATAGACTGAATTTAATATTTAATAAATGTTTGTATATTAAAATGTCGTTTAGTATCTTTGCGGTTTATTAAATCGGAATTATAAGAAGACAAATAAAAAGGCATGTATTTAAGCACAGAAAAAAAACAGGAAATCTTTAAACAAAATAGCATAAATAAATCTGCTAAGGATACTGGTTCATCTGAATCTCAAATTGCTCTTTTCACTCATAGAATCAATTATTTGACAGGGCACTTGAAAATTCATCCGAAAGACTTCTCTACAAGATTAGGACTTTTGAAACTTGTTGGTAAAAGAAGAAGAATTTTGGATTATCTACAGAAAGTAGATATTGGTCGTTACAGGGCAATTATCGCTGAACACAATTTAAGAAAATAAAAAAATTGAGGGGATTCGGTCGAATTCCCTCTTTTTATTATTTGCTTCGCTATTTTTAATGTCTACAAAATCTGATTTTTAATTCACAAGAGTTTTATAAAATTAAAGATGTCGTTAAACGTAATTAGGAAAAATATTCCTTTAGAAGACGGAAGAGTTATTTCCATAGAAACAGGGAAATTGGCAAAACAGGCAGATGGTTCTGTGGTAGTGAGATTGGGAAATACGATGCTTCTTGCTACTGTAGTTTCTGCTATAGAGGTAAAAGAAGGCGTAGATTTTATGCCTTTATCAGTTGATTATCAGGAAAAATTTGCTTCTGCAGGAAAAATTCCGGGAGGCTTTTTGAAAAGAGAAGGAAAGCTGAGTGATATGGAAGTTTTAATTTCCAGACTAGTGGATAGAGCAATGAGACCTCTTTTTCCTGATGATTATCATGCAGATACTCAAGTTAATATAAGTCTTATTTCAGCAGACAAAGAAGCATTGCCAGATTGTCTAGCAGCTCTTGCTGCTTCTGCTGCGATGGCAGTTTCAGATATTCCGTTCAACGGACCTATTTCTGAAGTCAGAGTTATAAGAAAAGAAGGAAAATTCTTGATTAATCCAACTCCTGCTCAGATGGTTGGAGCAGATTTGGACCTTATAGTGGGTGCTTCCTATGACAATATAGTTATGGTGGAAGGTGAAATGAACGAAGTGCCTGAATCAGTGATGCTGGACGCGTTAAAAGTTGCTCATGATGCAATCAAAGTTCATTGCACCATTCTTAAAGAGCTTGAAGCAGAGGCTGGCAAAACACAAAAGAGAGAGTATTGTCATGAAGTAAATAGTGCAGAACTTAAAGAAAGAATGTACAAAGAACTTTATGATAAAGTATATGCTGTTGCAAAACAAGGAAATGCTAATAAAGCTGTAAGGGGGGAATCTTTTAAAGCTATTAAGAAAGCATTTGTTGAGGCTTTACCAGAAGGTCATACTGAAGATTTAAAGTTGATCAGTAAATATTACCATGATATTGAGAAAGAGGCCGTGAGAAACATGGTTTTAGATGAAAGAGTAAGGTTAGATAACAGAAAGCTTGATGAAATAAGACCAATATGGAGTGAAGTAGATTATCTGCCTTCAGCCCATGGTTCTGCTATATTTACAAGAGGAGAGACTCAATCTCTTACTACTGCAACTTTAGGAACCAAACTGGACGAGCAAATGATCGACAGTGCGATGGTTTCGGGTACGAACAAGTTTATGCTTCATTATAATTTCCCTGGATTTTCTACAGGTGAAGTGAAACCAAACAGAGGACCAGGAAGAAGAGAAGTTGGGCACGGAAACCTGGCTCTTAGAGCTTTGAAAAAGGTATTACCTCCTGAATCTGAAAATCCATACACTATTCGTATCGTTTCTGATATTTTAGAATCTAATGGATCTTCCTCAATGGCAACTGTTTGTGCTGGAACTTTAGCTCTAATGGATGCAGGAGTTCAAATTAAGGCACCTGTCTCTGGTATTGCGATGGGATTGATCTCTGACTACAAAACAAACAGATGGGCAGTTCTTTCTGATATTCTTGGTGATGAAGATCATCTTGGTGATATGGACTTTAAAATAACAGGAACTGAGCAGGGAATTACTGCATGTCAGATGGATATGAAAGTCGAAGGGTTATCTTATGAAATACTTGAGAAAGCACTTGAGCAAGCTAAAAACGGACGACTTCACATTCTTAATGAAATTAAGAAAACTCTAGATGCTCCGAAAGCTGATCTAAAACCTCATACTCCTAGATCTTTTGCGATAAGAATTCCTAAAGATATGATCGGTGCGGTAATCGGTCCTGGAGGAAAAGTAGTTCAGGAAATACAAAAAGTTACTGGAGCCACGTTGATTATCGAAGAAGTAGAGGATGGAGGTCTGGTAAATGTTTTTGCCAAGGATAAAGAAGTAATGGACAAGGCTGTGAAGTGGGTAAAAGGAATTGTTGCTATTCCTGAAGTGGGAGAAGTTTACCAAGGTAAAGTTAAGTCTATAATGCCATTTGGAGCTTTTGTTGAGTTTATGCCTGGCAAAGACGGTTTACTTCACATTTCTGAAATTAAATGGGAAAGATTGGAGAATATGGAGGGAGTTTTGGAAGTTGGAGAAGAAGTTAAGGTTAAACTAGTGGAAGTTGACAAAAAAACTGGCAAATTCAGATTATCACGCAAAGTGTTGATACCGAAGCCGGAGAAAAAAGAATCAGAACAAAGCAAATAAACTTCATCTAATAAGAGCAGAATTTTATAACTAAAGCAAAAAAAAAATCGTTTCACTGATTAAATTTTGCACTCTATTTTCGCTTAATTTTGTCATCTATACAAGCATAAATAACCCAATTTAATGAGACAGCTTAAGATAAGCAAACAGATTACCAACAGGGAAAGCCAGTCACTTGACAAATATCTTCAGGAGATTGGAAAGGTGGATCTACTTACCCCTGATGAAGAAGTGGAACTGGCGAAGAGAATCAGAGAAGGTGATCAGTTAGCTTTGGAAAAGCTTACAAAAGCAAACCTTAGATTCGTTGTTTCTGTTGCAAAACAATATCAAAATCAGGGACTTTCGCTGGGGGATTTGATTAATGAAGGGAATCTGGGCCTCATTAAAGCTGCTCAGAGATTTGATGAAACAAGAGGTTTTAAGTTTATTTCTTATGCCGTATGGTGGATTCGTCAATCAATTCTTCAGGCATTGGCCGAGCAGTCAAGAATTGTAAGGCTACCCTTAAACAGAGTTGGTTCATTAAATAAAATATCCAAAACCTTTTCTGATCTTGAGCAAAAATATGAGAGAGAGCCTTCTCCGGATGAACTTGCGGAAGTATTGGAAGTAAGTACTTCTGAAGTTGTTGATACTCTGAAGATTTCAGGTCGTCATGTCTCAATGGATGCCCCCTTCGTTCAGGGAGAGGAAAACAGTCTTCTGGATGTTCTGGAAAATGACAGTGAAGTTACACCGGATTCTGAACTGATGAATGATTCTTTGAGAAAAGAAGTTCAAAGAGCGCTTTCAACACTAACACAGCGTGAAGCCGATGTAATTACCCTTTATTTTGGTCTTAATGGTGAGCATTCTATGACCCTGGAAGAAATTGGAGAAAAATTCAACCTTACAAGGGAAAGAGTTCGTCAGATTAAAGAAAAAGCGATCAGAAGGTTAAGACATACTTCAAGAAGCAAAGCACTTAAACCTTACCTAGGTTAATAGAATTAAAAAAGCCCTTTAAGGGCTTTTTTTAATTTCTTTTTACAATCTTTTGCTTATTCACATCTATTACTTTTCGTACTTTTCCCTTATTGATCAGTTGTATGTGGGTGAGCCGTCCTTTATCATCATACCTGTGCACTTCTTCACCTTTTTTTGTTTTGGTGAATTTATATACAAGTTTGCCCCTTTCATTGTACCTTTTTATTAAAACTTTTTTATCAGGTTTTTCTTCCTTTATTGGCCAGATTTTGGAGTAATCCCTAGATTTTTCATAGGATCTTCTTTTGCCATTTTCATAATATTCTTTGTATTTTAGGCGGTTACCGATTATATCATTATTCGCAGTTGGTCTTCTTGTCGTTACTTCTCGCTTCACAATCTTAGTCTTTCCATTATCATGATTTTCCTTTGTGTTAACGACAGTTCTTTTTTTACATGAATATGAAATAAAGGATACAAAAAATAACATTAATAGGATCGAAATATTTCTGCTCGATTTCATCTTATAAAATTTTGGCATTCAATACTTATCTAGAGTTCATATAAAAACAACCTGGAAATTTATAAACTTGTTAAATTTTGTTGCAATGGATTGAACTACAATAATTATTATGAATAGTAATTCTTATTCAGTTTTACTGGATGGTTGGAACTTTATCGAAGCAGATGTGGTTTTGGATTAATAGGGATTTTTCACGAAATTCACAGCCTTAAAAATTTCACGTTTTTTGTTATGGCAGAAGAAAAAGTAGGGTGTCTTATCATTGGCTCCGGTCCAGCAGGCTATACTGCGGCAATATATTCAGCAAGAGCTGGTTTAAAACCTGTGTTATACCAGGGTGCTCAGCCCGGCGGGCAGTTAATGATTACCAATGAAGTGGAAAATTATCCTGGATACCCGGAAGGAGTGCTTGGTCCAAAGATGATGGAAGATTTTCAGAAACAAGCAGCGAGATTCGGCACCGATATCAGATTTGGTATGGCTACTTCTGTAGATTTCACAGGCCCTGTACATAAAGTAATTATTGATGAATCTCATTTGATTCATGCGGATGTTGTTATCGTTTCTACCGGAGCATCAGCAAAATGGCTAGGATTAGAATCTGAAGCAAGATTAAACGGAAGAGGAGTTTCTGCTTGTGCTGTGTGCGATGGATTCTTTTTCAGAGGTAAAGATGTTGCAGTAGTAGGTGCTGGTGACACAGCTTGTGAAGAAGCAGTATACCTTTCTAAGCTTTGCAGAAAAGTATATCTCCTTGTTAGAAGAGATACGATGAGAGCTTCGCAAATCATGCAAAAAAGAGTATTAAACACTTCTAATATAGAGGTATTATGGAACTCTGAAACAGATGAAATATTGGGAGATGAGGAAGTGGAAGGAATGAGAGTGAGGAATGTTCAAACAGGAGAATTAACAAATATCACTGTTCAGGGATTTTTCGTTGCAATAGGTCATAAGCCTAACACCGATATATTCAAAGGTTGGTTAGATCTTGACGACAACGGATATATAAATACATTACCTGGAAGCAGTAAAACGAATATTGAAGGTGTCTTTGCTTGTGGTGATGCGCAGGATCATATATACAGACAAGCAGTAACAGCGGCCGGTTCCGGTTGTATGGCTGCTCTTGATGCTGAAAGATATCTTGCCGCTAAAGAAGCAGAAGAGGAAACAGTTAAATAATGCAGAATAAAAAGTGCCATTCACTTTTGATAATCCTATTCTTTTTTTCCCTGAAAAGTTTTTCTCAGGAAAAAAAGAATAAGGATTTCTTAAATGTAAAAACCCCATCTATTGAGTATTCAGTACCAGAAGCAGGCAAAATACTTTTTGATGAAGAATTTGTTGATTCCTCAAATACTGAAAATCCTATCTACTTTGATCTTCAGAGAGAACCGGAGCTAGTCAGCGAAGATACCACCGATATTGATGAAGGCGAAACTAGCATTGTAGAAGTAGCTGAACAATTGAAAATGGATTCAATTTGGGTTACAATTGCCGAATATTATTCTATTTGGGATTCCAGAAGCGTAAATCCATATAAGCGCGATGGTGCCAAGTTTTCAGATACCTTGAATATACATTTGTACGATTCACTTGGTGGCTTCAACTGGTCAATGCCTCTGACTGGTTGCCATAAAACATCTGAGTTTGGTATGCGTCACACCAGGTGGCACTATGGAACTGATTTAAAGCTTGAAATTGGAGATCCTGTTGTAGCGTGCTTTGACGGTATTGTCAGAATAAACCAATATAATGCGGGTGGGTATGGGAATTATGTGATGGTCAGACATTACAATGGCCTTGAAACACTTTATGGTCATCTTGCCAAATCTCATGTTACTGTGGGGCAGTTGGTAAAAGCCGGAGAATTAATAGGTGATGGAGGAAATACAGGTAGAAGTACAGGACCTCACTTACATTTTGAAGTACGCTACGAGGGAAATGCTATTAATCCTGAAGAACTTTATGATTTCCCTATGAATACTATAAGATCAAAGATGTTTGAGCTTAATCCTTCTCATTTTGAGTATTTAAGAGAAGCGCGAAAAGTATTCTATCACAGAGTAAGATCAGGGGAATCATTAGGAGTAATCAGTAAGAAATATAGAGTGCCTGTTAGTACAATCTGTAAACTGAATGGTATTTCAACCAGAACTACTCTTAAGGTCGGTCGAAAACTTAGAATTAGATAAAAGAATAACTGCTTTCAAAACCTATGAAATTAGATATGTTGGTGCTTTCTGCACATCCTGATGATGCGGAGTTAGCCTGTTCGGGGACAATAATCAGGCATATTGAAATGGGAAAGAAAGTTGGTTTGGTGGATCTCACCCGAGGCCAGCTGGGTACCAGAGGCACTCCAGAAATCAGGGATTTGGAAGCGGAAGCTTCTGCAAATATTCTGGGGCTTGCTGCCAGGGAAAATCTTGGATTTGAAGATGGTTTTTTCGTTGAAGATAAAGATCATATAATAACCATTATTAAAGCAATCAGAAAGTACCAGCCAGAGATCCTTATCACTAATGCATTGCATGACAGACATCCTGATCATGGAAGGGCTTCAGATCTGGTATCCAGAGCTAGTTTCCTTTCAGGGCTTATAAAAATTGAAACTGGACAGAAACCTTGGAGGCCTCGGAATGTATATCATTATATACAAGATAGATATATAAAACCTGATCTGATAGTTGATGTAACTCCTTATTGGGAACAAAAAATAAAAGCAATTAAAGCTTTTCGCAGCCAGTTCTTCAATCCTGGTAGCGAAGAGCCTGGCACTTATATATCTTCCCCGGAATTTTTATTGTTTATTGAAGCCAGAGCCTTAGAGTTCGGTCATTCTATCGGAGTAAAGTACGGAGAAGGATTTACGTCTGAAAGAAATGTTGGCATTAACAACATGTTTGATTTGTTGTAACAACTTTCTCATCAAGGAGCAAGTCGGCCTTTAGTCCATCCGTTATCTTCTCTTTGATAAAATAACCTGTCATGAAGTCTTCCTGATCTTCCCTGCCAAAATTCAAAATATTCAGGAATGATCCTGTATCCCCCCCAGTTCTCCGGTCTTTTTACTTCTTTGTTTTCATGATCAGCCAGGGCTTTTTCAAACATTGAATCCAAATCATTTCTGGAAGAAATAATTTTACTTTGAGGAGAAACAATAGCACCTATCTGAGATGCTTTCGGCCTGGAATAAAAATACTTATCAGATTCATCAGGACTTACCTTCACTACCTTACCTTCAATCCTAACCTGGCGCTCTAGCTCAGGCCAGAAGAACAATGCAGCGACAAACGGATTCTCAGAAATTGACGCACCTTTTTTACTATCATAGTTTGTGAAAAATACCAAACCTTCATCTAATCCTTTTAAGAGGACTATTCTAGATGAAGGTTTGCAATGGGTATCACATGTAGATAATGTCATGGCTGTAGGTTCATACAAATTACTTTTTACAGCTATATCCAACCATTCTTGAAACTGATCTAGTGGATTTTCTTTCACTTCAGATTCAGATAGCATTTTAAGTTTGTAATCGTTTCTGATGTCTGATAAATTTTGCTCCTTGTTGTTCATGTACAATGGGTTGTAAAACAAATGCAGGTAAGGTATGTTTTTTTATTCAGAATTGAAGTTAGGTATTAAATATGAATTTATTAATAATATCTTTTAACTAAATATGAAAAACTTGCAATGTACCCTTAGTACTTGTATAATTGTTATAGTATGATATATTGAAGGATATTTATTAAATAGCTGATATCAAACATTTTCAGGTAAAAAGAATTTTGATTAACGAATGTTGAAGATAGGTAATGTAATAATATCAGAGCCATACCTTGGTGATGACAACTTTGAACGAACAGTGATCATCATGTGTGAGTATGGAGAATCAGGGGCACTTGGGCTTGTGCTTAACAAGCCTACGATTATTACACTCAATTCTGTTTTGGAAAGTGTAAATTCGGAAGAGCTTTTGTATATTGGAGGACCTGTAGCCCAAGATTCGCTACATTTCATTTTCAGGAATAATTATAATATTGAAGGGTCGGTGAAGTTAGGAGATAATTTATACTGGGGAGGAAATTTCGAACAAGTGCTGGACTTGTTTAATAACAACCTGGCCAATGCAGAAGATTTCAGATTTTTTCTGGGATATTCAGGATGGGAAGGAGGACAGCTGGAGACTGAGTTTAAAGCAAATTCATGGATTGTAAGCCATGTTGAAACTGAGGATATATTTGATATTGAGCCTACAAATCTTTGGCGAGAAATATTGAAGAGTATGGGTGGTAAGTATAAGATGCTATCCAATTATCCTATTGATCCAAGATTGAATTAAAAATTTTTAAAAGGTAATACCATGAGCAAGGAAAAAGAACTTTTGGGAAATGACAAGATAAAGGAAGGTGGAAAGGTCGAAGAGGTGGCTACTCCTGTAAAATCTATGATAGATGAAATGGATGTTCATGATGAAGAACATGCCCATGAACATATTAGTGATCTATCACAACTTTCAAAAGAAGATTTGCTAAAGATGCTTGAAAGCATGAAGCTCGATGAAAATCTCAGCAAAGCATCTTCAATGCTAAAGCAGATTAAATATCATTATGATCATTTGCTGGAAGTGGAAAAGAATGAAGCATTAAATAAATTCCTTGCCAATGGGGGAGAAGAAACCGATTTTGATTATCGAAGAGATAATGTGAGTTTAAAGTTTGATAAACAATATGATCAGCTACGTCACAAATTATCAGAACACTTTCTTAATCTGGAAAAGGATAAGGAAAAAAATCTGATGAAGAAGAACGAATTGCTTGATAAACTCAGAACTTTAATCTCTGCTGAGGAAACTCAGACAAGCATAACTTCGCTTAAAGAAATTCAGGAAGAATGGAGAAAAATTGGTTCAGTCCCCGCTGCTCATACTCAAGAAATATGGGCTAACTATAATGCACTGGTAGAGCGGTTTTACAATAACAGAAGTATATATTTTGAACTGAAGGAACTGGATAGAAAGAAAAATCTAGAAGCTAAAATCGAAATATGTGAAAAAGCTGAAGGCCTTGCGGAATCTGGCCAGACAGTAAATGCTCTGATTAGAGAACTTAAAGTTCTTCATGAGGAATTCAGAAATATAGGCCCGGTTCCTAAGGAGGATCAAGAAGTTCTTTGGAATAGATTCAAAGTAGCTTCTGATAAAATCTATGAGAAACGAGGTGAATACTATAAAGAGCTAAGAGAACGTCAGGAGCAAAATCTTGAAGTTAAAATAAAACTGGCCGAGGCTATTGCCGGATTTGCTCAATTCCAGACAAGCAGAATTGAAGAGTGGAAACAGAAGACAGCAGAACTGCTGGAACTACAGGAGAAGTGGAAGCAGGCAGGTGGTGTTCCTCAAGACAAAGGAAAAGAGATATCAAAAAAATTCTGGAGTGCATGTAAATCCTTTTTCCATAACAAAGAAGTATTTTTCAAACATCTTGAGGTAGAAAAAGAGGAAAACCTTAAGAAGAAAATTGCTTTGTGCGAAAGAGCTGAAGTATTAAAAGACCAGACTGATTTTAGCGGAACAGCTACTGAGTTAAAAAATCTTCAGAAAGAATGGGAAGCAATCGGGCCTGTGCCAATTAAAGAAAAAGAACCTGTTTTTAAACGTTTTAAAGCAGCTTGTGATCATTTCTTTAATAAGAAAAGAGAATTGCAGGCAGAACATGAAAAAGAGTTTAAAGATAATCTGGATAAGAAAAATGCTCTTATTCAAAAATTGGAAAACCTTAATTCGGAAAAGGATTCCAATCCGGATGATTTAAAAATTATCCAGGATGAATGGAAAAAAATAGGTTTTGTGCCCAAAACGGAAATGAAAGATATCAATGCAAGATATCAAAGAGCTGTTGATAATTTCATTGGTCATCTTGAAGGGGATAAGTCTGAAGTAGACAAGTTAAAGTTAAGTCTTCAGATTAATGCTTTAAAAACAAATCCTGAAGGTGGAAAAAAACTTTATCAAAAAGAGAAAGAAATTCACCGCAAAATTTCAGTGCTGAAACAAGAAATTGATCGTTTGAATACCAATCTTGAATTTTTTGCAAAATCTGCAGCAGCGGACAAGCTAAAAAAAGAATTTTATTCAAAAATTGAAGGGGCTCAAAATGAGATAGATGAGCTAAAAGGTCAGTTGAAAATGATAAAAGATGCAGAAAATGAAAAATAATTTTTTTAAAATGTTTTGGATATTTCGAAAAGTCCTATACTTTTGCACTCGCTTTTAAGGCAAACGAAAAAGCAAAAACAAAGTAAAGCCTCCATAGCTCAGCTGGTAGAGCAACTGACTTGTAATCAGTAGGTCGTTGGTTCGATTCCGACTGGGGGCTCTCTAAAGGCATCTACATAACCTGTAGATGCCTTTTTTGTTTTAAAACATTTACAATATTAACCTGTTATATATTGTTTATGAAACTTAGGTTATCCGGTAAAATAATAGCAAGTTTTTCTCTGATCATCATTTTTTCATTTATTAGTTTTGGAGTCAATCTTAAACTTTCTTCAGATGTGAACAGGAACACAGAGTACCTTACCAGGTCTGAAGCTATTATTCGTAACTCTGCTAAAATTCATAAGAATATCCTCGAAATGCAGTCTAATTTCAGGGGGTATTTGCTTACAGAGAATAAATCATTTTTAGATACTTATTACTCAAGTATAAAAGAGCTGGGAGGTATTGTGGATGAACAACGGAAGCTCATCTCTGATTCTCCTGCTCAGGTAACCAGATTCAATGAAATTCAGAAGCTGCACAATCAATGGCTGGTTTATGCCAATGATCTAATACAGGCTAAGTTCAAACAAATTAATCCTAAAGTAATTTCAAGAGAATATGAAATTCTTTTTGAACAGAAATTAAGAAAAGAATTCGGGAAAAAAATGACCGATGAGATTTCGAAAAATTTCAAAGAGTTCGATAAAACCGAATACAGGGTTAGAAAAGCCAGGAGAGAAAAGCTGAACGAATCTATTGCTATAGCTAAGCGCGTCACAATGTTATTGGCAATCATTACAATTTCAGTAGGGGTATTAAGTGCCTTTTATATCACTCATATTATCATAAAAAGAATTAAGTCTATGGTTAGCCTTGCGGATAATATATCTAAAGGTCAATTTGAAGCAATTAAAGACACTGAAAAAGATGAATTGTCTCAATTGTCGGATTCTTTAAATGTTATGTCAGAGAAGCTAAAAAAGAGCTTTTTCGAATTGGATAATTATGCTTATGTAGTTTCTCATGATTTAAAGGTACCTCTTAGAGGTATATACAATCTGGTCCATTGGATGGAGGAAGACTATGGCAATGAATTATCTCCCGAAATGCATAAATATCTGGATAAACTGAAGGGAAGGGTTGAGCGTATGGAGAGTCTCATAAATGGTTTGCTGGAATATTCAAAAATTGGAAGAACCAGTCAGCCTCTTGAAGAAGTAAATATGAATGAACTGCTTGCAGATATTGTCGATTCTATTGTTCCTGATGATTTTGAAGTAAGGCTGCCCAATAAGATGCCAGTGATTTTTACTGAGAAATTGAGAATTCAACAAGTATTTTCCAATTTGATAAGCAATGCAGTAAAGTATAAAGGTAACAAACCTGGGATTTTAACGATTACTTCAAAGGAGATTCCTGATGGGGTCGAATTTGCTGTGGAAGATAATGGAGTAGGGATATCCCCTGAATATCATAATAAAATTTTCGGACTGTTTCAGACTTTACGTGAGAAACATGAAGTTGAAAGTACTGGTATTGGATTATCAATTGTGAAAAAAATTATAGAAGACAAGAAAGGTATTATAAGAGTAGTTTCCAATGAAGGGGAAGGGGCTGCCTTTATCTTTACGTGGCCTGCCATTAAAGTTGGCCTACCAGTATAAACTAAGTAGTAATTCTTATGAAAGAAATTTCAATTTTGTTAATAGAAGATGATGAATTGGATGTCATTAGTTTTGAACGTGCTTTAAAAAAAATCAATCTGCCGATTATTTTACATACAGCTTTTAATGGAATCGAAGCACTTGATCTTTTGAAAGGTAAGAATAAAATTCCTATTCCGGATATCATCGTCCTTGATCTCAATATGCCTAAAATGAATGGTGGTGAATTTCTGACAGAACTTAGAAATGATAAAACCTTTAATAATGTTAAAATATTTATTATGACCACCTCCAATGAAGACAGGGACAGAAGCAGAGGCAATGAGTTCGGAGTGACAGGTTATATTATCAAACCTCTTAATTTTAATGAAAATACAAAACGTAATGTGTCAATGGATAATTTTATGCATTTTCAGATAATGAAAATGATTGGGGGGCAACTGAATTAATTTTTTATATCAATATGATACTTTTACATGGAGGTCTTACGAATGATATGTTATGGGCTTTTCTTGGTCTATATTTTATCTTTATTGGCGTTCCGGTTTATTTGGTGTTTTTTTTTTAGTTTGAAACATACTGCTTTATATGCAAATAAGGTGAGAAACAAAGGCACTTTGGTAAATATTTCCTATTCATTAGCTGTCCTTCTTTTGTCTATTGTTTCCTTAATAATACTAGGTGGTTGTTTTATTTACTATCAAGTATCTTTTAACTGAAAAAAATCAATTGGTACTGCTGAATATTATTACATCAATTTAGTAGTCAGGATATTATTTTTGTACCTTTAGGTATAATACCAATGAGTATAATACATAAAGGTCCTATGATCATATCTCCCTTTGCATATGGTAATACTGTATCTTCTACAGCATTTACAAACCGGGAAAACGAAGTAAAACGCTTAAAAGATAATCTTTTGAATGGAATAAATACTACTATAATATCTCCCCGCAGGTGGGGGAAGTCATCACTGGTTGAAAAAGTGGTTTCTGAAATCCAAAAAGAATATCCGAAAGAATACCGAACTGTTGTAATTGATCTCTTTACTCTTGGAAGCCAGGAGGAATTTCTTGAAACGTATGCCAGGGAGGTTATAAAAGCTTCTTCTGGCAAGTGGCAGGAGTGGATTGGATATGGTAAAGAATTATTTAAAAAACTTATTCCCAAAATAAGTTTGGGGCTTGACCCAGAAAATGATTTCAGTCTTAGTTTTGACTGGAAGGATCTTCGCAAACACAGCGAGGAGATTTTAAATCTTCCGGAAACCATCGGACAAAAAAAAGGCATCAAATGGATTATCTGTCTTGATGAGTTTCAAAATATCTCCGGTTATAATGATTATGAGAATTTTGAAAAGAAACTCCGTGCGGTTTGGCAAAGGCAGAAAAACGTAGCTTATTGTCTCTTCGGAAGCAAGAGGCATATGATGGCTGATATTTTTAATAATCCATCAAAGCCTTTTTACAGGTTTGGAGACATTATGCTTCTTCCAAAGATAGAAGAGGACCGTTGGGTTGAATTTATAACTGCTAAGTTCGCAGAAACAAATAAAGAAATAAGTAAAGAAGATGCAAGACTTATATCTCTGCTTATGAAAAACCATTCCTGGTATGTACAACAATTGGCACACTATACCTGGAATAGTGCTTTACCAGTAGCCACAAGAGTCAATATTGAGAACGCTCTTTTGGAGCTTATTCAGGCCAATAGTCCTTTTTATCAGAAAGAGGTAGAGTCTGTAAGTGGAACTCAGCTGAATCTCCTTAAGGCAATAGCGAAAGGCGAAACCCAGCTTACTTCAGCCCAGGTTATGAACACATATCAGCTCGGAACTCCAAGAAATGTCAGTAAAAATAAAGTTGTCCTTTTGAATGCTGATATTGTACATGAAATAAATAATACCTTTGAATTTCTTGATCCTGCTTTTGAATTGTGGTTCAGAAAGCAATATTTCAATCAACCATATTTTAAGAAGACAGACGGTGTTGGGTAGTTACTTATATGATTAATGTTATAAATAGAGAACTTGGTCTAGTTAAATTAAATAAGCAGTATCTGAGGGACAAAAACATGTGTTGGACCTGACAATGGACAGAGTAACCTTACTTCGCAATACAAATCATTGTTTTCGAAATAGGCTATCCCTTTGATGATCTTTTTTACAATTACTTGTCCATGTTCCGGAGCAAGTGCAATGTTGCCAGCTATAATATTCGCTTCCAATCTCAGATTGCCTTTGATTCTGCTCTCAGGTTTAAAGGTATAGCACAAATATTCATAGTGAATGGGGTAAATCTGTTCTTCAATTAAAACGCTGGATCCATCTGATTGAACTATCCCTATATAGCTGGAATCTTGAGTATATTTATCCATAGTAAGTGAAAAAAGTTTAAATGAATAATAAGTAAAAGTCTAAAAAACTGATTTGCATATATACCTCCTGAAATTTTTGGAAGGTATTGAATTGTATAGTACAAGAGAGATAAAATTTTTAGTTTATTTAATCCCTTAAAATTGTAAAGGAAAGTTAACTGATTTATTTAAAATGTTTTTACTGGATAATGTTTTTTTTTAAATTGAAAAATATGTTTAAACAAGCGAAAGTGAGCGATAATTATCTTTGAAATTACAATCTCTAACTTGTGACAATGTAAATTAGCATAAGCCTGGCAATTCCACCTATGCAATAGAAGATACTGCAAAGAGCAGCAAACATGCCAATTGAAAATACAAATTCACTTTTTATTTTTTCCCCTATTAGTATTAAAGTATTTCCTAATAATACTATAAGTGTACCGCAGGGTAACATTATGATCAGAAATAATGCCCAGAAGAGCATTTCTGTTTGATTGAAATAAATCTGGTCTAGTATGAAGATTCACAATAAAAAAATAGGAAAAGCTAAAATGACACTTGTTAGCAAGTAAATTTTTAATAAACTAATATTCTCTAATTGGAAGAATGAAGATGCTGGGCTAATAATCTTATTTGTTTAAGTTTTCCAGTTTTAAAAATATAGAAAAGAAAGACAATCTTCAGTAGAATTCTACCAGAACCTTTTGCTGGATGATCAATTTTTTATATTTGCAGAAACATAATTAGTTAATCTGTTTTAACACTATATGAATAAATCAGAAATAAATCCGATGCCGGATTTCTTCGACAAGTATATAGATCTGGTAGAAGAACAGGATCTTGTAACAGCCATGAATTCATCCGTGCAGAATCTTAAAATGCTTGATGTTTCTTTGTTTAATAAAATAGGTGACCAGGTGTATGAGCCCGGAAAATGGACTATTAAACAAATTATTCAACACATTATAGATAATGAGCGAATACAGTCTTACAGGGCTTTAAGGTTTTCCAGAAAAGACGATACGGTATTGCCCGGGTATGACGAGGCATTGCTTGCTAGTAACGCAGACACTAAAAACAGAAGTTTTAAAGATTTGATAGATGAATTAATTATAGTAAGACAATCTTCTATACTGCTTTTTAAATCATTTTCGAAAGAGATGTATCTTAGTAAAGGAGTTTGTTTTAACAGAGAAATATCTGTGTTAGGGTTGGGCTTTGTAATTATTGGTCATGAGACGCACCATTTCAATATAATAAGAGAAAGATATTATCCTCTGTTAAATAAGTAGGGGTAATGTAAGGATTAAGCAGGACGGGATTGCTCCTTGACTGTATTGCTATTATAAAATATCTTGCCCCAATCTTTTGAATTCAGTTTGCCAGTTCCTGAACTGTTAATTGAATCTATAATCTTCTTCTTAAATGCCCAACAGGTCTTTTGTCTTAAGTCAAGCTTTTCGGATAATTCATGTGATGAAATATTCTTATTGGCTAATACAAGATAAGACAGGTAAAATGTTTGTGTAATTGGAAGTTTTGAATTGTGAAAGATGGTATAGGTTGTTACAGATTCATCATAACCACACTTTGTACATCTTTTAGAGTATGGAGTTTTGCCTGCAGATGAATTTTTATTGCTACATTTTTTACAACTATAACCTTTGGTCCATTTAATTTCAGACAGATATTTAAAACAGCTTTCTTCATCAGGATATATCTTCTGAAATTCGTCAAGTGTAACGTCTTTGAGCATCAGACGAGCCTTGGTAATATCCTTGATGTTTTGGTTTAAAGCTTTGTTGTCAATTTCCAGAAGCTTATTCAGCTCTTCTATCTGTTTACTTTTTTCTTCAAGATTGGTAAGGGCAATAGCTAGTTCCCTGTTCTTTCGGTTGACTTCTTCTGTCCTTTCTCTGACTTTAAGTTCCAGTTCCTGATTGATTGAATCTTTGAGTTTTTCATTTTCCTGCAACTGCAGAATGAGCATTTTGTCAATGCGCGTTTTCTCCTCCTTTTCAATTTTCAACCTTTGTCCAAGCGCTGATGAGAATAATACGACTTCAAGAAGAAAGCCAAAATTAAGACTATATACCGTATAGATATTTGTCGCGACAAATCCGTTTATTCTTAGTATAAAAATTGAAAATGATATCAGGAATAATGAGAATGCAAGAATAAAATATTTAGCAGACTTATTCCCCTTTTTGGTGGCAGTAATTGCAGCAATGAATATCAGTATAAAGGGAAGGAGATAAAAGTATCTTATCCATGAGATCTGCAGGAAAAAATTGTTTATGCAAAACATGATACAGTATATGATAAGGCTTATATCTATCCCTCGTCTTAGCTTAGGAGCGTATTGTTTAAGAGAAAGGAAGGTTTTTGAATAAAAGACAAATGCCGTAATCAGCAATATCGGAGCATATTGTATCAACTCATTGAATTCTGGAAAATCAGGCCACACATATTGAAAGCCAAGGCCATCTTCAGAAAAAGAATTTATAGAATAGGATACTACGTAAGCCACATAATATAAGTAGACATTCTCTCTTGTTGAGAAATAGATGAATATATTGTAGACGGACATGATGAGTAGAATGCCGTAAAAAATACCGAGATAATAATATTCACTTAAAGCGTAATCCAGAAATTTCTGAGGCGTTCGGATGCATATGTCAGGTCGCGTGAAATAATTATTTTTTATTGAAAAAAGGATGGTTGCCTTTTCATTCTTGTAAAACTTTATAGGAAATATGAAGTTTTTATGTTTCGAAATTCTTGATGAAAACTCATTCAGATAGCCGGTTTTTGAAAAATGAGTGGTGTCATTACCATAAATAACAAAAACATCAATAGCTTGTATATGAGGATCAAGTATTTCAAAAAACCATTCCTTGTGGTCTTCTGATTTATTGGTGACTTCTATTCTGAACCAATAGGTTGAGTTCTTATCAAATTCACTGGATTGGTAGTAGTTGTAGGTTTGAAAATTTTTCTGCCTAAGCTGATTAACAGATTGTTGATTTGACGCATCTCTATAAAATTTAAAATAGCTGAAAATACTATCCTCTCTCATATCTGTTGTATTCTCATTCAAATAAAAAACACTGCTGGCAAAGGCATGTCCAGTGAAAGAAAATATCAAAAGGAGGAATAGTAGTTTAAAACACTTCATTAGACTTTCATAGCTCATTATCAACTTATGAAGATAGCAATTTTCCGACACTTTATTGGAATATTTTAGGGTAAATTTTATAGGACGATTGCATTAAAATTAAAAATCAATCCGGTTATCATAAATTCTATAAACATTAAGGGGGGAAATGTATTAGTATTCAATCTGGAATAAAAGGTTCTAACTTTTATTTGAGGCACAGGAATCGATATAGGTCAAAAAGTTCGGATCAATAAAAATAACGTTCCCATCAGTTTTTCGTGATGTGTATAGGTAAGACAGGTACAATATTTAAAGAAATCATTTTTTTTCAGCTGATTCTTCCCTTAAAAGGAAGTTTAAGAATCAGTAAGTTAAATTATTATGCATGCATAGTCTCCATTTTGCTTACTATAAATTCAACATCTGGCCAAACTACTATGGATCTTTCTCAATGTATTGACTATGCATTGGTACACCATACAGATGTTCTTTCTGCACACATTGATGAAGAGATAGCCCTTCAAAATGTACGAAAAACGGCCTCTTCTGGCTACCCCCAAATAAATGTATATGGCACATTTGATGATAACATCAAAATACCTTTGGTTGCATTGCCTGCAATATTTTTTGACAGAACTGCACCTGCAGATGCCATTGTGCCTGTTCGTTTCGGTGTGCAATATACAAGTTCAGCATATGCTCAGTTGGATCAGATTATATATATGGGAACCTATTGGGTAGGGTTGAAAGCATCAAAGGTCAGCAGGGTTTATTATTGCCAGTCTTCTCAACAGGTTATTGAAAATACTATTTACAATGTAAGCAAATCATACTTTCAATATCTTGTTTCTATTCAAAGAGTGGAGGTCCAAAAATCTAATCTTGAGAAAAGCCAGAACCTTTTTCAAATTGTCGACCTTCAGTTTAAAAACGATGTTGCTACAAAAGCTGACAGAGATAGGGTTTTTGTTGATTATAACAATCAGCTTACAGAATTAAGAACATTGCAGAGGTCTGTTAAAGCTTCATTAAATCAGTTAAAGTTTCAGATAGGAATGCCGGTAAGTGAACAAGTGGAAATAGCACCTGTAAATGCAGATACTACCACTTTATTTCAATTGGATGAGTTGTCTGATAAGCCGAATTACTGGAAAAGAGCTGATTATAAATTGATGCAGACCCAAAGAGAATTGGGAGCTCTTCAGGTGAAACAATATACTTCTGAATATCAGCCACAGCTCACGGCTTTTGCTAAATATCAGTATCAGGCATTTTCGGAAGAGTTCAATCTTTGGAAGAAGGAATGGTTTAATAGCCAGGTCGTGGGATTAAGACTTACAGTGCCGGTTTTCAGTGGCTTTAAGAGAAGTTCTCAAGTGCAGCAATATAGGCTTGAGTTAAAAAAAATGGAAATCAGTATTTCAAGACTGGAGCAGCAGATCAATATAGAACTGTCCAATGCTTTTGATGATTTTAATACATCTGTAGATAATATAAGGCTAGCAGGAGAAAGTATAAAGCTTGCTCAGCTTGTTTATGATAGTGAAATATTATCCTATAAAGAGGGTGTTGGAGCTTATTCTGATTTTCTCAATGCAACGAACTCTTTGAAAGTTGCTCAGGTAAATTACATAACATCTCTGTTTAACGCTTATCTGGCCCGCCTGGAACTGGCAAAGTCTCAAGGTAAAATTAGTGAAGTGATTAAGTGGATTGGCAAATAGTTAATATCAAGAACAATGACAAAGAAGAGAAGCTATGTATTAATTATTGTATTAGCAATAATCTTTGTGGTGGTGGTGCTGAGGCTTTGCAGCAATAAGAAAGAAATTGACAAATCAAAACAGACAACAACAACTTCGCCCAAAGTAAGTGTAAATGTCTATAAAGTAATCAGACAGAATATTTCTGATGAGCTGCAATTGTTGGGTACTATTATACCAAATAAAACTACTGTTGTAATTTCAGAGATTCAGGGTAAAATCATAGATCTTCCTATTGAAAAAGGTGATGTAAAAGAGAAAGGAGATCTTTTAGCTAAGGTGGAAAGTAAGGAGCAAACAGCAGCAGTTAACAAATCAGAACTTGCTTTGGAAAAGGCAAAAACAGATGTAGAAAGATACACTAAGCTGTATAAAGGAAACGCTGTGACAAAGCAGCAACTAGAAGAAGCAAAAATTGCAGTAAAGACAGCACATTTCAACCTTCAGCAGGATAAAAAGAAATTATCTAATACCTCTATCAAAGCTCCTTTTAAGGGAATGATCACTGAGAGGTTTGTAGAACCAGGATCTGTAGTGCTGGCTGGTAATCAGATTGCAAGAATTGTTGATGTGTCTTCATTAAAGATTGACCTTTCTGTTGCAGAAAAAGATGCCTATAAGCTTAAACTTAATGATAAAGTTAAAATTACAACCAATATATACCCCGATACTGTTTTTCAGGGAATCATAACGTTTATAAGTCCTACAGGAGATGATGCTCATAATTATAATGTAGAGATCAGGTTTCAGAATCCTAAGGATAACCCTCTAAAAGCAGGGACATTTGTAAATATAGCATTTGGTATTCTCACACAAGGAAACCCTTTAGTGATACCGAGAGAATCTCTTGTTGGAAGTATTGATGACCCTCAGGTTTTTATTATTGAAAGAGATACTGCATGGCTACGATCAATTGAAATAGGACAATCATTTCCTGAAAAAGTGGAAGTTAACAAAGGTTTAAAAGAAGGTGATCAGATAGTGAAAACCGGATTGATAAATTTAAAAGACAAAACACCTGTTCAGATAACAGGACAATAATATGTCGATTACAGAAATAGCTATAAAGAGGCCAACTTTGATTGTTGTAATATTTACAGTGCTTTCCATTGTAGGTATTATTTGCTATCAAAGACTGAATTATAACTTGTTTCCAAAGTTTGAGATG
Source organism: Bacteroidota bacterium (assembly GCA_023428135.1). Lineage (GTDB taxonomy): Bacteria > Bacteroidota > Bacteroidia > Cytophagales > Cytophagaceae > Sporocytophaga. Next base: position 78,190 of record JAEYZG010000034.1, on the reverse strand, counting down.
CCAGTTATTTCTGTTATTACAATTTATCCCGGAGCTTCTCCAGGAGTAATGGAGACCTCTGTAACCAAACCTTTGGAGGATGCTGTGGCTACTCTTGAAAAATTGGATAAGATAGCTTCTATATCTCAGGAAGGAGTATCCTTTATTACCATTCAGCTTACAAATGATGCCAATGTAGATATCGCACTTCAGGATGCACAGAGAAAGATAAACTCTGTATTGTCTACACTTCCTGACGATGCAGAAACACCTTCTTTAAATAAATTTTCCTTTGATGACCTTCCTATATTGCAGTTCAGTGCATCTTCAAAATTATCACCAATGGAATTTTATCAACTCATGGATGATCGTATTCGTCCAGAGTTATCAAAGATTTCCGGCATGGGACAAATCACCCTTGTAGGGGGGAAAAAGAGGAAGATAATGGTTAATGTGAAAAGGCAAAGGCTGGAAGCTTATGGTATTTCTCTTTCTCAGATAGTAAACGTTATTAAAGCCGGTAATCAGGAGATACCGGCAGGTGAAGTAAAAGCACAGAAGGACCAGTTTAGTTTAAGAGTAGAAGGAGAGGTTAAGTCCTTGGATCAGTTAGCCAATTTGGTTGTATTAACAGGAAACAATGGAGGACTTGTGAGATTATCTGAAGTCGCTGAGGTAACAGATGCAACGGAAGAGGTTGAAACCTTAAGTCGTATAAATTTCAAAAGTTCTATTGGCGTTTTGATTCAAAAGCAAACGGATGCGAACTCTGTACAAGTTTCGGAAGAAGTAAAAAGAATGCTCCAGGAGCTTCAGGAAGAGTATAAAGATATCGGACTTAATTTCATCATTTCTTCTGATACCTCTACATTTACTCTTGCAGCTGCACATTCCGTTCTGGTAGATCTGATGCTTGCGGTAATTCTCGTAGCTCTTGTGATGCTGGTATTTCTGCACAGTATAAGAAATGCTGCAATAGTGATGGTGGCAATACCACTGTCAATCGTTTCTACTTTTATTGCTATGTATATTTTTAATTTTTCTCTTAATCTGATGACATTAATGGCGCTTTCTTTAGTAATAGGTATTCTTGTCGATGATTCAATTGTGGTGCTTGAAAATATCTATCGGCACCTTGAAATGGGAAGTGATCAAAGAACCGCTGCGCTCGAAGGTAGAAATGAAATTGGTTTTACAGCGTTGTCTATCACACTTGTGGATGTGGTTGTATTCGGCCCCCTTTCACTGGTCGGTGGATTGATAGGGAATATTCTGCTGGAGTTTTCAATTGTAGTGATGGTGTCTACACTGATGAGCTTATTTGTAAGTTTTACAGTGACACCTATGTTAGCATCCAGATTCTCCAAAATACTTAAATTCTCCAATGAGACTTTATTTGGAAGGTTTAGTAACTGGTTTGAAAGGGAATTTGAAGAACTGAAAGAGAATTATACACGCCTGCTTAAATGGTCTTTGAATCACAGACTCATTGTGACTTCCATTATCTTATTGATGCTTATAGCTTCATTTTCTCTGATACCTCTGGGGTTGATCGGGAGCACTTTTATTGCAGAAGGTGACAGAGGGGAATTTGTGGTTACTCTTGAGCTAGATCAAACCAGTACATTATATAATACCAATCAGGTTACGAGTCAGGTTGAAAGAATTATTCTGAATAAGCCGGTTGTCGTAAAGGTGTTTTCTACTGTGGGGCAGTCTTCTACCCTGGGCTCTAATCAGCCTGCCAATAATATTTCTCAGTTGACAGTCATTATGACTGATAAGAAAGAAAGAACCATTACAGTGGATGAATTTGCGAATGAAATAAAAAATGAAATCTCTCAGATTCCTGGTATTAAAGTTACATCAACTCCGACCGGTCTTACTGGTGCTGCAGATGATCTTCCTATTCAGATTGTAGTGAGAGGTGTTGATCTTAAAAATGTAATGTCATATGCAAACGAAATATTAGCAACAATAAAGAAAATCCCAGGGATAAGTGATCCTGACTTGTCTGTGAACGAAGGTAATCCGGAGCTGGAGGTGGAACTTGATAGAGATAAACTGGCCAAATTAGGTTTAACCGTTGCGGATGTGGGAGGAACGCTAATGACAGCATTTACTGGAAATACGGACATAAAATATCGGGAAGCAGATGAAGAATATGACATCAAGATAGTGCTGGACCAGTTTGACAGGAGAAATGTTGATGATGTAAAGCGCCTTACTATAAGTAATTCAAAAGGAGAACTTATAACATTGAATCAGTTTGCAGTTATTCAGCAAAGCAGGGGGCCGTCCAAACTGGAAAGAAACAATCGTATTCCATCTGTAACAGTAAAGTCAAATGTAGTTGGCCGGCCTGTAGGTACAGTAGGTGATGAAATTCAGGAAAAAGTGAAAGGACTGAAAAAACCTGCCGGAATAAGCTTATCATACGAGGGGCAGCTTGAGCAGCAGGCTGAGGCTTTTACAAGCCTTTTAATAGCCTTTATGATCGGTATTGTATTCGTTTACCTGATCATGGTTGCTCTTTATAATTCTTATGTATATCCTTTTGTTGTGTTGTTTTCAATTCCTCTTGCCATTATAGGTGCATTGGTGGCATTGGCTCTTACGAAGGAAACTCTAAATATCTTTTCAATTCTTGGTATGATTATGATGATTGGACTGGTAGCTAAAAACGCCATTCTTCTGGTTGATTTTACCAATAATATGAAGGAAAAGGGGGCGAACACGTTCGATGCACTGATTGAAGCCGGCAGAGAAAGGATAAGACCGATTTTCATGACAACTTTAACGATGATTCTCGGAATGATGCCGATAGCGCTTGCATCCGGAGCAGCATCGGAGGCCAAAAATGGTCTGGCGTGGGTCCTTATCGGAGGATTAACCAGTTCAATGTTCTTAACATTGATATTTGTGCCAATTGTCTATGAAACTATTGATAATGTTATTTTTAAAATCAGAAAACGATTCAATAAAAAAGCAGATGCTTAAAATTGTTTCATTGTACCTAAGCATATATTTTCTGCTGTAAACCAGTGATTTCAAAGTCAACAGGCGTTTCTTTTTCAATATCTTTCATGAAATATATAAAGTCATTCTGAAAGGTGCTGTAATTTTCCATCAGGTCAAATATGCTTTCTTCTGAATTAACCCCAACTCTGGAAGCATGCGTGAGTTTTCTGATAATGGTATGAACACCTTCAATGGTTTTATAATTATCTAACCACGATTTCGATAGAATCTCCGGAAATTTTGAAATGGTACTATTGGGAAGAACAGTCAGATTCTTAATCAATACATTATGAATTCTGGCTGCAAAAATATCATATGGCTCATTAGAATAGCTTTCCCAGTTTTTGACTAAGAAATGATCAAAGAATACTTCTATAATAGGAAAATTATTTTTTTTGTTCTTCATCCTTAATCTATTCATGCTGGTATGCATGCGAGGATGGTCAGTGGAAAAAGTTTTAATTTTCTTATTCAGAATTATACCTTCGATAACATCATTGTTAAATTTCTTATAATTAGAAATCTTAGACAATTCAGTTAGTAGAACACCTAATATCCTGTCTCTGGATTCTTCCGCTTTAAATGCATTAAGTATAAAATTCATAGAGGTCTTTGTTCTGATTACAATACTAATTTGGGTAATTAATTTCATAAAAAAAATGTTTTTTAGATGTAAATAATTGATAATCAAAATATTATATTATTGTTTGAGGCGCAACTTTACCAATTGTTTATTTTATTAAAAAGTTGAAAATTCGAAAGAATTTTACGTTTTGTTTGTGATCTGGAAATAGAAGTTAGGCACAAACATCGCATTATTTATTTCTTAACTTTTTCAAAAAAAAATCTACAAATAATAAATTATTAGTATAAAATTGGATAAAAATTGGTAAGGCTAAATCCAATAAGCATTTTTAATATATCATCTTAAAAAGTATTTAACTGTATGACTTTCAGACAAAAAATAACAAAATTACTCTATCCTTTAATTATGAAATTAACTAAAAAGGATAAAACTAAGGCAAAAGTGCTTAATAATGAGGGTGATGTGCGTGCGCCAATATCATTTTATTCTCTAAAGGCTATCAACAACAATGGTCAGGAGGTTTTACTAAATCAATATGAAGGAAGGAAGACAATAGTAGTAAATGTAGCTTCAAATTGTGGTTATACCTCTCAATATGACGCACTTGAGAGGGTTTATGAGGAAAAGAAAAATAACCTGGTAATTCTTGGGTTTCCTGCAAATGATTTTGGTGGTCAGGAGCCCGGTTCTGATCAGGAAATAGATAGTTTTTGCAGAATCAATTTTGGAGTTTCATTTCCTCTTTTTAAGAAAAGTTCTGTGCTTCAGTCAGATAAAAATGAAGTATTCTCCTGGCTGACTGATCCATCAAAAAATGGATGGAATAGTCAACCTCCGGTTTGGAATTTTTGCAAATATGTGATTGATGAAAATGGAAATTTATCCGGCTTTTATGGCTCTGCTGTAGATCCTGAGAGCGAACTATTTAGTAAGGTTATTAAATAAAAATAAAAGATAAGTTATTCTGATAATGGATTAAAAGAGAGGAAACATTGGGTAAAGATTAATAAAAATTTGGATAAATTCGTCTGAGTTTTTAGCTATCATGAAACGAATATATTTTTCAATAGCTTCAATAAAATAAATAGAAATTAATGTCCGAATACAGACTCCTGAGCCTTGAAGAGCTGCAGGAAATGGAAAAAGAGTTTGTTAACTACCTGGTCGTAAATGGTATTGCTGCTGAAGATTGGGAACGAATGAAAAATGTAGAACCAGATAAAGCCGAAAGAGTTATAGAACTTTTCAGCGATATGGTTTTCGAAACGATCATGAGAAATGTGCAGTATCTCGAGTTTAGAGAAAGAAATGAATTAATCACATTTCAATGTCTGGAAGATAAATTGGTGTTGGTTGGAATGAAAGCTGAAGGGGATTCTGATGCTGATTTTACTTCTCAGGAGTACATTAAGAAAGCCATGGTGAATCCTCCGGATGGACTTAAAGTGTATACGTCAGAGAAGTTATATCAGAAAAAAAGAGAAATAGAAATATTTGAAATGACGGAAAGAGGTTGTTTTATTACGGAAGGTAATCTGTTCAAAACCCTTTGTCTTGCTCTGGAATAAAGCCATAATAAAAGTATGTCTGCTTCTGAAAATAGCCTGAGAACCTGCAAGGAGGGTCATAAATATTTTAAGACCAGTGATTGTCCTGTTTGTCCTGTGTGTGAAGAAATGCGCAAACCTGACACTGGTTTTCTTTCTTTAATTTCTGCTCCGGCCAGGCGTGCTCTGGAAGGAAAAGGAATTAATACACTTCAACTGTTATGTCAGTATAGTGAAAAGGAAATTTTGAAATTACATGGAATCGGCCCTTCTGCTATTCCTAAACTTCGCGAGGCCTTGAAAAGCGAAGGCTTAAGCTTTAAGGATTGAATAAAATTTCAAATTAAATCCCGGGACTTTATAATTGAAATATCCCGGGATTTGATTTATGATTTAATCGCAATAACTCTTATTCTCACATAGTCAGCAAACCATTTCCCGTCCCGGAAAAGCTTACTTTTTAAGGAGTTCTGAGTTAAGTCAAGAACATCTTCAATCTCTTGCTCTGAAAGGCTCTTAAAGAACTTCTCTCCAAACATTCTGAACCAGTCTTTTATACCGTTGTCTTTGTCTGTTAACTCAGTCGGTCTGTCAAAATGAACAACATAAATAACTCTGAAGCCTGACTTTTCGAGAAGAGTTGTAAATTCACCTATGGAGGGAAAATACCAGAATCTAATATTTGAGTTTTCTGTATGCCCTCTGGTAATAAGCGCATTATCCAGTGCATTTAACATCTGCCCCACATTTCCTTTCCCTCCAAATTCAGCAACAAAGCGTCCTCCTGGTTTCAGCGCATTGTATACATTGTTTACAGCCTTTTGTGGATTCGCAATCCAGTGAAATACGGCATTTGAAAATACAGCATCGTACTTCAAATGATAATTCATTACTTCTGCATCTTCAACAAGAAAAGGGATGTGAGGGTAGTTTTTTTTTGCAGTATCGATCATATCTTCAGAATGATCGCTCCCTTCTACAACAGCTCCTGAAGCTGCTATAGCTGCTGCCAGCTGCCCTGTTCCGCAACCAAGGTCAAGAATTTGTTCCCCCTTTTTTGGAGCCAGAAGTGTTACAAGGTCTTCCCCAAAATCGGATATAAACTGATGTTTATTATCATATAAAGAGCTATTCCATTTAATCTTATTTTCATTCATGATAATCAATTCTATAGGTTAACTGATATTATAAGTTGCGCATAACATCCGGATGTGAAAACAAAGATAACATTGGAGTCTACTCCATGGTCAAGAAAAATTTTTTATGTTTGGGAAAAAGTTGATAGAATTATGCTTATAGGGGAAATTTCAGTAATAACAGGCCTTTCCAGAGACACGATCAGATATTATGAAAAGATAGGGTTGATAAAAAACAATAAAAGACAAAGAAGAGATAATAACTACAAAGAGTATACTAATGAAATAATAGAGAGACTGGAAATCATAAAACGTGCGAAATACCTGGGTTTTTCATTACAGGAAATAAAAGAATTAATAGATGCCTGGGCCAATAAAACGCTCGCCAATGATGAAAGGATCAAATTGTTTGAAAGCCGCATAGCTTTGCTTGATGAAAAAATATTGAGATTGAATGAGGTAAAATCTTTAATTAGAAAAAGAATAAAACAAATTAAAGAAGAGGGGAAGTAAAGCTATTTTACCAACATAAAATCGCGGACATCCTCAAATTTGGCAGGGATTACGACTTCTCCGTTTTTATTAATGAATCCATATTTTTTACCTTCCTTAAACCATGCCAGATTGTTATGGAAGGCTCCTGCAGATTCAAATTTACAAGGTATAATTTCTTTTCCTTTAAGGTCAATAAATCCCATTCTGCCATTATTAAATATAGCTGTAAGGCCTTCATTTATCTTGTTCACTACTTTATAGGTTGGCCGCACTACCCATTTGCCGGAGGAGTTAATTAAACCGTATAATATTTCACCATTTACCCTTCCCGGAAACCAGGCAACATCATTTCTGAATTTCAGCAGGTTGGAATAAGCTTCATTATAATTATCAATTTCGACAATGAGAGTAGTGTCTTTAAGAGGTAATATGGCCTGTTCTTTCATATTGATGATCATCCAGCTTCCTCCATTGATTCTGCCGTTTTCATGTATTCCTCCCTGATTGGCAAAAGCTTTTTCTTCACTGAAGTTTGTAATCCAGCTGTATTGATAGGGCACAAGCGTATTTCCAGTATTATCGATGACTCCATAAAGGATTTTCCCATCCATAGTTTTTTTTCCTGTAATAGCGAAGTTTCCCTGAAAGTTGAAAGCCGTGTCCCAGCGAGGGGAGATCAGAAGTTTTTTTTCTCTGTTGATATAACCGGCTTTTCCGCTTTTGAAGACAACCATAGCTTTTCCATTTTCAAAGTTGCTGCAAAAGCGAAACTGAGCAGGGATCACTTTTTTTCCTACTGAATCCATAAATCCATATAGTCCGTTTTCAAGAAATGCCAGTCGTCCTTCCGAAAAGTGTGAAAAGTTAAACTCGGGTAGTTGAATTACCCAGTTGTTATTTTTATCAATAAAACCATTCTTGATATCGTCCTTGGTGTATTGAACAACCTCGGCAACATTATCATGGAAATTATTGGCTTCACCATATTGAGGAGCTATTACCCAACTTCCTGATGGGTTAATAAAGCCCCATACACCGCCCGATTTTGCAGGGGCAAGCAATAGTGCTTGCTGGCTATCCTGACCTTTTAAGGCTGATACCAGACAAAATACAAATAGCAATAAAAACTTATATGCTTTAGTATTCACTTCCGGAATTGATGGGTTTTTAAGTTTAAATTACCTCGTAATCTTCGGAAAATAAAGGAATTTGCCAAATTTTTCTTTGGCTTATTTAAACCATGCTGAGGCGAAATTGTTATTTATCAGTATTTTATAGTTTTTAGGATAAAGATAAGCATATCCTGAAAAAAAAAATCATTTAGAAAATGTAAGAGGTAGCAGAACAGATCAGAATTCCTGATTTAAAAACAGGAATTCTGATCTGTTTATGTTAGAGTTATTCTTTCACAACTAATGGTTGATTTAAAATCCACCAATGCCTATCAGGATAATTATTATTTATTATTACTTTTTCTCCGATCATTGGTGTGGTGACTTTCACTTCTTTGCTTTGTGCAAATTTAAGGACTCTTTCTACTGGCTCATTCCACTCATGTAGTGCAAGTGTGAATTTCCCCCAATGCACAGGAAGCAGGACTTTACTCTGCAAATCAATATTCGCCTGCACTGTTTGTTCCGGCAGCATATGTATATATGGCCACATTTCATTGTATTGTCCTGATTCTAAAAGTGCGATATCAAATGGTCCGTATTTGCTTCCGATTTCTTTGAAATGAACGTCATAGCCGGAATCTCCTCCTAGAAACAGTCTGTGAGATGGAGTAATCAATGCAAAAGAAGCCCATAATGTCTGGTTTCTGTTCAATATTCCACGACCGGAGAAATGCCTTGCTGGTGTAACCGCCAATTTGATTTTATCAGTAATATCCGTCTCTTCCCACCAGTCAAATTCTGATATCATGTTTTGTGGTACACCCCAGAACTCCAGATGTTCGCCGACTCCCAGCGGAGTTATTATTCTTCCTGTCTTAGAAATCAGTTTCATTATAGTTTCAAAATCCAGATGATCGTAATGGTCATGACTAATGAGGAGTAAATCAATCTGAGGAAAGTCATCCACAGAATAAATACGTGTGCCAGGATAATTCTTTGAACCGGCATATTGTACAGGCGAGGTGCGTTCACTAAAAACAGGATCTACTAAAATATTTAATCCATTGATCTGAATAAAATAAGAAGAATGGCCAAACCATACAATTGAAGGTTCTTCAGAAGGTGCAGCCTTTAAATCCGTTTTAACGGAAGGTATAATTGCCGAAGGTTCAGTATTCTGCTTCTTTGAAAAATATTCCTTCAGAAGCCTCCAGTAGGAGCCATCATCAGCCATCATTGGGGTCTCAGAAAAATTTTGAAAACTACCATTTTTATAGTTAGGCGAATGCTTTATTTTTTCCAGACGTGTGCCGGAAGGATTTTTGCCAAAAGATTTTTGCTGAAAAATAATTACAACAGCAAGTGATAATAACAGTAAGATTGATAAAAATATAATCATTGCTTTTTTTAATATGCTCATCAGGGAAACTATATGCGTGTTAATCTATTGACGGATGAAGGTCTATAATATTTTTAAAGAGTACATGAAAAATTAAAATTTAATTTAAAAAAGTCGATTTAAATATTTTGAAGGGGATGAGGCAATATGAAAAACATCGGGTCTTTTACTTTAATTTAAAGGAATAGACCCGATGTTTCAATTTTAAAATAAATCTATGACTATTTCTTTTTCTTTTGAAGAATGGGTGTATTCTTAAGGATTAGTTCGTTTCGTATATACTGTCCCGATGGAGTAAGGTCTGTTTCGGCCCAGTGAGAGATATCGGAAACAGGAAGTAATATAGATGCGGTTTCCTTTTTATTAGCGACAGACCAGTTGCACCAGCTTATTTTATATTTGTCAAGAAAAGCAAACCACTCATTAGTCTCTTCTGCTCCGAATTTTCCATTTCCTGAATAATCGCAGGTTCCAAATTCGGTAACAAACAATGCTACTCCCTTTTTCATTGCTTTTTCTGCTTCATCCCTTAGGTATTGTCCGTGTGAAACGGCATAAAAGTGCAGTGTATAAGCAATATTCTTATCCTGAATCGGATCTTCAGCGGCTTCACTTACCATTTGCGACCATTGTCTGGTTCCGACAACTATAATATTGTCCGGATCGTGTTCACGTATGGCTTTGATAACCTGCTCAGCATAGGGCTTGATTGATGATTTCCAGTAAGTGTCTTGCAATGGCTCATTATATATTTCATAAATTACATTAGGGTACTTACCATATTTTCTTGCCATGGTTGAAAAGAATTTCTTTGCAAGTTCGGGGTTTTTATGCGCATGGTGACTGTGATAATCGATGATCACATACATACCCAGTTTTATGGCAACATCAACCATATCTACGATCTTAAATAACTCATTCGGGTTTTCTTTATAACCTCCATCTTCATCTACTCCCATTGCAAGCCTCACAATTGTACATTTCCAATCATCGCGAAGCCAGGTCAGGGTTTGCTCAGTATAATATTGTCCCATCCACTGGCTCCAGAACATAGACATGCCTCTAAGCTGGACTGTGTCTCCGAATTCACCAATGATGTAATTTCCATTAACTGAAAGATGTCCGTATTTTCTTACAATAGATTGCTGAGCGGACGATTGAACCGAAATTCCCAGTACGAACAATAAAATTACAGATAAGAGTTTTGCTTGTGTTTTCATTTGGCTTGATGTTGTTTTTATGCAAAACTATCTGGGAATTGTTGAATTGAGTTTGTAAAAAAAGAGATACTTTTTGCTTTTTTTTAATAGGTGGATTGTCAGGTGTTTGTGGTTAGTTTGCAGAAACTCTTGTTTACTTTGTAAAAAGGGTAAGTTGTTGCTTGTTAGGTTTTTGGGTGTTAATTCTAAGTAGTTGGTTCAGATAATTTGTAAAAAATAAGACTTTCTTTGTAAATGTTATAAGTTGTTGATAGTTAGTTTTTTAGGAGGGGGTTAAAGTTGGGCCTTATTTTTCTTGCGATAGTCATTTGGTGAGATTCCCAAAGATTCTTTGAATACTCGGTTGAAGTGAGAAATATTTCCATAGCCTACTTTATAGGCAATATCAGATACCGGCAGGGATAAATCCATCAGCAGTCTCTTCGCTTCAGTCAGACGCAGGTTATTGAGGTATTGTTTGAAAGAAAGACTGAATGCATCTTTAATGAGTGCGGATATTTTATTTTCGGAAAGACCTGTAGCTAATTGTATTTTTTTTAGAGAAAGTTCAGGATCCTGGTAGTTGGTAGAAATGAAATTAATAACCTTGTGAGAATCCTGATCGGACTGACTGGTTATCTGAACAGGAGTGTATTGAATCTCAACTTTCTGAACCTGTTCTTTTGGTTTTTTTCGTGTATATGAAATGATTCCTATTATCAGATAATAACAGATTAAAATAATTCCTGTAGTTTGATAAAACCAACCTACATTTTTGGTAAACTTTAATTCTCTTAGGGATATAGTGTCGGGAATGTTTTTACCAAGTAGCTGGCAGTTCTGAATGTTAATGATTTTTGTTTTATCGAACTCCAGCGATTTAAAATCCTTTTCGGAAACATTGTTTTCCGCATACCACCATGTAGGAGTAATAAACTTATCCAGAGGGATAAGGTATCTGCTCTGATCTTTTTTCAGATCCACATCTTTTACGAGATATCTGTAAGTAAGTGTTTTTTGTGGATTAGTAAAATCTGTAGCATGTAATCCAAGAATTACCTGAGGTCTTTTACCTGCAGTGGCTTGAATTCCCAATTCCAGGTAGTCGTAAGAAGTGAGATCAAAGAAGGAACTGTCTTTCGCAAATAAAGTAACTCCGGCATAAGGAAACTGGTAACCTTCTCCAAGTCTGTAACTAAATGAAATGATGGTGTCATTTACCTTAATATTGTAAACAGTAGATGATTTCTCTGGGCTTTTTAAAGAATCAGAGTAAGAATATATTAGAAAGTTTGCAGTATCAGCTGTATAGGGGATTATAGAAATGGTCTGGTGAGGTCTTCTCCATGCATAAAAAAGGGAAAATAGAATTACCGGCAGGATGATCCATATGATTAACCGATTAGAAAGGCCTTGTACCATGTATTAAAATAAATCGACTTAAAAATAAATAAAGTATTGGTTTAAAAAAAGGTATCAATTAAGGATATCATTTCTTATTTGTGTGCCTTTTGTTACATAAAATGGTTTTCCTTGAATTTGGAAATCAAAAGGTAAATTCATTATTTCGGAGAAAAACCTGATTATGGTAAATCTGCTGGACAAAATTAATGATCTATATAAAAGCTCTGAAAGCTATCCGGATCTTGTCAGGAAACTTATTGCTCTTGGGGTAAAATCATATAGCGTGGAAGTTTCTTCAGGTATCATCTTATATAGATTTGAAGGAGGAGAAAATATTTTACATGATATGGTAATCTCTCCCAGGGAAATATCCGATAGGTTTAATCATCAGCTTGTTCTGAATGCATTAAAAAATACTCAGGAAGGAAGAACCACATATCCTGAATTTATGGATGATATTGCTTTTGCAGGAGTCCGGTTTTATGAAGCTACACTTAATGGGAAGCATAAAAGAGTTACTTATATCGGAATAGGTGGAAATTATGAAGAGTCAATTCCATTATAGTATAGATTAACATTAAATGCATTTTCAGTCATGAAACTTTAATTCGTTATTTTTGCTTAATAGAAAAAAATGATTAAGTTTAGTTTATCCCCAAGCAACAACATGAAGAATTTAATGCAATCCTATTATTCCTACGCTTACTATTATCTGATAGTCAGAGCCGGGGATTGCTATATTATTAATTGATCATAAATAAGCATTAATATAATCAGGAGCCCCCGACGTGTCGGGGGCTTTTTTGTTTTCTATCCTGACCAAGAATAATCTAAATAGTATGAATCATATATTGAAAGAAAATGTGGAGATCATTTTTCCTGAAAACGGATTGGATGATAAATTGAAACAAGCTGAATTACAAAACAGAAAGCTTGTTATAAAACTAGGATTTGATCCGACTGCTCCAGACCTTCATTTAGGACATGCAGTGGTATTAAAAAAGCTCAGACAGTTCCAGGACCTGGGCCATTTGATCGTTATTATCATAGGAGATTTTACAGCGCGCATTGGTGATCCTACAGGGAAAAATAAATCCCGTCCACCATTAAGTGAAGAGCAGATCAAGGAAAATGCAAAGACTTATGTTGCACAGCTTTCAAAGATCCTGGATATAAGTAAATGCTCTATCAGATTCAATTCAGAATGGCTTGAGAGAATGAATCTGTCCAATTCCATTCAACTGTTATCTCAGGCTACAGTTGCTCAGATGATGCATAGAAATGATTTCAGCAGCAGGTTTGAAAAAGGAAATCCTATTGCTTTACATGAATTGATATATCCATTACTACAAGGTTATGATTCGGTTGAAATTAAGGCCGATATAGAAATGGGAGGAACAGATCAGTTGTTTAATTGTTCTGTTGGCCGTCAGCTTCAGGAAAGTGCAGGAAAATCCGGACAGGCTGTTCTATGTATGCCTTTGCTTAAAGGCACCGATGGCTCAGAGAAGATGAGTAAGTCACAGAATAATATCATCGGACTTACGGATCATCCGAATGATATGTTTGGAAAGATCATGTCCATTCCGGATGCTCTGATTGTGGAGTACCTGAAGCTGGTGACTGATTTTACGGATGAGGAGAAAAATGATAACATACAGCAATTGAATGATGGCTTGAATCCTATGGTCCTTAAGAAGAGAATAGGATTGAATGTAGTGAAACAGTACCATGGATTGGAAGAGGCTCGCCTTGCTTTGGAATTTTTTGAAAATCAATTTCAAAAAAAGAGTTTTGATGAAAAGACGTTTGCCGAAATTTCTATATCAACTATTGCTGACCTTCACTCTAAACAAGAGGTTCAATTGATTGATCTGTGTAAAATTATTAAACAGTCAGAGAGTAAATCAAATCTCAAAAGATTGATTGAAGCTGGAAGTGTAACTATAAACGGTGGTAAAGTTACGGACATGCATAGCGTGGTTAGTCTGGATACTCTTCCTGTAAAGATTAAGATTGGCAAAAGAGATTATTTTCAGTTGATAGCATAGTATAGTTAATAAAATAATGTTGTTCTTTCCCGTTCTCATTTACACTAAATTTGTTGATGAGAACGTGGGAAGTTTTTAACTTGTTGTAAATAATTATATCAGGCTAAGGTCTTTAATTTTGTTCAATATGTTTTTTTTTGTTTTGCCTGAAAAACTTCTTACATTTTGAACTAAAGAAAACTAGTCTTTGCAGATATAGTGCTATTATAATGCCTACTATAAATTTTATTCCTGTAAGTGATCTGATTACTGCGGCGGAGTTTTCAAGGATAATTGCTTTTATCCTTGAAAAGGGCGATAGAAAATTTTATTGCAACAGGTTTAATAATAATCCTCACTTTCGATTGTCTCAATGTGATGTTTATCTGAATCCCTCAGATATGAGAAATATTGAATGTGATAGTACTATTTCGGATTTTAATGAAATCGTTTTTTATAATTCATCTGCAGTGCATCAATATTATTATTTGAGAATAGAAAGGGTAAGGAATGAAGAAAACAATACTATTTTTGATGGCAGCAATGATGTTGTAGTGAATATAAAAGATGAAGTACTTCGAAATTATCTTAAAGAGACTTTAGGGAGAATGTTAGAGGATTAGAAGTATCATCAAGTATATTAGTTTCACTTCGGTTTGACAACCAAAGATAATATCAGACTATTATTTAGTCGTTTGTTTATAGTAAATTGCATTGTAAAATCTAAAATCCGTGTCTACAACAATAAATATCATTATCACATTAATTCTGATTCCCTGGCCTGCAGCGCTTATGATGTCTCCAATGATGATGGCAGCTCCTGATTTTAGAAATAGCAGATCATCATTGTTATCTGCAACATTTATATTGAGTTATCCTGTAGTTGTTTTTGCAATTCTTAAGCTTATTGATTACCCCTTTTGGGGAACGAATGTGACAACCTGGCTTATAGTGGTATCAATCATTTCAGGAGGAATAATCTTTTTGTACGGAATTCCGGGAATGCTTATTAATCTGGGTAGGGGAATACAGAATGATGGATATTTTAAGAATGATTCTTATGTGTTTTATGATGGGAATAAAATATCTGTAGCTGATCCAATATCATTTACGATCATTACAGATGATAAATTTTATGCAAAAGACAGGAAACATGTTTTTTACATGGGAAAGATCGTGAAAGACGCAGATCCTATGACTTTTACACCGATTAAAGAAGTTGAAAAGGATTGTTTGGATAAGGAAACTTCTGTTTACTGGAAAGATAAGGAGAATGTGTATTTCAAAGCTAAGAAGATTGAAGGATCTGATGTTGGGTCATTTCAGCATATAATGAGTATATATGGAAAGGACAGAAACCACGTTTATTATGGCAATACAATTTTACCAAAAGCAAATCCTGAAAAATTCAGGTTCTTAGAAGATGGAATTGCAACTGATGAAACTTCGATATTTATTTTTAATAAACCTGTTAATATTCCAGTTGATCTGTCAAGCTTTGAAGTTGTAAAGAATGGAGACTATTTATTCTGTAAAGATAAAAATAATGTCTATCTCCTTTTGTACGAGAATCCGGAGCCTCTGGTAAAGGTAGATGGCGCAGATGTAGCTACGTTTATGCTTCTTGAAAGATATTATGCCAAGGATAAAAATCAAGTGTATTTTTACGGATATAGCAAACTCAATACAAGGGCCTTAATTCATCTGACTGGAGCTAATCCTGATAAGTTCTCAGTTGGGTATGATGATTCTACAAACTCAGAAGCCACTGATGGATTGAATTATTACTTGTCTGGTAAGCCTGTAAAAGTATCGTGAATCAAAAAAAAAGGATTTAAGGTACTCCGCTTACAGAAAATGATTAGCGAGGGCATGTTGAGACTTCCACAACATTTTTGGGTTAATGATGGCGTTATAACTCAAAATAGAAGGCCCCTAGTATAGAGACCTTCTACGTTTAATGATTCTTTAAAATGACCATTGCTTAATAAATAGCTATTGTCGCATTTCTCATGCCTTTACCTTCTTTATAGATGGCAATATATTTTGATTCACTCTGAATAAATTTTCAGGATCGTATTTATTTTTTACCTCAACAAGTTTGGTGTAATTGTCGCCATAGGTAGCCTTTATGCGGGCATCTCCTTCATCCATCATAAAATTTACATAAGCAGCACCTTCAGAATATGGGTGCAATGCATCCCAGTATTCTTTAGTCCACTTGGTTATTTTTTCCTTGTTTGCAGGGTCAGGGTCTACACCTACAATCACCATAGACCAGTTGGCGTCTCTGAATGCCCATGCTGTATTTTTTTTGCCAATGCGTGAAGCAGCTCCATTGATAGGATACATATGCATAGTGGAATGCAAAGAAGGTAGCTTTGCTGAAAATTTTTTATGAATTTCTATAGCTTCATCCGGAATTTCCTTAATGAAATCTGCTCTCCAGTACCATTGATATCCTGTTGGATAAAGATCATCAAACATGGTTTGTAAAGCTGTATAAGGCATAGGGCCGGTAAGGTCCAGAGCTGGTTTTCTGAAGTTTCTTATAGGTTTGAATATTTCTTCTGCTTTTCCCAGTGGACCTGTATAGTTCCATACTACTCCACACATTTTTTTCATGTGGAGATTTTCCGGAAACGGCGCTACAGGAGGAACTGTAATGAAATTAAAAAATCCACTTAATTCATCAGGTGCCTTTAAAATAAATTCCCGGTACCATTTCAAAACCTCTGTTGTCTCACTCAGGTCCCATAAAACTGGGCCTCCAAAAACAACATTGACGGGATTTAATTTAAATTTAAATGCTGTGACAACTCCAAAGTTACCACCACCTCCTCTTACAGCCCAGAACAGATCCTGGTTTTGATTTGCATCTGCTGTTATAAAACTTCCATCTGCCTTTACAAGATCTATTGATAACAAATTATCAATAGTAAGTCCATAATGACGTGTAAGGTGACCTATACCACCTCCCAGTGTAAGTCCACCTACACCTGTTGTAGAAATTATTCCTGAGGGGCAGGCAAGTCCGAAAATATGGGTAGCATGATCGACATCTCCCCATGTACATCCTGCACCAACAATTGCCGTCTTCGCTTCAGGATCAACCTTGGTATATTTAAGAAGGGACAAATCGATGACCAAGCCGTCATCGCATATGCCTAATCCTCCGGCATTATGCCCACCACTTCTGACCGCTAGCAGTATGTTGTTTTCCCTTGCAAAATTTACACAATGGATAATATCAGCAACATCTGCACACATTACTATCATTGCAGGCTTTTTACTGATCATTCCATTATACACTTTACGTACATCCTCATACTCAATATTATCCGGTAGAATCAGTTTACCTCTTAACCCGGATTGAAATTCCATTACCAAAGCTTGATCTATTTTCATTTTTTAGATATTTAAATTCAATTGAGATGAATAATGCAGAATGTAAATTCTCCAATAAATGGTTTATAATCATTGGATTACTTTTAAGAGTAAAGAACATTGCTTTTGTGAATTTGTTCTCAAGATATATGTCATTTTAATGCTTTTTATCGGTAGTTTTAAATAGATGGGATATACTTAAAGCAAATTGGAGAGGAGGATATTGGCAAATGTTTTCCATCATGAAACTCTCGTTAATTATAAGCTTACTTAAGATCAAAAGGATCTAGTGATTGAATGTCTGGTTAAAGATTTAATTTTTATTTCCGGGAAGTCCTATCGCAAGTATTAAACAGGAAAAATATGTTGTAAATAAACTAGTCGATAGACTAGCACTATGAGTGACAAATAATTTTTTATCTTTGTATAAGGCATCGCCTCTGATAGAAGGTAATGATCTTTATATTTAGAATGAACCTTTGGAGAAGTAAGGTAAGAGTTGATGCTGAACCGATATTTGGAATTGCATAAAATTTTGGAGTTATGATAAAAAAGAAGTGGTTAGGTTTAGCATTGAACATTTTAGTACCTGGATTAGGTAATTTTTATAGCAGAAAAGTAAGCAAGGGTTTATTGCTATATGCATTAGCTTATCTTGTATCTTTCACTGGACGAAATATAGCTTATAATTTCATTCTATTTCTTTTTTCTTTGACTATAGTTGTCAGCTATTATTTGTATTTAATAATATCGGGTTATACCGATGTGCAAGGGGATAAAGTATATGAGAAGGTAAATTATGATAAATGGTATGTTTATGTTTTTATCATAATTCTACATGGAGCTTTTATAAATTATTTTATTCTGGAAAAACTGGATAGATTGCCAATAAATCTTATGGTTATACCAACACCACAAATGGAGCCCGCTTTGGTGGTTGGTGATAAAGTGGCTGTAAGTAACACTAAGTTAATCGAGAGGAAAGACGTGGCAGTTTTCTTGTACCCGGAAGATTTAAAGACGTATTACATTCAGAGATGTATTGGTTTACCTGGTGAAAGTTTGGAAATAAAGAA
The DNA here is from genome assembly GCA_023428135.1 of Bacteroidota bacterium. Lineage (GTDB taxonomy): Bacteria > Bacteroidota > Bacteroidia > Cytophagales > Cytophagaceae > Sporocytophaga. Next base: position 59,816 of record JAEYZG010000034.1, on the reverse strand, counting down.
AAGTAACGTCTTTATCAACGGAAACAAATTGGATGATGTGCCAATTAAGTTAAGATATTATGCTATTACAGATGGCTCTGATATTAATTCAGAGCTTGTAAAAAAATGCGGGATTGGAATGAGCGAATATTTCAGGGTATCTCCAGATACCTATATATTCTTCCTGGGTGAAAAACAAGCTGAAGTCTTTATGTCTTCAGAATTTATTAAGACGTTTTCTCCAGCATTCAGTATTGAAGGAGAAGCGGAGGAAAGAGTATATCCCAAATCCGAAAATTATAAATGGAATGTTGATTTTTATGGTCCCATATATATTCCGAAAAAAGGAGATAAGATATCTTTAACAGAGAAAACAATTGATTTATACCTGAGATGTATTGAGCTCGAAAATACTTTAGTGGAAAGGACAGAGTCAGGATTATTAGTAAATGGATACCCGATCATGTCATACGAGTTTAAAGAAAATTACTTTTTCATGATGGGAGACAATAGACACAATTCATTAGATTCAAGATACTGGGGACTTTTACCAGAAAAGCTCGTGAAAGGAAAAGCTATGTACCTATACTGGAGCAAGGCATTAGACAGAATCGGTCAAAGGGTAAATTAAAAATGAAGATTAATGAAGATTGTTTTTTAGAATAGCCTGGTCTCGTAGGATAGTAAGTATTCTTGAATCCATAATTCAATAATTGTAGGAAGTGCCAGAATATCTATTCTCACGCTTTTCTAATAAAAAAATACCTGAAGAATTGTCTTCAGGTATTTTTTATTTAGATTACTTAGGATGCTATTTTGAGAATACTTTCTTCAGAATATCCGTGACGCGTGCTACTGGATCTGTTCTGATTGCTTTTTCCTCATCTGCAACCTTGATGAATAAACCGGTCAATGCCTTGCCTGTAACATAATCGCTTAAATTAGGATTTACAATAGTGAATCTTGATCCAAACGGAACTTTGTTTAAAATTTCAGCTGTTTCGTTGTATTTAGTTACAATCTGTGAGTACGAAGAGGCTGCTGATACATTACCTACCAGAGGTTTATTTAAGGAGTTGTCAATTTTAGGAGCAAAAAGACCTTTTAAATCTGAATAAGTATTGGTTCTCAAATAAGATGTGGCGGCAGAATCGCTCCCATTCAGGATACTTAATCCATCTGTAATGGACATGTTGGTAATTGCATTAACAAATATGGGTTTTGCTTCTGATGCAGCATCTTCAGCTGATCTGTTAATCTTTAAAACCAATTGATCGATTAGAGGCTGCACAACTGCAGATATGCCCATGGAATTCAGATTGTTCTGTATCATTTGAACTTCCGGAGGAAGTAATATTTTAACGGCCTCATCTTTAAAATAACCGTCTGTTTTGTTGAGCATGGTTACTGAGGTGTCTGTTCCTACTCTTAAGGCCTCTTTTAAACCCTGAACGACTTCGTCCTGAGATAGAGAAGGATCTATGCCCAGCTCTTCACAGGAAGTCATGAAAATGCTTCCTGCAATTAAAAAAAGTAAGCTTAATTTTTTTATCATAACATGTTAATAATTGGTGTTCATTCAGATCAGGAAACTCCTTTTAATCTGATATATTGCTATACGGACTTTTGAAAAAGTTGATTATTGCAAATATAAGTTATTTTATGAAATTCAAAGAATTTATAAATAGAGTGGATATAGGGTTAATGTATTGATAGTTAGGTTTTTGGTTGTTGTGTCGTTGGTGGTGCCGGTTAGTTTTTTGATTGAAGTTATTTGATACGTTAGAGTAATGGTAAAAACTAATTCGTCATCAAAGCTTTTTGATATGCAAAGATGACAACAAAATATATTATCCTGATTTAAATAATCACCATTTCTTGAAGATATCAAAGAAGTTAACCATGGTTTCTATGTAAAAGAAATTTGAACCCAAGGTAGAATTGTTGTATGCAACTTCTTGTCGGTTTTTAACAAAGGTTCCGTTAAAGTAATGTGAGTATCCTATTGCAGTCTTGATAAATTTTAAAACTTCAAACCTTATACGCCCATCCGGACCGTGGCCCAGGTACACTCCACTTTGTCCTGTTTTATCCCTGTTTGGAGCATCTGGGTTAGTGGGAACGTTGAATAAGTTATTGAATCTGTCTGTCCTGCTGGCAAGCCAATAGAAGCTGTAAGAAATATCTGCTTTTATTTTCTTTCCTGGTTCAAACTCTACTCTTGCTTTGGGAGCTATAATATTTTCCATAACTATATAATCATCAGCAGACCATGGGCGGGCGAATCCATAGAAACGTTCAAATCTGTTGTTTACGTTGTCATTAGGGTTTCGGTCTCCACTTGCATAGCCATAAAATAAACTGAATCGGGGTTTCCATCCATATTGAAATTTATAACCGATTTCAGCTGTGATGGCATAAGCTCTTTGCTTTTTATTGTTGTCCGTTCCTAATTGCTGATTGTATGTTACATCGTAATTTATTTCCTTGGTCAGCCAGCCATAAACCCTTGTTCCAATGTTATAAATGCGGCGATCACGTATGGTATCCTGAGAGTTAGGTTTTTGTCTTAAATACAAAAGATAAGGTTCAATAGTAATGATTCTTGACCATTTTCTCCAGTGAAAAATTGCTGCCCCAAATTGAGTTTGATGATCTGCTGTATCAAGTTCTGTCATAAGCCTGACCAAAGGTTTTAATGCAAGCAAATCAATCTGCCAGTCATTTTTATCCTGTCCTAAAGCTGCCCTGAAACCAGTAAAGGTATTGGTGGTATTGCGCCATTGGTTTGAGCCAATCAATCGTCTATCCAGAAATTCAAAATTCTGCCTTCCGAATCGCACATATGCAGGCCTGTTGTTTCCATAGGGATCTTTGCCTAAAGCTTTTTTAAAATGTAGTTCAGCATAAATGGAAATGGGTTCTACCCGGTTAAAGTCTCTGTTGTCCCTGGGAAACTTGCTATGTACTCTGAAAGCATCACTCATTTCCACTGCAAATCGAAAAGGATCCAACACATCCTTAATGCCTACATAGGCTCGTGTTCTGAATAGTATAGGGTAGTCTGTTGTAAGAAATGGCCTTCTTATATCATATTGACGATATTCAAAACGGGTTCTGTTGTCCAGACCTACATCAAGCCAGCTTATTTTTTCAACTCCCTTAATACCTGTTTTATTGAATTGCCTGGTGTATTCCGGAGGTGTCGGGTCTCTTTTGGTGCCATAAGAACCAGCTTCTACATAGTAAGATTTCTGTTCTTCAGTTTTCTTAGCTATTGTATCCTTTTGTACTTGTGTTGAATCCTGTGCCTTTGATACAAAAGCTGACACCAGTAACAATAAAAAAAAATATCTTTTGCCTGTGAATTCATTCAGTCTTATAACATTCTTAAAAGTTGACATAATTTTATTTAATCTCAAATCTTCCCTTCATAGATAATTTTCAAAATTATATAAATTCCATTGAATCAGAAGTTAAGTTTTGTCAATTTTTTACTGATTCTAAAGAAACATGACTCACAAAGCCTAAACAAGGCACGTTTGTTAATGTTTGTACAATAAAATCCAAGGAGCTCTTGATCCATAGAATTGATTCGAAGAGGGATGCATTAGTGTAAATTTCGATCGGCAATATTCTAATCATCATAGGGGGAAAAATATTAATAAATACTTCATTTTTTTTGAGAATCGATCCTTTATTAATCTCAGAAATAATTAAGTTAAGAATGTTGAAAAAATTCCAGGAGGTGGAATATCTGGTTTCCTAAAACAACTAGGAGCGGAAGTATCTTCCAAAGTCTGATTGTTAAATATCCTGCAGATGAATACACTGCAGGATATTTTTATATGCTAAAGAAATTTTTATTCTTTGATAACTGGCATAATAAAGTCACCCAATTTTAGTATATACAAACCATTTGTATATCCGGAAAGATCAAGAGAAGTATCATTCCCTTTTTTCAATTCATGTCCTGTTGCATTCATAAGCTGCCAATCTTGTTGAGAATCCCATTTGATCACTCCAGCTGTAGGATTGGGATAGATTTTAAGTTTATTGCCTGCATTATCAGGTACAACTCCCGCCACGACTTCTTCCTGTATTCTAATGTTAAAGATAAGTGTCAACTGTGCAGATTCAGTAGCGTTTTTGGTATATTTTAAAGCCTGTTTGATAGTATATTGATCCCCATCCTTTGATCTGGAAGGATATTGGCCTAGTTGGCTGTAAGCGTATTTATACTTAATTCTGAATAAATGTATGCACCATTTCCCCATGCTATTGTTTAGCCGGCTTCATAACGATATTGTAGGTAAGTGTAATGTCTTTGATAGGAGTATTAAAGATTCCCTGAAGATTGGTATTATGAAATTTAAATTTATAAGACCATTGTTCATCATTGCCGTTATTGTCATCCCATGCATGCCTCCAATGTTGCTGAGGCGTTCCTGATACTCTCAGTTATAATTTTTCACATTTGTCGGGGCAGTTAAAAGAAAGGCTTGCTTCAGGATTAATATTGTTTTGAACATTTGCTGCACCAGTATTACTGTATACTCTTGTTCCGTCCTCAAGTAATGCAACAAAAACAAATCTCCAACCTCCCTTATCAACATTGAGTGCTCTGTAATCAGCTTCTCCTGCAAGTCCTTTAAAGACAACAGTCACAGTTGTTGCCGCTACAGGTGGATTTAATTTGATACAATAAATCCGTAGTTTTCTATAGTAGCGGAAGAGTCGGCTTATTTGGGTTATTCAGATCCATATTCTCATTTGTAATAAAACGAGGAATGTAGATCTGCTTCTGTGCGAGGAGATCAGCATTGGTAAGTAATGTCAGTAAAAAGAGTAGTTTTATGTACTTCATAACATTAACGAACTTTGTTTTTGGGGATAATAATTTAAATGATTATTGAAATGGGTAATACTATCAAAACGAGAGCGTTTTTGATCTGGCGGCAGGCTACAATCTATCATTTTTTTTTTACAGCCCTCAAAAAAGTGGTTTAGGTAAATGTTTGATAAATTAATCTGGGAATAAAAAATGCCAGTCCTATGAACTGGCATTATGTTTAGTGAATCTTGATGACATTATTCAGTAATGTGGTAATATGATTTTACTTCCTGATAATTTTTTAAATCTATCTGACCAACCCTTTTGTTGATATTAACGCCTCCTGGTATTAGCACATACCGGAAGTATGTATTCTCTAGATTCAATACATTAGTAAAGAAATAATCTTTGTCAGTAAGTTTAGTCAGGTTTTGTGTAATGATAAAGTTAATATTAAGTAATTCTTTGCTATAGGTATAGTCCAGCTCAAAGTGCACCGCATTAGGATCCGGTACATTTTGATATCCTTCTTTACCCCATGTAGGCAAAGGTTTTATACCGGTAAAAGAAGTTTGGTCCTCAGGTTTATTACCGAAAAAGACTAAAACGGTACCACCGTTATTTATAAAATCATCTGTAAGTTGAGCGATGGGCAGTTCCATACTTATTAATGCGAAATTGGAAGTATTATAAGTAGTTTTATATTGAAACCAATCGGAGTACATGATGTTGGAAGTTCCAGGATCTCCTTTTTCTCCTTTGGGGCCTGTATTTCCAGGGGTTCCGGCAGGTCCAGGATCACCTTTTTTATCGCACGATGTGATAAGGATGACGGCAAATAATAAAATTGAAAGTAATTTTAAGTTTTTCATATCTATTGGTTTTGTATGAGTTTAAAAATTTAAACTTGAGTATTAAAAATAACTTTAAAGTAGTGAAAAGAAGCGGGAATAGCGAATCGTTTAAGTATTAGGGTGTTGAGGAGGTGGACGTTGTCAGTTTTAGTTTTATTGATTTAATTTTTAGGATTGGTTTAGTGCCCGTATAAAAGCCAATAAACCTCATCCCTAACCCTTTTCCAGAAGGAGAAAGGAACAGTCGAGGATAAAAATGTTTGAATTAAAACTGATATAACTAATAACATACTCATTAAAGTCCCTCTTCTTCAGGAGATGGATTTAGGGTGAGGTCTTTTTAGAATTTTACCTAATATGTCCATTATCGTCAACGGGACTTAAATGGCTAATCCTTTTTAAAAAATTAAAGAATAGTTATAAAAGTTGGAAGAATCACGATTGTAGAGAGGTGTAAAGTTTCTTATTTGGTTGCAGGACATTTAATTATTGATTATTTTGAGTGACTGAGCCTTATTCTCTGTCATGGGTATGCATGTCCGAGGCCTTGCTTTGGTGACTGTTTTCAGGTAAAAGCTCATAACGGAAAAGACTTAACAACTCCTTGTAATCTCTGAACCTGTAAAAAACAATATTGAAAACAACAAGAGGAACATCAGGAGAAAACATATTTTCGAATAGGAATAAAACATCGAATTATTATTATAAGAACGAAATCAATTAAATGTAGTGTCAATATGAAAAACAGTTTCAATTTTTCCCTGAGTATCTTAAATGCTCTTTTTAATGTTATGTTTATTTTCCTGTAAAGAGGATAAGGGTACTCCTGGTCCGGCAGGGACACCGGGGGCAACAGGCCCACAAGGTGAGGTCGGGCCGAAAGGCGAACCTGGGAATGCGAATGTAGTAATGTATACCTATGGCAGCAGAACATTTTCAAGTGGATCCCAGAGTTACGTTATTCCTAATATGACAATCGGCAGAATGGATTCCAGCATAGTATTAGCTTACTATAATCCCTTTACTGAAGCTGCAACTTCCTGGTATGCCGTACAAGGCATCGGCCCATCTGGTCATTATGAAGCCAGAAGTCTTGTTTATCAAGGATCAGCAAATGAATATATATATACATTAAGGTTATTAAACGTTGGTACCAATACTAATTATAGCAATTCTGTTACATTTACCAAGTTCAGAATAATAATTGCAAAAGCTTCATCAATCATTCCTGATGCCAGAACGCAAGCTATAGATTTTAATGATTATAATGCAGTTAAAGCATTTTACAATCTTTCAGGGTAATAAATTTAATTCAGCCCTCCGGATCAAGAACTGGAGGGCTTTTTTATTCCGCACAATCTACTTGGTTTGGTCTGCTTGTTGTGATTTGCTTTCAAACAACGATTTTTGAATTATCGAAATAAATCAGATTAGCAAGCAGTGACTTTTTAAATCTATTGGAGTACATCAGAAATTTTTTGAAAAAAACTAAACAATTTTTATCCTGATTGGTTATGCTTCCCGGTCAGAACAATTAGTGGTTATGACATATGTTTTCAATAGTTGAGGAAACAAAAGTTTTTTAAGTATTTAATCGATTTTCTGCTCTAGATTAAATTTCAGGCAGTATGTATTTTTTCTATAAAAAGGGACTAATTAATTAATATTTCTAAATTTTTAACCTAACACACTATGAAAAAAAGAAGATGGTGGAGTCAATTGTTATTGACAGGCCTTATCGCATTTGTTTCTGTTTCAACTAAAGCAGATTCGAACGTGCCATGTGGCAGTGGCACCACGCAGACAACAGTTCTCGGAACAAATTGCCAGAATTGCTCAGTATTGCAGCCCTTACTTGCGGTGGATGATGATACCAACTCATACTCGACCATTAAGCTGGCACCGGACATCCATTATGGGTATGTTGCTCAAAGAATCAAGTTCTCGTCGGCAGGCAGTAAGAAGGATCAAATAAAAGTCAAATTGTCATTTTCAGAACCTATTTACGATCGTAGTTTAATTTCAAATATATTCATTTCAACTGTGGTGGGCAATAACATCAACACAGAGAGGGTCAATTTCAATGACAATGATGTGAAGCTGTTCTGGTCTTCTCTCCAGGATGTCATCGTTATTTTTAATCCTGATGAAAATTTTCAAGGTGTTGAAGTTTACCTTAAAGCAGAGAATAACAATAAGGTCAGAACAGTAAACCTGCATTATGCAACTGTACTCCTTGCTGCACCTGTAGTGCAAAAGGAACAAGTGACTACCTGCAAAGGTCAGCCTGCAGTATTACATGCTACAAAACCTGCGGGTGCAATTTTTAAGTGGTATAGTCAGCAGAGCGGAGGCGTGCCTGTCTATACAGGAGCTGACTTTACAACTCTTGCTATCACTTCAGAAACTACCTATTATGTTGAAGCATTACTAAATGGTTGTACATCATCCAAAAGGACTCCTGTTATTATTAAAACAACTCCTTTACCTGAGAAGCCAACCGTAAGTAATAGTTTGATCTGTAGCGGACAATCAGCAACGCTCGTTGCTTCTGTTTATCAACCTTCTGTTATCCTTAACTGGTATGATCAGGCTACAGGCGGAAATGTAATTGCAACCGGCTCTTCATTTTCAACTCCTCCTCTTGACGCCTCTACAACTTATTATGTGGAAGCTTCCAAAAGTGGATGTGTGTCAGGCAGGGTTCCGGTACAAGTGAACATTCAAAAAAAAGCATCCAAAGTTTGGGACAACACGGTTTCCCATTCTATCATTAATATTACACGTTCCAATGACAGTGCATATTTTCTGGCCGGATATATCTACGCTTCGGGAAGTGCTTATTTTAGGAAAACCAAAACGGACCTTGCCGGAAACATCATATCTACCGAACAAACCTTTCTTCGTAATGGACCTATTACGAACTTCATAACTCAGAATCTTTCGGATAAAGGTTACATCTTTGCCGGCACCCAAAATATTCCATATAATTTACTTGTATATAAAATAGATCAATCAGGTAATATTTCCTGGTCTCTGGATATACCGGCTAATGGCCATCAAAATGGTATTTCCTCTGTTATTGAAAATAATGATGGTACTTTACTGCTGGCCGGATATACATCCAACACTGATGGAAAACAGTTTGATTTCTGGATTCTGAAAGTGGACTACAATGGAAATATTCTTTGGACCAAAACCTATGGTGGACCCTATGAAGAAATTTTAATATCTGCAATTGCTGTTCCTGATGGTGGTTATGCATTAGGTGGTTATCATTACGGTGAGGCATATCAGCAAGCATGGTTGGTAAGAATAAATAATTCCGGAGATATACTTTGGGATAAAAAATATAGTATATCATACTTGAATATGATTCGAAGCTTAACCTTAACACCGGAAGATGGGTTTCTACTTTATGCTCTAGATGAGGAGCATTCAGACCAGTGGATTTTCAAAACAGATGCTTCCGGAAATGTATTATGGAGTAAAATTTATGGAGGGACTAATGTTGAATTTCCTGTTACTATCATACCTGCTTATGGTGGAGGTTATATAGTTGGAGGAGTTACAAGATCTTCCAATGGGGACATTCCAAATATCAATAAAGGAGATTATGATTTATGGATATATAAAATTGATGAAGCTGGTAACATCATTTGGAATACCACTTTAGGTGGAAGCAGCTATGATGGAGTTAACGTAATATTTAATAATAATGATGGAAGTTACATTCTGGGGGGATATACCGGTTCTAACGATGGAGATGTAACACATGGTCCAGGGGACTGGCTTGTAAAAATAGTAGAGTCCAATGGCAATTGTGCAGCAAGAGAAGCAATGGAAGCCGTAACAGAAGTAAATACAATTGCCTATAAAACTACTGCATATCCAAATCCATTTAACTCTTATATAAATCTGGATATTACTGCTAATGAAGCTGGAAATTTACACTTGCAACTTTTTTCTATTGAAGGAATACTGCTAAAGGATATTCAACAATATGTTGGTTCTGGACAAGGAACAGTTTCTCTTAAAACAGACGGGATACCAGCCGGAACTTATATAGTAAAGATGATGCTGAATAACCAGGTGGTTACTGAAAAACTAATCAAAAATAATTAACCAGATCATTACTCCCAGTCTATGTAATCAGATTGGGAGTTCTTTTTTTATTCCGGTGAAATGAATAAAGCCTTAGTGCTAGCCTATAAAAAAAGGTTGTGAGCATGCAGACAAATTACCAAGAACGGCTTCAATACTAGCCTCGATATTTATCGGGGCTATTTTTATTTGTGGAAAATAATAAAAAGTCTGGAATGCTTAAAAAGGCTTACAAATATTCCTTAGGACAAATCATTATATTCAAATTCATTAACGGGAAAAAGAAATTACAAGCTTGAAAAATGGAAATACAAGTCTGCAATTTGAAATAACATGCTTGCAAAGTGAAAATACAAGTCTGCAAAATGGATTTACAACCTTGTAAAGTGAAAATACAAGCCTGCAAATTGAAATTACAAGCTTGTAAAATGGAATTTCAAGTCTGCAAAATTGAATTTCATGCTTGCAGAATGAATTTACAAGCCAGGAAATTGATATCTCTTCATTGAAATTATTTTTTTCTCCAGTGAAGTGATATGTGCATAAGTGTTAATTCTGATGGTATGTCCGGCGAGGGAATTTGCTTTACTGGGAGCTAATGGATGCTGGTTTGTATTGGGAAGTGGAGTCGTTTGGTTTTGGCCCTTTATGGTGCATTACAGGAAATATTGTCAATGAAAGCATAAATTTTTATGATTCGGGTAACCTGATTTGGAAAAATTCGTAGGTTACAACATATTTTATATATTTGCTATTGGGACTATTTTTAATGCTATTGATTTTCTTTTTACGTGATTGGGTATTTTGTATTAAAGCATGAGATAATCCACATAATTTTGAGTTGTTGTGCGTACCTGCAATTTTGTTTTGAGCAGTAGTACACAGGTTTTTACTATTAGGGGTAGGATATAGGGGCTGGAAAGGTCTAATTTTTAAAGTATACTAACGCTTCTATATACATTATTTGATGAGATATGTTCCTGATTTAATTCCAAAAGAAAACAGGGTATTACCGGAATATTTTAAAGGATCGAAATTCAAGAAAATTGATGATTGGAATCCTTTTACCAAATATTCATTGATTGCTGCTGCCATTAGTATTTTCTTAGTAGCTCTTGCATTCTTGAATCACTTTTTCTTATTCCTTTTATTAGCAGCATTGGGATTCGTTCTTCTGCCTTTTGGTCATTTTTTTCTGGAAAAACATCTTCACTTTAAGTTGACCACTAAAATAAAATCAGCGTTCTGTTCTCTGCTGCTTCTATGTTCAATACCTACATTTTACCATTATGCGGAAATTGACAGGCAAGAGGCTTTTAATAAAAAGGTTCAGGAAGAGAAACTATTAAAGGAACAACAGGAAGCTCAAACGAAAGAAAATGAAAGGTATGCTAAATTAAGTCTTTACTTAAAGGAAAGTACTGAACTTGAAAAGTCTCATAAGCTTAAAGATGCTTTAATAAAGCTGGATACAGCATCTATGTATGCTTTAAAGGACCATGAAAAGAGAACGATAAATGAATCCAGAACCTCAATATTTTCCCTTCAGATTTCAGATCTAATAAAGTCCAACAATTACAAAGATGCATTAAGCAAATTACAAAATATAATTCCTGAAAATGCTACCAATTCAGACCTTTTATATAAAAGAGCCTTATGCTACTATAAAACAGGAAAGACAGAAGATGCGATTTTAGAATTAAAAGAATTGGTAAAGAGTGGACATGAAGAAGCCAGTAGACTATATGATAAAGTAAACCCAATTAAAAAGAGAATAGTCGGATATGTTACACGGTGTTGTGATGGGAGCACTTCCCACGCCACGGGGAGAGGAGCTTGTTCTCATCATGGTGGAGTGTGTAACTGGAGTGATCCCATATATGAAGAATATAGGAAATATTAACTATGAACATATCAGTATTTCAACAAGCGACTTATTATAAACAGAGTTTTTTCCAAAAACTGTTTAAGCAGTTTCCGGAAGAAAATGCTGTTGTAGAATTGAATAATTTATTAGCTACTAAAGAAATTCAAAGTATTACACCAAATGACATTCAAAAAATTGAGCATAAATATGGGTTAAATTTACATAAGGAGTTTGCACTAAATCTTGAGGAGTTCTATGCGGTATACCTCAATTCCTGCTTACTTGATAATGTATTATCCGATAATGAAGTTGATGACTTACGCCATTTAAAGTCATTGTTAGGATTGAATGATGTTGTAATAAATAAGTTGCATGATAAAATAGGTGGGGCGATTTATGAGGCTAATTTTAAAGAGGTCATTAAGGATGGAAGGCTTGGTAAAAAAGAGAAGAGCTTTATAGAGAAATTGCAAAATGATCTGAGGCTGGATGAGTCTTTAGCTAATAAGATTTCTGAGGAGGTAAGAGGAGCATATTTAAATAATTTTATCAAAAGGGCTATTGCAGATGATATGCTTTCTCCGGAAGAGGAAAAGGAGCTTGATTTAATTTGCAAAAGTCTTAACGTTAAACTCGATCTTGACCAAAAGACAAAGGATCATTTTAAAAAGATTAAACTCTTTTGGATCATAGAGAATGGTGAACTTCCAATCTGTAAAGTAGATATTAATCTTCAGAAGAATGAAGTATGTTATTATACTGACTTCATTGAATGGGAAGAACTGCGAAGGGGAAGCTGGACTGTTATAGATAGAGGCAATGTATTCTTTACGAACAAGCGCATATTATTTATGGGTGAAAGTAAAAATACCAACATCCGTCTTGAAAAGATATTAAGCTGTACTATACACGCTCATGGTGTTGAAGTGGATAAAGATGCTGGTAAGGTGCCGATATTAATACCAAGAAAGGATATTGATATAATGGGGAGAATTTTAAAACGTCTGATTAGATAAACATAACTTAACTTTTGTAATATGAAAAAATTACTATTTTGGCTGACATTTTTTTCTTTAGCTGTTATTGGTTGCAGTTCTGACAATGACCCTGTCGATCCATCATCCAGTGGTAGAAACAATAATAACAACAATACTAACAATTGTAAAAAGACTAATTGTGCAGATTATACATCACAGGCCGCTGCTCAAGCTGCTTTTGATTACGATCCTAAATGTCATGATGATCTTGATCTGGATAATGACGGTATTGCATGCGAGGAGCCTGGAAATGCTGTATCTAAAAATGATTGTCCTAATACTTCCAATTGTGGATGCTCAGGTAAAACAAAAGCTAACTGTCCTAATGATCCTTGTTGTAAATGGGTTGTGGGAGATGGTTGTAATTGCAAATAACTCCTTTTTAGAACTTCAACATAATAATGAATATTTAAGTCCAGATATTTTAAATAAGTTAAAATATTTATAATTGATTAATAATAATGGCAACAATAAAGAATAAGGAAGAAGTACCAACAATAAATTCCAGTATTAATACGAACAACAATACGATTAATGTAAATATTGAAAAGCCTAAATCATCCCGAAAGAAGAAAGCTTTTAAAGAAGAGTCTAAACCAAATTGGATCATAAAAGCAATTGTTGTTGGACTCATTGGACTTATTCTGCCTTTTTTATGGAATTATATAAAGAATGTGCTGGAAGGTGGATTTGGGAAGCCACCAGGAGTATATACACAACCAATTGAAGGAAAAAAAGTAAATTAACATATTTATATTTTCATGAATAGCAATCTATATTTTCAAGCACTTCTTTTTTTAGGAATTCTAGTATTTAGTTTTGGTTGTTCAAAAGATAATCCTGGTCCAACTAGTGTACAAGCTAGAACATTTATTGCTACAGATTGGTCTTATGAATCTCCAGAATACTATAAAGATCTCATTTTACCAGAATTAACATCTTCAAATATAAATTTGGCATCTGTGAATGTTTATTTTAGTATTGATGATGGTGAAAATTGGACAGCTTTACCTTATACGCAGTACAATGGTTCTAGTCCCAACTATTTTATGAATTTTACAATACGAGTTAATTATGTTAGAATAATGTGGATTTATAATACCTCTCTTAGTGAAGGAAAAGATCCCAATAAATACTACGGAAAGACTGTTCATTTTAAAGTCGTTGTGACTTCCTCAATAGTAAGACAAGCGAATCCTGATGTGGATTTTAATGATTATGACGAGGTAAAGGAAAGGTTTAAGCTTTCGGATTGAATAGGATAGCCGAATTTTGCAACGTTCAATAAGTACTAAGAAGAAAGTGTTAGATATTAAAGTGGATTTTAAATAAAACATCATCATGTTTTGTAATGAAAGATTTTTCTATGAAAGGTTATTAATAGTATGACTTTGTGACAAAAGTATATACAATAGAAAATGTAATAAAAGGAAGAGTGTTAAACTCCTTTCCAAATCAGAGACAATAGAATTAGAATAATGAAAATTAAAGACATTTCAATTAAGAATTTTCGACTTTTAGAAGATATTAAACTAAATATTGAAGATGATATAACCCTAATTGTCGGGAAGAATAACACCGGAAAGACATCCCTTTTTGAAGTTGTAAATATGTTTTTGGGTGAAAAGATTAATTTTACCTTTCATGATTTTTCTCAATCAACGTATTCAGATTTTGAGAAATGTTTAAAAATATTTGAATTAATTCAAAAAGAAGTGGATGAGGAAAGGAAAGATGCTCTTGAAATTTCTTTGATTAATTCAATGCCGAAAATTCAGTTGGAAATTGAGGTAGAGTATGACAAAGATAAAGATAGTTTAATTAATCTTTCAGAATTTATAAGCGACCTGGAAGACAATAAAAACTGTGCAACTATCAAACTGCAATATCAATCAAAAGAAAGCATCAAACTGTTCACCTCTTTTATTGACAGGAAAGAAAAAGAACAAAAGTTAAATGAATGGCTAAATGAAAATATTGCAAAGCATTATGAAATTAAATGCTTTGGAGGTGAAAATTTGATTGAGGAAAACATAAAACAAAAAATAAGTTCTGTTTTAAGTTTTGAAACAATTCAGGCTTCAAGGAAATTAGATGATACAAAATCTGATAAAAATAGAACATTAGCTGTTGGCTTTTCTGATTATTATCGAGAAGTAAATAAGGATAACAATGAAGATGTTGAGAATTTAGAAAAACAGTTAAAGGAAACGTCTAAGTCTCTTAACTCTAAATATGAGAGTTTTCTTAATGACCTTCTTGAAAAATTAAAATTATTTGGTGTTGAACCTCATTTAACAATCCCTGAAATTGTTCTTCAAGCAGGATTTGATCCAGAAACTATTCTTAAAAACAACATAAAATACTTTTACAAACAAGATAATATTACATTACCAGAAAATTTTAATGGGTTAGGGTATAGTAACCTAATTTATCTTGTTTTAAAGGTAGTGAGTTTTATAGAAAAATTTAAAAAGGCATTGCCGATAAACAAATCTGAAACTCTTACAATTTTAATTGAAGAACCAGAAGCTCATTTGCATCCGCAAATGCAGCAAGTATTTATTACTCAAATAAGAAAAACAATTAGAGAAACCAAAGAAAAGGACTCATTATTTGTTCAGGTCGTTATTAGCACTCATTCATCTCATATTGTAACTGAAGCTGGGATTGACGTTAAGAGAAGTTTTGAGAGAATTAGATACTTTTCCAAAGTATTTATTAAAGATGAAAATCGATATAAAGTTGAAGTAAGGGATTTCAATGACTTCAAGCATAAAGAGAACGATACTGAAACATTCAGATTTCTGAAACAATATATGAGCCTCCATAGGTGTGATATATTTTTTGCTGATAAGGTGATCCTTGTTGAAGGAACTACCGAAAGAATTCTCCTTCCTTTAATGATTAATAAGGTTGCAAAAAGTTTGACTAATGAATGTGTTTCAATAATTGAAGTAGGTGGAGCTTATACGGTAAAGTTTAAAGAGCTTTTGAAATTTGTAAATACAAAGAGTTTAGTAATTACAGATATTGATTCTGTTGATCCAAATAATGAACGAAAATCATGTCCTACTGATATACCTAATGCAGAAACATCCAATTCAACATTGTTAACTTGGATACCTAAAAAGAGAAAAATTATGGACCTCATAAATTGCGATGAAAAAGATAAGTATGATTCTGATTTTATTCGAGTAAGTTATCAGGTTAATGAACAAGGTTCAGTTTATGTTGCTAGAAGTCTTGAAGAAGCAATCATAAATAAAAATATTAATTTTTTTAAAGCTTCATATACTACTGATGAGGGTATCATTGAGGTTAAAAACAAATTCAAACTTTTAAAAGGTAAGGATTTAACTCAATGTCCATATCTACTTGGACCAAGTTCGACCCAAAAAACAGATTTTACTTTTGACTTAATGACTTTCAATGAAGATGAAAGTAATTTAGAATGGCAAGTTCCTCGATATATTGAAGAAGGCTTAGTATGGTTGGCAGACAATGTAAATACAAAATGATATGACTGCTTTTGAACAAATCTCACATTACATACAGGAATACAAAAGCTTTGTATTAGAAGCTGGAGCTGGAGCAGGTAAAACATATACCTTAATACAAACATTAAATGATCTTATACAAAAAAAAGGGGATGGTTTAAGGAAATCAAACCAAAGAATTGTTTGTATAACATACACCAACATAGCTAAAAATGAAATAACTAGTAGAATTGAAAACAATGATTTAGTTCTTGTATCAACTATTCACGAGTTTTTGTGGAACACAATTAAACGATATCAAAAACAACTTAAAGCTGAGCTTTGTATTCTCAATGAAATATATTTTGAAAAAGAAAAGACTAAGGGGAAAACTGAAATAAGATATGTAGAGGAATTAGCTGATAGGATAAATTTTATTGATAAAATTGAATATAATGATACATCATTTAATGATTTTGAGAACGGTATAATTCAACACGATGACGTTATTGAATTAGCTAAACTCATGTATGATAAATATCCACTTTTGACAACTATAGTATCATCAAAATATCCTTATTTATTTGTTGATGAATACCAAGACACTGCTCAAGAAACTATTTATTGCTTAATTGATTGCCTTCTTAAACGAAATAGCCCAAAAATAGTAATTGGTTTTTACGGTGATTCCCACCAAAAGATTTATGATTATGGTATTGGTGACTTGGAAAAATATTATAAACTGAATGGTGGGCATTTAGAATTGGTGAAGAAAGAAGAAAACTATCGTTCTTCTCTATCAGTTGTTAACTTGCTTAATAAGTTTAGAAAAAATATTCAGCAGAAACCGAAGAAGACGCTTCAAGGCAGTGCGAAGTTTATTTATTGGGCAAATCATCCAGAGAAACCCAAAAAGGACATTAAAAAATTTTATGCAGAAATTGCTGAAATTAAAAATGAACTTTATAATAACTTTGTAAAAAAAATATCTGGTTTAGGTTGGAATTTTGAAGAAGATTTAAATTCTAAAATTTTGGTTCTTGCAAATAGCCGTGTTGCTCAAAGAGCAGGTTTTGGAAATTTATATTCTATTTTTTCAACACGTTTTTCTAAAAATACAAAAGAAAGACTACTGGACAGAAATCACCCTTTAGTTACTTTTTTTGTTGGAACTATTGACAAAAAAACTTCACAAGAACGGAAGACAGGATTAGAACATTTAGTAGGATTCTGGAATAATAATAATCAGAATGATGTAATTAGGTTTATAAAAAAGAATGGATCTTTTATAAAAAATGAATTCAGGCACAGTCACAAAAAGCAAGTTTCTGATTCTCTGAACAAACTCTCGACTAATAGAATAAATTGGAAAATTAAGGAGGTTTATGAGTTTGCTTCAGATAATGGGCTGATCTTAAATAAAAGACTTAACGAATTTATTGAGAAGCTGTCAATTGCTTCAGAATCTTTAACAGAGAAAGAAAAAGAAAGGCAAAGTAAAGATAAACTTCTATTTGACTCTTTTATGGAGCTACCTTATACTGAACTTATATCCTTTTGGAAACACCTTCAAAACAACACAGTTTTTTCAACAAAACATGGAACAAAAGGAGATGAGTTTAAAAATGTTCTTACCGTAATTGATGATACTGAATGGATTCAAGAGTATAACTTTAAAAATTTTTTCAATGAAACGGAAGATAAACCTGAACGCAGATTGAGAACTAGAAATTTATTTTACGTTGAATGTTCAAGAGCAATTGATAATTTAGTTATTTTATGCTTATCAGAACTTGATGCTTCTGCAATCGCGAATATTAAAGCTTGGTTTGGCAACGGTAATGTACATGATATTGAAGAATATTTAAAAGTTTAAACAACCTGAAAACAAATACTGTTAACATACAAAAGAGAACTGTAGGTGATATCTCAGTTGGGTATTTATTTGATAATAAATATTTAAAGGTACAAAAGTTGAAATTTAAAACATCTCGATGAGTATTGGTCTGATTTTTTATGTCAGGTAAAGGCCTAGTGTAAGTGTGGAGATTCCAGACGGACCAAAAAAACAAATTTACATTCTCCAGATATTGTTTGCTGATGCAGATAATTCGAGTGCGGGACTTTAAACCCCGCACTTTTTTATTTATTTTTATAAGCAGCACTGGTTTTGCTGTGGCAACTCAGTCGGGAAACGAACTTAAGGTAGGACCGTTGCCATAGCAATAATGAATTGACAAGAAAGGAAAGATATGATTGAGCAAAATATACAGATATTTGAAACACTGCTAATCCTGGTTTTATACACAGTAGTTTTTTTTGTTACAAAGAACATAGTCAATAATACACTGAAGAAGGCACAGCTCCAAAGAGCCCGGAGAAAGCTTATTATCAAAGCAATTCATCTGTTCCTTTCCATTGCACTTGTTGTTCTGCTTGCCGGTATCTGGGGTTTAGAACAAAAAGAAATCGCTGTATTTGCCAGTACCATCATGACCGTTTTAGGTATAGCTTTTTTTGCTCAGTGGTCATTGTTGTCCAATGTCACATCGAGTCTTATACTGTTCTTTAATCATCCTTTGAAAATGGGAGATACTATCAAAATATTAGATAAGGAATATCCAATAGAAGGAGAAATTTCGGAGTTGACTTATTTCTTTGTTTATATAAAGACGAAGAATGGAGAGATCATAACAGTTCCGAACTCTATAATCTTCCAAAAGTCGGTTTCCATTATAGAAGCTCATGAAGAGAAAGAGGTTGAGTAGGAGTGTCTTGAGCAGAAGATAGTATTGGTCATATCGGGTTATCAGGAATTCACACTGGATTTAAAACACTATTGACACCCTCCCGTGATGCCAATAGTATTCTATTAACATCATTCAGGTAGTCTTCGGTTTGTTGGTCTAATCATAGTTGAGCTGGTTTTAAAAGTTTTACATTTTATAAAGATCTCCTGTGTTAAGAAAAAGTCAAAGTAGGAGATAAGAGGCTCTGATATTGTTCAGAGGGGATTGACATAGTGAGCTTACACCAATACTCACTGCGATAGTCATCGCATGGATAACCGGATTGTCATAACTTAGCTGGTTTAAATTTTTTTACTTCTTTAGTTCGCCCGCCTTTGTAAAGAAATCAATAAGCAGGTAAAAGATCTCTGATGTGTTTTTCAGATCAGAGCAATACACATCGTTTTCTGCATAGTAGATGTACATGAAGAAGACATAGATCAGCACCTTGTTCATGTCCTGCGGTGTAATCAGCTTGAGCAGACTGTCAAGCTCATCAATGATTTCCTGATTGAGTACAGTGTCTTCCTGTAAGATTACAGCTACTCTTTTTTCCGGATTTGTGTCCATAAAATGTTTGTTGGTTTGTGCTTCGTTCCGCAAGCGGTTAAAAAAATAAGACAATAAAAAATGCGTGGAACAGTAGCTACTGATCAAGAGGTACGGCGAAGCACCCGAAATACAATAACTAAAGTCCACGCAATAGCGGAACACTTAGCTATTCTTGTATTTCTGAAAGTTCGCCGTTTTCTTGACCAAGAATTTGCTAACGCAATTTTATTATATGTAAAAGTCTATATGTCGGACTCTATTCGATAATCATTACAGTGTTTTAGGTTGAACAGGGGCAAAGATAGGAAAAAAGTTGAAAGCTGAAAGTCAAAAGTTTAAAGAAAAAATGAGCTAGAGGAAATATTTTAAGGGGATTAGTTATGTAGTTGCTGTATCAAGCTACAAACCTCATCTCTAATCCTTCTGCTGAAGGACATAGCCGTCCACCTGACAGAATCTTTCCTTTGTTCATGCTGAACTTGTGAAGCATCTGCGTTATCCAAAAGGAGGGAGTTTTTCTATCTGGCAAACTTCTGATTGAGATTGCTAATTTATTCTTAACTATCAGATCCTTCGCAGGGCTTACGATGACAAAGAGTGATTATGCTTATCATACTATGGTTTTCCTTTCTTCGCAGGAATCAGGATGAACAAAACAGTCAAGGCCGATCATAGTGTCTGCTATTATAGATAGTGTAGCAGAGCAGGTTTATATAATATAAAAAGGCCTGGGTGTTATTCCCCAGGCCTTTTATATGATGTTTGTTTTAGTTATTCAATATTCAGTTTGCGGGTTTCAATCTCATTGTTTCTTGCAATTTTAATCAAATACATACCGGAAGGGATGTCAGCAATTGATACCACGTTGGATTCTTGTTGCCATTCTTTCATGAGTAATCCCGTCATTGAATGGATGCTTATGAGAGCAGAACCTTCCAGTGTAATCGTCACATTGTCCTTTGCAGGATTCGGATATATCTGAATATTTCTCAGTAAAGACTGATTTGTAATACTGGTTGTTAAATCTTTTTCAATAGTAATGGTAAAGTCCTTATCAAAATATAATCCACCCTGATCTGTTACTCTTAGTCTTACAGAGTAGGAGTTTTTAGTTTCATAATCAGCTACCTCACTGATTTTTAACTTATCACCAACAATTGAAAATGCAGCATTGTCTGTTCCGTTTGCAGCCAGAGAAAAGGTGAATGTATTCCCATTATCAGGGTCTGTTGCAGTAAGCGTTCCTACTTCGGCATTTGCCAGGTTGTTTTCTGTAATGACACTATTGCTTAGTAGTATATCGGTAGGATTTTCATTGACATTTTTAATAGTAATTGTAAAGTCTTTATCAAAGTATAATCCTCCTTGATCTGTTACTCTTATTCTTACAGCGTATGAGTTTTTAGTTTCATAATTGGTAACTGATTTAATCATTAACGTATTCCCGCTAATGAAGAAAGCGGCATGGTCAGCAATACCTGAAACCAATGAAAAAGTTAATGTTCCACTTTCGGGATCTGTAGCAGAAAGTGTACCTATTATACCATTAATAGTATTGTTTTCTTCTATTGAACTATTGCTTATATTAATATCTGTCGGACCTTCATTTAAATCGTTTACCGTTATGGTAAATTCCTTTTCAATGGCAAGTCCTGACTCTTCTACAGCTCTAACTCTTATGTTGTAAGAGCTTTTGGTTTCATAATCAGGACTGTTATTGATTTTTAGTTTGTCGCCATCAAGTGTAAAAGATGCATTATCTGTAGAGCCTGGACCGCCAGTTAAAGTGTAGGTCAACGTATTGGTAGTGTTCGAAGTGGTAAAAGATCCTACTTCATGTTCAGCAGGAACGTTTTCATTCACAGAACTCTTGCTTAAGCTGATTACCGGATCTAATGTATTGAAATGCAGAATGAAATCCAGGTCATGATTTGCTCTTTGAGTCCCTTCCTCCCATAAGGTACCATTAGCGTAGGTGTTTGATTGTCCATACCTTAAAGCAAATCCAACTATATAAAAGGTATAGGTCGTATTGGCTTCAAGATCTAAAGGAGTGTTTAATTTTACAGATATGAGTTTGTTTGATGACAGGGAATACACATTAAAATCTTGTTCATATATTAAGTCTGAAGAAATAAGTCCATTGCCTTCATAAATATATAATTTTGATGCAACTGTTGTGCCCAAAGTATTTCTGTTTACAACCGTAATGTAGTTTAAGCTACCCGCATTCGTTGTAAGAAATGAACTACCCATTCCAGTGTTGTTTCCTCCACAACATTTGCCAGTAAGCTGATTAATAGTGAATGGAGTTTGAGCGTTGATTGTTGTTGATAGATAAATTAATAGAAGTAGAGTAAATACTTTTTTCATAGGCTATTAAAACGGGTTATTAATATATGGTAAACAGAAAGAACGTTTTATTTATAGATGGGTTACAGGTCCAACATGAGCGTAACTACATTGGTTTGAGTTTCAATAGCATATTTTTTAAAGATGTATCTGCTTATTTCTCTCAAGTATATTCAGAATAGCTCATCGTAATCAATAAATAAGAAGAGGCCTTTGTAATATTAATACTACAAGGAGGCCTCTTCAATACCTTATCTTAATTTGGTGAAAATGGATGTTCTGAAAATTTTTATATTTGGTTACTGATGCTGTCTACTTTGGAGTGCTCCACATTCGAAAATTATTGTTTCTCAATGGTAAACTCAACTCTCCTGTTTTGTGCCCTTCCTTCTTCACTATCGTTGGTGGCAACCGGAACAGACTCACCAAACCCTTTATTAGAAAGACGTCCGTTAGATATCCCTTTTGATATAAGATAATCTACTACTGCTTTAGCCCTGTTTTCAGAAAGTGCAAGGTTCGCTTCATCTTTACCTACGTTATCAGTATGACCTGAGATTAATATTTCAACCGCATTGTTTTTAGATAAAAAGTCAACAACACCATTTAATTCAGGAAATGATTCAGGTTTTAATTCAGATTTTCCTGTTTCAAAGAATATATTGTTGAGCCTTATAACTTCTCCTGTTTTAGCAGGTATCAGATATAAATCCTGAACGATTTCTTTGTATTCTTTTAAATCTTTCAAATCAATGTTTTCACTAACCGCATAAAAACCATTCGCTTCTCCTTTGTATCCATAGAAGTCACCGGAAGGAAGAATGATCTGATATTCTCCTGTGGTTGGGTTAGAGCTTGCAATCCCAGCTTCTTTGCCGCTTGGCAGAATGTTATAACTGATGTTTGCTTCAAGTGGCTCTTTGGTTTTAGCATTGCGAACCACACCGCGGATAAGCACTACAGGATTTGGTTTGATATCTTCTTTTAACTTTATCTTTACAATATCAGAACCACCGAGAGTATTGCTGGACGAGACGATATAAGCATACTCTCCGGAAGCCGGAATAGTATAATATGCATCCCAATCATTAGTGTTTACTGATGGCCCTAAGTTTACGGGCTTGCTCCAGCTTTTCCATGTACTGTCAAGTCTTTTAGTCATATAGATATCATTATTGCCATACCCACCAGGACGATTACTTGAAAAGTATAATGTTACTCCATCTGCTGCTATGAACGGTGCCATTTCTGTGTACTCTGTATTGACATCCGGACCTAAAAGCTGAGGCTCAGACCAGACACCTTCCTTCTCCAGAAAACTAACATACAAATCATGGATACTTCTTCCTGAAGGATCTAAGTAATGAATCATGGTTTTATTATCGCTTCCTAAGCACAAACCCGCGCTTTTACTTTTAAACAGTTTTTCAATTTTCTTTATCTTAATTTGCTGTGGATCACTCCATCCGTTTTTGGTGAGTCTACATACAGAATATCCTGACCCAAGGTAATTTCCGTTTTTGTAAGCACCACGGATGAGTCGCTGATTTCCGTCTGCACTTTGATAAAATATAGAGTTGAAGTGGGCCCTGTTAAATGGTTTTGTCAGATGTTTAGCTGCAGACCATTCATTGTTTTCAAGTTTACAGTACCAGATGTCTTGCGTGTGTTGAGGAGCAAGAAAGTTTTGCGGATCATCTTCCCGGACAAAAAATAGTTTTTGTCCGTCCGGAGTCACGTAAGGATGAAGTTCCTCGTATTTCGAGTTTACCATAGGTCCCAGATTGATGTGGGAAGCTTTTTTTTCAGTGGATGACATACATAGAATTAAGACAAGCAATCCACACAGATATATTAAACGTTTCTTCATATGGTTATAAATGTTATTCACTTGTATTGTAGCTTGATGCAGGAGCTTTGTAGCCCAGTATCGATAGTTTCTTTCTCATAAGACAGATAGATGCGTTGCAGGCCATGTAGAATCCATCAATGGGGCGTACACCTATTTCTACACCATACGACACTCCTTTGGTTTTAACGTTCAGGTCTTTTATTTTTCTCACCTCAACAGGTAGGGTTTGCATGCCGATTCTAAAACCGAAAATATCCGGATTCAAATCACTTTTATAGCTTGTTCCATCTAGTCCTGCATAGGTGATTGGTGTAATTAAAACATCAGCATATATTCTGGTTCTTGTTGATCTTAAAGCCTTTCCGTCAGTGTCTGTATTGATGATTACATTTCTTGTAGATGCACTCAGTAATCCTAAGTATACTCCTGCCATTCTATAGTTTATGACCTTAGGAAGGGCTACTGTAGTTTCAATATCGCTGGTACCAAAAACGCCTCCTAGCGTATACAATCCTCCTCTTACTCCAAGAGCAAGATGCTTGGTGGCAGGTACCATGATACTTCTGGTAGTTGTAACTGTATAAGATCCGCTGCTGCGAGATGTGGCTGATAATACTACTTTGGTGTTAACTCGTTTATTTCTAACTGTGACTGTATAAAATCCACCAGCTTCTACTTTGATGTGAGGATTCAGTTTATCTTTATCATTGCCTAATCTGCCCAGGGTAATTATTCCATATTGAAATCGGAATTCTCCTCCCAGGTTTTTTCCTATGTTTGCAAAAGAGGACAATCCAATATTAAAAGTGGTTCCGTCAATATTTTTTGCTCCTATATCAAAGTTGAAAGGGTCCAGATATAGCCAAAAATTAGTGACATCGGCAGGGTCATCTTTTAAAATTTTATAGTTTACCATTTGAGCATTTGAAATCCGAATGCCTGAAACAATTGCAAAAAAAAGCAATGCAAGTAATTTTTTTCTCATAATCCAGAGGGGGAATAGTGATTAAAATTTATTTAAAGATTTGTATCGGAATTTCATTTGCACCCTTCAAAAGGAGGTCTTAATGAGAGTGGTGAAACGGGGGGAGTTTTTTTTAGATACGCCCAAACAGCATGAAAGAAGTCAAATGTTATAATTCTAAACTTCTTTGTACTTCTGTTTTTTTACTTGTTTACCAGGTATATAGCCTGATACTTATTTTTTTATACCAATAAATGGGAGGAAGGGCTTTTAAACCCACTTTAATAAAAGGTCAGGTCTAGGCGTATGTATTTTTAATCCGAAATCAAACCTTAAGGTGCTTTAAACTCGATAATCATTTTATAATCCGAAGAAATTTCTGTTGGTACAAAATTGTGATTTGTTAAAAATGGGGTGGTTTGAAATTTATTTCTTTAGAAAAAATTTAAATACTAAAGAATTTTGAAGGAAGGGAGAGGCAGCTTCAGAACCTGAATCAGGTTTATGGGAAGAGTAAATTAAGGATGTTGGAATATTGTTGATTTTGGTATTCTTCTTTTAGGGGGATGTTTTTCGAACTGACATAAATCTGTAAATCAAAGTTTTTGTACTAAGGAAATAATGTAGTGCTGAATTTCAGTATTTTTTTTAAAGAAAGATACAAGGGTGGGTGATCGGTTTATAATAACCTGTATGATGCTGTAATGATAGAGCTTTAAACAAACGTAAAATAGGGGTTGTTATCCTTTTGAAAAGCTATAAATCCTGTCTTTTATCGAAATACTATGAAAACTAATAACAATATATTATTGCTTATATTAATTTTATTTTTGTCAAGTGTGTCTGTTTCTTTTGCCGGAGATGAATTGCCGGGAAATAAAAAAAAGAAGAAAGGGAATGCCCCTGTGGGGTTAACATATAAGTCATCATCTAAAGGGAAGGACGATGGATTTCATGATTATTTTCTTAGTGTACAGCTTGGTGGATTCTGGGCTTACAATAATGCTTCTGTTAAGCTTAATTCACCTGAACTAGAAGGGACAGATATTGATCTTGAAAGAGATTTTGACTTAAGTAAAAATAAGTTTTTTCCGAGAGCTGACGTGATCTTCAGAATAGGAAAGCGACATCAGATTGCAGCTTCGTTTTTTGATCTTTCAAGAAAAAAATCCTTAGTACTTGACAGGAACATATCTTATGGAGATACAACATTTTATGTAAACTCAGGCCTTGATGCAAAATTCAGACTTACCTCTTATGGATTAGAATATAGATTTTCTATTGTTAAAACTCCTCTGTGGGAAGCAGGTGTTTTACTTGGCGCTAAAGCATTCAGAGTATATGGCAAAGCTGAGGCACATTTGAATGGTTTTAGTTACGGAGTTACGAAGCAATATTGGGCTCCTGTTCCTCTACCTGGTGTACATGCTTTGGTTAACCTTGGAAAACATGTTGTGCTGAGAGGAGTTGGAGACTATTTTCAATTGAGCTTAGATGATTGGGATTTTAAGGTATGGGAAGTAAGACCAGGAATAGAGATTTATCCGATAGAAAACTTAGGTCTTTCTTTTTACTATCATTACCTGGTGGCAGATGTAAATAAGGTTCCTGAAGAAAATGTAAATGGTTTTTTTAAGTACAAAATCAGTGCGGTTTCCGGACAGGTTGCTTTGAGATTCTAGTCTGAGCTTAATGATATTATCTGATTTTGAGTTATTATATTGAAGATGTTATTATAAGATTTGTTTTGGTAAGATTGTTTACAAAACGTTTTCAAATTAATACCAGTTTTCAAAACGAGCAGTAGCTCTAAAAATGATAATTATGAAGAAGTACAATATATTCAATATACTATATTTAACGTTTGGAATGTTGTTTGTTTGTGTAGCAAGTGTTTTGGCTCAGGTGTCGTCAGATAAAGATCCTAACACTGATTTTAGTCAGTTTAAAACCTTTGGGTTTAAACCCGGAACTGTTATCAATCAGGGAAAGACAGAAACTGATAATACCATGATGGATAACAAGGTGGATAATGCAGTAACTTCAGAGTTAACAGCAAAAGGTTTAAAAAGAGATGATAATAATCCGGATCTGGTAATTTCGTATACAGCCGGAGCTCAGGAAAAAACAGAGCTGGAAGAAGCAGGCCCTGGTTTTGCCGGTCCTGGTATATATGTAGCAGATGACTGGTGGGCAGATTCTTATGATACATTCTGGGAGAATACTTATGACGAAGGAACATTGATGATTGACGTAAAAGATGCTCAGACAAACGAACTTGTTTATAGAGTATATGGTGCCGGGGAGGTTAAGGATAAATCCAAAAAGCAGGATAAAGAAATAAATAAGGTTGTTAAGAAGGGGTTTAAAGACTTCCCTCAGGAATAATCTTTATTGATGTTGATTAAATCAAAACAGGTTGCAGAGATGCAGCCTGTTTTCTTTTTTAAAGGGACTTGCCTTATACAGGGAATTTAATCATCATCAATTTTACTAAATGCAATTTTTAATTCTTTATTTAATCCTCTTACAGCATATCTGGATTCAAATACCAGCATGATGCTTGCTCCAAACAGAAGAACAATGCCTATCAATCCTAATACCAGAGGAACTGCGTAAAAATTTAAAGGAGTGAGTTTAATTATTGCAAGAAAAATACTAGTAGCAAAGAAATCACAAAGAGCTAGGTATTGAAACCATAAGCTATGCTGGAGGAATTTTGATCTGATAGCCATTATTCGGAGGACTTCAATTGTTTGTCGCGTTTCTTCTTTAATGTCCTTTTTTTCTGATTTACCATTATAATTCAGGTTTATCAGGTTTATTAACTCTCGTACTCTGTCCATTACTTTTCCTGCTCTTGTACTGGTTGTTAATATAAGGCTTAGTGTTGCCATTATTAATACAACAGGGATAATCATTGCAGAAAGAATAGCTATAGTATCCTGGAATTTAGCTTTATCCATATTTTATAAGATTGAGTTCTTTTTGGCCAAAGCAAGCAAAAGTTTCCGATCACAACCGGAAATTTAATTACATGTTATGCTTTTAAAGTTATTATTGAGTAAGGGTTATTAAGTTTATTACAGTATGGGTAAGTAATCAGTTATTAATGACTCATTGGTTGTCCATCAAAAGGAATTTAAGGGGAGAGAAAGTTATGCTATGTGACTAGAGAGACTAAAGGATAGCTTTTTAGATTTTCCTGGTTAATTCAAACGTACTTTATATTGGTGATTTAACATTTTTTAATCATGCCTGTTAGCTTTTTTTACATCCTAATTTATGAGGATACCTAACAAAATAACCATGAAAAGAAAATTGCAACTCAGAAACGGTTTATTCCTTATAGGTTTTATTGGTGTTTTAATTCTTGGTGCTCTTTTATTTTCCTTTACATATTCGAAAGATGAAATAACAGCCGAGAATATTGATGGGGTTATTAAAGAAGCTTATGATCAATTTAAAAGTGTTAAGGAAGGGAAGAATGCAGATTATATTCCATATCTCGCTAAGGTAGATCCGAATTTATATGGTATTGCCGTCATTACAACTGATGGACATGTCCATCTGGTAGGTGACATCAAATACGAATTCGGAATCGAATCCATATCTAAAGTAATGACCCTGGCTCTGGCGATGCAGGAAAGAGGTCCTAAAGTAATAAAGGATAGTATTGGTGCAAATGCTACAGGTCTTCCATTTAATTCAATTACTGCTCTTGAGACCTTAGGGCATGAATCTCAGAATCCTATGGTGAATGCAGGCGCTATAGCAACAGCGAGCCTAATCCTTCCAAAGAATAATAAGGCAGAAAAATGGAAGAAGATGCACAATTACTACAACAAGTTTGCAGGCAGAGAACTTAAGGTTATTGATGAGCTTTTTAAGTCTGAGATGGAAACAAACCAACGTAATAAATCCATTGCAATTTTGCTTCAGTCTTATAACCGCATCTTTGATGATCCAATGATTGCGCTCGAAGTTTATACCAAGCAATGTTCTTTTGGTGTAAATACAAAAGATCTGGCTGTTATGGCTGCAACACTTGCCAATTCAGGTATAAATCCAATGACAAAGGAAAAACTTATAGATGCGAAAGATGTACCGGAAATATTAGCTGTAATGAGTACTGCGGGTTTATATGAAAATACCGGAGAATGGATGTATACGGTAGGACTACCAGCTAAAAGCGGAGTAGGTGGAGGTATTATGGCAGTTGTGCCCCGCAAAATGGGAATTGCAGTTTTGGCTCCTCCATTAGATTCTGCGGGAAATAGTGTTAAAGCTCAAAAAACTATTGAATATATAGCAGATAAATTATCACTGAATTTATTTTCTGCAAAAAAATGATTTATTCCAACTTCCAATATTATTTTTTAAACCTAATATGTTGTTTGTGAGAGGTGCAACATTTTAGGTATGAAGAGTTAATTTTTTTTACATAAATATTTATTAAAATACTTCATTAATGTGTTTGTCAGGCTTTGATTGTTAGGTCTTTAGAGGGATTCATTCTTAATAATAAGAATTAATTGAATTTTATTTTTTGCAATTACTTATGTAGTGTTATATTTACTACGTAAGTAGTTTGTAATTTGAAGAGCTTTATATCCATATTTCTGATCATCAGTTGTATAGCTGTCATTTCACTCAAGGATACCCTTAGGAGTATTCACAGTCTATTGCATCATATTCCTAACCCGTTTCACAATCATAGTCACATACATAATCATGGTCATACCCATCATTCTCATCATTCAGGGGATGAACATGATCATACTCATAGAACTGATCATCATTCTACAGAACAACATCATATACATCATCATTCATCTGAGGGACAAGTTCATTACTCCGAATCTTCTCATGATGAAAAGGCCGTAAAGGAAGGTGATAATCTTGCACATGACCATGATGTACTGGAGCATTTCGGATTAAAAAATCAGAAAGAAGAATCAGCTTCTGGTGGAAGAAAAAAAGGAGAAAAGAAATCATTCAAGTTTCAATGGTATCCTGGTGTTTCTTATCAATATGATTTTCATACAGAAGAGAGTCTTTCAGAAGCATATTTTTCAGGGAATAATAACTTCTTTTTAATCTATAACCAAGGTCCCCCTTCACCTCCTCCGGAATATACCCTTTTGTAAATTTTGTCTTCTGGTTAAATAAATTAAGACTATGCGGTGTTTTTTTGACGCTGCCTGGTATTGATTTGCCCGGAATTAAATATAGATCCTTGTGGATCAAGCTCTATCCATTCTTGTACAATGGAGATAGGGAGAATTATATTCTTATCATTAATTGAATTACAATGAAACAATACATGTTTTTTACAGCAATATTCATTTTGCTGGGCTGTCCTGCTTATGCTCATGGTATCATCAAAGGCAGGATAGTTAACTCCAAAAACGGAGAGCCTCTGAGTAACGCAGTGATTATTCTAAGGGAGAATAATACGATGCTTTTAAGTGATGAAAGCGGAGCTTTTGAATTTAAAAGATTGGAATCGGGTATATATCATCTGGAATGTTCCATGTTAGGCTTTCAATCCAGATCTCTGGAATTGTCGGTGGATGAGAATGAGACAAGATCTGTAACTATAAGAATGGATGAAGGGTTTCTTCAGATCAATCAGATTACGGTATCCCCACGAAAAGAAGTAAATTATTTCAATGCGATAGATTTTCGTTTGAGACCTACTCAGACGACCCAGGATCTGTTAAGACTTGTCCCAGGTTTGTTCATCGCTCAACATGCCGGAGGAGGAAAAGCAGAACAGATATTCATAAGAGGCTTTGATGTAGATCATGGTACGGATGTGGCCATATCAGTTGATGGTATGCCTGTAAATATGGTTTCTCAGGCTCATGGTCAGGGATATGCGGATCTGCATTTTGTAATCCCTGAAACAGTAGAAGGAATGGATTTCTCCAAAGGCACGTACGATGCCAGAACAGGCAATTTTAATACTGCCGGAGCTGTCCGGTTTCAGACTTTAAATTACCTGAAGAAGAATGTAGTCAAGTTTGAGGCAGGTAGCTTTAATACATACAGAGGGCTGGCGATGCTCAAGTTGCTCGATAAAACGGATTCGACGAACTCACGCAGACAGAATGCTTATGTAGCATCTGAGTTTGTGGCAACTAAGGGATATTTTGTCTATCCGCAGAACTTTGACCGGTTGAATATCATGGGTAAGTATACCGCAGACCTGAATAGTTCTACAAGTCTTAGTCTTTCCTTGTCCACGTTTTCAAGCCGATGGGATGCTTCAGGACAAATTCCTGAAAGGGCGGTAAGAAGCGGACTCATATCTTGGTATGGAGCCATTGATCCCACAGAAGGAGGTAATACATCAAGAAGCAATGCCAATCTTACTTTGGTGAAAACGCTGAATGATGGTGCTGTTATTAGAAATCAGATTTATGGAATAAACTATAAGTTTAAACTGTACTCGAATTTCACCTTCTTTAAAGATGATACACTTAACGGTGATGAAATTTTTCAGTATGAAGAAAGAAATATTTTCGGATACAATGGCTCCTATTCGAAGAATTATGAGATACTTGGGCTGAAAGCTTCCACCATTGCAGGTGTTGGTCTTAGGGATGATAATATCAGGGACATTGGCTTGGCTCATACCGTGAAAAGAATAGTCCTCAGTGATATTAAAAAAGGAGACATCGATGAAACAAATGCTAATGTATTTATTGATCAGTCCTTTTATCTTTCATCCAGAGTTACTCTGAATCTGGGTTTGAGATATGATGCTTTTACTTTTCGATACAATGACAGGCTCTCCGATACTCTTGGAAAATCACGAAGTCTGAATGTATTCAGTCCAAAAATCAACCTGTATTATAATCTTACACAAGGAACTCAAGTATATCTTAGTGCAGGCAAAGGGTTTCATTCCAATGATACCAGAGTAGCAATAATGGATTCCGTCCGTAATAGAATTCCGGCTGCTTATGGACTTGATCTGGGAACCAATCTGAAAGTCGGCAACAGGATTATTATCAATGCGGCCTTATGGTTACTGACAATGGATACAGAGTACACTTATACAGGGGATGATGGTACAATAGGTTCCGAAGGAAGAAGCCGTCGATATGGTCTGGATCTGAGTGCCAGAGGACAATTGAATAAATGGTTGTTTTTTGATTTTGATTTTAATTACTGTAAGTCAAGACTTACAGATAATTCGGATGAAACAGGTTATCTTCCTTTAGCTCCAAAATTCTCAAGTATTGCCGGACTTAGCATCCGTAATCTCAGCGGATTTAATGCCAGCCTGCGCTATCGCTACCTTGGAGAAAGGCCTGCAGCAGAAGATAACTCTATCATAGCTAAGGGATATTTTATTATGGATGCGGTGGTGAACTATACTGCAGAAAGGTTTCAAATTTCCTTATCTGCAGAGAACTTGTTCAATCAAAAATGGAAAGAGGCTCAGTTTGCCACTGAATCCAGACTGAGAGGCGAGGGTGAACCTGTTACAGAAATTCACTTTACCCCTGGAATTCCCTTATTCGTAAAGGCAGGAATAACCTATTTATTCTAAAATAAATATGGAAAGGGGATGATTGTGTATTCCCTTTCCTGTTTTGCTGAACGATAGATTATAGTGTTTAGTTATACTTAAATATAACCACAAAAGTCCGGGGCTTATGACACTCATTAATTTCGCCAGATCCGAATTTGTTAAGTCTGTGAGGGATAGTTCAAAAAACTTTACAATTAGAAAAATGAGAAAACACCCTTTTTACAAAGGTGAAAAGTTGCAATTGTATACAGGTCTCAGGACAAGACATGCGATCAAACTAAGGGAAGCGGTTTGTAAAAATGTCTGGGATTTTAGGATTGAAGAGCATGGAGGAACTTTTTTATTTAAACTGAATGGCCGTAGGCTTTCCGATGAAAGGGTTGAAGGAGTTGCCCGAAAGGTAGGATTCGCAACGGTAGATTTATGGATTAAATATTTTAAGGAGAAATATGAATTCCCTTTTGAAGGACAATTAATAGAATGGTATTAATTAAGTTTTCAATGGAAGATTAATTGCCTGAATATTAACTAAGACCCGATTAAGAGGTTAATAAAGAATATCTGAAGAATCTGTACTTGCTTTGCTGGATAAATTCAGTTTTTATGATATTACTTTAAAACCTCAAAAGAGGATGTGGGAAAATAGCTTTATTGTAATAGAGTTTCTGGCAATTGCATCGGGCTGCCTCTCCGGTGTATTGCATGCCCTGAGGAGAAATTTTGATATTGTTGGCGTAATGATTATCGGAATAGCATCCGGGGTGGGGGGAGGTATATTAAGAGATGTTTTGATTAGCGATGGACCTCCTTTGGTGATTAAGTATGAAAGCTATCTCATCACAATTCTTTCAGCAACATTTATAGGGATGTTTTTTGGAACATTAATAGACCGGTTACAAAAAGTAATCTGGCATGTTGATGCTTTTTCCCTTGGTTTTTTTACAATAGCAGGAATGCAACGTGCATTTCTTAACGATCTGTCCGTATTACCTGCACTATTCCTGGGGGTAATTACGGCTACCGGTGGAGGATTATTGCGAGATGTATTGTCAAGGGAAACTCCGATAATTCTATTGCCAGGCCATCCGCATACTCTTGCATCAGTTTTTGGCGGATTAGTCTATATGGTATTTATAAAGCTATTTGGTTTTGAGATAATCGTAAGTGAAACAATCGGAGTAGTAGCAACCTACATTATAAAGCTATTAGCCTTAAGATATGATCTTATTGTTCCCACTCCTCCGGATGTTATGCATCATATACAAGGATTTTTGAAAAAGCGAAAGAGTAAAGGGTAGTAGTAGATAAGAAATTCAGCTTGACTTATCTTGATGGGTTTTCCTTTCAATCAAAATATGTCTTGCAGCATTTTTAATAAAAAAAGCACGACCCATTCAGATCGTGCTTTTAAACTTTTAACTTTCGGCTTTAAGCTTTTAGCTTATTTAACACTCTCAGCAACAGCAGGCTCAAAGAACATTGTTTTGTTCAACGCAATGATAGCCGTGTTAAAGTCTTCACGGTTCACAATGAATTGAAGGTTTACCTTTCTTAGGGAGAAACCTGCACTCTTAATATTTACATTTGCTTCAGCCAATGCATTGGCAGCTTTGCCAAGTACTCCCGGTTGATCCATGTTAGAGCCGATCATACAAACAATAGCAACTTTTTCAACCGCTACTTTCTGGTATTCTTTCTCTAATTCATCAACCAGCTTTTGTTTGAAGTCTTTCTCCCAGATCACCATAGAGATGCTGTTGGCACTTGTAGCTTTGAAGATATAGCTAACCTTGTAAGATTCGAACTTCTGCATGATCTTAAGGTCAGAACCGACTGCGCCTACCATAAGAGGGTCGAAGATCTCAATGATAACAGCCTTAGCAGTTCCAGTAATCACATCCACTTTTTTCTTTGGAGAGATATATTCTCTTGTAATTAAAGTACCCGGATGCTCTGGTTCAAAAGCATTTTTGATTCTCAGGTCAATACCCATCATTTCAAGAGGCTTGGATGCTTTCGGGTGAATAGCTTCCATTCCTACATCTGCAAGCTGATCAGCAACATCGTAGTTGGTATTGCAGACAGGGATACAGTTCTCAACTCCAACGATATTAGGATCTGCAGAAGATAAGTGGTATTCTTTATGAATGATAGCTTCCTGAGGTTTTACAGCAACAGCAATTTTACAGAAAGTAACCTCAGAGTATCCTCTGTCGAATTCTCTCATAATGCCCTCTGTCCCCTTTGTATAGCCGGTAACAATGCAGATTGTCTTAGAGAAGTCGATGTCTTTAAAAGAATGCTCAATACGCTGATCGATTGTGAAAGGATAGTGATCGTCAAATCCACCAAGGTCGATAAGCGTTGCATTGATACCATGCTTCTGAAGTATGTTTGCAAATACAAAAGCTGAGTGAGACTCACCAAGGGATGCAAGAATCTCTCTTGATGCCTGAAGTATGTTTTCGCTGCTTACATATCCTGAAGCAAGCACGTTTGCCAGGTTCTCCAGGAATTTTTCTGCCTGTGATATTTTATTAGCAATATATTCGTCAGCCAGTTTAAGGTCAAGACCAAGGTCGACGTATTTCTTATTGATCTCCTGAAGCTTTTCAGTAGTTTCCTTCAAAGGTTTGTGGAAGTCCTTTTGTTGGGTAATATGATGGTAAACTCCCGGTTCTCCTGTTTTCTTATTTTCCAGCAGCCAGTTGGTTACTCCTGAAAAAGCGGAAACCACAAAAATTCTGTTATAAAGGTTTTCCTTTTCTCTGCCATATAATACGATGTTTTTCATTACATCATGTAAGGCAGTCATACATGTTCCACCTATTTTTTCTACCGTAAGCATTTTGAGATTTATGTTATATATTCACTTTATGTGTCTGACAAAAGAGAAGCTCAGGTTAACTCTGGTTAAGAAATTGTCCTGAAGTTAAAGACCGGAATATTATTCAGATATCCTTGCCTTAATTGTATTCCCTTTACTGATGCAAATTTATTGCAAATAAAAGAATTTTTAGTGTTTTAGGCACGGTGATTTTAAGAATGATAGTAAAGAATTTTTCTAAAAAGTAATGGAAAATATAATGGTGAGGGCTTTTTGGGGGGGTGTTTTAGCTATTCTTCTGTTAATCAGTTTGTTGTTTTCGGTCAGGTATTGGAGAGATTACATCTTCAGGTTTAGTGGATTAGATTTAGACATATTGTGAATTTCTCCTGAATTTTATAGCTGGAAAATGTGATATGGAAATTAAAACAAGAGCCTGATAAAAATCTTCGCTTGTTCTGTTATATGATACGAAAGTTTAGTGTTAATTTTCAGAAAGTTAAATGCTGTGCTACATTTCGTTAAAGTTCAGATGAAATAAAACCATAGTTTAAATGTTATCTTTACAGCCAAATTTGATTCAAAATGCAAAGACTATTTTTTTTAAAAGCTACAATTCTGACGTTTTCATTTTTATTCATCGGAAATATTTTGTCTTCATGCAAGAAAGACAATCCGAATCCATATGTGAATTTTTCTCTGGATCTGAATGAGAATTCCAATTCAGCATTAAGAATGCCTGGCGGCTCTGTAGTTAGTAATGGTGCGATCATTGTGAGATATACCAACTCTTACCTTGCATTTTCAAATTCATGTACTTACGATGGTTGCGGAATAAGTTATTCATCCATTTCCAATCATTTTATCTGTTCCTGCGACGGTAGTGAATTTGATATTAATGGAAGATTTTTATATGGAACTCCAAGCCCTAATATCCCTAAATTTAATGTAACTCAAAATGGTAGCCTATTGACTATTATTAGTCAGTAATCCTGCCAAACAAAAGATTCTAAGCCTGGTTGCATATTAGCAAATAAACCTAATATGCAAAATGAGTATTTGTACTATGTGGATGAGTGGATCATCGCACTTATACTGGTAATTCTACTGACAATATTTTTTGAGTTCGGTTATTTTCTGGGGTTCAAAAGACTTGTAGGGAGGAAAGACGAAGATATTGGTGCCATACAGGGCGGTATTTTAGGCTTTTTGGGAATCATGTTTGCTTTTACATTTTCAATGGCGGCATCAAGGTTTGATTCCCGAAGAATAGCTATTCTTAACGAGTCTAATGCCATAGGAACCACTTATCTCAGGGTATCACTATTGCCGGATTCCATGAAGCCAGAAATTTACGCCCTCCTTGAAAAATATGTGGAATACCGCCTTATTTATGGTCGCACTACCGATCTTAATAAGATGAAAGCTCTTACTGACAGTTCTGAAATTGTTCAGTTAAAAATCTGGAGAATGGCTTCAAAAAATGCTGTATTAAATAATAACTGGAACTCCTCTCTATTCCTGAGTACATTAAACGAAATGATTGATCTGTCTGCTGAAAGATATGAAGTTCAGCTCAATCACGTACCGGAGATCATCATTTATCTTATGATTTTGCTGGCCACTATCAGTACATTTACCCTGGGCTTCGGCTGCGGACTGGAAAAGAACAGGAAGTTTATATTTTCATACAGCCTGGTAGTTCTGATGATTCTGGTATTAATGGTGATTATTGACCTTGACACACCTTTAGGAGGAATAATAAGAGTTGGCGATAAGAGTCTCTCGGATCTGGACCAAGCTATACAAAAGTATTCACCCTTAAAATCAGAAGGTAACTGAATAAACATCTTTTACCCTATACCTGTTTTATTTATTCTATCAAGGTATAATTCATGCAGATTTTAAAATTTTCAGGTTCTTGGATAATTCTGTTTTTTTTAGGCATTTTAATTTTCAATGCTTGTAAGGATCCGGATCCTGTAAATGATCTGGAGCCTTTTCAAAAAGATTTATATATATCAAACAGAGACGCTTCGGTTAATTTTTCTGATTATAAAACATACTTTCTCCTTGATACACTTCAACTGATCGCAAAAGATACCATTAGAATCAATAAAGATTATCTGACTGAGCGTTTGATTATTCAGGCTATTGATTCCAATCTTCAGAATTATGGATTTGCAAAAGTCAATAAAGATCAGCATCCGGATGTGGCGGTGGTTGCTTCTGTATTAAGGTTTAAGGAATCTGTTCCTCTTTCTTATTCTCCCACTTTGTTTGGGCCAGGAGTTTTTGGATATGCTTCTTCCAGCGAGTTTGGGTTTCCCGGGTATCAATATTCGGCACCTGATAATTTTGGATTTTATTCTTTTGACATAGGAAGTCTGACTATTGATATGCTTGATCTGAAGAATGCACCATCAGCAGGAAAGCTGAATGTAATCTGGAATGGTATTATAGCTGGTTCTGCCAATGACTCCCTTGTAACTAATCCACAAAGGGTGTTAACAGGTATTAATGTGTTGTTTGAGCAATCGCCATATTTAAAGGAAGGAAAGTAAGCTTTAAGTTAAAAGTATAAAGTATAAAGTATAAAGTATAAAGTTGAAAACTTAAAGCCAATAGATATAGTTCAAAGCAATGTTTAGTGTGAATTAACTAAGTGATGCATCGTTGATATTTTGTTTATGACTTACAAATTGCCTTTTAATATTTTAAAACTTTATACTTTCAACTTTCAATTTTATACTTTCATAAAATGTGGACTAGTATATTAAAATCGATTTGTATGGTCTGTTGTATTACTCTTGTAAATATAGAGGCAAGGGCTCAATACAGTAATTTGTTCTTATACAATTATTCAGCAGGAAAAGCAGTCGGGACGCTCAATGAGTTCATTGATAAAAAGTACTATGACGGATTTCATATTGATTTAAGACATTTTTTTAAAGAAGATTATTCCTTTGGATTTCGAATCGGATGGAATAATGTAAAAGCCGTTCTTGATCGTCAGAGTTTTCAGACTGATAAGGGAACTGTTTCGGCTATCCAGACGAGGTATATGAGTACCCTGCCTGTGGTTCTGAACGCTTTTTATTACCCTGTGAAGGGTAAACTATTGATACCATATGCAGGTGGAAGTCTTGGCGTTTATGTGATGGATTATCAGAAATGGTTTGGTCCTGTCGAATTTAAAGATAAATCATTCAGGCCTGGAATAAGTCCGGAAATTGGCTTTTTAGCACCGATAAAAAAGTCAGAGTTAGGCGTAGGAGCCTTCGCTCGGTTCAACTATGTAGTATATTCACATGAAGAGGTGAAAAATATGGTTTATCTGGAGCTAGGGGTAAGTATATTCTTTGGGGATAAGATCGGGAAGAGTTGTGAGTAATAAGTACTAAGCATGTTACAACTTATTACTTATGACTT
The DNA here is from genome assembly GCA_023428135.1 of Bacteroidota bacterium. Classification (GTDB taxonomy): domain Bacteria; phylum Bacteroidota; class Bacteroidia; order Cytophagales; family Cytophagaceae; genus Sporocytophaga. Next base: position 21,345 of record JAEYZG010000034.1, on the reverse strand, counting down.
ATGCAGGTGGTAAGAATTCGCCTGTGCCGTTGGTGTTACAACTAGATCATTAATGCATACATGGTTTGGTAATGAAGCGCAGTAGTATACAATGTTAGCTATGTCTTCTGCTTGTAATGGCATATATCCTTCATAAACCTTTTTTGCTTTATCTTCATCTCCTTTGAAGCGAACAAGGGAAAATTCCGTCTCAGCAGCCCCCGGGTGTATTGCTGTTACTTTTATATTGTGCTTTAGTAAATCAATACGCATGCCTTTGCTGATGGCATCGGTAGCATGCTTTGCAGCGCAGTATACATTTCCGTTCTCATAAACTTCCTTCCCGGCAATAGAGCCTATGTTTATAATATGTCCTTTATTGTTTCGGATCATATAGGGAATAATAGCCTTTGATACATACAATAATCCCTTTACATTAGTATCTATCATGAAGTCAAAGTCAACTAAATCTGCGTCGGCAAAGTTGTCTCTGCCCATCGCACCTCCTGCGTTGTTCACAAGCAGATCAATAGACTTCCATTCCTCTGGTATGCCAGTAGCCACATAAGATACCTGATCTTTATCTGTTACATCAAAATCATAAGCCAGAACAGTGGCATTGTATCTGTCTTCAAGCTCTGACTTAAGTGCTTTTAGTCTTTCTTTGCGTCTTCCGGTAATGATACAATTCCATCCTTCAGATGCAAATTTCTCAGCTATTGCTTTTCCAAATCCTGATGTGGCGCCGGTTACAAGAATTATTTTCTTTGTCATTTAGTTAACCTTTTTATTTTTAAGCGCCATTATTCTTCTGAAAGACTCTTCAATTGTGCTTTGTTTGATTTCGCCCGATCTGACAAGCTTTTTTATGATGGAATGGATCTGGGTAGCAGATATCCTGTCTTCAAGGTGTACGTTGTTGCCAAAAAGTAAGATGTCTACTCCTGCATTGATAGAAAGCTTAATAGCGTTTTCAAGTCCGTAGTTTTTACTGATGGCATTCATCTGCATATCATCTGAGAATACCACTCCGTCAAACTGAAGTAAATTTCTCAGCATATCATTGATAATAGGTTTGGACAGAGTGGCAGGAAGGCATGAAGTGTCCAGGTGGCAATTGATAATATGTGCAGTCATCACAGCATCACAATTTCCGGATCTGATAATATCTCTGTATGGCCATATCTCCATAATTTTCCATTGATTGGTGATGTCTACTATCCCCAGGTGAGAATCTACAGAAGAACTGCCATGTCCGGGAAAGTGCTTTAAAATGGTTTTTACCCCGAAGTCATGATGCCCTTCTATACTTAATAAAGCTTGTTTGGTGACAATACCCGGGTCGTCAGAATAACTCCTTCCTACTTTATAGATTACAGGATTTTCTTTATTAAGACCAAGGTCTACATCAGGCGCGAAGTTGAGATTTATACCCAGTTCCTTAAGCTCTTTTGCAAGATTTCTGGTATAAAACAATGTGGAATCCGGATTGTTAAGATTTCCAAGGTATTGGGCAGAAGGCATTTTTACAAAACCATACTTTTCTTTTAACCTGTGTACTTTTCCGCCTTCTTCATCAATAGTGACGAAAAGAGGAATAGGAGCTTCAGCCTGAATATCTGCAATCAGTTTTTTTAACGTTTCTCCAGACTTCGTTTTGCTTATGTTTTTTTCAAAAATGATAACGGAGCCAATTTTGCCTGCCCTTAATTCTTTTCTTATTGAATCATTTGCAGGTAAGACAGTCCTGTCATTCAAACCGACAAGGATCATTTGTCCGATCATTATATCGAGGCTGTCTTCAGATAATAATGGTTTGGATTTGGTTTTTGCTGTTTCGACAGGTGTGCCCTTTGTTTGTGAGGTTTTTTCCTTCGTTTTACAGGAAATGAGAATTGTAAATAGTAAAAATAAAATTCTGATTTTCATTGTGATAATAGTGATTATAGCAAGTATCATTCTTCTAAAACCAATAGAGCTACCTGCTGTTTGCCAAAGATAAGAATCTTTAGCTATTAAATAAGTTGTAAATTGGGCAGGATAAATTTCAGAATATGACTATGATTAGAGCTGTAATTTTTGATATGGATGGGATTCTTATTGATTCTGAGCCTCTGTGGAAAATTGCAGAAAAAAGGGCTTTTGCCAAAGTAGGCCTTATTATGACAACAGAAATGTGCAATCTCACAATGGGATATAGAATTAATGAGGTCACAGACTATTGGTATGATAGAAAACCCTGGCAGGGAAAAACCAAAGATGAGGTGACTGAAGATACCATTCAGACTGTAATTGATGAAATCAAAGCGAACGGAAATGAGCTGAAAGGGGTGAAGCGCACCTTAAAACTGTTGAAGGAACAAAATTATAAAATCGCACTTGCTTCTTCTTCTGCTATGAGAATCATTAATGTAGTAGTAGATAAGCTTGAGATAAGGGAATATTTTGATGCTATATGTTCTGCTGAAACGGAATCTTTCGGAAAACCTCATCCTGCAGTATTTATTACTGCAGCAGGTAAGCTTGGAATAGATCCACATCAATGTCTTGTCATAGAAGATTCCGTAAACGGTGTGATAGCAGGTAAGGCAGCCAGAATGAAAGTCGTAGCCATACCGGATGAAAGTCTTTCAGGGGACAAGAGGTTTGTGATTGCAGATTCAATCTTGCCTGATCTTGATCATGTAACTCTGGATCTGATCAGAAGTTTTTCCTAGATGGTATGAAGTATTTGTCATTATCTGCAAACTGATGCCTTCGCTTTAAGCGAAGGCATCAGTGAGACAGTGAGGTTTATTCTACACTCTAAGCATCTCAATATTCTTCTCACAAGAAGCTATTATTTTATCCAGTTTTGTTAAGGTAGATTCAATTGGCTGATCTTTTAAAGGACTACTTTCCTGCAACATGGCTATTGTGAATTTTTAATTGAATGTATTCATTTTTGTGATGAATATAAAAAAAACATCTTATATCTGCTTGAAATTGAATGGTTATGGTAAGATTGTGAACAGTCGGATCAAGGAAATGTTAAAATAATAGAGATTAACTATTGGAGGGAAGAAGAGATGTTAAATAATGTTCCGGTATTGACAACGTTACCAGCGACTGACATAAACAGGGCTAAAGAATTTTATGAAGATAAACTTGGATTAACGATTGAGGAATTTTATGAGGACATGATGGTGTTGGACGCCAATGGTGTTAAAATTACAGTTTATGAAAGGCCAAAGCCAACTAAAGCGGATCACACGGTGATGACGTTTGAGGTGAAGGATATCGAAAATGAGATCAATGGTCTCAAAAACAAAGGTGTAGTCTTTGAAGATTACGATATGCCTGACTTAAATCTGAAAACCAATAAAAATCATGTGGCTGTCATGGAAAATGACAAAGCCGCTTGGTTTAAGGATTCTGAAGGTAATATTCTTTGTTTACATGAGACTCTTGTAAAATAATTCGATTGAAGGGTGCTGTTTTAGTTTCATACTAATAAATACAGGTAGTTCATTGACACGCATGAACTACCTGTTCAATTATAAAGTTGTAAGTTTTAAGTAGTAAGTTATAAGAAACTACTTCTTTTCCAGAAGCGCATCTGCAGCTAATATCAGAAACAGATAATCTGTAGTGCCTCCTCCGAGTACATATTCTGTTTGTTGCCATAAATAGGGCCATTCCAGAAGCTCAGGATAGTCTGGTCGGATCAACGCAGTTCCCGAAGCAATTCCTCCTGGTATATATGACCAGTCATCTCTGTTAAATCCATAGGCTACAGTCAATGATTTTGATCCAATACCTGAAGCAAAGGAAGATGTGTTGGAACCCGGATGACAGCCAAGTATAAAGTTCATAGCATGGAGCATATAAGTATCAGGAAATATATCCGGAAATGAGGTGTGCAGGAAATACTGCTGAACTCCAAAATTCTGTATACCCCAGCCTGCTCCCCATATAAAAGGCTCATATGGTATTCCATAAGGATTTTTCTTTTCCTGCTCATCTACCTTCGTGCGGAATGCTTTCACGGCTTTAAGTATACCCTCTTTATATTTTTTATTATTTATAATAGAAAAACTTCTTCCTATTATATAACCTGTCTGCTCAATGTTCTTACTGATAAGATCCGTATGGGCAATGAGAAAGTCAGCATACTTTTTATCTTTGGTTGTGATCAATAATTCATTAGCCAGTTTAACTCGGTGTAACGGATCACTTTCTTTGGTCCTGTTCCAGAGTTCCAGAGCTATGGCAAGGCTTTTTGAAGCAAGCGTGTCGTTGAAACCTTTCATCACTCTTGAGGCAGAAGCCAAGGCTGCAGCAGTATTAAGCTCTCTCTCAGGATTGTTTTCTGTAAATACCCATCGGTCGTCAGCAGATCCGGGATAACCCACTTTAGGCTCTGTTGCTGAAGTATTGATTACATAATCTTTATTGTCTGTCATGTTTGCCGGATCGCCGAGCAATACATACTGCCTTAGTGTAGGGCATATAATACCTCTGTATAACCTTCCTAAAGATTCATATCCTCCCACAATAGATAATAGTCCATGCTCTATCTGCTGAAGCATATCTGCTTTTCCATCCGGCTGATGGATTTCGGTTATTTTATTTACCTGATCTATGCTTGTATTGTCATAGTTTGTTTTGAAGAGTTCGTATGCAAGCGAGAGCCCATGAACTGTTTCTGCCTGAGATTCTAATCTTAGATCAAAATCTCCGGCATCGTGCCAGCCTCCTCTGTTAAGTCCGCTCACTTTGTCTCCTGAAGCATGCTTACATAAAGTAGAGCTTCCCTGCAGGTAACCATCAAAGTGGTTGGTATCTGTTGGTGCCATTCGCGCATCATCAAGGTGACAGAAGCCATGCCATACTTTATATCTGTCATTTACTTTCATATGACACATCTGAGCAGGAAGAAAAGTCTCCAGTGTAGGCTGCCAAACATTTCTCTTAAATACATTTTTACTGATTTGAAATGGTTCAGTAGTATAGTTATTGTATTTTACCAGATACATGCCTGGCTGCTGAACGGAAGTAAAATCAAATTTCAGGTATTTGTAACGGATAAATTTTCCCCAGTCGTTAGGAGTTGTTTCCAGAACTTTAACCATTGCTCCGTTTTCTCCGATACGATAAAGTGTTACAGGATACCTTTGGCTTTCTGAAGCGTCAAGCTCTACTACCGCTACTTTTTGCTGAGCAGGATGGTAACCTACTTGTGAGACCTGGACTACAGGTTCATATTTCCATCCTGCTATAGCATGCGGAGTGATAAGCCATTCAATAGCATTGTTGGTCGCTCCTTCCGGAACAAGGGATCTTACTACAAACCAGCCATTGTTGTGTTGTGCTCTTCCATCTATAAGCTGTAATTTATTGCCTTTAAGATTTTCAATTACTAATCTCTGGCGGTCAGATTCAGGAGCAACTACAAGTTTGGCGCCTTCAGCCATAGGAGTGGTCTGGTATTGCTTGTCCTGATCTACAAAGCCTGGTCCATTGAGCTGTCTTGGGAATATGCCAAAGCTTTGATCCATGTAATATGATTTGCCAAAAAGTATACCTGGAAACAATTCAAAGTTAAAACCTACTTTGCCTATCCATTCTTTTGGTAATGGATTATCTAAGTCAACAATAACCCTGACAGCTTTGCCTTCCGGTTTGATTTTTAATGTATAGGAAACATTAAGGTCCGGATAGATGATAGGATTAAAACCTTTTCTGTTCTTCTCCTGATCCGGATATTCCATGCGGACACTGATTTCGTTTTTATTTCTGTCCACTATGCGTTTGCCAACTTTGGGAACGGGCTGCCACTGGCCGGGAGTAGGCTCAAGTCTTAGGTCTCCATTGGTGCCTATTCTAAGGCCATTTTGGATAATACCAACTCCTCCCTGGTGGCTTTCAGGGTAGAAGTCATGAGCCAGCATTACATTGAGGCCGGTCATTTCAAGGTATTCAAGATCATTTATTTTTAAAGTTTCCTGTTGAGCTTTTAAAGAGTTGGAAATGATTATAAATGAAAAAAAGAAAAGACGGTAAACTAATTTATTCATTCGTATTTAATTGATGGATTGATTATAATAAAAGACCTATAAGGCTTATCCCTTATAGGTCTTAAAGAACTTTCTTTGATTGTTTTGTAAATTGATTAAGACCTCACCCTAAATCCCTCTCCTGAAGGACATGGTCAACTTAGCATATCAGACTCAAAATTTGACATGTAATGCTAATAATAAGGATGAATTTTCTTTGTCATCCTGAGCCCTGCGAAGGATCTGAAGCATAAAGAAACCCAGATCCCTCGTTCCTCGGGATGACAAAACCGAAAGTTCTACCATTAAATTTGAAAGGAGAATTAAATATCTAATTTTATACTATTACTCTGCATCATTATTAAGTATGATACTGCTTTTTTCATTCATAAATGCTTCAATAGAAAGCGTCAGATAAGCAAGAGGAGCATTCCAGTTGATGGCAATTTCATTAGAGGCATAGCTGCATACATGATCCAGATATGCTTTAGCAGGAAGTGTAGAGGAATAGTTGGATCCAGGACAATCATTTTGATCCTGCATCTGAGGATTTGGACCTCCGGCAAGGAATCCTGGAATAGGTTCTTCAATACCATCAGCTTGTGATGGACGATGGTGCGGATACATGGTAGATTTCTTCCCGAATCCTGTTACATATGAATAGCCTGTACCATTTCTTCCAAGCAGATAATCAAGAGAAGAAATTGCAGCATTTAAATATGCATGATTTTTAGTAAGACTATATGCCTGCAACAATACCACCCCCTGATTGGCCGCAAATGAATTGCTCCCCCAGGTGAAGTGTCCTTTGTTTTGACCCATCGGAACACCAAATGCAGATTCATTGAATGCATGATTCTTATAGCTGTCAGCAAGTTTAAGAAGCGCATTTTTTACAGCTTCGTGGTCCGGAGTTTTAGAGAAGCGGCTAAGAGAGATAAGTCCAAGAGTATTAACATTCTGCCAGTCCGGAAGGTTAAAAGAAGATAGGTTGTCTTTTACTTTTGCATTTTGGTAATACACCGGATCACCTGTAGATACGAACAATTCAATATTTGCCCACTGAAATTCGTCAGCAACATTTTTGTCGTCATAAGCTCCTGTAACAATAGCAGGGCTTTTCTCACTGATTTTAGCCTGATCATATAATACAGAAGGGTTTTTAGTTGCCCATTCCATCGCCTTTTTACTAGCGTATAGACATTTCTCAGAGAATTTAGGAAGTTCTTTTTTATACTTATTGAATACTCTCGCAGCCTGAGCCATTACAGCAGCGAAGTCAAGAGTAGCTGCAGTTGTTTTTTCAACAACATATCTTTTCTGATCTGCTTCGTGCGGCATTATGAAACCATCAAAGTTCGGATTGGTCAGTTTGTGATACACACCTCCGTCTGCATCCTGCATGGTAAGCATCCATTTGATGTTATATAAAGCTTCATCAAGAATATCAGGAATTTTATTATTGCTCTCAGGAATGTTAAGCTTTAAAGTATCGAAATATTCAGGATTATGTTCATAGGCAGCCAATAAGGTATAAGTTGAAATACCGGAATTTACTATATACTTATTATAATCACCTGCATCATACCATCCTCCGGGAGAGGAAATTACAGATTCTGCAGGTCTTTTATCCGTTTGAGCAGAAGGGTGAATGTATACCACAGTATCAGGATGTCCTTCCTTTCTTGCAAATTTGCCTGCATATTTTTTTTGAATAGGAGTGGAGGCTCTTTGGTAGTAAAATGCTTTTATAGAAGCTTTACCAAGATCCTGATGTATTTTTTTGTTTACTTCAAATGAATGAGAGTTTCCGAGGCCTGGAATATACAAATGATACTTCCCTTCTTTTTTAAGACCTGAAAAATCTGCTTTGCTGGCTGTTTCCTCAGAAAATTCCCATTTGCTTCCTTTTCTAAGATCACCCTTAAGTGCAGTATCTTTTTTCACTTCATCGATGACGAAAAATTTTGTCGCATCCGAATTAACAACAATTGCAACTTTGGATGCTCCTGGATAAAATCCAACTTGATTTAAACGAATGTCTTCAGTACTTTTTTGCGAAAATGCAGTTGTGTTTCCTAAAGACAGGATTGCGAGTAAGCCAACTGCAGCGGTTGAAAATTGCTTTCCTCTTAACGTTTTTCTTTTCATTTGAGTGGTTTTATGTGATCAATGAGATTATTATGCTCTATTTTATTCAAATTACCTAATATTATGGTGCCTTGTCAAGCACTAAAGTTACACAAGGCATTGGTATACAATAAGTAGTCGTAAATGATTGGGCACATAGTAACCAAAATCATGAATCTATGTTTGTAAAAAGATGATATTTATGTGAGGAAATTGATTTCGCTGAGGCGGTTAAATCACCTTTAAAAACTTCGGTTTTTTATATTAAAGTTTTCAACAAACAGCATTGTTGGTTAAAATTTCAAGATTTAATAAAGTTATTGTATAATGGCGATATGCAAAACGAGGGTTATTGTTATTGGAGCAGGAGCTGCAGGAATTATTTGTGCCAGAGAGTTATCCGGGAAAGGATATTTAGTAACAGTCCTGGAAGCAAAAAACTATGTTGGGGGAAGAGCACATTCCATTCATCCGGAGGGTTTTTCTCATCCGATTGAAACAGGGGCTGAATTTATTCATGGGGATCTGCCGATTACCCAAAGTCTTGTCAAAGAGGCCAGACTTTCTATGATAAAAGTAGAGGGGCAATCCTGGCATAGGCATAATGGTAAATTTTCAACTTCTCAATATTTTATAGAAGAATGGGATCTGCTTATGGAAAAGTTGCAGGCCCTTGAACAAGATATATCTATTGGCGAATTTCTGGAAAAGGAATTTTCAGACTCCCGGTTTGATGCGCTTCGCAGATCTGTTATTTCATTTGTAGAAGGTTATGATGCTGCTTCTGTTTCAAGAGCCAGTGCTTTTGCGCTCAGAGAAGAATGGTTGAATGAAGATTTTGATGCCCAATACAGAATAGAAGGAGGATATTCGAAATTAATGAACTACCTTAAAACGGAATGTGATAAGAATGGAGTCAGCTTTTCTTTTTCAGAAGAAGTAAACGAAATTCATTGGGATGCCAATAAGGTTCGCGTTCGGACAATAGCTGGTAATTTTTATGAATCTGAGAAGGTAATCATTACCGTTCCAATAGGAGTGTTGCAATCAGAAAATACAATTCTTTTTGAACCTCCAATAAAGGATCGTTTTGAAGCTATTCACAAATTGGGTTATGGTTCTGTAGTAAAGTTTTTAATAGAATTCAAAGATAAGTTCTGGCAGACTATAGATCCTCTGAATGATGGGGTAGGCTTGAAAAAATTGGGATTCTTTTTTTCAGACGCATCCATTCCCACCTGGTGGACCCAATATCCCGCAGAAAGCGCTCTTTTAACGGGCTGGCTTGCAGGTCCTAATGCAGAAGCATATACACATAAAAGGGAAGAAGAAAGATTTACAGATGCTGTGAAGGTCTTAGCTTATTTATTCGCTTTCAGTGAAGATGAAATACGAAGTAGAATAAAAGCCTGGAAAATTATCAACTGGACAGAAGATGTTTATTCAAAAGGGGCATATACATATCCTACTGTAGAAGCTCCTCAAGCACGCAAACAATTGATCCTACCAGTAGAAGATGTTATCTATTTTGCTGGAGAAGGGTTGTATGAAGGACCTGAAGGCGGAACGGTGGAAGCTGCCTTTAGAAGTGGTTTGAAAGCAGCACATGAGTTAAAGGTTAAAAGCTGAAAGTTCAAAGTAAAACGATTACAAACTTTTAACTTTCAACTTTTATCTTTCAACTTTTAACTTTTAACTTTCCCACTTCTTAAACGGATTCTTAGAAAGATTCGAATTAAAATACCTTTCATCTCCACTTACCTCTTTGTCAATCCACGCAGGAAGTGCGAAATTTTCGTCAACGGAGTCCAGTTCGATTTCAGCTATAATAAGGCCTTCATTGTCTCCGCTGAATACATCCACTTCCCATAGCTTTCCATCATAAACGATTTCATGCCTTACCTTTTCAATGCAATTGGAAGCAAACAGGTTCAGGAGTTCATTGGCATCTTCAGTTGGGATCTCATATTCGAATTCAGCTCTGGCTATTCCTTCTGATTTTCCTTTTATAGTTAAAAAGCTTTTATCTTCTGCAATCCGTACTCTTATTGTTTTTCCAGGGTCTGTAGAGATGTATCCCTGTTTAAGATAAGAAGCTTTTTCTTTTGTAGCATTTTTCCAGATGTCTTTCTTTATTAAAAACTTTCTTTCTATTTCTTGTCCCATCTTATTTTTAAACTTTCTGTTTAACTGAACAGTAAAGATAAGTTAAAATACATCTGTTTTTATTATTGTGAAATTCTTTGATCTGCTTCATTCCTAATTTTTCTGCGACCTTTATTGATGCAGCATGATTAAAGGGCATGTTTGCATAAAGTCGTTCAATATTTAATTCATTAAAACCATAGTCCATTACAGCTTTTGAGGCTTCCACCCCTAAGCCTGAATTCCAGAATGGTGCATGAATGATGTAACCCAAATCATGAACCAAAGCATTGTCTGTTTCAAGCTTTAATATTCCGCAATCACCAATGAGATGATTAGTTTCTTTTAAGTAAATGGCATAGCGTCCAAATCCATTTTCCTTATAGGAGTGCATACTTCTTTCAATCCACTTTTGAGTTTCATTTATTGAAAATGGTGCAGGCCAGAATGCCATAGTCTTAGGATCTGAAAAGACTTTGTGAGCAAGATTTACATATTCAGTTTTGTATTCCTTGATAATTAATCGATCCGTCTGCAGAACTATCATTATTGAAATAAAAAAATAAAGGTAAGGGATTGATTTTAGTTTTTCATTAAAACCCTGTGTTTATGCTGCTTTAGTTTAACAATTGGTTGATTTTTAGGGGACGTTATGATTAATTTTTATTATGAAAATAAAATTTTGATGAAATGTTGCTCTGATAAATCTTTTGCCTTACTTTTGGTTTAACCAAATGGTTAAATCGTTTAGTTAAACCAAAATGTCAAATTCTAACGAGTCAAATACACAGGAAATTATAAAAAAGACTGCTCGCCAGGTCTTTTTTGAGAAAGGTCTTGATGGAGCCAGAATGCAGGACATAGCTGATAAGGCTGGGATCAATAAGGCATTGTTGCATTATTATTTCAGGTCGAAAGAAAAGCTTTTTGAAATCATTCTGGATGAAGAGAAACAAAATTTTATGCGTTACCTGGAAGATATTATTACTTCACAGGACTATACCTTTTTTGAGAAAATTGAAAAGATTGTAGAAAAACAAATCGACAATATGATGAATGTGCCTTATTTGCCGCACTTCATAATCAATGAGATCATCAAAAGGCCCGAGCTGATGAATCAAATGATTGAAAAAAGCGGGTTTAAGAGAGTCTTTGAGGTCTTTGTAAAACAGACCAGTGCTGAAGTAAAGAAGGGTACTATAAGAAATATTAAAGGAGAACAGCTGATGATGAACATCATGTGTATGGACACCTATCCGTTTATTGCAAAGCCTTACTTTATGAACCTTATGGGTATTGAAACTGAAGCCGAGTATCTAAAGGTAATGCAGAAAAGAAAAAAAGAGGTAGTCGAATTCGTGATCAATGCTATCAGGCTTTAATTTTTACTCCAATATTTTATAATAAAATAGAGAACCTCAATATACTGAATGAATAATAGCTATGAAAAACTATAGATTTTTAATCGGATTTTTACTCTTGATTACAACTGGGAGTTTTGCTCAGGAATCTTTTACATTAAAAAGCGCAATAGAATACGGCCTTCAGAATAACCTGAAAATGGGCAAGGCTTTTAATGAAAAAGATAGGGCTAATCAAAGAGAAAAGGAAGCATTCTCCAGCTATTTACCTCAGGTAAACGGAACAGTGACGCTGGATGACAACATTAAACGGCAAGCCATGGTGTTTCCAGCAAATCCTCTTATGCCGGAAGGTGCTACTGTGCGTATGGGTACTCAATTCAATACTGGTGCAGTGATACAACTTGATCAGACAATCTTTGACCAGGCTGCAATGCTGGGAATAAAAGCTGCCAGACCTAACAAAGCAATGGCTGATCTGAAATACCAGCAATCTGAAGAAAGCATTATTTATGATGTATCTTACAGTTATTATCAGGTATTTGTGTTTAAGCAGTATCTGAATCTTCAACTGGAAAACAAAAAGAAACAAGAACAGTTGCTGGCTATTGCGAAGCTTCAGCTTGATAAGGGAGTCATTAAGAAAAATGATTATAATAAAATACTTGTAACGCTCAACAATACTTTGTCACAACTGAGTCTGGCAGAACAAAATCTTGAACTTGCCAACAGCCGTCTTAAAAATGTGATGGGACTGCCGCTTGATCAGGAGATTATACTTGCAGATACAGCGATATTAAAATCAAATGTAAGGGTTGTTAAAGAAAGCGAATTTGATGTGCGCAACAGAACTGAATTTAAACTACAGCAGACTCAAATTATATTTCATGATCTTGATGCAAGGAGGATAAGAGGTACTGGGCTTCCTAAACTAACTGCTTATGCGCGTTATGGTGTGCAGGCAATGGGAAATGATTTTCAGGAGTCATTTAACAGAAAGTTTGATTATTCTTCTATTGGTTTAAAATTAAGTGTTCCTCTTTTTGATGGACTAAAAAGAAACGCGCAATTCAAACAAGCCCGCATTGATATGAAAAACGCCCAGACAGATCTGTTATTAAATGAAAGATCTTATCAGGTCGAATACTCTAATGCAAAGGTTCAGTTAAACAAGTCTGCAAGTAGTCTTGAGAATAATGAAAGCAATCTGAAGCTTGCAGAAGAGGTTTTTCAGACTACTACATTGGAATATCAAAGAGGGGTGGCTGGCTTATCAGACTTGCTTAATGCGGAGTACTCCTATAAAGATGCTCAGGTCAATTATATCAATTCATTGTTAAACTACTATACTGCTCAGTTGGACATAGAAAAGTCAAGCGGTACTCTTAAAAATTTTGCTTCAAACCTTTAATATTTTTAATTGTCATATATATGAAAAAGAAAATTATAGTAATCTCTTCTGTATTGGTTATTGTTCTTTTTATCGGATTTAAACTTGCATCCAACAAAAAGAAACTGGATGCGAAAAATAAACCTGCAATTAACACTGATGTTGCTATTCCTGTAAGTACAGCGCTTGTGGCAGTGGGGCCGGTATCAGGTGAAATGATTAAGGTTGGCACTGCAGCAGCTTTTCAGGAAGCTGATGTAATGGCTTTATCTTCAGGAAAAATATCCAAGCTTAATATTGATCTTGGGTCTTATGTAAAAAAAGGACAAACCATTGCGGCACTTGATACCAGGCTTCTTCAGCTTTCTTTAGAAGCTTCTGAACTTGACCTGAATAAAATGAAAAAAGATTATGAAAAATACAATGAACTTTTACAGGGAAATGCAGCAACAGAAACGCAGGTAACTGATCTTCAGTTTAAATATCAGACTTCTGCTAATAAAGTAGAGCAGATCAAAAAGCAAATTTCAGATGCTCATATTGCAGCTCCTGTTTCAGGTAGAATAACAAAGAAGAACTTTGAAGAAGGAGAGTTTGTGAATCCAGGCGGAGCTATTGCAAGTATTGTTGATATTTCCAGGCTTAAAGTAAAGGTAATGGTCAGTGAAAAAGAAGTTTACACTTTGAAGGAAAATCAAACTGTAAAAGTAACAGCGGATGTGTTCCCTGATCAGGTCTTTACTGGAAAAATCTCTTATATAAGTCCTGCAGGCGACGAAGCACATAACTATCCTGTGGAAGTTATAATAAACAATTCATCTTCGAACGGACTGAAAGCTGGTACTTATGTGAAAGTTGAATTTGGTTCTAAGTCTTCAGAAACATCTTTGCAAATTACCAGAGATGCTCTTATTGAGAGTATCAAAAATCCAAGTGTATATGTTGTGGAAGGTGATATTGTGAAGAAAAGGAATATTAAAGTAGGCAGAGAGTTCGGTTCTACAATAGAAGTACTTGATGGGCTTAAAGAAGGAGAGAGAGTTGTTACTAATGGTCAGATCAACCTTAATGATCAGTCAAAAATTCAAATTGTAAAATAAGGTTACATAAATCAATAATATTATGTCAATAACCGAAGTTGCAGTCAAAAGGCCTTTACTGATTACGGTAATATTTACCGTTCTCATACTCTTTGGTATTATTTCCTATAAAGAGCTTAATTATAATCTCTTGCCAAAGTTTGAGGCCAATGTGGTCACTATTATGACGACCTATCGTGGTGCTTCTCCCGACGAAGTAGAAAACTCCGTTACCAAGAAAATTGAAGAAGCAGTTTCTGCTGTGGAAGGGTTGGACAGGCTAACCTCTTCCTCAATGGAAGGCGCATCAGTTGTAATGATTCAACTTAAATCAGGGGTCGATGTAACCAAAACCCAGCAGGATGTTCAAAGAAAAGTGGATGGAGTTCTGACTCAGTTGCCTGATGAAATAACAAGACCTGTAGTAAATAAATTTTCTACGGATGAAATGCCTGTCATGCGTTTGGGTGTCAATGGAAACCTAAGTCCTACTTTGTTGTATGATCTCATGGATAAGAAGATCAAACCTCAGCTCGCTAACGTTTCCGGTGTTGGTCAGGTCACTGTAGTAGGTGGTAATCCCAGAGAAATTAAGGTAAATATAGATCAGAATAAATTACAGGCTTATAGACTTTCTATTACTCAGGTTTCTCAGGCTATAAATGCAGCTAATAAATCTTTCCCGTCTGGTAAGGTTGAAACATCAAGAGATCAGTTCTCAATTAAATTTGATGCCAAGATCGGAGATGTAGATATACTTAGAAATCTAATTGTAAAGCAATTTGCAGATGGAAGTAAAATATATCTGAAGGATATTGCAGAAGTGGTGGACACTCAATCGGATGTCACTGCGATCAACCATGTTAATGGTATCCCATCTCTTGGTATAATAATCCTAAAGCAAACGGATGCCAATGCTGTGGAAGTTTGTGATCTGGTAAAGAAGAAGATCGATGTACTTGAAAAGCAGTATGCTTCAAATGGACTGAAATTCGATGTTTCTGTAGACCAGTCCAAGTTTACTTTAGCTTCTGCAGATGCGGTTATTCACGATTTATACCTTGCCGTATTTATTGTGGCAGTGGTGATGCTCATGTTCCTTCACAGCGTAAGAAGCTCAATGTTCGTTCTGGTAGCTCTTCCTTCATCAATGATACCAACATTTATCGCAATGTACCTCCTGGGCTTCTCATTGAACCTGATGACACTGATGGCATTGTCTCTGGTAGTTGGTATCCTTGTGGATGACAGTATAGTGGTTCTTGAGAATATCTATCGTCACATGGAAATGGGTAAGGATAAAAGAACTGCATCTCTGGACGGTAGAAGTGAGATTGGATTTACAGCTCTTGCCATTACCCTTGTTGACGTGGTAGTGTTCGTACCTTTAGCGATGACATCGGGTTTAATTGGTAATATTCTCAGAGAGTTCTCTCTTGTAGTGGTGTTCTCTACTCTTATGAGCTTACTGGTTTCATTTACCATCACTCCTTTATTGGCTTCAAGATTCGGTAGGTTGGAGGTGTTAAACCCTAATTCATTATGGGGCAAAATCAATATCGGATTTGAAAATTTTCTTGACTCATTAAAAGAAGAATATGGAAAAGTATTAAGATGGACATTGAGTAGCAAACGCTGGGTGCTGTTAGGAACAATTATTTTGCTTATAGGCTCTTTTGCATTGCTTCCATTAGGATTTATCGGAGCTACATTTATAAGTTCCGGAGATCGTGGTGAAATGAGTGTAAAGCTTGAGCTGGCATCACAAAGCTCTCTTTACCAGACAAACATGATGGCACAGAAAGTAGAGAAGATGATCATGGAAAAGCCGGAAGTTATAAAGGTTGTTACAACTATAGGATTTAGCAGTTCCGGTCCTTCGTCAGGTGGTGGCTCCAACAATAATATAGCGGAGATGACAGTTGTGATGGTAGATAAGGAGGAACGTAATATTTCTGCAGAGGACTTTGGGGTGAAACTGAAAAGTGAAATCTCTAAAATTCCTGGTGTAAAAGTAACAGTTAATCCTGTGAATATAACGGGAAGCAGCGGAGAGTCTCCTATACAGGTTGCTGTAAAAGGTACTGATATGAAAGTGATTCGAGAAGCTGCAGCAATGATTAAAGAAGCTGTTAAAAGTGTACCTGGAACTCAATACGTTCAGTACAGCGCCAAAGATCCTAAGCCTGAAATTGAAGTAACGCTTGACAGAGAAAAGATGGCCCAGTTTGGCCTCAGCGCCAATGATGTGGGGATGACACTTCAGAATGCTTTCAGGGGAGACGAGTCTTCTAAGTTTAAAGTGGATGGAAATGAATATGATATATTCATCTCTCTGGATAAGTTTGACAGATCCAACATTGAGGATGTTAAAAAACTTTCATTTGTAAATAATAAAGGGCAGAATTTCCAGTTAGATCAATTTTCTGAGGTGAAAGAAACCATGGGGGAAAGTGTTCTTGAAAGAATTGACAGATTATCTACAATAAAGGTAAACTCATCTGTTGTAGGAAGACCGGTTGGAACTGTCGGACAGGAAATTCAGGCTAAAGTAAATGAGTTGAATCTTCCTGAAGGGATTTCAATAGAATACCTTGGAGATATGCAAAGGCAAAAAGATGCCTTCGGAAGTCTTGGTTTAGCGCTGATTCTGGCCTTGGTCCTTGTTTATCTTATCATGGTGGCCCTTTACGAAAGCATTGTTTATCCGTTTGTGGTATTGTTTGCAATCCCGGTGGCAACTGTCGGCGCCTTCCTTGCTCTGGCTCTGACAATGGAAAGTTTAAGTATCTTCTCTATAGTTGGTATGATCATGTTGATTGGACTTGTGACTAAGAATGCGATTCTTATCGTTGACTTTGCAAATCAATTAAAAGAAGAAGGACATACGGTAAAAGAAGCCTTGATTGAAGCAGGTAAAGAACGTCTTCGTCCGATCCTGATGACGACTATTGCAATGATTGTTGGTATGTTGCCAATTGCATTATCCACTGCATCAGGTGCAGAAGTAAAGAATGGCATGGCATGGGTAATCATTGGTGGTCTTACAAGTTCATTGTTACTGACACTTGTTGTGGTGCCGGCGGTTTATATGATTGTGGAGACAATCATTAATAAATTCAAACCAAAGAAAAAGCAAGAGCCGCAGACAGGAACAGAAGAGAAGGTTGTGATTAATTTGCCGGTAATGCAGAATTAGTTGGAGTTTAAAAAATGTCTGAATCGGGATTTATCGGATTTACAGATTAACTGGATTCTTTTCATTGCATTACTATTAGCCAAAATTCAAATCCGACTAATCCATTAATCCGATTAATCCCGATTCAAATTTGAGGCGATCAGTTTTGATCGCCTTTTTCGTTGTGAGCTGTATCAATATGATCAAGCTCTTCAATTTTTGATTTAACTAATTCGATAAATTTAGGAAGAGCAGGGTTTATGATTAACTCTTTATAGAATTCCTTTTTTAATGAGATGTCCAATACTTTTCCGTTTTCGATTTTCATAATATTGGGAAAGCCTAAATGTTTTATGCTATATAGAACGCATGAAATATGACTTTGAGGATAAGCCGATACAGGTTTCTTACCATCCAGCAGAATTATGTGAATGTCTGGATCTAGTTGAGGTAAAATAATAGATTCGATGATTGTTCTGGATTTCTTCTTAGATGTATAACAAAAGGATTTTTTGCCTTCATTCTGGACAAGGAAATTCTGGTATTCTTGTTTCTCCTTTATATTAGCAATATGGATAAATGGCAATAGTATAATTATAATGGGTACGAATATTAAAAAAATAGTAACACCACATAAGATTAAAAGTACTATTCCTAATACTTCTATAAGTTTTGAAAAATAAAGGTTCGTCATTAATTTTATATGAAAAATGAGAGTTTAAGTTACCTCTCCCTAATTCCAGCCTTATACTCCACAGCTCTAATAAATGCTGTCTTAGCCTGAGCATACTCATTGATATCTTCCCAATCCTTTTCAGCCAATTCGGATTTTAAGAGATTGTAAGCTTCTTTTTCTTCCTGATGTTCTCTCAAATAATTACGGAAAGCCAGATACCTTATCCAGAAAGGAGAATTTAATTCTACCATGTGAATCTGATGGGTTCTTTTATTTTCCTTAGATTTTGTGAAAAATCTCCGGTATGGCATAGTGTCTTCATATACAGAAATATAAGTATAGTTGCATGTTTCTATAGGAGCTATAAAGTCATTAACTTTTGAAAAATCAGGTATTCCTATCAGAATATCAATGATTGGCTTAGCGCTTAGACCTTCTATGGCAGTACTTCCTATATGTTCAATTTGAATATCTGAATTTTGTATTGCAGATGAAAGAAGTTCTTTTTCAATATCAAAGAGGTTCTTCCAGTTTTTATTATAAGGATGTAATTCTACCTTCATCTTGCTGTATCAATTGGTCAGACCTAGGCCATTAGTCTATTATTTGTCCTTTCAATTCTGACCTATCATTTCTTTAAATGTCTCTCTAAAAAATCAACATAATGATCGATTAATTCACTCGGATTATTTTTTTCAAATACACCAAAACCTATGATGAAAGTTGGTTCAGGCATTAAAAACCTGGAAGCATTATTGACCGATTCTATGAACTCCTGAGCATTTCCAACAGTCGCAATACCCATATGCAGTTTTTCCAACCAAAGAGGATCTTCCAATGTATTGTACGTCAGGTAAGGGATTAGAAAAGGGACAAACCTTGAAAACTCTGGGTTTATTTCCGTATAAAGTCTTTGATCCTCCCATTTACCAATTGGGAAGGCTTGAGGGCCTGGAGTATTCATATGAAAGAAATACTTCTCTTCAATCAGTTGATTATAATCACAAAACCCATTCGCCTCTATTACATTATACAAAGTTTCCCATATGTCATCTCCTGCTTGATTGATAATTTGATACGGATGAAATGATGCACCGATGGTGATAGTTCCATTATTACCGGTTAATGGCTGTATTAATTTATAGAAGCCCTCTTTGTCATTCGACATACGCATTGGGTTCCCTTGGGTAAATCCCCAGATGTATTCTTTTCTAAAGGAATTGAGTGTAATTTTTTCAGAATTTACGGGTTCTTCCGATTTGTTTTCTGATTCATTCTTTTGGTCCATGGATATTCAAAATTTGTTAAATAATTAAAAGAAGTATAAAGGACACTAAAACTTCTGTTTACAGATACGAGACTTTTGCTTTGTTTTAATGCATATCCCTGTTAAAATTAATTAAAACCTTTTCTGAATCCATCTATACAGGTTCATATTTGAGAAAATTAAATTTTATGGATTTAAAACTTTTTTATTGAATTTTCAGTAATTATTGAAAGTTTAAAAATAAGTTCTATATTTGAATCATGGATTTTGAAGAAGGTAAAAAGCAGTTTCTTCAGACTTGGGGAAAACTTGGGTCAGAATGGGGGATTAACAGAACTATGGCTCAGGTTCATGCGCTTTTGCTTATCGCCCCAAAACCGCTCAGTACAGAAGAAATTATGGAAGAGCTGAGTATTTCTCGTGGTAATGCCAATATGAATATTAGAGACCTTCTAGGCTGGAATCTTATTCACAAAGAGCTAGTTCCGGGTGACCGCAAAGAATATTTTATCGCAGAAAAGGATATCTGGGAAATTGCTAAAAGAATTTCCAGGGAAAGAAAAAGGAGAGAGATAGAACCGGTAAAAAATGTCCTGCATCAGTTACAGGAAGTCGAAGGTGACAGATCAAAAGATGAAGTCAAGGCCTTTACGGATATGATGAGCCAGCTCGGCGGATTTGTAGATAAAATGGATAAATCGGTTGACATCATGCTTGGTTCAGATCAGAGCTGGTTCTTCGGTATGTTATTAAAGCTTATTAAATAAGCTTTTTTATTTGGATTTAATTTTCAATAATTTCTGAAAGTATGAAAACTTTAAAAAATCATGTGATCATTTACGATGAAGAATGTCCTATGTGCAACCTTTATACATCTGCTTTTTTGAAATCCGGAATGCTAGATGAAAATGGTCGTGTCGCATACAATAAAATGGGAGAGGATATTACTTGTAAAATTGATAAAGATCGTGCAAGGAATGAGATAGCCCTGGTTGATACTGTTGAAGGCTCTGTTTCTTATGGCCTGGAAAGTCTGTACAAAGTGATCGGACATAATATTCCGCTTTTATGGCCATTGTTCAGATTCAGGCCATTTAATTTCATCATGAAGAAATTGTATTTCTTTGTCTCATATAATCGCAAAGTAATTGTGCCATCAGCTGAATCTGCCTTTAACGCCTGCATTCCTGATATCAATAAAAAGTATAGGTTGGCTTTTATTCTTTTTGCATGGATCGTTTCAGCATTGGCAGTAAATGCTTTTTCTGCTCGTCTGGTTCCTTTGGTTCCTGCTTCAAACCTATGGAGAGAATTGCTGATCTGCGGTGGTCAGTTAGTATTTCAAGGTGTGTTGATTTTTTTCTTAAACAAAAGAATGGTCTGGGAATATCTTGGTAATCTCATTGCTGTTTCATTGATAGGTTCCTTACTGTTGCTGCCTGCCTTGTGTTTTCCTTATTCAGGGGTTATGCTTTCCAATGTCGGATATCTCGGCTATTTTCTCATTGTTGTTGGTATCTTACTAATGGAGCATAAAAGAAGAGTGAAGCTTCTGAATCTGCCTTCTGTATTGACTTTAAGTTGGCTCATTTATCGTCTCATCGTTTTATTAATAATACTTTAAATACTACTTGTATGAACAGAATAATATTAGCAGGTGGCTCAGGCTACCTGGGAATGGTGCTTGCAGATTATTATAAAAATAAAGTTAAAGAGGTCATTATCTTAACGAGAGGAAAGAATGAAATGCGAGATAATATTCTATGGATTCACTGGGATGGTCAACATATTTCAAATTGGGTGGAATGGATGGAAGGGGCTGATTTACTAATCAATCTTACCGGAAAGAATGTTAATTGTCGCTATACGGATGAAAATAAAAATGAAATCATAAGCTCTAGGGTCAATGCAACGAATGTCCTGGGAGAAGCATTGATGAAATTAAAAAAGCCTCCGAAGGTATGGATACAATGCGTGTCTTCCACTATTTACAGGGATTCCAGAGATAAAGATATGGATGAGTTCTCTGGTGAAATAGGAGAGGGCTTCTCTGTAGATGTCTGTGAACGTTGGGAGGAAGCTTTTGATAAACATGAGATACC